>NZ_JACHMS010000001.1:7282500-8695284 GCF_014205055.1 Streptomyces luteogriseus
CCCGGCAGTCGTCATGGGCTGTCACCCATGCCTGAACACATAGGGCATGTGGAGGGAACGCGGGGAAGTGAAACATCTCAGTACCCGCAGGAAGAGAAAACAACCGTGATTCCGGGAGTAGTGGCGAGCGAAACCGGATGAGGCTAAACCGTATACGTGTGAGACCCGGCAGGGGTTGCGTATGCGGGGTTGTGGGATCTCTCTTCTGTTGTCTGCCGGCAACAGGACGAGTCAGAAACCGTTGATGTAGGCGAAGGACATGCGAAAGGTCCGGCGTAGAGGGTAAGACCCCCGTAGTCGAAACATCAGCGGCTCGTTTGAGAGACACCCAAGTAGCACGGGGCCCGAGAAATCCCGTGTGAATCTGGCGGGACCACCCGCTAAGCCTAAATATTCCCTGGTGACCGATAGCGGATAGTACCGTGAGGGAATGGTGAAAAGTACCCCGGGAGGGGAGTGAAATAGTACCTGAAACCGTGTGCCTACAAGCCGTGGGAGCGTCGGAATGAAGCTTGCTTCATTCTCGTGACTGCGTGCCTTTTGAAGAATGAGCCTGCGAGTTTGCGGTGTGTTGCGAGGTTAACCCGTGTGGGGAAGCCGTAGCGAAAGCGAGTCCGAATAGGGCGTTTCAGTAGCACGCTCAAGACCCGAAGCGGAGTGATCTAGCCATGGGCAGGTTGAAGCGGAGGTAAGACTTCGTGGAGGACCGAACCCACCAGGGTTGAAAACCTGGGGGATGACCTGTGGTTAGGGGTGAAAGGCCAATCAAACTCCGTGATAGCTGGTTCTCCCCGAAATGCATTTAGGTGCAGCGTCGTGTGTTTCTTGCCGGAGGTAGAGCACTGGATAGGCGATGGGCCCTACCGGGTTACTGACCTTAGCCAAACTCCGAATGCCGGTAAGTGAGAGCGCGGCAGTGAGACTGTGGGGGATAAGCTCCATGGTCGAGAGGGAAACAGCCCAGAGCATCGACTAAGGCCCCTAAGCGTACGCTAAGTGGGAAAGGATGTGGAGTCGCAGAGACAACCAGGAGGTTGGCTTAGAAGCAGCCACCCTTGAAAGAGTGCGTAATAGCTCACTGGTCTAGTGATTCCGCGCCGACAATGTAGCGGGGCTCAAGCGTACCGCCGAAGTCGTGTCATTCACACAATAGGGCCAACGCCTGTGTGGATGGGTAGGGGAGCGTCGTGTGCCGGGTGAAGCAGCCGCGGAAGCGAGTTGTGGACGGTTCACGAGTGAGAATGCAGGCATGAGTAGCGATTCACACGTGAGAAACGTGTGCGCCGATTGACTAAGGGTTCCTGGGTCAAGCTGATCTGCCCAGGGTAAGTCGGGACCTAAGGCGAGGCCGACAGGCGTAGTCGATGGATAACCGGTTGATATTCCGGTACCCGCTGTGAAGCGTCAAACATCGAGCATCGTGATGCTAAGGCCGTGAAGCCGCCCTGGAGCCTTCGGGCAAAGGGGAGTGGTGGAGCCGCCGAACCAAGCGGTTAGTAGGTGAGTGATGGGGTGACGCAGGAAGGTAGTCCATCCCGGGCGGTGGTTGTCCCGGGGTAAGGGTGTAGGACGTCAGGTAGGCAAATCCGCCTGACATGTGTCTGAGACCTGATGCCGAGCCGATTGTGGTGAAGTGGATGATCCTATGCTGTCGAGAAAAGCCTCTAGCGAGTTTCATGGCGGCCCGTACCCTAAACCGACTCAGGTGGTCAGGTAGAGAATACCGAGGCGTTCGGGTGAACTATGGTTAAGGAACTCGGCAAAATGCCCCCGTAACTTCGGGAGAAGGGGGGCCACGTCTGGTGATCCGTTTTACACGGTGAGCTGGGGGTGGCCGCAGAGACCAGCGAGAAGCGACTGTTTACTAAAAACACAGGTCCGTGCGAAGCCGTAAGGCGATGTATACGGACTGACGCCTGCCCGGTGCTGGAACGTTAAGGGGACCGGTTAGCTCCATTTCGGTGGGGCGAAGCTGAGAACTTAAGCGCCAGTAAACGGCGGTGGTAACTATAACCATCCTAAGGTAGCGAAATTCCTTGTCGGGTAAGTTCCGACCTGCACGAATGGCGTAACGACTTCTCGACTGTCTCAACCATAGGCCCGGTGAAATTGCACTACGAGTAAAGATGCTCGTTTCGCGCAGCAGGACGGAAAGACCCCGGGACCTTTACTACAGTTTGATATTGGTGTTCGGTTCGGCTTGTGTAGGATAGCTGGGAGACTGTGAACTCTGGACGCCAGTTCAGGGGGAGTCGTCGTTGAAATACCAGTCTGGTCGTGCTGGATGTCTAACCTGGGTCCGTGATCCGGATCAGGGACAGTGTCTGATGGGTAGTTTAACTGGGGCGGTTGCCTCCTAAAGAGTAACGGAGGCGCCCAAAGGTTCCCTCAGCCTGGTTGGCAATCAGGTGTTGAGTGTAAGTGCACAAGGGAGCTTGACTGTGAGACCGACGGGTCGAGCAGGGACGAAAGTCGGGACTAGTGATCCGGCGGTGGCTTGTGGAAGCGCCGTCGCTCAACGGATAAAAGGTACCCCGGGGATAACAGGCTGATCTTCCCCAAGAGTCCATATCGACGGGATGGTTTGGCACCTCGATGTCGGCTCGTCGCATCCTGGGGCTGGAGTCGGTCCCAAGGGTTGGGCTGTTCGCCCATTAAAGCGGTACGCGAGCTGGGTTTAGAACGTCGTGAGACAGTTCGGTCCCTATCCGCTGTGCGCGTAGGAATATTGAGAAGGGCTGTCCCTAGTACGAGAGGACCGGGACGGACGAACCTCTGGTGTGCCAGTTGTTCTGCCAAGGGCATGGCTGGTTGGCTACGTTCGGGAGGGATAACCGCTGAAAGCATCTAAGCGGGAAGCCTGCTTCGAGATGAGTATTCCCACCTCCTTGAGAGGGTAAGGCTCCCAGTAGACGACTGGGTTGATAGGCCGGATATGGAAGCACGGTAACGTGTGGAGTTGACCGGTACTAATAGGCCGAGGGCTTGTCCTCAGTTGCTCGCGTCCACTGTGTTGGTTCTGAAACCACGAACAGCCCCACGTTGCCACAGCGTGGTGCGGCTGACAGTTTCATAGTGTTTCGGTGGTTATAGCGTAGGGGAAACGCCCGGTTACATTCCGAACCCGGAAGCTAAGCCTTACAGCGCCGATGGTACTGCAGGGGGGACCCTGTGGGAGAGTAGGACGCCGCCGAACTCCTTTTAGAGCTCTGGCTCTTGGGCGAACAGCCCAAGAGCCAGAGCTTTTTTGCGTTGAGGTAAGGTCAGGGAGCATCGTTGGCTCGTTTCCCACAGGAGGCCCCCGGGTGGAGGTTCAGGAGACTCGCGTCCAGACGGACCGTGTGCTCACCATCCCGAACATCCTCAGCATGGCCCGGCTCGTCGGCGTGCCCGTCTTCCTGTGGCTGATCCTGCGTCCTGAGTTCGGTGGGCCCAAGAGTGACGGCTGGGCCCTTCTGGTACTCGCCCTGAGCGGAGTCACCGACTATCTCGACGGCAAGCTCGCCCGGCGCTGGAACCAGATCAGCAGCCTCGGCCGGCTCCTCGACCCCGCCGCTGACCGGCTCTACATTCTCTCCACCTTGATCGGCCTCACCTGGCGGGAGATTCTGCCCCTCTGGTTGACGGCTGCACTTCTGGCGCGAGAGCTGGTTCTGCTGGTGATGGTGGGCATCCTCCGCCGGCACGGCTATCCGCCGCCCCAGGTGAACTTCCTGGGCAAGGCAGCCACCTTCAACCTGATGTACGCCTTCCCCCTGCTTCTCCTCAGTGACGGAAGCGGCTGGATCTCGTCACTGGCTGCCATTTTCGGATGGGCGTTCGCAGGATGGGGTACAACGCTGTACTGGTGGGCAGGAGTCCTCTACGTGGTACAAGTCCGCCGCCTGGTCCGTGCGGACACCATGGCCGATTGAACTCTCGGATGGTCCTGCTGCCGTAGCGGAGCGATGGCCCGTGCTGGGTAAGTGAGGGACAATCCTGGCGGGGGAAGTCGGCTAGACCGTCTCTTTGAGGAGGACGCTTCCGACATGAAGGCCGTCGTGATGGCCGGAGGCGAAGGCACGCGCCTTCGCCCCATGACCTCAAGCATGCCCAAGCCGCTCCTGCCGGTGGCCAACCGGCCGATCATGGAGCATGTTCTTCGGCTGCTCAAAAGGCATGGGCTCAACGAAACAGTCGTAACTGTCCAGTTCCTGGCCTCGCTGGTCAAGAACTACTTCGGTGACGGCGAAGAGCTCGGTATGGAGCTCACCTATGCCAACGAGGAGAAGCCACTCGGTACCGCCGGAAGCGTCAAGAACGCCGAGGAAGCGCTGAAGGACGATGCCTTCCTCGTCATCTCCGGCGATGCGCTGACGGATTTCGACCTCACCGAGCTCATCAATTTCCACAAGGAGAAGGGCGCGCTGGTCACGGTCTGTCTGACGCGTGTGCCCAATCCGCTGGAATTCGGTATCACCATCGTCGACGAGGAAGGCAAGGTGGAGCGCTTCCTCGAGAAGCCCACCTGGGGCCAGGTCTTCTCCGACACCGTGAACACCGGCATCTATGTGATGGAGCCCGAGGTCTTCGACTACGTCGAGCCCGATGTGCCCGTCGACTGGTCCGGTGACGTCTTCCCCCAGCTGATGAAGGAAGGCAAGCCCGTCTACGGCTACATCGCCGAGGGCTACTGGGAGGACGTAGGCACGCACGAGAGCTATGTGAAGGCGCAGGCCGACGTCCTTGAAGGCAAGGTCGACGTCGACATCGACGGGTTCGAGATCTCCCCGGGCGTGTGGGTCGCCGAGGGAGCGGAGGTCCACCCCGACGCCGTTCTGCGTGGCCCCATCTATATCGGTGACTACGCCAAGGTCGAGGCCGGCTCCGAAATCCGCGAGCACACCGTCGTGGGCTCCAACGTGGTCGTCAAGAGCGGCGCGTTTCTGCACAAGGCCGTCGTCCACGACAACGTCTACGTGGGGCCCCACAGCAATCTGCGCGGCTGCGTGGTCGGCAAGAACACCGACATCATGCGTGCGGCACGGATCGAGGACGGGGCGGTCATCGGTGACGAGTGCCTGATCGGTGAAGAATCGATCGTCCAGGGCAATGTGCGGGTCTATCCGTTCAAGACCATCGAGGCCGGCGCCTTCGTCAACACCTCGGTGATCTGGGAATCCAGGGGCCAAGCCCATCTGTTCGGTGCTCGCGGTGTGTCCGGCATCCTGAACGTGGAGATCACGCCGGAACTCGCGGTGCGTCTCGCGGGCGCGTACGCGACGACCCTGAAGAAGGGCTCGACCGTCACCACGGCCCGAGACCACTCGCGTGGTGCCCGTGCGCTGAAGCGGGCGGTGATCTCCGCGCTGCAGGCGAGCGCGATCGACGTGCGGGACCTGGAGAACGTGCCGCTGCCCGTGGCCCGGCAGCAGACCGCGCGCGGCAGTGCGGGCGGCATCATGATCCGTACCACGCCCGGTGTGCCGGACTCCGTCGACATCATGTTCTTCGACGGGCAGGGTGCGGACCTCTCGCAGGGCAGCCAGCGGAAGCTGGACCGGGTGTTCGCGCGGCAGGAGTACCGACGTGCATTCCCCGGCGAGATCGGTGACCTGTACTTCCCGGCGAGTGTCTTCGACTCGTACACCGGCTCGCTGCTGCGGAACGTCGACACGACCGGGATCGCGGACTCCGGGCTGAAGGTCGTCGTGGACGCGTCCAACGGAAGCGCCGGCCTCGTGCTGCCGAGCCTGCTCGGCAAGCTCGGTGTCGACTCGCTGACGATCAACCCCGGTCTCGACGAGTCCAGGCCGACGGAGACGGCCGACATGCGGCGGTCGGGGATGGTGCGTCTCGGGGAGATCGTGGCGTCCTCGGGAGCCGCGTTCGGTGTGCGGTTCGACCCCGTCGGTGAGCGACTGTCGCTCGTCGACGAGAAGGGCCGGATCATCGAGGACGACCGGGCGCTGCTCGTGATGCTGGACCTCGTCGCCGCCGAGCGGCGCAGTGGACGGGTCGCGCTGCCGGTGACCACGACCCGGATCGCCGAGCAGGTGGCGGCGTACCACGGGACGCAGGTCGAGTGGACGACCACCTCCCCCGACGACCTCACGCGTGTCGGCGGTGAGGAAGGGACGATCTTCGGCGGTGACGGCAAGGGCGGTTTCATCGTCCCCGAGTTCAGCAGCGTGTACGACGCCACGGCGGCGTTCGTGCGGCTCATCGGGCTGGTGGGGCGGACGCAGCTCACGCTCAGCCAGATCGACGCGCGGATCCCGCGGGCACACGTCCTGAAGCGGGATCTGGCGACCCCGTGGGCCGTCAAGGGCCTCGTGATGCGGCGGGTCGTCGAAGCGGCCGGAGATCGCTTCGTGGACACCACGGACGGGGTGCGGGTGGTGGAGACCGACGGCCGCTGGGTGATGGTGCTGCCCGACCCGGCCGAGGCCGTCACCCATCTGTGGGCCGAAGGGCCGGACGACGCCTCCGCGCAGGCCCTGCTGGACGAATGGTCGGCCGTCGTGGACAGCGCCGGCCGGTAGAACGGGCTGCACGCGTGCGTGCCGGACAAGTGTCCTCAACGGGGCCTGTCCGGCACGCCGGTGGGGCCGTTCGGAGGTAGGGCTCGCGACGTGCGACGATGTGCGGCATGCCGCAGCAACCCCCCATTCGGAGCACACCCACGCGGCCCCGGCGCCCGGATGCGTCCATGTCGTTGCTCACCAACGTCATGGACCACAGCCTCGACGACGGATATGCCGAGGCCGCCGAGCGCAAGAAGGCCGCCGGTGACAGCGGCATGCCGAAGACGCTCAGGGCGAAGCTGGGGCTCGCCGCCGGACTGGTGCTCGCGGCCCTCGTCGTGACCGTCGGAGCGGCGCAGGCGCGGGTCGCCGCCCCGGTCGTCGCCAAGGAGCGGGAAGAGCTGGTCGACCGCATCGACCGGGAGACCGAGGCGGCGGACAAGCTGGAGGACTCCGTCGACGAGCTGCGCGCGGACGTGAGCGCCCGGCAGCGGGAGGCGCTGAAGCACAGCGGTGGCAGCACGGACTCCGATCTTGTCGGCATCCTGTCGGGCGCCGCCGCCGTGCACGGCCCCGGTGTGAAGCTCGTGGTGAACGACGCCAAGGAAGCCGCCTCGGGGGGCGACGGCGACCCGCGGGAGACCTCCGGTTTCTCCGACACCGGCCGGGTGCGTGACCGGGACATGCAGCGGGTGGTCAACGGGCTGTGGGAGTCGGGCGCCGAGGCCGTCTCGATCAACGGGCAGCGGCTGACGGCGCTGTCCGCGATCAGGGCCGCGGGGGACGCCATACTGGTCGACAACAAGCCGCTGGTGCCGCCGTACACGGTGTTGGCGGTGGGGGACGGGCAGCGGCTGAGCACGCGGTTCCAGAACAGCGCGGACGGGTTGTATCTGAACGCGCTGCAGGAGAGCTACGGCATCAGGACAGGCATCTCCGTGGAGGACGACCTCCGGCTGCCTGCCGCGCCGAGCGTGACCGTACGTACAGCACAGCCGAGCATTGAGAAGAGCGAGAAGGGCACATCGTGATCGCCGTACTGGGCCTCGTCGTGGGAGTCGTGGCCGGCCTGTTGGTCCGGCCTGAGGTTCCGGCGGTGGTCGAGCCTTATCTGCCGATCGCTGTCGTGGCGGCGCTCGACGCCGTGTTCGGCGGCCTGCGGGCCATGCTCGACGGCATCTTCGACGACAAGGTCTTCGTGGTGTCGTTCCTGTCGAACGTGGTCGTGGCCGCGTTGATCGTGTTCCTGGGCGACAAGCTGGGCGTGGGCGCCCAGCTGTCCACCGGTGTGGTGGTCGTCCTCGGTATCCGGATCTTCTCCAACGCCGCGGCGATCCGCCGGCACGTCTTCCGGGCGTGAGGCCGATGAGCGATCACGACGACAAGACCGCCGAGAAGCGGGGCGACGCGCGCGACGACAGCGCCGAGTCCGGGAACGGGCTGCGCAAGGAGCTGCCCCGGGAGGTGCCCGCGGCGGCTCCCGCCGCAGAGGACAGCCCCAAGGAGCCGCAGGCCCCGCAGCCGGAACCGCAGCCGGAACCCGAGCCGCGGCTGACCGGTCGGCAGCGGCTGGTGCAGGGGGTGTGGCCGCCGCGTGTCACACGGGCCCAACTCATCGTCGCGGTGCTGCTGTTCGGCCTCGGGTTCGGGCTGGCGGTGCAGGTGGCCTCGAACAGCGACAGCGACAGCGCGCTGCGTGGCGCGCGACAGGAAGATCTTGTCCGCATCCTCGATGAACTGGATGACCGTACTCAACGTCTTGAGGACGAGAAGCAAGGTCTCGAGAAGCAGCGCGACGAGCTGGAGAACAGCTCTGACCAGGCCGAGGAGGCCCGGAAACAGACGATCGAGAAGGAGAGGCAACTCGGCATCCTCGCGGGCACCGTGGCCGCGCAGGGGCCCGGCATCACCATGACGATCCAGGACACGAAGGGGACGGTCGAGGCGGACATGCTGCTCGACGCGATCCAGGAACTGCGCGCGGCGGGTGCCGAGGCGATCCAGGTCAACGGCGTACGGGTCGTCGCGGGCACGTATCTCACGGACTCGGGCAAGGGCGTGGGCGTCGACGGGAACAAGATCAACGCGCCCTATCGTTTCAAGGTCATCGGCAAGTCGCAGGACCTCGAGCCGGCGCTCAACATCCCCGGAGGCGTGGTGCAGACTCTCGAGAAGGAACAGGCCACCGTCACGATCGAGCGGTCCACCGACATCGTCGTGGACGCCTTGCGAGCAGCGAAGCGGCCTGACTACGCTCGGTCGTCCTCGCAGTGAGCCGGGGGTGCATGGGCGGCGTCCGGCGAGGGCATGAGGTTGCGGGGGGTCGGCGCACCGAATGGGCGGTGCGTGGTGGAAACTGTCTGGTGCAGACGGACGTTGTCAGGATGTCCGGGTCGGCCAGAGTGTTCAGTCAGGGTTCGTCCTGCCCCACGGGCGGGTCTGTTTCGGTCAAGGGGAATCGCCCGTGAAGTTGTTTGCGAAGTTGTTCGGCAAGAGCGCGCGAGAAGGCAGCGACAATGCGACCGCTCGCCATCGCGCCCAGCCTGACGCGGAGGGCCAGCGGCCGCTGTTCCGGGACCAGGTCGGTGGCCCTGGCGGCGACGTTTCCGGAGGTCAGGGCGCGCCGTCGGTTGACCCTGCGCAGCCCGGCGGCATAGGTTTCGGGCAACCGTCGACCTCAAGTGCGGGTGGAGGGTTTTCCGACCCGTATGCGTCCAACGCCCCCGGTGGGCAGCCGCGGCAGGAGGATCCCATGTCGGCCCTGGTGTGTACGAGGTGCGGTAACCGCAACGCGGAGAACAGCCGCTTCTGCTCCAACTGCGGCGCGCCGCTGCGGGCGGGGGCGACGCCGGAGCGTCCGTCCGAGACGACTTCCACGATCTCCATCTCCGGTCTCGAGGCCTACGACAGCGAGACCACCGGTCAGACGCCGATGCCGACGCTGTCGCCCGAGGCCCAGGCCGCCGTCGACGCGCTGCCGCTGGGCTCGGCGCTGCTGGTCGTGCGCCGCGGGCCGAACTCGGGCAGCCGCTTCCTGCTGGACGGCGACCTGACCACGGCCGGCCGGCATCCGCAGAGCGACATCTTCCTGGACGACGTGACGGTGTCCCGGCGTCACGTGGAGTTCCGCCGCGGTCAGGACGGTTCGTTCACCGTCGCCGACGTGGGCAGCCTGAACGGCACGTACGTGAACCGGGAGCGGATCGACCAGGTCGCCCTGAACAACGGCGACGAGGTGCAGATCGGCAAGTACCGGCTGGTCTTCTACGCCAGCCAGCGGGGCTACTGACCGGGCTCGGTCCGGACAGACCCAGCGAAGGTCCATCCGTCAGGGAAGGTCCATGCTGCATACACCGAGCGGCGGTGCCGGGCGCGGCACCGCCGCCACGGACAGTGGGCTGATGAGCATCGGCTCGGTGCTGAACGCGCTGCGCGACGAGTTTCCCGAAGTGACCATCTCCAAGATCCGCTTCCTGGAGTCGGAAGGGCTCATCGAGCCGCAGCGGACCCCGTCGGGGTACCGCAAATTCAGCGCCCATGACGTCGAGCGCCTCGGTCACGTCCTGAGGATGCAGCGGGACCACTATCTGCCCCTGAAGGTGATCCGGGAGCATCTGGAGGCCATGGAGCGCGGTGAGGCCGTGCAGCTGCCGGTCGTGGGGCGTCAGCGCGACGGTGCGTCCGTCTCCGAGCCGCCCGAGGAGCCCACAGCGGCCAGGATCGGCCGGCAGGAGCTGCTCGCCGCCGTCGGCGTCGGCGAGCGGGAGCTCGAGGAGTGGGAGTCCTACGGGCTCCTCACCCCACTGGAGGACGGGGCGTACGACGCCGGGGCGGTCACCGTCGCCCTGCTCGTCGTCGAACTCGGGCAATTCGGGATCGAGCCGCGGCACCTGCGGGTGATGAAGGCCGCCGCCGACCGTGAGGCCGGGCTCGTGGACCAGGTGGTGGCACCGCTCAGGCGGCACCGCAACCCGCAGACCAGGGCTCATGCCGAGGCCCGCACCAAGGAGCTGGCGGGGCTCACGGTGAAGCTGCACGCCGCGCTGGTGCGGACGGCGCTCGGGGTGCGGCTGCCCTGAGGCGGCCGGGCGACAGGGGGCCGGATCAGGCGCCCGATCCCGGCCCGACTACCCAAACGTCCCGAGCACGGCCTAGGGTTGCTGTGTGAACGAGCTCGATGTCGTAGGTGTCCGGGTCGAAATGCCCTCCAACCAACCGATCGTGCTGCTGCGTGAAGTGGGAGGCGACCGTTACCTCCCCATCTGGATCGGACCGGGGGAGGCGACGGCGATCGCCTTCGCCCAACAGGGGATGGCTCCCGCGCGGCCGCTGACACACGACCTGTTCAAGGACGTGTTGGAAGCCGTCGGCCAGGAGCTCACGGAAGTGCGCATCACGGACCTGCGTGAGGGCGTCTTCTATGCGGAGCTGGTCTTCGCGAGCGGCGTCGAGGTGAGCGCCCGCCCGTCCGACGCCATAGCGCTGGCGCTGCGCACCGGGACGCCGATCTACGGCAGTGACACGGTGCTCGACGACGCCGGTATCGCGATTCCGGACGAGCAGGAGGACGAGGTGGAGAAGTTCCGCGAGTTCCTCGACCAGATCTCCCCGGAGGATTTCGGCACCAGCAGCCAGTGAGCTCCCCGGGGAGCGGGCAGCGTTGTGAGAGTCGTGTGGGCGGCCCGGCGGACGATGTGGTCCGTGACCGGGCCGCCGCCGTTTGTGTGACGGGTGAAATGCCCGCATGTGCCGGTGGCGCGTGAGAGCGTCATACGGCTCGTGCCGGGCGCATTCGGCTAGCCTTTCCCCGCGGTGGGGCACGGGAAACCACTCTCAGGGTGATTATCACTCGGCGTGGCGAGTGTGGCGATCGTTGACGCACCCCTGGTGACTGCCTACCGTCGAGAAGGCAGGTCAAGGACGGAGGTCGGCGTGAGAAGCAGCGGCGACGGTACGGCCGGGGGTGGCCCCGAGCGCAGTCTCAGGGCGAGCGGTCCGTACGCTCCCCCCGGCTCACGATCCCTCCCGGGCGGGGGATGCCCCCAGCCCGGTGGTGCGGCCGATCACGCTCCGCAGCGACCGACAGCGGTGCCGAGCAGCGGAGGGACGACGTCCATGGCGTCCGAGCAGATCGGCTATCGCGGCCCCACGGCCTGTGCGGCCGCCGGCATCACCTACCGGCAGTTGGACTACTGGGCCCGCACGGGGCTCGTCGAGCCGAGCGTGCGCCCCGCCTACGGGTCCGGGACGCAGCGGCTGTACAGCTTCCGGGACGTGGTCGTCCTGAAGATCGTCAAGCGGTTCCTCGACACCGGGGTGTCGTTGCAGAACATCCGCACGGCCGTCCAGCACCTCAGGGAACGCGGTTTCAGTGATCTGGAGCGCATGACGCTGATGAGCGACGGCGCGACGGTCTACGAGTGCACCTCGCCCGACGAGGTCCATGCCCTGCTCCAGGGCGGCCAGGGTGTGTTCGGGATCGCTGTCGGCGTGGTGTGGCGGGACGTCGAGAGCGCGCTGTCCCAGCTGCACGGCGAGCGGATCGACACCGGCGAGACCCTCGTGGGACCCAACCCGGCGGACGAGCTGGCGCGTCGGCGGAACCGGGCCGTCTGAGCCGTCCAGCAACGCGAGATGTACGCGGTCGCAGGAGGCGGGACGTTTCCGCGCCGGGCCGTACACGGTTTTCCGTGGGGTGTCCGGGGCTGACGCGCGGGGCGTTGTCAGTGGCGTAGGGCAGCATCGGAGATGTGAGAACCGCGCCTACGATCCTGCATCTCGACATGGATGCCTTCTTCGCTTCGGTGGAGCAGGCGTCCAAGCCGAGCCTGCGCGGGAAGGCCGTGGTCGTGGGCGGGCTCGGACCGCGCGGGGTGGTGGCGACCGCGTCGTACGAGGCACGGGTCTTCGGGGTGCACTCGGCGATGCCCATGGGGCAGGCCCGGCGGCTCGCTCCCAACGCCGCGTATCTCGTGCCGCGCTTCCATCTCTACAAGTCGATCAGCGAGCGGGTGATGGAGCTGTTGCGTGCGCTGTCGCCGCTGGTCGAGCCGTTGAGTCTGGACGAGGCCTTCGTGGACCTGGAGGCCGGGGGCGTGGCCTGGGACGAGCCGTCGGCGCGGCTGGCGGGGATCAAGCTGCGCGCGGACATACGGGCCGTCACGGGGCTCACGGGGTCGGTGGGCCTCGCCGCCTCCAAGATGCTCGCGAAGATCGCCTCGGAGGCGGCCAAGCCCGACGGGCTGGTGGTGATCGAGCCCGGCACCGAGCGGGCGATGCTCGGGCCGATGTCGGTGCGGACGCTTCCGGGGGTGGGGCCGGCGACGGGCGACCATCTGCGGCGGGCCGGGATCACCACGGTCGAGGAGATCGTCGAGGCGGGCGAGGACGAGCTGGTCCGGCTGCTGGGGAAGGCGCATGGGCACGGTCTGTACGCCATGGCCCTGGCGCGCGATGACCGGCCCGTGGTGGCGGAGCGGGAAACGAAGTCGGTGTCGGTCGAGGACACCTACGACGTGGACATCCATGACCGGACGCGGGTCGGGCTGGAGGTGCAGCGGCTCGCCGAGCGGTGTGTGCGCAGGCTGCGCGGGGCCGGGCTGTCGGGGCGGACGATCGTGCTGAAGGTGCGGCGGTACGACTTCTCGACGCTCACCCGGTCCGAGACGCTGCGCGGGCCCACGGACGATCCCGCGGTGATCCGCGAGGCGGCGGCCAGACTGCTGGACTCGGTCGACACGACCGGCGGGGTGCGGCTCCTCGGGGTGGGGGTCAGCGGGCTCGCCGACTACACGCAGGAGGACCTGTTCGCGCAGGCGGCGGGGGAGCGGGCGGTCGCGGAGGGCCCGGTCGAGGAGCACGCCGCCGCCGTGGCAGCCGAGGAGCAGCCGTCGCTCGCCGAGCGGCGGTGGCCCGCCGGGCACGACGTGCGGCACACCGAGTTCGGGCACGGATGGGTGCAGGGCAGCGGCCTCGGGCGGGTCACCGTACGGTTCGAGACGCCTGACTCGGAGCCCGGGCGAGTGCGGACGTTCCGGGTCGACGATCCGGACCTGGAGGCGGCGGATCCGCTGCCGCTGGTCTTACGAGGGCCGGACGGGGGAGGCCGCGTGCCCGGACCGGGGCCTCAGGCCGGCTCGTCGGTGCCCGCCAGCTTGCCGAAGTCGTGATCCGGCAGCGGGGGCGGGGCGGCGACGTCGAGGCCGTAGTGATGGTAGAGCTGCAGTTCCTGCTCGGGGGAGAGGTGGCGGCCGACGCCGAAATCGGGAGCGTCCTTGATCAGGGCGCGTTCGAAGGGGACGTGGAGGGCCCCCTCGATCAGTTCGCTGGGCTCCAGGGGGACGAAGGCGTCCCTGCTGAACAGGCCGGTGCGTATGGCCGCCCACTCCGGTTCGCCCGTGGCGTCGTCGAGGTAGACCTCGTCGATCGTGCCGATCCTGGTCCCGTTGCGGTCGAACGCCTTGCGGCCGATCAGGTTGCGCGGATCGATATCGGTTCGCACGGGCCCTCCACATGGTCGCACCTCATCCGTAAACACTACAAAACGGTACAAGCGGGGATGCGGCCACTCGAAGGTTCGTGCGTTGACCTCGCTGGTACGCTGGCAGCGGCTGTTGACCCCGCGCGGGAGAGTCCTCCAGACATCATCGGAGGCGCCGAAGGAGCAAATCCTCCCCGGAATCTCTCAGGCTCACGTACCGCGCGGACGAGGTCACTCTGGAAAGCAGGGCGGGTGTCGACGGCTTCCGCTCTCACCGACGGTGAAAGCCGGAGGCCTTCGGGCGATCCGGTGAAGCTCTCAGGTTGAGATGACAGAGGGGGAGGCCGTCCGGGTACCCGTGCCGTGGTGCCCCTCGCAGGTCGTGTCGACCAGGAGGCCTCCGTAATGACCGCCCACCGCATTCCGCTCTCCGAGCTCGAAGAGGCAGTCCCCTTCGAGCAGCGCCACATCGGCCCCGACCACGAGGCCTGCGCCAAGATGCTCGCCCACGTCGGCTACGGCTCACTCGACGAGCTCACGGCCGCCGCGGTCCCGGCCGTGATCAAGAGCGCCGAGGCCCTGGACCTCCCCGGCGCCCGCAGCGAGGCCGAGGTGATCGCCGAGCTGCGCTCCCTCGCCGACCGCAACCAGGTCCTCGGCTCCATGATCGGCCTCGGCTACTACGGCACGTTCACGCCGCCGGTCATCATGCGCAACGTCATGGAGAACCCGTCCTGGTACACGGCCTACACGCCGTACCAGCCGGAGATCTCGCAGGGCCGCCTCGAGGCGCTGCTCAACTTCCAGACGATGGTCGCCGACCTGACCGGGCTGCCGACGTCCGGCGCCTCCCTGCTCGACGAGGGCACCGCGGCCGCCGAGGCCATGGCACTGTCGCGGCGGCTTGGCAAGAACAAGAAGGGCCTGTTCCTGGTCGACGCGGACACGCTGCCGCAGACCATCGCGGTGATCCAGACCCGCGCCGAGCCGACCGGCGTCGAGGTCGTCGTCGCCGACCTCAGTGAGGGCATTCCCGCCGAGATCGCCGAGCGTGAGATCAACGGCGTACTGCTCCAGTACCCGGGCGCCTCAGGTGCCGTGCGGGACATCAAGCCGGTCATCGACCGGGCGCACGAGCTCGGCGCGCTCGTCACCGTCGCCGCCGATCTGCTGGCGCTGACGCTGCTGAAGTCGCCCGGCGAGCTCGGCGCGGACATCGCCGTCGGCACGACGCAGCGCTTCGGCGTCCCCATGGGCTTCGGCGGACCGCACGCCGGCTACATGGCGGTCCAGGACAAGATGGCGCGCAGCCTGCCCGGGCGGCTCGTCGGCGTGTCCGTGGACGCCGACGGGAACAAGGCCTACCGGCTGGCGCTGCAGACGCGTGAGCAGCACATCCGCCGGGAGAAGGCGACCAGCAACATCTGCACCGCGCAGGTGCTGCTCGCCGTCATGGCCGGCATGTACGCCGTCTACCACGGCCCGGAGGGCCTGAAGGGCATCGCCCGGCGCACCCACCGGTACGCCACGGTCCTCGCCGCCGGACTCGCGAACGGCGGGGTCGAGGTCGTGCACGGCTCCTACTTCGACACGGTGACCGTGCGCGTCGAGGGCCGGGCCGCCGAGGTCGTGGCCGCCGCGCGGGACCACGGGGTCAATCTGCGTCCCGTCGACGCCGACCACGTCTCGATCGCCTGCGACGAGACCACGACGCGGGCCCAGCTGCGTGCCGTGTGGGCGGCCTTCGGCGTCGAGGGCGTCGTCGAGGCGCTGGACGCGGCCACCGAGGACGGGCTCCCGGCCGCGCTGCTGCGCACCGACGACTACCTGACGCACCCCGTCTTCCACCAGCACCGCTCCGAGACCGCCATGCTGCGCTACCTGCGCAAGCTGGCCGACCGGGACTACGCGCTCGACCGCGGCATGATCCCGCTGGGCTCCTGCACCATGAAGCTCAACGCGACCACCGAGATGGAGCCGGTCACGTGGCCCGAGTTCGGGCAGATGCACCCCTTCGCGCCGGCCGAGCAGGCCGGGGGCTACCTCACCCTCATCCACGAACTGGAGGACCGGCTCGCCGAGGTCACCGGCTACGACAAGGTGTCCCTCCAGCCGAACGCCGGGTCGCAGGGCGAGCTGGCCGGTCTGCTCGCGGTCCGCGGATACCACCGGGCCAACGGGGACGCACAGCGCACCGTGTGCCTGATCCCGTCGTCCGCGCACGGCACCAACGCCGCCAGCGCCGTGATGGCCGGCATGAAGGTCGTCGTCGTGAAGACCGCCGGGGACGGCGAGATCGACGTCGAGGACCTGCGGGCCAAGATCGAGCAGTACCGCGACCAGTTGGCCGTGCTGATGATCACGTACCCGTCCACGCACGGTGTGTTCGAGGAGCACGTCGCCGACATCTGTGCACAGGTGCACGAGGCGGGCGGGCAGGTCTACGTCGACGGGGCCAACCTCAACGCGCTCGTCGGGCTCGCCAAGCCGGGGCACTTCGGCGGCGACGTCTCGCACCTGAACCTGCACAAGACCTTCTGCATCCCGCACGGCGGCGGCGGTCCCGGCGTCGGCCCGGTCGCGGTGCGCGAGCACCTCGCGCCCTACCTGCCGAACCACCCGCTGCAGCCCGCGGCAGGCCCGGAGACGGGCGTCGGCCCCATCTCGGCGGCCCCCTGGGGCTCCGCCGGCATCCTGCCCATCTCGTGGGCGTACGTCCGGCTCATGGGCGGCGAGGGGCTGAAGCGGGCCACACAGGTGGCCGTGCTCAGCGCCAACTACATCGCCAAGCGGCTGGAGCCGCACTACCCGGTGCTCTACACCGGCCCCGGCGGGCTCGTCGCGCACGAGTGCATCATCGACCTGCGGCCCCTGACCAAGGCGACCGGCGTGAGCGTCGACGACGTCGCCAAGCGGCTGATCGACTACGGCTTCCACGCGCCGACCATGTCGTTCCCGGTGGCCGGGACGCTGATGATCGAGCCGACCGAGTCGGAGGACCTGGCCGAGCTGGACCGCTTCTGCGAGGCGATGATCGCCATCCGCGCCGAGATCGAGAAGGTCGGTTCCGGCGAGTGGCCCGCGGAGGACAACCCGCTGCGCGGCGCCCCGCACACCGCCGGCGCGCTCGCCGGGGCGTGGGAGCACGCCTACAGCCGTGAGGAGGCCGTCTTCCCGTCCGGGGTGTCGACCGCCGACAAGTACTGGCCGCCGGTGCGGCGCATCGACCAGGCCTTCGGCGACCGCAACCTCGTCTGCTCCTGCCCGCCGCTGGACGCGTACGAGGACTGACCGGCCGACCGGTCACAGGGAGGGGCTCCGCGGTGCGGGGTCCCTCCCGCCGTTCACCGGCCGGTCAGGCGGTGGCGAGTGACACCTCGGTCGCCTTGATCAGTGCTACGACGGGGAGCCCGGGTGACAGGGCCAGGTCCTCCGCGGCCTCCCGGGTGATCGCGGCGGTCAGTTCGCCGCCCTCCACTGTGACGCGGACGGATGCCATGGCGTCGCCGGCGGCGAGGTCCGTGACCGTGCCGCGGAGCTGGTTGCGGATCGACAGGCCCTCGACGGGTGCGGTGGCCAGGGAGACCTCCGTCGACTTCATCAGGGCGCGCACGGCGGTGCCCGGGGTGAGGCGGAGGTCTTCCGCGGCTTCGCGGGTGATCGCCGCGGTGAGGTTCCGGCCGCCGGTGAGACGGACCCTGACCGTCGCCATGGCCTCGCCAGGGGTGACGGCGGTGACGGTGCCGGCGAGCTGGTTGCCGATGCTCAGGCTCATGGGGGCACGGTAGCCCGATATCGGCGTTCGCCCTGGCAGGCGTGCGTTTGCGTCGCCTCCGCCTCCCCTCGGGTTCAGACGCGGTCGATATGTACGTTCGTCGACTTCACGCGGGCTGTCGCCTCCATGCCGACCTCAAGGCCGAGTTCCTCCACCGCCTCGCGGGTGAGCAGGGAGACGAGCCGGTGCGGGCCGGCCTGGATCTCCACTTGGGCGGCGACGTCGCCGAGTTTGATCGCGGTGACGATGCCGGGGAAGGCGTTGCGGGCCGAGGTGTACGGGGTGTCCTCCTCGGCGGTGCCGGACCGGGCGAGTTCGACCGAGAAGGCGGCCAGGTCCCGCCCGTCGACGAGCCGTCGCCCGGCCTCGTCGCGGTGGGTCGTGATGCGGCCCGCGTCCGCCCAGCGGCGGGCGGTGTCCGGGCTGACGCCGAGCAGCCGTGCTGCCTGGCCGATCGTGTAGGACTGCATGCCGGTCACGATAGGGGCGCCGGGAGGGAACGGGGGCTGCGGGGTTGGCCGTTGGGTATGACGCGATATAGCGTTAGTGGTCGAGTGGGTGGGCCGGGTGGCGTGCCCGGGGGATCGGGGGTGGAGTGATGGCGGCCGAGATCGCGCGGACGGGTGGATCGCCCGAGGTGAGGGCGTCGCACGCGGACCGGGACCGGGTCGTGGACGTGCTGCGCGTCGCCGCGGGTGACGGACGGCTCACCCTGGAGGAGCTCGAGGAGCGGCTGGAGACGGCGCTGTCCGCACGCACGGTGGGCGAGCTCGCCGTGCTGACGGCGGATCTTCCCGCGGTGGCCGGTCAGGCGTCCGGCGGGGCCGAGGACGTCGTCCGGATCCGGCAGGAGGGGGCCTCGACCCGCCGGTGTGACGGCTGGGTGGTGCCGCGGCGGCTGGAGATCCGTTCGGCGTGGGGCGAGGTGGCTCTGGACTTCACCGACGCGGTGATCAGCCACGACACCCTGGACATCGACCTGGATCTGCGGGCAGGCGCCCTGAAGCTGCTGACCCGGCCGGGTGTCGTGGTCGACACCGGCGGCCTGGTGCTGAACTATTCCGAGATCAAGGCCCGCCGGCCGGCCGACGCCCCCGTCCTGCTGCGAATACGGATCACGGGCGAGATCCACTACGGGCAGGTCGTGGTGCGCCCGCCGCGAAGGGGCTTCGGCAGGAAGGGCGCGACGGCCTGACTCAGCCCACGTGCACCCTGGGCCGCCGCTTGCGGTCCGGCTCCGCCTCGCGCAGGACCTCGCGGGTCACCGGGGCGACCTCGCCCTGGCCGAACAGGAAGAAGCGCAGGAAGTTGGCGAAGGGCCCGCCCTCGGTCCACTCGAAGTAGATGTGCGGGGTGCGGCCCGTCGCGTCGCGGACGTGCAGCAGCAGCGCGGCCAGGGCGTTGGGGATCGAGGACGACTCCAGGGTCAGGACGCGGTAGCGGCCGTGCAGCACCTCACCGCGCACGGTCAGGCCTGCCTCGAACTCGGACGGGTCGGTGACCGTCACCTCGACGAAGACGAAGTCCTCCTGGCTGGACAGGTCGTTGTCGTGCCGGATCTGTTCGATCTTGGCGCGGTACTCGGCGATGTCGCGCCGGTCGGGCTCGTTGGCGATGAAGCGTATCCGCCGGCCGGCCATGTCCCGCACGAAGCGCTCCGCCATGTGGTCCAGCGTCACGCTGGTCACGCGCAGCTCGAAGGCCCGGGCCAGCCGCGACAGCAGGGACACGAGGATGATGCCGGCGACGAAGCAGGCGCCGATCTTCACGCCGTCCGGCCGCTCGATGACGTTGAGCACGGTCGTGTAGAGGAACACCGCGGAGATCACCGCGAAGGCGACGGTCCAGTTCCGCTGCCGGGCCTTGCGGGCGGCGATGGTCACCGCGATCGCGGCGGAGCTGATCAGGACCAGCACGCCGGTGGCGTAGGCGCCGCCCTGCGCGTTGACGTCGGCGTCGAAGATCCAGGTGACCAGGAAGGCGATCAGGGTGAAGACGATGACCATGGGCCGTACGGCGCGGGCCCAGTGCGGGGCCATGCCGTAGCGGGGCAGGTAGCGCGGCATCAGGTTGAGCAGGCCCGCCATCGCGGACGCGCCGGCGAACCAGAGGATGGCGATCGTCGAGACGTCGTAGACGGTGCCGAAGGTGTTGCCCAGGTAGTCGTGTGCCAGGTACGCGAGCGCGCGGCCGTTGGCCTGGCCCCCCGCCTCGAACTCCTTCTCCGGGATGAGGAGGGTGGTGATGAAGCTCGTCGTGATCAGGAAGACGCTCATGATCAGCGCGGCCGTGGTGAGCAGCTTCTTCGTGTCGCGGATGCGGCCGGTCGGCCGTGCCTCGGTGTCGTCCGGGTCGCCCTGGACGTGCGGCATCACCGCGACTCCCGTCTCGAACCCGGAGAGGCCGAGCGCCAGCTTCGGGAAGACGAGCAGGGCGACGCCGATCATGGCGAAGATGTTGCTGTGCTGGGCGGTGAGGGCGCTCGACCAGTCGGTGATCACATGACCGGCGGTGATGACGTGGTAGAGGCCGACCGACACCACGACCGCGTTCAGCGCGAGGTAGGCGCCGACGAGGGCGACCGCGACGCCGATCGCCTCCAGGAAGCCCTTGAGGAACACCGCCCCGAGCAGGGCCACCAGGACCAGGGTGATCAGCATCTGCTTGTCGTGCAGGGCACCGGTCAGATGGGGGTTCTCCACGAGGTGGGTGGAGGCGTCGGCGGCCGACAGGGTGATGGTGATGAGGAAGTCGGTGGCGGCGAACCCCAGCAGGGTCAGTACGAACAGCTTGCCCTGCCAGAAGGAGAGCAGCCGCTCCAGCATCGCGATCGAGCCCTCGCCGTGGGGGCTCTCCTCGGCCACACGGCGGTAGACGGGCAGGGCGCCGGCCAGGGTGACCACGACCAGGACGATGGTCGCGATCGGAGACAGCAGTCCGGCGGCGAGGGCGGCGATGCCCGGCTGGTAGCCGAGGGTCGAGAAGTAGTCGACGCCGGTCAGGCACATCACCCGCCACCAGCGCTGTCCCCGGTGCGGGGGCTCGGGCTGGGCGTGGGGGCCGGTGTGGCCACCGTCCTTGCCCATGTCGGACAGGCCTTCCAGCATCCAGGCGCGCAGGCGGCTGGGTGGGGTGGGCTCCGGACGGCTCGGTGCCGGGTGCTCGGTGGTGGCCATCGACGTGCTCCCGATGTGCGGCTCGGCGTGGTTCCGGCCATCACTGGACGGCCCGATCAGCGTAAGCGGAGCGTGATGCGGTGGCCCATGAATGAGGCGGCTGAGCGCGTCAAGCTTCCGTTAAGACTGGCGGGCCTGGCGGCCGCAGGGGCGAAAACGCGAGATGAGAGCGGGCGGCGCGCCTGCGCCCCGGGCGTGAGCGGCGTCGAGCCTCGGCTCGAGCGCGGACACCCTGCGTGATCGTGATCGCACCGGTCTCGGAACGTTCGTCTGCGCAACCGAATGTTTCGCCACGGCGCAAGGTCCTTGCATCGCAGAGAGATTGACCGCGTACAAGGGGTTGCCACGCTTTGGCCGCTGTCTCTAGGGTGCGGCAGCAACGAAGCTTTCTGGATCTCGTTCGAAACTTTCGAGGAGCGCATGATGGGCGACCCCGCACTGTCCCGCCGCGGCTTCCTGGCGGCCTCCGCCGCGGCAGGCCTGGGGATGACGGCACTGACCGCATGCGGCGGGGACTCGGACGGAGGGTCGTCGGGGACGACCACGATCGAATGGTGGAACATCTCCACCACCCAGCCGGCCAAGGGCGTCTGGGCCGCACTCGCCCGGAAGTACGAGGCACAGAACCCCAAGGTCAAGATAAAGATCGTCCAGATGGAGAACGACGCCTACAAGTCGAAGATGACGGCGTTGACCGCCTCGGGGAAGCTGCCCGACATCTTCCACACCTGGGGCGGCGGCGTGCTGAAGCAGCAGGTCGACGCCGGGCTCGTCGAAAACCTCACGGACCGGACCAAGCCGTGGGGCGACGCTTTGCTGCCGGTCGCCAGGGAGCCGTACCTGATCGACGACCAGGCCTACGGCATCCCGTTCGACATCGGCATGATCGGCTTCTGGTACAACAAGGCGCTCTTCGAGAAGGCCGGCATCGCCGAGCCCCCGACCACCTGGAGCGACTTCCTCGACGCCGTACGCAAGCTGAAGGCCGCCGAGGTCACGCCGCTGGCCCTGGCCGGCAAGGAGAAGTGGCCCGGCATGTACTACTGGGCCTACCTCGCCATGCGCACCGCCGGCGCCGAGGCGCTCCAGAAGGCCTACGACGACAAGGACTTCACCACCGCCCCCTTCGTCGAGGCGGGCGAGCACCTGAAGGAACTCGTCGGCCTCCAGCCGTTCCAGAAGGGCTACCTCGGCGCCGCCTACTCCACCCCCACCGGCCAGGCCGCCACCGTCGGCAACGGCAAGGCGGCCATGGAGCTCATGGGCCAATGGGCGCCCACGGTCCAGGCCGACTCGGGCAAGGGCCTCGGCAAGGACCTCGGCTTCTTCCCGTTCCCCGCGGTCGAGGGCGGCAAGGGCGCCATCACCGAGGTGTTCGGCGGAGGCGGCGGGCACGCACTGCGCCGGGGAGCCCCGCAGGAGGCCGTCGACTTCCTCAAGTTCTTCGCATCCGAGGCCACCGACCTCGAACTGGTCAAGAAGACCGGTGTGCTGCCCGTGGTCCCGGCGGCCGAGAGCGCCATCGTCGACCCCAACATCAAGGCCGTACAGGCCCAGTTGAAGGCGGCCACCGGCTTCCAGCTCTACCTCGACCAGGCGTACGCGCCCGCCGTCGGCCAGGAGGTCAACGACAGCGTGGCCGCGCTGATCTCCGGCTCCAAGTCGCCCGGGCAGGTCGCCCAGTCGATCACGAAGACCGCGAAGGAAGAGCAGTAGCCGGCGATGACCTCCACGTTCCTGCCGGACAAACGGACCGGCCCCGGCGTCGGCTCCCCGCCCCCGGCCCCGGACCGGTCCACGGGGCGGGCCCGGCGACGCGCTCTGCACTGGCTCACCGCCGCCGGGTTCCAGCTCCCGGCCCTGGTGCTGTTCATGGGGCTCGTACTGCTGCCGATGCTCTTCGCCCTGTACGCGGCGTTCTTCCGTTGGGGCGGCTTCGGCATGCCCTCCGACTACATCGGCGGCGAGAACTTCACCAGGCTCCTCCAGGACGGCGTCTTCCTCGGCGACCTGTGGCGCTGCCTCGTCCTGGTGGTGCTGTCGCTCGCCCTCCAGCTGCCGTTCGCGCTCGCCATGGCCGTTCTGCTCAACCAGCGGATGCGCGGCCGGGCGGTGTACCGGATGCTGTTCTTCGCCCCGTACGTCCTGTCCGAGGCCATCACCGGAATCCTCTTCGGCATGATCTTCGCCCCGGACGACGGCTTCGCCGACCAGGTCCTCGGCAAAGTCGGGCTGGAGGGGCTGGGCGGAGAGTGGTTCGCGGACCCGTCCACCGTGATGGCGACCGTCTTCCTGGTCATGACCTGGAAGTACTTCGGCTTCCACATGATGCTGTACCTGGCCGGGCTCCAGGCCGTCCCCCGGGAACTGACCGAGGCGGCGCTCATCGACGGAGCGAGTGCCTGGCAGCGGTTCCGCAACGTCACGCTGCCGCTGCTCGCACCCACCCTGCGCATCAGCGTGTTCCTGGCGGTCATCGGGTCGATCCAGCTCTTCGACCTGGTGTGGGTGACCACCGCGGGCGGCCCCGACCACCACTCCGAGACCATGGCCGTGACCATGTTCCAGTACGGCTTCAAGCGCTACCAGGTGGGCTACGCAAGCGCCATCAGCGTGGTCATGTTCGGCATCAGCCTCGTCTTCGCACTCGCCTACCAGCGGTTCGTCCTCCGGCGCGACCTGGAAGGGGCCACCACGACCATGCGGGGTGACGGAAAGTGACAGCCAGTCAGAAGTCTCCGGGGAGCGGCAGGACCTGGGGCCTCCACCTCGTTCTGGCCGTCGTCGGCACGGTCATGGCCGTCCCCCTGCTCTACGCCGCGCTCTCCGGCTTCAAGTCCACCGACGAGCTCTCCCGCAACCCCGTCGGACTGCCCGAGTCGTGGGTGGCCTCCAACTACACCCAGATCCTCGGCTCCGGGGATTTCTGGCGGCTGATCGGCAACAGCACGCTGATCGCGATCGGCACGACCGTCCTGATCGTCGCGGTCTCCGCCCTGTCGGCCTTCTCCTTCGCACGGTTCGCCTTCCGGGGCCGCGAGGCGCTGTTCACGCTGTTCACCATGGGGCTGATGTTCCCGTTCGCGGTGGCCGCCCTGCCGCTGTTCCTGCTGCTGCGCTCCCTGGACCTGCTGGACAACCCGCTCGGCGTGATCCTCCCGCAGGCCGCCTTCGGACTGCCGATGACGATCATCATCCTGCGGGGCTTCTTCCGGCAGATCCCCGGCGAGCTGGAGGAGGCGGCCACGCTCGACGGGTGCAGCTCGTTCGGCTTCTTCTGGCGGGTACTGCTGCCCATGGCCCGGCCCGCGCTCGGCACCGTCTCCGTGCTGGCCGTCGTCACCAGCTGGAACAACTTCTTCCTGCCGCTGCTGGTGTTCACCGACGCCCAGTGGTGGACGCTGCCGATCGGCGTCCAGCAGTTCCAGGGGCAGTACTCCGCGGACTACGCCAAGGTCTTCGCCTATCTGGTGCTGGCCATGGTCCCCGCCCTCGCCTTCTACTCGGTCGCCGAGCGTCAGCTCGTCGGCGGCCTCACCGCCGGCGCCACCAAGGGCTGACCCGCGCCGCGAACGTACGGCTCTACCCACCCACCTCGTGAGGAGTCGCACCATGCGCACCACCCGTCTCAGACTCGCCGGCGCCCTCGCCGCGCTCTTGGTCGCCGCCGGCATCGGCGCCGGCACACCCGCCCAGGCGGGGCACCAGCAGCCCACGCTCGCCGATCTCGCCCAGCGGCACGGCCGCTACTTCGGCAGCGCCACCGACAACCCCGAGCTCGTGGACGGACCGTACAAGGCCCTGCTCGGCAGCGAGTTCGACCAGATCACACCCGGCAACGGCATGAAGTGGTACGCGACCGAGCCCCAGCAGGGCGTGTTCGACTTCTCCCACGGAGACGAGATCGTGAACCTCGCCCGGGCCAACCGGCAGAAGGTGCGCGGTCACACCCTGGTCTGGCACAGCCAGCTGCCGGAGTGGCTCACGAGCAGGGAGTGGACGGCCCCGGAACTGAGGGCCGTGCTGAAGAAGCACATCCAGACGGAGGTACGGCACTACCGGGGCAAGGTGTTCGCCTGGGACGTCGTCAACGAGGCGTTCAACGAGGACGGCACGTACCGGGAGTCGGTCTTCTACAAGACGCTCGGCCCCGGCTACATCGCCGACGCGCTGCGCTGGGCGCACCAGGCCGATCCGCGCGTCAAGCTCTACCTCAACGACTACAACATCGAGGCGACCGGCCCGAAGAGCGACGCCTACTACCGGCTGGCCAAGGAGCTGAAGGCCGCGGGCGTCCCGCTGCACGGCATCGGCCTCCAGACCCATCTGGCCCTCCAGTACGGCTATCCCACCACCCTGGAGGACAACCTCCGCCGCTTCTCCCGGCTCGGCCTCGACACCGCGCTCACCGAGGTCGACATACGGATGCAACTGCCCGCGACCGAGGAGAAGCTGGCGCAGCAGGCCGAGTGGTACGCCGGCGTGACCGAGGCGTGCCTCGCGGTGCGCCGGTGCGTCGGCATCACGATCTGGGACTACACCGACAAGTACTCGTGGATCCCGGCGGTCTTCCCGGGCGAGGGCGCGGCCCTGCCGTGGGACGAGGAACTGCGGCGGAAGCCGGCGTACTTCGCGCTGCGCGAGGCGCTCGGGGGGAGGTAGCGAGGACGGGCGGCGCCCTGCCGGACAGGGGGTGGCGGGGCGCCGTTTCCTCGTGGCGGAGGTCAGGCCGGGGGCGCCGTGCTCGCCCGTACCACCAGGTCGGTGCCCAGTTCCACGCGCGGTGAGTCCGGCTGCTCGTCACGGGTCAACCGGAGCACGGTGCGCACGGCCAGTGCGCCCATGTCGGCCAGGGGCTGGCGGATCGTCGTCAGGGGCGGGGCCGACCAGCGGACTTCCGGAAGGTCGTCGAAGCCGACCACGCTCATGTCCTCCGGTACCCGCAGGCCGCGCCGGCGCAGTGCCTCGATCGCGCCGAGTGCCATCTGGTCGCTGGCCGCGAACAGCGCGGTCGGCGGCTCGGGCAGGTCGAGCAGGGTGGTGCAGGCGGTGAATCCGGACTCGGGGCGGAAGTCGCCGGTGACGACGAGGGACGGGTCCATCGTGATGCCGGCGCTCTCCAGGGCGGCGCAGTAGCCGTCCAGGCGGGCCCGGGAGCACAGCAGCCGGGGCGGGCCGGCGATCAGGCCGATCCGGCGGTGGCCCAGGGACAGCAGATGCTCGGTGGCCGCCATGCCGCCCGACCAGTTCGCGGCACCGATCGTGGGTGCGTCCAGGGCGGGGGAGCCCGCCGGGTCGACGACCACCAGGGGCACCCCGAGGATCCGCAGCTCCTCGTACAGCGTCGGATCCAGGGCCGACGTCACGAGGATGACGCCGTCGGAGGCGCGGGCCCGCAGGTTGCGCATCCACTCGCGCGCGTCGCCGGAACGCCCGTGGATGGCCGACACCACCGTGCCGACACCGGCGGCGTGCGCGACCTCCTCGACCCCGCGGATGATCTCCACGGCCCAGGGGCTGTCGAGGTCGTCGAAGACCAGGTCGAGCAGGGCGGCACGGGTGCCCGGAGCGGCGGGGCGCCTGCGGTAGCCGTGCCGACGCAGGAGATCCTCGACCCGGGCCCTGGTCTGCGGTGCCACGTCGGACCGGCCGTTGACGACCCGGGACACCGTCGGCACGGACACGCCGGCCTGCCGGGCGATCTCCGTGATCGTGACCTTGCCCTCGGCCCCACGTGCTCCCACTTGCCCCACCTCCGTCGACGGGTGACCGCGAAACTTCCAGGAGTCTTCCGGAAAACGGGCATCCGTGGGAAGGCTGCGGGCCGGGAAACGGCACGTGGCGACGGGTGACGGAAAGTGACGACCGCCGGACATGCGTCGGGGCCGGTGCGCAGGGTGTCCTGCGGCCGGCCCCTCATGTCTGGCGGCGGGGCGTCGTCCCGCCGAACGGCCTCAGGCGGCCGTCATCACCTGGCCGGCCAGCGGACGGTGCGGGGCGATGGCCCGGCCGTCCGGCAGCAGCTCGCCGGTGTCCTCGAAGAGCACCACGCCGTTGCACAGCAGGCTCCAACCCTGTTCCGGGTGGTGCGCCACGAGGCGGGCGGATTCCCGGTCGGCGGAGTCGGCTGAGGGGCACTGGGTCTGGTGCTGGCACATGGGTGGGATCTTTCGCTGGGTCGAGATGGATGATGGGATCACGTCGGCTGAGTCGGATGTCGTGTCTGTTCCGCGGCTAGAAGTGTCGTTCATGGCCGCCCCCCGTTTGTGATAAGTCGTCGGAACCCAGTGTTGCCCCACGGGCGTCAATCCGCAGGGATTTCGCGGCACCGCTTCTTACAGGTTCAGGACGCATCACCCGCGCGGACGGTTCATCCCAACTGGACTGTCCCTTTGGGTGGTTCGCACTGACCGGATAGGGCTAGTCCGCCCGGGTCGACCGCCCATTCGGCTCGTACGAGCCAATGCGTGCTCCTACGAGCGATCGCGTGAGCGACAAAGCGATCGTGTGAGCGGTCCAGGTCGAACGCGCGGAAAAGGAACGACCCCGCCGCCGGAAATTCGGCGACGGGGTGCGAAGGGCTGTGCGGTGTCTCAGGCGGGCGAGCCGAGAAGTCTGGTGGGGGCCGCCCGGTGGGTCAGCACCGGGAGGAGTTCGGCGACGCGGTGCGGGCGGTGGGCCGCGATGCCGGGAGGCGCCGGCGCCAGCGGGACGAGCAGGTCGGTGGCGGCGGGGTGCCCGGTGGCACCGTCCGCGGTGCAGTCCTCGTGCAGCCAGAGCGTCAGCATGTACAGGCCGGGCACCGACAGCAGGCGGGGCTGGTACGGCTGCGGCATCGTCTCCGCCTGGCGCAGGGCGCGCTCGGTGGAGGTGATGTACGGGCCCTCGAAGAAGTGCGAGAAGGTCCAGCCGTCGGGAGTCAGCATGGTCTCCGCCGCGGCCACGGCGCGATCGCCGCAGCGGATCAGGAAGCGCCACCCGGCCAGCCGGGTCGCGGACACGCCCTCGGCCGTGACGTGGTCGAGCACGTGCACGGGGAGGGGGAGCTCCGGTGTGGCGGGTCCCTGGGTGCCGAGCAGGGAGGGAGTTCGGGCTTCGCGGACCGCGGTGGGTGAGGAGAGCGCAGTGAGGACGGAACGGAGTGCGGGCGCGGGAGCCGGCGGGACATGCAGCGGCATGGTGGGTCGCCTCTCATTCAAAGGCACGGTGGCGCGAGGGCGGGGGCGGACGGCGCTGTCAGCTCACGAGGGTCAGAGAGGCAGGGGCCGGGGTCATGAGAACGAGAGGGGGGTGGGGTCCGCGTCGCCTCGGGGGCAGGACCCGTCGACCGTGGGCGCCAACCTTCTGCCTTGTTCGCGGAGTTTATACGACACGGGTTCAGACTGTGTTTCGTCTAGCCGTTTCCGGTGAGTAGAACAAGGGTACATTCGGTCGGCGATACGTGAGAATTTATCCCGATTCCAGACGGGGGTGCACCGCGATGACCTCGGCGCATGTCCGCGAACCGGTCGGCCCATTCTCATCGGCGTTTTTCACGAGTTCCCGGGGCCCGATACCCACCCTGTGCGACATGCCGAGTGAATGTGCCACCGGTCACATGTGACCAGCGTAGCGGCCGTCGGTTCCGCCCGGGACGTTATCGATCGCTTTCGCTGGGCATCCTCCACCTGACCGGGGCCCCGGCAGCGGGATCCCGGCCCGCATCATCCGAGGAGGGACGCTTCGATGGGGGAGAAGGTCGCGGCAGGCCGGTTCGACCTGTCCGATCGCCAGCGCTACCGCGACAAGCTGCGTCAGTGTCTGACGGGCTTGGAGCGACTCCTGGCGGAGCAGCGGTTCGATCGCCCCAAGAACCTCATGGGGCTGGAGATCGAATTGAATCTCGCAGGTGCGGACGGCATGCCGAAAATGTTGAACGGGCAAGTCCTCGAACGCATCGCGAGTCGCGACTTCCAAACAGAACTCGCCATGTTCAATCTGGAAGTGAACATTCCTCCACACCGCCTTGGGGGCCGGGTATTCGACCGTCTCGCGGAGGAACTCCGTACGTCGCTGGCATATGCCGACCGAAAAGCCGGCGAAGTCGACGCGGGTATCGTGATGATCGGTATTCTGCCGACTCTCGACCGTGACGACCTGGTGTCGTCGAACCTCTCCGACGTCGACCGCTACACCCTCCTCAACGACCAGATCGTGGCTGCCCGCGGCGAGGAGTTCACCCTCGACATCGACGGCGTGGAGCACCTGAGCTGCACTTCGAAGTCCATCGCGCCGGAGGCCGCCTGCACTTCGGTGCAACTGCACCTCCAGGTCACCCCGGCCCGCTTCGCCGACGTGTGGAACGCGGCCCAGGCGGTCGCCGCCGCGCAGATCGCCGTCGGAGCCAACTCGCCCTTCCTCTTCGGCCGCGAGCTGTGGCGCGAGTCGCGGCCCCCGCTGTTCCAGCAGTCCACCGACACCCGCCCGCCCGAGCTCCAGGCCCAGGGCGTCCGGCCGCGCACCTGGTTCGGGGAGCGCTGGATCACCTCGGCGCACGACCTCTTCGAGGAGAACCTGCGGTACTACCCGGCCCTGCTGCCGATCTGCGACGACGAGGACCCGCTGAAGGTGCTCGACCAGGGCGGCACACCGTCGCTCGCCGAACTCGTCCTGCACAACGGTACGATCTACCGCTGGAACCGCCCCGTCTACGGCATCGCCGACGGCGTCCCGCACCTGCGCGTGGAGAACCGCGTCCTGCCGGCCGGACCCACCGTCATCGACGTCATCGCGAACGCGGCCTTCTTCTACGGAGTCGTCCGGGCCCTGGCCGAGGAGTCCAGGCCGGTGTGGACCCGGCTGCCGTTCGAGGCGGCCGCCGCCAACTTCGACGCCGCGTGCAAGGACGGCATCGACGCCCGCTTCAGCTGGCCCCGGCGCGGCCGGTACGGCGGCACCGCCGAGGTCGACGCGGTGAACCTGATCCGCGACGAGCTGCTGCCGCTCGCCGAGGCCGGTCTTGACGCCTGGGGAGTCGAACCGGCCGACCGCGACCTGTACCTGGGCGTGATCGAGGAGCGGTGCCGGCGCCGGGTGAACGGGGCGAGCTGGCAGGCCGCCACGTTCCACACGGCCCTGGACGCCGGCCTCTCCCGGGACGACGCGCTGGCCGCCACGACCCGGCGCTACCGCGAGCTGATGCACAAGGGCGACCCGGTGCACACCTGGCCGGTCGGGCTGCCGGAGCCGGTGTCGCCGGACTGACGCCGCCGCCGGGCTGAGATCCCGCTGCCGCCATACTGATCCGACACGTCGGTGAAGTGGAGGCAGGTGTGCAGGCGGAGGCGAGCCCGGTGGGCGATTCCATTCCCCGGCAGGGGCTCTCACGGCGGATGCTCCGCACCGAGACACTGCTGGTCCTCGCGCTGTCGCTGGGCGCGAGCGGAGTGTCCGCGCTGATCAGCTTCATCGGATCGGTCACCAAGCCGGGCGGCCTCAAGGACCAGGCGGCCACGATGAACGCCTCGGCGGCGCCCGGGCGGCCCTGGCTCGACCTCGCCTGGCAGCTCTTCGGGATCACCACGGCGCTCGTGCCCGTCGCGCTCGTCGCGCACTTCCTGCTGCGGGAGGGCGCGAGCCTGCGCACGATCGGCTTCGACCGCACCCGCCCCTGGCCCGACCTCGGCCGCGGGGCGGCGATCGCGGCGGTCATCGGCAGCACCGGTGTCGCCTTCTATCTGGCGGCCCGCGGCCTCGGCTTCAACCTCACCGTGGTGCCCGAGGCGCTGCCGGAGGTGTGGTGGAAGTACCCCGTGCTGATCCTCTCGGCGATCCAGAACGCCGTGCTGGAGGAAGTGATCGTCGTCGGCTACCTGCTGCGCCGCATGGGCCAGCTCGGGTGGACCCCGACGGCGGCTCTGGTCGGCAGCTCCGTTCTGCGCGGCTCGTACCACCTCTACCAGGGCATCGGCGGCTTCGTCGGCAACATGGTCATGGGCGTCGTCTTCGTCTACCTCTACCGCCGCTGGGGGCGGGTCGGCCCGCTCGTGGTCGCCCACTCGCTGCTCGACATCGGGGCGTTCGTCGGGTACGCGCTGCTGGCGGGCGAGGTGGGCTGGCTGCCGACGCCGTGACGTGACGCGGAAAGGGGCGTACGGCGGTGTCGTACGCCCCTTTGGTGTGTCTCAGGCCAGCAGGTCGCCCTCGATGACGGTGACCGCCGTGCCGGTCAGCAGGGTGCGGTCGCCGCGCAGCTCCGTGCGGACGCGGCCGGAGCGGGGTGAGGCCTGGAGACCGGTGAGGGCGGGGCGGCCGAGGCGCTCGGACCAGAACGGGGCGAGTGCCGTGTGGGCACTGCCCGTCACAGGGTCCTCGTCGATGCCGACGTTCGGGAAGAAGCAGCGCGAGACGAAGTCGTAGCCCCGGGCAGGGTCCTCAGCGCGGGCGGTGGCGATGACGCCGCGCTCGGAGTGGGCCGCGAGGGCCCGCAGGTCGGGGCGGAGGCCGTGCACCGTCTTCTCGTCGGCGACCTCGACGAGCAGGTCGCCGATGTTCGGACCGGTGTCGAAGACCGTGAGCGGCTCGGCGCCCAGGGCCTCGGCGAGGCCGCGGGGTGGGTCGGCCGAAGTGAGCGGGGCCGTCGGGAAGTCCAGCGTGACGGAGCCGTCCGAGGCGGGCGTGGCGACGAGGACGCCGCTGCGGGTGGCGAACCGCACCGGGCCCGTGTGCACGCCGGTCGTGTGCAGGACGTGGGCGGTGGCGAGGGTCGCGTGGCCGCACATCGCGACCTCGGTGGCCGGGGTGAACCAGCGCAGTGCCCAGTCCGCCCCGGCGCCCCCGGGGAGCGGGTGGGCGAAGGCCGTCTCGGCGTGGTTGACCTCCAGGGCGACATCCTGCAGCCAGGTGTCGTCCGGGAAGGCGCCCGCGCCGGGCAGGAGCAGGACCCCGGCCGGGTTGCCGGAGAAGGGGCGATCGGTGAAGGCGTCGACGATTCGGATCCTCATGCCCCGACGCTAGGGCTCCCACGAAGCCGCAGGCCAAGGCCAATTCGCGAGTGCTGGCCCGGTTCTGCCGGCCGGGGCGTAACGGGCAGGGCCTTGCCAGTCGAGAGTTACCGATATATCGTTGAAGCATCGCGATGGATCAACGATGGAATGGAGAGTGGTTGCGATGCGTACCCACGGATTCGAGCGTGGACATGGACACGGCGGCCCGCACCACGGCCGGGGCGGCTTCGAAGGACTGCGTGCGGCCTTCGGTCCCTTCGGGCCGGGCGGGCCGGGTGGCCCCGGCTGGGGCGGACCCGGCGGCCCGGGCCCCTGGGGTGGACGAGGGCGCGGCGGACCACGGGGGAGGGCGCGGCGTGGCGACGTACGCGCCTCGATCCTGGCCCTGCTGAAGGACCGGCCGATGCACGGCTACGAGATGATCCAGGAGATCGCCGAGCGCAGCGGCGGGGCGTGGAAGCCCAGCCCCGGGTCGGTGTACCCCACCCTCCAGCTGCTGGAGGACGAGGGGCTGATCGCCAGTGCGTCCGAGGGCGGCAAGAGGCTGTTCTCGCTCACCGACGCCGGCCGCGAGGCTGCGGAGGAGGGGCCCGAGGCGCCCTGGGAGGAGGCCTCCCGCGGGGTCGACTGGGAGGCCCTCGGTGAGATCCGCCAGGCCGGCTTCGGTCTGATGGAGGCCTTCGGCCAGGTCTGGAAGGCCGGCAGCAAGGAGCAGCGGGAGAAGGCGGTCGGAGTCATCAACGACGCCCGCAAGAAGCTGTACCTCATCCTCGCCGACGAGGACTGAGCCGCGCAGTGGACGAAGCGCCCCCCCGGGTGGTCGGGGGGCGCTTCGGCGTGCAGGGGTGTCAGGTCACCAGCCCGTCCAACTTGCGCAGTGACTCGTGCAGCGCCGCCGTGGCCGAGTCCTTGAGCTTGCCCGCCATCAAGGACACCGTCGCGCCCGTGAACTCGCCGTCGATGCGGACCGTCGTGGCGTCACCCTCGGGCGTGAGGGTGTAGCGCGTCGCGACGGTCACGGCCATCGGGCCCTTGCCGCGGATGGCGAGCACGCGGGCCGGCTCCATCTCCTCGACGGTCCACGCCACTTCGGCCGGGAAGTTCATCAGCCGCATGTTCTCCTGGAACGTCGCGCCCACTTCCAGCGGTTCCGGGCCGCCCGCCGGGAAACTCGTGTGGGTCGCGTTCCACTCGCCGTACCCGGACCAGTCCGTGAGTCTGGCCCACACCTTCTCGGCCGGCGCCCCGATGCGTGCCTCCGCGCTGACTTCGGCCATGCGACCACCTCTTCGTATCGGGCTGGGTGTCGCGGAACGTAGCCGGGGCGGCCGCAATGTTCAATACTGACGAACCGTCAGTTGAGCCGACGGTCTCCACCGGAATCTGCCTGATCTCCTCCGTAAGGAGGAGATTCCGCTCGCTGGAGTCCACTTCCTGTGGGACGCCAAGATGCTTCCCGCCGGGGATGACCCGGGGGCGCGGGACTGATGGGGTAGAGGATGTGCAACCCCGTACCCCCCGGCAGTCGGCCCATGAGCACGGCATTCAGCGCGTGGACAACGATGCCAGGCTCAGTGACGAGCTGGCGTCGGTGGTCGGCGGTGCCCGGCGCCGGGCTGTCCGGGACGGGGACCGGCAGATCGACACCGCCCATCTGCTCCACTCGCTGCTGGAATCCGACCCCGAGGCGCGTGCCGCCTTCGGGGAGGGGCCGCAGATCGCGCGGTTGCTCGGCAATCTCGTCCAGCGCAGCATCGGCTACGGCCTGCGCTGGCAGAGCGGTGTCGAGGACTCCGGCGCCGTCCCCGTGGTGACGGAGACGGCGGGTTACTCCCCGCTCGCCGCCGCGTCCGTGGAGTACGCCTGCGAGCGCGCCGCCGGACGCGGCGGACCGGCCCGTGGCACCGACCTCCTCGCCGCGATCGTCGCCGACCCGCAGGCCCGTGCGGTCGAGGTGCTCGAACGGGCCGGCATCGACCCGCGCGAGGTGTTCGCCCGGCTCGACGGCTGGTCCGGCCGCACCGAGGAATGCGGCGAGGCCACCTGCTGAGTGGCGCGGCGCGGGGCCCGGGCTGCCCCGTCCATGCTGTGAGACAGGTGCCATGGGGGATGACGCTCCTGTCGTGTCCTGTCATCATGTGCCGGTGCGTACCTCTGACAGCAGCGTGAGCGGGCGCGGCAGGGGCGTGGGGCTCGGCCTCGCGCTTCTGTCCGCGGTGGCCTTCGGCGGATCCGGTGTCGCGGCCAAGCCGCTGATCGAGGCGGGTCTGGATCCGCTGCACGTGGTCTGGCTGCGGGTCGCCGGGGCGGCCCTGGTGATGCTGCCGCTCGCCGTGCGCCATCGCGCGCTGCTGCGCAGGCGCCCCGGGCTGCTCGTCGGGTTCGGGCTGCTGGCCGTCGCCGGTGTCCAGGCCTGCTACTTCGCCGCGCTCTCCCGGATCCCCGTCGGGGTCGCCCTGCTCATCGAGTACCTGGCGCCCGCGCTCGTGCTGGGCTGGGTGCGGTTCGTGCAGAAGCGGCCCGTGACGCGGGCCGCGGCCGTCGGTGTCGTCCTCGCGGTCGGCGGACTGGCCTGTGTCGTCGAGGTCTGGTCGGGCCTCGGCTTCGACGCCCTCGGACTGCTGCTCGCCCTCGGCGCGGCCTGCTGCCAGGTCGGCTACTTCGTCCTGTCCGACCAGGGCAGCGACGCCGGGGACGAGGCGCCCGACCCGCTCGGCGTCATCGCCTACGGACTGCTCGTCGGCGCGGCCGTGCTGACCGTCGTCGCCCGGCCCTGGACCATGGACTGGTCGGTGCTCCGGGGCACCGCGAGCATGGACGGCAGGCCGGTCGCCGCCGTCGTACTGCTGGCGTGGATCGTCCTCGTCGCCACGGTCGTCGCCTACGTCACCGGCGTGGTCTCCGTGCGGCGGCTCTCCCCCCAGGTCGCGGGGGTCGTCGCCTGTCTCGAGGCGGTCATCGCCACCGTCCTGGCCTGGGTCCTGCTCGGCGAGCACCTCTCGGCGCCGCAGATCGCCGGCGGGGCGATCGTCCTGGTGGGCGCCCTCATCGCGCAGTCCTCGACGCCCTCGAAGGGTTCCGGGCAGCCGGTGGCGAGCGGCGGCCCGGAAAGGGAATTGTCCCGGCGCGGGACCAGCGCCTAAGGTGCCGATCATGCCTTCCGCACGCGTTCTTCCGCCTCCGGCCGCCTGAGGCGGGCCCTCCGGAAACCGCGCCCGGCGATGCGCCGCCGCGCGGAACGGTGCTGCCCGCAGACGAAGTCCGTGGACCCCTGATCCCGGCTGATCCGGGGCCCTTCCCGAACTTCCGCGCACCCGGCCGCCGTCCGACACGGGCGCGGCACGCTGTGCGCGTCTGCGGAGAGAACACGTGTCGAACACTGCCTCCGGCCTGCCCATCGGGCGAGGCCTCCTCTATCTGATCATCGCCGGTGTCGCCTGGGGCACCGCGGGCGCGGCCGCCTCCCTGGTCTACCGGGCCGGCGACATGGGGCCCGTGGCGCTCTCGTTCTGGCGTTGCGCCGCCGGTCTCGTGCTGCTGCTCGCCGTCCGGCTGGTGCGGCCGCGCGCCGGAGCCCCCGTGCGGGGACCGCTCGGCCGCAGGACACTGCGGGCCGGGGTCACCGGGCTCGGGCTCGCCGTCTTCCAGACCGCGTACTTCGCGGCCGTCTCCGCCACCGGCCTCGCCGTGGCCACGGTCGTCACCCTGGGCGCGGGTCCCGTCCTCATCGCGCTGGGTGCCCGGCTGACCCTGGCGGAGCGCCTGGGGCGGGGCGGTGCCGTCGCCGTGGTGGGTGCTCTAGCCGGGCTCGGGGTGCTCGTCCTCGGGGGCGGGGGCGCGGCCGTACGCCCCGTGGGTGTGCTGCTCGCGCTGCTGTCCGCAGCCGGGTACTGCGTGTTGACGCTGCTCACCCGCCGGTGGGGTCGCGACGGCGAGGGCGACGCCACCCGGACGACCGCCGGGGCCTTCGCCGTCACGAGCCTGTGCCTGCTGCCGTTCGCCCTGGCGGAGGGACTGCTGCCGCACACCGAGGAGCCCGGTCGGCTCCTGCTCCTGCTGCTCTACGTCGCCGCCGTCCCCACCGCGCTGGCCTACGGCCTGTACTTCGCGGGCGCGGCCGTCGTGCGGTCCGCCACCGTCTCGGTGATCATGCTGCTCGAACCGGTGAGCGCGGCGGTGCTCGCCGTCGTCCTGCTCGGCGAACACCTCACGGCGGCGACGCTGGCCGGGACCCTGCTGATGCTGGGTTCGGTGGCGGGCCTCGCGGTGGGAGAGGCCCGGGGTGCGCGAACGGCCGGGGAGGCGGCGACCGCCGTGTGAGGTGCCGCCCGGGCCGGCGTGACGGGCCCCGGGCCGTGTCCGCAGGGTTCCGCCGGCCCCGCGACGCCTGGCACGGCCTAGGCCTCCTGCCTGCGCAGGAGGTGGTCCCGTGCCCTGGAGTCGCCCGGACCGCCGCGGGCCTCGAGCCCCGCGGCGATCCGGCCCCGGACCTCGGCGGGCCGGTGGTTCGCGTACTTGAACTTGGCTCGTACGTCCGTCACTTCGAGGCGCAGGCCGCGGATGCCGACGAGCATCCTGCCGTACGGCGCCTCGTCCGCCGCCGCCCGTGCGGAGCCGCCCCGCGGCTGGAAGTGGTCGACCTGGCGGTTGAGGAGCGCGGCCTTCTCCGCCGGGTCGTCCACGACGTGGGCGCGGCAGCGGAGCTGTACGGCCGCGTAGAAGCTCGTGGGGGTGCCGTGCTCGGGCGGGACGTCCGGGGCGGCCTGCCAGGGGCCGGGCACGAACACGTAGTCGTCGACCACGCTCAGCAGGACGTCCGGGTGGGCCTCCAGCGCGGGCCAGAGCGGGTTGGGGCGGGCGAGGTGGGTGACGACCTCGCCGCGCCCGGCGTCGTAGGCGAAGTGCAGGGGCTGGACGTGGGGCGGTTCGCCCGGCAGGCCGTTGACGGCGAGCTGGCCGAAGTCGTGCTCGGCCAGCCACCGTTGCCATTCGGTGTCGTCGCGGGGCGCGTCCCAGGGGTGGATCAGCATCACAGGGCCGCGAGGTAGCCGGGCAGTTCGGTACCGGGGGCCAGGCCGGGGTCGGAGTCCGGCGTGCCGTAAGTGCGCCGTACCGGGACGACGCCGGCCCAGTGGGGGAGGGCGAGGTCCTCCGGTTCGTCGTTCACGCCACCGGTGCGCAGCTTCGCGGAGACCTCGTCCAGATCCAGGCGGATCACGGCGGTCGCGGCCAGCTCCTTCTTGTTGGCGGGGCGCGAGTCCGCGGAGCGGCCGGGCACGACGTGGTCGACCAGCGCGTCCAGGGCCTGCCGCTTCTCCTCGGGGTCCGTCACGTCGTGGGCGACGCCGTGCACCACCACGGAGCGGTAGTTGATCGAGTGGTGGAAGGCCGAGCGGGCCAGGACCAGACCGTCGACGTGTGTGACCGTCAGGCAGACCTCGAGGCCCGGGTCGGCCTGACCGGCCGCCCGCAGCGGACGCGAGCCCGTCGAGCCGTGCACGTACAGCCGCTCGCCGACCCGGGCGTACAGCGTGGGCAGCACGACCGGCGCGCCGTCACGGACGAACCCGAGATGGCAGACGTAGGCCTCGTCGAGTATCGAATGCACCAGGTCCCTGTCGTACGAGGCCCGGTCCGGGGAGCGGGTGGGGACGGTGCGGTCGGTCGGGGTGTAGGCGGTGTCGGGCTGCGACGGCGTCTGCGTGGTCCCCTGCATGGCGCTCTCCATTGCACTAGTGCATAATCGGCTTTGTGCTAGGAGAGTATCCGATCAGTGGGCGTCGCGCAGCGGACATTTCCGCGAGCATCGAGCGAGCGGTGGGGGCCGGTGAGCTGCGCCCCGGCCAACTGCTGCCCCCCATGAGGGAGTTGGCGGAACGTCTGGGGGTGAATCCCAACACGGTCGCGGCCGCGTACCGCACGCTGCGCGAGCGCGGGGTCATCGAGACCGCGGGGCGGCGCGGCAGCCGGGTACGGCCCGCCCCGGCGACGACCGGGCGGGAACACTTCCGGGTGGAGGTCCCCGAGGGCGTGCGCGACGTCGCGCAGGGCAATCCGGACCCGGCCCTGCTGCCACCCCTCGCGGGCGCGTTCGCCGCGGCGGCGGCGGAGGGCGACCGGGCACCCGTGCTCTACGGGGACACCCCCCTGGAGCCGGAGCTGGCCAGGATCGCGCGGGCCGGACTCGACGCCGACGGCGTGCCGGACGGCCCGCTCGCCGTGGTCTCCGGGGCACTCGACGGCGTCGAACGGGTGCTGGCGGCCCACCTCAAGCCCGGTGACACCGTCGCCGTCGAGGATCCCGGCTGGGGCCGCACCCTCGACCTCGTGCCCGCGCTCGGCCTGCGGACCGTCCCCGTCGGCGTCGACGACGAAGGGCCTCGCGCGAAGGACGTGCGCAGCGCGCTGGAGGCCGGGGCGCGGGCCCTGATCGTCACCGACCGCGCGCAGAACCCGACCGGCGCCGCGGTGAGTGCTCCCCGCGCGCGTGCCCTGCGCGCCGTGCTCAGCGCCCACCCGGAGGTCCTGCTGATCGAGGACGACCACGGCCACGGCATCGTCGACGTGCCCCTCCATCCGCTGGCCGGAGTCACCCGGCACTGGGCGCTCGTACGCTCCGCCGCCAAGGCCTACGGCCCCGATCTGCGCCTGGCCGTGCTCACCGGTGACGCCGTCACCGTCGACCGGGTCCGCGGGCGGCACCGGCTCGGGCCCGGCTGGGTCAGCCGGCTGATGCAGCGGGCCCTGGTGCGGCTGTGGGCCGACGGCGCGGTGGACACCGCAGAGGTGGCTGCGTCGTACGGGCGGCGGCGGGACGCGCTGATCGGCGCGCTCGAACGGCGCGGTGTGGCGGCGTACGGGCGCAGCGGCATGAACGTGTGGGTCCCCGTACCGGACGAGACCGGCGCCGTCGCACGGCTGCTGCACGCCGGGTGGGCCGTGGCCCCCGGAGCCCGCTTCCGGCTGAGCGCACCGCCCGGCATCCGGGTCACCGTCTCCACGCTCGCCCGGGGCGAGATCGAGACGCTGGCCGACGCGATCGCCGCGGCCCTCGGGCCCGCCCCCGCCCGCAGCTACGACTGAGCAGGCACCCGCCGGGGCCCTCGGGCCCGTCGAGCCTCGGCTGGGCCCGCCGGGGTCCGCGGGTCCGTCGAGCTAGGGCTGAGTCACCTTCCTGGGTTTCGGCCGCACCTGGGTCAGCGCCGCTCCCGTCAGCACGATCACCGCCCCCACCGGCGTCGACCAGGCGAGCCCTTCGCCGAGGAGGGCGACGCCCGCGGCCGTGGCGATGACGGGGATGAAGTACGTGACCATCTGCGCGGTCGTCGGGCCGACCTCCGCGACCAGGCCGTACTGGAGGAGCACCGCGAGGCCCGTGCCCAGTGCGCCCAGGGCGGCGATCGCCAGCAGCGGCACGACGGACACCCGGGTGGGCAGGGACGTGAACAGCGGGGTGACGACGGCCAGCTGGACCGTGGCGAACAGCAGCTGGGCGCCGGTCATCGACAGGTGTGAGTGGCCGGTGCCGGCCAGGGTGCGGCGGACGTAGATCCAGCCGACCGGGTAGCTGAGGGAGGCGAGCAGAGCCAGTGCCGTCCCGGTGGCGTCCAGACCGTGGAAGCCCTGCCAGGCGCCCAGCACCGTGAGCACCCCGAGGAAGCCGAGACCGAGACCCGCGACCCGCACGCGGGTCGGGCGGTCCTCCGACAGGGCGACCAGCGACAGCGCCATGCCCCACAGCGGCGAGGTCGCGTTGCAGATGCCCGCCAGCGTGGACGGGATGGTCAGCTCGGCGTACGCGAACAGGGAGAACGGCAGGGCGTTGAGCAGGAACGCGGAGACCGCCAGATGACCCCAGGTGCGCGCCCCGCGCGGCAGCCGCTCGCGCCGCACCGCCATCGCGGCGGCCAGCACCGCCGTACCGAACACCAGCCGGCCGAGCGTCACCTGGAACGGCGCGTACCCGTCGGTGCCCACCTTGATGAGGAGGAAGCTGAAACCCCAGATCAGGGACAGGGCGGCGAACCGGAGGCGCCAGTCGAGGCGGCGGCGGGGTGGTGCGGACGGGGCGGTGGTGACCCGGTCGGCCGGGGTGGTGACGGTGCTCATGCCAGCCACGATGCGGCACCGGAACCTCGTAGCACAATCGAGATTTCGCACCCGGTACCCCGTAGCATCGCTTACATGTTGAACCTGGAGCGCTTGCGCACTCTCGACGCCCTCGCCCGGCACGGATCGGTGAGCGGTGCGGCCGAGGGGCTGCACATCACGACGTCCGCCGTCTCGCAGCAGCTGTCCAAGCTCGAGCGGGAGGTCGGCCAGCAGCTCCTCGCCAAGAACGGCCGCGGGGTGCGGCTCACCGACGCGGGCCGGCTGCTCGCCGAGCACGCCGCGCGCATCCTGTCGCAGGTGGAACTGGCCCAGTCCGACCTGGAGGCGCAGCGCGGGCAGGTCGTCGGCGAGCTCCGGCTGTCGGCGTTCCCGACGGCCGCACGGGGGCTGTTCCCGCACGCGCTGGCCGCGCTGCGCGAGCAGCACCCCGCGCTCCGGCTGCGCTCCTGCGAACTCGAGCCGGAGCAGGGCATCGCCGGGGTCGTGCGGGGCGACCTCGACCTCGCGGTGGTGCTCGACTGGTACAACAAGCCGATGGCGCTGCCCGACGGGCTGGTCAAGGCGTCGATCCTGGACGACCCGGCCGAGGTCGCCATGCCGGTGGGCCACCGGCTCGCGGAGCGCGCGGAGGTGGATCTCGCCGAGTTCGCCGACGACGAGTGGATCACCTGGGGCGAGGGCGAGTTCTGCCACGAATGGCTGATGTTCACGCTGCGCTCCAAGGGCGTCGAGCCGATCGTCGGCCACCGCGCCGCCGAGAACCACACCCAGCTCGCGCTGGTCGCCGCGGGCCTCGGGGTGTGCATCGCCCCGCTGCTCGGCCGCCACCCCGTGCCCCCCGGGGTCGTGACCGTCCCCCTCCGGCAGCGGGTCCGGCGGCACGTCTACGTCGTATGGCGCGCGGACGCGGACCGCCGCCCGTCGATCCGGGCGGCGGTCAAGGCCCTGCGGGCGGCGGGGGAGAGCGTCGGCTGACGTCCCGGGCATGGCTGCCGCCGCCCGGGCGGCGCGGCTGTCGCTACGGGGGAGCGGCCGGTGGTCGGGCCCGTGTGGCTGTGGTTCCCGGGGTGTGGCTGCCGCGGCCCCCGGCGGCGCGGCTGTCGTTTCGGGGGGAACGGCCGGAGTCCCAGGGCCGGCTACTGCCCCGCCAGCTTGCGGAAGTCCCAGGAGACGATCTTCTCCGGTGTCAGGCGGATCCACGCGTGCCGTCCGTCGTGGGGCATCTCCTCCAGGCCGAAGTTCTTCCGCCCGAACAGTGTTTCCGGCACGTCGAGTTCGGCGCGCAGCTCACCCGTGCGCGGGATCTCGCCCACGAACTCGACGGTGCCCGACAGCTCGGCGCCGCGCAGCTCGTCGTAGTCCTCGCCGGTGTCGACCACGATCGCCACCCGCGGGTCGCGCCGCAGGTCGGTCCACCGCTTGCTGCGCACGACCGAGTAGAGCCACATCGATGCTCCGTCCCAGGCGAACCACAGCGTGCTCACGTGCGGCGCCCCGTCGGCCGACACCGTGGCCACCCGGCAGGTGCGCTGGGTGGTCAGGAAATCGTCCAGCTCGCCCGGCGTCATCATGATCTTCCGGCCTCTGCGCTGCTGCGTGACGGTCATGCGCCCCCTCTTTCTCCCACGTCGTGCCAGAGGAGATCCTCTGACATCACGTCAGAAAAGGATGAGTGCTCTTCCGTCCGTGCGCAATGGTGGTTACGCTCGCCCGCCCGGCCGCCGGTGACAGGGGGAAACCCGTGCCCTCGTACGAAGCGCTCAGCGAGCTCCTCGAACCGCGCACCACCGTGCTGCTCACCGTCGAGTGCCAGGAAGGCGTCGTCGGGAAGGACGGCGCCCTGCCCGAACTCGCCCAACAGGCACGCGCCGGCGGTGTCCTCGCCAACGTCGCCCGTCTGGTGACGGTCGCTCACGACGCGGGCGTCCAAGTGGTCCACGCCGTCGCCGAGCGCCGCCCCGACGGCCGCGGCGCCAACAGCAACGCCCGTCTGTTCCGCGCCGCCGCACGGCTGCCCGTCCAGCAACTCACCGGCACACCTGCCGTGCGGGTGGCCGCCCCGATCGAGGTCGCCGAGGAGGACCTCGTCGTACGGCGTCTGCACGGGCTGTCGCCTCTGCAGGGCACCGACGTCGATCCGCTGCTGCGCAACCTCGGCTGCCGCACGCTGATCGTCACCGGGGTCTCGGCCAACGTAGCCGTCCCCAATGCCGTGTTCGACGCCGTGAACCGCGGCTACACCGTCGTCGTCCCGGCGGACGCCATCGCGGGAGTGCCGTCCGACTACACCCCCGCGATGATCCGCCACACCCTCGCGTTGGTCGCCACGGTCGCGACCACGGACGAGGTGCTGGCGTGCTTGGAGCGTCCGCGTGGGGTCAGGCGAGCGTGATGGAGTCGCCACTCACGCTGATCTGCTTCGCCTCCAGCGGCTCGACCGCCGGCCCCTTCTTCACGCTGCCGTCCAGGACGGAGAACTGACTGCCGTGGCAGGCGCAGGAGATGACGTCGTCCTTGAGGTCCACCATCGGACACTTCTGGTGGGTGCAGATCGTCGAGAAGGCCTTGTAGTCGCCCGCGGCCGGCTGCGAGACCACCACCTTCTCGTCCTTGAAGATCTTGCCGCTGCCCTCGGGGATGTCGGCGGTCTTCGCGAGCGCCGCGCCACCGGCTCCCGCTCCGCCGGACGAACCGCCTCCGTCGTTCGTCGCGCCGCCGCCTGCGGCGCCCTGTTCGGTGGACGGGTCGGACGCCTTGTCCTCCGACCCGCACGCCGTCAGCGCCACGGTGAGCCCCGCCGCGCCGACCGCCGCCACGACGGTACGGCGGCTCGGTCCCGACATCGGCTGAACTGATTCGCTGGTCATGCTGACGTTCCTTCCGGGGATTCGTGATCTGCGGAGAGGTACGGCCCTTGCGGACCGGCTGTTCAGACCATGTCGAAATCCTGACCCGATCCCGGAAGGACACGGGTAAAGCGGAGCTGTCGGTTCGCTGTCGGGTTCCGGACCGCCCCGCCGCGAGGTCGTCACCGCTGCCGCCACGTGCGTCAGTAACCTGGGGCGATGCTCAAGGAAGTGATCGCGACCCGTTTCATCGCGCCCCTGCGCGAGGGCGGTTCGCTGCCCGGCCTGGTCGAGGCCGACGACTTCGGTACGTACGTCCTGAAGTTCACCGGTGCGGGACAGGGCCGCAAGACACTCGTTGCCGAGGTGGTCTGCGGGGAACTCGCCCGCAGGCTGGGGCTGCGGATGCCGCGCCTGGTCACCGTCGCACTCGACGCGGAGCTGGGCCTCGGCGAACCGGACGAGCAGGTGCAGAGCCTGCTCAGGTCCAGCGGCGGCACCAACCTCGGCATGGACTTCCTCTCCGGCGCGCTCGGCTTCGACCCGCTCGCGTTCCCGGTGAGCCCCGAGGAGGCCGGGCGCGTCGTCTGGTTCGACGCCCTGATCAACAACGTCGACCGGTCCTGGCGCAACCCCAACCTGCTGAGGTGGCGGGGCGAGTTGTGGCTCGTCGACCACGGCGCGACGATGATCTGGCACCACAACTGGCCCGGCGTCCAGGCCTCCGCCGCCCGCCCCTACGACGCCTCCGATCACGCGCTGGCGTCCTTCGCTCCCGATGTCACCGCCGCCGCGGCCGAGTTGGCGCCCCTGGTCACCGAGGCACTCCTCGCCGACGTCACCGCGCAGATCCCGGACGCCTGGCTCCTGGACGAACCCGGCTTCGCCACGCCGGACGACCTCCGGCAGGCGTACGCGCGGCCGTTGCTGGCACGGGCCGCCGACATCCACGACCGCATCCAGGGGCTGAAGTGAACGACCGGCACATCATCAAGGGCGGGCCCCGCGACCGCCACGTCTACGAGTACGCCGTCCTGCGCGTCGTCCCGCGCGTCGAACGCGGCGAGTGCATCAACGCCGGCGTCCTCGTCTACTGCCGCGCCGCGTCCTACGTCGGTGCCCGCACCCACCTCGACGAGACCCGTCTGCTGGCCCTCGACCCCCTCGCCGACGTGGCCGGGGTCCGGGCCGCCCTGCGGGCGGTGGAAGGGCTGTGCACGGGCGGCCCGACGGCGGGCCAGGCGGCGGCCGACGACCCGGGCCGCCGCTTCCGCTGGCTCGTCGCGCCCCGCTCCACGATCGTCCAGCCCGGCCCGGTGCACACCGGCCTGACCACGGACCCGGCGGGGGAGACCGGCCGGCTGCTGGACCTGCTGGTGAGGTGACCCGCCGGCGGGGTGACCCGTGAGGCGACGGCCCCCCGCCCGGCCGTCAGCGCCGGCGGCGCTTCACCACCCAACCGGCGGCGACGGCGGCACCCGCCGCGAAGGCCAGACCGACGGCGACGTCCCAGTCGCTCGGCCCCGAGGTGACCGCGCCCCCGAGCCCGCCTCGCACGCCCTGGCTCGGAGTGCCGGTCGGAGTGGCGGTGACGGACGCGGAGGGACTGACCGACGGACTGACCGACGGACTGGCCGAGGCGCTGACGGAAGGACTGATGGAAGGACTGGCGGAGGTACTGGCGGAGGTACTGGGCGACGTCGTGGGGTTGATGATCCCGCGGCGGGCCAGCGCCTCACACGCGATGCCGTCGTCGGGGCCCTGGTCCTCGTCCAGCCTGTTGGGATCACTCGGATCCGCGTCGAAGACGGCCTGCGCGTCCTCCTGGAAGGCGAAGTCGCGGCAGTCCAGGTCCTGCCGGGCGTGAGCGGGGTCGGCCAGCGGCACGATCGCGGCGATCGCGAACAGCGTGCCGATGGCACCGGTGCGACGGCGCATGGAGCGCCTCCTTTCCGGCCATGGTTGGCTCGCGCTCCGACGCTAGGCGCCGGGAGATGCGGCGGCGCGCGGCCGTGGGCCGATCGGGTGTCCCTGACGACGCTGCCGGGCAGGGTGGGGCCGGGGTGATGGATCACATGCCGCCCTGGCCCGTTGACACCGCGTGCCAGGGCTTCTAGCGTCACACCCACTGAAGGTACTAAGCGGTCGCTCACCTGAGGAGTAGCAGTCATGTCCACCACTGAGCAGCGGGTTGCCGTCGTGACCGGTGCCGCGCGCGGCATCGGTGCCGCCACCGCCGTACGACTGGCCGCCGAGGGCCGCGCGGTCGCCGTGCTCGACCTCGACGAGGCGGCCTGCAAGGACACCGTCGAGAAGATCACCGCCGCCGGCGGCAAGGCCATCGCCGTCGGGTGCGACGTCTCCGACGAGGCGCAGGTCGAGGCGGCCGTCGCGCGGATCGCCGAGGAGCTCGGCGCGCCGACGATCCTGGTCAACAACGCGGGCGTGCTGCGCGACAACCTGCTGTTCAAGATGAGCGTCTCCGACTGGGACACCGTCATGAACGTGCACCTGCGCGGCGCCTTCCTGATGTCCAAGGCCTGCCAGAAGCACATGGTGGACGCGGGCTTCGGCCGGATCGTCAACCTGTCGTCGTCGTCCGCGCTCGGCAACCGCGGCCAGGTGAACTACTCGGCCGCGAAGGCGGGTCTGCAGGGCTTCACCAAGACCCTGGCCAAGGAGCTCGGCAAGTTCGGCGTCACCGCCAACTCCGTCGCCCCCGGCTTCATCGCCACCGAGATGACCAAGGCCACCGCCGACCGCGTCGGCATGGGCTTCGAGGACTTCAAGGCCGCCGCCGCCACCCAGATCCCGGTGGCCCGGGTCGGTGAGCCGGAGGACATCGCCAACGCCATCGCCTTCTTCACCGGCGAGGCGGCCGGATTCGTCTCCGGCCAGGTGCTGTACGTGGCCGGCGGACCGCTCGACTAGAGGACGAACAGACATGACTTCCGTGGAACTCTCCGGCAAGGTCGCCCTCGTCACGGGCGCCAGCCGCGGCATCGGCTACGGCGTCGCCGAGGCCCTGGTCGCGCGCGGCGACCGCGTGTGCATCACCGGCCGGGGCGAGGACGCCCTCAAGGAGGCCGTCGAGCAGCTCGGCGCCGACCGCGCCATCTACGTGGCGGGCAAGGCGCACGACGAAGCCCACCAGGCCGCGGCCGTCGAGCGCACGATGGAGGCCTTCGGTCGCGTCGACTACCTGGTCAACAACGCGGGCACGAACCCCGTGTTCGGGCCGATCGCCGACCTCGACCTGAACGTCGCCCGCAAGGTCTTCGAGACCAACGTCGTCTCGGCGCTCGGCTTCGCCCAGCGGACCTGGCACGCCTGGCAGAAGGACAACGGCGGCGCGATCGTCAACATCGCCTCCGTCGCGGGCCTGTCGCCCTCGCCGTTCATCGGCGCGTACGGCGTCAGCAAGGCCGCGATGATCAACCTGACCGTGCAGCTCGCACACGAGTTCGCGCCCAAGGTGCGGGTCAACGCGATCGCCCCGGCGGTCGTGAAGACCAAGTTCGCCCAGGCCCTGTACGAGGGCCGGGAGGAGGAGGCCGCGGCGGCCTACCCGCTGGGCCGGCTGGGCGTGCCCTCCGACATCGGGGGCGCTGCCGCGTTCCTCACCTCCGAGCAGTCCGACTGGGTCACCGGCCAGACGCTCGTGGTGGACGGCGGCATCTTCCTCAACGCCGGAACCGGCTGACGAGGACCGCGTACGCGGATCGGCACGGGCGCCCGTTGACACAAACGGCGCCCGTGTCGGCGTAAAAGCACCGCAAAGCGCGATGACAACGTCGTCAAAGGTTTATCGATCAAGAGGTCATGGACGGGGAGGGTCAGCGGGCCCGGCACTGCGGTATGGTCTGCCGACCCTTGGTATGGCAGATCGAGGAGCGTGCGCGTGTTCAAGCGGAACCGGTGCCTGTGGCAGGTGGCGGCCATCGCGTCCATATCGTCCCTGCTCGCCGGGTGCGGCGTGCTGTCGTCCGACACCCCGGAGGACGAAGGACCGATTGTCCTGGGCACCACCAGTGCCCCCAGCACGCTCGACCCTGCCGCGTCGTGGGACAGCTCCTGGGAGCTGTTCCGCAACATCTACCAGACGCTGCTGAGCTACCCGACGGGTGCGAGCGACCCCCAGCCGGACGCCGCAGAGCAGTGCGGCTTCAGCGACTCCTCGAACCAGGTCTACCGCTGCGAGCTGCGCGAGGGCCTGAAGTTCTCCAACGGAGACGCGCTCGACGCCCGGGCGGTGAAGTACTCGTTCGACCGGATTCGCAAGATCAACGTCAACGGTGGCCCCGCGGGTCTGCTGGGCAGCCTCGAGCGGGTCCAGGCGCCGAACGACCGCGAGGTGATCTTCCACCTCAACAAGCCGGACGCCACCTTCCCGTTCGTGCTCGCCACCCCCGCCATGTCGATCGTGTCCCCGGAGGCCTACCCGGAGAACAGCCTGCGCAAGGGCAGTGACGTCGTCGGGTCCGGGCCGTACACCCTCGACTCGTACTCCGACGGCAAGGAAGCCGTCCTCGTGCGCAACGACTCCTACAAGGGCTACGCGGAGCGCCGGAACGACGCGGTGACCGTCCGCTACTTCCAGGACTCCGCCACCATGGTGAAGGCCCTGCGGGACGAGAAGATCGACGTGACCTACCGCGGTCTGGCCGCGGGCGACGTCGTCGAGCTCCAGAGCAAGTCCTCCAAGGACGAGGAGATCCAGCTCGTCGAGGGCACCGGCACCGACATCAACTATCTGGTGTTCAACCCGAAGGACTCCTGGGCGAACAAGAAGGCCGTGCGCCAGGCCATCGCGCAGGTTGTCGACCGGGCGGCGATCGCCCACAAGGTCTACAAGGACACCGTCGACCCGCTGTACTCCATGGTCCCCAAGGGCCTCACCGGCCACACCACGGGCTTCTTCGACGACTACGGCGACCCCGACGTCGCCAAGGCCCGCAAGATCCTCACCGAGGCGGGCATCAACCAGCGCGTCCCGCTCACCTTCTGGTACACGAGCGACCGCTACGGCTCCGAGACCGCCGGGGAGTTCAAGGAGCTGAAGCGCCAGCTCGAGGCTTCCGGCCTGTTCTCGATCAGCCTGAAGAACCGCCCCTGGAAGACCTACGTCGAGGGCTACCAGAAGGGCGAGTACCCGGTGTTCGGGCGCGGTTGGTTCCCCGACTTCCCGGACGCCGAGAACTTCATCGCGCCGTTCGTCGGCGACCAGAACGCCCTCGGCACGCCCTACCCGGCCCCCGAGATCACCGGCGATCTGCTGCCCCGCTCGCGCCGGGAGAGCGACCGCGCGAACGTGGAGAAGGAGTTCGAGGAGGCCCAGCGGATCCTCGTGGACGACGCGCGGCTGCTGCCGCTGTGGCAGGGCCGGCAGTACGTGGCGGCCAGCCGGGACGTCTCGGGCGCCGAGCGGGCCCTGGACCCGTCGACGATCATGATGCTGTGGGAGCTGCACCGCAAGACCGCCTGGTAGGCGGTCGGGGCCCCGGGTTTTCCCGGGCGCGTTGTCAGTGGTCGCCTGTAGGTTCTGTGGCCTGGAAGTGACCGCACATCGTGAGGACGTTGACGTGACCGACATCGCCATGCTGCCCGAGTCCTGGCGCGGGGTTCTGGGCGACGAACTGCAGCAGCCCTGGTTCAAGGAGCTGACGGAGTTCGTCGAGGAGGAGCGGGCGAAGGGTCCCGTCTATCCGCCGCGCGAGGAGGTCTTCGCGGCGCTGGACGCCACGCCGTACGAACGGGTCAAGGTCCTGATCCTCGGTCAGGACCCGTACCACGGCGACGGGCAGGGGCACGGGCTGTGCTTCTCGGTCCGGCCGGGTGTGCGGGTCCCGCCGTCCCTGCGCAACATCTACAAGGAGATGCACCAGGAACTGGGCACGCCGATCCCGGACAACGGCTATCTGATGCCGTGGGCCGAGCAGGGCGTCCTGCTGCTCAACGCGGTGCTCACGGTCCGCGCCGGCGAGGCCAACTCCCACAAGGGCCGCGGCTGGGAGAAGTTCACCGACGCGGTGATCCGGGCCGTGGCCGAGCGCCCCGACCCGGCGGTCTTCGTGCTGTGGGGCAACTACGCGCAGAAGAAGCTGCCCCTGATCGACGAGTCCCGGCACGTCGTGGTCAAGGGTGCGCACCCCTCGCCCCTGTCGGCGAAGAAGTTCTTCGGCTCGCGCCCCTTCACGCAGATCGACGAGGCGGTGGCGGCGCAGGGGCACACGCCGATCGACTGGACGATCCCGAACCTGGGCTGAGGCGCCGACGCCCGCCCAAGGTACGGCCGTGCCGTGACGGGCCCGGTGCCGTCCGGAGCCGCCTGAGCCGGATCGCCCCCGCCTGCGGTTAGCGTCGGCAGCAACAGCCGGCGAGTGCGCGGAGGACGTCGTGGCGGAGCGGCAGGAGCAGACGGCGCCGGATGCCGTGCTGACGCGGATCGGGCAGGTCGTCATGCTGCACCACGCCGGGGACCGGGAGGAGGCGCGGCACCGGCTCCTCGCCCTGTGGGCGGAGCTCGGCGAGCACGGCGACCCGCTGCACCGCTGCACTCTCGCCCACTACCTGGCCGACACCCAGGACGACCCGGCGGACGAACTGGCCTGGGACCTGCGCGCGTTGACGGCTGCCGAGGAGGCCGGGCAGGAGGCCCTCGCGGTGACCGCGGTGGTCGCGCTCTACCCCTCCCTGCACCTGAACCTGGCCGAGGACTACATCAGACTCGATCGCCGCGACGCCGCACGCACGCACCTGCGGTGGGCCCGGGAAGCCGCCCTCGCCCTCACCGACGACAGCTACGGCGAGGGCGTGTGGGCGGCCATCGGGCGGCTGGAGTCCCGGCTGGGGGAGGACGGCCCGGGGGCGTGGACGCCACCGCGGCAGCGGCCCTGAGAGGGTGGGTGCGGTGGGTCAACGCCCGTAGGTGTCACGGCAGATCGTCGCCTCCGGGCTGTCCGCCCGCCACCCCCCGTAGCGCCTGCCCAGCGCGCACACGTCCGAGCTGTCCGGGACGCTCCGGCGGACGTCCTGCCGTACCGACTCCGACACGTCCGCAGGACGGGGGCGCGACCGCTGGGGGCTGCGGGGGCCGGGCTCGGGGTGGTCCGGACGGGCGGGGCGCGGGCGGGCGTCGTGGTGGCCGGGCTGTGACGTGTCCTGTTCCGGAGAGACCGCCGGGGGTGTCGGGGCTCGGCGGGACGCCGGCACGCTCGGCTTTGGACGCTGGGACGCCTCTTCGATGAGTTGCAGGGCTTCCCTGGCCGGGGCCTGCACGATCTGTGTCTCCGCCTCGCCCTCCGGCTGAGGCGCCGACGGCCGGGACGGGGCCGCCGAGGGCGCCGGCGCCGAGGGTCGCGGGACCGTCGTACAGCCGGAGAGGGCCGAGACCGCCACGGTCACCAGGAGCGTCGCTGTGGTCGTCGTTCGATGCACCCGCGCAACTCTGGTGCGTCCGGCCCGCGGTGGGGCGACGGACAGGCGGAGGTTGCCCCGCACGGGTGATCTCGCGCCCCGTACGGAGGGCGCCGGTGTGACAGGGGTGACGGCAGGGGCGGCGTCAGTCGCCGGTCGCGCCGTCGACGCGCTCGCGGAGCAGGTCGGCGTGGCCGTTGTGCCGCGCGTACTCCTCGATCATGTGCGTGTAGAGCCACCGCAGGTTGAAGCGCTCGCCGGTGCGTCGGTGCTTGCCCTCGGTGATGTCGTCCAGGCCGAAGCGGGCCGCGTTGCGCCGGGCGGTCTCGATCTCGGACTGCCAGGTGGCGTACGCCTCTTCCCACGTGTCGGACTCGGAGAGATGGAACTCGCCGTCCGGGTCCTCCTCGGTGTAGTAGATCGGGCCGGCGTCCTCGGCCGTGAGCACCTTGCGGAACCAGCCCCGCTCGACCTCCGCCATGTGCCGCACCAGCCCCATCAGGCTCAGCTCGGACGGCTCCACAGCGGCGGTGCGCAACTGGGCATCGGTCAGGCCCTCGCACTTCCAGGCGAGGGTCTGGCGGTGGTAGTCCAGCCAGCCCTCCAGCATCGTGCGCTCGTCTGCGGTGGTGGCGGGCTCTCGGCGTTCGTTGGTCATGGACGCATCCTTTCCGAGTCGCCTTCGCCGCACCACGGGTTTTCAGTGCCCGAGCATTCCCACCAGCAGTTCCCGCAGCCCGGCCCGGATCTCCTCCAGGCTCGGTGTGTCCGTGCCGAACGACCCCGCCACGCAGCTGAACAGCAGGCCGTCCGCCCAGGCGATCAGCGACAGGGTGTGCCGGGCCGGGTCCGTCGAGCCCATGCCGGTGACCAGGGCGGTCAGTTGGTCCCGGAAGCGGGCGCCCGTGGCGTCGAAGAAGGCCCGCAGCTCGGGGCGGCGCGTCGCCTCCAGGGCCAGTTCGTACCGGGCGAGGGTGAGCGCGCGGTTGTTCGTCAGGGCCCGGTGGGCCGCCAGGGCCAGTGCGTCCGCCAGGGAGCCGGTCCCGGCCGCGGGGTCCGGCATCTCGTGCAGGGCCAGCACCCGCGCCTCACGGTCGGCCAGCCGTCGCACCGCCAGTTCCAGCAGGGCCTGCCGGGTCCGGGCGAGGTTCGACGTGGAGCCCTGGGGGAGTGCGGCCGCCTCGTCCACCGCCCGGTGCGTGAGGCCGCGCATCCCGCGCTCGGCGAGCAGGGCGAGGGCGGTGTCGGCGACGAGGTCGGAGCGGCTGGGACCGGCGTTGCTTACGGACATGGGGCTCACGCTACCCGTCCGACTACACCTGTAGTAACGTCGACGGCGTCACTACAGGTGTAGTCGCACTCGAGGAGGAGTCATGGCACAGTCCGGGCACGCCGTCGTGATCGGCGGCGGTATCGGAGGCCTGACGGCCGCGGTCGCCCTGCACCGGCGGGGCCTGCGGGTCACCGTGCTGGAGCGGGCCCGTTCGCTGGAGCCGGTCGGCGCGGCGATCTCCCTCGCGCCCAACTCCCTGCGCGCGCTGGACGTCATCGGCCTCGGCGACGAGATCCGCGGTCTCGCCGCCTGGTCGGGGGACGGGGGCCTGCGCGCTCCGGGCGGGCGGTGGTTCTCCCGCTCCTCAGCCGAAGCGGCCGCCGCGCGCTTCGGCGGCCCGCTCGTCCTGCTGCCCCGCGCCACCCTGATCGAGCGTCTCGCCGCCCTGCTCCCGGCGGACGCCGTCCGCACGGACGCCACCGCGGTGCTCGCCGACAGCGGAGGACCCGGCCGGACGGCCCGCGTCACGACCGCGGACGGCGCACTCGAAGCGGACCTGGTGGTCGGTGCGGACGGCGTCCGGTCCGCCGTGCGCGGGGCACTCTTCCCCGGCCACCCGGGGCCCGTCTACTCAGGCTTCACCACCTGGCGGGTCATGATCCCCGTCCCCGGCGCCCGGTTCGCCTCGCACGAGACCTGGGGTCGGGGCAGCCTCTGGGGCACCCACCCGCTGAAGGACGGCCGCGTCTACGCCTACGGCGCCGCCCTGACCCCCGCAGGCGGCCGGGCGCCCGACGACGAGAAGTCCGAGCTGCTGCGCCGCTTCGGCGACTGGCACGACCCGATCCCCGCCGTGCTCGCCGCCGCCCGGCCCGAAGACGTCCTGCGCCACGACGTCCACCACCTCGCCGAACCCCTGCCCGCCTACCACCACGGCCGGGCCGCCCTGCTCGGCGACGCCGCGCACGCCATGCCCCCGAGCCTCGGCCAGGGCGGCAACCAGGCGATCGAGGACGCCGTCGTGCTCGCCCACCACTACGACGACCTCGCCGCCTACACCGCCGCGCGGCTGCCGCGTACGACCGCGATCGCACGCCAGGCCGTGCGGACGGCCCGGCTCAGCCTCATGAGCAGCCGGGCCGGCATCGCCGTGCGCGACACGGCCGTCGCCGCACTGTCGAAGGCCGGGCCCGCCCTGTTCCTGCGCAGCTTCGACGGCATCGCCGACTGGGCGCCCCCGCAGCGGCCGTATGCTTCCGGGCAGACCCCGGCAGGCAACCGTTGAGGAGATCACCCCGTGAAGGTCGGCTGCATCGGACTCGGTGACATCGCGCAGAAGGCCTACCTCCCGGTCCTCGCCTTCCAGCCCGGGGTCGAACTGCATCTGCAGACCCGTACGCCCGCCACGCTGGACCGGGTCGCACAGGGGCTGCACATCCCGCCGGAGCGGCGGCACAGCACCCTGGACTCCCTGCTCGCGGCGGGCCTGGACGCGGCCTTCGTGCACGCGCCCACGCTCGTGCACCCGGAGATCGTGACGCGACTGCTGGAGGCGGGCGTACCGACCTACGTCGACAAGCCGCTCGCCTACGAACTCGACGACTCCGCGCGGCTGGTGACGCTCGCCGAGGAGCGGGACGTGAGCCTCGCGGTCGGCTTCAACCGGCGCTACGCCCCCGGCTACACGCAGTGCGCGGACCACCCGCGCGAGCTGATCCTGATGCAGAAGAACCGCATCGGGCTGCCGGAGGAACCCCGCTCGATGATCCTCGACGACTTCATCCACGTCGTCGACACCCTCCGGTTCCTGGTGCCCGGCGAGGTCGACGACGTGACCGTGCGCGCCCGGGTCCGGGACGGGCTGCTGCACCATCTGGTGCTCCAGCTCGCCGGGGACGGCTTCACCGCGCTCGGCGTGATGAACCGGCTCAGCGGGTCCGCCGAGGAGGTCCTCGAGGTGTCCGGGCAGGACACCAAACGGCAGGTGGTCAATCTCGCCGAGGTCATCGACCACAAGGGGCAGCCGACCGTGCGGCGGCGCGGGGACTGGGTTCCGGTGGCCCGCCAGCGCGGGATCGAGCAGGCGGTGCTCGCGTTCCTGGACGCGGTCAGGGCGGGCAGGGTGCTCAGCGCCCGGGACGCGCTGGAGACCCATGAACTGTGCGAGCGGGTGGTACGCGCGGTTCAGGAGCGGACCGCCTGAGCCGCAGGGTGCGTGCGCCCTCTCCGGCCGCCCACAGGGCGAGGATCACCATGGCCGCATGCACCGTCCAGTCGCCGTGACGGACGTAGGGCGTGGTGCCGTGGGCGAGGGGGAGCTCGTAGATCCGCGCGGTGGAGGCGTCCGTGCCGAGCGGCGCTCCGATGCGCTGTCCGTCCGGGCCGTAGACGGCGGAGACGCCCGTCAGGGTCGCGTGCACCATGGGGCGGCCGGTCTCGGCGGCACGCAGCGCGGCGAGCGACGCGTGCTGTTCGGGCGCCCAGCTGTGCTGGAACGTGGAGGTCGACGACTGGCCGATCAGCACGTCGACGCCCTCCCGTGTGAGATGGCGGGTCATGTCGGGGAAGGCGGTCTCGAAGCACACCAGCGGGCCCACCCGCAGCTCGTCCTCGATGTTCATCACGATGGGCTGCGAGCCGCGCCTGCGGTCCTCTCCCGCGGCCTTGCCGACGGAGGTGGCCCAGCCGAACAGTGAGCGGGCCGGGATGTACTCGCCGAACGGCACGAGCCGCATCTTGTCGTAGCGCTCGCCGGTCAGGCCGTCGGGCCCGACCAGGACCGAACTCTTGTAGATGCCGGGCTTGTCGGAGCGCCGGGCGTCCACGTTGACCAGGATGTCCGCGCCCGTCGCACGGGAGAGGCCCGCGAGCCGCCCGGCGAGGGCGGGCCGGTCCCCGAGGTCGAAGCCGACGCTGCTCTCGCCCCAGACGATCAGGTCGACGTCCTGCCCGGCGAGCCTGCGGGTGAGCCGCTCCTCGCGGTCGAACCGGCCGTCGGGACCGACGACGACACCCGGCTGCACGATCGCGATCCTGACCTGGCCGTCGACCGCGGGGCGGGGCGAGAACGCCCAGGCGGCGGAGGTGGCGGCTGCCGTGGCGACCAGACCGGCCACGGCGGGTACCCGGGCCCGGCGGACCGCGACGAGGACGGCGACCGCGACGTTGACGGCCACGAGCAGATAGCTGAGCAGCCACACCCCGCCGACCGAAGCGAGCCGCAGCGCCGGTTCCGCCTGCCACTGGCTGCTGCCGAGCATGCCCCAGGGGCCGCCGAGCCCCTGCCAGGAGCGGACCAGCTCGACGGCCAGCCAGCCCGACGGCAGCACCACGAGCGCCACCGTGACCCGGCCGGGGGAGGGAAGGCCGCCGAGGAGACGGCGCACCATCCATCCCCACGGGGCCCACAGGGCGCCGAGGAGGGCCGCGAGGACGATCGTGAACACGTGCAGGCTCGGCAGCAGCCAGTGGTGCATGGCCAGCATGAAGCCGAAGCCGCCGCACCAGCCGTCGAAGGCGGCCCGCTTCCCGGTCGGCGCGGTGCGCAGCAGCAGGATCCAGGGGACCAGGGCGGCGTAGGCGCACCACCACAGCGACGGCGCGGGGAAGGCGAGGACGGGGAGGGCGCCCGCGACCGCCGCGGCGGCCGAGCGGCGCCCGGGGGAGGCGAGCCAGTGTCCGAGCGTCTTCATAGGCGCCTCCTACCCGCGGGTGCCTCCAGTGTGCGCTCTGCGGACGATCTAGGACACAGGACGCCGTGGTCAGTTGACCACAGGTGTCTTCTCCGGCTCGGGAAGGCGCCGCCACTTCTCCCGCACGACCACCTCGCTCAGCCGCCAGCCGTCGTCCGTGCGCAGCGCCGCGAAGGCGTACCGTCCGCCGCACACGAAGTCGGGGGCCGGCCCGGCGGTGGCCATCGGATTGACGTAGTCGGCCTGGACCTCCGCCGTGTCCCCGGTGTCCTGCTCCCAGATCCCGAAGCGCACCCGCCGGTTGACGATCAGGTGCTGCCGCATCGGGAACAGGCTCAGGTTCTCCGCGAGCCACGCGGCGACCGCCCGGGCTTCTCCCTCGATGCCGCCGGCCGACCGGTAGTCAGCCCGCCCGCGAGGGGCGAACAGGCCCCGGTACGCCTCCCAGTCGCCGTCGTCGACCGCCACCGCGTAATCGGTGATCAGCCCGTCCAGGGCCAGCCGGTCCCTCACGGTGGCGAGTTCCACGCGCTGCGTCATCGGCTCAGTGTTGGGCATGGCGGGGGCCGGGCCAAGAGCCGTGCGTGAGCGATATTCGGTGGCCGCCTGGGGGCGGTGGGGCCCAGCCTGTCCGTCGTGAACGAACGACACGAACCGAAGTTCCAGGTGCGCGCCCGCCACACCGGGTCCACGATCACCGTCTACCAGGCCTACCGCCCGGAGATCGGCGGCCCCGCCGCCCGCCAGGGCCGCTTCCCGGCCGCATGGAAGCGGGACCGCATGACATGGATCAAGCCGTCGTTCCTGTGGATGATGTACCGCTGCGGCTGGGGTACCAAGGAGGGCCAGGAGACGGTCCTGGCGATCGAGATCGACCGCGAGGGCTTCCTCTGGGCGCTGCGCAACGCCTGCCTGTCCCATCACGTCCCTGCCCTGCACGGCGACCAGGCCTCCTGGAAGCGGCAGTTGAGGCAGGCGCCCGCGCGGGTGCAGTGGGATCCGGAACGGGACCTGCACCTCAACCCGCTGCCGCACCGGTCGCTCCAGCTGGGGCTCGCCGGGGAGGCCGCCGCGCGCTACGCGGACGAGTGGATCGTGGGGATCGAGGACGTCACGCCGCTCGCCACGGAGATCCACAGACTGGTGCGGGCGGGGCAACCTCACTCGGCCGCAGGGCTGTTGCCGGAGGAGCGGCCGTTGGACCTCGACGACGAGGTGCTGGCGCGACTGCGCGCCTAGAGGGGCGATACGGGGCCGGAAAGGCGACTGCGGGGGCGGTACCGGGGCGGAGGGGCGGTACAGGGGCGGAAAGGCGACCGCGGCGCGCTACCGAGACGGAATGGCGACCGCGGCGCGCTACCGAGACGGAATGGCGACCGCGGGGCGCTACCGAGACGGAATGGCGACCGCGGGAGCTGCTCAGGCCGCCCTGACGACGCCGCCTCGGATCGCTGCCGCCCACTCGACGACGAGCAGCTCGTACTCCGCGCGCTCCTCGGCCGACAGGGTGCCACCCGTACGCTGCCACAGCGCACGGATCTCGTCGTTGACCTCGGCAGCGGACCGCACGGAACCAGGGGTCACGAAATCGGGGGACATGCGGACAAGCCTAGGGGCAGCCACTGACAGCCCGCTACCGGACGGCTACCCGATCCCTATGCGGTTGGTCACGAGAGCGGCGTCACACGGCCCGGGCACCCGCCCCGGGTCAGCCCGCCGACTCGGCCGCGTGCGGGCTCAGGGCACCCACGCTGACCAGGACGATGATGAGGATGCCGAGCGCGATGCGGTAGTAGACGAACGGCATGAAGCTCTTGGTCGAGATGAACTTCATGAACCATGCGATCACCGCGTACCCGACACCGAAGGCGATGATCGTCGCGAAGATCGTCGGACCCCACGACACATGGCCGCCCTCCGTGGCGTCCTTCAGCTCGAACACGCCCGAGGCGAGCACCGCGGGGATGGCGAGCAGGAAGGAGTAGCGGGCCGCGGCCTCGCGCTTGTAGCCCATGAACAGGCCACCGCTGATGGTGGCGCCGGAGCGGGAGACGCCCGGAACGAGTGCCATGGCCTGACAGACGCCGTAGATCAGGCCGTCCCGGACGCCCAGGTCCTCAAGGGCCTTGCGCTGCTTGGGTGCGCGGTGCTTGCCGCCGCTCTCGTCGCGGGCCGCGAGCCGGTCGGCGATGCCCAGGACGATGCCCATGCCGATCAGCATCGTCGCGGTGATCCGCAGATCGCGGAACGGTCCCTCGATCTGGTCCTTCAGCGTCACGCCGAGCACGCCGATCGGGATCGAGCCGACGATGACCAGCCAGCCCATCCGGGCGTCCGGGTCGCTGCGCAGCGCCTTGTTCGTGAGCGAGCGCGTCCACGCCGAGATGATCCGCCCGATGTCCTTGCGGAAGTAGATCAGCACGGCTGCCTCGGTGCCGATCTGCGTGATCGCCGTGAAGGCCGCACCCGGGTCCTCCCAGCCCGAGAAGGCCGCCGTCAGCCGCAGGTGGGCGCTGGAGGAGACGGGGAGGAACTCGGTCAGCCCCTGGACGAGTCCGAGGATGAGTGATTCGAACCAAGACATGAGGTAGCGGAGTCCAAGTGCCGATCGTGGAACGGACGACGGGCGCACCGGGCCGCCGTCGCGATGAATGGGGGATCATGTGTGCCGAGGGGGAAGCGTAGCGCCCCCGGAAGGCCGCCAGGACACAGGGGTTTGGAAGCCGCCGTTGACCAGGGGGATCAGGCGGCGGTGGGTCCGGTCACCGTCCAGCCCGGTGCCTGGGGGCGGGCCGTGAGGTCCTCGTGGCGCACCTCGTCGCCGCAGGCCCGGCAGGTGACGGCCGGGTCGAGGGGCCGGCCGCAGGAGTGCTCCAGGACCATCGGTCGGTCGCCGTCCGCCCGGAGATGGCGGTCGCCCCACGCCATGAGGGTCATCAGCACCGGCTCCAGTTCCAGCCCCGCAGGGGTCGGCCGGTACTCGAAGCGCTGCGGGCGCTCGCTGTAGAGGTGCTTGGCCAGGATCCCGGCGTCGACGAGCCGGCGCAGCCGGGTGGCCAGGATGTCGCGCGGGGCGCCGATGTTGCGCACCAGCTGGTCGAACCGGCCGTTGCCCAGGCACACCTCCCGCAGCACGAGCAGGGAGTACTTCTCGCCGACGAGCGCGAGGGTGTCGGCGATGGAGCAGGGGCGCGGGTCTTTGCGGGCGGCCATGAGACCAGTCTAGGAGAGGGTTGGATTTTCCAACCTTGCGGGCTACGGTGAGTCCGGATTTCCTACTCACCGGTAGTCGTGGAGGCCCGCACATGCGTGACGCAGTCATCGTCGAAGCCGTACGCACCCCGATCGGCAAGGGCAAGCCGAACGGCGCCCTCGCGCACGTCCATCCCGTCGAACTCCTCGCCCACACCCTGCGCACCCTCGTCGAGCGGTCCGGGGTCGACCCCGCGCTCATCGACGACGTCATCGGCGGCACCGTGGACCAGGTCGGCGAGCAGGCCATGAACACCACCCGCTACGCCGTGCTGTCCGCGGGCTTCCCGGAATCGGTGCCGGCGACCACCGTGGACCGCCAGTGCGGCTCCTCCCAGCAGGCCGTGCACTTCGCGGCGCAGGGGGTGCTCTCGGGCGCCTACGACCTGGTCGTGGCCTGCGGGGTCGAGTCGATGAGCCGGGTCCCCATGTGGTCGAACGTGCCCGCGGGCAAGGACCCCTTCGGGCCCGGAGTGGCCGAACGCTACCCGGAGGGGCTCGTTCCGCAGGGCGTCAGTGCCGAACTGATCGCCGCCAAGTGGTCGATCGGCCGCGAGCGGATGGACGAATTCGCCGTCTCCTCGCACCTGAAGGCCGCCAAGGCCTGGGAGGGCGGGCTGTTCGACGCCGAGGTCGCGCCGCTGGAAGGTGTCACGCGCGACGAGTGCGTACGGCCCGGCAGCACCCCCGAGATCCTCGCCGGCCTCAAGCCCGCCTACTACGACCCAGCCGTCGCCGAGCGCTTCCCACAGATCGAGTGGAACGTCACGGCGGGCAACGCCAGCCCCATCAACGACGGGGCCTCCGCCGTGCTCATCACGTCGAGCGAGACGGCGGCCCGGCTCGGGCTGCGCCCGCTCGCCCGGCTGCACAGCTTCGCCGTCACCGGCTCCGACCCGCTGCTGATGCTCACGGGTGTGATCCCGGCGACCGAGAAGGTGCTGCGCAGGGCCTCGCTGACCCTCGGCGACATCGACCTGTTCGAGGTCAACGAGGCGTTCTCCAGCGTCGTACTGGCCTGGCGGCAGGAGACCGGTGCCGACCTCGCCCGGGTCAACGTGCACGGCGGGGCCATCGCGCTCGGGCATCCACTCGGCGCGAGCGGCACCCGGCTGACGACGACGCTGGTGCACGCGATGCGGGAACGGGGCGCCCGGTATGCGCTCCAGACCATGTGCGAGGCGGGCGGACTCGCCAACGCCATGGTCCTGGAACGGGTCTGACCCGGGCGGACCGACGGCCCGTCAGAGGCGGCGCAGCTGGTGCCGCTTGCGCCAGGCCACCACCACGCCCGCCAGCGCGGGCAGGGCGATGCACGCCATGGCGATCAGGAAGGCGGGAGAGGTCGGGGTGGAGGCACGGGCGCCCGCGACGGCGTAGGCGGCGGTGTTCGGGATCGAGCCCAGCCCCGTGGCCAGCAGGAACGGCAGCAGGCCCATGCGGGAGACCGAGGCGCAGTAGTTCGCGGCCCAGAACGGCACACCCGGGAACAGCCGCACCATCAGCATCGACCGGAAGCCGTGCCGGCTGAGCTGGCCGTCCGCGGCCTTCAGCCAACGCCCCCGTAGCAGAGGCCGCAGAGCGTCCTGGCCCAGCGCCCGGCCCAGACAGAAGGCGATCCCGGCGCCGAGCACCGTGCCCGTCAGAGCCACGCCGAGGCCGAGCTGCGAACCGAACAGGGCGCCCGCCGCCAGGTTCAGCAGCGGCCTCGGCACGAACGCCACAGTGCACACGCCGTACGCCACCGTGAACACCGCCGCCGCCGCGGCGCCACTGAGCTGCGGCGGCCAGCCCTCCGTCAGCAGCCGCTGCGGCTCGAACATCAGCACCCCGCAGGCACCGGCCGCGAGCAGCACGACGAGCAGGGAGAGCCGCGACCACGGGGAGAGCAGAACTCTGGTGCAGCGAGCGGCGAAATGAGTCGGTACGGCGGGCGAGACGGTCGTTGCCGGGGGAACGGCGACGGCGAGCTCCGCGGCGGTGGCCCGGGGAGAGGCCGTGGCGGTGCCCCCAGAGCGGGTGGTGGCATCGAGCATCCGGTGACACTAACCGACAAATGTGTGTGATCGCCGTATGGTTCGTCTCACGAGCGTCACAGGCAGCGGTGCGCACCCCCCTGCCCGGGCAGCCGAAAACCATTCGACGTGCGGTAAGGCGTCGGCGATGATCGACGACATGTTCCGGCACGCCTTCGCCCTCGCAGCATCCGTGGTCACGGATGCCCCGAAGGCTGCCGTCGTCGATCCCACGGCCGTCATGGACGGCGCCCGAAGCTGACCCTCTCCGGTTCGTCCGGCGGACCCCGCAAGGGGAGGGTCGGGCAGGTCCTCGGGGTCCCACTTCTTCTTCACCGAGCAGACGCTTCGAGGTACAGCCATGTCCAAAACGGCTTATGTCCGTACGAAACCGCATCTCAACATCGGCACGATGGGTCATGTCGACCACGGCAAGACCACGTTGACCGCCGCCATCACCAAGGTCCTCGCCGACCGCGGCAGTGGCGCGTTCGTGCCGTTCGACCGGATCGACCGGGCGCCCGAGGAGGCGGCGCGCGGCATCACCATCAACATCGCGCACGTGGAGTACGAGACCGACACCCGGCACTACGCGCACGTCGACATGCCGGGCCACGCCGACTACGTCAAGAACATGGTCACCGGCGCCGCCCAGCTCGACGGGGCGATCCTCGTCGTCTCCGCGCTCGACGGGATCATGCCGCAGACCGCCGAACACGTCCTGCTCGCCCGGCAGGTGGGCGTCGACCACGTCGTCGTCGCCCTCAACAAGGCCGACGCGGGCGACGAGGAGCTGACCGACCTGGTCGAGCTGGAGGTCCGCGACCTGCTCACCGCGCACGGCTACGGCGGCGACTCCGTACCCGTCGTACGCGTCTCGGGTCTGAAGGCGCTGGAGGGGGACCCGCGCTGGACGGCGTCGATCGAGGCGCTGCTCGACGCGGTGGACACGTATGTGCCGATGCCGGAGCGGTATCTGGACGCGCCGTTCCTGCTGCCGGTGGAGAACGTGCTGACCATCACCGGTCGGGGGACGGTGGTGACCGGGGCGGTCGAGCGCGGTGTGGTGCGCGTCGGCGACCGGGTCGAGGTGCTCGGGGCCGCCGTCGAGACGGTGGTCACGGGGCTGGAGACCTTCGGCAAGCCGATGGAGGAGGCGCAGGCCGGGGACAACGTGGCGTTGCTGCTGCGGGGGGTGCCACGGGATGCGGTGCGGCGGGGGCATGTGGTCGCGGCGCCGGGGAGCGTGAAGCCGCGGCGGTGCTTCTCGGCGCAGGTGTACGTCCTGTCGGCCCGTGAGGGCGGGCGGACGACGCCCGTCTCCTCCGGGTACCGGCCGCAGTTCTACATCCGGACCGCGGATGTGGTCGGGGTGGTCGACCTCGGCGAGGTGGCGGTGGCCCGGCCCGGCGAGACCGTAGCCATGACCGTGGAGCTGGGGCGGGAGGTGCCGTTGGAGGCGGGGCTCGGGTTTGCCGTCCGTGAGGGTGGCAGGACCGTGGGGGCGGGGACCGTGACCGTCGTGGGTTGAGGCGACGGGGGACTGCGGGCCGTGTCGGGCCGGTCGCGTCGGGCCGGTCGCGCCCACGCGGCGGAGCCGCAGATCGGAACAGCCCCGCACCCCCGTGGGGCGCGACACAATGGGGCAGTGAACGAGTTGCTCCCTGTCTCCCGTGTCGTCGACTTCGGCACCGCCAAGCTCATGCCCGACATCGACCGGGAACGGGCCTGGCTGCTGACCGTGGACGGGGCTCCGCAGTCCTACGTCGATCTGGACGACCCCGCGCACCTGGAGTTCGAGTACACGCGGCGGCTCGGGCATGTGCTGGATGTCGTGGCCGAGCCGGGGCGCGCGCTGGACGTGGTGCATCTCGGGGGAGGGGCGCTCACCCTGCCCCGGTACGTGGCCGTGACCCGGCCGGGCTCGCGGCAGGACGTCGTCGAGGCCGACCGGGGGCTGCTGGAGCTGGTGTCCGGGCATCTGCCGCTGCCGGACGACGCGAACACCGTCCTGCACGCGGCGGACGCACGGCGCTGGCTGGAGCACGCTCCCGCGGCCTCGGCGGACGTTCTCCTCGCGGACGTCTTCAGCGGGTCGCGGGTGCCGGCGCACCTCACCTCCGTCGCCTACGTCCGTGAGGCCGCGCGGGTGCTGCGGGGGAGCGGGGTGTATCTCGCCAATCTCCCCGACGCAGCGCCCTTCGCCTTCCTGAGGTCGCAACTCGCCACGCTGGCCACCGCCTTCGAGGAACTGGTGCTGGTCGCCGAGCCGGGTGTGCTGCGGGGGCGGCGGTTCGGGAACGCGGTGCTCGTCGCCGGGCATCAGCCGGTCGACGTCGCCGCCCTGGCCCGGCTCACCGCCGCCGACGCCTTCCCGGCCCGGGTCGAACACGGCACCCGTCTGAAGGAGTTCGTCGGGGGCGCGCGGGCGGTGCCGGACGAGGACGCCGTGCCGTCACCCGAGCCCCCCGACGGGGCGTTCGGCATCGGCTGACGCGCAGTCGGTGCCGCCCCGGGCCACGGGTGTGGTCCGGCGGCGCAGATTGCGGACGTCCGGCACGCACAGCACGGCCGCCGTGACCAGGACGACCAGACCGGCACAGCCCCACAGGGCGGTCGTGCGGCCGAAGGCCTCCTCCGCCGGGCCGGCCGCGGCCGTGGCGAGGGGGACCAGCGCGACGGAACCGAACCAGTCGTACGCCGAGACGCGGGAGAGCTTGTGCTCGGGGATCTCCTGATGCAGTGCCGTCATCCAGGAGACGCCGAACACCTCCACCGTCGCGCCGGCGACGAACATCACCCCGAACAGGACACCGATCGGCACCGGCACGGCGAGGGCGGCCGAAGGCAAGGCCAGGGGGAACACGCAGAGGGTGCCGGCGAGGAGGAGACGGCGGGGTTTCCAGCGGGTCATGAGCAGGGCGCCGGCGACCGTGCCCGCGCCGAACGCACCGAGGGCCAGTCCCCAGGGGCCCGCGCCGCCGAGATGGTCGCGGGCGACGAGCGGGCCGTAGACCGCGTCCGCGGCGGCGACGACCGCGTTGGCGACGGAGAACTGGACGACGATGCCCCACAGCCAGGGGCGGCCTGCGAACTCCTGCCAGCCGTCCCGCAGATCGGCGATCAGACCGCCGCCCGGCGCGCGGGGCGGGATGTGGCCGACGTCGAGGAAGGCCCGCAACGCTCCGGCGAGCGCGAAGGCCGCCGCGTCCGCCGCGAGCACCCAGCCGGGCCCGATCGCCGCGACCATGGCACCGCCGAGCGCGGCTCCGCCGAGGACCGCGCCCTGCATCGCCATCCGGAACACGGCGAACGCGCGCCCCGCGTGCTCGCCCTCGACCGAGGACATCAGCATGCCCTCGGCGGCCGGGCCGAAGAAGGCCTGGCCGGTACCGCCGAGCGCGGCGAGCAGCATCATGTGCCAAAGCCGGGGCTCCCCGGCCAGCACCAGGGCGGCGAAGGCGGCCTGCGAGAGGCAGTTCAGGACGTTGGCGGCGACCATCACCCGGTGCCGGGGCAGCCGGTCCGCGACGGCGCCGCCGATCAGCAGGAACAACACCAGCGGCAGGGTCCGGGCCGCCGCCACCAGGCCGACGTCTCCGCCGTCGCCGCCCGTTTCGATGACCGCGAACGCCGCCGCGACCAGGGCGCCGTGGCTGCCCAGGCCGGTGACGACCGCGGCGGCGGTCAGCAGGGAGTAGTTGCGGCCCGCCCAGGCGGGTCTGCGGGGGCTCCGGGAGGAGGCGGTCGGGGACGTCACCGGCCGACTATCGCCGCCGGGAGCCCGTCTTGCCAAACCGTTTGCGGGGCGTCACCGCGCACAGCCGAGTTGATCTTGATGTGACCTTGAGAACCCCTGGATCCGCGCCGGCAGCCGCCGCGTCGACGAGGAGTCCCCCTCGGGTCGCCGGGTCTACCGCGGGTACATGACGGGCTGACGCCCGTCACGATGCTCCGGTGAGCCGGGCCCGCCCCTGTCGCAGGTGCGGGCCCGTTCCTGTTCCGGTCAGCCGCCGGTCGGTTCGCCGTGCAGCCGGACCGTGCTGAGGATCTTCAGGACGGTCTTCTCGGGCACCTCGCCCTTGACGCCCTTGGCGCCGTAGAAGCTCCAGGCGACGAAGTCACCCGCCGAGTTCTTGAAGCCGAACGTGATCGCCTTGCCGTCGCTCGCGCACTTGCCCGTGTCGGGCGTGTTCTCCGAGTGCGCCCAGGCGACGCTGCCCTTCACACCCGAGGCGGTGGTGTACGGCTTGGCCTTGTCGTCGGTCTTGACGCTCTTCTTGTCCGGCTGCGTGTAGCCGCCGTACACCCACCACGCCACCTGGTTGACCGCGACCTCGTCCGTGTCCTTGGCGCCGTCGGCGCCCTTGGTGCCCGCCCCGGCCAGGGACTCGGTCTCGGTCCTGCCGTCCTTGTTGTCGTCGCTCGTGCACCACTCGGACTTGTAGAACGCCGGTGCCGACATGGTGATCAGCGGCTTGCCGTCGTCGGACTTCTCGTCCTCGAAGAAGACGGACGACGTCGGGGAGGCCACCTCCCAGTCGGCCGGGACGTCGAAGGCCGTGCCCCACTTGGGGTTGATGACGACCTTCCAGCCCTTCACCGTGGGCTTGGCCTCCTCGCCGCCGCGGGGGTTGTCACCCGTGGCCGGCGCGCTCGGCTCCTCGGCCGACGGGCTCGACGACGTCGTGTCGCCCTTGCCCTTCTCGCCGCCGTCCGCCGTGTCGTCCTTGTCGCCGCCCAGCACCAGGAAGCCGGTGACACCGGCCGCCACGACCACCGCCGTGGCGGCGATGATCGCGACCAGCTTCGTCCGGCCGCCGCCCCCACCGCCCTGCGGGGTCTGCGGTGCGCCGGCCGGCGCGGGGGTGCCCCACTGCGGCTGCTGCCCGTACGGGCTGGGCTGCTGCTGGTACCCCGGCTGCTGGTACGGATTCGGCTGCTGGTACCCCGGCTGCTGGTACGGGTTGTTCGCTTGCGGGTTCTGCTCGCCCCCGGGCGGCTGCTGTCCTGGCCACATGGGCAGCCACCCTAGCCGCGCTCAGGACACGTTTCGGTCACTGCCCGTGGACGGAGATGTAGCAACCCGGGGACAGGCCGGTGTGGATGTCGTGAGGACCGATGCGGCGGTCGTCACACCGGCCTGGCCAGCCGTCTCTACTCGTGAGTAACATGCGGCCATGAGCGCAGACCAGATGTCCATCGGCGAGATGCTCGCCGCCACGGTGCCCATGGCCCGCACCCTGAACCTCGAGTTCCTCGAGACGTCGCCGGAGCGGGCCGTGGTGTCGCTGCCCGACCAGGGCGAGTACCACAACCACGTGGGCGGCCCGCACGCCGGCGCGATGTTCACGCTCGGGGAGTCCGCCAGCGGGGCGATCGTGCTGGCCGCGTTCGGGGACCAGCTCTCGCGCGCCGTGCCACTCGCCGTCAGTGCCGAGATCTCCTACAAGAAGCTGGCGATGGGCGCCGTCACCGCCACGGCCACCCTCGGCCGCCCGGCCGTCGAGGTCGTCGCGCAGTTGGACGCCGGTGAGCGCCCCGAGTTCCCGGTGGCCATCGCCATCCAGCGGGCCGACGGTGCCGTGACCGCCGAGATGACCGTGGTGTGGACCCTGCGGCCGAACGGCTGAGCAGGTGGCCGTACGTGCGGGACCCCGGCCGGGTGCCGGGGTTTTCGCATGCCGGGGCGTTCGCGCGCCGGCTTGATCGCGCTGCGCGGGCGGTCGGCCCTGTCGCCGGTGTCGAGGCGCAGGCCCTTGAGGACGACTGGCCGCGATCGCCTGTTCCGGCTCGAGGGCGCGGTCGGAGTGATCCTCGACGGACCGCTTGTGCCGACCGATGACCATCAGGACGTCGTCGAGCCCCGCCGCTGCGGGGGGCGATCATGCGGCCCATGCCGGCGCGCGGAGGTGAGAGCGCGCCGAGAGCCGAATGAGGGCGCACTGGGGAGTTGGAGATTTCGTGGACCAACCGCCTTTGCGTGCACACAACTTGCGACCCTCACCGGCCATGTTTTCGAAAGCCGGTACGGATACCGCCGGTAACATATCTGAATTCCCCTCGCTCTGAACCTGCGTCATCCGAACTCCTTGTTACCTGTCAGTCGCATGTGCGAAAGTGAGCCGCCTCACAGCCGAGTCCGCAGCTGACGCGGCATAGGTATGCACCAATCACCCGCCTGCTTTCCGACGGACGCGCAATTCGCATGCCGTTCCGCGGCTGGAAGGAAATGGTTCCGTGCAATCCCCCAACCCCCCACGCCCGCCGTACCCGCCGCGACCCGGAGCGGGGCCCGCGGAGTCCGATCGCAATCTTCTCGCCCGGGTCGGCGAACCCGTCGAAGGACCGCGTGCCGTCGCGCTGTTGCTGGCGCGGCACTGGCGCGCGGCCTACGAATACGCCGTGATCTGCCTCGCGTCCTCGGAGGACTCCGCGTCGATGGCGGCGGCCGCCGCCTTCCGCCGGGAACTGGCCCGGCCGGGCGGCGGTGCCCTGCGTCCGCGGCTGCTCATGGCCGTCCGGGAGACGGTCCGGGAGTGGGCCGCCGACGACGGCATTTCCACCGTGCTGCCGGAACTCCGCAAAACCGTCGGCGCCCGGGGGCTGCGGGCCGCCCGGCCGGGGACACCCGAAAGGCGACGCCTCGCGGAGCGTGCTTTCCGGGGCCTTCCGGGGGCTTCCCAATGCCTGCTCTGGCACACGGAGGTCGAGGCCGAGACCATATCCGTACCAGCCGGTCTGCTCGGGGTGGATGCCGCCACCGCGGCGGCCGCCCTGGAGCAGGCGCGCGAGCAATTCCGCACCGGGTGCGTACGGGCGCACCGGGAACTCGCACCGACGCGGGAATGCCGCTACTACAACCGACTGCTGGACGTTCCCATGCGTCGTGGCGGGGCGCTGCTGCCGGATGTGCAGCGGCATCTCATGGCCTGCCGCTACTGCCGTCACGCCGCCGAACAGCTCAGTCATTTCGAGGGCGGCCTGGAAGACCTGCTCGTCGAGACGGTGCTCGGCTGGGGCGCCCGCCGCTACCTGGAATCACGGCCGGGCCGCGACGAAGGCCGGGGCGCCCTGCCCGCGGGCGTACGCCACCGCCACCGCCTCCGGTCCCGTGACCTGCCGGCGGCCGGCCGGCCGGGGACGCCGAGAAGGCACACGAAGGCGCTGGCCGCCGCGGTCGGGGTGACCTCCCTCGTGCTGCTCGCGACCCTGCTCGCCGCCCGCGGCTGGTCGGAGGAGAGCGGTACCGCCGACCCGCAGGCCACCTGGGGCGCGGTCAGCGGTCACTCCGTCGACCCGGACAGCGCGGGCCCCTCGTCCGTGGAACCGGACTCCACACGGTCCTCGTCCGAGGGCTCCCCGTCGGCCGCCTCCGTCGGCAGCCCCGCCGAAGTGGCCCGGGGGCGGCTGCGCAACCTCGACGACAGCCGGTGCCTCGACGTCCCGGGCGGGCGGATCCGGGCGGACGCGCGCATCGTGCTGGCCGCCTGCTCCTCGGGCGGGTCCCAGCTGTGGTCGTACCAGGACGACGGGGTCCTGCGCAGCGCCGCCGACCCCACCTTGTGCCTGAACTCGGACCCGGCCGAGGGGTCGGTCGTCCTGGCCGGCTGTCTCGTGCACGCCGGAGTCGTCCGCTACGACCTGACCGTGCGCGGCGAACTCCTGCCCCGCGGCGGCAAGGGGCTGGCCGTCGCCCCCGGCACGGGCCGGGACGTGATCGTCACCGCGCGCGACGGGTCCGGGGCGCAACGCTGGGCACTGGAACCGGCCACCCCGCCCGGAGGCTCGGGGGAGTCCCGGCAGAAGCGGGCCGAGGACACTCCGCGGGAGAGTGGTGGGCAGCACACGCGGCGACCGCACGACGACGCCCCGCCGGGGCCGCCGGACACCACGCCCCGGGATCTGCCGCAGGAGCGCTACGAGCCGAGGTTCGCGCAGGTCGGCTGCTGCGAGGAGGCCGGTCCCGGCGCTGACGAGGCGGCGGCCCCGGCGCCCGGCGACGGCGCCCTCGGTTCCGCGACCGCCCTCGTGGCCGGCGCCGTGACGGCGGTGCACTCCGTCGCACTGCCGTAGAGCGGGTACGGGGTCGCCCGGGTGGGCGACCCCGCGGGTCACGGGATCCGCGGCCGGAACGGTACGGGCGACGAGGCATGGCCGAGAGGCGCCTGGCATCGAACCGGAACAAACTGGTACTCCTCCTGAGGCCGCCCGCAGAACCCAGGGAGTCACTCATGCCCGAGGCCCCGCGCCTGGACAGCAGGACCGACAGCAGGACCGCACTCACCGACGAGGAACTGCGCACGCTGGACGCCCACTGGCGGGCCGCCAACTACCTGGCGGCCGGTCAGATCTACCTGCTGGCGAACCCCCTGCTCACCGAGCCGTTGCGGCCCGAGCACATCAAGCCGCGGCTGCTGGGCCACTGGGGCACCTCACCCGGGCTGAACCTCGTCCACACCCACCTCAACCGGGTGATCAAGGCACGCGAGCTCGACGCCCTGTGCATCTGGGGCCCGGGCCACGGCGGGCCGTCGGTCCTCGCCAACTCCTGGCTGGAGGGCAGCTACAGCGAGAAGTACCCGGACGCCTCCCGGGACGCGCGGGGCATGGAGCTGCTGATGAGGCAGTTCTCCTTCCCCGGCGGCGTGCCCAGCCATGTCGCCCCGGAGGTGCCCGGCTCGATCCACGAGGGCGGCGAACTCGGCTACTCCCTCGCCCACGCCTACGGCGCCGCCCTCGACAACCCGGGCCTGCTGGTGGCCTGCGTGATCGGTGACGGCGAGGCGGAGACCGGCCCGCTGGCCGGGTCCTGGCACGCCAACAAGTTCCTCGACCCCGTCCACGACGGTGCCGTCCTGCCGATCCTGCACCTCAACGGCTACAAGATCGCCAACCCGACGGTGCTGTCCCGTCTGCCCGAGGAGGAACTCGACGCCCTCCTGCGCGGCTACGGCCACGAGCCCCTCCACGTCGCCGGAGACGATCCGGCCACCGTCCACCGCGCCATGGCCGAGGCCATGGACACCGCGCTCGACCGCATCGCCGCCGCCCAGCGCGCCGCCCGCGAGGACGGCGTGGCCGAACGCCCGCACTGGCCGGTGATCGTGCTGCGCACCCCCAAGGGCTGGACCGGCCCGGCCGAGGTCGACGGCGTACCCGTCGAGGGCACCTGGCGCGCCCACCAGGTGCCGCTCTCCGGTGTCCGCGACAACCCCGACCACCTGCGGCAACTGGAGTCCTGGCTGCGCTCGTACCGGCCAGAGGAACTGTTCGACGCCGAGGGACGTCCGGTCGCGGACGTCCTCGCCTGCGTCCCCGAAGGCACCAGGCGGCTCGGCGCCACCCCGTACGCCAACGGAGGGCTGCTCGTCCACGACCTGCCGATCCCGTCCCTGGACGACTTCGCCGTCCCCGTCGACAAACCGGGCACGACGATGCACGAGCCGACCCGGGTCCTCGGCGACCTCCTCGCCCGGGTCATGCGCGACACCGCCGACCGCCGCGACTTCCGCCTCGTCGGCCCGGACGAGACCGCCTCCAACCGGCTCCAGGCCGTGTACGACGCCAGCGGCAAGGCCTGGCAGGCCGAAACCCTGCCCGTGGACGAGCACCTGGACCGGCACGGCCGGGTCATGGAGATCCTGTCCGAACACCTCTGCCAGGGCTGGCTGGAGGGCTACCTCCTCACCGGCCGGCACGGACTGTTCTCCTGCTACGAGGCGTTCGTGCACATCGTCGACTCCATGGTCAACCAGCACATCAAGTGGCTGCGCACCTCGCGCAGGCTGCCCTGGCGCGCCCCCATCGCCTCCCTGAACTACCTGCTGACCTCCCACGTGTGGCGGCAGGACCACAACGGCTTCTCCCACCAGGACCCCGGGTTCGTCGACCACGTCCTCAACAAGAGCCCCGAAGTCGTCCGCGTCTATCTCCCGCCGGACGCCAACACCCTGCTGTCCGTCGCGGACCACGCCCTGCGCAGCCGCGACTACGTGAACGTGATCGTCGCCGGGAAGCAGCCCTGCTTCGACTGGCTGTCGATGGACGAGGCCCGGGTCCACTGCGCCCGCGGCGCCGGCATCTGGGAGTGGGCGGGCACCGAGGACGGCGCCGAGCCCGACGTCGTACTGGCCTGTGCCGGTGACGTCCCGACCCAGGAGACCCTGGCCGCCGCGCACCTGCTCCGCCGCCACCTGCCCGAGCTGTCCGTCCGGGTCGTGAACGTCGTCGACCTCGCCCGGCTGCTGCCCCAGGGGGAGCACCCGCACGGCATGAGCGACTTCGAGTACGACGGCCTGTTCACCACCGACAAGCCGGTGATCTTCGCCTACCACGGCTATCCCTGGCTGATCCACCGCCTGGCCTACCGCCGCACCGGCCACCAGAACCTGCACGTGCGCGGCTACAAGGAGGCCGGCACCACGACCACGCCGTTCGACATGGTCGTCCGCAACGACCTCGACCGCTACCGCCTGGTCATGGACGTCATCGACCGCGTCCCCGGGCTCTCGGTCCGTGCCACGGCCGTACGCCAGCGGATGGCCGACGCCCGCACCCGCCACCACGCCTGGATCCGCGAGCACGGCACCGACCTGCCCGAGGTCGCCGAGTGGAGCTGGAACGCCTGAGTCCCGGGAGACGTCCTAGGAGCCGGTAGGCTTCCCGTGCACGAAGGGAAGCTCGCAGGAAACCCAGGGAAAGGAACCGGCGTTGCACGTCCAGGAGTGGCTCGAAACCGTACCCGCGGTGGCCGTCTACGCACTGGTGGGGCTGGTCATCGGCCTGGAGAGCCTGGGCATCCCGCTGCCGGGCGAGATCATCCTCGTCTCCTCCGCCCTGCTGGCGTCCCAGCACGGCGAGATCGACCCCGTCGTCCTCGGCGCCAGTGCCACGGCCGGCGCCATCATCGGCGACTCGATCGGCTACGCCATCGGCCGCAAGGGCGGGCGGCCCATGCTGGCCTGGCTGGGACACAAGTTCCCCAAGCACTTCAGCGAGGGCCACATCGCCACCGCCGAGCGCTCCTTCGAGAAGTGGGGCATGTGGGCCGTCTTCTTCGGCCGGTTCGTCGCCCTGCTCCGCATCTTCGCGGGCCCCCTCGCCGGCGTGCTGCGCATGCCGTACTGGAAGTTCCTCATCGCCAACGTCCTCGGCGGCATCGTCTGGGCGGGTGGCACGACCGCGGTCATCTACTACGTCGGCATCGTCGCGGAGTCCTGGCTCAAGCGCTTCTCGTGGCTGGGCCTGGTCGCGGCGGTCCTGGTGGGCCTCACGTCCATGCTGGTGATCAAGCGCAAGGCGAAGAAGGCGGGCCAGAACCTGGAAGCGGCAGAAGCACAGGTTCCCTAGGGGCGCGGGGAACTGCGCGACCAGCCCCCACGAGCCGCACCCGTCGAACCACCTACGCGTGCACCTCGCGATGCGCCTTCGCCAGCTCGGCGTACATCGTGCCGTTGAGGGTGACGCCCTGCTTCTCCTCCTCCGACAACTCCCGCCGCACCTTCGCGGGCACCCCCGCCACCAGCGAACCGGGCGGCACGACCATGCCCTGGGGCACCAGCGCCTGCGCGGCGACGAGCGACCCGGCCCCGATGACCGCGCCGTTCAGGACCGTCGCCCCCATCCCGATCAGGCAGTCGTCCTCCACGGTCGCTCCGTGCACGACCGCGTTGTGCCCGATGCTCACCCGCTCGCCGACGTTCACCGGGAATCCGGGATCGGCGTGGAGCGTGCAGTTGTCCTGGACGTTGCTGCTGGCCCCGACGGAGATCGCCTCGACGTCGCCGCGTACCACGGCGCCGTACCAGACGCTCGCGCCCGCTCCCAGCGTCACGCCCCCGATCACCGACGCCGTCGGCGCCACGAACGCCGTCGCGTCGATCTCCGGCTCCCTGCCGCCGATCCCGGTGATCATCGCCCGCTGCGCCATGTCCGCCTCCCGAAACGTCGTAGACAACGCGCACACCGTACGCCACCCGGTGGGGTGAAGATCACAGGCCGCCGACGCCGCGGGCGGAGCTACCGCTGAGTACCGTGAGCTCGTGCCGAAGCGCAAGAACACGTTCTCATCCTGGCGGCGGGGCCTCACGCAGCGCGCCGTCCACGCGGGCTGGGCCTGGTTGCAGCGGACGGCCTCCGTCACCGCCGAGCACCCCGGCCGGTACCGCTTCGGCGCCATGGGAACAGGTACCAGACTCGCCTTCCCGCTCGGCACGGTCTTCGGCGAGCCCTGGATCCATCTCGGCTCCCACTGCATCATCGGCGAGCAGGTCACCCTCACCGCGGGCCTGATGCCCGACCTCGACCTCGGCCCGGACCCGATCCTGCGTCTCGGCGACGGCGTCGTCCTGGGCCGTGGCAGCCACGTCATCGCCGACACGACGGTCACGATCGGCAGCGACTGCTACTTCGGTCCGTACGTCTACGTCACGTCGACGAACCACTCCTACGACGATCCGCACGAGCCGATCGGCAAGCAGTGGCCGCGGATGGAGCCCGTGGAGATCGGGCCCGGCTGCTGGATCGGCACGGGAGCGGTGATCCTTCCGGGTGCCCGGATCGGGCGGAACGTTGTGGTGGCCGCCGGAGCGGTCGTACGGGGAACGGTGCCCGACCACGCCGTGGTCGCGGGCGCGCCCGCCCGCGTCGTACGGCGCTGGACCGACGCCGACGGCTGGCAGCCGCCGCTGCGCACCCCGGCGCCGGTGCCGATACCGGAGGGCGTCACCCCCGAGCAGCTCCGTGCGCTGTCGGGCCTGGATGAGGAGACGGCTGCCCGGCTCGCGGAGCTGGACGAGGAGGCCGCGGCGGGACTCGCGGAGCTGGAGCCGGAGGCCTGAACTGCCGGGTTCGCCCGACGCCGCAACGCCCCCGAGCCTCTGCCGGGTTCGGCCCGACGCCGCACCCCCGGGAGTCGCTGCCGGGGTCAGCCCGACGCCAGTAGGACCGTCCCCACCAGGGCCAGGCCCGCGCCCGCGGCCTGCACCGCCCGCAGCCGCTCGCGCAGGATGCCGCGTGCCGCCGCTGCCGTCACCACCGGATACAGGGAGGCCAGCACGGCGGCGACCGTCACCGGGCCGTGCTGCGCGGCGATCGAGTACGTGCCGTTGGCGGCGACGTCCGCGAGGCCGACGAAGGCGAGGGCGGGCAGGGTGCGCCAGGGGAAGCCGTCCGCCGGAAGGGCGGGCGCCCCGCGGCGCACCGACACGAACAGCGCGAGCCCGCCCGCGGCGACGTTCGTGACCCGCTGCACGAACAGGGCGAGGAAGAGGCCGGTCAGCGTCGTCGACGCCTCGGCGATCAGGGCCATCACCGCGCCGAAGCCGAACGCCGCGAGCAGGGTCAGGACGATGGCCTGCCGCTGTACGGGAGCGCCGCGGAACTGGGGGCCGCCGGCCAGGCACACGCCGGCGACGGCCACCAGGATGCCGGTGAACTGCAGCAGCCCGGGACGCTCGCCCAGCATCAGTCCCACCCCGACCGGCACCGCCACGCCGATCGACCCCAGCGGCGAGACCACGCCCATCGGGCCGAGCGCGAGCGCCTTGTAGAAGGCGAGCATCGCCACCGGACCGACCAGCCCGGCCGCCACGGCGAACCACAGCTGCGGCCCCGCCTCGCTCCAGCCGCCGGTCGCCACCACGACCGCGCCCAGCACCACGACCGCGATCGACTGCGAGACCACGACCACCGTGAGCGCGGGAGTGCGCCGGGTCAGCAGACCGCCGCCGAAATCGGCCAGCCCCCACAGCAGGCTGGTGGCCAAGGCGAAGAGCGCTGTCATGGGACGGATACCTCGCAGTACAGTTCAGTGAACGATCAGGTGAACCACACCATAGTGCAGCGCATTGCACTGTGTCATACAGAATATTGGACGGAATGTGTCGGACCTCGACCTGCTGACCCAGTCCCTGGCGCGGAGCGTCAAGCACTGGCGCGCGGTGCGCGGCTTCACTCTGGACGTGCTCGCAGCCCGGGCGGGCGTCAGCCGCGGCATGCTCATCCAGATCGAGCAGGCCCGCACCAACCCCAGCCTCGGCACCGTCGTCAAGATCGGCGACGCGCTCGGCGTCAGCATCACGACCCTGCTCGACTACGAGCAGGGCCCGAACGTGCGCGTCATCCCGGCCGAGCAGGCCGTACGGCTCTGGCACACCGACGCCGGCAGCTACAACCGGCTCCTCGCGGGTACCGAGGCGCCCGGCCCCCTGGAGATGTGGGACTGGCGGCTCATGCCCGGTGAGAGCAGCCCGTCGGACCCGCACCCCGCCGGCACGACCGAACTGCTCCACGTCACGGCGGGCGAACTGACCCTCACCGTCGACGGCGTCGAGCACCGCGTGCCCGCGGGCGCCAGCGTCCACTTCGAGGCCAACGTCCCGCACACCTACGGCAACACCGGTGACGCGCCCATGGAGATGGTCATGGCCGTCTCGGTGCCGCCCGTGACCTGAGACGTCCGGTCCGCCACCGGGCCGCTGTTGTTAGCGTGCGGCCATGCGCGCACCCATCGGACACTTTGACGACGCCCGACCCGCCCCCGCCTGCCTCGACGAACTCACCGGCCCCGTCGCCGACGCCGTACGCCACTGGCAGGGCAGCGTCCCCGCCGAGCAGATCGTCTACGTCGACACCGACCCGGAGTGGGCCGACACCGCCACCTTCGTGGAGCACTACGGGCAGGATCTGCTGGAACGGTCGGCGAACTGCGTGGTGGTCTCGGGCAAGCGGGGCGGCGAGTCCACGCTCGCCGCATGCCTCGTGCTGTCCACCACCCGCGTCGACGTGAACGGGGTCGTGCGCCGCCGGCTCGGTGCCCGCAAGGCCTCCTTCGCCTCGATGGACACGGCCACCGGCGCGACCGGCATGGAGTACGGCGGCATCACCCCGCTCGGGCTGCCGGACGGCTGGCCCCTCCTGGTGGACGCCGCCGTCGTCGACCTGCCGTACGTGCTCGTCGGCAGCGGGCGGCGGCGCGGCAAGCTGCTGATCCCGGGCAAGGCCTTCGCCGAACTGCCGCACGCCGAGGTGCTGGAGGGGCTCGGGGTCTCCTGACCCGACGTCGCGATGAGCCGGTCGGCGGTGGACCCGGCGGCAGCTGCGGGGCCGGCCGGCCTACGCGGCGATGTGGTGGGCCAGCGGCAGATGCGGGTCGCCCTCGCCCGGGGCCGGCTCGGGATCGGCGTGCACCAGGGCCGCGGTCAGCCGGGGTACCGCGTGCAGCAGCGCGTGCTCGGCGTCCACGGCGATGCGATGGGCCTCGCGCACCGTCACGTCGCCGTCCACCACGACCGCCACCTCGGCGCGCAGCCGGTGACCGATCCAGCGCAGCCGCAGCTCACCCACCCCGCGCACCCCGGGCACCTCGGTCAGGGCCCGCTCGGCGCGGTCCACCAGGGCCGGGTCGACGGCGTCCATCACCCGGCGGAACACCTCCCGGGCCGCGTCCCGCAGCACCAGCGCGATCGCCGCGGTGATCGCCAGCCCGACGACGGGGTCGGCCAGGTGCCATCCCAGGGCCGATCCTCCGGCGCCCAGCAGCACGGCCAGCGAGGTGAAACCGTCCGTGCGGGCGTGCAGCCCGTCGGCGACCAGCGCGGCCGAGCCGATCGAGCGGCCGACGCGGATGCGGTAGCGGGCCACCCACTCGTTGCCCGCGAAGCCGACGAGGGCGGCCACGGCGACCGCCGGGACGTGCTGGACCGGGCGCGGATCCAGCAGCCGCTCCAGGGCCGTCCAGCCCGCGAAGGCCGCGGACGCGGCGATCGTCAGCACGATCACGAGACCGGCCAGGTCCTCGGCCCGCCCGTAGCCGTAGGTGAAGCGGCGCGTGGCCGCGCGCCGGCCCAGTACGAAGGCGATCCCGAGCGGGACGGCGGTCAGCGCGTCCGCGGTGTTGTGCACCGTGTCCCCGAGCAGCGCGACCGACCCGGAGACCGCCACCACGACCGCCTGGGCCAGCGCCGTCACGCCGAGGACGACGAGCGAGACCCAGAGCGCCCGCATCCCCCGGGCAGAGGACTCCAGGGCGGAGTCGACCTTGTCGGCAGTCTCGTGAGAGTGCGGGGCGAGGAGGTGGGCCAGCCGGTGGCGAAGGCGGTGCCGGTGGCCGTGGTCGTGCCCCCGGTCGTGCCGGTGCTCCTGGCCGGGACCGTGGTCGTGCCCCCGGTCGTGCCCGTGTTCCTGACCGGGCCCGTGGGTGTGCTCATGAGGGTGGGAGTGCTCGTGCCGATCGCTCACGTGGATCCCCTTCCGGTGCGCGCGAGAGTGGACGTACCCGTGCCGTGGCGCCATTATGTGCGTATGAGCGCACGCATGCACCTGTCATCTGCGCATGATGCGCATCCGCGCAGCCCCGGCGAGGAGCAGTTCGCCCTCGCCGCCGAACTGCTGGCCCTGCTGGGGGACCGGACCCGGCTCGCCCTGCTGCACGCGCTGGCCGGGGGAGAGGCCGACGTCACGACGCTCACCGAGGTGTGCGGAGCGGCCCGGCCCGCCGTCAGCCAGCACCTGGCGCGGCTGCGCCTCGCGGGCCTGGTGGACACGCGCAAAGAGGGCCGCCGGGTCGTCTACTCACTGCGCGACGGTCATCTGCGCCGACTCGTCGACGAAGCGCTGAACGTGGCCGACCACCGGCTCAGCGACCGGCCCCCGCACGACTGAGCACGGCTCGCTCAGTAGCGCGCCGCCGTCCCGAGGTACTGCTCGGCGAAGGCGGCGGCCGCCGTGGGCGAGGTGAACAGACGGCGCAGCCGGGCGAGTGCGGTGCCCGCGCGGAACGGGTCGCCCGCCGCCGTGCCGTGGTACACCTCGGACAGCCACTGCGAGAACTCCTGGTAGTCCCACACGCGCCGCAGACACGCCTGCGCGTAGCCGTCGAGGCCGCTGCCGTCACCGGTGGTGAGCCACGCGACCAGGGCGTCGCCGAGCAGGAAGGCGTCGTGCAGGGCGAGGTTCATGCCCTTGGCGGCGATCGGGGCGACCAGATGGGCCGCGTCGCCGGCGAGGAAGAGCCGGCCGTGCGCCATCGGCTCGACCACGTAGTCGTGCATGTCCAGCACGCGCTTCTCGATCAGCCGGCCCTCGGCCAGCGGCGGCACACCGGCCGCCCCGAGCCGCTCCCGCAGCTCCGACCAGACGCGCTCGTGCGGCCAGTTCTCCACGTCGTCGCCCGGCGGGCACTGGAGGTAGTAGCGGGTCACCTCGGGGCTGCGGGGCATCTGACCGGCGAAGCCGCGCTCGTGGCAGCCGAACAGCACGCAGTCGGTGGACGGCGGCGCCTCGGCGAGCAGCGCCAGCCAGCCGATACCGTAGTCGTGCCGCGCGATCCGCACCCGCTCGGGCGGGAGCGCGGCTCGGCTCACCCCGCGGGCCCCGTCACAGCCCGCGACGAAATCGCAGTGCACGACCTGGAGTTCACCCGTCCCGGGGCAGATGTACGACACCCACGGCCGGTCGGTGTCGGCGTCGTGGACGTGCACGTCCCGGACGCCGAAGCGGATCGCGCCGCCCCGGACGTCGGCGTACTCGCGCACCAGGTCCGTCACCAGCAACGGCTGTGGATAGACGAAATGGTGACTGCCCGTCAACTCACCGTACGGGAACCGGTACCGCTCGCCGTCGAAGCGGAACTCGCACGCGGTGTGCAGTTCGGCGCGGTCCAGCAGGTTGCGGGCGAGGCCCCGCTTCTCCAGACCGTGTACGGCCCACTCCTCGATGACCCCGGCCCGGGGCCGCTGTTCGATGAACTCCCGGGTCTCGGTCTCCAGCACCAGGCAGTCCACGGACGCGGCACGCAGGATGCTGCCGACGGTCAGACCCGCGGGGCCGGCGCCCACGACAACGACCGAAAAGCGTTGCGGGGCACCGGAGTCGGCGGACGGAAGGGGGCGGGTCATGCGCACATTATGGAGGCCGCTCTCAGTGCACGGGCACCTCCGCGACGGCCAGCTCCTCGATGCTCCGCTCGATCTCCCCGGCCAGGGAGGCCGAGGCCGGGGCCCAGTAGTAGATGGCCGGCGAAAACACCGCGATGACCAGGATGTCCCACCCCAGGGCGAGGTGCCCCCGGCCGCCGAAGCCGCCCTGCCAGGAGATGACGCCCAGGCCCAGCAGATGGACGGGCAGCCACCGGGCGGCCTTCCAGTCGAGCCGGGGCGCATCGGGCAGACCCTTGCGCGTGGCGTACCAGGCGTAGCCGCCGAGCAGGACGTAGCCGAAAACGATGGCCACGCCGAGCCGCCACAGGGTGCCCCCAGGTGGACCAGTAGATGATGAGGTTGGCCACCACGAACGACAGCGGCGAGCGGACCTTCCCGCCGGGCAGTCGGTAGGGGCGCTCCCGGTGCGGCAGCCGGTCCGCGAACCGCCCGGGCGCGGGTGTTTCCTGGCGAACGCTTCAGGGTTTCTGTACGCCGTGATGAGACAGCCGTGGGATCTCGATCGCCGGGCAGCGGTCCATCACCATCTCCAGGCCCGCCGCGCGGGTCCGCTCGTACGCCGCCTCGTCGATGACGTCGAGCTGGAACCAGACGCCCTTCGCGCCCTTGGCGACCGCCTCGTCCGCGACGGCCCCGGCGAGGTCGCTGTTCACGAACACGTCGACGACGTCCACGTCGAAGGGGATGTCCGCCAGGCTCGCGTACCCCTGCTCCCCGTGCACCGTCTCCGCCTTCGGGTGCACCGGCACGACGCGCTTGCCGAAGCGCTGGAGCACGGCCGCGACGCCGTACGCCGCGCGCCGCTGGTTCGACGACAGGCCCACCACGGCCCAGGTGTCGCCGAGCTCGGTGAGGATCCTGCGGACCGTTGCCTCGTCGCCGTACACCGGCGGCCTCCTCGGAAGTCGTGGACGAACTGCTCCTCGTGCAACGGCGCCGGACGCGCGGTGATTCCCCGGGCGGCCTCCGTGATAGCTTGCCGAGGCCAGTCGAACCCATGTACGTGGGTCAGGGAATCCGGTGCGAATCCGGAACTGACGCGCAGCGGTGAGGGGGACGGGCGGGGCCTCGGCCACTGGACTCCCTCGTGGACGTCCGGGAAGGCGCTCCGATCCGGGTGATCCCGAGTCCGAAGACCTGCTGGCGGCCCCCGCGGCCGCGTGCGGCGGGGGAGCACCGTACGACCGGGCTCCGCGAATGGGCCCTCGACGCCTGAGGACTGGTTCCCGTGCCCCTCGCCCGACCCGCCCGTGCCGCCGCCCTGCTCGCGGCCGGCTCCCTGCTCCTGACCGGCTGCGGCGGCGCCGCGTCCACCGACGCCAAGGCGGCAGTCACCCTCACCAACTGCGGGCACGAGGTCCGCGTCGCCGCCCCGCCGCGCCACGCCGTGTCCCTTAACCAGGGCACCACCGAGATCCTGCTCTCCCTCGGCCTCGCCGACCGCCTCGCGGGCACGGCCACCTGGACCGACCCCGTGATGAAGGGGCTGGAGAAGGCCGACGCGAAGGTGCCGCGCCTCGCCGACAACAACCCGTCCTTCGAACGCGTCCTGGACACCGAGCCCGACTTCGTCGCCGCGTCCTTCGTCTCCACCCTCGGCAAGGGCGGCGTCGCCACCCGCGAGCAGTTCGAGAAACTCGGTGTCCCCACCTACGTCTCCCCGTCCGACTGCGCCGGCAAGGACAACTCGGGCGGCGGCGACGGCGCCCGCGACAAGGCCCTGGACATCGACACCGTCTACGGCGAAGTCCGGGACCTCGCGACCGTGTTCGGGGTGAAGAAGCGCGGCGACGCACTCGTGGCCTCGCTCCAGCAGCGCATGAAGAAGGCCACGGCCGGCATCGACGCCTCCGACGTCACCCTCCTCTACTGGTTCGCGAACTCCGAGTCGCCCTACCTGGCGGGCTGTTGCGGGGCGCCCGGCATCATCACCCGGGCCCTCGGCGCGAAGAACGTCTTCGACGACACGCACGAGGAGTGGCCGCAGGTCAACTGGGAGACCGTCGCCGACCGTGACCCCGACGTCCTGGTCATCGGCGACCTGACCCGCAAGTCCCAGACCGCCGAGTCGGCCGCGAAGAAGATCGCCTTCCTGGAGTCCAACCCCGTCACGAGGACCATGGACGCCGTCCGGCACAAGCGGTACGTGCTCCTCAGCGGGCAGGCCATGAACCCGACCATCCGCACCGTCGAGGGTGTGGAGCAGGTCGCCGCCGGGCTGCGCCGGTTCGGACTGGTGAAGTGACCGCCCAGGGTCTGCCTGCTGTCGGGACCAGGCCCCGGCGCCGGGCAGGACTCGTGCTCGGCGCGGCCGGGACCGTCGCGCTCGTCGTCTCCCTCGCCGTGGCCATCACCATCGGTCCCGCCGACATCGGCGTCGGTGACGTGTGGTCCGTGGTGGCCGCCCATCTCGGCCTCGGCAGCTCGGAGCTGACGCCGATCCGGGACGGGATCGTCTGGCAGCTGCGACTGCCCCGCACCCTGCTCGCCGCCGTGTGCGGGGCCGGACTCGCCGTGTGCGGTGCGGTGATGCAGTCGCTGCTGCGCAACCCGCTGGCCGACCCCTTCGTGCTCGGGGTGTCCTCGGGCGCCTCCACCGGAGCGGTCCTCGTGGTCGTGCTGGGCGTGGGCGGCGGCGCCCTGTCGGTGTCCGGGGGCGCGTTCCTCGGCGCCCTGCTGTCGTTCGGGCTGGTGCTGCTGCTCAGCCACACCCTCGGCGGCACCACCGACCGGGTCGTCCTCGCGGGCGTCGCCGCCATGCAGCTCTTCTCCGCCCTCACCTCCTTCGTCGTGATGACCTCCGCCGACGCCGAGACGACCCGAGGCGTGCTGTTCTGGCTCCTCGGCTCGCTCGGCGGCGCCGGCTGGACCGACGTGTGGCTGTGCGCTGCCGTACTGGCCGTGGCCCTGGTGGTCTGCCTGTCCTACGCCCGTACCCTCGACGCCTTCGCCTTCGGGCAGGACGCGGCGGCCGCGCTCGGGGTGTCCCTCGCCCGGACCCGTCTGGTGCTGCTGTGTGTCACGGCCCTGCTCACAGCCGCGCTGGTCAGCTCGGCCGGGGCGATCGGCTTCGTCGGCCTGGTCCTGCCGCACGCCGCGCGGGCCCTGACCGGACCCGGGCACACGCGGCTGCTGCCGGTCACCGCCCTCGCGGGAGCGGTGTTCCTCGTGTGGGTGGACACCCTGGCCCGCACCGTCCTCGATCCGCAGGAGGTCCCGGTGGGGGTCGTGACGTCACTGATCGGGGTGCCGGCCTTCGTGGCGGTGCTGTACCGGACGAGGAGAGTGCGATGAGTGACACGGGGGCGGCGGTGGAGGCGGAGGGCGCGGTGAGCGGGGCGGAGGCACCGGTGGCGGGGCTGCGGGCCGAGCGGGTCAGCCGCCGCGCCGACGGGCGTCTCATTCTGGACGGCGTCGCCCTCGCGCCGGAGACCGGCTCCACGGTCGGCGTCCTCGGACCCAACGGCTCCGGCAAGTCCACGCTGCTGCGGCTGCTGGCCGGGCTGCTCACGCCGACCTCGGGAGTCGTCACCCTCGACGGCACACCGCTGGGCGACCTGCCCCGCCGCACGGTCGCCCGGCGCCTCGCCGTGGTCGAGCAACAGTCAGACACCCAGATCGAGTTGACGGTCGAGGACGTCGTACGGCTGGGCCGCGTCCCGCACCGCCGCGCCTGGACCCCCGCCTCGGCGGACGACGAACGGGCGGTGCGCGCCGCCCTGGAGCGCACGGGCCTCGACGCCCGGGCCGGACAGCCCTGGCACACCCTCTCGGGCGGCGAACGCCAGCGGGTGCAGATCGCCCGCGCGCTCGCCCAGGAGCCCCGCGAACTCCTCCTCGACGAGCCCACCAACCACCTCGACATCCACCACCAGCTCGACCTCCTCGCTCTGATCACGGGCCTGCCGGTCACCACCGTGGTGGCCCTGCACGACCTCAACCTCGCCGCGATGTACTGCGATCGGGTCGTCGTGCTGTCCGCGGGGCGGGTCGTGGCCGCGGGCACTCCGGGCGACGTGCTCACGGCGGAGCTCATGGCCGACGTGTACGGGGTGCGGGCCGCCGTCAGCAGCGAAGGGCCCGAGGGCCGGCCTCATGTGCGGTTCCTGGGCACGCTGGTCTGACTGGGGCGGCCGGGCGCGCCATTGGTGGGGCGATTCCGCCACGGTGGCCGGAAAACGCCGAACCTGCCTGCGCGTGCCCGCCCGCCCGCCTACGCTCGCCTCGTGCTGCGCATCATCGACGCCCGAACCCGTGAGCCGGTCGACGCCGCCCCGGCCCGCCGGGGCCTGACCCGTGTCGAGGTGCACGCACCCGGCTCCGACACGACGAACCTGCGCGTGCTGCTCGTCGGGGACCTGCTCGTCCGGACCCTGGAGCTCGGCGGCACGCCGGTGTGGGCCCTGCTGACCGGCGGCCGCCGACAGGCGGAGCTGCGTGCGGGCGCCACGACACTCGGCATCCGCCCCTTCGAGGACAGCCCCGACGTCGGTGCCGGACTGGGCGAGTCCCAGGTCGTCCACGTCACCACCGAGGGCGGGACGGCACCCGACGGGGTGCGGATCTCCGTAGCGCCCGTGGAGCCCGGCCCGCCGGGCCACTGCGACCCCGCCGTCCTGCGCCTCGCCCTGATCACCCGGCACCACAGCACCCCCGTCCGGCTGGAGGAAGCCGTACTCGACGACGCCCGCGGCACCCTCGCCCGCTGGCGGGGCTCGGTCGCCCGCTGGGCGCGGCAGCCCTCGCGGCCGGTCCCCGACGACGTGCGGGGCCGGCTGCGCGACGCCTGGGACGACGACCTGGACGTCCCGCGGGTGCTGGACGTCCTGCGTCAGGTAGAGACCGAACCGGATCTGGCGGACGGTGCCCGCTTCGAGACCTACGCCTACGCCGACCGGCTCCTCGGCCTCGACCTCACCCGCGACCTGGGATCCCCGTCGTGATCGAACGCGCCGGAGCCGGCCCGCTGCGCCGCCTGATCGTGCTGCGGCACGCCAAGTCCGCCTGGCCGCTGGACGTCGCCGACCACGAACGCCCCCTCGCCCCGCGCGGCCGCCGGGACGCCCCCGCTGCCGGGCGGGCCCTGGCCGACGCCGACCTCCTGCCGGATCTGGCGCTGTGCTCCACCGCCGTTCGCGCCCGGCGGACCTGGGACCTGGCCGCGGCCGAGTGGGGGACACCCCCGCCGGTCCGGCACGACCGGCGGCTGTACGCCGCCGGACCCTCCGGCCTGCTCGCCGTGGTGCACGAGGTGCCCGCCGAGGTGGAGACGCTGCTGCTGATCGGGCACAACCCGGGCCTGGAGGAACTGGTCCTGGCCCTCGCCGGTGACGGCCTCGACGACACCCTGGAGCAGGTCCGCACGAAGTTCCCCACGTCGGCGATCGCCGTCCTGTCCTGGCGCGGCACGGCCTGGCGGGCCCTCGCCCCCGGCACCGCGCTGCTCACGTCCGTGACCGTGCCCCGGGGCGCGAAGAAGTAGCCCCGGGGCCGCGCATAGGCTGGCCGGATGCCCGACGAATACCGCACGGTCGCCGGCGCCGGCGTGCACGAGACCGAGGTCAACCGCTCACGCTTCCTGTGCGCCCTCGCCCCGGCGGCCACCGAGCAGGAGGCCCAGGACTTCATCGCCGCGGTCCGCAAGGAGCACGCGGACGCCTCCCACAACTGCTGGGCCTACGTCATCGGCGCCGACGCCTCCGTCCAGAAGGCGAGCGACGACGGCGAACCCGGCGGCACCGCCGGCGTCCCCATGCTGCAGATGCTGCTGCGCCGCGACATGCGGTACGTCGTCGCCGTCGTCACCCGCTACTTCGGCGGGGTCAAACTCGGCGCCGGCGGGCTCATCCGGGCGTACGGCGGGGCGGTCGGCGAGGCCCTGGACAGCCTCGGCACCCGCACCCGCCGCAGGTACCGGCTGGCCACGGTCACCGTCGACCACCAGCGGGCCGGCAAGCTCGAGAACGACCTGCGCACCGGCGGGCGCGAAGTCCGGGACGTGCGCTACGGGGACGCCGTCACCATCGAGATCGCCCTCCCGGACGCCGACGTGCCCGCCTTCCGGTCCTGGCTCGCCGACGCCACCGCCGGTACGGCCGGCTTCGAGGCGGGCGGGGAGGCGTACGGGGACGCCTGACGGCGGCTCCGCCTCGCACACGGCGGTGCGGCACGGGCGGGGTCCGGTCGGTCCGCCGAGGTCAGCGGGGCCCGGTTCCGGTCCGGCCCTCGGCCCCCTCCCCGTCCTCGACCGACGCCCCCGCCGGGACGCGGCCCAGCCGGAACGCGAGCAGCGCCGTGCCGACGGCGAGGGCCGCGAGGACGTACGCGGTGCGGTCGAAGGCCTCCGCGAAGTCGGTCAGGTCCGTGTCCGGACCCGGCGACTGGGGATTGGTACCCAGGAAGCCGCGGTACAGGGCCCCGATGACGGCTACCCCGAAGGCCATCCCCGCCTGGGTGACGGTGTTGAGCACACCGGACCCGGCGCCCGCGTCGTCCGGGTGGACCCGGGTGAGAACGGTGTCCACCAGGGGCGCGACGACCAGGCCCTGCCCCAGTCCGGACACGCCCATCACGGCGGCGAGCGCGACCGCCTGGTCCGAGCCGTCGAGGCCGGTGACGGCGGGCACGGCGACGAGACCGGCCGCCATGACCAGGCCGCCCGCCACCGACACCCCGATACCGAACCGGGCGGCGAGCCTGCGGCACGCGGCCGAGGCGACGATGAACCCGAGGCCGAGCGGCACGAAGACCAGGCTCGCGGCCAGCGGGGTCTGCCTCAGGCCCGACTGGAGGTGATAGGTGAGCACCAGGAACAGCCCGGCGTTGCCCGAGAAGAACATCAGCACCGTGCCCATGCTGAGCGGGAACCCCCTGGCCCGCAGCAGCCGGGCCGGCAGCAGCGGGTCGTTTCCGGCGGCCTCCGTCCGGCGCTCCCAGCGCAGGAACGCCAGGGTGCCGACGGCGCCGAGGACGAAGCACGGGTACGTCCACCAGGGCCAGCCGTGCTCACCGCCGAGGATCAGCGGGATCAGGACGAGGGGCAGCAGCACGGCGGTGAAGGCCGCCCCGGCGATGTCCAGGCGCGGCCGGTCCGCGCTGCGGCTCTCGCTGACGACGGGCACGGCCGCGCACAGGATCGCCGCGCCGATCGGCACGTTGATGAGGAAGATCATGCGCCAGCCCAGACCCGCCACGTCCAGGTCCAGCAGCAGGCCACCGCCGACGAGGCCGGCGATGACGCCCGCGCCGATGGAGGCGCCGTAGGCACCGACGGCCCGGGCGCGGTCGCGCTCGTGCACGAAGACGGCCCGGATGAGGGAGAGCACCTGCGGTGTCATCACCGCGGCCGACAGGCCCTGCAGCACCCGCGCCGCGATGAGTGTGCCCGGGCCGGGCGCGAGCGCGCACAGCAGGGACGTCAGGGTGAAGGCGGCCACGCCGTACTGGAAGGTGCGCTTGCGGCCGATCCGGTCGCCCAGACGGCCGCCGGTTACCATGCCCGCTGCGTAAGCGATCACGTACCCGTCGATCACGAACTGGAGCTGGCCGAACCCGGCGTTCAGGTCCGCCTGGATCCCCGGAGCGGCGACGTTCACGATGAACATGTCGATCTGGCTCATGAACATCGCCAGCAGGACCACGGTGAGACCCGCCCAGTCCCGTCCGGTGGCTCGAGGAGGGCCGGTGGTGGTGGAGGCCCCGGCCGTGGCCTTCGGACTCGCTTTCCGTGTCACAGTGCGCATATCACCACTCGTCGTCGCATACGTTTAGCGCTAAATTCAGATCTAAATGTAGCAGGTGGAAGGGAATCCCCATGAGGACGCCGGAACGAAGCGATCGCCGGCCGGCCGCCGCGGGCCCGACAGGAGACGACCCCGCGGACGCCATCGCGGCCGCGTGGAGCCGCGAGCGCCCCCAGACCCCGGTGGACTCCATCGGCGTGGTCACGAGGATCTGGCAGCTCGCCAAGCACTTCGGCGACGACCGCCGGCGGGTCCTGGCCGAGGCGGGGGTCGACCCGGCCACCCTGGACCTGCTGAGCGTGCTGCGCCGCAGCGGGCCTCCCTACACGATGAGCACCCGGGACCTCGCCGTGCACTCCCTGGTCACCGCGGGTGCCGTCTCGCAGCGGGTCGCACGCGCCGAACGCGAACACCTGGTCACCCGCCGACCCGCCCCCGGCCGCAGCCGCGCGGTGCTGGTGGAACTGACCACGGCCGGGCACGAGTTGGTGGAGCGCACGGTGGACCGGGTGCTCGCGCGCGAGGCCGAGCTCCTCGAAGGCCTGGGCGCGGAGCGGCAGGAGGCACTCGCCGAGCTGCTGCGTGAGCTGCTCGGCGACGTGCAGGAACAGCTCAACGTGCGGGGCGTCTCCCACGTGGGGCACGAGGGCCTCGACCACCCGGAGCAGGGCTGAACCAGCCACTCCGGCCGTCACGGGCCCGACGGCCCTCGTGCCCCGGGGGGCCGCCGGGAGCGGCTCAGTAGCCGTAGGCGCTCGGTGCGTTCTGTCCGCCGTCCACGGGGATGTTCGCGCCGTTGACCGCCCGCGCCGGCCCCGAGAGCAGGAAGGCGATCACCTCGGCGACATCCCGCGGATCGACCAGGCGGCCGCCGGGGAACTCCTGCTCGAACCGGCGGTAGCCTTCCGGATCCTCGTCCCGCAGCCTCGCCCAGCCCTTGCCCTCGATCAGCATCGAGCCGGGCGAGACGCAGTTGACCCGGACGCCCCGGGGCCCGAGCTCGCGGGCCAGGGAGGCGGCCAAGTGGATCTGCGCGGCCTTGGCCGCCGCGTACTGGGCGGGCGGTGCGGGCTTCCAGCCGGAGACGGATGAGACGAGCACGGCGCTGCCCCCGGTCTCGGCCAGCGGTCCGGCGGCCTCGCGCAGGGCGATCGCGGGATGGGTGACGTTCAGCCGGCACGTCCGGTCCCAGTCGGACGGTTCCGTGGCACGCAGGTCCGTGCCGTGCACGCCACCCGCCACCGTCACCAGGCCGTCCACCCGGCCGAGTTCGGCGGCGGAGTCCCGTACGAACGCCGCGAGGGCACTCTCGTCGAGCACGTCCAGCCGCTCGGTGCGCAGGACGCGCCCGTGCAGGGCCCGCACCTCCTCGGCCACCGCCTTCAGCGAGGCGGCGTCCCGGCCGCACACGGCGAGATCACAGCCCTGCGCGGCGAGCCGGAGCGTGGTCGCCCGGCCGAGGCCCCGGCTCCCGCCGGTCACGATCACCGCGCTGCCTTCCGCCCGCGGCCGGCCGAACTCCCGTACGCCGTCCATGACGTCCGTGTCAGCCACTCGGTCCCTGCTCCTCTCGTCGTTCCTGACACCCCCTCCCCGGACGCGGGGATCAGCCCGTCCGCGCCGGGTCCCGCACCACGTAGTCCCCGAGGATCCCGTCGATGCGGTCCAGCACGTCCTGCTCCAGGCGCACGCCCGAGGCCGCGACGTTCTCCTTGACCTGCTCCGGACGACTCGCGCCGATGATGGCCGCCGAGACGGACGGGTTCTTCAGGACCCAGGCGAGGGCGAGCTGGCTCATCGTCAGACCCAGGTCCGCGGCGACCGGGCCCAGCTCCTGGACGGCCCGCAGAGCGCCCTCGTCGTTCAACCAGTGGCCGACCAGCATGTCGACGAAGCCCTTGCCCGCGTCGTCGCCCGCCCGTGAATCCGCCGGCGCGGCGGCGCCGGGACGGTACTTGCCGCTGAGGATGCCCTGCGCCAGCGGCGACCAGACGACCTGGCCCAGACCCTCCCGCTCGCACGCGGGCACCACCTGCGACTCGATGACCCGCCACAGCATGGAGTACTGCGGCTGGCTCGCGACCAGCGGGACGCGCAGCTCCCGGGCGAGACCGGCGGCGCGGCTGATCTGCTCGACGGTCCACTCGCTCACCCCGACGTAGAGCACCTTGCCGGAGCGGACCAGGTCCGCGAAGGCCAGCATGGTCTCTTCGAGCGGTACGCCAGGGTCGTAGCGGTGCGCGTAGTAGACGTCGACGTAGTCGGTGCCGAGGCGGCGCAGCGACGCCTCGCAGCCCTCGACGACATGCTTGCGGGACAGGCCGCGGTCGTTGGGGCCGGGGCCCACCGGGTGGCATACCTTGGTGGAGAGCACGAGGCCCTCACGTCGCTGACCGGCGAGTGCCTTGCCCAGCACGGTCTCGGCGCGGGTCTCGGAGTACACATCGGCGGTGTCGAAAGTGGTGATGCCCGCATCGAGCGCGGCCCGGACGCAGGCCTGGGCCGTCTCCTCGTCGATCTGGGCACCGTGGGTGATCCAGTTGCCGAACGCGAGCTCGCTGATCACGAGGCCGCTGTTGCCGAGCCGGCGGAACTCCATGGGTGTGTCGCCTCTTCCTTCTCTGGTTCTGGTCCGGTTCGTGCCGGTGGTCCGGGGCGGCCGACGCAGGGGGCGCCCGGGCGGGTCCGGCCGGCCGCTTCACAGCAGGGCCGCCGTGAAGGCCACGACCTCACGGGCCTGGCGCGGGCTCAGCCGCGGGTCGCAGGCCGACTCGTAGCGGGGCAGCGGCCTCGCCGAGGCCAGCTCCGCCGCCGAGTCGACGCACTCGGTGACGGGGTGATGGGCGGTCTCCAGCATCAGACCGGCGGGGTGCAGGCCGTGGGCGTGCAGGGCCGTCACGAAGCCCTCGATCTCCCGGGTGACGTCCTCGACGGCGCGGCTCTTCTGCCCGGCGCCGTTGACCCGGGTGTTGCCGTGCATGGGATCGCAGATCCAGGCCACGTCGGACGCCTCGTCGCCGAGCGCCCTCAGCACGGACGTCAGCTTCGGGACGATCCGGTCCCGGCCCATGCGCACGATCAGGGTGAGCCGGCCGGGGTGCCGCCGGGCGCCGAGCATCCGCACCAGCGTGCGGACGTCCTCGGGGGAGGCCGAGGGACCGATCTTGACGCCCACCGGGTTGCCGATCGAGGCGGCGAACTGCACGTGCTGGTGGTCCGGTTGGCGAGTACGGTCACCGATCCACAGGAAGTGGCCGGAGGAGCCGTAGCCCCTGCCGTCCGTGCCCTTACGGACCAGAGCCTGCTCGTACTCCAGGAGCAGCGCCTCGTGCCCGGCGTACGTGCGCTGGGGGGCGGTCCGGCCGGCCAGGCCCAGGTCCCGTTCCAGCAGGGTGCTCAGCGTGGTACCGGCGTGCCGGTACGCCAGCAGCAGCCGGGACGGGAGGGCGCTACGGGCCGCCGCGGTGGGCTCGGGGGCGTTGACCGCGTCGCCGCGGTAGACGGGCAGTTCGGTGCCGTCGGCCAGGGTCTCGGTCGGGTTCGAGCGCGGTTTGGCGTACTGCCCGGCGATCCGGCCCATCCGGACCGCCGGTGGGCCGCCGGCCGCGGTGAACTCGTCGGCCAAGGCGTGCAGTTCGTCCGCCTTGGCGAGCACGACGTCGGGGGTGGCGTCGGCGAACCGCTCGGCGCACTCCCCGGCCTGCAGCACGAAGGCCTCACCGTGGGCGGCCCGCCCGAGTTCGGTGGCGAGGTCGGCGCAGGCGGTGGCGTCCACCAGGGGAGGCTTGTTCTCCAGGGCGAGCAGGACGTCCTTGAGTTCGTCGAGCGAGGCCCATTCGGGCTGCTGCCGGGCGCGGGCCGGCAGCAGCAGGCGCGTGGCGGTCATGGTTCTTCCTCCGTGGGCTGGTCGTGGGGGAGAGGCACGGCGTCACACCGCTGCGGTCGTGGCGTCCGGGTCGGTGCTGGTGAGAGGCAGGTGACGGGCCCGGGCCAGCGCGGCCGCCCGGGTGATCTCCCCGGCCAGCGGACGGTCCCGGTCCAGGGGCGGGAACTCCTCCCGCAGCTCCCGCCACAGCCGTACCTCGTCGCAGTCCCGGTGTCCGGTCAGGTGGGCGAGCTGGTTCACCGCGAGGAGCAGCGAGCCGAGGATCCACCAGGCCCGTTCGGTCATCTGGGCCACGGTGTTGGCGCTGTTGAGGGCGAGCGGCACCTGGTCCTGGTTGTGGAGATTGGTCGGCACGGCGGTGAACGACGCCGGATGGCCCAGTTGGCGCAGCCGGCCCAGATGGGAACTCGCCGCGATCTGCACCCCGGCGAAGCCGCTCCCGGCGCCGGGCCGGGGCGTCAGCAGCGGGGGAAGTCCGCCGTTGGCCGCCGGGTCCAGCACCAGGGCGAGCTGGCGCTCCATCAGGTAGGCCACCTGGTGCGCGCAGGAGGCGTGCGTCTCCGAGGCGAACGCCACGGGGGCGGCGTGGAAGTTGCCGCCGTGCAGCAGGTCGCCGTCGACGAGCACGGGGTTGTCGCTGCACCCCTCCGCCTCGTCGGCCAGGACCGAGCCCTGGAGGTCCAGCTGGTCCAGGACGGCGCCCAGCACCTGGGGGGCGCACCGCAGGGAGTAGCGCTCCTGGAGCGGGCGGTCCGGGCCGGGCGCCGGGTCGGGCGTGGCGCCCGCGGCGGTGCGTTCGGCCCGGATCCACGAGGCGACCGTCCGCTGCCCGGGCTGGTTGCGCACCCGTTGGAGCGCGTCCTCGTAGGGCTCGCCCGAGGCACCGAGCAGCGCGGCGGTCCGGCCGGTGACGGCCGCGGCGGCCCGGGTGAGCGCGCCGAGCTCCCGGTGGGTGTGCAGGGCGCGGGCCAGACAGGCGCTGCTGCCGTTGACGAAGGCGAGCGCAGACCGCGCGTCCCAGGTGACGGGAGGCAGGCCCAGGCCGTCCAGCACGGCCGAGGCGTCCGCCCGCCGCCATGCGCCTCCGGAGTCGCGGTACCAGGCTTGAGGGGCGGGAGAGTCCAGGGGCGGGGTCGGGGGGCGGGGAGACTCGGGGGCCGCGGTCCCGGCCCGGGGAGGCCGGGGGGCCGGGCTCCAGGTCGGGGAGGTGGCGTCGTCGGCGCCGCCGGCCTCACCGTCGTCGCCCGACCCGGGCGCCGCGAACGCCAGCGCCGCGTGGGCCAGGGGGACGAGGTCGCCGCTCGCGCTGAGGCTGCCCTCGCTGGGTACCACCGGGACGAAACCGGCGTTCAGCAGGTCGGCGAGTCGCTGCCAGGTCTTCGGGGCGACGGCGGAGTGCCCCAGGGTCATGCCGCGCAGCCGGAGCCAGACCATGGTGCGGGTGACGTCCGGCGGCAGTGGTTCGCCCTGCCCGGTCGCCAGATGGGAGATCAGGCCGAGCCCCTGACGGGCCGGGTCCGGATCGGCGGGATGGTCCACCAGCGGTCCGAAGCCGTGGGTGACCCCGTAGACGCGTCGGGAGCCGTCGAGGCCGGTCAGGGCGCGGTGGGCCGCCGCCATCCGGGCCTGGTCGACCGCGGTCGGTTCCAGGGGCTCGATGCTGCGGTCCAGCAGGTCACCCACCAGCGTGTCGGGCGACCGGGGGTCGGCGGAGGGGTGGGAGAGGGGCATGGCTGCCTTCCGTCGTCCGGGCGGGGCGGGTCGCTTCAGCTCGGCCGGAGGCCGAGCGGCCCGACCGCCTCCTCCAGCAGCGCGGCCAGCCGGATCAGCAGCGGTTCGTGGTCGCGGCGGGCGATGAGCTGCACGCACAGCGGAGCCCCGCGCTCGTCCCGGGCGACCGGCATGGTGAGCGCGGGCAGCCCGGCGAAACTGGCGAGCGGGGTGTAGGCCACGCGCACGTCGTAGTCGGGGTCCTGCGGGGCCGGGATGGTCGACACCCGGGCGCCGGCGGTCGCGAGGTCCGGCGGCGCGGCCGGGTCCAGGGGCAGCAGCCAGGCGTCCACGCCCGCGGCGTCGAAGTCGCCCTCGACCGTGGCGCGGGTGTGCGCCAGACGCTCCAGGATCCAGGCGTAGCGGTCGTCCTGGACCTTCGCCCCGACCTCCAGCGCACCGCGAGTGGTCTCGTGCAGGTCGGCAGGCACCCAGGGCCGCCACACCTGGTACGCGTCCCACGCCTGGCGCGCGCACAGCTCCCAGGCGGGTCCGCGCAGCGCCCACAGGTCGTCGACGCGCACGGCGTCGAGCAGGTGGCCGCTCGCTTCGAGGTGCCCGCAGGCCGTCTCCAGCGCCCCGCGCATGACGGGACCGCACTTGCCCTCGGGCCCCTCGGTGTTGGCCACGACCCCGAGCCGGTACGGGCCCTCACCGGGCGGGCGCTGGGCGCCGAGCCGGTCGAGTCCGAGGAGCGGCCACAGGTAGGCCAGGTCCGCAGCGCTGCGGGCGGCCCAGCCCAGTGCGTCCATGGGCGGGGACAGCGGGAAGACCCCCTCCAGCAGCGAGCTGCGGTGGGTCATCCGCAGGCCCACCGTCCCGCACTGGCCGGCGGGCCAGCGCACCGAGCCGAGGACGTCCGTGCCGAGGGCGAGGTCGCAGATGCCGGCAGCCACCGACACGGCCGTGCCGGTGCTGGAGCCGCCGGGGTCGATGTGCGGGACGTAGGGGTTGACGCACTCCGACCCGACCCCGATGTTCAGCTCGGTGGTGACCACCTTGGCCGTCACGGAGGCGAGTCCGGGCGGCAGGGCGGAGATCGCGGGGGTCGAGACGCGGGCGTGGTGGCGGTGGCCGCGCAGTCCGAGCCGGGTGGGGAAGCCGGCCACGTCCACGGTGTCCTTCACACCGACGCGCACCGGCGGGGCGTCCGGGCCGAGCGGGGCGCGCTGGACACAGGCGCGGTAGCGGGCGTCGGCCTCGTCGGACCAGGCGGCCTCGGCGGTGCGCCACTCCTCGGCGGTTAGGGTGCCTCGGGAGCGGGCCGTCACCCTCTCCGGCAACGACATCCGTACCGGGGCGCCGGGGACCGAGGGCCGCGACGCCGGGGTCGTCCAACGCGCCTGCCGCGCATAGGCGGTGATCGCGTCCTGGGCTGTGGGGGTGTCAGACATGCTCGGGCTCCTCGGCGGGGGGTCGGGCGGCGGTGAGCTCGGCGGTGAGGACCTTGCCGGTGGCGCTGCGGGGAATGCGGGCGACGCGGTGCACGGCACGCGGCGCGGGCAGGCCGGAGGGGAGCCGGCCCAGCATCCGGCGCAGGTCCGCGGGGTCGGCCGGCCGGGGGCCGGCGTAGAACATCTCGTAGTGCTCTCCGCGCACCGGGTCGCCGACGGGGGCGCAGACCAGGTCGACGCCGGGGCAGCGGGCGCGGGCCAGCTCCTCCACGCGGGCCAGGTCGCAGCGCAGCCCGTTCACCTTGATCAGCCGGGACGCGCGCCCCAGGTGGTGGAAGGTGCGCGGGCCCACCGGAGCGACGAGGTCGGACAACTCCCAGTCGTCCGGAGGAGCTTCGGTGCCGTCCCGGCGGGCCAGCCGCGGGCTGGTGACCCGCAGCCGCCGGGCCCCGCCGTCGCCGGCTGTGGGATCGCCGTCCGTGGCTGCGCCGGGTGGCAGCTCCACGTCGTGCAGGAAATCCACGTCGGGCAGCAGGGTCCAGGGGAGCGCGTCGTGCTGCCCCGCGGCGACGGGGCGGTGGGCGACGGCGCCGGTCTCGGTGGAGCCGAGCAGCTCGAACGCCCGGAAGCCGGTGCCGAAGAGGTGTGAGGTGACCTGATGGGCCGCAGGGGTGGTGGGGCCGGTGCTGTGCAGGGCCGTCACCCGGCCGTGCCGCGCCAGGGCGGGCAGGTGCCGGGCGAGCAGCTGCCAGGTGGCGGGCAGGCAGACCAGCAGGGTGGGCACGCCGTCGTCGAGCGGCGGCAGGGCGAGCGGCTCGTCCCACAGACCGGTCACCGGGACGCCCTCGATGCGGGGCAGTTCGCGGCTGTAGAGCCGGCCGTAGAGGTGCTCGGGGGGTGCGTAGGACACGATGCGACCGAACCGGGCGGGGCCCAGTACCGCCTCGCGGACCAGGGCCGCCTCGGTGTGCAGCTGCGCCTCGGTACGCAGCCAGGTCACCGGCGGGCCGGTGCTGCCGGAGGTGGCGAAGGCGACGTCCGGCACGGTCAGCTCCTCAGGCCGAGGGCCACCGTGTCCTCCAGACGTTCGTGGGTGAAGCGCACCATCCGTTCGACGCTGGAGAACCAGTGGCGGACGTCGTCCGCGACGAAGTCCACCTCGATGCCGAACTCGCTCTCGACGGCCGATATGCACTCCATGGCGGTGAGGCTGTCGTAGCGCTCGCCGAGTGCCTGCTGGAGGTCGGCGTCGGAGGGTACGGCGGTGAAGGCGTCGCCGATGCGGCCGGTGAGGACGGACCGGGTCCGGTCGTGGATCTGCTCGAGGGACGGGACGGTCGTGGTCATGGTCGTACTCCTTGCGGTGGATCAGGTTGCGGTGAATCAAGTCGCGGTGGATCGAGTTGTGGTGGATCAGGTTGTGGTGATCAGAGGGAAGGGGGACCGCGGCGCGGACGCTGCACGGGCAGGTGCCGGTCAGACGGCGGCGGGCGCGGGGCGCACGGCGGTGCCGTCGGCCCGGCGCAACCCGTCGCCGGCGCCGAGGTAGACGTCGGAGGGCGAGGTGGGACGGAACTCCAGGTAGCAGAACGGAGTCGTGGCGTCCGCGCCGAGTGCCTCGGTGACGCAGCGGGCGAGTCCGTCGCGGAAGGCGTCGTCGCGGTCGGGGCCCACACAGCAGGTCACCGACGCGTGGTGCACGCCGGTGGCGTCCGGCGTCTCGTGCGGCAGCGCCTCGACCGGCATGCCGCCGGAGAAGACGGTGCTCTCCTCGGTGGGCTCGAAACGCACGACGACGTGACCGGCCTGGACACCCTGGGCGGTGAGCCAGCGGGTGACACGCAGGGCGACGGCCCGGCGCCGGGGGACGGGGAGTTCGGGGGTACGGATGGTGATCGTGGGCACGAGGCCTCCGGTTCGGCGGTTCAGGACAGGGCGAGCACCGGCAGCACACCGGGGCCGGCCGTCAGGCGCCGGGCGAGCAGGGTGCCGAGGCAGTCGGCGAGCGGGCCTCCGCTGCCGGGAGCGAGGGGACTCCAGGCGGTGCCTCCGGCGTCGCGCACCCGGTCGGTGAACGCGCGCAGGTGCGCGGTGTCGAGCCCGAGTCCGGCCCGGTCGGCGGCCAGCACGGCCTCGTAGGTGGAGAGCAGGTCGGGGACCCGGTGCCCCTCGCCCGCGTAGCCGCCGCCGCGGACGCGATGGCGGGCGAGCAGGGTGCGGACGGCCTCGCTCACTTCGGCGGGCTCGGCGAAGCCGGGGCCGAGGAGCATGCGGACCCGCTGGGCCTGGAGCGCCGGGCGCAGCCCCGGCTCGCCGCCCGGCACGTTGCCGTGCGCGTACGGCTCCCCTCGCGATGCCTCCGAGACACCCGAGAGCCGCGCATCGTGCGCGTCGTGCGAGTCGGGCGACACGCGGCAGGAGTCGATGAAGGTCCGGACGCCCCGGAGGTCCAGGCCGAGCCCGTCCGGGCCGCCGAGGAGGGCCGCCGTCTCCACGGCCGCGGCGGTGGACACCATGTCGGACCCGCGGCCCTCCCAGTAGCCGAACCCGCCGTCGGCGTTCTGCAGTCCGGCCAGCCAGCCGGCGATCCGCCTCCGGGCCGCCGGATCCTCGGCGAACGCCCCGGCCGCCAGGGCCCACAGGGTGCAGCGCACCTCGCTGCCCCGGCCCGGCATGTACATCACGCCGCCTTCGTTGGGCAGTTGGCAGCCCTCCAGCCAGCGCACCCCTTCCGGCCGCGGGGATCCCGGGTCTGCCGAGAGCACGGCGGCGGCGGTGCTCAGGGCGTCCGCGGCGGCCGACGGCTCCCGGTAGGTGTAACCGCCGCCCGCGCAGCCCAGCTCGGAGATGCGGGCGGTGACGGCGTCGGCGACGGGGGCGAGCGGTGCGCCGAGCGCCTTCAGGGTGCCCACCGCGCAGAAGGACGCCCACACGTCCTCGACGTCGTAGCCCTCCCAGCGGACGAAGGCGCCGGTGGGGCCGCGCAGGCCCATGATCCAGTCCCGGCAGGCGTCCGGGTCGCGCGGCGTCTCGCCGAGGGCCCCAAGGGCGCCGACGGCCCGGTAGGTGGCCCACAGGCACGGCACCTCCGCGGCGGGGCCGAAGTGGAAGCCGCCGCTCGTGGCCTGCCGGGCGCGCAGCCAGTCGGTGAGCGCCGGGACGTCCCAGGGCGGCGTCGCATCGGAGGCCTGCCCGGTGGCGGCGCGCCAGGCCAGCACCCCGTAGTAGCAGGCCCGTACGTCGGCCTTGCCGCGGCGTGCGTCCTCGGGGGACCAGCTGAGTCCGCCCTCGGCGCACTGGAGCCGGCTCAGCCAGTCCAGCAGGCGATCCGGGTCGGGCACCCGGCCGCCGCACAGCTCCGCGGCCGAGCGGGCGGAGAAGTGGGTGGCCCACACGTCGGGGGCCTGCCCCGGCAGCATCGCGTAGGCGTCGCCGGACCAGGTGCTGTCCAGCCAGCGGGACGTGGCGTCCAGGCCGGGCACCGGGCGGCCGAGGTCGCGCAGTCCCTGGGTGCAGTAGAAGGTGGCCCAGGCGTCGGAGAGCATGCCCCGGCTCCAGGCGTAGCCGCCGTCGGCGTTGCGCCGGCCGGTGAGGTAGGCGGCCGTGCCGTCCGCGTCGCTGACGCTGTCGGTGCGGTCCAGCCAGGCCAGGGTCCGCACGGCGGCGTAGGTGCACCACAGGTCGGGTTCGCCGCCGGACACGCCCGTGCCCTGCGGAGCGCGCGGAGCGGTCGTCGCGGGGGTGGTCATCGCGAGACCTCCACTTCCCTGATGTTGGACCGCTTCCAGCTCTTCTGCGACGCGCCGCTCTTGGTGTTGGCGGGCAGGGAGTTGACGTGCACCACGTCGTCCCAGCGCAGTCCGAGCAGTTCCTCGGACCGGTCCTGGACGCGCCGGCGTTCCTCGGGCTCGCCGTCGCGCCCGGCGCCGACCCCGCGTTCCAGGAGCAGCCGGGCGTAGCCGCCCTCGCCGTCCACCTCCAGCAGGTAGCCGGTGGCGTCGGTGACGCCGTAGACGACCTCCTCGACGGCACGTACCGACAGCGGGGCGCCGCGCACCCGCAGGGCGTCGGCGGAGCGGCCGTGGACGGTGATCCGGGGTGCGGCGCTGCCGCACGGGCAGTCGGTCCCGATGGAGACCTCGTCGCCGGTGTCGAGCCGGAGGAGGGGCCTGGCGTGGGCGTTGAGCGGGGTGACGACGAGCCGTCCCTCCCGGTGCTCGCCCCGGTCGTGCAGCGGGACGACCCCGTCGGGCGTGGCGAGTTCGAAGTAGGTGGCGGCGGGCAGCAGATGCTGGCCGCCGTGCGGGCAGGCAGCGGCGAGCGTGCCGGTCTCCGTGCTCCCGTAACTGGCGTCGTAGGCCTGTGCGTTCCACCACCGGCCCAGCCGGTCGCGGAAGGGCGCGGTGTTGACCTCGCCGAGCAGCATCAGCCGGTCCACCGAGGAGCTGAGGTCGCCGAGCTCCCCGCGTTGCGCCAGCAGCCGGGTGAACTGCAGGGCGACGCCGGGGGCGACGAAGACCGTGGTGGGGCGGAAGGTCCGCCACATCGACTCCAGCCGGTCCCAGCCGGAGATGCCGGTGGCGAACGGATAGGCCCGGATGTGGGCGAGGTCTAGGTACTCGCAGACCCCGGAGATCAGATCGGCCACGGGGACGATGTCGGACGGCAGCAGGATCACCACGCGCTCGTCGGCTCCGAGCAGCGGACGCCACGCCTCGGCCACCGAGACGGTGTTCCAGATGGTGTCCTCGGCCAGGCGCGGGGTGGGCGTGGGCTGCCCGGTCGTGCCGGTGGTCTCGTAGTACTTCGAGGCCTCGGTGGGGGTGGCGGCCGCATAGCGCAGGGGCTGCGCCTTCAGCGACTCACGGGGTGTCACGGGGAGTTCCAGAAAACGGTCGAGGGAGAACTCGCCGATATCGCCCCGCCCTTCATTCGGACCGTAGGCCTCGCTTCCGCGTGCGCGTTCCCAAGCCGCTGACAGCTTTCTCGTGTAGAAGTCCGCGTCCGGGACGCGTCCGTGATTTTCCCGTATCTCGGTCTGTGCCTCACGGAGTAATGCCTGGCGTTTGTCGGTGTGCAGTATCACACGCACCTCGCTCGTTTATCGCTGATCGCTTACGCACAACCGGGAAGCGGGGAGGGCTGTGCGCGCCCGTGGCGTCGGTGGCTCGACGGGTTGCCCTGCGGGGGTCGGGAAGCCTCAGTTCAGGGCGTCCGGAGGGGCCAGGAGCCCGACCCACAGCGAACGTATAGCACTAAAGGTGGGCCGTGCAACCGCCCCCGGGAGCCTCAACTAGCCATGTGCGACCGAAAATCGACGACCTCGGCAGCGAGGGAAAGCGCCTACTGATCGGTACGTTGCCCGAGTTGGTTTTCCGTCCTAGTCTCGGGCAGTGCCGACGGGGCTACCCGGGGCTTCGGACCGGGCGTGCGGAGTGCGCACGCGGTCGATCGACGCGGAACCAGAAGTGTTTTGAAGCCGTGGTTAAGCGCGCTCGAACAGCGGGTTTCCCGACCTGCTGGATCCCATATCTCCGCGCCGAATTCCCGGTAACACCCCGCCCTTCATCCGGACACATCCGTCCGTCCCCCTCACCTCTTCGCTTGGAGCCTTTTCATGTGCGGAATCGCAGGCTGGGCCGACGTCGGTCTCGATCTCACCCGGGAGGTGGACGGCGTTGAACCCATGGTGCGGACCATGGCCTGCCGCGGCCCGGACGCCGCCGGGATCCACGCCGGTGAGCACGCGGTGCTCGGTCACCGCCGGCTGGCGATCATCGACCTCGAAGGCGGCAGGCAGCCCATGGCCGCCCCCATGCGCCCGGATGCGGCCGCCACCGCCGGCCCCGGGGAGGGCGAGCGGCCGGCCGTCGTGCTCAGTTACAGCGGCGAGGTCTACAACTTCCGCGAACTCCGCGAGCAACTCCGCGGATTCGGCCACGCCTTCCGTACCCGCTCGGACACCGAGGTCGTCCTGCACGCCTATCTCCAGTGGGGCCAGGACTTCGTCAGGCGCCTCAACGGCATGTTCGCCTTCGCCCTGTGGGACGAGCGCGACCAGCGCCTCCTCCTGGTCCGCGACCGCCTCGGCATCAAGCCCCTCTACGTGGCGCGGCTCGCGAGCGGTGTCCTGTTCGGCTCCGAACCCAAGGCGATCCTCGCCCACCCCCGCTTCCGGGCCCGGATCGACAGCCAGGGCCTCGCCGACCTCCTGGGCCTGGCGAAGACGCCGGGTGTCACGCCGTACCGGGACATCGAGGAGGTCCCACCGGGCTGCGTGGCGGTCTACGACCGCCACGGGCTGCGGACCGACCGGTACTGGAGCCTCGGGCGGCACCCGCACGAGGACGACGCCGAGGCCACGGCCGGCACCGTGCGGGCCCTGCTGGAGGACACGGTCACCCGCCAGATGGTCACCGACGTGCCGCTGTGCACCCTGCTCTCCGGCGGACTGGACTCCACCGTCCTCACCGCCCTGGCCGCCCAGGTGCAGGCCCGGGCCGGCGAACCCCCGGTGCGTTCCTTCGCCGTGGACTTCACCGGCAGCGAAGCCGACTTCAGGGCCAGCGACTTCCGGCCCGAACGCGACTCGCCCTACGCCCTGGAAGCCGCCCGGCACATCGGCACCGACCACCGGCTCATCGAGCTCTCCGCCGGCGAGCTCACCCGGGACGCCCACCGTGACGCGGTCCTGCGCGCCCACGACCTGCCGTACACCTTCGGCGACGTCGACACCTCGCTGCACCTGCTGTTCCGCGCGATACGCGAGCACTCCACGGTCGCCCTGTCGGGGGAGTCGGCCGACGAGGTGTTCGGCGGATACGCCTGGTTCCACGACCCGTCCGCCGTTCAGGCGGCGCGGTTCCCCTGGCTCAGCCGTATGCAGCTGATCACCCCCGATCTGCTCGCCCCGGGCTTCCGGGCGGCCACGCGCTTCGAGGAGTACCGCGCGGACCGCTATCGGGAGGCCCTCGGCGAGGTCGAGCACCTGCCCGGCGACTCCCCGGCCGAACGCCGCATGCGGGAGATCGGCCACCTTCACCTCACCCGCTGGCTGCCCGCCCTGCTCGACCGCAAGGACCGGCTCAGCATGGCCGCCGGGCTGGAGGTGCGGGTGCCCTTCTGCGACCACCGGCTGGTCGAGTACGTGCACAACACGCCCTGGGACCTCAAAACACCGGGCGGCGACCCCAAGGGCCTGCTCAAGCGGGCCACCCGCGACATCGTCCCCCGCTCCGTGCTGGAGCGCCGCAAGAGCCCCTACCCGACCACCGCCGACCAGCTCTACGAGAAGGACCTGCGCGCCCGGACCCAGACGCTGCTGGCCGACCGGTCCTCGCCCGCCTTCGACGTCGTCGACGCCCGCGAACTCGCCCGGCTGCTCGAACACCCGCAGGGCCACTTCGACACGCAGTTGCGCCGCAACGGACTGGAGACCGCTCTCTATCTCGACCGGTGGATGCGGGAGTACGGCATCGCGCCGGAATGACCTGCTTCACAGCACAGTTGTGGACATTTCGCCAGAATTACCGCCGGAGGGGCGTGGCGCTCCGGGGTTCGTGGTGGACCAGGTGCCCACACGCGTTAGCGTGGTGGGTCTGACAGCGAGCCGGACCGGCTCGCGGCGGCCGAAGCGGACAGCAGGGGGAGACATGCAGGTCGGAGCGGCGTCTTGAGGCTGCTGCACACCTCCGACTGGCATCTCGGCCGCGCCTTCCACCGGGTGAACATGCTCGGTGCCCAGGCCGAGTTCATCGGCCACCTCGTCACGACCGTGCGGGAGCGCGCCGTGGACGCGGTGGTGGTGTCGGGTGATGTCTACGACCGTGCGGTGCCCCCGCTCGCCGCGGTCGAGCTGTTCGACGACGCCCTGCACCGCCTCGCGGACCTCGGCGTACCCACGGTGATGATCTCCGGGAACCACGACTCGGCCCGCCGGCTCGGCGTCGGCGCCGGGCTGATCGGACGGGCCGGCATCCACCTGCGGACCGAGCCGTCGGCGTCCGGCACCCCGGTGGTGCTCGCCGACGGCGACGGGGACGTCGCCTTCTACGGGCTGCCCTACCTCGAACCGGCCCTGGTGAAGGACGAGTTCGGCGTGGAGAAGGCCGGACACGAGGCCGTGCTCGCCGCCGCCATGGACCGGGTCCGCGCCGACCTCGCCGCCCGCGCCCCCGGCACCCGCTCCGTCGTCCTCGCGCACGCCTTCGTCACCGGTGGCGAACCCAGCGACAGCGAGCGGGACATCACCGTCGGCGGCGTCGCCTCGGTGCCCGCCGGGGTGTTCGACGGAGTCGACTACGTGGCGCTCGGGCATCTGCACGGCTGCCAGACCCTCACCGACCGCGTCCGCTACTCCGGCTCCCCGCTGCCCTACTCCTTCTCCGAGGCCGCCCACCGCAAGAGCATGTGGCTGGTCGACCTGGCCGCGGACGGCTCCGTCGACGCCGAGCGCGTCGACTGCCCGGTGCCCCGCGCCCTGGCCCGGATCCGGGGCACCCTCGAGGACCTGCTCGCCGACCCGGACCTGACCCGGCACGAGGAGGCATGGGTCGAGGCGACCCTGACCGACCCCGTCCGCCCCGCCGACCCGATGGCCCGGCTCACCGAGCGCTTCCCGCACACCCTCAGCCTCGTCTTCGACCCTGACCGCGACGAGGACGAGTCCGAGGTGTCGTACGCCCGGCGCCTCGCCGGCCGCAGCGACCAGCAGATCGCCGAGGACTTCGTCGCCCATGTGCGCGGCGCCGGGCCCGACCCGCACGAACAGGGCGTGCTGCGGGACGCGTTCGACGCGGTCCGGGCCGACGAGACCGTACGGGAGGTGGCCCGGTGAGGCTCCACCGGCTCACCCTCACCGCCTTCGGACCCTTCGGAGGCACCCAGACCGTCGACTTCGACGACCTGTCCACGGCCGGGCTGTTCCTGCTGCACGGTCCCACCGGCGCGGGCAAGACCTCCGTCCTCGACGCCGTCTGCTACGCCCTCTACGGCTCGGTGCCGGGCGCCCGGCAGGGCGGCGGACAGGGCACGGCCCTGCGCAGTGACCACGCCGCACCGGCGACCCGCACCGAGGTCACCCTCGACCTCACCGTCGCCGGACGCCGCCTGGAGGTCACCCGCCAGCCGCCCTGGGAGCGCCCCAAGAAGCGCGGCACCGGCACCACCCTCGACAAGGCCCAGACGTGGCTGCGCGAGTACGACCCGACGGCCGGGGCCTGGAAGGACCTCAGCCGCTCCCACCAGGAGATCGGCGAGGAGATCACCCAGCTGCTCGGCATGAGCCGGGAGCAGTTCTGCCAGGTCGTGCTGTTGCCGCAGGGCGACTTCGCACGGTTCCTGCGCGCCGACGCCGAGGCCCGCGGCAAACTGCTGGGCCGCCTCTTCGACACCCGCCGCTTCGCCGACGTGGAGAAGCGCCTCGCAGAGCGGCGCCGCACCACCGAGACCCAGGTGCGGGACGGGGACGCGGAGCTGCTGGCCGACGCCCACCGCATGCAGCAGGCCGCGGGCGACGCCATGGAGCTGCCCGACCTGGCCCCGGGCGAACCGGGGCTCGCCGAGGCCGTACTGGGCGCTGCCGCCGTCGCCCGCAGCACCGCCCGCGAGCAGCACACCGTCGCCGCCTGCACGCTCGCCGCCGCCGAGTCCGCGCAGGCCGCCGCCGGACGCGCCCTGGACGACGTACGCGAACGCGCCCGGCTCCAGCGGCGGTTCGCGGAGGCACGGGAACGCGCGGCGCGCCTGGAGCAGGGAGCCGAGGCCTACCGCGAGGCACAGGCGCTCATGGAGCGGGCCCGCAAGGCCGAAGCGGTCGCCCCCGCCCTGGACCTGCGGGAGTCCTCCGAAGCCGAACACCGCCGGGCAGCCGCCGCCGAGGCCCGCGCGCGTGCCCTGCTGCCGGATACCTTCGCCGAAGCGGGCGCGGCCGGGCTGGCCGCCGCCGCACGCCGGACCGCAGAGGAGCTGGGCGGGCTCGACTCGGCCCGCCGGGCCGAGCGGCGCCTGGCCGAACTCCTCGACGAGCGCGCCGGCCTGGACCGCCAGGAGCGCGCCGACGCGGACCTCCTCCAAGAGGCGGAGGCGTGGCTCGACGACTGGGAGGAGACGCGCACCGCACTCCAGACCCGGGTCGACACCGCGCAGCAGGCCGCCGCCCTCGCCGAGCAGCTCGCCGAACGGCGTGAGCCCGCACAGCAGCGGCTCCGGGCGGCCCGCCTGCGCGACCAGCTCGCCCAGGACACGGACCGGGCGGTCGAGCGCGTCCGCACCGCGCAGGAGAAGACGCTCCGGGCCAAGCAGCACTGGCTCGACCTCAAGGAGCAGCGCCTGAACGGCATCGCCGCCGAACTGGCCGCGCACCTCACCGACGGCGCACCCTGCGCGGTCTGCGGCGCCACCGAACACCCCGACCCCGCCCGCAAGGTCGCCGGGCACGTCGACCGCGAGGCGGAAGAACACGCCCTCACCGGCTACCAGCGCGCCGACGAACAGCGCGCCGAGGACGAACGGCGCCTCGCCGTCGTACGGGAAGCCCTCGCCGCGGCGACCGCGGAGGCCGGTGACGGCCCTGCCGAACAACTCGCCCAGGAAGCTGTGGAGTTGGAGGAGCGGTACACGCAGGCCCGCAGTGCCGCGGCCGGGCTGCACGCCGCTCAGGAGCGGCTGCGGCAGGCCGGGCAGGAGTACGAACGGCGCCTCGCCGCCCGGCAGGAGGCCGCCGTCCGGACCGCCTCCCGGGTCGGTCACCGGGAGCGGCTGGACCGCGAACGGGCCGCACTGGAGGAGGAGCTGGACCGGGCGCGCGGCTCCCTGGACAGCGTCGCCGCGCGGGCCGGCCAGCTCGAGCGGCGCACCGCGCTGCTCACGGACGCCGCCGACGCCGCCCGTGTCGCCGAGGACACCGCCCAGCGGCTCAAGGACGCCGACGCCCGGCTCGCCGACGCCGCCTTCCGCGCCGGCTTCGAGACCCCGCAGGCAGCGGCCGCCGCCCTCCTCGACAACGCCGCCCACCGTGAACTGCAACGCCGCCTGGACGCCTGGCAGCACGAGGACGCCGCCGTGCGGGCCGTCCTCGCCGAGGCCGACACGGCGGCGGCGGCCCGCGAGCCGCAGGCCGACCCGGAATCGGCCCGGCGGGCCGCCGACGAGGCGGACCGGCGGCTGCGCGACGCCGCCTCCGCCCACGATGCCGCCGGACGGCGCTGCGCCGAACTCGACCGGCTCTCCGTCCGGGCGAGCGCCTCCGTGCGCCGGCTGGCGCCGCTGCGCGAGGAGTACGACCGCGTCGCCCGCATGGCCGGCCTCGCCGCGGGCACCTCCGCGGACAACGAACGCCGGATGCGCCTGGAGGCGTACGTCCTGGCGGCCCGGCTGGAGCAGGTCGCCGCCGCCGCGACCGTCCGGCTGCGCCGCATGTCCTCCGGCCGCTACACCCTCGTCCACTCCGACGACCGCACCGGACGCGGCCGCAGCGGGCTCGGATTGCATGTCGTCGACGCCTGGACCGGCCGCGAACGTGACACCGCGACCCTGTCCGGCGGGGAGACGTTCTTCGCCTCGCTCGCCCTCGCGCTCGGCCTCGCGGACGTCGTCACGGACGAGGCGGGCGGGGTGCGGCTGGACACCCTCTTCATCGACGAGGGCTTCGGCAGCCTCGACGACCAGACCCTCGACGAGGTCCTCGACGTCCTCGACTCCCTGCGCGAACGGGACCGGAGCGTCGGCATCGTCAGCCATGTCGCCGACCTGCGGCGGCGGATCCACGCCCAGCTCGAAGTGGTCAAGGGCCGGTCCGGCTCGACGCTGCGCCAGCGCGGCACCGGCTGAGGTCAGCGCCCCAGGGGACGCCCGGGGAGGGGCGAGGAGTACACCACGCTCGTGGTCACCGAGCCCAGCGCCCCGATCTTCCCCGACACCTCCTCCAGGTGGCGCATCGAGCGGGCCGTGACCTTGATGACGAAACAGTCGTCACCCGTCACGTGGTGCGCCTCCAGGATCTCCGGCGTGACGGCGACCAGGTCGTGGAACGGCTTGTAGTTGCCGTTCGGATACCTCAGGCGCACGAACGCCAGGATCGGCAGGCCCAGGCGCTCCGGGTCCACGACCGCCGCGTAGCCCCGGATGACCCCGGCCTCCTCCATACGGCGCACCCGGTCGGTGACCGCGCTCGCGGACATCGAGACGGCGCGGGCCAGCTCGGCGAAACTGGCCCGGCCCTCCCGCTGGAGGACGTCCAGAATGCGCCAGTCCGTGGCGTCCGGGGAATACTCGGTCATACCCGAGGGATAGCAGGGGAATCCCCGGCGGATCAAGCGGAGCACCGGGGATCGTCACTTCAGGGGCGGTACCGGCGGCCGTAGTTTTGCCGCATGACCACCACCGTGAACCCCGTCCTGCGCGTCGCCCCCGCCGCTCCCGCGGACGCCGCCGCCCACTTCCGCGCCGGCCTCGCCTTCCACACCGACGTGTCCGACGTCGCCGCCGCCCTCGACGCCGGCGGTGACCCCGGCTTCGTCCTCGTCGACTCGCGCTCCACCGAGGCGTGGGACCAGGGCCACATCCCCGGCGCGCTCCACCTGCCGACCGCGCTCGTCGCCGAGCAGGCCGGGCAGCTCCTCGACCGGTCGGTGCCGGTCGTGACGTACTGCTGGGGCCCCGGCTGCAACGGCGCCGCCCGCGCCGCCCTGGCCCTCGCCGAACTCGGCTACCGGGTCAAGGAGATGCTCGGCGGCTTCGAGTACTGGGTGCGCGAGGGCCTGGCGGTCGAAACCTGGCAGGGGCGTGAGCGCCGGGCCCCGGATCCCCTGACGGCGCCCGTTGACGCCGGCGACTGCGGCTGCTGAACCCCCGATCCTTTGCCGCGAGTTGACCCTGTAGGTTCTTGCGCCATGGTGCGATACGCGGAGCCGGGCGCAGTGGAATGGGTGGAGTCGGGCGGCGGGCCGCTGATAGCGGTGCCGGAGACCGTCCTGCCGTTCTGGGCGGGTGCCGACGGCGAGGAGACGGCCTCGGACTACGACCGGGCCTGCGAGGTGGACGGCCACGTCGGCCTCCTCCCGGTCGGCGACTGCACGGCCCTGGTCCTGGGCGACGACCCCGCATCGACCGCCTACCTGCCCGACCGGGGCATGTTCGTCCGGTGGTGCGCAGGCAACTCCGAGCACGAGCTGCTGGCGAGCGTGCCCCCGGCCGCCGCCGCTGCGGAGTGGGGGCCGGAGACGACGTGGAAGGTGCCCGGGCCGGTCCGTCTCTTCGACGCGGCCTGGCCGGGGACGGGCCTCGCGGACACCGACCAGGTCCGGGTGGCCCTGGAGCCCGGCAGCTACGCGGTCCGCGCGGCGAGGGTCCAGCCGGGCCCGGAGACCTGGCTGGACCTGATCGAGCTGCGCCTCCTGGCGCCGCGCTAGCGACGCCTCGCGGACGCGCCTGCCTCCTGGCGCCGCGGTGGCGACGCCTCGCGGACGCGCCTGCCTCCTGGCGCCCCGACACCGGCGCCCCGCCGACGCGCCACCTACGGCTGCGACGCGCCTACAACTGCGACAGTTCGTCCACCAGGTCGTCCAGACCGAGCGAGCCCTGGGACAGCGCGGCCATGTGCCAGGCCTTCGGGTCGAAGGCGTCTCCATGGCGGGCACGGGCGTTCTCGCGGCCCAGCAGCCAGGCCCGCTCGCCGAGCTTGTAGCCGATGGCCTGACCCGGCATGGACAGGTAGCGGGTCAGCTCGCTCTCCACGAAGTCCGCCGGCCGGCTGCTGTGCGAGCCGAAGAACTCCTGCGCCAGCTCGGCCGTCCAGCGCTCGCCGGGGTGGAAGGGCGAGTCGTCCGGGATCGTCAGCTCCAGGTGCATGCCGATGTCGATGATGACGCGCACCGCGCGCATCATCTGGGCGTCCAGATAGCCGAGCCGGCGCTCCGGGTCGGTCAGGAAGCCCAGTTCGTCCATCAGCCGCTCCGCGTACAGCGCCCAGCCCTCGGCGTTGGCGCTCACCATGCCGACGCTCGCCTGGTAGCGGGAGAGGTTCTGCGCCACGTGCTTCCACTGGGCCAGCTGGAGGTGGTGGCCGGGCACGCCCTCGTGGTACCAGGTCGACACCAGGTCGTAGACCGGGAAGCGCGTCTCGCCCATGGTGGGCAGCCAGGTGCAGCCCGGACGGGAGAAGTCGTCGGACGGCGGCGTGTAGTAGGGGGCGGCGGCGCTGCCCGGAGGGGCGATGCGCGACTCCACCCGGCGCACCCGCTCGGCCAGGTCGAAGTGGGTGCCGTCGAGCGCACCGATCGCCTCGTCCATGAGGCTCTGCAGCCATTCGCGCACCTCGTCGACGCCCTCGATGTGCGTGCCCTGCGCGTCGAGGTGGGCCAGCGCCTCCCACGGCGTGCCGGCGCCCGGAAGGATCTTCTCGGCCTCGGTCTTCATCTCGCCGAGGAGGCGGTGGTACTCGGACCAGCCGTAGGCGTACGCCTCGTCCAGGTCGAGGTCCGTGCCGTTGAAGTAGCGCACCCAGCGCGCGTAGCGCTCCCGGCCCACCACGTCCGGCGCGCCCTCGATCGTCGGCGCGTACACGTCCCGCATCCAGTCGCGCAGCCGCACGACCGCCTCGGTGGCCGAGCGGGCGGCGGTGTCCAGCTCGGACCGCAGGGCCTCGGGGCCGGCCGCCGCGTACTGCTCGAACCAGCCGTGGCCCTCGCCGTCCGCGTCGGCCCACTCACCGAGCTGCGTCACGAAGGTCGCGGTGGCGCGGGGCCCGGCGTACAGCTTCCGCTCCAGGCCGAGCGCCAGGGACTCCCGGTAGCCCTCCAGCGCGGCCGGGACGCCGCGCAGCCGCTCGGCGATCGCCGCCCAGTCCTCCTCCGTCTGCGCGGGCGTCACGGTGAACACCTGCCGCACCGCATGCGCGATGGAGCTCAGGTTGCTGACGGAACGCAGGCTCTCGTCGGCCTCGTGCACCGCGAGTTCGGCACCCAGCCGCTCGCGCAGCAGCCGCGCGCACCGGCGCTCGATGTCGCTGTCCGCGCCGGGCAGCCGCTCGGCCTCGTCCAGCCGGGCCAGCGTCCGCCGCGCCAGCTCCGCGAGCGCCTCCTGACCCGCGGGCGAGGTGTCGGGCAGCCTGCTCGAACTCTCCTTGTCGCCGAGGAACGTGCCGGTGATCGGGTCGAGGGCGACGAGCTCGTCGACGTACGCGTCGGCGACCTCACGGGGCAGCGGGCTCTTGATCTCAGACATGCGGCCATCCTCGTACGACGGACCGCGCACGTCACGCCGATTGAGCCGAGGGCGAAGGCGGCAGCAGCGGCCCGCACTCCCACTGCTGGAAGATCAGCCGGGTCTCCACCCGGGCCACCTCCCGCTGCGACGTGAACTCGTCCAGCACCAGGCGTTGCAGGTCGGCCATGTCGGCGACCGCGACATGGACCAGATAGTCGTCGGGACCGGTCAGGTGGAACACCGTCCGCGACTCCGGCAGGACCCGGATCCGCTCCACGAAGGGTCCCACCAGCTCCCGGCGGTGCGGTCTGACCTGCACCGACAGCAGGGCCTCCAGCCCCCGCCCCAGCTTGGCCGGATCCAGCTCCAGACGGTGCCCGAGGATCACGCCCGACCGGCGCAGCCGCGTCACCCGGTCCAGGCACGTCGACGGCGCCACCCCGACCTGTGCGGCGAGATCCCGGTACGTCGCCCGGGCGTCGTTCTGCAACAGCCGCAACAGATGGAGATCCACCGGATCCAGTACGACAGATTCAGCCATCGGCCGAACGTAGCACGGGATTCTCACCCGACAGCCCGTTCGATGTTCACCCTTGCCCACCATGGACATGGACACAACGAGCACGCGCGCCCACGCCGACATACGCACCGCACCGCGAGCCCTCGCCACCGAGGCCGTGCACGCCGGGCGGGACGACCTCGCCCGGCAGGGGCTGCACGCCCCGCCGATCGACCTGTCCACCACCTACCCGTCGTACGACAGCCGCGGCGAGGCGGCCCGGATCGACGCGTTCGCCACCACCGGGGCGGAGCCGGACGGCCCGCCCGTGTACGGACGGCTGGGCAACCCGACCGTCGCCCGCTTCGAGACGGCCCTGGCCCGCCTGGAGGGCACCGAGGCGGCGGTGGCGTTCGCCAGCGGCATGGCCGCGCTCAGCGCCGTCCTGCTCGTGCGCGGCTCCATGGGCCTGCGGCACGTCGTCGCCGTACGCCCCCTGTACGGCTGCAGTGACCACCTGCTCACCGCCGGGCTGCTGGGTTCCGAGGTGACCTGGACCGACCCGGCCGGCGTCGCCGACGCCCTGCGCCCGGACACCGGCCTCGTCCTGGTCGAGTCCCCGGCCAACCCCACGCTCGCCGAGGTCGACCTGCGGGCCGTCGCACACGCCTGCGGCTCGGTGCCGCTGCTCGTGGACAACACCTTCGCCACGCCGGTCCTCCAGCGCCCCGCCGAGCAGGGTGCCCGACTGATCCTGCACAGCGCCACCAAGTACCTCGGCGGGCACGGCGACGTCCTCGCGGGCGTGGTCGCCTGTGACGAGGAGTTCGCGGGCCGGCTGCGGCAGGTGCGCTTCGCCACGGGAGGTGTCCTGCACCCGCTGGCCGGCTACCTGCTGCTGCGCGGCCTGTCCACCCTCCCCGTCCGGGTCCGGGCCGCCTCCGCCACGGCGGCCGAACTCGTCCGCCGCCTCGCCGCCGACCCGCGCGTCGCCCGCGTGCACTATCCGCGCATCGGCGGTGCCATGGTCGCCTTCGAGGTGTACGGCGACCCGCACGAGGTGATCGGCGCGGTCCGCCTGATCACCCCGGCGGTGAGCCTCGGCAGCGTGGACACCCTCATCCAGCACCCGGCCTCCATCAGCCACCGCATCGTCGACGCGGACGACCGCAGGGGAGCCGGCGTCAGCGACCGGCTCCTGCGCATGTCGGTGGGCCTGGAGGACGTGGAGGACCTCTGGTCGGATGTCGACCAGGCGCTGGGGCGCCCCGCCGGGGGCGCGGGGAACTGCGCGACAAGCCACCACGAGCCCGCGCCCGCCCACTGACGAACGCCCCTACGGTGCGGAGGCGCTCCCGAGTTCCTCCGCACCTGTCACGACCGTTTCACCCAGCCGCGCAGTGATCACCAGCGTCCCCTCCTCGACCTGGTAGTCGAGAGGCAGCCCCAGCCCGCGCATGGCGGCCACCATCCCCGTGTTGGACGCCTGCGTCACGGCATACACGCTGGAGCACCCCGCCTCGACGGCCATGGCCACGAGCCGCGACAGCAACTCCGCTCCCACACCCCGCCGCTGCCAGGTGTCCTCGACGAGCAGCGCGACCTCCGTCTCGTCCCCGTCCCACAGGAGGTGACCGAGCCCGACGATCCGCCCGGAGGCGGTCTGCACGGCGAGGGTGCGGCCGTACCGCGGACTGAGCAGGTGGTTGAGGTACCGGTCGGCGTCACCGACGGGCCCGTGATAGCGCAGCTTGAGCGTGCGCGCCGAGCAGCGTTCGTGCATCGCCCGGGCCGCTTCGAGGTCACGGGTGTCGGCCCGCCGCACGGTGATGTCACTGCCCTCGGAGAGCGTGAACACGTCCCGGCCGTGCGGCAGGCGCGGTCCGAGCCGGGCGTCGAGTTCCACCAGGGCCCTGGCCCGGGCGAACTCGGTGGGGGTGAAGGGCAGATACGGCCGCTCGACGGTGATCACGCCGCCTTCCGGGCCGCGCAGCCGCATCACCGTGTCGTCGAGGGCCCCCTCGACGGGAACACCCTCCATGGCCCGGCTGCCGCCGGCCGGAGCGGGCCGGGACCGGATCGTGCACCGGCCCAGCAACTGCCGCAGAGCGAGCGGAAGTTCCGCCGCGTCCAGGGCGGTGCGGGCGGCGAGTCCGAGGACCCGGGTAGGCGCGTCCACCAGATCGTGGGCGTCGGCCCGCTCGATCCAGGTGTCGGTGCCACCGGCCGACTCGACGGCCGTGGTGACCTCGGACGCCGACAGACCGGCCGGGCCCCGCAGCAGGAACTCGTCGACCGTGCCCGCGGCCAGCGGGTGCGTCTGCAGGCTCAGGATGTCGACACGCAGCCCGGCCAGGGCACCGCACAGCGCGGCCAGGGACCCCGGCTCGTCCTGCACCGTGGTCCGCATCCGCCACAGGGTGTTCGCCCCCGGCACCGGCTCCGGTGTCGGGGACCCCGTATCACTCGTCGGCGGTGCGTGTTCCTGGCGTCGTGTCCGCCAGGCGTGGAACGCGGCCGTGACCCGCCGCCACGAGGCGGCGGGGCGGCAGTTGGCGTCGGGGTGGGTCACTTGAGTCACTTCTCGCGTCATGCACCCACTGTGACGGAACGGTGTTGCGTGATCGCGAACGCATTGTGACCGGCGGGTAAAGAGGGCAGTCTGCCCCCTTTGTCCACCCTTCAAACGTTGCGCTGCGTACCTACTGGCCGACCCGTCCGGGCTGGAGGGTCTGCGTGAACAGCACGGTGCCGTCCTGCTCCCGCAGACGTACCGTCAGCTCCCCGCTGTGGCCGTCGATGTCGACCTCGCCGAAGAACTGGTAGCCGCCGGCGGGGGAGACGTTGGCGGTCGTCGGTGCCTTCACGAACACGCGGTCCGGGCCGAAGGTGCCGTCGAGCGCGTTCGCGGGGAAGGCACCGGCGTTGAGCGGGCCCGAGACGAACTCCCAGAACGGCTCGAAGTCGGTGAAGGCGGCTTTGGACGGCTGGTAGTGCTGCGCCGAGGTGTGGTGCACATCGGCGGTCAGCCACACCGTGCCCGTGATGCGCCGGTGCTTGACGAACCGCAGCAGTTCGGCGATCTGCAGTTCACGGCCGAGCGGCTTGCCGGGGTCGCCCTGCGCGACGGCCTCGATGTTCGTGCCGTCGGGGACGACGAGGCCGATCGGCATGTCGGCGGCGATCACCTTCCACACCGCCCGGGAGCGGGACAGTTCGCGCTTGAGCCACTCCAGCTGCTCGCGGCCGAGGATGCCCTGCGGGTCGGCCGGCTGGTCGTCCGGCGAGTTGGCGTTGCGGTAGGTGCGCATGTCCAGGACGAACACGTCCAGCAGCGGGCCGTGGTGCTGCACACGGTAGACCCGGCCGTCGGGGCGGCGCAGCGTGGAGATCGGGAAGTACTCGGAGAAGGCCCTGCGGGCGCGGGCGGCGAGCACGTCCACGCGCTTCTCGGTGTACCGGGTGTCGGTGAGGATCTCGCCCGGGTACCAGTTGTTGACGACCTCGTGGTCGTCCCACTGGACGATGGACGGAACCCGGGCGTTGAAGGCCCGCAGGTTCTCGTCCAGCAGGTTGTAGCGGAAGTTGCCGCGGAACTCCGCGAGCGTCTCGGCGACCTTCGCCTTCTCCTCGGTGGTGATGTTCCGCCAGGTCCGGCCGCCGGGCAGGGCCACCGTGCCGGTGATCGGGCCGTCGGCGTAGATGTTGTCGCCGCTGCAGAGGAAGAAGTCGGGGTCGAGGGCGCCCATCGCGTCGTAGATGCGGTAGCCGCCGAGCTCCGGGTTGATGCCCCAGCCCTGTCCGGCCAGGTCGCCGGACCAGACGAACCGCACGCCGTCACGGCGCTCGGCGGATGCCGTGCGGAACGTGCCCGTGACCGGCTCGCCGGTGCGGCGCGGGTCGTCCGGGTCGGCGAGCAGCACGCGGTAGTGGATCTGCTCGCCGGACGGCAGGCCGCGCAGCCGGGTCGTGCCGGTGAGGTCGGTGCCCTCGCCCAGCAGCGGGCCGTGCCATCTGCGGGGGTTGCGGAACGACTCGGTCGCCGACGTCTCGACGATCATCCGGGCCGGCCGGTCGGAACGCACCCACACCAGCCCGGAGTCGCAGGTCACGTCACCCGCCTGCACACCCCACCCCGCCGTCGGGCGCCCGGAGCGGGCGAAGGCGGGCGCCGCACCGAGAGCGGTGGGCAGGGACAGGGCCGCCGACGCGGCGAGGGAGCCACGCAGGACGCTACGGCGCCCGGGCAACGGACGGTGTGACATGGATGCGCCTCCAGGGACGGGATCCGGCCAAGTGTGCAGAGCTACACCTACTGGCACGCCGCAGCGCCCACACGAACCCCAAGTGAACAACTGACCGCAGGGTGAGGGAACGCACGAACCGGTCGGCTCACCCGGTCGCCGCCTCGGCCATCAGACGCACGCCCTCGGCGATCCGGGCGGGCGGCACATGGGCGTAGCCCAGGACGAGCCGGATCTCCTCGTCCCCCTCGGGCCCGGCCGGCGTGTGGGCGTAGGCCGAGAGCGGGCGCACCGCGACCCCCGCCTCCGCCACCCGTGCGAGGAACCGCTCCACGGGCCCGTACCGCCGCGGCAGCGTGGCGATCACGTGCAGGCCCGCGGCGATCCCGGACACCTGCGATCCGGGGAAGTGCGCGTCCAGGGCGGCGACCAGCGCGTCGCGCCGGTCGCGGTAGGCGCGCTGGCAGCGCCGCAACTGGCGGTCGTAGTCGCCGCGCTCCAGGAACCGGGCGAACAGGGCCTGGTCGAGGGCCGGGTGGCCGAGATCCATCGTGCGTTTGCGCTCCACGATCTCCTCCGTCCAGGACTCCGGCACCAGCAGCCAGCCCAGCCGCAGTCCTGGCGCGAGGGACTTGCTGACCGAGCCGGTGTAGGCCACGTGGTCCGGGTCGAGGCCCTGGAGCGCGCCGACGGGAGCACGGTCGTAACGGAAGTCGCCGTCGTAGTCGTCCTCCAGGACGATGCCGTCCACCGCCCGCGCCCAGTCCAGCAGTTCCGCGCGCCGCCGGGCCGAGTAGGCGAGGCCGGTGGGGAACTGGTGGGCCGGAGTCGTCACCACGGCCCGTACGCCCGAGGACCGCAGCGGCTCCAGGGCGACACCCTCGTCGTCCAGCGGCAGCGGTACGGCGGTGACGCCGGCCGAGGCGTACAGCGCGTCGTGCTGGGGACTGCCGGGGTCCTCCACGCCGACGGCGCGCACGCCGCGCGCGTGCAGCGCGAAACCGAGCAGCGCCGTCGCCTGGGCCACCCCGGAGACGACCACGAGCCGCTCCGGGTCGGCCACCACGCCCCGCCGCCGGGCGAGCAGTTCGGCCAGCGCGGTCCGCAGCCTCGGCAGCCCTCGCGGATCGGGGTAGCCCAGCTCCTGGTGCGGCAGTTCCGCCAGCACACCGCGCTGCGCCGCGGCCCACGCCGCGCGCGGGAACAGGGCCAGGTCAGGCGTCCCGGGCACGAAGTCCGCGCGGGCGCCGGGGATGCGCGGAGCCAGGTCGTGCGCCCGCGGCCGCGCGGCGCGGACGGCCGCGCCCACCCAGGTTCCGGCGCCCCGGCCGCTGCGCAGATATCCCTCGGCCGTCAGCTGCTCGTACGCCTCCGTGACCAGACCGCGCGAGACCCCCAGGTCCGCCGCGAGGTCCCGGCTCGACGGGAGCCGGGTGCCCGGCGAGAGCCGGCCCGAGCGGACCGCCTCGCGCAGAGCCGCCTGCAGGGAACGGCCACGCGTGCGTGCCGGAGCCGAGGCGGCGGGGAGCAGCAGCTCCCAGGCGGCCGACGCCGTACCGTCGCCCGGGTCCCGCCGCATTGGTCTCATGAGTTGAGACCTTAGAGGGTTCTCATGAGGGGAGGCCGGGGAAGGTTCGCTGCCCCGGGGCGGGTCAGCGGCTGCCGTCGAGGACCACCCGGGCCACCAGCGCCGGGTCGTCGTTCATCGGGACGTGGCCGCATCTGGGCAGCCGCACCAGCCGGGCCCGCGGGATCACGCCCTTGGCGCGCACGCCCTGGCGGGGGATGAGCAGCCGGTCCCGGCTGCCCCACGCCACGGTGACCGGTGTGCCCACGATGTCGTCGGTGAACTGCACGGTCCGGCCGGAGCGCAGCGTCTCGGAGAAGCCCTGGGCCCTCGCGAGCGCGAGCGTCTCGGCGACCACGGCCTCGGGTGACCTGCGGCCCGGCCGGGCGTAGATGGTGCTGGTCAGCAGGGTGCGGCCGAGGGCCGGGCGGGCCAGCCGCTCGACCACCGGCGGTGGCAGGCGCCGGGCGATCTGCCGCATCGTCGACAGCACGGTGAAGGCGTAGCGGCGCTCGGCATCGTTCCAGAATCCGGCGGGGGACAGGGCGGTGACCGAGCGGACGAGCTTCGCCCGGGCCAGGTCCAGCGCCAGCAGGCCGCCCAGCGAGTTGCCCGCCACGTGCGGCCGCTCGATCTCCAGCGCCCCGAAGAGCGCCTTCAGTACCGCGCTCATCGTGGGCAGGTCGTGCGCCATGCCGTCCGGGAGCGCCGGTGAATCGCCGCAGCCGGGCAGGTCCACGGCGATCACGTCGCGTTCGGCCGCGAGCGCGGGGATCACCGGTTCCCACGCCTGCCGGTGGTGGCCGATGCCGTGCAGCAGGAGCAGCGGTTCGCCGCTGCCCCGGCGGGTGTAGGACAGGGTCACGTTCTGCTCGCCCCGCGCGGAGGCGACGTTGAAGGAGACGGTGGCGGACATGGGGTGCTCCTCGGCTGTACTTGCTGACGGACGCCGTAGACAGCTTGTCAGCAATTGCTACCCGCGGGTAGCCCCATGGGTGCGCCACCTTCACGGAGCCGGACCGCTCAACGGGCCCGCCGCACCTCCAGGTTGAACTCACCGTGACCGAACTTCTGGAACAGACCGACCCAAAGGGGCAGCCACATCTCCACGGCGCGAGCAGCCCGGATGCCGCCCAGGTCGAGGACGCGCTCCGCGGGCCAGCCGAACTCCCCGAGCAGCGCCGTCACCTGCTCCTTGGCGCCCGGGTCGTCCCCGCAGACGAAGACGTGGTGCTCGCCCGGCACACGGGCCGGATCCACCATCACCCGGCAGTTGACCGTGTTGAGCGACTTCACCACGCGCGCCCGGGGAAACGTCCGCTGGATCTGCTCGCCCACGCTGTCCGACTCGACCGGGGACAGCCGCAGCTCGCCCTCCTCGAACGCCAGCGGGTTGGACACGTCCACGACGACCTTGCCGTCGACGTTCTCCGCCCCGGCGGCCTCCAGTGCGGCGAGCGCCACCCGCCCGCCGACCGCGTTCACCACGACCTCACCGAACTCCGCCGCCTCGGCGAACGTCCCCGCGCCCGCCCTCGGACCGGCCGAGGCGACCCACTGCACGGCGGCCGTGTTGTCCCGCGTGCGCGAGCCGAGCCGCACCTCGTGGCCCAGCTCCACCAGCCGTCCGCCGAGCGTGCGCCCGACCTGCCCCGTGCCCAGCACCGCGTACCGCATCGCCACCTCCGCAGCCGTGCCGCCGATCACCGGCGTCCGTCCGGCCATTCTGTCCGGGAAGGGGCGGTTCCGCCTGGACAGGGCACCATCGGTGGGCTGGGATGGAGCCGTGACCACCGAGACCGCCACCGACGCCTTCGAAGCGCACCGCCCCGTCCTGCTGGGCGTCGCCTACCGCATGCTGGGACGCGTCGCCGACGCGGAGGACGTGGTCCAGGAGGCCTGGCTGCGCTGGACCGGCACGCCTCGCGACGACGTGCGCGAACCGCGCGGCTACCTGGTGCGGATCACCACCCGGCTCGCCATCGACCGTCTGCGCCAGATCAAGGCACGCGGCGAGACGTACGTCGGCCCCTGGCTGCCCGAGCCGTACGTCACCGACTTCGGCGACACCGTGCCCGACACCGCCGAGCGTGCCGTTCTGGCCGACTCCGTCTCCCTCGCCGTCCTCGTGGTCCTGGAGTCCCTGTCACCGCTGGAGCGGGCCGTGTTCGTGCTGCGCGAGGCCTTCGCCTTCCCCTATGCCGACATCGCCGCCATGCTCGAGCGCGGCGAACCGGCGGTGCGCCAGCTGGCCGGGCGGGCCCGCAAACACGTCGAGGAACGGCGCCCACGCTACGACGTCGACCCCGCCGAGCGCCGCGACCTCACCGAGCGGTTCCTCGCCGCGGCGGCCGACGGCGACCTCGAGGGCCTGATGGCGCTGCTCGCCCCGGAGGTCCGGCTCGTCGGTGACAGTGGCGGCAAGTCGCAGGCGCCGCTGCGGGTCCTGCGGACCGCCGACAAGGTGGGCCGCTTCCTCATCGGCGTGGCGCAGAAGAGCCTCCCGGGCCTGTCCGTGCGCTTCCTGGAGCTCAACGGCGGCCCGGCCGCGCTGATCCTGTCCGGCGGCAGGCCCGACTCCGTCTTCCAGCTCGACGTGGCCGACGGCCGCGTGCAGTCGGTCTACATCGTCCGCAACCCCGACAAGCTGCGGTCACTGGCCGCCTAGACACGCCGCCAGGCCGGTCAGCGGCCCCTGGTGCGGCGCCGTGAACGTTCCCGGCCATTGGTCTTGACCAAGGATCAGGGCCGCCCTATGGTCGCAGAGAAGTGCAACAACCTTTAATAAACAAGGGCGCTAAAACGCCGCCGACCACGGCGATTGCGGAGGACAGGGTGGGGACCACGCAGCTGGAATCGGTGCAGGAACCGAAGTACTGGCATCTGAAGACGGTGCTCAGTCAAGCGCTCGACTCGGAGTTCGCGGTGGGCGAGATCCTGCCCAACGAACGCGACCTCGCGGCCCGCTTCGGCGTCGCCCGCGCCACGCTCCGCCAGGCACTGGAGCAGCTCGAACTCGAAGGCAGGCTGCAGCGCCGCCGCGGTGTCGGGACGACCGTCGCACCGCCCCGCATGGGCGTCTCCCTCGGCACCGGCCCGCACACCTGGCCGGGCGGCCCCGACGACGCCTGGCAGCCCGCCGACTGCACCACGGCCGTGCCCCCGGCGGCCGTCGCCGACGCCCTGGAGACCGGCCGCGACGAGCCCGTGCACATCGTGCGGCGCTCCCGCGTCTCGCACGGCCGGCCGGTGGCCGCGGAACTGCTGTACATCCCGCAGACCTCGGTGCCCGAGCTCTCCGGCATCGACGCGCCGTCCGGAGCGGCACGCGCGCGTGCGGTGCTGCGGGAGCTTCAGCGGCTGGAGCTGGAGCGGCAGGAGAACGCGGTGGAGCTGGGCTCCGCGGGGGCCGGCGAGGCGAAGGAACTGGACCGGCTGCCGGGAGCGCCCGTGCTGGTGGTGACCACCCGGTTCGTGGCCGGGGGGCGCACGTCCGCCTTGTCGGTGGCGACGTACCGGGCTGACACGTGCCGGTTGACCTTCGGTGACTCGGGTGACGTGGAGATCCACGCCGGGCCTCGGCAGAAGGCGTCCTGACCGTTCGGGACCGGGGTGCGGTGCTCGACGGGGCTGCCGGGAGCGTCGTGGCTGGTCGCGTCCACGCGGCCGAGCCGCACATCAGTGCAGCCCCGCGCCCCTAAAGGGGACGTTGCTCCACCGCGAACAGCTGCTCCTCCACGTGGTCCAGGGCCAGGCGCAGGGCGCCGGTCGCCACGGCCGCGTCTCCCAGGGCGGAGAGGGTGACCTCCGGGGGGCGCAGGCAGTAGCGGGCGAGTTCCTCGCGGAGGGGGGCCAGGACGCCGTCCAGGCCCGCCGCCCAGCCGCCGATGACGACCAGCTCCGGGTCCAGGGCGAGGACGAGGGCCGCCACGTCGTGGACCAGGCGCTGATTGAAGCGGTCCACGGCCGCCCGGGCCCGCTGGTCGCCCTCGCGGGCCTGCGCGAAGACCTCGGCGACGGCCTGCTCGTCGAGCGGGTGGAGAGGCTCGTCCGTGGTGGACAGGAGCGTCTCGGGCGTCACCCCCCGGCCCAGCAGATGCAGCGCGCCGATCTCGCCGGCCGCTCCGCCGTAGCCCCGGTGCAGCCGGCCCCCGATCAGCGAACCGGCGCCCGGGCTGAGCCCCGCCAGCACGAACACCACGTCGTCCGACTCGGTGGCCGCACCCTTCCAGTGCTCGGCGACGGCCGCCGCGTTGGCGTCGTTCTCCACCAGGACCGGGCACTTGAACGACCGGCCGAGACGCTCGCCCAGCCGCAGCCCCGTCCACCCCGGCAGCGCCGTGCCCAGCCGCACCGTGCCGTCGGCCTCGACGATCCCGGGCGTCGCCACGCCCACGGCCCGCAGCGAGCCGCGCGCGACGCCGGCCCGCCGCAGCAACTCGGCGACGGCCCCGCGCAGCCGCTCCAGCCGCTCATCGGCCCCCGCCGTCTCGGGCACCTCCTTGGCCTGGGAGCCGATCACCCGGCCGTCCAGGTCGGACAGCAGCGCGGCCACCCGGTGCGCCCCGATCTCCAGCCCGAGCAGATGTCCGGCCTCGGCCCGGAACCGGAACCGCCGCGCCGGACGCCCCTGCCGCCGGGCGGCGCCCTCCTCGGCGGCCTTCTCGACGACGAGCCCGGCCTCGATGAGCCCTTCGACGACGCCCTCCACGGTCGGCCGCGACAGCCCCGTCACCCGGGTGATCTCGGTCAGCGTCGCGCAGTCCGTGGCGCGCAGCGCGTGCAGCACCACCGCGGAGTTGATCCTTCGCAGCAGCGAGGGATCCCCGCCGGTCAGCCGCCCCACCGTCCGTCCTCCCAGGTCGTGCGCGTGTTGGCCGGATCGTACTTCGGCAGGGCACACCCCGGCGAGGGGCGGGCACCGGACGTCGGTGATCAGCCCGGGGCCACGAAGCCCGACTCCCGTGCCGCGATCACCGCCTGGGTGCGGTCCCGTGCCCCCGACTTCGCCGGCACCGCGCTGACATGCGACGTCACCGTCCCGGTCCCCACGACCAGCCGGGCGGCGATCTCCGCGTCCGACAGGCCCGCGCCATCAGCCGCAGCACCTCGGCCTCGCGCCCGGTCAGCCGCACCGCGTGCACGACGCGCCCGTGGCGGCTCATCTCCGTACCGGCGGACCTCGCGGGGCTGGTGACGGGGTGATCGGCGACGCCACGGTCACCGTCGCCGGCTTCCTGCCCGACAAGGCCGGGCCGTTGGCGCTCAGGGAGACGTACGACGGCACGCCGGGCCTGCGGTCCGGGGCTCGCGGTGACCGCGTTGTGGACGGCCGCGCCCTATTGGCGGGAGCCTGGAGCGTGCGCCGCAGGGACGCCTGAGCGCGGACCGGCTGATGCCCCGCCAAGTGTCAGTGGGGGCGGGTTTACTGGACCCATGAACATCGCACAGCACCTCGCCCTCATCGACGAGCTGTGCCACCGCCCCTTTCCGGCGGAGCACGGCCCGTCGGACGTCGGCGTCTCGGGGCCCGGTCACCACGTCGCGGTGTTAGAGGCAGCGGCCGACGACGCTCCGGCGACCAGGGCGGTGACGATCGACCAGTACGAGAAGGACCGCGACGCCGTCTACGAGCACCTCGCCTCCCGCTGGGGCGACACGCCTCCGTACAACCTGCAGACCGTGCTGTTGCGCACCGCGCGGGAGGAGATACCCGCGCCGTGGGCGGAGTTGAGCGCGCGGGCGGGTGTGGCCCATCTGTGGGAGGTGGAGGGCACGGGCCGCTGGGTCGCCGTGGCGGTCGCGGACCGGGACGCGTCGCGGGAGGTCCAGCTGCTGGCTCTGGTCACGGAGGCGGACCCCCCGTAGGGGATCACCCCCCGGCGGCTTCCCGCAGCCGTGCGAACTCCTCGGCCATCGTGTCGAGCGTCCAGTGCGCGTTCAGCCCGCTCGGATTGGGCAGCACCCACACGCGCGTGTCCCCGATCGTCCGCGACTGCGGGCCCACCTGCGCCTTGCGGTCGTCGAAGGCCGCGCGGTACGCGGTCACCCCCACCACGGCCAGCCAACGCGGCCGCAGCCGCTCCACCTTCGCAGCGAGCAGCCGCCCGCCCTCCCGGTACTCCTCGGCGCTCAGCTCGTCGGCCCGCGCGGAGGCCCGCGCCACCACGTTGGTGATGCCGAGCCCGTACGACAGCAACTCCCGCTGCTCGGACGGCTTCAGCAGCCGCGGCGTGAATCCGGACCGGTGCAGCACCGGCCAGAAGCGGTTGCCCGGGCGGGCGAAGTGATGGCCCGTCGCGGCCGTCATCAGGCCCGGGTTGATGCCGCAGAACAGGACGTGCAGACCCTCCGCGACCACGTCGGGCACGACGCGGTCGCGGGCGGCCTCGAGCTCCTCGGGCGTGAAACGAGCCATCAGGAAAGGTGCGTCAGAGGATCGCGCCGGGCGTGTAGCCCGCGCCCTGGGGGTGCTGCTTCACGATCTCCTCGACCCGGGCGACGACGGCGGCGACCTGGTCGCCCGCGGCACCGGTGAAGGACAGCTTGTCGGCCATCAGCGCGTCCAGCTGGTCCCGGTCCAGCGGGATGCGCGGGTCGGCGGCCAGCTTGTCGAGCAGCTCGTTGCGCTCGGCGCCCTGCTCTCGCATGGCGAGCGCGGAGGCGACGGCGTTCTCCTTGATCGCCTCGTGCGCGAGCTCCCGGCCGACACCCGCGCGCACGGAGCCCATGAGCACCTTGGTGGTGGCGAGGAACGGCAGGTAGCGGTCCAGCTCACGGGCGACGACCGCCGGGAACGCGCCGAACTCGTCGAGCACCGTCAGGAACGTCTCCAGCAGACCGTCCAGCGCGAAGAACGCGTCCGGCAGCGCGACCCGGCGCACCACCGAGCAGGACACGTCGCCCTCGTTCCACTGGTCGCCCGCCAGCTCGCCGGTCATCGAGGCGTAGCCGCGCAGGATCACCATCAGGCCGTTGACGCGCTCGCAGGAGCGGGTGTTCATCTTGTGCGGCATCGCCGAGGAGCCGACCTGGCCGGGCTTGAAGCCCTCGGTGACCAGCTCGTGCCCGGCCATCAGCCGGATCGTCTTGGCCAGCGACGACGGGGCCGCCGCAAGCTGCACCAGCGCCGTCACGACCTCGTAGTCCAGCGAGCGCGGGTAGACCTGGCCGACCGAGGTGAACGCCTGAGAGAAGCCCAGGTGCGTGGCGATCCGCTGCTCCAGGTCCGCGAGCTTCGCGGCGTCCCCGCCCAGCAGGTCCAGCATGTCCTGCGCGGTGCCGACCGGGCCCTTGATGCCGCGCAGCGGGTAACGGCCCAGCAGCTCCTCGACCCGGCCGTACGCGACGAGCAGTTCGTCGGTGGCGGTGGCGAAGCGCTTGCCGAGGGTGGTGGCCTGTGCGGCGACGTTGTGCGAGCGGCCGGCCATGACCAGCTCGCCGTACTCGCCGGCCAGCTTGCCGAGCCGGGCCAGGACGGCGACCGTGCGGTCGCGCACCAGCTCCAGCGAGAGGCGGATCTGGAGCTGCTCGACGTTCTCGGTGAGGTCGCGGGAGGTCATGCCCTTGTGCACGTGCTCGTGCCCGGCGAGGTCGTTGAACTCCTCGATCCGCGCCTTGACGTCGTGCCGCGTGACCTTCTCGCGCTCGGCGATCGAGGCCAGGTCGACGGTGTCGAGGACACGCTCGTAGTCGGCGAGCGCCGCGTCCGGCACCTCGATCCCGAGGTCCTTCTGGGCCCGCAGCACGGCGAGCCAGAGCTGCCGCTCCAGCTTCACCTTCTGCTCGGGCGACCAGAGCGTGGCGAGCTCGGTGGAGGCGTAGCGTCCGGCGAGGACGTTCGGGATGCGGGGCTTGGCGGGAGCGGAAGTCACGTGCACGGATTCTACTGGCGATTCGTGCAGGCCAGCGCCGCGGGTGTCCTTGTTGGAACCTACGAGAGCGCCGGGGCCGCCTCCACCTGCGGCTACGCCCGGTCCTCGTACGGCAGCAGCTCGGGCCGCTTCGGGGGAAGTCCGTCGCCCGAGGAGCGGCCTGTCAGACGGCGGCCTATCCACGGCAGCAGGTGCTGCCGCGCGAACCGCGCGTCCGCCACCCGCCGCATGACCCAGCCCGGCGGCAATGTCGCCGGCATCGGCATGTGCCACTCGGCGTCCTCGGGGTCGTGGCCCAGCGTCTGCCACACCGCCTCCGCGACCCGGCGGTGCCCCTCGGCCGTGAGGTGCAGCCGGTCCACGTCCCACATCCGCGGGTCGCTCAGGGACGGCGCGCGGTACAGGTCGACGACGATCGCGCCATGCCGGGCGGCCAGCTCGTCGACGCAGGCGAACAGTTCCTCCATGCGCGGCCGGAACCGCTTCAGGACGGGGCCCTGCCGGCCAGGGCTGCGCATCAGGACGAGCTGCCGGCAGGCGGGGGCCAGCTTCTCCACGGCCTCCTCCAGGAGTCCGCGGACCCGGACCATGTCGCACTTGGGCCGCAGCGTGTCGTTGAGCCCGCCGACCAGGGTGATCACGTCGGCGCCCATGGCAGCCGCGACGTCGACCTGCTCGTCGACGATCTGCTGGATCAGCTTGCCGCGCACGGCGAGGTTGGCGTACCGGAAGCCGGGGGTCCGGGCGGCCATCCGCGCGGCGAGCAGGTCGGCCCAGCCCCGGTAGGTGCCGTCGGGCATCAGGTCCGACATGCCCTCGGTGAAGGAGTCGCCGACGGCGACCAGGCTGCTGTAGGTGGGGTTCGTCTGCATGGCGACGGAAATGGTATCCCGTGCACATACCCAGCAGTCGGTCGGTCCGGGGATCCCCCCCCGCACACGGCGCACGGCCGCACGGCCGTCCCGCGCCCGACGCCCTCGCAGGTCTGCCGCTCGGCGGGCAGGGTGTCGCACGGTGTGTTCCGCGGAACACTGCTCGAGCGGCCCCGTAGGGCGGCGGTCCCGGCGTTCCGCCTCTCCCTCACGTCCGCTGGCCGAACAGCTCCCGCAGCACGTCCTCCATGGTCACCAGCCCGGCCATCCGCCCGTCCGTCCCGAGGACCGCGGCGAGATGTGTACGGCTGCCCCGCATCGCCGTGAGGACGTCGTCCAGTGGCGTGTGCTCCCGAACGCGGGCGATGGACCGCATGTCACGCAGCCGGAACGGCACGTCCCGCCCGGCGGCGTCCAGGGCGTCCTTCACATGCAGGTAGCCCACGATCCGCCGTCCCTCGTCCACCACCGGGAAACGGGAGAACCCGGACTCCGCGGACAGCCGCTCCAGTTCCTCCGGCGTGATGCCGACGCTCGCGTACACCACGTCCTCCAGCGGCATCACCACGTCCCGCACCGGACGGCGGCCCAGCTCCAGCGCGTCGCGCAGCCGCTCCTGGGCCCGGTCGTCGATCAGGCCGGCCTCGCTGGAGTCCTTCACGATCTGCGCTATCTCGGCGTCCGAGTAGGAGGCGGCGACCTCCTCCCGGGCCTCGACCCGCAGCAGCTTCAGCAGGGCGTTCGCGCACGCGTTCACCGTGAAGATCACCGGGCGCAGCGCCCGGGACAGCGCCACCAGGGGCGGTCCGAGCGCCAGCGCGCTGCGCACCGGCTCGGCGAGCGCGATGTTCTTCGGCACCATCTCGCCGAGCAGCATGTGCAGATAGGTCGCGAGGGCCAGCGCGATCACGAAGGACACCGCGTGCCCCGCGCCCTCGGGCACGCCCACCGCGTGGAACACCGGCTCCAGCAGATGCGCGATCGCGGGCTCGGCCACCACGCCCAGCACCAGCGTGCACAGCGTGATGCCGAGCTGGGCGGCGGCCATCAGCGCGGACACGTGCTCCAGGCCCCACAGCACGCTCTTCGCGCGCCGGTCGCCCTGGTCGGCGTAGGGCTCGATCTGGCTGCGGCGCACGGAGGTCAGCGCGAACTCCGCACCGACGAAGAAGGCGTTGACGACGAGCGTCGCCAGTCCGATCAGCAGCTGGACGACGGTCACAGCTCCACCCCCTTCTCGTCGGGCTCGTGGTCGTCGAGGGGGGCGCGCAGCCGGACGCGGGCGGCGCGGCGCCCCGTCGCGTCCAGGACCTCCAGGTGCCAGCCGGCGACCTCCAGGGTGTCTCCGGCGGCGGGTATCCGGCCGAGCACCGTGGCCACCAGTCCGGCGAGCGTCTCGTAGGGCCCCTCCGGGACGCGCAGCCCGACGCGTTCCAGGTGGTCCACGCGGGCGGAGCCGTCGGCCGAGTACAGCGCGTGCCCGGACTCGTCCGTGCCGGCCGCGGCCAGGTCGGGGGTCTCGTGCGGGTCGTGCTCGTCACGGACCTCGCCGACGACCTCCTCGACGATGTCCTCCAGCGTGGCCACGCCCGCCGTGCCGCCGTACTCGTCGATCACGACGGCCATCGTCCGTTTGCCGGAGAGCCGGTCCAGGAGCCGGTCGACGGTGAGCGACTCCGGGACCAGCAGCGGCTCGCGCATCAGCTCGGAGACGTAGATCCGGGTGCGGCGCTCGGCGGGCACCGCCAGCACGTCCTTGACGTGGGCCGTTCCGACGACCGAGTCGAGGGTCCCGCGGTAGACGGGGAACCGGGACAGACCGGTCGCCCGGGTCGCGTTGGCGACGTCCTCCAGGGTCGCCTGCATCTCCAGCGCGACGACCTGCACCCGGGGCGTCATCACGTTCTCCGCGGTCAGGTCGGCGAGGTTCAGGGTCCGCACGAAGAGCTCGGCGGTGTCGGGCTCCAGGGCGCCCTCCTTCGCGGAGTGCCGGGCCAGGGCCGCCAGCTCCTGCGGCCCGCGCGCCGAGGCGAGCTCCTCCGCGGGCTCGACACCGATCCGCCGCACGACCCGGTTCGCCGTGTTGTTGAGGTGCGTGATGAAGGGCCGGAACGCGGCACTGAACCAGCGCTGCGCGTTGCCCACGGTCTTGGCGACGGTCAGCGGCGAGGAGATCGCCCAGTTCTTCGGCACCAGCTCGCCGACGACCATCAGGAACACCGTCGACGCGGCCGTACCGAGCACCAGCGCGACGCTGTGCGACGCCGAGCGTGAGACGCCGAGGTCCTCCAGCGGCCCGGCGATCATGGCGGCGATCGACGGCTCGGCGAGCATGCCGACCACCAGGTTCGTGACCGTGATGCCGAGCTGTGCGCCGGAGAGCTGGAACGTCAGATTCCGTACGGCCTTCAGCGCCCCCTGCGCACCCCGCTCGCCGCGCTCCACGGCCTGCTCCAGCTCGGCCCGCTCGACCGTGGTGAGGGAGAACTCGGCGGCCACGAAGGCGCCGCAGGCGAGCGAGAGCAGGATCGCCGCCAGGAGGAGGAGTACTTCGGTCATCGGTTCACCCCCGTTCCATGGTTCTCCAGGACGGGGCGGAACGCGCGGTGTCGCGCACGGGGAGGCTCGCCCATGGGCGGACGCTCACAACCTTTCATGCAGAACCGAGTGGCCAATCAAGGGTAAAGGATGGGCAAAGTCCTTTTCCTGGGCCGGAGCACGAGGGCGTGGAGGCGAGCACGTAGGCGTGGCCGCGACCACGACCGTGGGCGCGAGCAGCGCGAACGTGATCTACAGCGCCTTGACCCAGCGCCGCCAGTGGTCCTCGCGATGGTAGCCACTGGCGGCCCATGCGTGGTGGGCCTGATCGTTGGCTTCCAGGACCATGGCGTCGACGCGTCGCCCGCCCAGGGCGGCGAAGCGTTCCTCGGCTGCTTCCAGCAGGGCGGTGGCGATGCCCTGCCGGCGGTGGTCAGGGTGGACGGCCAGTCGGTAGGCGGAGCATCGCCATCCGTCGAAGCCGGCTATGACGGTGCCGGTGAGGACGCCGTCGCGCTCCGCGAGGAGCAGGGCTTCGGGGTCTCGTGTGAGGAGTCGGGTCACGCCGTCGTGGTCGTCGCTGATGCTCGTTCCTTCCGCGGCGTCGCGCCAGAACCGCAGCACGGTATCGATGTCCGAAAGAGTGGCGCGGCGGATGTGAAGATCGCTCATGGGGCGAGCCAAGCAGAGTGCTCGCCGGTCTGGCGAACCGGATTCCGTCCCGGGCGCGGTCGGGAGCGGGACCGGCGGGGCCCCGGGCTTCCGCCGGCCGCGAGGCGAGGGCGATGACCGGCGGGACGGACCGCTCGGGCCTCTTCGTCGCCCCTTCGCGCCGCCTGTCGTGCCGTTCACGATCGGTCAGGGGGTGCGCAGGGAGGAGTCGGGGGCCCGCGTGAAGCGCTGCAGGAGCCGGGTGAAATCGTCCGCCCAGGACATGATGGTGGGTTCGTCGAAGAGGTCCGTGGAGTACTCGAAGGTGACGGTGATCGTATCGGCGCCGGGTGCCAGGACCGCGTACAACTCGTTGCGGGCCACGTCCGATGTGGGGAGGTCGCGTACCGACGCCGACAGTGAGCGCATGTCCAGGTGGGGCGGCGGTGTGGTGACCACGGTGAACAGCGCGGTCGGGAACAGCGAGTCGCCCGTTCCCGGCGCCACCAGCTCCACCACCTCCGTCAGCGGCAGGTCCTGGTGGTCGAGCGCGGTGAAGAGCGTCGTGCCCAGCCGCGTCACCAGGTCGGCGAACGTGTCGGCCTCGCCCGGCCGGGCGCGCAGCAGGACAGCGTCGCCCAGGAGCCCCACCACGTCGGACCGCTCGCGACGGGCGCGGTTGGCGCTGGACGCTGCCAGCACCACGTCGGGCGGCCCGCCGCACAACGCGGCGACCCATGTGGCGAACGTCGCGGCCAGTACGACGTACGGCGTCGTCCCCAGGCGGACGGCGGCCTCCGCGACCCGCTTCGGGATGTCCCCGTCGATGACCCAGGTGTGCAGGGCGCCCTGGCCGGACAGCTTCGCGGGGCGCGGCCGGTCGTACGGCAGCGGTGGACGCAGGGGAACCCCGTCGAGTTCGGTGCGCCAGAACCGTTCGAGCTCCGCCCTGCGATCGTCACTCAGCTGGTGTTCCGCCCTCGCGACGTCGGTGAACTGTGCTGAGACCGGCGCGAGTTGACTGCCGATGTTCTGATGGCGGGCGTTGTGGAGCTCCCCCAGTTCGCGCCAGATGACGCCCATGGACCAGCCGTCGCACACGGCGTGGTGGAACACCGTCACCAGTACCCAGCGATCCGGACCGAGTCGCGCCAGCCGGAAGCGGAACAACGGCGCGCGGTCCATGGAGAACGGACGCGTGGCCTGGTCCCGGCACCACCGCTCGACGGCCTCGTCGTCGGCGTGCGTCGTCAGGTCGTCCACCGGCAGGTCCACCGGCACCTGGGCCAGCACCTCGACCACGAAGCGCCCGTCACGCCGTACGGCCCTGCTCCGCAGCGCGTGATGGCGGTTCACCAGGTCCTCCAGGGCGCCCGCCAGGTTCCGTGGGTCGAGGTCGCCGCACAGGTCGATGCGGTGGGCGACGTTGTAGACGCCCGGATCGGCGTGTTCGTGGTGCCGGTGCCACAGCCTGCGCAGCGTGGAGGTCATCGGTGCCGTGTCCACCACCCGCTCGGCGGGCGAGGGACGTTCACCGCGTCCCGCCACACCCCGGATCGTGGGGTTCAGGAAGAACTCGGCCATGGACAGCTCCATGTCCAGCCCGTCCGCCATGCGGTTCAGCAGCCTGATCGCGCTCAGGGAGTGGCCGCCGAGTTCGAAGAAGGACCGGGTCACCGGCACCCGGCCCACGCCGAGCTCCTCGCACCACAGCTCGTGCAGGGCGGTCTCCAGGGGGGTGGCGGGCCGCGCGTCGGCCCCCGGCGCCGCGTCCTCCGGCTCGGGCCCGGGCGCGGGCAGCCGCTCCCGGTCCAGCTTGCCCGAGGCGTTCACCGGCAGCCGCTCCAGCCGCACCCAGTGGCGGGGCACCAGATGGCCGGGCAGCTCCGCCGAGAGCGCCGCGCGCAGCGCGCGCAGGTCGGCATCCTGCGCCGTGGGCACCACGTAGGCGACGAGCTCCTGGTCGCCGTGCGGGTCGCGCCGGGACACGACAGCCGTGTCCCGGACGTCGGGCAGGGCGCTCAACGCCTGCTGCACCTCGCCCGGTTCGACCCGATGGCCCCGGATCTTGACCTGGTCGTCCCGGCGGCCGACGTACTGGAGCGAACCGTCTGTGCGCCAGCGCCCGAGGTCCCCCGTCCGGTACAGCACGGAGCCCGCGCCGTCCGCGAGGAACGCGTCGGCCGTCTCGGCAGGCCGGGCGTGGTAGCCGTGGGCGACCGCGGCGCCGCCCACGTGGATCTCACCGACCGCTCCTGGCGGAACCTCCCGCCCGGTGCCGTCCAGCAGGGTGATCCGCACGCCCGGTACCGGCGTGCCGATCGGCGGCCACTCCTCGCCTTCGGGGTCGACCCGGTGCGAGGTGACGATGACGGAGGTCTCCGTCGGCCCGTACTGGTTGTACAGCGCGCACCCGGGGTGCGCAGCGAGGAACCGGCGGAACGCGCCGGTGAGCTGCAGTGCCTCGCCGGCCGAGAACAACTCCCGCAGGGAAGGCAGTTCGGGCCCGGACTCGACGAGGTACCGGAGCGGGGTGCACGGCATGAACATCCGCTCCACCCCGTGGCGGCGCACCGCCTCCGCGACCGCCGCCGGGTCGTGCCGCACCTCGTCGCCGATCAGGACCAGCGCCGCCCCCGAGCACAGCGTCGTGAAGATCTCCTGCACGCTCACGTCGAACGCGGGCGACGTCCACTGCAGGGTGCGCAGCGCGGAATGGCTCGCCAGGTGCCCGCGCACGAGGTTGACCGGGCCCCGGTGCGGCACGACGACTCCCTTGGGGAGGCCGGTCGAGCCCGAGGTGTAGATGCAGTACGCGGGGTCTTCGGGCCGCGCGCCGTCCGCCGGGGAGGCCTCCGCCGGATCGCCGTCGACCTGTTCCACGAGCCGTACGGGCCCGTACGGGGCGTCCGCCCCGAGCCCGGGATGCCGCGCGAGGACGGATGCGGAGGTCAGCAGCAGCACGGGCGCGCCGTCGTCGAGGAGCGCGGCGAGCCGAGGGGTGGGCAGGGACGGGTCGAGCGGCAGATACGCGGCGCCGCTCTTGAGCACCCCCAGCACCGCGGTGATGAGTTCCGGGCCGCGCGGCAGCAGCAGCGCCACGCGCTCCCCGCGCACGGCGCCCCGGGCACGCAGATCGTGGGCGAGCGTGTTCGCGCGCCCGTCCAGCTCCCGGTAGCGGACGCTCTGCGCCCCGCTCACCAGGGCCACGGCGTCCGGTGTCCGCCGTGCCTGCCGCTCGAACAGTCCGTGCAGGGTGTCCTCGATGGCGGGCGACGGCTCGTCCAGGCGCCCCAGCCTCGCGAGGGCCGTGCGGTCGGTGCCGGTCACGGCCGTCAGTTCCCGCAGCGGCGCGCCGGGGGTGGCGAGGGCACGGCGCAGCACCTCTTCCACGTAGTGCGTGAAGCGGCGCACGGTGGCCTCGTCGAACAGGGCCGTGTCGTACTCGACCATGAACCGCACGCCGTCGCCGTGGTGCGTGAAGTAGACGCTCAGGTCGAACGGAGCCCGCGCGCTCGGCACGTCGAGCAGCGTCGCGGAAAGCCGGGGCGGGTCGAACTCCGCCTCGCCCTCCTTCTCGTACTCCACCATCACCTGGAACAGCGGGTTGCGCCCCGGGTCCCGGGGCGGGTTGAGCGCTCCCACCAGCTCGTCGAAGGGGACGCCGCTGTGCTCGTACGCCGCCGTGCTGCCGGCGCGCACCCGGTGCAGCAGCGCGGGGAAGTCCGGGTCGCCGGCGAGGTCCAGGCGCAGCGGCACGGTGTCGAGGAAGAGGCCGACATGGCGGTCGGCACCCGCGGGCCGGGCGGCGAGGACGGTGCCGAGGACCACGTCGTCCTGGCCGCTCATCCGGCCGAGCACCGCCGCGACGGCGCCGGTCAGCGCCATGAACGCGGTGGCCCGGTGCCTGGCCGCGAACGCCCGGAGCGAGTCGGTGAGTTCCGCGTCCAGCTCGTGGGTGAGGCTCGCCCCCGCCCCCGACCGGACGGGAGGGCGGGGCCGGTCGGTGGGCAGGGCGAGCTCCGGGACTCCCGCCAGCTCGCGCCGCCAGAAGCCGAGGGACGCGGCGTGGTCCGCCGGACGGGCCGGGGCCACCTCCGGCAGGGGTGGCGGCTCGGGGGCGCCGTGTTCCGAGGCGCGGTAGCAGGCTGCGAGGTCGCCGACGAGTACGGCCGTGGAGGCCGAGTCGAAGACGATGTGGTGGGCCAGCAGGAAGAGCAGATGCCGCTCCTCGGACAGGCGCAGCAGCCGCGCCGTCACGAGCGGGCCCTCACACAGGTCGAGGACCCGGCGCCCCTCCGTCGCGAGCGTGGCGCGCAGCGCCTCCTCCTCCGTCGCCCCCGTGTGGTCGTCCACCGGGCATTCCAGGCGTACCCGGTCGCGGATCTCCTGGTACGGAACACCGCCGTCGTCCAGGAACACCGTACGCAGCGCCGGATGCCGGTCCGCGACCCGCTGGAGCGCACGGCGCAGAGCCGGCACGTCCAGCGGCCCGTCCAGCCGAACCGCCTTGGGCTCGTGGTACATGCCGGTCCCCGGATGCAGTTGTTCCAGGAACCAGATGCGGCGCTGCGCGGGCGTGAGCGGCACCCGCTGCGGTACGGGAGCCGCCCGCCCGCCGGCCTCGGGCAGCGCACGGCGGCGGACCCGGTCGAGCACCGGCAGCGCGGCCAGGACCTTCTCCTTCGGGACGCCGAAGTCCACGAAGCAGGCGATCTCGTCCGCTCCGGCGTCCACCAGGCGGCGCACGGTCCCGGCGGCCGTGTCCTCGTCGCCGATCAGGGCACGTGAGGCGCAATAGCGCTCGTAGGCCCGCTCGAGCAGGAACTCCACGTCCTCCTCGGGGGTGTTGTCGAGGTCCGCCGTGAAGCCGAGGCTGTTGGTGACCTGGCCGAAAAGGGAGAGCGAGGAACGCAGGTACGACACGAACGGCCGGTACGCCTCCGCCCGTGCGCGGTCCCCGTCCTCACCGAGGTACGTGTGCACCAGCACCACCACTCGCCCCGCCGCCGGGTCGAGCCCGTGCTCGGCTCGGGTGCGCCGATACAGCGCGATGTTCTCGGCCAGCTGCTCGACGGTCTGCGTCATCAGGTTGGTGACCACGCCCAGGCCCTCGACGGCGGCCCGGCGGTAGCTGTCCGGGTTGCCCACCACGGCGACATACAAGGGGAGTTCCTGTTGCAGGGGGCGGGGGTGGAGGCGTACTTCGACGGGCTCACCGTCACCGGCGGTCGTCGGCAGCCCGCGCCCCGACCAGAGCTGCCGTACGGTCGCCAACTGCTCGTACATCACGTCGCGGTGGCGCCCGAAGTGCTGCGGGGCGAGCGAGAAGTCGGTGGCGTGCCAGCCGCTCGCGACGCACAGACCCGCCCTGCCGCCGGAGATGTTGTCGACCACCGACCACTCCTCGGCGACCCGCACCGGATGGTGCAGCGGCAGAACGACCGAGCCCGCGTGCAGCCGGATGCGGCGGGTGCTCGCCGCGAGCGCCGCGGCGAGCACGGAGGGGTTGGGAAACAGCGCTCCGAAGGAGTCGAAGTGGCGCTCCGGGAGCCACAGGGCGTGGAACCCGTGCTCGTCCGCGTACGTCGATGACTCCATGATCAGCGCGTACTTGTCGCGGTCGGCGTCCTCGGGGTAGTCGCCGAAGAAGTACAGGCTGAAGTCGCAGCCCCGCGCGGGTGCCGGCCGGGGTCTCTGCTCGGGACCCGCCGGGGGAGTGTGCGGGGCGCGGGCCGGGGGAGCGTGCGGGGTGGAGACCTCCGCCGGGGTCGGAGCGGGCAGAGGTGCCTGGGGCCGGGACGGCGCCGGCCGGGGGGTGGGTGCCTGCGCCGGGGGAGCGGTGGGCGGGGCTCCCGTGGAGGCGAGCACGTCGAGTTGGCGGGACAGCACTCCGGTGACCTGGTCGACCAGATGCTCGGTGAGCTCGAGCTGCCGCCTCAGCAGCTCGTGCAGCCCGGAGGACGCCTCGGGTGCCGGGGTGAGGGCGCCCGGGGCCGCGGTTGCCGGCGCCGGGGGCACGGGCGTGGGCAGGGGCGCGGGTGCGGCCACCGGTTCCTCTCGCTGGCGCTCATGCGCTGCGTGCGGCTGCCGACCCGCGTTCCCGGGTGTCTCCACGGGCTCCGGCGGCGGCCCCGCGCCGAGTTGCGCGAGGCGTTCCGCCAGCGCGCGCGGCGTGTCGGCCGTGGAGAACAGCTCCCGTACCGGGACGCGCACGCCGTACCGCTGCTCCAGCTCCGCCGTCATGCCCATCAGCGAGAGCGAGTCCGCGCCCAGCTCGAAGAACGAGGTGCCGGGGCCGACGTCCGCCGCCCGGCGGCCGAGCTTTTCGGCGGTCAGCCGCCGTACGTCGGCGAGCAGTTCGTCCGGCACGTTGGGTTCCTCCAAGGGGGTGGCCGGCGGTTCTGACGGACGGTGCGGGGCCGGGGCCGGGGGCGTGAGGAGCGACACCACCCGGCGCCTGCGCAGGGGATGACCCGGCAGCGGCACCCTGCCCCCGCCGGTGTTCACCGCGCCCCACTCCAGGTCGGCCCCCCTGCGGTACAGCGAGCCCAGCGACGCGAGGAGCCCGCGCAGCTGGTCGGCCGCTCCCGGGCCGGCGCCCTGCCCTTCGAGCCAGCGGCTCTCCGGTACGCAGTGGCGGCCGAGGCCGGTGAGGGTGTCCCCGGCGCCCAGTTCCACGAAGTCCCGGCACCCCTGCGCCGCCGCCGCGGTCATGGCCAGATCGAAGCGGACGGTCCGGCGCGCCTGGCCGCAGAGGTAGTCGGCGTCCGGGGTCCAGCCCACCGGGCGCACCAGCCCGTCGGCCGCCGTCACCAGTGGCGTGCGCAACGGGCGGTATGCCACCCGCTCGGCGTGCGGGCGGAAAGAGCGCAGAGCCGGTTCGACCGCGGCGGAGTGGAAGGCCCTGTCGACGGGCAGCCGCCGCCATCGCAGGCCCTCCCCTTCCAGCAGGCGCACCGCTTCCTCGAGGGCGTCCGGCGGACCGGAGATCACCTGGGAGCGCGGCCCGTTGACCGCCGCCAGTGCGGCCCCCGCGGCCCGCGCGATCCGCTCCGCCTCGGCCTCCCCGGCGCGGACGGCGAGCATGCCGCCCGGCGGGCAGGCCGTCTGCATCAGCCGTCCGCGCCACGCCGTGAGCCGCAGCCCGTCGTCGAGCGTGAGGGCGCCGCCCGCGTAGAGGGCCGCGTACTCCCCGACGCTGTGGCCGAACAACAGCGCGGGGCGCATGCCGGTGGCGCACCACACGTCGGCGAGCGCTGCCTGATGGGCGAACAGGGCGGTCTGCGCCGTCTCGGTCGGCCAGACCCCGTCGTCGGCGGACTCCTCCAGCAGCAGCGGGAGCAGACTGCCGCCGAACTCGTCGGCGTACAGCTCCTCGCACCGGTCGAGGACCCGCCTGGCGGCCGGGTGGGCGGCGTACAGGCCGCTCGCCATGCCGCGCCGGGCGCTTCCCTGCCCGGCGCAGACGAAGGCGAGCGGCCCGAGCGGGGCGGGAGGAGCGGCCGGCTGCTCGTCCAGGGCGTCGGCCAGCTCCCCGGCGGTCCGGCCCACGGCGGTGCTCCGCGCCGTCCGATGGGGCCGCCCGAGCGCCATGGTGGCCGCCACGTCCGCCGCCGCGAGGTCCGGCCGCCGGCGCAGCCGGTCGCGGAGCAGACCGGTGAGCTCGTGCAGCGCCTCCGTGTCACGGGCCGACACCGGTACCAGTACGGGAAGTCCGGCCGTGTGGGGTGCGGAGCGAACGGGCGGCTCCTCCAGCACCACGTGCGCGTTCGTGCCGCCGACGCCGAGCGCGCTGACCCCGGCCCGGCGCGGTACGCCGTCCCGCGCCGGCCACGGCCGCAGTTCGGTGCCCAGGACGAGCGGGCCGCCCTCCAGACGCAGGTCGGGGTTGGGGCGTGTCAGGTGCAGTGTGGGGACCAGCGTGCGGTGGCGCAGCATGAGGACCGTCTTGAGGAGGCCGGCCATCCCGGCGCAACTGTCGAGGTGCCCGATGCTCGGCTTCACCGAGCCGACCGTGCAGAAGCCGGTACGCCGGGTGCCCTCGCCGAGCGCTCTGCCCAGTGCCTCCAGCTCCACCGGATCGCCGAGACGGGTGCCCGTCCCGTGCGCCTCCACGTACGAGATCGTGTCGGCGGGGACGTCCGCCCTGCGCAGCGCCTGGCGCACGACCTCCACCTGGCCCGAGACGCCGGGCGCGCTGAACCCGACCTTGCCCGCCCCGTCGTTGTTCACGGCGGAGCCCAGGATGACCGCGTGCACGGTGTCGCCGTCGGCCAGCGCACGGTCGAGCCGTTTGAGCAGGACGGCCGCCACGCCGTTGCCCCCGACGGTGCCGTCGGCCTCCGCGTCGAAGGCCCGGCAGCGTCCGGTGGGCGACAGGATCGACCCGGGGTGGCTGCGGTAGCCGCTCTCCTGCGGCAGGTGCACGGCCGCCGCGCCGGCCAGCGCCAGGTCCGCCTCACCGCTCAGCAACGCCTGCACGGCGAGGTGGACGGCGACCAGCGAGGTGGAGCAGGCCGTCTGCACACCGATGGCCGGGCCGGTGAGGCCGAGCCGGTAGGCGACGCGGGAGGCGAGGAAGTCGGGCTGCTGCCCGATCGCGGCCTGCATGCCGGCGGCCGGGTCGTCCGGGGTGTCGGTCACTCCGGTCGCGGGCGGGTTCTGGTGGTCGTAGAGGTTCATGCCCGTACCGGCGAACACCCCCACCCTGGTGCCCGGGCCGGCCGCTGCGTAGCCGCCGTCCTCGAGCGCCTCGTGGCAGCATTCCAGGAACATCCGGTGCGCGGGGTGGGTGAGCCCGGCCTCCCGGGGGCTCATCCCGAAGAAGTCCGCGTCGAAGGCGTCGACACCGTCGATGACGCCCGCGACCGGCACCAGGCCGGGGGCGCGCCGCTGCTCCGGGGACAGCCCGGCCGCGGCGAGGCGCTCCTCGTCGAAGACCCGGACGCTGTCCACGCCGTCGCGCAGGTTCGCCCAGAAGCTGTCCGCCGAGTCCGCGCCGGGAAAGCGCAGCGACAGGCCGACGACCGCGACGCGCCGTTCGGCCGCGTCGCCGCCTGAGGCGGTGGTCACGGGCTGCGGCCGGTCCCCGGGGGTGGCGGTCAGGTGCGCGGCGAGCGCCGTGGCCGTGGGGTGCTCGAAGAACGCCGTCTGGGCGATCGACGTCGCCAGCCGTCGCTCCAGGCGGGCGCGCAGGCGGGTGAGAAGCAGGGAGTTCAGCCCCAGCTCGTAGAACGGCACCCGGGCGTCCACCGGGTGCCCCAGTACGGCGTCGATCTCCTCGCACACGATCCGCGTCAGGTCGGGGGAGGGGACGCCGTGGGCGTGCGGCGCGGGACCGGCGCGGAAGCCGCCGGCGATCAGGCGGTGGCGGAGTTCGGCGCGACGCACCTTCCCGGCGGGCGTCCTCGGGAAGTCGCCGTCCGGTACGGGCAGGACGTGGGAAGCGGTCAGGCGCAGCCGGGAGAACAGCGCCGCCTTCACCTCCCGCACGATCCGCGCGTCCTGGTCGGCACCGCGCGTCACGAAGAACACGGCCAGCCGCTCCGTACCGCTGTCCTCGTCCGGTACGCCGCAGGCCGCGACCTCTCCCTGGCGGACCCCGGCGACGGCGGTCGCCGCTTCCTCGACCTCGTGGCAGTACACGTTGTGTCCGTTGAGGACGATCAGGTCCTTGCGCCGACCGGTGATCACGACCTGCCCGCCGTCGAGGAAGGCCAGATCGCCCGTGTCCAGCCAGTCCCGACCCACGGGGAACGCCTCGGCGTCCGCCTGCGGGTTGTTCACGTAGCCGGGGGTGAGCCGGGCGGGCGTGTGCACCTGGAGGCGGCCGATCCTGCCCGTCGGCACCATCTCGCCGCGGTCGTCCACGACGCGCAGGGTGACCCCGTGCGCCGGCGAGCCGGCCGCGACGAAGGTGACGCAGTCGTCCTCCGGGGTCCCCGGGTCGGCCCGCACCAGGTCGCCGCCCAGGCTGCTCTTGAGCAGGTGGTGCACGGTGCCCGGCCGGTCCAGCCGTCCGTACGTGACGGCCGTGACCGTCTCGGCCATCCCCCACACCGGCACGATGTGCCCCTGCCGCACCCCGGACGCGGCGGTGGCGTCCAGGAAACGACGCAGCACCGGCAGCACGATCTGCTCGCCGCCGCACAGCAGTGTCCTGAGGCCGCCCAGGCTCCGTACGCGGTCCGGCCGCTCGGCGAGCGCGTCCGCGACCAGCCCGTACGCGAAGGTCGGCGCCCAGCTGTGCTGCGCCCCGTACGTCTCGACGAGGTCGAGCCAGCGCAGTGGTTCGGCCAGGACCCGGTCGGTCGGCGCGTGGACGTTGGTGCAGCCCGCGAAGACCGCCAGCACGTGGTACAGCAGGAACGCGCCACTGTGGTCGACCGGCAGCCAGTTCACCATCGTGTCGTCCGGCCGTACGTCCATGATCCGCCGGGAGCTCGCGGCGAGGTCCGCCAGACCGGCATGGGTGAGCTGTGCCGCCTTGGGTCCACCGGTGCTGCCGGAGGACAGCATCAGCACGGCGACGTCGGTCCCGGCCGGGTCGACGTGGTCGTCCGCGGGGTGCGCGCCCAGAAGGTCGTGCGCGATCGCGACCCGCAGGTGGGGAGCGGAGGCGGCCAGGTCCCGGGCACCGGCCGCGTCGGTGAGCACCAGCGGTCCGTCCAGCACGGCACATGTGTGCAGCAGGCGTTCGTACGCGGGGGAGCCCGGGACGGCCCGCTCCGCGATCGCCGCGGGCCGAGCGCCGCCCAGCACACAGGCCCAGAAGGCGGGGAAGAACTGCGCCAGTTCGAGCCCGCACAGCACCACCGTGTCGCCGGCACGCAGCCCGCGCCCCCGCAGCCCGGTCAGCAGCCGACGGGCCCGCGACAGCAACTCGCGGTAGGGCAGGCTGATCGGGGTGCCGTCCGGGGCGATCGCGACGACAGCGGCGCCGGAGTCCGCGTCGGCGGCTCGCAGCAGAGCGTCCACGGCGGTGCGAGGGTCGTCCTCGGTGTACTCGGGCTCAGGACCCCGGCAGAGTGCCTGTCCCTGTACGCGTTCCATGCGTGTCCCCTTCTTCTCCACTCGTGGACGACGTCCGGGCCGCGGCTGCGGCGAACAGCAGCAGGACCAGCGCCCCGCACACCGCCGCACCGTGGAACATCCCGACGACCGTCAGGGCGGGCAGCGCTTCGAGAGCCGCCGCGGCGAGCACCGTGCCCAGCGCGAAGCCGGCCGTCTCCGCCGTGGCGGACATCCCGAACAGCCGGCTGCGCTGCCGGTCGGGTGCGGCCTGCAGGCGTGAGGTGTAGACGATCTCGGTCCAGCCGTCGGCGAAGCCCGCGCACGCGGCGGCGGCCATGAGACCGGCGGAAGGCAGGCCGGTGAAGGCGGCCACGAAGGACACCGACATCGCCGACGTACCGAACGCGAAGGCCCGTTCGCCCCACGCCGATCCCCCCTCGGTGCGCTTGAGCACGAGGTGGGCGGCGATGGTGCCCACCGCCCACGCCACCCAGAACCGGGTCATGAACAGCGCCGGATCGGACGGGGAGCCGGCGTGTGCGACCACGGGCAGGGCGACGTTGTGCGAGGAGGACGCGAGGGCGTCGACCCCCCGGAGCAGGATCATGCCGAGCAGCAGGCCGGGAAGCCCGGCCACCCCGTGCCACAGGCGCGGGCGGCGCCACGGACGGTCCGCGTCCTTGCCTCGGCCGTCCCCTTCCCGTGCGGCCTCCTCCTCGCTGTCCGTGCGCGGCCGCAGGACGAGCAGCGCCCCCGCCGACACCGCGAAGCTCGCGGCGTTGACGGCGAAGGCGGCGCCGTAGCCGCCGAATCCGATGACGGGAGCAGCCGAGGCGAAGCCCAGTACGGTGGCGATCGAACGCGCCGTGACCAGCAGCCCGTTCGCGCGGGTACGGGACTCCTGGCCGACCATCGCGGGGATCGAGCTGCGCAGGGCGACGGTGAAGTACGTGTTCCCCGCGCCCATGACGACGACGGCGCAGCACAGCAGCCACGTCGGCGTGTCGGTCGCGCACAGGGCCAGGACGGTCATGACGAGGCCCTGGGCGACGTCCGCGCCCACCATCGTCCGCAGGCGGGTGGTCCTGGCCGACAGCGCGGCGGCGGTGAGCCCGGCGACGAACCCGGAGAACAGACGCAGCGCCATCACCAGGCCGACCCCGAAGGCCGTGCCGGTGGCTTCGTACGAGAACAGGCTCAGCGCGATCAGGTTCAGGTAGTTGCCGTAGCCGGACACCGCGTACGCGCAGACGAGGGCACGGAAACGCAGGTCCACACCCCCCACCACGTCCCCTTCCCGCGCGTGCGGGCGCTCACCGGCCCTCGTCCCCTGTCCGTCACGAGCCCGCCGGCCGCCCTCGTGGGGGGCCGGCGGGGGCTGCGGCGTCACCTGGTGGTCACGGGCGCCTCGGCGCGCATCTCCCGGAGCACATCGGCCACGTGGCGGATGCCTTCGGTGAGCACCTTCTCCTCGGCGCTGAGGCTGATGCGGAAGCACCGGGTCGCGTGGCCGGCCACGGCGGGGGAGGAGAGCGGGTCCACGAAGAAGTGCCGGCCCGGCACGACGAACACCCGTCTCTCCTTCAGCCTGCGGTACAGCTCGACGTCGTCGAACCACGGGTGGTCCACCCACAGCCAGCAGAACATCCCCCCGGCGCCGGAGTGCATCCGCCAGTCCATGTCCGCCGGCATCGTCTCCGCCAGCAGGTCCGCGGCGAAGCGCTTCTTCTCCCGGTAGTAGGGGACGATCGCCTCCCGGGTGACGTCGTCCAGCCGCCCGTCCCGCATGATGCGGGCCAGGGCGGCCTGGGGGAGCTGAGGGGCGTGCAGGACGGAGTTGGACATGAACGACGCCAGCGCGTCGACGTACTCCGGGGAGCCGATCGCGAACCCGACGCGTTCCCCGGGCAGTCCGGCCTTGGACGCGGAGAAGCAGTTGATCAGGTGGTCGTGCTGCACCGGCTCGGTGCGCACCTCGGCGATCCGGGGGAACGGGGAGCCGTACGCCTGGTCCAGGAGCAGTGGTACGTCACGCTCGGCCGCCAGCGTGGTCAGCGCGTCCAGGTCCGCCCGGTCCAGGGCGCGTCCGGTGGGGTTGCCGGGGCTGGAGACCAGCATCATGCCGATGTCCGACTGCCGTCTCAGGCCCTCGACGTCCAGGGCGTAGCGGAAGCGGTGGTCGCCCTGTCGCTCGATCCGGGGCGGCACTCCGACGATGCCCCCTGCGTGCATGCACATGCCCTGGTAGCCGGTGTAGTCGGGGACCATGGGCAGGACGATCTTCCGCTCACCCCGCGCCCCGGGGCCGGTGAAGAGGGCGGCCGCGGCGAAGCACAGCATCTGGCTGCCCGGGCCCACCACGACGTTCTCCGGGCCGATCCGCCAGCCGTACGCCCGGCGGAAGTACTCGACGACGGCTTCGATGAGGAACCGGCTGCCGCGCGACGGGCCGTAGCGGCAGCTCACCCGCCCGAAGTCCTCGGCCAGCGAATCCGCCAGGGCGGTCCGCCACATGTCGCTCGCCTCCGGTACGGAGGCGGGATTGCCCACGCTGAGGTTGAGCCAGTCACCCGCTGACGCGTCCGCCGTGCTGGCGGCCACGTCCTCCATGATGCTGCGCAGGCCGGAGACACCGGCCATCTTCGCGCCGCTCAGTGACAACTGCATGGGGATCTCCTGGTACTCGAGGGTGAGTGCCGGTGCGCGGGCGGAGCACGCGGGCATCGCGCAGCACGCGTGCCCGGCCAGGGGTGGGCCGGGGAGAAGGAAGGAACGAGTGGCGCGGGCGGTACCGCCCCGGGGCGACAGGCCCGGCGGTGCCGCGCCCTGCCGGCGGAGACGAGGAGGGAACGCGATGTCCCCGAAAGTCCGCGCGGCGGGGCTCTTTCCGAACGCGCGCAAAGGAAACGCAGCGTACCGCCCATGCTCTTAGCGCCCGGAGATTCTGTCAACGGCCTTCCGGGGCAGGCCTGTACGACCGGCGCTGTGTGAAGTGGGCTACGGTGAGAGTGATGCCCGGATCGCGGAGAACCATCCGTTAGTCAATCCGATGCCCCAACCGTGGAATTACTCCGCAAGTAAGTCCGCGCGACCCCGTCACCGGCCTGACGCAGGCTCAAGTCGTGTTCCGGTAAGTAAAGATGATCAACCCTTCCATGATTCGGCCCCACGCCATACAGTGGCAGCGTCCTTCGGGACACCTCGTGGGGGACGGGTGCATCACCAGTGCATCGCTCGGCTGGACACGAGGCGGGCAGCGGGCCCCTCGTCATTGACCGTCGAGAGGGCGAATCGCTGCCGTCGTATGCTGCTGGCCGACGGAAAGGGGGAAAGGTGATGCGGGGCGCATCCTGCTTTGCCGTACGACCGATGAGTGGTGCCGCTGTGCGAGCGTGACCGCTCGCGCGTGCTGAGCGCGGAGAAACCGCGGAGGGCCGGGTCCTGACCTCGCGCGCCGACGCAGGACATGGTGGTGGGCTATCGGCCCCGCCGTGCGTGAGCCCTGCCCGCGTTCTCGCTATTGCCCTGAGACGACACGTCCGTGAAAACCCCCGCGGGGCGTCGAAATGACGTCCGCGCCCGGGGCAGTGCCTTCAAGGAGTGGAATGTCCGACGCCGGTGCGAGTTTAGCCGACAGCGTACGTGCGGAAGTGGCCGGAACCTTCGACGGTAAGTCGGCGTCACTTGACGATTCATTCGCGAACCCTCGGATGAGCCCGATCGCCGTGCCGCGTCCGACGTCCGTCCTCGGGGGCCGGTTCGACGCTTTCACGGAACTGGTCGCTCCGTTTCGGGCCGAATCCATGGCCGCCCGCGCCGAACTCGTCGTAGCTTCTGTGAACCGCCGGGATGGGGAATGAAGTGGAGACAGCGGAGATCAGGGAAGGGATCCGCCCTGCGGCGGCGGACCGCCGATGCGGCCCCCGGACGACACCCCGGCCGTGTCCGTCCACGCACGAAGTAGCGGACGTATGAAGACGATACGAGACGCCTTCGAGGCCCAGGCGGCCCGCACCCCGGACGCGGCCGCCGTGCGGGCCGTCCGCACCTACACCTACCGGGAGCTCTCGGCGCGGGCCGTCGCCCTCGGCGAGGAGATCCTCGCGCACACCCGGCCCGGGTCGTTGGTCGCCCTCGACGCGACCGGCCCCGCAGGCGGGGCGCTCGGCATCCTCGCCGCCGCCGGCATCGGGTGCGCGGTCCTCCCTCTGAACCGGGAGAGCCCGCCCGCCCACCGCGAGCGGGTCCTCGCGAACGCCAGGCCGTCCCTCGTCCTGCGCGAGACGTCGGAGTGCGTGTTCGCCGTCGAGCCCGTGGCCGCCGCAGGGCGGCCGGTCGTCCCCCGCGAGCCGGTCATGGCCGACATCGCCTACGTCATGTACACCTCGGGATCGACCGGGTTGCCGAAGGGCGTCATGGTCCCGCACACGGCGCTGCTGGACCGGCTGGCGGGGCTCGCCTCCACACCGGGGCTCGCGGCGGGTGAGGTGATGGTCGCCGCGACGGCCCTGTCCTTCGACATCTCCATGGCGGAGATGCTGCTGCCGCTGACGGTCGGGGCGTCCTTCCTCGCCGTTCCGGACGACGTGCGCTTCGACCCGTACCTGTTCCAGGAGTTCGTCGACGAGCACGCCCCGCAGGTCATGCAGGCCACACCCAGCTTCTGGCGCATGCTCCTCGCGGCGGAGTGGCAGGGTGCCACGGGCGCCAGGCTCTGGTGCGGCGGAGAGGCCCTCACCCCGGAACTCGCACGTCGCCTCCTGCCCCGCGGCGCGGAGCTGTGGAACCTGTACGGCCCGACGGAAGCCACGATCTGGGCCACCGCCGCGCGCGTCGAGGAGCCCGACGTGATCTCCCTGGGAAGTCCGCTGGACGGCAGTGGCCTCTACCTGGCCGCCGTGGACGACAGCGGTACGACCCACCTGGGTGAGACGGTCACCGAGCCCGGCACGGCCGGTGAGATCGTCCTGTCCGGGGCCGGGATCGCGCTCGGCTACCTGGACCGGGACGACCTGACCGCCGAGCGGTTCCCCACCGGGGGCACCGCCGGTGCCGGAGGGCGGCTCTACCGCACGGGAGACCGCGGCAGATACCGGGCGGACGGCTCCCTGGAGTTCCTCGGGCGCCTCGACGACCAGATCAAACTGCGCGGCCATCGCATCGAACTCGGTGAGATCGAGGCCGTGTTGGAGGAGCACCCCGACATCACCGCCGCGGTCGCCGTCCTGCGCGACGCCGACCGGCCGGAGCACGCGTCGATCACCGCCCACGTCACCGCCCGCCGGGAGGGAGTGTCCGACAAGGCCCTCCGGACCTGGCTGCGCGAGCGGCTCCCGGCCGGCCACTGCCCGAGCCGCATCGTGGTGCGCGGGACCCTCCCGCGCACCACGGCCGGAAAGATCGACCGGGTGCTGCTGGCCGCCGAATAGGACACGCGGCCGGGCGCCGGGGGAGCGCGGCCGATCACGAGCGGTACCCATCGGCGCAGCCCCGCACGGGACGAGCGCCGCGCGCCCCCGCCGACGTCCCAGGACCAGGACATCAGCAAGCGTATGGAGGCAACGAGTTGAGCCAGGCGAAGACCGCCCCGCTGACCTTCGGTCAGCTGTCGGTGCTGAGGGATCTCGATCTGTCGGGGCCCGACGAGCAGAGCGACGGCAATCTCCCCCTCGTCCTCGACGTCCCCTCCGGTACGGGCGTGGACGAGGCCACCGCGGCCTGGGCGCGGCTGGTCGAGCGGCACGAGGCGCTGCGGACCGTCTACGACCGCCGCGCCGCCGAGCCCACCCAGACGGTCCAGCCGTTTCAGGGCGTCCGGCTCGACACAGTGGAACTGCCCGCCCCCACCCGGGAAGCGGCTCTGGACGTCGCCGGGGAGTGGGCTGAGGAGGAGATCCGCTTCGACGTGGAGCACTCCTGGCGCGCCGCCGTCGGCGTCCACCAGGGTGTCGCCACCCACCTGGTGTGCGTCGTGCACCACCTGGCGGTCGACAGCGCCGCCTGCACCCTGCTGGAGGACGAGTTCCGCACCCTCGTCTCCGGGGGCACGCTCGCCCCCGACCCGCCCCAGCCCGTCGACCTGGCGCTGGAGCAGCACGGCGACGAGCAGCAGCGCAGCCAGACGATCGAGTTCTGGCTCGACGAGTGGCGGGGGTTCGTCGAGGAGGACCGGCAGGGCGGCGACAGGAGCCGGCGCCACCGGGCGGCGCTGTACTCCGAGCGGGCCCAGGACGCCGCCCGCGCGGTCTCCGAACGCCTCTCCGTGTCCGTCCAGTCCGTGGTTCTCGGCGCTGCCGCCCTCGTCCTGTTCGACCTGAGGGGCCGCGACCGGGCGACGTTCGGCCTGCTCGCCGGCAACCGCATGGACAAGCGCTGGCAGACGCTGCTCAGCAGCATGAACCAGCTCGCCCCGATGACCGTCGCCGCCGACCGGGACGCCGCGCCCGCGGTGTTCCTGCGCATGCTCTACATGAACAGCCTGGAACGCCTGCTCCACGGCTCGTACAGCATCGACGAACTGCGCGCCCGGCTCACGGAGACCGGCTGCGCCAACCCCGATCCCCTGCAGTTCGACTGCTACTTCAACTACCTCGGGGACATCGCCGAGCCCCCGGCCGAGGGATCACCCGCGCGCGACGACGTCGAGTGGTTCGCCGACGCCTGGCAGGGCGGGCCGCGCTTCAACCTCAGGGCCGCCACGGGCACCGGCCTGCACCTGTCCCTGACCGCGAGCGACGACTACCTCGGCGCCGGGGCGACCGGCCGCTTCCTCGCCTCCGTCGAGGCCGCGCTGGTGGACCTCGCCGACGGCGCGCCGGAGACCGTCGGCGCCGTCGACCTGGCCCCGCTGCGGAAGGTGAGCCCGCCGCCGCCCACACAGGACGGGGACACCGCCCATGAGTGACACCTTGCAGGCGGCCCAGGACACCGCCCCCCGTGCGGGCCGGTGCCCCTACCACGTGACCGGTCGCGCGCAGGCGGACCCCTGCATGGACTACCTCCACCTGCGGGACGACGAGCCGGTCCGCTGGGACGAGGACCTCGGAGTATGGCTGGTCACCGGATTCCGTGAGGCGACCGAGCTGCTGCGCAACCCGTCCCTGTCGGCGGCCTGGCCCGAGCACGGCAGGACCAGGCTGCACACTCCGGCCGAGGGCGAGAGCGGCGACGGGAGCCGCACCTCCGAACTGGTGCGCATGTGGTTCATGTTCAACGACGACCCCGGCCACGCCGCCGCCCGCAAGATCGTCGCCCCGCTCTTCTCGGCCGAACGCCTGGCGGCGGCACGCACCTTCGTGGAAGGGCTCGTCGACGAACTTCTCGCGCCGCACCGCGACGTCCTCGACGTCATGGACGACCTCGCCGTGCCGCTGTCGAGCCGGGTCATCTGCCACATCCTCGGGCTGCCCGAGGACGTCGCTCCCCGTCTCGCCGCCTGGGCTCCCGACATCGCGGCGTTGCTCGTCGCGGACTACCTCCCCGAGGTCGTCACCCGCGGGTACCGGGCGCTGCACGAGGTGACCGCGGCCGTCGACGACGCGCTCCGTGGCGAGGTGCCCGAGAACTCGGGCCTGTGGCTGCTGCGCGAGGCGCACCGGCGCGGCGAGATCGGACTCCAGGACGTGTGGGCCACAGCGAGCCTGCTCATCTACGCCGGTTTCGAGACGACCTCCACCTTCATCGGCAAGGCCGTACGGGCCACCCTGCACGCGGGTGTCCGGCCGGGTGACCTGAAGGCCGACCCGGCCGCCGCCGTGGAGGAGTTGCTGCGCTTCGACACCTCCGTGCAGCAGGTCGCCCGCTTCGCGACGGCGCCCGTCGACGTCGCGGGGCAGCGTGTCGCGGCCGGCGACCTCGTACTGATCATGCTGGGAGCGGCCAACCGCGACCCGGACGTCTTCGAAGGCCCCGACCACCTGCGGCCCGGCCGGGAGATCAGACGTCACCTCACCTTCGGGTTCGGCGCGCACTACTGCCTGGGGGCCGGACTGGCGCGGCTGGAGGCCGAGGCCGCCCTACGAGGTCTCGGCGAACGGTGGGACGTGATCGAGGAGGCCTCCGCCCCGGTGACCCGGTCGCACTACGGCCTCACCGTCCTGGAACACCTCAAGGTCAGAGGGGGGACCCGCAATGACGCGTGACACCGCGACCAGCGCGTACGAACACGGCGAGCTCATTCACGAGGCGGTGTCCCGCCAGGCCCGCGCACGGCCCGACGCCGTCGCCGTCGTACAGGGCGGCCACCGCCTGACGTACGGGGAACTGGACGCCGCGAGTGACGACTACGCCGCCGGACTGCGTGCCCTGGGCGTCGCCCCGGGACACCGGGTGCCCGTACTGATGAGCCGCTCGCCCCAGTACGCGGCCGTCGTCCTCGCCGTCCTCAAGTGCGGGGCCGCCTACGCCGCCCTGGACCCGCGCTGGCCCGAGGAGCGGGTGAGCTCCATCCTCCGGCGGCTCCAACCGCCCCTCGCGGTCGTGGAGAAGCCCCAGGACCTGCACGTACCCACGTGGTCCGCGGCCGACCACCCCGTCGACGAGGCGGTACGGCGCCGGCGCCGCGTCCCCGCTGCGGTCTGCGACGGCGGCAGCGAGGCCACCATCTTCTTCACCTCGGGCAGCACCGGCCTCCCCAAGGGCGTCGTCACCCCGCACCGGGCCACCACCCGGCTGTTCCAGCCCGGCGGCTTCGCCGACTTCGGCCCCGGCCACGTCATGCTCGCGTCGGTGGCGCTCCCCTGGGACGTCGCCAGCATGGAGCTGTGGGGGCCTCTCACCAGCGGGGGCACGGTGGCCCTGGTGGAGGACGAGTACCTGCTGCCCTCGGGGCTCGCCGCGCTCGTACGCGACCAGGGCGTCGACACGGCATGGCTCACCACCTCCCTCTTCAACGCCTTCGTCGACGAGGACCCGTCCTGCTTCCTCGGCCTGCGGCACGTGATGACCGGCGGGGAGAGGCTGTCGCCGCACCATGTGCGCCGCTTCCTGGACGTCCACCCGACGGTGCGGCTGACCAACGGTTACGGACCCGTCGAGTCCTGTGTCTTCACCACCACGCACGACATCGCGCCGAAGGACACGGAACTTCCGCACGGCATCCCCATCGGCAGGCCCGTGCCGCACACGACGGTCCACGTGATGCGTGACGGCCGGACGTGTCCGCCGGGGGAGACCGGAGAGATCTGCATCGGCGGGGACGGCCTCGCCGTCGAGTACCTGGGCATGCCGCAGGACACGGCCGCACGGTTCGTGGACACCGACGTCGACGGCGAGACCGTCCGCGTCTACCGGACCGGGGACCTCGGGTTCACCACCCCCGACGGACTCCTCCACTACGTCGGCCGGGCCGACCGCCAGGTCAAGATCAGGGGACGGCGGATCGAGCCGCTGGAGATCGAGAACGTCTGCCTCGCCCTGCCGCACGTCAAGCAGGCGGTCGCGGTGCCCGTGCCCGGCACGGACGGCGCCTACACCGCCATGGTCCTCTTCTACGTCGCGGAGTCCGGCGCCCCCGAGGACGCCGCCGCACCGGCGGCGGTACGTGCCCACCTCGTCGCCGGGCTGCCTCCCCACAGCGTCCCCGACGACCTGCGGCGCGTCGACGCCATCCCGCTCTCGTCCACCGGCAAGACGGACACCGCGCGGCTGCTGTCGACGGCCCGGCGGGCCCCCGGCGGTCCGCAGCCGGAGACGACCGCTCCCGGCGAGCCCGCACCGTCACGGAACCGCTGGGCGGCGGTCGTTCTGGAGGAGATCCGCGCCCTCCTGAAGACCGACGCCGCGCCCGACGCGCCGTTCGCGGTCCTCGGCGGCACGTCCCTCGACGCCATCCGGCTCTGCGCTCGCCTCTCGGACCGTACGGGCATCTCCGTGCCGGTCTCCGCCTTCCTGCGCCATCCCACGGCCGACGGTCTCGCGGAGTTCCTGGAAAGCCGCTCCGCGCCCGGCCCGACGGAACCGGCCGGCCGCGCCGACCGCGTCCGCCTCGACGGCATCCAGGCCCACTTCGGCTTGCTGCACGAGTTGGACCCGAGCGACTCCGCCGCCCTCTGCCACCTGCTGTGGGAGGTCACCGGCCCGCTGGACACCGACGCCCTGGAACAGGCCCTCAACGACCTGCAGCGGCGCCACGAGGCCCTCAGGTCGGCCTACCGGCTGGACCCCGAACCGGTGGCTTTCACGCCCGAGTCCACGCACGCCATCCGCGTCGAGACGCTCACCTCCGGTGACGGGACCCAGGACGCCCGGTCTCTGGTGGAGGAGGCCCTGAACCGGCCTCTGCCCATCGAGGACGCGCGGGTCTGGCGGTGCGTCCACGCCCCCGTGGACGCCGACACGGGCCTGGTCGGCCTCACCGTCCACCACATCGCCTTCGACGGCTGGTCGCAGGACCTCCTCATCGCCGAGCTGACACACGCCTACGACGCCCGCGCCCGCGGCGCCGAGCCGCGCTTCGAACACCCCGCACCGACCCTGCGCGCCCTGGCCGACGAGGCCGCGCGGTTCGACGACCGCGACGAGGCCGCCGCCCAACTGGCCTACTGGACCCGGCACCTCGCGGACCTGCCGGAACTCGCCCTGCCCGCGCCCGGAGCGGAGCCGGAACGGTCGTTCGGAAGCCACGGCTTCACCGTGGACCCGGTGGTCGCCGCCCGGCTGCGCACCGAGGCCGGACACCTCGGAGCGACCCTGTTCCTGCCCCTCGCGGCCGGGTACGCCGCCGCGCTCGCCGACGTGACCGGACAGGCCGACTTCGGCCTCGGCGTCCCCCTCGTGCGCCGCTCCGGACCCGCCTCCATGGCGGCCGTGTCGTGCCTGGTGGACGTCGTGTGCCTGCGGCTGCCGGAGATGACCGGCGGGCCGGCGCTCGCGGACCTGGCGAAGGCGGCACGTCCCGCCGTCGAGGACGCCTTCGCCCGCCAGGACGTGGCGTTCGCGGAGGTGGTCCGCGCGATCCGGCCGCCCAGGACCGGACGCAACCCGCTGTACCAGACGATGTTCGCCGTGCAGAACGCCGTACCCGAGGAACTCGCCCTCGCCGGGTGCGCGGTGCGGCGCCTGCCGATGGAGCCGCCCGCCGCCATGCACGAGATCGTCTGCGAGATCTGGCCGACGGCCGACGGCGGGCTGCGGGTGGACATCAGCTTCCAGGCCGACCGCGTCGCCTCCAGCACGGCGCATCGCCTCGCCCGCGTCTACGAGGAACTGCTGGTGTCCGGGAAACGGCCGGCCCCCCAGCACGTGTGAACAGCCCCCACCCGAAGGGACCTCACCTCCCCATGCAGGACATTCCAGAGGAACGGACGGCCGTGCGCCTGCTGCGGCGCCTCGTCGACGCGAACCCCGAGGCGACAGCGGTCGAGTGCGGCAAGGACGTGCTGACGTACCGCCGTCTGTGGGACGAGGCCGGCACCGCGGCGGCACGGCTCCAGGAGACGCCCGGGTTCGAGCCGGGCTGCCTGCTCGGCGTCCTGTACGAGCGGGGCGTGCCGGGCGTGGTCGCCCAACTGGCGGCCTGGCGCGCCGGAGCCGCCTACCTGCCCCTGGACCCGGCCCTCCCGGACGGGCGCATCGAGTCGGTCCTCCATGACGCGCGGCCGTTCGCCGTGCTGGCCCAGCCCGACCTGCGCCACCGGGTGCAGCCCGCGGTGCCCGCGCCGCAGGACGCCTTCTCCGGCCCCCCGCGAGAGCCGCGACCGGCCCGGTCGGCCCTCGCGTACGTCATCTACACGTCCGGCTCGACCGGGACGCCGAAGGGCGTGGAGGTCGCCCACGCCAGTCTGGTGAACCTGCTGGACTGGCACGGCGACACCTACGGGACGGGGCCCGGCACACGCGTGGCCGCCTTCGCCGGCCTGGGGTTCGACGCCTCCGTCTGGGAGACCTGGGCGGCGCTCGCCAACGGCGCGACCCTCGTCCTGCCCGCCGAACCCATGGGCGCCGACGTGCCCGCCATCGCGGACTTCCTCCGGGAGCACGCGATCGAGCAGTGCTTCCTCAGCACCCCGATCGCCGAGGAACTGATCGGCTCCGCCACGCCCCCGCGCTCCCTGCGGGTCCTGCTGACCGGCGGCGACCGGCTGCGGGTGCGGCCGAGCGCCTCGTTCCCCGCCGCGGTCCACAACCACTACGGCCCCACCGAGGCGACGGTCGTCACGACCGCCAGCCGGGACCTGCGCGGCACCGGCGACCCAGGCAGCCCACCGGTCATCGGCACCCCCATCACGGGCGCGCGCGTCCGGCTGGTCGACCACCAGGGCCAGGAGGTCACCGGCCCCGGCGCGACCGGCGAACTCCTCATCGGCGGGGCGGTGCTGGCCGCCGGATACCGAGGGGACGCCACCCTCACCGAGGAGAAGTTCGGCACGGCAGCCCCCGCCGCCGACGCCGGGCCCACCGGAGCCGGATCCGGCACCGCCGAGCGCTGGTACGCGTCGGGGGACGTCTGCCGCTGGACGGACTCCGGTGACCTCGAGTTCGTCGAACGGCGCGACGCCCAGCTGAGCGTCCGCGGCAACCGCGTCGAACCCGCCGAGATCGAACACACCATGCTGACGGTGGCAGGGGTCAGTCAGGCCGCCGTCGTGCTGTGCGACGACGGCTCGGGCGGCTCCCTGGCCGCCTTCTACTGCGGCGGGGCCGGCGCGGAAACGGTGCAGGAAGCGCTGACGGCGAGGCTGCCCGGGTACATGGTGCCCTCTCGCGTCCAGCGGCTGGACACCATGCCGCTGACCCTGAACGGAAAGATCGACCGCAAGGCCCTGTCGGAGATTCCTGCCGAACCCGCCCAGCGGCCCGAGGCGGCCTTCCCGCCCGGCTCCACCGAGGAGGGCATCGCCGAGATCTGGACCGATCTGACCGGCATCGCGCCGGGCGCCCGCGACAACTTCTTCGACGTCGGCGGGCATTCACTGCTGGCCGCCCGCATGATCGGCAAGGTGCGCGACAGGTTCGGCGTCAAGGTGGGCCTCCAGGCGGTCTTCGACCATCCGGTCCTGGCGGACCTGGCGGCCGAGGTCGACGCGGCACCGAAGAACGGAGACTGAAGCCGATGTCCGGCAACACGCCCCCCCTCGACGGCCGGCCGGTCGTCGTCATCGAGTTCGGCAACGAGATCCCGCCCCGCAGCTTCGACCCCGTCCTTCCGCCCGAGCTGCACGCCCGCCGCCTCCGGATCGATCCGCTGCGTTATCCCGGACTCGCCGAGACGGTCCCCGACCTGGCGACCCAGGCACGGCACTGGGCGGCCGAGATCGCGACGGCCGCCCCACCGCAGGCCGTGCTCGCCTACTGCTCCGCCGTCGAACTGGCGCACCTGCTGGCCGGCGAACTGCCCGTGCCCGGCATACCGCTCGTCGTCCTCGACCCCGTGCTCCCCGGCCCCGGCACGCCCCGGGAGCTGTTGCTGGACCTGGCCCTGGACATGGACGACACGCTGGACCCCGCCGAGGTGCCCGACATCACCGGCCTCCCGGCGTCCGAGGCGCTTCGGCAGGCGAGCGTCTTCCTGCGCTCCCTCGTCACCCGGACCGCGCCCGACCTGGACGAGGACATCGCCGACGAGCTGACGCAGGCGCAGCGGGCCTGGCTCGGCTTCACGCTGTCCGCCGCGGCCGAACGCACCGCCCCGCCGAAGCTCGGTCACGTCATCCTCAGTGAGGGCTCCGAGTGGCCGGACTCCGACGCGCTGTCAGTGCACCACACCGGACTCAATGTGAAGGAACTGTTCGGCACTCCAGCGGTGACGCCGCTGCTGTCGGAACTCCTCTCGGCCGCGGCGGCCGGGAGCGAACGGGGGAAGGAAGATCCGTGCAGTCGTACTTCGTAGAACGGGACGCCACCGAGGCCGTCGTCGCCGCCCAGTGGTCCCGGGTGCTGGGCCGGCCGCCCGCCTCCCTGGACGCCGACTTCTTCGCATCGGGCGGGTCCTCCCTGCTCGCCGCGAAGCTGGTATCCGCCCTGCGGGGCGCTCTCGGCACCCGGATTCCGCTGAAGACGCTGTTCGAGGCGCCCACGTTCGGCGGTCTCAGCGCCCGTATCAGGAACGATGTCCCCGGGTCCGGCGGCCGACTGCTCACCCTCAATCCGTCCGGCGCCGGTGCCCCCCTCCTGCTGGTGCCGGCGGCGAGCGGCGGTGTCATCGGCCTCCACCGCTTCGGAGGCGACCCGATCGACCGCCCCGTGCTCGGTCTGCAGGCCCGCGGTCTCGACCCGGCCGAGGGCGAGCCGTGCGGAACGCTCGCGGAGATCGTCGACGACTTCACCGAAGTCCTGGAGAAGGGGGACGCGCCGCGCAGCCTGCACCTGGCCGGGTACTGCGTGGGAGGCATCCTCGCCTACGAACTGGCTGCCGGACTGCTGCGGCGCGGATGGGACGTGCGCTCCGTCGTCCTGCTCAACACCTCCCTGTACTGCCCGCCGCTGACGGTGGCCGAAGCCGCCGGGGAGAAGCTCCTGTCCGTCGCGCACGAGGCGGGCATCGCAATACCGGAGGGCCAGGAGCCGGACGCCGCCGAGGTGTACCGCGCCGTCGGCTCACAGGGCCCGGACCCCATCGAGACCGACTTCGCGGAGTTCCAGGCGGGACTGCGGGTCTTCGGCTCCGTCGGGTCGGCGGTGTCGGGCTATGTGCCCGAGCCGGGCGACTTCGCCGTGCGGTTGTTCTCGACCGACGACCGGGACGACCCGTCGGACATCGAGCGCACCCTCCACCCGGTGACCGACTGGCCCGACCTCGGGCTGGCCGACTACCAGCAGTACCAGGTGCCCGTCGACCATTTCGAGATGATCGTGCACGAGCCGACCCTGAAGGCCGTCGAAAACGCGCTGAAGGACATCGACGACGGCCGGAAGAGGTCAGAGAGAACGGTGTGAGGAATCCCGCCCGGGCTCCCTGGCGGGCTCGACGAGGCGTTTCGCCATTTCCGCGAGAAGGGGCTCCCGCGACGCATGCAGGAAAAAGTGGTCACCGGGCAGGACCACCGAGTCGAGCTCTCCCTCCACCAACTCGGACCACTGCTGGAGATGGTTCATTCCAACACCCGGGTCGTTTGCCCCGCCGAAAACCGTTACCGGTGCGCCCGGCGGCTTGCACGGCAGAAAGGAATAGCGTGAGAGCATCGCATAGTCCGCCCTTACGGTAGGCAACAGCATCCGCATGAAGTCGGAGTTTCGGAGAATCTCCTCCGGTGTTCCGTTCATCAGTCGGAGTTCCTCGATGAGTTCCGCTTCCGGAAGCGTGTGAAGGTCCCGCCGGCCGTCGTGAACGGCGGGCAGTGCGCGGCATCCCGAGAGGAACATGTGCATCGGTTCGATGTCGTGCTCCTCGCGTAGCACGCGGGCCGCCTCCCAGCAGACGATCGCTCCGAGACTGTGTCCGAACAGGGCAAACGGCTCCTTGGAGTGCTCCAGCAGCTCCGGGACGACGGCGTCCAGAGTCGCCTGCAGGGTGTCGACCGGATCCTCGAACAGCCGGTCCTCGCGGCCCGGCGGCTGAATGGCGTGGACGTCGATCTCATCCGGCAGCAGCTCGGCCCAGCCCCGGAATGTGGAAGCACCGCCGCCCGCATAAGGGAAACAGAACAGCCGTATGCGTCCGGGGGGATTCGTCCGCGATAGGCGGTGGATCCACGGGCGGCTGGGCGGATTGCCGTGCATGTGTGTCCTCTTTCCGTTTCCGGTGCGGCTCATCGGCCAGAACAGCGTGCCACAGAGCCGCCTCCGGGGCGAGCGCGAGGAAGGAATTACGGGCGCTTTCGCCTTCTATTGGCCACGTCACACCAGGTGCCATTGTGGCCCGTGGGATCCTGCGTTAGTCTCGCAGCCGGTCGACATGGGCTGCGAACACCGGGCGATGGGCCGTCGAGCAGCATCGATTTCCTGCTCTCGAGATTCTCGAGGGCAGTCGTTGGGGGACTGAGTGCGGTACGGGGCAGCAAACGCCGGTGGAACCAGGACCTCCGGAAATACCGTCCGGAGGGTGTGCGGTGCGACGGGTCGGGTCCTCCCCCTTCGTGGGGGCGGTGACCGGCCCCTTCCGGTGCCGTCGAGACGCGAACCGGCCTCGTGCCCATCGAGCCCCCCCGGCGTCGAGAAGCTCGTCACCTCCGGCAGCGGTGACACCGCCGTCGCGCTCACCACACCGGCCGCCACGGGCCGTTCCGCGAGAGCCGCGCGACGAGGTTCCCGGTGGATCTGACGGGCCGGCAACGGCCCGCCTGAGGCGCGGGCGACCCCCGCGGCGGGGAGCGCCCGGGCCACCACCGCGACGACAGCAGGCCGCAGGGCCTCGGGAGCACCGATGGACGCGTGCAGGACGGAGGGAGCAGTGGTGAGCGACACGAACGACGAGGGGTTCGACGACCCGTCCGTGCCGGAAGGCGTCGCCATCATCGGAATGTCCGGCCGCTTCCCGGGCGCCCGGGACCTGACCGAGTTCTGGGCGAACCTGCGCGACGGCGTCGAGTCCGTCGTGGAGTTCGGCGACGACGAACTGCTGGCGGCCGGGGTCGACCCCGAGCAGTCCCGGCAACCGCACTACGTGAAGGCGGGGCCCTCGTTCGAGGGCATCGGCCTGTTCGACGCGGAGTTCTTCGGCTACACCGCCAGGGAAGCCAAGATCATGGACCCGCAGCACCGGCTGTTCCTGGAGACCGCCTGGGAGGCGCTGGAGCACGCGGGCCTCGACCCGGCCCGGTACCGGGGCACGGTCGGGGTCTTCGGAGGCGCGAGCAGCAGCGCGTACATCGGGAACGTCGTCAGCAACATGGACGGCGGGGAGAACATCCGCGGGGAGAACGTAGGCCTCGGCAACGAGCTGGCCTTCCTGACCACACGGGTCTCGTACAAACTCGACCTCAGGGGACCGAGCTACCCCGTCCAGACGGCCTGCTCCAGCTCGCTGGTCGCCCTGCACACCGCCTGCCAGAACCTCCTGGGCTACGAGTGCGACGTGGCGCTGTCCGGCGGGGTCGCGTACAAGGTCCCGGAGAAGACCGGCTACCCCTACCAGGAAGGCGGCTTCCTCTCGCCGGACGGCCACGTCCGGCCCTTCGACGCCGCCGCCCGGGGCACGGTCTTCGCCAACGGCGTGGGGGTGGTCGCGCTGAAGAGACTGGCGGACGCCCTCGCCGACGGAGACACCGTCCACGCGGTGATCAGGGGCACCGCGGTCAACAACGACGGTGCCGTCAAGGCGAGTTTCTCCGCGCCGAGCGTCGCGGGGCAGGCCGCGGTGATCGCGGAGGCCCTGGCGACGGCCGGGGTGGAGCCGGGGGACATCGACTACGTGGAGGCGCACGGCAGCGGCACCGTGATCGGGGACTCGATCGAGATCCAGGCCCTGTCGCGGGCCTTCGCCGGCACGTCGGGCACCTGGCGGATCGGCTCGGTGAAGTCCAACGTGGGACACCTGGACGCCGCAGCCGGGATGGCCGGACTGCTGAAGACCGTGCTGGCCCTGCGTCACGAGGAACTCCCCGCGTCCCTCAACCACGTGGAGGGCAACAAGGACGTCGACTTCGCGGGCGGGCCGTTCCGGGTGCAGACGCAGCTCGGCGCGTGGCCGCGGACGTCCGGGCGGCCCCGCCGCGCCGGGGTGAGCGCGTTCGGCTTCGGCGGCACGAACGCGCACGTGGTGCTGGAGGAGGCCCCGCCCGCCCCCGAACCCGCCCCGAGCCCCCGCGAGTCCGAGCTCCTGGTGCTGTCGGCCCGCTCCGAACACGCGCTGGACCAGGCGTCCAACCGGCTGGCGGCGTTCCTGCGCAGCGAGCGGCCCGTACTGGCCGACGCCGCGTTCACCCTGGCCACGGGCCGACGCCACTTCCCGTACCGGCGCACCGTCTGCGGGGCGGACGCCGAGGCGGTGGCCGCCGCGCTGGAGACCGGCGACCCCGCGTACGTGACGACCGGGCAGGCCGCCGCGACCCCGCCGCACGTCGCGTTCCTGTTCAGCGGGCAAGGAGCCCAGCACCCGGGCATGGGACGGGAACTCTACGACGCGGAGCCGGTCTTCCGGTCGGCCGTGGACACCTGCTCAGAGCTTCTGCGGCCCCACCTGGACAGGGATCTGCGCGACGTCCTCTTCCCCGAGGACCCCGCCGACGCCACCCTCCTGGAACAGACCCGGTGGGCGCAGCCGGCGCTGTTCGTCGTCGAGTACGCCCTGGTCGCACTGTGGCGGGCATGGGGCGTGGAACCCTCGCACCTGCTCGGGCACAGCCTCGGGGAGTGGGTCGCGGCGTGCGTCTCCGGAGTCTTCCGGCTCGAGGACGCGCTGCGGCTGGTGGCCCTGCGCGGCGAACTGATGCAGCGGTGCGGGGCCGGAGCGATGCTCGGTGTGGTGGCCGAGCGGGACGCGGTGGAGTCCGCGCTGCCCGAAGGGGCCGCCCTGGCCGCTCACAACGGTCCCCGCGACTGCGTCGTGTCGGGCCCTGTCGACGCGGTCGAGAAGTTCGCCGTGACGGCCGACGAGCGCGGGTGGTCCACCCGTCCGCTGGAGGTGTCCCACGCGTTCCACTCGGGACTCATGGAACCGGTCGTCGACGAGTTCGTCGCGGCGGTGGCGCGGGTGGAGCGCGCGGCGCCCGGAATTCCGTTCGTCTCCAACGTGACCGGTGACTGGATCACGCCGGAGCAGGCGCGGGACCCGAAGTACTGGGGACGCCACATACGGCAGTGCGTGGAGTTCGCCGCCGGTGTGCGCCTGCTGGTGCGGAAGGCCGCACCGGTCCTCCTGGAGGTCGGGCCCGGACAGACCCTCGCGGGCCTGGTGCGGCGCACGCTCGCCGACGCGGACAAGGGGAGCGTCACGGTCACGGCGTCGCTGCCGCACCGCCGCGACCCGCGCGGTGCCGGCGAGACGATGCGCCGCACCCTGGGCCAGCTGTGGCTGAACGGGGCTGCGCCGGACTGGGCCGGCTATTACGGCGAGGACGGGCGGCGCCGCGTTCCCCTGCCCACGTACCCCTTCGAGCACAAGCACTACTGGCTGGAGCCCGCGGCCCCCCGCGTGTCCCGCGAACCCGGCCGCCACCCGCTGCTCGACGAGGTGCTGCTCCGGTCCGCCGGACAGACCGTCTTCCGGTCCGAGCTGTCCCTCGACCGCCACTGGGTGCTCGCCGAACACCGCATGCTCGGTGAGGCCATCGTCCCCGGGACCACCTACCTCGAGATGGGCCGCGCCGCCGCCACCGCCCATCTGGGCCGCCCTGTCACCGAGATCAGGGACGTCGACTTCCTGGTGCCACTGCTCGTGCAGGAGCACAGACCCCGCACCGTGCACATCACCGTTCGCGAACTCGACGACGACCTCGTGGAGTTCTCCGTGGCCGGCCACGATCCCGAGCGCGACGTGTGGACCGTCCACGTCCAGGGCAAGGCCGCCTCGGGCCCTCTCGTCCCGCTGCCGCGTCAGGACCCGGACGCCCTGCTCGCGCGGTGCGGTCTGGAGACCGTGGACCTCGGCAGAGCCCAGGCGGAGCACAAGGTGATGGAGTTCGGCCGCCGCTGGACGGACAGCCTGCGCACCATGCACGTCGGCGTCCGGGCCGCGCTCGGCATCCTCGACATGCCCGAGCGGTACCGCTCCGAGTGCGAGGACCACATCCTCCACCCGGCTCTGCTCGACCTGGCGACGGGCTTCAGCGGATTCGCCGTCCACGAGACCCGGGAGGACGTACAGGAGTACCGCGGCAGCCGCGCCTTCTTCCTGCCCGTCGGCTACGAGTCCCTCCGCATCCACGCCCCACTGCCGCCCACCGGGACCAGTCTCATCACCCCCCACCCGGACGCCGAACGCGGCAGCGAGATCCGTAAGGTCGACGTCACCATCCGCGACGCCGAAGGCAATACCGCGGTCGAGATCCTCGGCTTCACCGTGAAGCGCGTCCCCGACCCCCGGCACACGGTCGCCCGCATCCGTCCGCACTCCCGCCACCACACCCTGCGCTGGATCCCCGCGCCGGCCGTCACGGAGCAGCGCGAGGTGCCCGCCGCCGTACTCCTCGTGACGGAAGGGGGCGGGCTCTCCCGGGACCTCGGCGGAGCACTGCGCTCCCGAGGCGCACGCGTGATCACGGCCGAACTCGCCGGGGAGTGGAGTGCCCTCGGCGACGACCACTTCGGCGTACCCCCCACCTCCGAGGGGTGGGAACGGCTGCTCGACGCGCTGGGCGAGGCGGTGCCCGGCGAAGCGGTGCTGGTCGCCGCTCCCGCCGGCGACGCCCAGCGCGGAGTCGAGGAGCTCGACCGACGGCTGCGCGGCGGGGCGGACAACCTCTTCCACCTCCTCCGGGCCCTGGCGGCACGGGACGCCGTCCCCGGCCGGCTCGCCGTGATCGCCCCCCACGTCGCGCGCGTGACCGGCGAGGAGCCGACCACGGCTCCCGTACACGCGACCCTGTTCGGCATGGCCAAGGTCATCGGTCAGGAGCACGAGGGGACGGAGGTCCTCTGCGTCGACGCCGACGAGGACACCGACACGGACGCGCTGTGCGCCGAACTCCTCGGGCCCTGGTCACCGGCCCTGGTCGCGCTGCGCGGGAGCGGGCGTCATGTCACCGAACTGGCGCCGCTGCACCTGCGGGACCGCTCGCGCCAGGAGGACGAGCGGCCCGAGGGCGTCCACCTCATCACCGGCGGCCTCGGCGGCCTGGGACTGGCCGTGGCCCGGCATTTGAGCCGCACCGTGCCCGGCATCCGGCTGGCGCTCGTCGGCCGCGGCGCCCCGGACCCGCGCGACCATCGCGAGGAGACGGCCGCCGAGGACCCGAGACACCGGCGGCAACGGGCCGCCCTGCGGGAGCTGGAGGACCTGGGCGCCCAGGTGCGCTGCTACCGGGCGGACGTGGCCGACGAGGCGGCCATGGCGGACGTCGTCGGAGCCGTCCGCGCAGACCTGGGCCGGATCGCCTGCGTCATCCACGCGGCGGGCGTCGCGGGTGACGGGTTCCTCTTCCGCAAGGACGTCGGCACGTTCCGGGCCACACTCGCCCCCAAGGTGTTCGGCGCGACCGTCCTGGACCTCGTCACCGCGGACGACCCGCCGCAGCTGATGCTCTGCTTCGGGTCGACCACCTCCGTGTTCGGCGTGGCCGGCCAGGGCGACTACACCGCGGCCAACACGTACCTCGACCACTTCGCCGACCACCGCACCGCCCTGGGCCGCAGGACGGTCACCATCGACTGGACCGACTGGCTGGACACCGGCATGGCGTTCGACCACGGCGTCCAACGGGACCAGGGGTTCTTCCGCTCGATCAGCGTGGAGGACGGGCTCGGCAGCCTCGACGAGATCCTCGCCGCGCCCTGCTCGCCCGTAGTCGTCGGCGAGATCAACTACGCGATGCTCGGCGCCGTGGACTCCGACCGGCTGGCAGCCCGGCTGCGCGCAGCCCCGCTGGTCCTGGAGGAGTCGGTCCGGCAGCGGGTCGCCTCGGCCGGTGGCGAGGCCCGCCGGCCGGCCGACGCGCCCGCCGGACAGGCACCGGGTGAGGGCGTCACGCTCTTCGGCCGGGAGGACGGCGGATACAGCGAGACGGAGCATCTGCTCGCCCGGATCTGGTCCAGGGAACTCGGTCTGGACCGGCTGAACATCCATGAGAGCGCCTTCTCGCTGGGCGGGGACTCCCTCGTCGCCCTGCGGATCGCGCAGAGCATCCAGAAGACCATGGGCGTCCGGGTGTCGATGGTCGACCTGTTCCGGTACGTCACGGTCGCCGACCTGGCGGCGCACCTCGACAGCAAGAAGTCCCACGGCTGAAACGGCGATCCCGTTCGGCCGCCCCTTCCAATCATCTGAGGCGGTAACAGCATGAACATCCGTACGGTGGGTGTCATCGGCGCGGGCACCATCGGCCGTGGAGTGGCACAGTCCCTGGCCCAGTCCGCGTTCGACGTGCTGCTGATCGACGTGTCCGAGGAGCAGCTCGCCTCCGCCACGACACAGATCGGGAACGACCTGCGGCTGCAGGGCATGTTCCGCGCGGAGCGTCTGAAGGACGACCCGGCCACCATCCTCGGCCGCATCACCACCGGCACCGACCTCTCGGCCCTGAGCGCCGCGGACTTCGTCGTGGAGAACGTCACCGAGAACTGGGACATCAAGCGCGACGTCTACGAGAAGATCGACAAGATCTGCCGTCCGGAGGTCGTGTTCGGCGTCAACACCTCCGCGGTGCCCATCACCCGGGTCGGCTCGGTCACCGAGCGTCCCGAGCGCGTGCTCGGGCTGCACTTCATGAATCCCGTGCCGCTGATGGACACGGTCGAGGTCGTCCAGGGCCACTTCACCTCGGAGCAGACCCTGGACACCGCGCTGGGGCTTTTGCGGGACCTCGGCAAGGAGGGCATCGTCGTCCAGGACGCGCCCGGCTTCGTCACCAACCGCGTACTGATGCTGACGATCAACGAGGCGATCTTCTGCGTCCAGGACCAGGTCGCCACGGCCGATCAGGTCGACCGGATGTTCAAGGGCTGCTTCGGCCACAAGATGGGCCCGCTGGAGACCGGCGACCTCATCGGCCTCGACACGATCCTGAACTCCCTCACCGTCATGTACGAGAGCTTCCGCGACAGCAAGTACCGTCCCGCGCCGCTGCTCCAGCGCATGGTCGACGCCCGGCTGCTGGGCCGCAAGACCGGACGCGGCTTCTACACCTACTGACAACCCCACCCCACACTGGAGGTAGAACGATGCAGAACGACGTGCGCACCCGGGTCCGGGAGTTCCTCGCACCGCAGCTCAACGGCCGGACCCTGGCCGACAGCGACGACATCTTCGCGCTGGGATACGTCAACTCGCTCTTCGCCATGCAACTGGCGCTCTTCGTGGAGCAGGAGTTCTCGCTCCAGCTCACCCCCGACGACATGGAGTTCGACAACTTCCGGACGGTGGACGGACTCGTCCGTCTCGTGACGTCGAAGACCGCGACGGCCGCGTGACCCCGAGGACGCCGTGCGCGGCCGTCGCCGACGGCCACGCACGGCGTCCGTCCGCGGTGGACGGAGAGACAGAAAGGCGTACGACATGACGGCGCGGACCGAGGACGTCGCACCAGGCCCCGACGCGGCCCGCGCGTCCGTCGTCACCCTGCTGCTGCGGCTGCGGGCCTCGAACGTCCGGGTGTGGACGTCCGGCGGCCGACTGCACCACGAGGCGCCACCGGGCGGGCTCGACGAGGAGCTGCGCGGGCTCCTGGAGGAGCACTCGGAGGACGTGGCGGCCTACCTCCAGGCCGCCGACGGCGTCGAGTCCTCCACCCACTACGTCACGATGCGCGACGGCGTCCGTATCGCCGTGGACGTGTTTCGCCCCAAGCGGGACGGCCGGGTGGTCGAGGAGCCTCTGCCGGCCCTCTGGTGCCACGACCGCTACCACCGCTCGGAGGTGGTGGACGGCGTGACCTGGACCAAGCTCGACAGCCGCCCCTGGCTGCGCCGGATCCTCGACGACGGCTATGTGATCGCCGCCGCCGACGCCCGTGGCACGGGTGCCTCCAGCGGCGTGCGGGGCATGGAGTTCGGCCCGGAGGAGAGCCAGGACGCCCACGAGATCACGGAATGGCTCGCCGCGCGGGACTGGTGCAGCGGGAACGTCGGCATGTACGGCGAGTCCTACCTCGCCATGACCCAGTTCCTCGCCGCCGGCACCGCCCCGCCCAGCCTGAAGGCGATCTTCCCGCAGGTGGCGCTCTTCGACCTCTACTCGTTCCTCCGCCCCGGAGGGGCGTTCCGGCACGACTTCATCCGGAACTGGGGCGCGATGGTGCGGCGGCTGGACACGGAGACCGGGGCCGCCCCCGTACGGGACGACGCGGCGGCGGTGCGCGCGGCGGCAGAGGAACACCGGGCCAACACGGACGTCTTCGCCAGGGCCGCCGCGCTGCCCTGCCGGGACAGCCGGGGCGACGGCGACGACGAGCCGCCGTACGCGCGGCAGAGCCCCTCCACCCACGTCGAGGCGATCGCCGCCGCGGGCGTGCCCGTCTACCAGCTCACCGGCTGGCACGACATGTGGGTGCGGGACGCCTTCCTGTGGCACGCCAATCTCACCGGGCCGCGCAAGCTCCTCGTGGGCGACTGGTCGCACAACGGCAGGGATGGCGTCGACCTGGCGGCCGAGCACCTGCGCTGGTTCGACCACTGGCTCAAGGGCGTCGACACCGGCGTCATGGACGAACCGCCCATCCGCTACCAGCGGCGCAACGCGCCCCCCGGCGAGGAGTGGCGCGCCACGGGCCAGTGGCCGCCGGCCGGAGTCCGCACCACGCGGATGTACTTCGGTCCCGGCCCGGCCGTGCCCGTGTCCTCCGTCAACGACGGCAACCTGACGGACCGCGCGCCTTCGCGGCTCGGGGGCGTCGACGACCTCGTCGTCGACTACACGGCAACCTCCGGCACGGCGACCCGCTGGACCGACGGCTACGGCGGACCGTTCGGCTACGAGCCGATGACCGGCAACGACCGGACCGCCCTCACCTACACGACGGCCCCGCTGGAACAGGAGCTGGAGGTGACCGGGCACCCGGTCGCGGAACTGTGGGTGACGTCGACCCACCTGGACGGCGACTTCTTCGTCTACCTGGAGGACGTCGACGGCGCAGGGGTCTCCCACTACGTCACCGAGGGAGTGATCCGCGCCTCCCACCGGGCGCTGGGCACCGCCCCGTACGACAACCTCTCACTGCCGTACCACCCGTGCGCGGAGCGGACCCGGGCCCCGCTTCCCGAAGAGCCGGTGGCGCTGGTCTTCGACCTGCACCCGGTCAGCCACGTGTTCGCTCCGGGGCACCGGCTCCGGATCGCCGTCACGTGCTGCGACCGGGACAACGCCGAGACCCGCGTGCACCACCCGCCGCCCGTCGTCCAGATCCACCGGAGGGGCGCGCACGCCTCCTTCGTCGACCTCCCTGTCCTCCCAGCCCTCTCAGCCGCACAGGAGCAAGAGACATGACCGAGACCACCCGACAGGGCACCGAGCCGACGGGCGCCGGGACCGGGGAGTTCCACACACGCGTCGCGCTGCACACCCCGGTTGCCGGGCAGCTCGCCTCCGAGATCGAGCGCCGGCTCCTGTTCGTGTCGTCGCAGATCACGGGATACGAACTGGACACAGCCGACGGCGAGGTGCGCGGGGTGACCCTCCGCTCCGCCACCCCGCTCCCCGCGGACGAGCTCACCGAGAAGGTCAACCGGGTCGTCGACGGCGACGTCCGCAAACAGCGGACGACCCCACCGAAGTCGGTGTGGACGTCCTCGCACGACCGGGTGGTCGAGGAGGGGACGTTCGAACGGCTGGCGCAGGCGGGCGCGGTGACCGAGGCGGGCGAGGGACAGGTCGCCGTCGGTGAGCCGCTGCTGTCTCTGCTGGCGTACTTCGACCGGGCGGTGAAGCGGATCCTGGGCGAGGACTTCAACCCGACGGAGTACCGCTACCCGACGCTGATCAGCACCGAGGCCCTCGCGACGGCGGGCTACTTCGCCTCGTTCCCGCAGCACCTGATGTTCGTGACGCGCCTGCACAACGACATCGACGTGTACCAGGGCTTCCAGCGATCGTACGGCGAGACCGGCATCGACTCCACCGTCCTCGACGCCTGTCACAACGTGGACTACTGCCTGCCGCCGACCATGTGCTACCACACGTTCCACCAGTACCGGGGGCGGACGCTGGACGCCGACGGGGTGCACGTCGTCACGGCCAAGGGCAAGTCCTTCCGCTTCGAGGCGGCTTACGCCACGACGATGGAACGGCTCTGGGACTTCACCATCCGGGAGATCGTCTTCATGGGACCGCGCGAGGACGTCCTCGCCTCGCGCGAGCTGTTCATGCGGAAGATCTTCGCGTTCGTGGAGGAGCTCGGTCTGAGCGGCTTCTGCGAGGTGGGCAACGACCCGTTCTTCGGCGGCGACGACACCTCCGCGCGGATCTGGTCGCAGCGGCTGATGGAGCTCAAGTACGAGCTGCGCCTCACGGTCGCACCCGGGCGGACCATCGCGGTGGGCTCCTTCAATTTTCACGACGACCTGTTCGGCCGGGGCTTCGGCATCGACTACGGCACGGAGGGCACGGCGCGCAGCGCCTGCGTCGGGTTCGGGCTGGAGCGGCTCGTCTACGCCTTCCTGTGCCAGTACGGCCTCGACTCGGCGGACTGGCCCGCCCCCGTGCGCGAGGGCACCCGGGCCGTGGGCGGGTTGGTCTGACCGGCCCGCTCACGGCGGGCGACCGCGTCGCGAAGCCCCGCAGGGCCGCGACGCGGTCTCGCCGGGGGTGGCCCGGTCGACCCGGGGGTCCACCCCCGGCTCAGTCCACCGCGAAGCGCAGGGCCAGCCTGGGGCAGGGAGCGTCAGCCTGCTCCTCGGAAGGCGGTCCCCACGCGGCGAGCGCCGACGACAGCTTTCCGCCGATGGATTCCAGATAACAGATCATGTTCACCGGATATCTGGTGTTGTCGAACATGTAACGGTCCATGGGTGTGGGGTCTTCACTGATGGTGAGCCCCCGCTCGGAGGGCGGCCCTATGCGGTGCCAGTCCGGATGCATATGGACGGATCCCAGTATGTCGAGCCCCTGGTGCTCGGCCTGCCGTTGTATCCGCAGGAGGTCCTTGGAACTGCACCAGAACCCCCGGCGGGTGTTCCGGTAGGCCGCTCCGAAGCACGCGGCGATGGTGCCGGAGAATTCCGCCACGGCGGTCGGGTCGCTCGCCCGCGCATTGGTGGCGAACTCGACCTCGGCGATATGGGCCACGCCACCCTCGATGGTCCCCAGTAACAAGGCGAAACAGGACGGTGGTTCTTCCGGAGTGCATTCTTCGTACTCGGTGCGAGCGGCGCTCGTGAAGGATTTGAGGAAGTCGAATCCGATCAGGACGGTGTGCGGGTGGGCAGAGGTCATGATGCAGCCGTGTCTCCAGTCGGTGCGCTGCGGTCCGGTGAGAGGGCCCGGGAGGCCACGTCGAGCTCCTGCAGCTCGCCGGCGGACAGCCGCAGGGTCGCGCCGGGAAGAAGCTCCGCGAGCTGTCCGGTGGTCCTGCTGCTCGCGATCGGCGCGGTCACGGACGGCTGCGCGGCGAGCCAGGCCAGCGCCACCGCGCCGGGAGTGACGGAGTGGCCTTCGGCGACGCGGTCCAGGGTGTCCAGCAGGGCGCGCGCGTGGGGCCGGCTCGCGTACTGCCGTGCCGCGTCCCCCCGTACGCTCCCGGTGGCGGACGCCGCGTCGCGGTGCTTGCCCGTCAGAAACCCCTGCGCCAGCCCGAAGTAGGGCACGCAGGAGAGGCCCTCCTCGACGCAGAGGGGGAGCAGCTCACGCTCGAACGGGACGCGGTCGGCCAGGTTGTACGGGGGCTGCACCGCCACGAACCGGGCGACACCGGCCTTCTCGGAGACGGCGAGGGCCTCCGACAGCCGGTCCGCGGTGGTGTTGGACGCCGCGATATGGCGGACCTTCCCGGCCGAGACCAGGGCGTCCATCGCCGTCAGGGTCTCCTCCAGGGGGGTGCCCGGATCGTCGGCGTGCGTGTAGTAGAGGTCGATCCGGTCCGTCCGCAGGCGGCGCAGGGAGTCCTCGACGGCCTGGTGGATCACCTTGCGGCCGAGTCCGGAAAGGCCCTCCTTGCGGCCCACCTTGGTGGCGATGACCACCTGGTCGCGGACCTTCCGGGTGGCGAGCCAGCGGCCGATGACCGTCTCCGACTCACCCCCGTGGTTGCCGGGCGCCCACTGCGAGTAGGAGTCGGCGGTGTCGATGAAATTCCCGCCGGCCTCGAGGTAGGCGTCGAGGACGGCGAACGAGGTGTCCTGGTCGACGGTCCAGCCGAAGACGCTTCCGCCCAGGCAGAGCGGGAAGACTTTCACGTCGGATTGCCCAATGGTAGCCATGGTCGCTCTCTGAATGCGATGTGCAATTCATCTTGGTTCGGTGAATACGGAGGCGTGTGCCCGTCGTGGTGTGGGTGACGGTATCTCAGATAGCGAACGCTCGAATACTCCGGCAGGTTCCCGCGATGGGCAAGGTGTACTGTCCAACTCGCCCTCCATGTCTGGAAAGTTCGCGTATGGAGTTGGGCGCTGGGTGAACGTCCGGCAGACGGGTGCTTCCCTTCTCGAAATCACTTGCCGGGGTCCGCCGGCTGACGTAGCGTGGCTCGGGCCGGGCGTGATCAAAAATGGCCGGTGTTCGTCGGCGGTTCGGCCGAAAGGTCTATCGCCGGTAATGAGGTCGCCCGCTCTTCGGGAATCCCGTACGAGGAGCGGCCTCAGGACGGGTGGGCGGCAGGGCCCACCGCATCGTGCGGGGGAGCACTGATGATCGAAAAGCTGTTACCGGCTTCGGTGGCCGTGGCTGAGACGTATGACGACCCGCCCCACGCGCCCCTCCTGGGCGGGGAGCCCGAGGTCGTGAGCCGCGCAGTGGAGAAGCGAAGACGGGAGTTCGCCGCCGTCCGCTGGTGTGCGCGAACAGCGCTCGCGGACCTGGGAGTCGGCCCCGTTCCCATCCTGCCGGGCGAGCGCGGCGCCCCCGTGTGGCCGGAGGGCCTCGTCGGCAGTATGACCCACTGCGACGGATACCGAGCGGCGGCCGTGGCCCGGGTGCGCGACGGTGTGCTCGCCATCGGCGTCGACGCCGAGCCCCATGCGCCGCTGCCGGACGGGGTGCTGGAGGTCACAGCTCTCCCGGCCGAGCGGCTGCGGATCGCGGACATGGGACGCCTCGAGCCCGAAGTCAACTGGGATCGACTGCTGTTCAGCATGAAGGAGTGCGTCTACAAGGCGTGGTTCCCGCTCACCCGTAGATGGCTGGGTTTCGAGCAGGCGGACATCACGATCGAGTACGAGGGGACCTTCTCGGCCCGTCTGCTGACAACCGATCCCGCTGTCCCCGCCGACGGGTTCACCGGCCGGTGGCTGGTGGAGGAGGGGTTGATCGTCACCGCCCTCGCGGTGACGACGGCGCAGTCCTGACCGGCGCGTACCGGCGTCCGGGAAAGAGTGGGCTCGCCCTCTTTCGTACATCGTCGGCTCAATGGGGAATGGTAATGCCTGTGTCATAAACGGGGCGAGACGCCCTATTCGGTGGGATGGCGCGGCCGAGAGGGTGGGGGAGCGTGACGGACCGGGAGTCCCTTCTCGGTTTCCGGCTCGGAGTCCCCTTGTAACGGGGTAGGCGGACGTGACGTGACGAATAAGGCCGGCGGGCCGGATTGCATGAACTCGACCATTCATGCTCACTCAGTTCGCAGTTGCGAAGTTCAAGTCTTGTCGCTGCCTCTGTCGTGGCAGGCGGCCGGTTCTCCCCTTCCTCCTTCGTGCCTGCGGTGTGCGCTGACAGTATGCGGTCCTGGGATTTCCCCAAGGTGTAGAACGGGAATCGAAGTGTCGAATGATGTGCAGCAGAACGACCAGTGTCACAGTTGCAAACGTGACGTTATCCGGATGCGGCAGGCCGGTCAGGGCCGGCTCCATGTGTGCGGAACATGTTTCGATCGGTTCAGGCAGAATCTGACCTCCCTGCCGCGCCTCTACCGCCAGTGTGAGGAAATGCTCACGGTGTCGCCCCAGAAGGGCGAGAGGGTGTCCCGTCAACTGGGCCGGGGAATTTCGCTCAATTCCAGCGCTGTGGAGGCCCGCGATGGTGTCCGGGCGCGTCTGCTGGCCTGGTCCGACCTGGTCGCCACCGAGCGGGCCTGCGCCGCCCCCGACCGGTCGGTCGAGGCCATGACGGCCTTTCTGCTCCGCCATGCCCATTGGCTCTGCGCGCACGCGGCGGCCGCCGATGTCGTCGCCGAGATCGACGAGACGGCGGCCAGGGCGAAGCGGGCCGCCTATCCCCACCGGACCCGCAAGTTCAGGGTCGGGCCGTGCGTCGAGCAGCAGTGCGACGGCTCCCTGGTCGCCGTGATCCAGTCCCACGAACAGCTCCTGCCGAGCGAACTGCGCTGCGACATCGACCCCGAGCACACCTGGCCCGCGCACCGCTGGCGTGAACTGGACCGGCGAGTGAGCCGGCAGAACTCCTCGGGCGGCGAGCGGTGGCTCACCGTCGTAGAGGTCTCCAAGCTGTGGGGCCTGTCCACCAGCAACGTCTACCGGCTGGCGTCGGTGAACAGTTGGCGGCGCCGCGCGAACGGCCGCAGGGTCTACTACTACGAGGCCGACGTGCTCCAGTCCGTGGGCTGAGGCGGGCCGTCAGGGCCGTGGGGGCGGCAAGCCGACTCTTGACTTCCGGTCCGACGGCTAAGAATATGAAAACCAGACTGCACACGTGTCTGTGCAGGTCGCCCGACTGAACGGCCCAGCCAACGGGTCGGGCGGAGCACCATCCCGGCGGTGACGCCGACACCGATGAGACGCCAAGCGGTACCGCCTCGGCGCCCGGTGGCCCACCCCGTTCTTCCTCACTCCCATGAGCGTCATTCCGACCGATGACGCTCGGCTCGCGCGCGTCCGATGCGGCGCGGCGCTCCACTCCTCCGCTCGTGACACAAGGTGGTGCTTGTTTGTGATCGTCCAATTGTCTCCGGACCAGCGGGCGGCCCGGAGCCGGTTCAAGCTGTTCGCCGAAAAGGAGATCCTTCCGCACGCCGCCGCGTTCGACGCCGAACAGGCGATCTCCACGGACGTTGTGCGCGCGCTCGCCGACGAGGGCTGCCTCGCGGCGCCCGTGCGCGCGGAAAACGGGGGCGGCGGCATGGACTGGGTGACGTACGGGCTGCTGAGCGAGGAGCTCGGCCGCGCGTGCCAGAACATCCGCAACTTCGTCGCGGTCGAGGACATGGTGGCCCAGGCGCTCGACCGCTGGGGCACCGCCGAGCAGCGGGACCGCTGGATCGGCCCGATCCGCCGCGGCGAGACGCTCGCCGCCTTCGCGCTCACCGAACCGGGCATCGGCTCCGACGCGGCCTCCATCGAGATGGACGCCGATCCCGTCGCCTCCCCGGACGGGCAGGACGGCTTCGTCCTGCGCGGGAGCAAGAAGTGGATCAGCTTCGGCCAGATCGCGGACCTCTTCCTCGTGTTCGCCAAGATGGACGGCAAGCACACCGCGTTCCTGGTCGAGCGGGACACCCCCGGCCTCACCGTCAACCCCCTCAACGGCCTGCTGGGCCTGCGGGGTTCCATGCTCGGTGAGCTTGTCTTCGACGACTGCCGCATCCCCGCCGGGGCACTCGTGGGCCGGCCCGGCATGGGTCTGACCTTCATCGCCTCCTCCTCCCTCGACCTGGGCCGCTACAGCACCGCGTGGGGATCGGTCGGACTGGCCCAGGCGTGCATGGAAGCCTCGGTCCGCCACGCCGACACACGCCACCAGTACGGCGGGCCGATCAGCGACCACCAACTGGTGCGGCGGATGCTCGCCGACATGGTCACCGACATCACCGCGACCAGAGCCCTCTGCCACCAGGCCGGACTGAGCAAGGACCAGAACGAGGCGGACGCGGTCAACCTCACCCTGATGGCCAAGTACCGGGCCTCACTGCTGGCCAACCAGGCCGCCGCCGACGCCGTGCAGATCCAGGGAGCGCAGGGCATCGGCACGCCCGGCCAGGTGGAACGGCACTTCAGGGACGCCAAGGTCATGGAGATCATCGAGGGGACCACCCAGATCCAGCAGTCCATGCTCGGCCAGTACGCCAGGCAGGTCGTCGGCCGCGGCTGACCACCGACCGGAACGTCGCCCGGGCCGCAGATCCGGCCGCCGCAGACAACACCTCGATCACGGGGGAAGGACCAACCTCGATGAACAGTGGACGGCCTGCGAGCCGCGTCGCCGACTCGCTCACCGATCTGTTGCTGCGTCGCTCCGCGGAGCAACCCGACTCCGTCGCCTACACCTTCCTGGAGCGCGACCGCGAGATCTCCTGGACTTACGGCGAACTGGACGCCCGGGCCCGGGAGATCGGCGCGACCCTGCGAAGGCACTGCGCTCCGGGGGAACGGGTGGTGATCGTCCTGCCGCCTGGACTCGACTACGTCGCCTCGTTCTTCGGGTGTCTCTACGCCGAGGTCATCGCCGTCCCCGTATACCCGCCGAACGGGGCGAGTCTGGTCCGCAGCCTGTCCCGGCTGGAGGCGATCGTCTCCGACGCCCGCCCGGCCGCGGCCCTGACCCTCGGGGCCGTCGCGGGGCAGCGCGACGCGTTCGTCGAGACCAACCCCCTGCTGGGCACGCTCCGGTGGATCGGGGTGGACACCGACGTGACGCCGGAGGCCGGCTGGCGGCCGGAGCCGGCGCCCCGCGACGCGCTCGCCTTCCTCCAGTACACCTCCGGCTCCACCGGCACCCCCAAGGGGGTGATGGTCAGCCACGGGAACCTGCTGCACAACGGCGGCGACATCGAGCGGTTCTTCGAGCTCACACCCGACAGCAAGACCGTCATCTGGCTGCCGCCCTACCACGACATGGGCCTCATCGGCGGCATCCTCCAGCCTCTGTACACCGGGTACCCGACGGTGCTGATGCCGCCGATGGCGTTCGCCGCCGACCCCCTGCGTTGGCTGCGCACCATCTCCGACCACCGGGCCACGACCAGCGGCGGGCCGAACTTCGGCTACGAGCTGTGCCTGCGCAAGATACGCCCCGAGCAACTGGAGGGCCTGGACCTCAGCTGCTGGCAGGTCGCCTTCAACGGAGCCGAGCCCGTCCGCGCCGATGTCATGGACGCCTTCGCCGACTTCCTGGCGCCCACCGGTTTCCGCCGCGAGGCGTTCTACCCCTGCTACGGACTGGCCGAGGGAACCCTCATCGTCACCGGCGGCTCGCCCAAGGCGGCCCCCGTGGTGCGCGAGACCGAGGGCGCCGACCCCGTGGTGGGCTGCGGACAGCCCTCCCCGGAACAGGAACTGGCCATCGTCGACCCCGAGACGCGCCGGCGCTGCGCGGCAGGAGAGGTCGGGGAGATCTGGGTCAGCGGCCCGAGCGTCGCCCAGGGCTACTGGCAGCGCCCCGAGACCAGCGCCGAGGTGTTCGGCGCTCGCATCGAGGGCTCGGAGGACGGCCCCTTCCTGCGCACCGGCGACCTCGGGTACGTCGTCGACGGGGAGCTGTTCGTCTCCGGCCGCATCAAGGACCTGATCATCCTGCGCGGGGTGAACCACTACCCCCAGGACATCGAGCTCACCGCCTTCCGGTCCCACCCGGCACTCAGGCACAACGGCGGGGCTTGCTTCACCGTCCCCGTCGACGGCCAGGAGGTGCTGGTCCTCGCACACGAGGCCGAGCGGGTCGCCCGCGACGCCGACGTGCGGGAGGTCGCGGCGGCGGTGCGGGCCGCTGTCGGAGAGAACCACCTCATCGCCCCGTACGCCTTCGCGCTGGTCCGGCCCGGACGGCTGCCACGCACATCGAGCGGAAAGATCCAGCGGTTCGCGGCCCGCGAGCAGTATCTGGCCGGCACGCTCGCCGTGCTCGGCGTCCACGAGTACGGCCAGGACGACGTGTCCGACCCGGTCACGGCCACCGCCACCGCGGGACCGGACCAGGCAGGCACACCTCAGGCGGTGGAGGCGTTCCTGCGGGCGGCCATCGCGCGGCGCGTGGGCGGCGACCCCGCCGCCCTGGACCTCGGCAGGTCCGGCCCCGCCCTCGGCCTCGACTCCCTCGACCTTCTGGAGATCCAGCACGAGGTGGAGAAGGCCTTCGGCGTCGAACTCGGATACGAGGCCATGCACGGCGCCCCGGTCCGCGACGTCCTCGCCGCCGTGGTCGCCTCCCTCGAGGACGCCGGGACTCCGGTCGCACCCGACGCCACCGCACCCGACGTCTCGCCCGACGAACTGAGCCACGGCGAACGCGGCCTGTGGTTCCTCGACCACGTCACCGGCTGCGGCGCCGCCTACAACGTCGCGGGCGCCGTACGCCTCCCCGACGACGTCGACCCGGACGCCCTGCAACGGGCGCTCGACCGGGTGGTGGAGCGACACGCCGCCCTGCGCACCTCGTACACCACGGACGAGGACCGGCCGATGCGCCGGATCGACGCCGGAGGGAAGGTCGTCCTCGACCGCACGGCCGTCCCGGACGCCGCGCCGGGCGCCCTGGAAGCCCTGCTCGCGGACGCCGCCGCCGAGCCCTTCGACCTGGCAGCGGGGCCCCTGGTACGAGCCCGGCTGTGCGCCGGCGCCGACGGCCGGCGGGTACTGCTGCTCGTCATGCACCACATCGTCGCGGACTTCTGGTCGATGTCCCTGGTCGTGGACGAACTGGCGCGCTGCTACCGGGCGGCGCGCTCCGGCACGGCCGCTGATCTGCCGCCGGCCGGTGACTACGCGGCCTTCGTCGCGGCGCAGCAGCGGTACGCGCAGAGCGCCGAGGGCGAGGCCGCCGCCGCCTTCTGGCGGGAGCGGCTCGGCGGTGAACTGCCCGTACTGGAGCTCCCCACCGACCGGCCCCGTCCGCCCGTCCAGACATACCGCGGTGACACCCACGACTTCTCCCTGGACGCGGAACTGCTCGGCGGGCTCACCGCCTTGGCCCGGCAGTCGGGGACGACGCTGTACACCGCGCTGCTGTGCGCGTTCGAGGTCCTGCTGCACCGCTACAGCGGTCAGAGCGACATCCTGGTCGGCTCGCCGGTGTCCGGCCGGGGCCGCCCCGCGTACGCGGACACCGTCGGCTACTTCGTCAACCCCGTCGTCATCCGCGGCGACCTCGGCGGCGACCCGGCCTTCCGCGAGCTGCTGTCCCGGTTCTCCGGGACCGTGTCCGAGGCGCTGGCCCACCAGAACTACCCGTTCGGCCTGCTGGCCGAGCAACTCCAGGCCGGCCGCGACCCGGCGCGGTCCCCGGTCTTCCAGGCCATGTTCATCCACCACCAGGCACCCTCCCGGTTCCCCGGCGACCTCGCCGCGGTCGCCACCGGGCACGGGACGCGGCCGTTCACCCTGGCGGGGCTCGACCTGACGCCGGTCCACGTGCCGCAGCGCACCGCGCAGTTCGACCTCACCATGATCGTCGCGGAGCACGCGGACGGTCTCGTCGGACGCGTCCAGTTCAACGCCGACCTGTTCGACCGTGCCACCGTCGCCGACCTCACCGACAACTTCCGCACCCTGCTCGCGGGCATCACCGCCGACCCCGACCGGCCCCTGTCCGCGCTGCCGCTGCTGAGCGAGGAGAAGACCCGGCGCGTGCTCGTCGACTGGAACGACACCGCCCTGGACCTCCCCGCCGCGCTGTGCATCCACCAGGAGTTCGAGGCCGCGGCCGCTCGCACGCCCGACGCCGTCGCCGTGGTCTTCCGGTCGGCGCGGCTGACCTTCGAGGAACTGTCCGAGGCGTCGGACCGGTTGGCCCGGGAGCTCGTGGGCCGGGGCGTCGGCGCGGAGTCCCGGGTCGGCATCTGTCTGGACCGCTCGCCGGAACTGATCGTCGCGATGCTGGGAATCCTCAAGGCCGGCGGCGCCTACGTGCCGCTCGACCCGGACTACCCGCGCGAGCGGCTGGACGTGGTCGTCTCGGACGCCCGGCTCGACCTGATGGTGACCCGCGGCAGGGTGGCGCGCCGGGTCGCGGGAAGCGCCGTACCCCTCCTCGACGTCGACGACGTCCTCGCCGCACCCGACGGGCGGACCGGATGCCCGGCCGGCCGGGCATCCGCGGACAACGCCGCGTACCTCCTCTACACGTCCGGCTCGACCGGCGTCCCCAAGGGCGTGGTGGTCACCCACCGCAACGTCGGCAACTTCTTCGCCGCCATGGACGAGAAGGTCGGCTGCGGCACCGACGACACGATGCTCGCGGTGACCAACGCGGGATTCGACATCTCCGTCCTGGAACTGCTGTGGACGCTCACCCGGGGCGCCACAGTGGTACTGGCGGAGGACGCGCTCTCCCGACAGGCCGGGCAGGCGGCCCCGGCCAAGCCCGTCGACTTCAGTCTGTTCTTCTTCGCCAGCGACGCCGGCTCCGGCACGGACGACGCGCGCCGGCGCTACGACCTGGTCTTCGACAGTGCCCGTTTCGCCGACGAGCACGGCTTCACCGCGGTGTGGACCCCCGAGCGGCACTTCCACGAGTTCGGAGGCCTCTACCCCAATCCCTCCGTGCTCAGCGCCGCCATCGCCGCCGTCACCCGCAACGTGGCCGTCCGGGCGGGCAGCGTCGTCCTGCCGCTGCACTCACCGGTGCGCGTCGCGGAGGAGTGGTCCCTCGTGGACAACATCTCCGGCGGACGGGTGGGCGTCGCGTTCGCCTCCGGCTGGCACGCCGACGACTTCGTCTTCTTCCCGGAGCGGTACGAGGGCCGCAAGGAGCAGATGTTCCGGGACATCGACACCGTGCAGCGGCTGTGGCGGGGTGAGACGGTTTCCCTGCCCGGCGGTAGCGGCAAGCCGGTGGACATCGCCATCCGCCCGGCCCCCCTCCAACCCGAACTGCCCACCTGGATCACCGCCGCCGGCAGCCCCGACACCTTCACCAGGGCGGGAGCCATCGGCGCGAACGTCCTCACGCACCTCCTCGGCCAGACTGTCGAGCAGGTCGCGGAGAACGTACGCCGCTACCGCGAGGCCCGGCTCCAGCACGGCCACGACCCGGACGCCGGCGTGGTGACCCTGATGCTGCACACCTTCCTCGGCGATGACGTCGAAGAGGTGAAGCGGCAGGTCCGCGAACCGTTCACGGCCTACCTGCGGTCGTCCGTCGGACTGATCGAGAACCTGGTGCGCTCCCTCCACCTGCCCGTCGACGTCGCGGGCATGAGCGAGTCCGACATGGACGACCTGCTGGAGTTCGCCTTCAACCGCTACTTCGACACCGGCGCGCTGTTCGGCACGCCCGAGTCCGTACGGCCGCTGATCGAGCGGTGTGCCGAGGCGGGGGTCGACGAGATCGCGTGTCTGGTGGACTTCGGACTGCCCCGCCGGACGGTCCTGGACGGACTGCCGGCCCTCGACCGGTTGCGCGAGCGCAGCGGACGCGGTACCGCCGCCGAAGCCGAGACCGCCGGGGACGAGGACAGGTCCCTCGCCGGCCAGATCGCGGCCTGGCGCCCGACCTTGCTGCAGGCGACGCCGTCCGCGATGCGGCTTACGGCCCTGGACAAGGCGGCCATGAGCGGACTGACGTCCCTGCGGGCGCTGTTGCTGGGTGGTGAGGCCCTCCCACCCGACCTCGCCCGGGAACTGCGCGAACAGCTGCCTGCCCGGCTGGTCAACATGTACGGCCCCACCGAGACCACGATCTGGTCGGCCACGCACGAGGTGACCGAGGTGGAGGAGACGGTGCCGCTCGGCGGCCCCATCGCCAACACCCAGATCCACATTGTCGACGAGGGCCTGCGACCCGTCCCGGTCGGTGTGGCCGGCGAACTGGTGATCGGCGGTGCCGGGCTGGCCCGCGGCTACTGGTGCCGACCGGACGTCACCGCCGAGAGGTTCGTGCCGAACCCCTTCAGCCGGACGCCCGGAGAGCGCCTGTACCGCACCGGCGACCTCGCCCGCTACCGCCCCGACGGCCACGTCGAGTTCCTCGGGCGGATCGACCGGCAGGTCAAGGTACGAGGGCACCGCATCGAGCTCGGAGACATCGAAGCGGCCCTGGCGGCCCGCGAGGACGTACGGGAAGCGGTCGTGATCGCCCAGCGGGAGGCATCCGCCGGCACCCGGCTCGTCGCCTGTGTGGTGCCGGCCGACGGCGCGGCGCTCTCCGGCCGCGACCTCCAGCGCGGCCTGCGCGAGCGGTTGCCCCAGTCCATGGTCCCCAGTGGCTTCGTCCTCCTGCCCGACCTGCCGCGTACCGCCCACGGCAAGGTCGACGTCAAGGCCCTGGCCGCCCTGCAGTGGTCCGGCTCCGGCAACGGCGTCAAGGCGGCACCGGTGACGGAGCTGGAGCGGTCCATCGCCGCGATCTGGAGCGAGGTACTCGGCGTCGAATCGGTCGGACTGTATGACAACTTCTTCGATCTCGGCGGGCACTCCATGCTGATGGTCCAGGTCCACAACCGGCTGCAGCGCGACACGGGCGTGGAACTGCCCCTGATCAAGCTCCTGGAGCACCCGACGGTCAGCGCGCTCGCCGCCCATCTGGGCGAGGGCGGCGCCGACACGGAGCAGCGGGTGTTCTCCGGCAGCGAGGAACGAGCGCGCCGTCAGCGCGACAGCAGGCGAAGGTCCCGCGGGCTCGGTGGAAGGGGCAGGGCGTGATGAGCGAGCTCAACGAGCCGGCGGAGGACACCGGCTCGGACATCGCCGTCGTAGGCATGGCCTGCCGGTTCCCCGGCGCGCCCGACGTCGAGACGTTCTGGGCGAACCTGCGCGACGGCGTCGAGTCCATCCGGCACTTCACCCCGGAAGAACTGGCCGAGCTGGGCGTACCGCCGGAGGTCTCCGGACAGCCCGGCTTCGTCCCGGCGGGCGCCCCCATCGACGACCCCGAGGGCTTCGACCACCGCTTCTGGGGATACTCCCCGCGCGAGGCGGCGCTGCTCGACCCCCAGCAGCGGCTGTTCCTGGAGACCGCCTGGGCCGCGCTGGAGCACGCCGGGCACACCACGTCCGACCGGTCCGGCACCGTCGGCGTCTACGCCGGCATGGGCCTGAGCACCTACCTGCTGTACAACCTGCTCGACCACCCGGACATCAGCGACTCCGACACACAACTCGCCATGCTCGGCAACGACAAGGACTTCCTGAGCAGCCGGGTCTCGTACCACCTGGATCTGCGCGGCCCCAGCATGACGGTGCAGACCGGCTGCTCGACCTCGCTCGTCGCCGCCCACCTCGCCTGCGACAGCCTGCTCAGCTACCAGTGCGACCTGGCCCTGGTCGGCGGAAGCACGGTGGTGCTGCCCGAACGGACGGGCTACGTCCACGTCCCCGGCGGCACGGCCTCCTCCGACGGGCGGTGCCGGGCCTTCGACGCGGCCGGCGACGGCACGGTCTTCGGCAGCGGAGCGGGCGTCCTCGCCCTGAAGCGGCTGGACGACGCTCTGGAAGACGGCGACACCGTGTACGCCGTCATCAAGGCGTCCGCGGTCAACAGCGACGGCGCCAACCGGGTCGGCTTCACCGCACCCAGCCTGGACGGTCAGGCCGAGGTCGTCCTGCGCGCGCAGAAGATCGCGGACGTCGACCCGCGGACCGTCACCTACGTCGAGACGCACGGCACCGCCACGAAGCTCGGTGATCCGGTGGAGGTCGCCGCGCTGACCAAGGCCTTCCGGCAGGGCACCGACGCCACCGGGTACTGCGCCATCGGCTCCGTCAAGACCAACATCGGGCACCTGGACGCCGCGGCGGGCGCGGCCGGCCTGATCAAGACGGCCCTGGCCCTGCACCACGGGAAGATCCCGCCGTCACTGAACTTCGACGAGCCCAACCCGCAGATCGACTTCGCGGCGAGTCCCTTCTACGTGAACACGGAGCTCGTCAGCTGGCCGGACCGGGACGGCCCCCGGCGGGCCGGCGTGAGCGCCTTCGGCTTCGGCGGCACGAACGCCCACATCGTCCTGGAGCAGGCCCCCGCCCTGCCGCCCGTCCCGGACGACGCCGGGCCACAGCTCCTGGTCCTCTCCGCGAGGACGCCCTCCGCGCTGGAGGAGACGACCGCGAGGCTCGCCCGTCACCTCCAGGAGCGGCCGGACCTGACGACGAGGGACGTCGCCCACACCCTGCGGCAGGGCCGCGTGCCGTTCGAGCACCGCAGGGCGCTCGTGGTCCGGGACCGTGAGGACGCCCTCGCCGTACTGGAGGGCGGCGACCCGACGCGGCTGCACGAGGGGGCCGCGGCCCGCCAGGACCGGCCCGTCGCCTTCATGTTCGCAGGGCTCGGAGACCAGTACCGGGGAATGGGCCGGGACCTGTATGAGGGCATGCCGGAGTTCCGGACGGCCGTGGACGAGTGCTGCGACCTGCTCCGGCCGCTCCTCGGCCTCGACCTGCGGGACGAGTTGCGGCTGCGCGGCCCGGCCGTCGAGGCGCCCGCGAGCGGCGGGCTCGATCTGCGGCGCATGATGTTCGGCGGAGGCGAGGAGGACGACCCGTTGCAGCGCACCGGGCTCGCCCATCCGGCGCTGTTCGTCGTCGAGTACGCGCTGGCCCGGCTGTGGCAGTCGCTCGGTGTACGGCCCGCCGCGCTCATCGGGCACAGCCTGGGGGAGTACGTCGCCGCCACCGTCGCGGGCGTCTTCACCCTGGAGGACGCCCTGAGTGTGGTCGTCGCCCGCGCCAAACTGTTCGACGAGATGCCCCAAGGCGCCATGCTGGCCGTCCCGCTCGGCGTGGAGGAGACCACCCGGCACCTCGACGGGGACCTTGCTGTCGCTCTCGTCAACGGACCCGCCCTGACCGCCGTGTCCGGTCCGGTCGACGAGATCGAGGCGCTGGAGCGGCGCCTCGCCGGCCGGCGGATCGCCGCCCGGCGGATGCGCGCCGAACGGGGCTTCCACTCGCCCATGGTCGCCGGCATGGCCGCGCCCCTCGCCGAGTTCATCGCCGGGGTACCGCTCGCCCCGCCCCGCATCCCGCTCGTGTCCAACGTGACCGGCACCTGGATGACCCCGGAACAGGCCACCGACCCCGCGTACTGGGCCCGGCACAGCGTCAGCACCGTCCGGTTCGCCGACGGGCTGGCCACCCTGTGCGCCGAACGGGACCGCTCCCTCGTCGAGGTGGGCCCCGGGCAGTCGCTGAGCGCGCTGGCGGCGGAGCACCTCGCGGGGGCGGACCCGCAGGCGCGCCCCGTGGTGGTGCCCTCCCTGCGGGCCGTCTACGACCGCCGCCGCCCCGACGACCTCAGCCATCTCCTGGACGCCATCGCCCAGTTGTGGACCACCGGTGCGGCCGTCGACTGGGACGCCCTGTCGGACCCGGCCGGGCACCGCAGGGTCGGCCTGCCCACCTACCCGTTCGAACGCACCCGCTGCCGGTTCGACCCGCCGGGTGAGCGTTCCGGGCCCTCCCGCAGGCCTTCCGGCACCGCCCGGCGGGACGACCCCGAGTCCTGGCTGCTCGCCCCCGCCTGGCAGTCGGCGCCCATGCCGCCCCCGGCGCCGCCCCGGCCCGCCGGCGAGCACTGGCTGCTCCTCGCCCCGGTCGGACAGGACGGCCTGCCGCACCCGCTCGCCCTGAGCGTCAAGGACCGTGCCACGGCGGCCGGACACCGGGTGACCGTCGTCGTGCCCGGCGCTCCGGCCCCCGCCGACGGCCACCGGCACGGCGTCGACCACCGGATCGACCCGGCCGACCCGGGCGCCTACGCCGAACTGGTCGCCGCGCTCGACGACGACCAGTGGCCCGCGAAAGTGCTCCACCTGTGGAGCGTCGACCCGGGCGGCGACGACGCGGAGGGCATCGACCCGGACGGCGATCCGTACACACGCGGCATGCACAGCCTGCTGTGGCTGTCCAGGGCCTTGTCCGCCCGCAGCGCCGCCACTCCCGTCGACCTGTGGGTCGTCTCCCACGGGCTCGTCGGCGTGGAACGCGCCGACCGGCCGAGGCCGGAGGTCGCCACGCTGCTGGGCGCCGCCAAGTGTGTTCCGCAGGAGTACGAGGGCATCAGCGTCCGCTGCGTCGACGTCGCCCCGGAGGACATCCCGGGCCCGGGCGCGGACGAACTCGCGGACCGGATCATCGACGTCGTCGCGGAGGCGCCCGACGAGCGCCTGATCGCCTACCGCGGACGCACCCGGTGGGTGCGGACCTTCCAGCCCCTGACGCTCGGCACGGCCCGCAGCCCCCTGCGCGGCGACGGCGTGTACGTGATCACGGGCGGACTCGGGGCGGTCGGCCTCGAACTGGCCGACCACCTGGCCGACATGGCCGCGTCGATCGTCCTGACCGGCCGCTCCGCCTTCCCCGAGGAGGAGGAGTGGGACGGCTGGACGGCCCGCCACGGCGACGACGACCCCACCAGCCGAAGGATCCGGCGGCTGCGCGCCATGCGGGAACGCGGCGCGCGCGTCCTCGTGCAACGGGCGGACGTCACCGACGAGGCGGAGATGAACCGGGCCCTCGCGGAGACGGAGCGGCTGCTCGGACCCGTCACCGGCGTGTTCCACGCTGCCGGGATCGTGGGCGAGAACGCCTTCGCCCCCATCGACACCCTCGACCGGCGGTGGCTCGACGGCGTGATGCGCGCCAAGGTCGACGGCACGCGCGTCCTGGAACGCACCCTCGCCGGACGTGAGCCCGAGTTCGTGTTGCTGTTCTCCTCCAACGCGGCCCTGCTCGGCGGTCTCGGCACCGCCGGCTACACCTCGGCCTGTGTATTCCTGGACTCGTTCGCCCAGGCCAGGGCCGGACGGCCGGGCACGCGCTGGATCAGCGTCGACATGGAGGACTGGATACCCGACGAGGGGCTCGGCCGCCCGATGACCAGTGTCACCCGGTACGGCGTCGGTGTCGCGGAGGGCGTTCGGTTGTTGAGCCGTATCGCGGAGAGCGCCGAGGCCGGTGTGACCACCATCGTCACCGCCGACCTCGAGGAGCGGCTCGACCGATGGGTCCGCCACCCCGAGGTCGCCAGACGCGGACGCGTACCCGCCGGCGGGGCCCGCCAGCCGCGACCGGAGCTGAGTACCGCCTACACGGAGCCTTGCGACACCACGGAGACGGTCATCGCGGACATCTGGGCGGAGATGCTCGGCGTCGACAAGGTCGGCCGCGACGACGACTTCTACGAACTGGGCGGGCACTCCCTGCTCGCGACGCAGATCGTGTCGCGGGCCCGCGCGGCGCTGGGCGTCGAACTGTCGCTGCTCAACCTGCTGCGCCGGCCGACCGTGGCGGGTCTCGCCGACTACGTGCGTGGCGACGAGAGCGAGGCGGCGGCCCAGGACCCCATTCCGGTCGCGCCACGGGACGAGGCGCTGGCCCTCTCGTACGGGCAGCAGCGGTTCTGGATCATCGACCAGCTCACCCCCGGCAACTCCGTCTACAACATCCCCGACGTCGTGCGCGTCGAAGGGCCCCTCGACGCCGAGGTGCTGCGGTCCTCCCTCGACGACATCGTGGCCCGGCACGAGGCCCTGCGGACGTCCTTCGGCCTCGACGGCGAGCGGCCCACCCAGCGCATCGCGACGGACGTGTCCGTCCCGCTGCCCGTCACCGACCTGCGCGACCTGCCGGAGGGGCAACGGCGCCGGCGCTGGGAGGAACTGGCCCTGGCGGAGTCGCGGCGGCCGTTCGACCTGACCCGGGCGCCCCTGTTGCGGGCCGCCCTGCTGCGGGTGGGCGAGGAGGAGCACATCCTGCTGCTCACCATGCATCACAGCGTGTCCGACGCCTGGTCCACCGGCGTGTTCGTCCGGGAACTCGGCATCCACTACGCCGGCCGTCTCGGCGCGGCCACCGAGGAACCGCCGCCGTTGCCCGTCCAGTACGCCGACTACTCCGCCTGGCAACGGGCGCGGCTCGACGGGCCGCAGCGCGAGGAACTGGTGGAGTACTGGCGGACCCAGCTCGCCGGCGCACCCCAGCTGGTGGAGTTCCCGCCGGACCACCCGCGCCCGGCGGCCCAGAGCTTCGCCGGCGCGACCGTGCCGCTCACGCTGCCCGGCCCCCTCGTCAAGGGCCTCCAGCAGCTCGGCGGCAGCCAGGGCGCCACGCTGTTCATGACGCTGCTCGCGGCCTTCACGTTCCTGTTGCACCGGTACTCGGGCGAGCGGGACGTGGTCGTCGGATCCCCGATCGCCGGGCGTACCCACCCGGACGTGGAGAACCTGATCGGCGTCTTCGTCAACATGCTGGCCCTGCGCACCGACGTCGACCCCGGCCTGTCGTTCCGCGACCTGCTGGAGCGGGTCAAGGAGACGACGCTCGGCGCCTACGCCCACCAAGAGCTGCCGTTCGAGCTGGTCGTGGAGGCCGTCGCGCCCGAACGCAGCCTCGGCCACGGCCAGTTGTTCCAGAATGTCCTCGTTCTGCAGAACGCCCCGCTGCCGCCTCTCGACCTCGCCGGGCTGCACCTCGAACAGGTGCCGATGCCCGCCGTCAACGCCAAGTTCGACCTCATGATCATGCTGCGTGAGACGGGCGACGAGGCGGTGGGCATCCTCGAGTACGCGACGGACCTCTTCACCGAGGAGACCGTGCGCCGGATCGGTGCCCACTTCGTCAGCCTGCTCAACAAGGTCGTCGCGGACCCCGACCGCCCCCTCGCCCGGATCGACCTGCTCTCGGAGACCGAGCGGGCAAGGGTCACCGGCGAATGGGCGCACGGGCCCGAGGGCCACGTCGGTCGGCGTTCCCTGCCCGAGATGTTCCGGGAGCACGCCGCCGCCACGCCGGACACGGTCGCCGTCCGCGACGCGCTGGACCCCGCCGCGTCCCTGACCTTCGAAGAGGTCGAGGCCGCCTCCAACCAGCTCGCCAGGGAACTGCGGCGACGGGGGGTGGGCGCCGAGTCGCGTGTCGCCGTCTGCGCCGAGCGGTCCCCGGAGACGATCGTGCTGCTGCTGGCGGTCATGAAGGCCGGTGCCGCCTACGTGCCCCTGGACCCCGCGTACCCGAAGGACCGGCTCAGGTTCATGCTGGCCGACTCCGGAGCCGAGCTGGTGCTGGTCGCGGGCGAGCACCGAGAACGCCTCGGCGAGGGTCCGCACACCACGCGGACGGTGGACGTCGACGCGCTGCGACAGGCCTCCGCCGACCTGCCCACGGCCCCCCTCGACCTGCGCATCGACCCCGCCCAGCCCGCCTATGTCCTCTACACCTCCGGCTCGACCGGCGTCCCCAAGGGCGTGATCGGCCTGCACGGCGGCATGGTCAACCGACTGGAGTGGATGTGGCGGGAGTTCCCCTTCCAGCCCGGAGAGGTCCTCTGCCAGAAGACCTCGCTGAACTTCCTCGACTCGTTCTGGGAGATCTTCGGGCCGCTCTGCCAGGGCGTACCGGTCGTGGTGCTGCCGCAGTCCCTGCTCATGGACCTGCCCGCGCTGGTCGCAGCGCTCGCCGAGCACCGGGTCACCCGCATCGTGCTCGTCCCGTCCCTGCTGCGGGCCCTACTTGACACGGTGCCCGACCTCGCCGGTGAACTGCCCGCTCTGCGCCTGTGGGTGAGCAGCGGGGAGGCCCTCCCGGCCGACCTCGCGGGCCGCTTCCTGAAGACCCTGCAGGGCCGGACCCTGCTCAACCTGTACGGGGCGTCCGAGATCTCCGCCGACGTCACCTGGCACGTGCTCACCGACGCCGACGTGGCGGCGGGCAAGGTGCCCCTGGGCAGGCCCATCGCGGGAACCAGTGCGTACCTGCTGGACGAACTGATGCGGCCGGTCCCCGCCGGGGTGGCGGGGGACCTGTACATCGGCGGGCCCGCCCTCGGCCGGGGCTACGTCGGACGGCCGGACCTCACGGCCGAGCGTTTCGTGCCGAATCCCTTCCCCGACGGACCCGGCGGACTGCTCTACCGCACCGGCGACCGTGCGCGGTTCCGGTCCGACGGGGCCATCGAGTACGCCGGACGGAGCGACCAGCAGGCCAAGGTCCGCGGATTCCGGGTCGAGCCCGCCGAGGTGGAACAGGCCCTCCTCGCCCACCCCGCACTGGAACAGGCCGTCGTGACGGCCGAGGGTGAGGTCCTGGCCGCCTACTACGTCGCGGCCGAGGGACAGCGGGCCGACGTGGAGGAACTGCGCCGGCATCTGCACGGGCGGCTGCCCGGCTACATGGTCCCCACGCTGTTCGTGCCCTGCGCCGAGCTGCCCCTGACGCCGAGCGGCAAGATCGACCGCCGGGCGCTCAGCGGCCTCGCCCGTACCGGGGCACGGACCGCGACGGCGTCCTCGGTCGCACCGCGTGACGACGCCGAACGGGCGGTCGCCGTGCTGTGGCAGGAGACGCTCGGCACCACGGGACCGGTGGGCGTCCACGACGACTACTGGGCCTCGGGTGGCTACTCGCTGCTCGCCACCCGATTCGCCGTACGCGTCCGGGAGACCTTCGGCGCCGCGTTCCCGCTGGACCGGTTCTTCGCGGACGCCACCGTCGCGGGTGTGGTCCGGACCCTGAGGGACGACCCCGACACCGGCCACGAGGTCGACGAGCGTGCGGCGCTGCTGCTGCGGGTCGCGGAACTGTCCGACAGCGACCTCGATCGACTGCTGACCCAGGAGGACGTGTGAGCGGCACCGGCGCAGACATCGCCGACAAGCGGCGGGAGGCCATGCGCCGACTGCTCGCGCAGCGCGGACTGAGCACGAAGTCCGAGTCGCCGATCGCCGCCCACCCCGAGCGCGGCAGCGCCCCGCTGTCGCACCCTCAACGCCAACTGTGGCTGTTCGAGCAGATGTTCCCCGGTACGGGGGCGTACAACGTGCCCGCGGCGGTACGGCTGGCCGGCACGGTCGACGTTCCGGCCCTGCAGACCGCCCTGGACGCCTCGATCGCCCGGCACGCCGTCGTCACCGCCAGGTTCCGCATGGAGGACTCCGAGCCCCGGCAGTACTTCGCCCCTGATCCGGGCCGGGTGCCCATCCGACGGCACGACCTGACGGGGAAGCCGGCCCCGGACCGGGAACGCTGCGCCCTCGAGCTGGCCAGGTCCATCGCGGCCCGCCCGTTCGACCTGACCGACGCGCCGCCCCTGGCCGTCCACCTCGTCACCCTGACCGAACACGACCACGTCCTGGTGCTCAACATGCACCACCTCGTCGGCGACGCCCTGAGCTGGGGTGTGCTCCTGCGCGAGGTCGCCGCCGGCTACGACGCCGTCCTGCGCGGCGAGAAGCCCGCCGCCGAACCCACGCCCGTCCACTACGGCGACTACGCGCGCTGGCACCGCGACCGGCTGCACGGCGCGGCCTACGACGACCAGATCGCCTACTGGGAGCGGGTGCTGACCGACCCGCCGTCCGTCCTGGAACTTCCGGCCGACCGGCCCCGTCCGCTCACCCCGGCGTTCCGCGGCGACGTGGTGGACTTCGGCCTGGACACCGCCACCGTCGCCGGGCTCAGGGAACTCGGACGCCAGGAGGGCGCGACCTTGTTCATGGCCGTCATGGCCGCCCTCGACGTCCTGCTGTACCGCTACACCGGCCGGACCGACTTCCTCGTGGCCACCTCGGTGGCCAACCGCGCTCACTCTCAGGTCGAACCGATGGTCGGCCTCTTCGTCAACACGCTGCTGCTGCGGGCCAGGCTCGACGGTGACCGGACGTTCCGCGAGGTCCTGCGTCACGTCCGGGAAGGGACCGGTGAGGCACTCGTCCACCAGGAGGTCCCGTTCGAGAAGGTCGTCGAGCGGCTGCGCCCCGACCGCACCGGGGGAGCCGTCCCGTACTTCCAGGTGATGTGCACGCTGCGCCCCGCGCCGCGCTTCCCCGCGATGCCCGGCCTGCGGCTGAGCGACTTCCCCGTCCACAACGGGACCAGCAAGCGCGACCTCACCCTGAACCTGGTCGAGGACGGTGACACCGTCCTCGGGCAGTTCGAGTACGACACCGAGATCTTCGACCGCGAGACCGTGACCCGCCTGGCCGCGCACCTGGGGCAGTTGGTGACCGCCGCCCTCGCGGCGCCGGACACCCCGGTCGGCGCACTGCCCATGCTCACCGACGCCGACCACGCCCCGCCCGCCGAACCGGCCCTCTACGCGGCGGCGGCCTCGTGCGTGCACGAGCTGTTCGCCGAGCAGGCCGACCGCACTCCGGACGCCGTCGCCGTACGCGGCGAGGGCACCACGCTCACCTTCGCCGAACTCGACCGGCGTGCCAACCAGTTGGCGCACCTGCTGCGAGAGGCGGGCGTGGGCCCGGAACGCCCGGTCGGGCTGTGCCTGGAACGCACCCCGGCCATGGCCGTGGCCGTGCTCGGCGTGCTCAAGGCGGGCGGCGCCTACGTGCCGGTGGACCCCGCCGACCCGGCGGCCCGGCGCGCGGCCATCCTGGCCGACTCGGGCGCCGCCGTCCTGGTCCACACGGGCGGCGCGGACCCCGGGGCCACGATCAGGACGGTGGAACTCGACCCGGACTGGACGGCGCTGCGCGATCGGCCCACCGACTGCCCCGACAGCGGGGCGACACCCGGGAACACCGCGTACATCCTCTACACCTCCGGCTCCACCGGCGCCCCGAAGGGCGTCGCCGTCGAGCACCGCCAGATCGTCAACTACACCTTCGCGGTGCTGGACCGGCTCGGCGTCGACGAGCCACTGAGCTACGCGATGCTGCAACCGCTCACCGTCGACTCGTGCCTGACGATGCTGGTGCCTCCCCTGGTCACCGGGGGAGAGCTGCACCTGATCACCCGTGAGCGCGCCCTCGACGCGAACGCCCTGGCCGACTACATGGCGCAGCACAGGGTCGACTGCCTGAAAATCGCCCCCTCCCATCTGAAGGCCCTCATGCGCTCCGGGCGAGGCGCGGACCTGCTGCCCCGGCGCCGTCTCGTCATCGGAGGCGAGGCGTCGGGCTGGCAGTGGCTGCGCTCCGTCGCCCGCACCGCCGGTCCGGACTGTCAGGTGTACAACCACTACGGTCCCACCGAGACCACCGTCGGCGTGCTGACCTGGCCTGTTCCCCGTGAAGCGGAGCCCGAGGCGGTGAACGCCCCGCTGGGAAGACCGCTGCCCAACACCACGGTCCATGTGCTCGACCGCGACGGCCGGCACGTGCCGACCGGGGCCCCCGGTGAACTCTGCGTCTCCGGCGCCAACGTGGCCCGGGGCTACGTTGGCAGACCGGACCTCACCGCGGCCGCCTTCGTCCCCGATCACCTCGCCCCGGCCGGCGGCGGCACGGCGAACCCGCCGGGCGGGGAGGGCGGGGCCCGGATGTACCGGACCGGTGACCTGGTACGGCTGCGCCGGGACGGCACTCTCGAGTTCCTGGGGCGCGGCGACGACCAGGTGAAGATCCGTGGGTTCCGGGTCGAGCTGGGCGAGATCGAGGCGGCCTTGACCGACTGCCCTCTCGTACGGGAGGGGATCGTCGTCGTCCGGCGCGACGGACAGGAGGAGCCCCGGATCGTCGGCTACCTCGTGCCGCAGGGCGCCGGGGACGCCAGGGGCGCCGAGGACGCCGAGGGCAAGGGGGACGGCGCGGACGGCGGGGACGGCGGCGGTGCCGGGGGCGCCGACACGAGTGCCGTGCTGGAGTACCTGCGGGCACGCCTGCCCCGCCACATGGTTCCCTCCGCGCTCGTGGCGCTGCCCGCCCTGCCCCTCTCCGCGCACGGCAAGGTCGACCGGAGGGCGCTGCCCGCCCCGGCGCGCACCGAAGCACCCGTGCTCGCCCCCCGCAACGACACGGAGCGGGCCGTCGCCGAGGTGTGGCGCGACCTCCTGGGCGTCGACGACGTCGGCCTCGACCAGAACTTCTTCGACCTCGGCGGTCATTCACTGCTGCTCATCGAACTGCACCGGCGGCTGGCCGCGGACGTGGGCATCCACGCCGAGCTGATGGAGCTGTTCCGCTCGACCACCGTCCGCTCCCAGGCCGCCCTCGCCGACGACGAGACCGGCGCGGCGGGACCCGTCGGCCTGGACAGCGCCAGGGAACGCGGCAGACGGCAGCATCAGCTGCTGAGGCGCAGGCAGGCGGCTCGGCCGCAACGGCCCGCGCCATGACGGACCTTGACACCGGGAAGAGCGGCTAAGAGTATGAGCGGGACGCTGCCGCAATGTATCGACGTTCCCGCAGCGCGATCGACAGACCGGGCCCGGGCCGTCTCCCGGGACTTTCCGCCGGCCGGTCGTCTCCTTCCCGCCCCGCCTCGCACGGTCCGCGCCGTCCTGTCGCGCACCCCGCCCGGCCGGGGCGGCTCCCGGAAACCACGACGGACACCGCCGCGTGCCCGTCACCGCGGCGGGCGATCCCGCGCGGGCAGAGTCAGTCAGAACGCACAGCGGTAGTACGGAATTGGGGGAGTACGTGGAAGAGCCCGACGACTCGCAGGAACTGGGCACCGAGATCGCCGTCATCGGCATGGCCGGACGATTCCCGGGAGCACCCGACCTGGAGCGGTTCTGGTCGAACCTCCGGGACGGCGTCGAGTCCGTGGCCTTCTTCGAAGACTCCGAACTGCTCGCCGCCGGCGTTCCCGAGGCCGAGTTCTCCCGCCCCGGTTACGTGAAGGCCGGGGCCCGGGCGGAGGGCGTCGACCTCTTCGACGCCGAGTTCTTCGGGTACACGCCCCGCGAAGCCACCATCATGGACCCGCAGCACCGGATCTTCCTCGAACTCGCCTGGGAGGCACTGGAGCACTCCGGCTACAGCCCCGCCCGGATCGGGGACGGTGTCGGCGTCTTCGGCGGGGCGGGGACCAGCGCCTACCTCCCGCACGTCTTCGCCAACCTGGAGAGCGGCGCCGCCATCGGCGCCTCCAACGTGGGGCTCGGAAACGAACTCGGCTTCCTCACCACACGCGTCTCCTACAAGCTCGGCCTGCAGGGCCCGAGCGTCCCCGTGCACACCGCCTGCTCCAGCTCCCTGGTGGCGGTCCACCTCGCCTGCCAGAGCCTGCTCAACCACGAGTGCGGCACGGCGATCGCCGGTGGAGCGGCCTTCAAGGTCCCGCCGGGCAAGGGGTACCAGTACCAGGAGAGCGGCATTCTCTCCCCCGACGGGCACTGTCGTCCCTTCGACGCCGACAGCCGGGGCACCGTCTTCAACAACGGCGCGGGCGTCGTCGTACTCAAGCGCCTCGAGGACGCCCTGCGCGCCAACGACACGGTGTACGCGGTCATCAAGGGCACCGCCGTCAACAACGACGGCTCCGCGAAGGCGAGTTTCACCGCCCCCGGGGTGGCCGGGCAGAGCGCGGTCGTCCTGGAAGCCCTGGAGATCGCCGGTGTCGAGCCCGACGAGATCAGCTACGTCGAGGCCCACGGCAGCGGCACCAGAATCGGCGACTCCATCGAGATCGAGGCACTGACCAGGGCCTTCGACACCGGCTCGGACCGCACCGGATTCTGCGCGATCGGTTCGGTGAAGTCGAACGTCGGCCACCTCGACGCGGCCGCCGGAATCGCCGGGCTCCTCAAGACCACGCTCGCCCTGCGCCACCGCACCCTGCCGCCCACCGTCCACTTCCGTCAGGCCAACCCGGCCATCGACTTCCCCAGCACGCCGTTCCACGTCCAGCGGGAACTCGCCCCCTGGACCACTCCGGACGGTGCCCCCCGACGCGCGGGGGTGAGCGCCTTCGGATTCGGCGGCACCAACGCCCACGTCGTCCTCGAAGAAGCACCCGAACCCGCCCCGCCCGGTCCGGTCCGGCCCTCCCAGCTGCTCGTCCTGTCGGCCCGCACCCCGCAGGCGCTGGAGCGGGCCACCGACCGGCTGGCCGCGCGCCTGCGGCAGGAGGACCTGTCGCTCGCCGACGTCGCCTTCACCCTGGCGCAGGGCCGTCAGGAGTTCCGCCACCGCCGCGTCGTCGTCGCCCCCGACTCGCTCAGCGCGGCGCACGCCCTGGAATCCCGCGACGGTGGGAGCGTGACGACCGGCACCGCCGACGCCGCCGCGCCTTCCGTCGCGTTCCTCTTCACCGGGCAGGGCTCCGCGTACCCGGGGATGGCGGCCGGGCTCTACGCGCAGGAGGCCGTGTTCCGCGCGGCCGTGGACCGGTGCGCCGAACTGCTGCGCCCCGAACTCGGCACGGACGTCCGCGACCTGCTGCTCGCCGCGCCGGACGACGAGGAAGCGGCTCGCCGGCTCGCCACCACCGCGCTCGCCCAGCCGGCCCTCTTCACCCTGGAACACGCGCTGGCCGAGCTGTGGAGCTCCTGGGGCGTCACCCCGTCGGCCATGATCGGGCACAGCCTCGGCGAGTACGTGGCCGCCTGCCGTGCCGGGGTCTTCGAACTGGCCGACGCGCTCCGGCTGGTCGTCCTGCGCGGCAGGCTCATGGAGCGGCAGGCGAGCGGCGCGATGCTCAGCGTGGCCTCCGACCGGGCCACCGTGGAGCGGCTCCTGCCCGCCGGACTGTCCCTCGCGGCGCACAACGGCCCGTCCGACTGCGTCGTGTCGGGCCCGGACGAGGCGGTCGCCGCGTTCGCCGCCCTCGCGGAGCGGCAGGGGATCGTGACCCGCCCGGTCGCCACCTCCCACGCCTTCCACTCCACGTTGATGGCGCCGATGGTCGAGGAGTTCACCCGCGCCGTCGCCCAGGTCCCCCGGCACGAGCCGGCGGTGCCGTTCCTCTCCAACGTGACCGGCGACTGGATCACCGCTCGCGAGGCCACCGACCCCGCCTACTGGGGGCGTCACGTCCTCGCCACGGTCGAGTTCGCGCGGGGCGTCGAAGTGCTGGCGGCCGACCCGGAGGTGGCCTTCCTCGAGGTCGGACCGGGCCAGACGCTGCGCAGCCTCGCCGCACGGAACCTCGCGGGTGCACAGCCGCCGCGCCTGGTGACCGCCACGCTGCCGCACCGGCAGGACGGCCGCGGGCCGCTGGAAACCGCACAGCGCGCCCTGGGCCTGCTCTGGCTCCACGGCGTCACCCCCGACTGGACCGGTTACCACGCCGACGAGCGGCCCCGTCGCGTGGCACTGCCGACCTACCCGTTCGAGCGCACGCGCCACTGGCTGGAGCCCGCACCGGCCGCACCGGCGAGGCCGGGGCCCCACCCGCTTCTCGACGAGTTGCTGGTGCGGACGGTGGACGAAGCGGTCTTCCTCACGTCCTTCGACCTGGAACGCCACTGGGTGCTCAGCGAGCACAAGATGCTCTCCGAGGCCATCGTGCCGGGCACCACCTACCTGGAGATGGCACGGGCCGCGGGCACGGAGTACCTCGGCGAGCAGGTCACCGTCCTGTCCGACGTCGAGTTCCAGGTCCCCCTGCTGGTCACGGCGGAGCAGCCGCGGGTCGCGCACACCATCGTGCGCTCCGACGGCGGTGACGGCGCCGAGTTCAAGGTCGTCAGCCAGGACCCGGCAGCGTCCGACGGGCGGCGGTGGACCGTCCACGTGCGCGGCAGGCTCTCGGCGGGGCCCCGGCCGCCGCGCCGCGCCGACCTGCCCGCCCTCGCAGCCCGCTGCCGGCTCGCCACCGTGGACGTCGGCACCCTGCAGGCCGAGCACCGGGTCATGGACTTCGGCAGCCGCTGGCAGGACAGCCTGCGCACGGTCGACGTCGGCGTGCGGGCCGCGCTCGGCCACCTGAACCTGCCGGAGCGCCACCACGAGGAGACCGGCGCCTTCGCGCTCCACCCCGCGCTGCTCGACCTGGCGACCGGGTTCCACCGCTGGGCGATGCTCCGGGGCGACGAGGCCCCCGACGCGTCCGGGCACGACTTCTACCTGCCGCTGGCCTACGACCACCTCACCGTGCACGGGCCGATGCCCGCCCGGTGCGTCAGCTTCGTCCAGCCCGACCCGGACTTCCCGCAGAGCGACGAGATCCGCAAGGTCGACGTCCTGGTCTGCGCCCCCGACGGCGCCGTCGTCCTCGACATCAGGGGCTTCACGGCCAAGCGCGTCAACGACCCCCGGCGCACCGTCCGGAACGCCCGTGCGGCCACAGCGCACCACACCCTGCGCTGGGTGCCCGCGGACGGCACCGGGGCGAGCGGTGACGGGGGAGCGGCACGGCGGCCGGTCGGCCATGCCCTGGTGGTCGGAACCGACTCGCCCCGGCGCGCGGTCGTCGTCGCCGAGCTGCGGGACGCCGGCGTGACCGTCGACGTGACCGGTGCCGACACCGACTGGACCACCTGGACGCAGCCGCTGCCGGCGGAGACCGTGTTCGTGGCGAGTGAGGACGAAGCGGGCAGCCCCGGCCGACACGCACAGGAACGCCTCCTGGACAGCGGCGTGATGGCCCTGCTGCGTCTGGCCCAGACCCTCGGCGGGCCGGGCGCGGGCCCCCGCCGGCTCACCGTCGTCGCCGGGTACGCCGAGGACGTCACCGGCGACGAGCCCTACCTCGTGCCCGCCCACTCCGCGCTGTTCGGCCTGGCGAAGGTCATCGGCCAGGAGCACCCCGACATCGGCTGCCGGTGCGTCGACACGGCCGCCGACGTCCCGCCCGGCGCGCTCGCCCGGGAGATCCTCGGGACGGACCCGGCGGGGCAGGCCGCCCTGCGCGGCGACGGCCGCTACGTCCTCGAACTCGTCGAAACGGACCTGCGCCCCGAACCGGAGGACCTCGCGGCCGTACCGGACGGCGTCCACCTGATCACCGGTGGCCTCGGCGGACTCGGTCTGGAGATCGCCCGGTCCATCGCCGCGGCCCGGCCCGGAGCGAGGATCGCCCTGGTCGGCAGACGCGGACTGCCACCCCGTGAGCAGTGGCCCGACGTGCTGCGCGACGGGCCGGCCGGCCAAGCCGAGCGGATCCGCCTCATCGAGGAGATGGAGTCCCACGGCGCCAGCGTCCTCGTCCGCCCGGGCGATGTCTGCGACCACGACGACATGGCCCGCGTCGTCGCGGACGTCCGCCGCGACCTCGGCCGCATCACGTGGCTGGTGCACGCGGCGGGCACCGCGGGTGACGGCTTCCTGATGAACAAGACGCCCGACGTCTACCGGGCCACCCTGGCCCCCAAGGTCACGGGCGCGATGGTGCTGGACGACGTCACCGCCGACGACCCGCCCGAACTGATGGTGATGTTCAGCTCGACCACCGCCCTGTTCGGCTCACCGGGCCAGGGCGACTACACGGCGGCCAACCTCTTCCTCGACGCGTACGCGGCCTGGCGGGGCAAGCGGGGTCTGCGCACGATCACCCTGAACTGGACCGACTGGCTGGGCACCGGCATGGCCGCCGACCACGGCGTCCAGCGCGACCAGGGCTTCTTCCGGTCCGTCGAGATCGAGGACGCGGTGGCGAGCTTCCACGCGGCCGTCCGGTCGGACCACGTGCGGGTGATCGTGGGGGAGATCAACCACGACGCGCTGGCCGTGCTGGACCCGGCCGTGCTGCGGGCCCGTCTGGCGGCCTCACCCATCCGCCTGAGCGAGCCGATCCGGCGGGCCGTGGCCGCCCTGGCGGCGACCACCGCCACCCGGGCCGCCGCGGGACCCCCGGCACCCGTCTCGGAGGTGACACTGCTGGGCCGGCCGGACGGCGAATACAGCCCCATGGAGGAGACCCTGGGCAGGCTGTGGGCCGCCGAGTTCGGCATCAGTGAGATCGACGTGTCCGCCACCCTGTTCGACCTCGGCGGCGACTCGCTGCTGGCCCTGCGCCTGTCCAACACCCTGCAGGAGGCCCTCGACGTGAAGACGTCGATCGCCGACCTGTTCGCCCACCCGACGGTCGCCGACCTCGCCCGGCATGTGAGCTCCGGTGAGCAGGCGACAGACCCCAGGAAAGCCCCGCACGCGGTGACGGCCCCGGACACCGCGCCCACCCCGCCCACCGAGACCGTCCCGGACGAGGCGGCCGGGGAGGAGACCGACCCGGGCTGGTTCGGCCTCTGGAACGCCCAGAGCGGCATGTGGCTGCAGCACCAGTTGGGGGAGGGCCGTGCTGAACTCAACCTGCCGGTGTGGACGCACGTGCACCGCGCTGTCGACCACGAGGTCTTCCGCAGAGCCGTCGCGTATCTGATCGACCGCCACCAAGCGCTCCGCCTCGTGTTCCGGGACACCGCGGACGGGCCCCGCCAACGGGTCCTGCCCGCCTTCGACCTCGACGTCCCGCTGGTCGACCTGAGCGCACACCCCGACCCGGAGGCCGAGGCAGAGCGGCTGATCCGCGCGGACAGCGCCATCCCGTTCGACACCCTGGACACCCCGCCGCTGCGCGTCGCGCTGTACCGGCTCGGCCCCGAACACCACTGCGTGTACTACACCATGCACCACCTCATCTCCGACGGCACCGGCATCGGGATCTTCCTGCGGGAGCTGCTGGAGACGTACGAGGCGCTCGCGCGGGACGAGGAACCGTCGCCGGAGCCGCTGGAAACGACGTACGAGGAGCTGATCCGCGGCCGGTTCGCATGGCTGGCCGGCCCCGAGCGCCCGGCCGCCGAGGCCTACTGGCTCGACGAGCTGGCGGGCCCCCTGCCCCGGCTCCACATCGGTGACCACGACGCGCCCGGCGCCGAGGTGTCCAACGAGACCATGGACTTCACGGTCGACCCGGACCTGTCCGAAGCCGTCGGGGCGCTCGCCAGGAAGTGGGACGTCACCGTGCACGTCCTCCTCCTCAGCGCGTACGCCGTGGCGCTGCGGGGCATCGGGTCGGACGACGACATGGTGATCTGCGTGCCGTTCTCCGGGCGGGACAGCAAGAGCATGAGCCACCACCTGGGCATGTTCGTCAACCCGCTCGCCGTGCGCCTCACTCTCTCCGACACCGACACGTTCGACGAACTGGTCCGGCGCGCCCAGGCCAAGAGCGTCGGCGCCTACGCCCACAGCCGCTACCCGTTCACACTGATCGCCGAACGGGTGGCGCCCGCCGACGGCGCGCCCCGCGACGGCCGGAACCCGGTCTTCTCGACCGCGTTCCAGTTCACCGACTTCCTGCCGCCCGCCAACCAGACCTCGCAACTCGACATCTGCCTGTACGGCAAGCCGGGAGAGGACGGTCTGGGCATGCGGCTCACCTACAACTCGCTGCGGCTGACCGAGTCGGAGGCCATGGAGGTACGGACGGCCTTCCTCGCCGTGCTGCGCGAGGTGACGGCCGACCCGGGCAGCACATTGGCGGCCCTGGCCGAACCCATGCGGCGGGCCCGCCGGGCGGGCGTCGTCGCCCCCAGGGGCCGCCGCCTGGGAGCCCTGCGGTCCACCCGGGCTCCGGGCGTCTGAGGAGCGACGGCCGGCCCCGGTCCGCAACCGAGTCCGCCCGACCGGCGGACTCGCTCATTCGAGGAGGAAGAGGTCCATGGACGAGCGACAGGAAGAAACCCGTTACGTCGTGGTGGTCAACCACGAGGAGCAGTACTCGATCTGGCCCCTGGGCCGCGAGGTTCCCGAAGGCTGGAAGCACGCCGGACACGAAGGCCCGAAGGACGCCTGCCTGGCCCACATCAACGAGGTGTGGACCGACATGCGTCCGCTGAGCCTCCGTTTGAAGATGGAGACCGAGAACACCCGATGACGACCCTTGTCCGGCCGTTCGTCCACAGGCCCCACGCGAGCATGCGGCTGCTGTGCCTGCCCCACGCCGGAGGTGGTGCCTCGGCGTACCGCGGGTGGGCGACCGAGCTGCCCGACGGCATCGAGCTGTGGGCGGTCCAGCCGCCCGGCCGGGAGGACCGGGTCATGACCCCGCCTCTCGCCCACATGGACGACCTGCTCAACGACCTGGTGCCCGCCGTCGTCCCGCTGCTGGACCGGCCGTTCGCCCTGTTCGGCCACAGCATGGGTGCCGTGGTGGCGTGGGAGCTGGCCCGGGCGCTGCAACAGCTCGAAGCCGGCTCGCCGGTACGGCTGTTCGTCTCCGGCAGTGTGCCGCCGCAGATCAGGGACGTACCGGAACGGCCGCTGCACACCCTGTCCGACGACGAGCTCTGCGACCGGCTCAGGGAGTGGGGCGCGACCCCGGAGGCCGTGCTCGCCGACCCGGAGCTGATGGCGCTGTTCCTGCCCGTCATACGAGCGGACCTCGCCGTGGTCGAAAGCCGTGTCCACCGCACCGAACCCCTGCTCACCTGCCCCGTCACGGCCTACGGCGGTACCGAGGACGGCAGCGTCGGCAGCGACGTGCTGGCGCGGTGGGGCGAGGTGACGACCGGGCCCTCCAACTGCCGCATGTTCCCCGGGGACCACTTCTTCCCGCACTCCGCGCGCTCGGCCGTCCTCGCGGACATCACCGACCGGCTCGGCGCGGACTCGCTCTACGGAAAGGCTGGAACGGCATGACCTCGCAGTACGGGACCGGCCCGCAGGGCGACACGCACACCCCCTCCGTCACGGACGTCGTGACCTCCGTGTGGGCGTCCGTGCTGCGCATCGACCGCCCGAACCCGGACGCGAACTTCTTCGCCCTCGGCGGCAACTCGCTCCAGGGCGCCCGGATGGTCGGCCGGCTCCGTGAGGAACTGGGCATCCGCATCCCGCTCAGCGCGCTCTTCGAGAGCCAGACGGCCGCCGAACTGGCCGCCAGGATCGAGGACCTGCGCGGGGACGCGCCACGCACCGGCGTCACCGTCCCGCCGTTCACGGAGCGGACCGGGGGGACCTTCCACGCACCGGCTTCCTTCGCCCAGCAGCGCCTGTGGGTGGAAGAGCACATCCTGGGCCCCAGTTCCCGGTACAACGTCCCCGCCGCCGTGGAGATCGAGGGAGACCTCGACGTCGCGGCTCTGCGCCTGGCCCTCCAGACGCTGGTCGACCGGCACGAGCCGTTCCGCACCGCCATCCGCGCTGTCGGTGGCGTACCCCACCAGGTGGTCGAGGCCGCCGTGGAACTGCCCTTGGAGATCGTCGACCTTCAAGGCGAGCCGGACGAACAGCGGGAGCAGGTCCTCGTCGACCGGATCGGCGCCTCGGCGCAGCGGCCGTTCGACGTCGAGCGGGGCCCGCTGCTGAGGGCGGAGCTGTACCGGCTTGAGGACCAGTGGCACGTCCTGCTGGTCAACATGCACCACGCCATCACCGACATCCACTCGTTCGAGCTCGCGGTGGCGGAGTTGCTGGAGCTGTACGCGACGGCCGCCAAGGGCACCGTCCCGCCGGCCGAACCGCCGGCCCTGCAGTACGCCGACTTCGCGGCCTGGCAGCGCCGCACGGTCGGCGACGCCGCGTTCGACGCGCAACTCGAGTACTGGAAGGAGTGCCTGCGCGGCCCCCTCCCCGTGCTCGACCTGCCCACGGACCTCACCCCGCAGGGCTCCCCGAGCGGCCGGGGCGCGACCGTCGCGGTGGAGCTGCCACGGGCCGTCTCGCGCCGCATCCGGGAACTGGCCCGGCAGAACGACGCCACGCCGTTCATGACCGTGCTGACTCTCGTCGCCGCGCTGCTGCACCGGTACAGCGGCCAGACGGACATCGTGGTGGGCACCCCCAGCGCCAACCGGGATCTGCCCGAACTGGAAGGCATGCTGGGCTACTTCCTGAACACCCTCGCCGTACGCTGCGACCTGTCCGGCGACCCGACGGTGCTGGAACTGCTCGGTGGCGTACGCGAGCGGACGCTGGGAGCGTACGCGCACCAGGACGTCCCGTTCGAGCGGGTGGTGAACGCCGTGGCCACGGACCGCTCCGGGCTGCAGTCGCTGTTCCGGGTCATGCTCGCCTTCCAGCAGGAGTTGCCGTCGCCGCAGCTGCCCGGCCTCACCGTCACCGACGTCGACCTGGACCGCAACGCGGCCAAGTTCGACCTGGTGTTCTCGGTGACCGAGACCGAAACCACCTACCGTGTGGCGCTGGAGTACAACACCGACCTCTTCGTCGAGGACAGGGCGTGGCGGATCCTCGACCACTTCCGCACGCTCGCCGCCGACGCGGTCGCCGCGCCGACGAAGCGCCTCTCGGGCCTGCAGGTTCTTCCCGAGGAAGAGCAGCGGCAGATCGAGTCCTGGTCGCGGGCCCGCTGCGGTCCGTATCCGACGGACACGTTCCTCCACCACATGTTCGAGGAGCAGGTGCGCAGGACGCCCGGAGCGGTGGCGGTCGAGAGCGGCGACGCCCGGGTCACCTACGGCGAACTGAACCGGCGCGCGGACCTGCTGGCGGCCGCGCTCATGGAACGCGGCGTCTCCACGGACCACCTCGTGGGGCTCTGCGCGGAACCCTCGGTGGACCTCCTGGCCGGCATCCTCGGCATCCTCAAGGCGGGGGCGGCCTACGTGCCGATCGACCCGCTCGCCCCCGTGGACCGCATGACCCACCTGGTCGAGGACAGCGGGCTGCGCGTACTGGTGACCACTGCCGAGCTGCACCCCCAGCTGCCCGGCGTCGCGCTCGACGGCGTGGACGTGGTGCACGCCGGGACGGCGGGACCCGTCGGGGACGAGGGCGCCGCACCGGGCGCGCGGTGCCCCGAGGCGGCCGTGGACCCGGCACAGCTCGTGTACCTCATGTACACCTCCGGGACGACGGGCAGGCCCAAGGGCGTCGGACTGCCCCACACGGCCGTCACCCCCTGGATGCGGTGGGCGCAGGACATCCGGCCCATCGGCGAGGGCACCCGGGTCGTGCACAACCTCGCGTACCACTTCGACTGGTCCGTGGAGCAGATGTTCCACGCGCTGACGAGCGGGGCCTGCCTGGTCATGCTGCCGCTGGACGTGCGCGCGGACCCCGAGGCCACGGCCCGGTTCGTGAACGAGCACGACATTCACATGCTGTATCTCACGCCCACCCAGATGCGGGCACTCACAGGCGTCGGCGTCACCCTGCCGACCCTGCGGCACGTCTCCCTGGGCGGCGAGAACCTGAGCGGCGACCTGGTCGCCCGCATCCGCGAGGTCGTGTCGCCCGAGTGCCTCGTCTGGAACGAGTACGGCCCCACGGAGACCGCCGGTGTGGCGCTCGCCGGACGCATGGGCCACGCCGCGGAGGACCGCGCCTCCATGCCGCTCGGGGAGCTCGTCTCCAACGCCTCCTGCGCCGTCGTGGACCGCTGGGGCAACCAGCAGCCGATCGGCGTCCCCGGCGAGCTGCTGGTCGGCGGCGACGGCGTGGCCCGCGGCTACCGCAACCGTCCCGGCCTGACCGCCGAACGCTTCGCCCCGGACCCCGCGAGGCCCGGTCGCCGCCTCTACCGGACGGGCGACACGGTGCGCTGGCTGCCGGGCGGCGAGATGGAGTTCCTCGGCCGCACCGACCACCAGGTCAAGATCCGCGGCGTGCGGGTCGAGCTGGAGGAGATCGAGTCCGTGCTGCGCGGCCACCCCGGCGTGGCGAACGCGGTGGTGGTCCTGGAGCCCGGCGAGCGGCTCGTCGCCTATCTCGTACCGGCCCCGCAGGGCGGCCCGGACGATCCGGAGCTGCGCTCGTACCTGGCACCCAAGCTGCTCGCGGTCATGCAGCCCGCCGTCTTCGTCCGGCTCGACACGATGCCGACCTCGGCCACCGGCAAGGTGGACCGGGCCCGGCTGCCCCGGCCCACCGACCAGCCCCCGGCCGAGGTCGTGGTGGTCCCGCCGAGCACCGAGACGGAGCACGCCGTCGCCGCCGTGTGGAGCGAGGTGCTGAAGCTCGACGTGGTCGACGTGAACACCACCTTCTTCGAACTGGGCGGAGACTCGCTCACCCTGCTGTCCGTCGTGGAACGGCTGCGTCGATCCCAGGACCTGGAGATCCCGGTGCGCGCCGTCGTGGACACTCCGACCGTCGCGGGACTCGCCGCCCGGATCGACACACTGCGCTGGACCCTCGGGTCTCGGGAGACCTCCGTCGACACGACCGGCGCGCGCGAGCTGGGTGAGCTGTGACCCCACACGTGTCCGAAAGCGTCGTCGACCTGCTGCTGTCCCTGCGCGCGCAGGGCATCGCCCTGTGGGCCGAGCACGGAAAGCTGCGTTTCGACGCCCCGGCCGGAGCGATGACCCCCGCCCTGCGGGAGAGGCTCGTCGCGCGCAGGGCGGAGATCGTGGCCTTCCTCGCCGAAGCCGACCTGGCCGAGCGCAGCACCGTGCGGATCGCCATGACCGACGGTGTGGGCCTGGCCGCCGACCTGTACCGCCCCAAGCGTGAGGGCGTGGTGACCGAGGAACCCCTGCCGGTCGTCTGGTGCCACGAGCGTTACCGCCGGGCCGAGCATGTCAGCGGAGGTGTGCTGACCAAGCTGGACAGCCAGCCCTGGCTCAAGGAACTCCTCCGTCATGGCTACGTGGTCGCCGTCGTCGACGTCCGTGGCGGCGGCGCGTCGGAAGGCACCCGCCCCGTCGAGTTCGACCCCCAGGAGGCCCGGGACGCCCACACGGTGACCGAATGGCTGGCGGAGCAGCCCTGGTCCACCGGACGCGTCGGCATGTTCGGCATGTCGTACTCGGGGATCAGCCAGCTGCTCGCAGCCGGTACGGCGCCCCCGCACCTCGCGGCGATCGTCCCGCAGATGGCGATGTTCGACCTCTACGCGTTCCTGCGCCCCGGTGGGGTTTTCCGGGACGACTTCGCACGCAACTGGGCCGAGACCGTCCGCAGGCTCGACACGGAGGCGGGCGTCGCCGCTGCGGGGGACCCGGACATACACGGGCTCGTGGCCGAACACCGCCTCAACGCCCGGGTGTTCGAGCAGGCAGCGGCGCTGGAGTTCCGGGACAGCACGGACCGGGCGAGCGGCCTTGCCCTGTACGAGCACATCAACCCGGCCGCCGCACTTGCGGACATCAGCGCCTCCGGCGTCCCCGTGTGTCACCTGACCGGCTGGTACGACGTCTGGGTGCGCGACACGACGCTCTGGTACCGCAACCTGACCAACCCCCAGCGCCTCGTCATCGGCCCCTGGAGCCACAACAAGTGGTCGGACGAGGACATCGCCCGTGAACACCTGCGCTGGTACGACCACTGGCTCAAGGGCATCGACAACGGGGTCACCGGCGAACGGCCCGTCCGGTACTTCACCATGAGCGCACCGACCGGTACCGAGTGGCGCACCGCGAGCCGGTGGCCGCCGCCCCATGTGCGGCCCCGGGCGTTCCACTTCCACGAGGGCCCGGCCGGCACCGTCTCCTCCGCCAACGACGGACTGCTGCTCGCCGAGGACGAGACCGGGGCCGCCCCTGCCGACGGCGCCGACGCCTACGAGGTCGACTACTCCGCCACCACCGGAAGGACCTCGCGCTGGTCCGACGGGTACGGCGGCGGGTTCCGCTACGACCTCACGGCGAACGACCGCAAGGCCCTGACCTACACCTCGCCGGTGCTGACCGAGGACCTGGAGGTCACCGGCCATCCCCTGGTCCACCTGTGGGTCACCTCCACCCACCCGGACGGCGAGTTCTTCGTCTACCTGGAGGAGGTGGACGAGAAGGGCGACTCCCACTACGTGAGCGAGGCGGTGATCCGCGCCTCCCACCGCGGCCTGGGCACACCCCCGTACGACGGCATGGGCCTGCCCTACCACCCGGGGACGGCGGAATCGGTCGCACCGCTCCCCGGCGAACCGGTGGAACTCGTCGCCGACATGCACCCCACGTCGAACGTCTTCGTGGCCGGCCGCCGACTGCGGATCAGCGTCACCTGCTGCGACCGCGACAACGCCCATGTGCCCCAGCGGGACCCCGTGCCGGTCGTGCGGGTCCACCGGGGCCCCGGCCATCCGTCGCGGGTGGTCCTGCCCGTAGCGCCCCGGCTGTGACGGGCGGGCACCCAGCCCGTGCCTGCCCGTAGCGCCCCGGCTGTGACGGGCGGGCACCCAGCCCGTGCCACGACCCGGGCTCCCGCAGAAGCCCGGCCGAGTCCCCCGTAACCGGAAAGTGCCTTTATGAACACGGAAGTCGAAGCACGCCGCGAAGCCGTAGTGCGGGCCTGGCGCGAGACGCTGGAGTCCGACCCCGCCTCGGACGACGAGGACTTCTTCGAGGCCGGGGGCAATTCCCTCCTCGCGGTGCAACTGCAGCGCCGTCTGACCGAGGCCCTCGGCCACCGGGTGCCCCTGCGCCACATCCACGATCACCCCACCGTCCGCGGTCTCCTCGGCCTGCGACCGCCCCGGCAGCCGCGTCCCGCGCACCCGGAGGCGGCCGGCGCATCCGTCCTGAACCTGTACTGCCTGCCGTACGCCGGCAGTTCCGCCCGCATGTACGAACCGTGGAAGACCCGGCTGCCGTCGTCGGTGGCCGTCACCCCGCTGGAGCTGCCGGGACGCGGTGCCCGCTGGCCCGAGCACGCCAAGTCCGAACTGGAGCCCCTGCTCGACGACCTCGCCGGGACGATGGAGGAGGCGCACCACGCCCCCTACGCCGTCTTCGGACACAGCTTCGGGGGCATCCTCGCCTTCGAACTCGTCCGCCACCTGCGCGCGCTGGGGTTTCCGCCGCCCCGGCGCCTGCTGGTCTCCGGCTGCCCGGCACCCCATCTGGCCACGCCCGCCGAGACCACGTACGACCTCTCGGACGAGGAGTTCACCCAGCGGCTGCGGCGGCTGCGCGGTACCCCCGAGGAACTCCTCGAGAACGAGGAGCTGATGGAGCTGTACATCCCGATCCTCCGGGCCGACTACACCATCCTCGACCACTACAAGGCGCCCCCGGCCGAACCGCTCGACTGCCCCGTCTCCGTGTTCTACGGACGCGGGGACGAGGACGCCGGACGGGACGTCACGCAACCGTGGAGCGCATACAGCGGCGGACCCATGACGATCGAGGAGATCGACGGGGACCACTTCTTCCTCCGGGACGCCGAGGACGAACTGCTCACGAAGATGGCACGGCATCTGGAGGTCCCGCGGCCAGGCAACCCGTGACCGGCCCACCCCAACGGCGATTCCGAAGAGAGAAGCCCATGTCCTACCCCCCTTCCGCCGCCCGGCCCGTCCGCGTCGGCGTGCAGATCCAGCCGCAGTACTGCTCCTACGCCGAGATCCGCCGCGCCGTCGCCCGGTACGAGGAACTCGGCGTGGACATCCTGTTCAACTGGGACCACTTCTTCCCCGTCTACGGCCCCGCCGACGGCGAGCACTACGAGTGCTGGACCATGCTCGGCGCCTGGGCCGAGGCGACCTCCCGCGTCGAGTTCGGCCCCCTGGTGAGCTGCAACTCGTACCGGAACCCCGACCTGCTCGCGGACATGGCGCGCACGGTCGACCACATCAGCGACGGGCGCCTCATCCTCGGCATCGGCGCCGGCTGGAACGAGAAGGACTACGACGAGTACGGCTACGAGTTCGGGACGCCGGGCAGCAGGCTCACGGCCCTGGGCGAGGGACTGGAGCGGATCGAGCGGCGGTGGCAGCGGCTCAACCCCGCGCCCACACGGAAGATCCCCGTCCTCGTCGGCGGCAACGGAGAGCGCAGGACCCTGCGTCTGGCCGCCCGGTACGCCGACATCTGGCACGGTTTCGGCGACCCCGGCCAACTGGCGCACAAGCACAGCGTCCTCGACGCATGGTGTGCCGAGATCGGCCGTGACCCGGCGCAGATCGAACGGTCGACCCGGGTGTTCCGGCGGAGCCCCGACGAGGTCGGCAGGGACCTCGTGGACGTGGGTACGCGGCTCATCCAACTCGTGGCGCAGTCACCCAACTTCGACCCGGCACCGGTGAAGGACTGGCTGGATTTCCGGGACGACGTCAACAAGAGCCTCGTCGCGTCCTGACCGCAGGCCGGCAGCGGACCCGGCCCGGGGCACAGCCCACGGCGGGGAGAGAGACCGTCGCCGACCCAGGGCAGGGCGGCGTCGGGGAGCCCCGGCCCGACAGCCCCCGCCTGGCTCGGCGACGGTGGACGGGCCGCACGCAACTACCCCAAGATCACGATCTCTTGACACACCGGGGAAGCTCTAAGAGTATGGCCAGCACGCTGCTGACATGTGCCCACCAGGACCGAGCCGGCCGGTGAACCGGACAGGACACCGGCGGTACCGGTGGGCCGGATCCCACCCGGTGGCAGCGTTCCCGGCCGTCCGAGGCCGCTCTTCCGCAGTGCCCCGCCGCCCGGCCCCGTCGCGCCCGTGCCCTCCCACCGTGATCGCGCCCGCCGCGCCGCGGTCCGAAGCCAAGGCCCACGTCGATGAACCCCCCTGTACAAGGACGGCCTAGATGACCGAAGGATCGGACCTGCCCACTCGCGAGCGCCGGGTCCCCTACACCGACCCCGGCACGCCGGACCTGCGCAGTCCGGCCCGCTACCTGTGGTGGCTGGTCCGGATGCAGCGCGGCCGGATCCTGCTCGGCTCCCTGTGGGGCTCCTTGTGGATGTGCGCGCTGATGCTGCCGCCGTACTTCATGGCCCAGGCCATCGACGACGGCCTCCGGCAGCGCGACACGGACACGCTGACGTTCTGGGTCGTGATCATCCTGGTCACCGGCGCGGCCATCGCCACCCTCGGCATCCTGCGGCACCGCACCATGACCCTCATCCGCACGGACGCGGCCTACCGGACGGCGCAGGTCGTCGTCCGGCAGGTCACCAGGCTCGGCGCCACCCTGCCGCGCAAGGTCTCCGTCGGAGAGCTCACCCACCTCCAAGCGGGCGACATGGGGCGCATCGCCGTGACGCTCACCATCACCGGGCCCGGCGTCGGCGCGGTCATCGCCTACGCGGCCACCGCCGTCCTGCTGTTCACCATCTCCGCCGTCCTGGCCGGCGTGGTCCTGCTGGGCGTCCCGCTGCTCGCCCTCGCGGTCGGTCCCCTCCTCGGCAAACTGCACGGCGCCGAGGGCACCTACCGGGAACGGCAGGGCGAGCTGACGGCCCGCGCCGGCGACATCGTCTCCGGCCTCGGCGTGCTGTGCGGCATCGGTGGCAAGGCCGCCTTCGGCAAGCGGTACCGGCAGCGGTCGCAGGCCCTCCTCACCGACGGCTACCGGGTCGCCTCGTTCACCAGCTGGGTCCAGGCCATCGGCGCCGGCCTGCCGGTGATCTTCCTGGCCGTCGTCACCTGGATCAGCGCCAGGATGGCCGCCAGCGGGACGATCACCGTTGGTGAGATGGTCGCCGTGTACGGCTACGTCGCCGCGCTCCTGGTGCCCGTGTCGTTCTTCATCGAGGGCGCCGACGACCTGCCCCGCGGCCTCGTCGCCGCCCGACGGGTGGTCGGCATCCTGGCGCTGGAGCCCGACGTGGAGGACGGGGCGAGCCCGACGGCCGCCCCGGCCGGCCCCGCCGCCCTGTGCGACCCCGACTCCGGACTGACGCTGGAGCCCGGCCGGATGACTGCCCTGGTCTCCGCCCGCCTCGACGAGGCCCGCGCCGTCGTCGACCGGCTCGCCCGCTACACCGACTCCGACGCGACCTGGGGCGGAGTCCGGCTCTCCGACCTCGAACTGGCCGAAGTGCGGCGCCGTGTCCTCGTAGCCGACAACGACGCCCACCTCTTCGCCGGGGCCCTGCGCTCGGCGGTCTCCGTCCGCGACGACCACGCGGCCGACGAACTCCAGGGGGCCTTGCGGGCCGCCGTGGCCGAGGACATCGTGGAGGCCCTGCCCGACGGCCTCGACACCCGGCTGGAAGCCCAGGGCCGCAACGTCTCCGGCGGACAGCGCCAGCGCGTGCGCCTGGTGCGGGCCCTCCTCGCCGATCCCGACGTGCTGCTGCTGGTCGAACCGACGTCGGCGCTCGACGCGCACACCGAGGCCACCGTGGCCCAGCGCGTCCTCGAGGCCCGGCGGGGCCGCACCACCCTGGTGGTCAGCACCTCACCTCTCATCCTCGACCGGGCCGCCCAGGTGTCGTACCTGGTGGACGGCGCGGTCGTCGCCGTCGGCACCCACGGGGACCTGCTCGCCACCCACCCGGGCTACCGGGACCTCGTGCTCCGGGGCAGCGACGAGAGTGTCCCGGCCGCGCACACGACGGCCCTCCAGGAAGGAACCAGCCGATGAGCCGCCCGAACGAGCCATGGCGGCTTCCGGTCGCGGACCGCGCGACCGTACGCCGGGCCGGCGTGGAACTGGTCAAGGCGGACTGGCGGTCCATGACCCTCGTCGTCCTGCTCGCCGGTCTCGCCGCCGCGGCCGGACTCGCCGGGCCATGGCTGCTCGGCCGGATCGTCACCCGCGTCGAGTCCGGCGACGCCACCATGTCCTCCGTCGACCGGCTCGCCCTCGGCGTGCTCGTCTGCGCCGTCGCCCAGCTGGTGCTCACCCGGTTCGCCCTCAACCACTCCCACCGGTTCGGCGAGCGCGCCCTCGCACGGCTCCGGGAGGAGGTCGTGGACCGGGCGCTCGCCCTGCCCGCCCGGGTGGTCGAACAGGCCGGCACCGGTGACCTGACGACCCGCTCCTCGATGGACGTCGGCACCGTCGCCACCACGCTGCGCAGCGCCATCCCGGAGGTGTTCGTCGCCGGGATGCAGCTGCTGTTCATCTTTGCCGCCACCTTCCTGCTGCACCCCCTGCTCGGCCTGTGGGCCCTGGTCGGCATGCCCTTCGTCCTCCTGGTCACCCGCTGGTACCTCGCCCGGGCCAGGGCCGCCTACCTCGTCGAGGGCGAAGCCGCCTCGGAGGTGGCCGAGATCGTCGCCGCCACCGCCGAGGGCGCCCGCACCGTGGAGGTGTTCGGCCTGCGCCGCCGCCGCGTCCGGGACGCCGACGCGGCCATCGGCCGCGCGTACGGCGCCGCCCGTCGCACCCTGTTCCTGCGGACCGTGCTGTTCCCCGTCACGGAGTTCGCGCACTCCCTGCCCGTCGCCGTGACCCTGTTCGTCGGCGGGCACGCCTACCTCGACGGCTCCATCAGCCTGGGCGTGGTCGTCGCCGGCAGCCTCTACATGTGGCAGCTGGTCGAACCGCTCGACCGCGTGCTGATGTGGGTGGAGCAACTCCAGCGCAGCGGCGCGGCCATGGCCCGCATCAAGGGCATCGGCATGGTCGCGGGCGAGCCCCGCAGCGGCCTGCCCGAGCCCGCCGACGACCGCATCGAAATGCGCGGAGTGCGCTACGCGTACGTGGACGGCCACGACGTGCTCAAGGACGTGGACCTCACCGTCCGCCCCGGGGAGCGCCTCGCTCTGGTCGGCCCGTCCGGCGCGGGCAAGACCACCCTCGGCAAGCTCCTGTCCGGCGCGGACGCGCCGCGCACGGGGAGCGTCGAGGTCGGCGGCGTCCCGGTCGCGGATCTCGCCGCCGCCGACGAACTCGGCAACCGCGTCGTCCTGGTCACCCAGGAACACCACGTCTTCATCGGAAGCCTCCGCGACAACCTGACCATGGCAGCCCCCGACGCCGACGACCAGCGGCTGCTGGACGCGCTCGCCGTGGTCGGCGCCGACTGGGTCAAGGACCTGCCCGACGGTCTCGACACACAGGTCGGCTCCGGCGGCACCGAGCTGGACCCCGCGCAGGCCCAGCAGCTCTCGCTGGCCCGGGTGGAACTGGCCGACCCGCACACCCTGATCCTCGACGAGGCCACCTCGCTGCTGGATCCGACCACCGCACGGCACGCGGAGCGGGCGATGGCCGCCGTACGGGCCGACCGCACCGTCATCGCCATCGCCCACCGCCTGCAGACCGCACACGACGCCGACCGCGTCGCCGTGGTGGAAGACGGCCGGATCGCCGAACTCGGCTCGCACGACGAGCTGGTCGCGGCCGACGGACCGTACGCGGCGCTGTGGCGCTCCTGGCACGGCCGGGGCGCCTCGGCCGACGAGGGCCGCGCGGGCTGACCCCCGCGCACCCTTGCCGCACGACACCTATTGCATCCGGTTCCACGAGAACGAGGGGGACGCCGCAGTGCCGGAGGACGAGAAGAGCCAGGGCGGCGCGGGAGGCACGTATCGACTCGCCTGCCTGCGCTGCGACGTCGAACTCGAACCGGCGCTGGTGTACCGGTGCCCGAACTGCTCCGGGGCCCTGGAGCCGCGCTACACCCTGCGCGGCGCGGCACGCCGCGACCACGAGGCCCCGGAGCGGGCGTACTTCGATTTTCTTCCGCTGAGCTCGCCGGACTTCCTGGACGACGGCATCACACGCCGTACGCCCTGTCGGCCGGCACCGGAACTCGGCGCCGCCATCGGCGTGCCCGGCCTGTGGACGAAGGACGAGTCGCGGCAGCCCACCGGCACCACCAAGGACCGGCTGGCCTCGGTCGTCCTGGCCGTGTTCCGGCAGTTCGGCGTCAAGGAGTTCGTCGGGTCGAGCACGGGCAACAGCTCCACCGCCCTCGCCCGCGCGGTCCGCAGGGACCCCGCGATGCGCGCCCACTTCTTCTGCGGCGAGGACTTCGTCACCAACCACGACGTACCCGACCACGCAAGGACCTCGCTCACCGTGGTTCCGGGCACCTACGTCGACGCCTCCGCGCAGGCCCGCCGCTTCGCCGCCGAGCAGTCCCTCCACCTGGACGCCGGGTTCTTCAACTGGGCGCGGCGCGAAGGGCTCAAGCTGGCCTACCTGGAAGCCCTCGACCAGATGGACCGCACGCCCGACGTGGTCGTCCAGGGCATCAGCAGCGGCATGGGGCTGCTCGCCGCCCACAAGGCCATGCGCGAGTACCTGCTGACCGGCGCGCTCGACCGGATGCCGCGGTTCCTCATGGTCCAGGAGGAGTCGTGCGCGCCCGCCGCCAAGGCCTGGCGGGAGGGGCGCCGAGAACTGACCGCCGCCGACCGGATCGACCGGCCCGAGGGGCTGGCCACGGCCATCCTGCTCGGGGACGGTGCCCCGTACTACCCGTATCTGTACGACATCGCGTCGGAGACCGGGGGAGCCGTCGTCTCGGCCTCGCGGCGGGAGCTGGTCGAGGCCAGGACGATGCTGCGGGAACTCGAGGGCCTCGACGTCTGCTACGCCGCGGCGGCGACGATCGCTGCGGTACGCAACGAGGCCGCCGCCGGGCGGATCGGTGAGGACGAGACCGTACTCGTCAATCTGACCGGGCGCAGCCGGACGGACGCGCCCGCCTGACCCGGGGGCCGAGGACGGGGAAGACACACATGCTCGCTGCGGGGACGGGAGACCGATGACAGACCAGCAGTTCGACGAGTACGCGGAGAGCCTGGACATCGCGGTGATCGGCATGGAGGGCCGGTTTCCGCAGGCCCCGGACGTCGACGCCTTCTGGCGCAACATACGAGACGGAAAGTGCGCGGTCACCTTCCTGTCCGAGGACGAGCTGCTCAGCCGCGGGGTCGACCCGCGGACGGCTCGCGACCCGCTGTACGTGCCGGCGGCCAACGAGCTGGCCGACATCGACAGCTTCGACGCGGAGTTCTTCGGCTACTCGCCGCGCGAGGCCGAACTGATGGACCCCCAGCACCGGCTGCTGCTCGAATGCGCCTGGGGCGCGCTGGAGAAGGCCGGCCACGACCCGGCCCGCTACGACGGGCTGGTCGGCGTCTACGCCGGCGCCGGCACCAACACGTATCTGATGTTCAACGTGGCGGCCAACCGCCGGGCGGCCGACATGCTGGGCGGCAGCCAGGTCATGATCGGCAACAGCGGCGACTTCCTCGCCTCCCGCGTGTCGTACAAGCTCGGTCTCGAAGGCCCCAGCGTCAACGTCCAGTCGGCCTGTTCCACCTCCCTGGTCTCGGTCGTCCTGGCCTGTCAGGCCCTGCTCTCCTTCCAGTGCGACATGGCCCTCGCCGGGGGCGTCGCCGCCGACGACTCGAAGCACAAGGGCTACCTCTACGCCGAGGACGGCATCTTCTCGCCGGACGGCTACTGCCGCTCCTTCGACGCCGACGCCCGGGGCACCGTCGGCGGCAACGGCGTCGGCATGGTCGTCCTCAAGCGGCTCGGTGACGCCCTGGCCGACGGGGACCACATCCACGCCGTCATCAAGGGCGCCGCCCTCAACAACGACGGTGACCGGCGCATCGGGTTCACCGCGCCCAGCGCCGACTCCCAGGCGTCGGTCATCACCACCGCCCTGGCCAACGCCGACGTGGAACCCGAGACCGTCGGGTACGTCGAGACGCACGGCACCGCCACGTCCCTGGGCGACCCCATCGAGTTCGCCGCGCTCACCGCGGCGTTCGGCGCGGGCACCGACCAGCGCAACTTCTGCGCCCTCGGCGCCGTGAAGACCAACATCGGCCACCTCGACGCGGCCTCCGGCATCGCGGGACTGATCAAGGCCGTCAGTGCCGTCGAGCATGGCCAGATCCCGCCCACCCTCCACTTCAAACGTCCCAACCCGCGCATCGACCTGGCCGACAGCCCGTTCTTCGTCAACACCGAGCTCGTGCCCTGGCCCGTCACCGACGGCCCGCGCCGCGCCGGAGTGAGCTCCTTCGGACTGGGCGGCACCAACGCGCACGTCGTCCTGGAACAGGCCCCGGACCGTCCCCCCGCGCCCGATCTCGCGGGCGAGGAGCAGCTGATCGTCCTCTCCGCCCGCAGCGACACCGCCCTGGAGGCGATGTCCGACCGGCTCGCGGACCATCTGCGCGAACACCCCGAAACCCCCCTGGGGGACCTGGCGTTCACCCTCCAGACGGGACGCAGGCCGTTCCACCACCGCCGGGTGCTCGTCGCGTCCGGACCGGCGGAGGCGCTCGACGCCCTCGACGCCCGCGACGACGGGCGGGTCCTCAGCGCCGCCCGCACCGGGGACGGCCACCGCCCGGTCGCCTTCATGTTCAGCGGCTTCGGCGAGCAGTACCCGATGATGACGGAGCGTCTCTACGCGACCGAGCCCGCCTTCCGGGAGGCACTCGACGAGTGCGCCCTGATCCTCGACCCGCTCCTCGGCCGGGACATCCGCGAGGTCGTCTTCGACCGGGCGGCCGCGCGCCGCTCCGAGGGCGACGGAAAGCCGGACCTGCGGCGCATGCTGATGGCGCCCCGCATCAGCGACCACCCGCTCGACCAGCCCACGCTCGGCTACCCGGCCGTGTTCGCCGTCGAGTACGCGCTGGCCCGGCTGTGGCGCGCCTGGGGCGTCGTCCCCGAGGCGATGATCGGCCACAGCCTCGGTGAGTACGTCGCCGCGTGCCTCGCCGGGGTGTTCTCCCTGCCGGACGCCCTGCGGCTGGTCGTGGAGCGAGCCCGGCTGATCTCCGCCTGCGGCGAGGGCGCGATGGTGGCCGTACCGCTCACCGAGGAGGAGGTCGCGCGCCACCTCACCGACGAGGTGTCCGTGGCCGCCGTCAACGATCCGCGCACCTGCGTGCTGGCAGGGCCGCCCGAGGCGATCGACCGGGTGACCGCCGCGCTGGAGACGGCCGGGGTGGTCTCGCGGCGGCTCAACACCCGGTTCGCGTTCCACTCCCCGATGATGGACCCGGTCGTCGCGCCGTACGCCGAGGCCGTGCGCCGGGTACGGCTGAGCCCGCCGGCCATCCCGTTCGTCTCCAACATCACCGGCACCTGGATCACCGCGGAGGAGGCGACGGACCCCGACTACTGGGCCCGGCACGTACGGCTGCCGGTTCGCTTCGCCGACGGCATGCGCACCCTGTGGGGCGTGGACGACGTCGTCCTCGTCGAGGTCGGCCCCGGCCGGGCCCTGACGTCGGGGGCGATGCAGCACCCGGCGAGCGCGGAGGTCGCGGACCGGGTCGTCGTCCCGTCGCTGCCCGACGCGTTCACCGCCGAGTCCGACCGGGCGGCCGCGCTCCGGGCACTCGGTCGGCTGTGGCTCGCCGGAGTCACCCCCGACTGGGCGGGCCTGCACGCGCACACCCCGCGCCGCCGGGTGGTGCTGCCCTCCTACCCGTTCGCCCGCACCCGGTACTGGCTCGACGCCGACCGGCGCGACCGGCACCCGGCCGCGTCCGGGGAACGGGCCGGGATGGACGACTGGTTCTACGACACCTCGTGGCAGCGGGCCGCGCCCGTGGAGGACACCACCCTCGCGGCGGACGGCCACCGCTGGCTCGTGTTCGCGGACGACGGCGGCCTCGGCGGCGACGTCGCCGCCCGGCTCGCCGCGCTGGGCGCCCCCGTCGTGACCGTCAGCACGGGACCCGCCTGGCAGGAGGACGGTCCCGGCCGGTACGTCATGAACCCCGCCGACCCGGACCACTACGGCAGACTCGCCGAGAGCCTGCGCGGCCAGGGGGCCTTCCCCGACCGCGTGGTGCACTGCTGGGCCGTCGACCCGGGCCCCACGACGGACGACCGCGCGGCGGCCGAGGAGACCCTGGAGCGCGGCTTCCACAGCCTCGTGCGGTGGGCCCGTGCGTGCGAGCCCGAACTGATGGTGGGCGAGCAGCACTGGACCGTGCTGTCGAGCGAGACGTACTCGGTGCTCGGGGACGAGCCGGTGAACCCCGCCAAGGCCACCGTCCAGGGCGTGTGCAAGGTCGCCCCCCAGGAGTACCCCTCCCTGCGCTGCGCCCAGATCGACGTGCCCGTCCCGACCGGCACGACCGGCCTCGCGGACCGGGTCCTCGCGGAACTCGCCGACGAGGCGGACAGCGGGATCGTGGCGCTGCGCGGCACGACGCGCTGGCGCCAGGTCCTCGTGCCGGCGCCGCTGACCGCGCGCACCGAGGGCGTGCTGCGACCCGGCGGCGTCTACCTGATCACCGGCGGCCTGGGCAAGATCGGACTGGTCCTCGCCCGCGCCATCGCCACCCGCGCACCCGGCGCGCACCTGGTTCTGATGGGGCGTACGGGCCTGCCCGACCGCGGCGCGTGGGACGGCGAGCACGACCCCGCCACCGCCGCGGCCGTCGCCGCCGTGCGCGAACTGGAGGCCATGGGCGCCACGGTCGTCATCTCCGCCACGGACGTGGCCGACCCCGACGCGGTCGCCGCCGCGGTGGACAAGGCCGTCCAGGAGTGCGGCCCCGTCAACGGCGTCATCCACGCCGCGGGCACCACAGGACCAGCCGCCCACCAGGTGCTCGCCGACCTGACGGACGACGACTGCGCCCGCCACTTCGGGCCGAAACTGCACGGCGTGCACGTGCTCGACCGGGCCCTCGAGGGACAGCCCCTCGACTTCGCGGTGCTCTGTTCCTCTGTCGCGGCCCTGCTCGGTGGACTCGGGTTCACCGCCTACGCCGCCGCCAACGCCTTCCTCGACTCCTTCGCCCGGCGCGAGCCACGTCCCGGCCGCCCCCGGTGGACGTCGCTCAACTGGGAGGCGTGGCACTTCCCCGGCGACGCCGGTGCGGAAGCCGGCATCGGCGCCGCCGTCCACCAGGTCGCCCTCGACCCGGACGAGGGACGCGCTGTCTTCGAACGCCTCCTCGACGCGGCGGCCCGTCCTCAGGTCATCGCCTCCACGACCGACCTCAACGAGCGCGTCCGGCAGTGGTCCGCACCCGTCCGGGACACGACGGTGGTGGAGCAGCGCCACGCCCGCCCCAGCCTGCGCAATCCGTACGTGGCCCCGGCGACCGACCTGGAACGCCGGCTCGCCGCCATCTGGGAGGAACTGCTCGGCATCGAGGCGGTCGGAGTACAGGACAACTTCTTCGAACTGGGCGGCAGTTCCCTGCTCGGCCTGCAGGTGGTGCACCGGCTGCGCAGCGGCCTCGGCATCGCCGTCCCGCTGACCGTCGTGTACGAGGGCCCCACCGTCCGCTCGCTGGCCGGCCTGATCGGGGACCTCGCATGAGCCGGGACCGGGACATCGCGATCGTCGGCATGGCGGGACGCTTCCCCGGCGCCCGTGACCTGGACGAGTTCTGGGCGAACGTACGCGACGGCGTGGAGAGCGTCTCCTTCTTCACGGACGAACAGCTCCTCGCCGCGGGCGCCGCACCGGACCACCTCGACCAGCCGAACTTCGTACGCGCCGGCGCCTGCCTGCCCGGCATCGACATGTTCGACGCCGAGTTCTTCGGCTACACGGCCCGCGAGGCGGAGATCATGGACCCGCAGCACCGGGTCTTCCTGGAGACGGCGTGGCAGGCGCTGGAGCACTCGGGGCACGACCCCGCCCGGTTCGACGGGGACATCGGCGTGTTCGCCGGTGCCGGCAGCAACGGCTACCTGGCCCACGTCTACTCCCATCCCGAGATAGTCGAGACCACCGGCGGCACACAGATCCTCCTCGGCAACGAGCTGGGGTTCCTGTCCACCCGGGTCTCCTACAAGCTCGACCTGCGGGGCCCCAGCGTCTCGCTGCGCACCGCGTGCTCCACGTCGCTGGTCGCCGTGCACCTGGCCTGCCGCTCGCTGCGCGAGCGCGAATGCGACATGGCGCTCTCCGGCGGCGTCTTCCTCAACCTGGAACAGGAGCGCGGCTACTTCCACCAGGAAGGCTCGTTCGTCTCCCCGGACGGACACTGCCGCCCCTTCGACGCCCGCGCGGCCGGAACCCTGTTCGGCAGCGGCGCGGGTGCCGTGGTGCTCAAGCGCCTCGACGACGCCCTCGCCGACGGCGACACCGTCTACGCCGTCATCAAGGGTTCGGCCGTCAACAACGACGGGGCGGTCAAGGTCGGCTTCACCGCCCCCACCGTCGCCGGCCAGGCCAGGGTGATCGCGGACGCGCTGCGCGACGCCGGCACGGACCCGGCCGCGATCGGCTACGTCGAGGCGCACGGTACCGGCACCTCGCTCGGGGACCCGATCGAGGTGCGCGCCCTCACTAAGGCCTACGAGGGCGTGCCGCCCGCCACGGTCGCCCTCGGGTCGCTCAAGTCGAACTTCGGCCACCTGGACGCCGCCGCGGGTATCGCCGGACTGATCAAGACGGTCCTGGCCATGTGGCACGAGACGCTGCCCCGCACCCTGCACTTCCAATCCCCCAACCCGGACATCGACTTCGCCGCCGGACCCTTCACCGTCCAGCGGGACACGGCACCGTGGCCGCGCTCCGGCACACCGCGCCTGGCCGGAGTCAGCGCCTTCGGCTTCGGCGGCACCAACGCCCACGTCGTCCTCCAGGAAGGCCCCCCGCAGGGCCGACCCGACCCCGGGGAGGACACCCGGCCCGACGAACACCCTTCTCACCTCCTCGTGCTGTCCGCGCGCGACCACGCGGCGCTGGAGGAGCTGAGCGACGCGATGGCCGCGCGCCTGCGCCGAGGACCGGCACGGCTCACCGACGTCACGTACACCGCCGCGACAGGCCGCCACCGCTTCCCGGTACGCCGCGCCGTCACCGGCCCCGACGCCGCGTCACTCGCCGCCGCCCTGGAGGCACGGGACCCCGCGCGGGTGACGACCGGCGAGTGCGGCGGCACGCCCCCGCGCGTCGCGTTCCTCCTCAGCGGGCAGGGGGGTCAGTACCCCGGCATGGCCAGGGAGCTCTACGCGCACGAGCCGGTCTTCCGCGACGCCGTGGACTTCTGCCTGAAGGAACTGGCCTCCCGCGGCGACGCCGACGCGGGCCTGCTGGACCTGCTGCTCGACACGGAGCGGTCCGAGACCGCAGCCGCCGAACTCGACCGGACCAGGCTCGCCCAGCCGGCCCTCTTCGTCCTCGAATACGCCCTGGCACGGCTCTGGGCGTCATGGGGCGTCGAACCCGCCGCCCTGCTCGGTCACAGCCTGGGAGAACTCGTCGCGGCCTGCCTCGCGGGAGTGTTCACCCCGCAGGACGCCCTCGCCCTGGTGGCGCTGCGCGGGCGACTGATGCAGGAGCAGCCGACCGGGGCGATGCTCAGCGTCGTCGCCGACCGGGCGACCGTCGAGTCCCTGCTGCCCGGCGACGTCTTTCTGGCGGCCCACAACGGGCCCAAGGACTGTGTCGTCTCCGGCGGCCACACCGCCGTGGCGGCGTTCGCCGCGCTGCTCTCGGAGCGGGGCGTCGCCACCCGGCCCGTCAGCACCTCGCACGCCTTCCACTCGCCGATGATGCAGCCCATGGTCGACCGGTTCGTCGCCGCCGTCGCGGCCGTACCGAGGCAGGCGCCCCGCACCAGGTTCGTGTCCAACACGACGGGCACCTGGATCACGGACGACGAGGCCCGCGATCCGGCGTACTGGGGCCGGCACGTACTGGCCCCGGTGGAGTTCGACGCCGGTGTGCGCACCCTCGCGGAGGAGCCCGACCTCGTCTTCCTGGAGGTCGGCCCCGGCCAGACCCTCACGAGCCTCGCCCGGCGCGTCGTCACCGGCGAAGCCCCCCGACTGGTCACCTCCACCCTGCCGCACCGCCAGGACAAACGGCACCCGGTGGAGGCCGCGCAGCGGGCCCTCGGCCAACTGTGGCTCGCCGGCGGCGAACCCGACTGGGCCGCCTTCCACGAGCCGCGCCAGGGCGGGCGGCGCCGCAGGGTCGCCCTGCCCACCTACCCGTTCCAGGGGAAGCGGTACTGGCTGGACCGGCAGGCCGAACCGGCCGTGCGTACCCCGGCGGCCCGTCGGGCCGACGTCGCCGACTGGATACAGGCCCCGTCCTGGGAACGCACCGTACTGCCCCAGGCGCCCGCGTCTCCCACCGACCGATGCTGGCTCGTCTTCGACGACGGCCGGGGGCTGGCCGAGGCCCTGACGGCCCGGCTGCGCCGCGACGGCGCCCGGGTGACGACCGTGTCCGCGGGAGACCAGTGGACGCAGGCCCCCGGCCGTTTCACGATCGACCCCGTCGACCCGGACCACTACACACGCCTGCTGCGGGCGCTGCGCGAGCAGGACCAGCTGCCCACCCGTATCGCCCACTGCTGGAACGTCACCGGTGCCACCCCTCACCCGGACGGCGGCCCCGCGGCCGGGTTCGCCGCCGCCCGCCGCGCCTTCGACGGCCTGCTGCTCCTCGCCCAGGCACTCAACAGCCACTCCGACCAACCGGACTGCGACATCTGGGTCGTCAGCGACGGTCTGCACCGGGTCCTCGGCACCGAACGGCTCATGCCGCTCAAGTCCACCCTGCTCGGCCCCGTCCGTGTCATCCCGCGCGAACACCCAGGTCTCGCCTGCCGCAGCGTCGACATCGTCCTGGACGGCGAGCCGGTCGAGCGCGCCGCAGACCGGCTGCTGCGCGAGTTCTCCGTGCCGCCCGGGCACGCCGCCGTCGCCCACCGGGGACCGCACCGCTGGTCGCAGACCTATGTCCCCGCGCCACTGCCGCCCTCGGACAGCACCCCGTCCGCCCTGCGTGACGACGGTGTCTACCTGATCACCGGCGGAACCGGCGGGCTCGGGCTCGCCCTGGCGGAGCACCTCGCCCGCCCCGGCCGGAGACTGGCCCTGCTCGCCCGCACCCCCGTCCCCCCGGAGGAGGAGTGGGACCGCCGGCTCGCGCAGCCGGGCGGCGGCAGGACCACCGAGGTCATCGAGAAGGTCCGCGCCCTCCGGCGGCGGGGCGCCGAGGTGATGCTGCTGACCGCCGACGTCTGCGACCACGACCAGGTCGAGGCCGCCGTCTCCGCCGTCGTGGAGCGGTGGGGAGGCGTCCACGGCGCCTTCCACGCGGCCGGCCTGGCGGGCGGCGGCCTCGTCCAGCTCGGCACTCCCGAGAAGGCCGCCCAGGTCATGGGCCCCAAGGTGCTCGGAACGCTCCACCTCGAACAGGCGCTGGCAGACCGACGGCCCGACTTCCTGTTCCTCTTCGGCTCCAACGCCGCCCACGTCGGTGACTTCGGCCTGGCCGACTACGTCGCCGCCAACAGCTTCCTCGACGCCTACGCCCACTCCCACGCGGCCGAACGCCGGGTCCTCACCGTCGACTGGGGGCCGTGGAAGGACGCGGGCATGGCCGTCGCGACGGACCTCCCGGACGCGCTGGCGGAGATCCGCGGCAAGGATGTCGCGGAGCGCGGCATGGCGTCGGCGCAGGCCCTGGAAGCGCTGGAACGCGTCCTCTCCTCGTCGCCCGAACCCCAGCTGATCGTGTCGCCCGTGGACGTCAACGCCCTGATCGAGCAGGCTTTCGTGCTCGGCGCGGACGCCGGGGGCGACGAACGGCTCGCCGGACTCGGCGCACCGCACACCCTTCACCCCCGCCCTGAGGTCCCCAGCGCCTACGCCCCGCCGAAGGGGGAGACCCAGCGGCAGCTGTGCAAGGCGTGGCAGGACCTGCTCGGCATCGACCAGGTCGGCGTCAACGACAGCTTCTTCGATCTCGGCGGCGGCTCCCTGATCGCCATTCAGCTCGTGGCGACCGTCAACAAGTCCCTGGGCGCCTCACTCACGGTGGCGCAACTGTACGAGGTGCTCACCGTCGCCGGTCTCGCCCGGCTGATCGACGGGGACGACGCCGAACCGGCCGAGGCGGCAGGGCACACGATCGAACAGGTCAAGAGCCGGGCCCACTCACGCCGGCAGCACCAGCAGAACCGGATGGCCCGCGCCCGCGCACGCCGCCAGACCTGACCGGGCGATCGGCCCGTCCCGCACCGCGCACGGGCCGCAGCGCACCCGAGACGACACCGTCATCCCTCACCGGCCGGTGGTCCCCGGCGCTCCCCGTCGGAACGCCGGACGCCGTACGAAAGGAGCACGATGCCCGCTCCCTCCCCCAGGGGATCGCGCCTGGACGTCCTCGTCAGGGAGATCCGCGAGGCGCTGCGCGCCCCGTCCGCCGACCGGCCCGAGCAGCCGGGCCGGCGGGCCGCGGACGTCGTCGCCGCCCATCTGCGCCACGACGACCTGCTGACCGAGGAGCAGCTGGCCGCCGACCCCGCCGCGTACAAGCAGCACGTTCTGCACATCGAGCCGGACGGCACGTTCTCCGTCGTCGCCCTCGTGTGGCTGCCCGGCCAGCGCACCCCGATCCACGACCACGTCTGCTGGTGTGTGATCGGCGTCCATCGGGGGGCCGAGGAGGAGATCCGCTACCGGCTCGTCGACGAGGACGGCTCACCGCACCTCGTCCCCGTCGACGTCACCGTCAACCACATCGGCACCGTCGCCCACCTCTCGCCGCCGGGGGACATCCACGAGGTCCGCAGCGCGACCGACGGCCTGACCGTCTCCCTGCACGTGTACGGCGCCGACGTCGGCAGGCTCGGTACCAGCGTCCGGCGATGCTACGACCTGCCGGTGCGGCCGCCGCACGCCGTCCTCGGTGCGGCACAGCGGCCCGCCAGACCGTAAGGGAAGCGACATCATGGGGGACAGCGTGCACAATCCGCCGACCACCCTGCCCGAGCTCTTCTCGGCGCAGGTGGCCAGAACGCCCGACGCGGTCGCGATCGTCGCCGACGGCACCGTACTGACCTACGCCGAACTGGACGCGCGGACCGAGCGGCTGGCCCGTGCTCTGGCGGCCCTCGGCGCCGGGCCGGAGACCGTTGTCGCGGTGAGTGTGCCGCGCTCCGTGGAACTCGTTGTCGCCCTGTACGCGGTCCACAGGACGGGGGCGGCCTACCTGCCGCTCGACCCGGGGCATCCGGCCGAACGGATCGCGCTCATGGCCGAGGACGCGCGGCCCCTGACGGTGCTGACCGCCGACGACATCCGGGAGCTGTCGGCACGGGACACGGCGGAGGACCACCCCCTGCCTCCGCCGCCGCACCCGCTGAACACCGCGTACGTGATCTACACCTCGGGGTCGACCGGACGGCCGAAGGGCGTCGCCGTACCGCATCGGGCCATTGTCAACAGGCTGCGGTGGATGCAGGACCGGTACCCGCTCTGCGGCGACGACGGTGTGCTCCAGAAGACCCCGGCGGACTTCGACGTCTCCGTGTGGGAGTTCTTCTGGCCGCTGAGCGTCGGCGCCCGCCTCGTCATGGCCGCGCCCGGCGGGCACCGGGACCCGCGGTACCTCGCGGAGCTGATCCGGTCCCAGCAGGTGACGACCGTCCACTTCGTGCCGTCGATGCTCAGGCTGTTCCTCGACGAGCCCGCGGCGGCCGCGTGCACCGGCCTGCGCAGGGTCTTCGCCAGCGGAGAGGCCCTCCCCGGCGAACTGCGCGACCGGTTCTTCCCCGTCCTCGGCGGCGCCGAGCTGCACAACCTGTACGGCCCCACGGAGGCGGCCGTCGACGTCTCCCACTGGGAGTGCCGGGCGGACGACGAGCCGGGAGCGGTCCCCATCGGCCGGCCCGTGTGGAACACCGGCCTCCGTGTCCTCGACACCGACCTGCGGCCGGTGGAGCCCGGTGCCACCGGCGAGCTCCACATCACCGGTGTCCAGCTGGCCCGCGGCTACGTCAACCGACCGGACCTCACCGCGGACCGCTTCGTCCCCGACCCGTACGGGCCGCCCGGCAGCCGCATGTACCGCACCGGTGACCTCGCCCGCCCGCGCCCCGACGGAGCCATCGAGTACGTCGGCCGGACCGACCACCAGGTCAAGGTGCGGGGCATGCGCGTCGAACTGGGCGAGGTGGAGGCCGTGCTGGCCGGCCTGCCCGGCGTCGGGGCAGCCGCGGTCGTGGCCCGGCCGGACGAGACGGGCGGCGCGCGACTGGCCGCCTACCTCGTCCCGGACGCCCGCGAGGCGGGCCCCCTGCTGCGGGTGTGCCGGTTGGAACGCCAGGGCCTGCTCGGCGCCGACGAGCGGCACACACTGCCCAACGGCATGCTCATCGCTTCGGGCAATCACGCCGAGACGGACTTCGTCTACCAGGAGATCTTCGAGGGCCGCGAGTACCTCCGCAACGGCATCACCCTGCCGCCGGACGCCTGCGTGTTCGACGTCGGTGCGCACATCGGGCTGTTCACCCTCGAGGTCGCCCGGTCGTGCCCGGGCGCCGTCGTCCACGCCTTCGAACCCATCCCCGAACTGTTCCGTCTGCTGGAGCTGAACACCCGCATCCACGGCGCGGACGTCCGGCTGTTCCCGTGCGGCATCGGTGAGAAAGAGGACACGGCGACGTTCACCTACTACCCGGGCCTGTCCATCATGTCCGGGCGGTTCGGCGACACGGCGCAGGAACGTGGCGTCGTGGAGGCGTACGTACGCAACGACCTCTCGTCGAGGGGCCTCGACGCGCCCGGAGCCGAGGCGGACCTCGACGTGCTGCTCTCCGAGCGGCTGCGGCACGAGGAGGTGGTCTGCCGGCTGCGGACCCTGTCCGACGTCATCCGCGAGACCGGAGTGGACCGCGTCGACCTGCTGAAGATCGACGCGGAGAAGAGCGAACTCGAGGTCCTGAACGGTATCGACGACGCGCACTGGCCCCTCATCGGACAGCTGGCGATCGAGGCACACGACGTGGGCGACCGGGTGGCCCGCGTCAAGGACCGGCTCACCGCGCACGGCTACGCCGTCGAGGTCGAGACGGCGCCTCTCCTCAAGGGCACGGGACTGGTCACCCTGTACGCCCGCCGACCCGGTGATGCGCCGGACGGCCCCGCCCGGCCGGCCGCCGTGCCCCGCCCCGGCCCGGGGCTTCCCTCCGACCCGGACCTGTTCGCGGAGGAGGTCCGCCGCGGCGCGGCGCGGCACCTCCCGGAGCACATGATCCCGTCGACGTTCACGGTGCTCGACGCGCTTCCGCTGTCACCGAGCGGCAAGCTCGACCGCAGGGCGCTCCCGGACCCGCTCCCGCGCACCACCTCCGCCGCCCCGCGCACCCCGCAGGAGGAACTCCTGCGCGCCCTGTTCGCGGAGGTGCTCGGCCTTCCCGGGATCGGCATCCACGACAACTTCTACCGCGTGGGCGGGGATTCGCTCCTGGGCATCCGGCTCACCGAGCGCATCCGCTCGGTCTTCGGCATCGACCTGGACATCCGCTCCCTCTTCGAGTCACCCACCGTCGCCGGCATGGCCCGATACCTGATCAATCGCCCTTGAGCTCTTGCATGTGCGGGTCACCGGGCCGTCGATGCCCTCCACCCCTCCGTCACAGAAACGGCCCGGTCATGCCCACCCCCCAGCCACCCGGCACCATCACCCCGCAAGCGTTCCGCGACGCCATGGCCACCGTCGCCACCCCGGTCGCCGTGGTCACCGCGATGGACGGCCCCCGCCCGCACGGCACCACGGTCAGCGCCTTCGGCTCACTGTCCCTGACGCCCCCGATGGTGCTGGTGTGCCTGGACAACCGCTCTCGGCTCCTTGAGGTCATCCGCCGCACCGGACGCTTCGGTCTCAACATCCTGGGTGCTCACCAGGCGGATCTCGCCACCACCTTTGCCCGCTCCGGACCGGACAAGTTCAACGGCGTGACCTGGTCGCCGAGCCAGGACCGGCCCCGCCTGCCGGGCTCGGCGGCCTGGATCGCCGCCGAGGCCGACGCCTACGTCCCCGCCGGAGACCACACCGTCCTGCTCGCCCAGGTCGTCTCGGCCGAACCGGGCGAGGTACCCCCGGTGGACTCCAGCCCCCTCACCTACCACCAACGCTCCTTCGGTACCCACACACCGCTCGCTTCCTGACGCTGCCGGGGCAACGACGGGCGCGCTCGACGATCGGGAGGACCCGGGCGCCGCGGCCCGGATACGCGTGCCGGCACGGCAAGAACACATCACCCGCGCCGGCACGCGTCACAGCGATGCACCGTACGGACGTCACTCGTGCGCGATGGCCGCCAGTACGTTCATCCGGGAGGCGCGCAACGCCGGCAGCAGCGCCGCCACGACCCCGACCACCGCCGAGCCGACCACCACCAGCACGATCGTGACCCACGGGATCGCCAGGGCCGTCATGCCCTGGAGCGCCAGCACCTGCTGCATGCACACGCCCCACACCAGCCCCAGCACCAGCCCGAGGACCGCGCCGAACACCGCGATCACCACCGACTCCAGCCGGATCATCCGCCGCAGTTGGCGCCGGGCCAGCCCGATCGCCCGCAACAGCCCGATCTCCCGGGTGCGTTCGACCACCGACAGCGCGAGGGTGTTGACCACGCCGAGCACCGCGATGATGATCGCCAGCCCGAGCAGCGCGTACACGAGGTACAGCAGGACGGCGATCTGGTCGTGGACCAGCCGCTTGTAGTCGGCCAGGTCCCGCACCTGCACCTGCGGGTACGGATCCAGCGTCTCCTCCAGGTTCGCGCGCAGGTCGTCGTCGCCCGTGCCGGCGGCGGCGTTGACGTACAGCGCGGAATCCTGTCCGCCCGGCGCGTACCGCTCCAGGGTGCCCAGCCCGAAGAACAGGCCGCCCTGGGTGCCGAATCCCTCGGCGGAGTCCTGGTCGGTGAGCGCGCCGACCGTCAGCTCGGCCGAGCGTCCGCCCGGGAACTCCACGGGGAGGGTGCTGCCCACCCGCACGCCGTGGTCGCGGGCGAAGTCCCGGTCCATGGCCAGCCGCCCGCGTGCGAGCGCGGCCGCGGTGTCCCCGTGCGTGTAGGTGATGTTGGCGATGTCGTCGAGCCGCGGTTCGTAGCCCGCGGCGGTGGTCTCCACGCGGTCGCCGTCCGGGAGCCGCACCGCGACCGGGGTGAACCGCCCGCGCACGACCAGGCCCACGCCGTCGGTGCCGCGCACCTTGTCGGTGACCTCCTGCGGGAACGGCTGGAAGTTGCTGTTCTGGAGCACGAAGTCGGCGCCCAGCGTCGTGTCGATCTGCCGGTCGAACGACGCGGTCATCGACTCGCTCGCCACCGACATCCCGCCCACCAGGGCGATCCCCACCATCAGCGCCGCCGCCGTGGCTCCGGTACGGCGGGGATTGCGCAGGGCGTTGCGCTGGCTCATCCGCCCGATCGAGCCGAACAGCGCGGGGAAGGCCGCGCCCAGCACCCGGATCACCGGACGCACCAGCAGCGGTCCGGCGATCACGGTCGCGATCAGGGTGAGCACCACACCGAGGCCCAGCAGGGACGCCGCCGACGAGGTCTGCCGCGACGCCGCGCAGCCCGCCAGCGCCGCCGCACCGGCCGCCCCGACGACCGCGCCCGCCACCGCGCGCATCCGCAGCGGCCGGCCCACCCCGGCCACCTCCGCGTCCGAGAGGGCGGCCATCGGCGAGACGCCCGCGGCCCGCCGCGCCGGGAGATAGGCGGCGACGAAGGTGACGCCGAGCCCGACGACGTACGCCGCCACCGGGGTCGCCCAGCCGATCTCCATCTCGTCGGCGTCGATGTTCATGCCGAGCAGGCCCATCAGCCCGATCAGCCCGGCCGCGAGACCGATGCCCGCGGCGAGTCCCAGCGTGGAGCCGACCAGTCCGAGCAGCAGGGCCTCGGTGAGCACCGAGCCGCGGACCTGGCGCCGGTCGGCACCGAGCGCCCGCAGCAGACCCAGTTCGCGGGTGCGCTGGGCGATGAGCATGGAAAAGGTGTTGACGATCAGGAACACGCCGACCAGCACGGCGATCCCGGCGAAGCCGAGCATCACGTACTTGATGACGTCGAGGAACCCGCCCAGTTGCTCGACGTCCGACTCGGCCTGTTCGCCGGCCGTCCTGAAGTCGTAGGTGTGTGCGCCGAGCGCGGCGGCCACGCGCTGCTTGAGCTGATCGTCGCTGACGCCCGGCGCCGCGTCGACCGAGATGGCGGTGGCCGTCCCCGGCCGGCCCAGCAGTTTCGTCTGAGCCGTGGGTGTGTCGAAGTAGAGCAGCGCCGAGCCGGGGTTCGTGGTCGTGAACGTGACGATGCCGACGACCCGCACCTTGAACGACCCGGGCGGCGCGATGACCGTGAGGGGATCGCCGACGCGTACGTTCCTGCGGTCGGCGGTCTCGGAGTCGAGCAGCGCCTGGGCGGGGCCGCTCGGGGCGTGGCCCGAGGCCAGCTCGACCGGGCTGCGCTCGTTCGGGTTCCAGGCGTTGCCGAGCGTCGGTGCCCCGGTGGTGGGCCCCACCGGGGCGTTCTCCTCGTCGACGACCGTGAGGCCGTTCACCTTGACGTCGGCACGGGCCGCCGCGACCCCGTCGACCCGCCGGACCCGTTCGGCGAGCGCGGCCGGCAGGGTGGCCGTCCGGCCGGAGGGCACCGCCTCGTCGAGGTCCTCCTTCGGGCTGACCGTGACATCGGCCGCGGTGGAGGCGAACAGCCGGTCGAACGTGCGGCTGACGGTGTCCGAGAAGATCAGGCTCCCCGTGACGAACGCGACGGACAGCAGGACGGCGAGCGCGGAGAGCAGCAGCCGCCCCTTGTGCGCGAGGAAGCTCCGCAGGGTCGCCTTGAGCACGGGCTCAGTTCTCCTCGGGTGTCGCGGGGGCGTCCTCGTACCGGGTGCGGATCACGTCGAACCTCTTCATGCGCTCCAGGACAGCCTCCGCCGTGGGACGTCGCATCTCGTCGACGATCCGGCCGTCCCCGAGGAAGAGCACCAGGTCCGAGTGGGCTGCGGCGCCCGGGTCGTGGGTGACCATGACGACGGTCTGCCCCAGCTGGTCGACCGCCTCGCGCAGAAAGCCCAGCACCTCCAGGCCGGCCCGCGAGTCGAGGTTGCCGGTGGGCTCGTCCGCGAAGATCAGCTCGGGCCGGGAGGCCAGCGCCCGCGCGCAGGCCACGCGCTGCTGCTGCCCGCCGGAGAGCTGCGACGGCCGGTGCCGGAGCCGGTCCCGCAGGCCCAGGGTGTCGATCACCCGGTCCAGCCACTTCTCATCCGGTTTCCTGCCCGCGATGTCCATCGGCAGAGTGATGTTCTCCAGCGCGTTCAGGGTCGGGATGAGGTTGAACGACTGGAACATGAACCCGATCCGGTCCCGGCGCAGCCGCGTCAGCTCACGCTCCCGGAGCCCCGTGATCTCCGTGTCGCCCAGCCACACCTGTCCGGCCGAGACGGTGTCGAGCCCCGCCAGACAGTGCATCAGCGTGGACTTCCCGGAGCCGGAGGGGCCCATCACGGCGGTGAACCGGCCCCGGACGACGTCCACGTCCACCGAGTCGAGCGCGAGCACGGCCGTCTCGCCCGAGCCGTACGCCTTGGTCAGACCGCGCGCGCGGGCCGCGATCCCGTCGGCCGGCGCGAGGCCGGGAGCGTGCTCCGCAGCAGGTGTGGACAAGGCCGCCTCCTCTGGATGGACGTCAGGACCTCCTGGCCCTGCCCGAGGGTAATGTGACCCGGCCCACACTCGGTATCCTCCGCGGGTCGGACTCCGCCCTTGCCGGTGCTAGCAACTGCGCGCTAGCTTCGAGGTATGGCGAAGACCCAGCTGAACGTGCGCGTCGACGAGGGCACCGCCCGCGCCGCCCGTGAACGCGCCCTGGCCCGCGGCATGAGCGTCAACCGGTACATCGAGGAACTGGTCAGGCAGGACACCGGCGAGGTGGGCCACACCTTCGTGGAAGCCGCCGCCGACTTCATGAAGCAGTACGAATCCGTCTTCGCCGAGGAATTCGGCGCAGACCGTGAGGGCACGCGCGAAGGTCGCCACTGATCCCTTGAACAACCTCGACATCGACCTCGCCTGGCTGCTGATGCTCGCCGAGCACCACACCCCCGGGGACCCCCAGGTCACCGACTGGGGAGCCCTTGTCGCCGCCGTCGCCCGCCACCAGGCCGCCATATTCGACGTCCCCGTCTACTACAGCCCGCACGCCCGCGCCGCCGCCCTGCTCCAGCTCCTGCTCCACGTGCCCGCGCTCGAACGCTCCAACGCCCTGTTCGCCTCCGCCGTCGCCTACGCCTACCTCGTCGCCAGCGGGGTCAAGGTCATCACCTCGCCCGAGCAGGTACGCGACCTCGCCCGGCTGGTCAAGAGCGGCGCGGCCTCCGTACGGGACATCGAGCGGGAGCTGCGCCAGTGGAGCCTGTGACCACCGGCCGCACTACCCGCTGAGTGGACGCCACGCCGTGCCCAGCACGCAGTACGAGCTGGGCAGCCGCGGCCCCTCCTCGGGCATCAGCACCTGCCGGTAGGGGCCGAGTTCGAACCCGGCGTCCCGCAGCGCCCGCACCGGCTCCCGCGCCACATGGCAGCCCCCGCTCAGCAACGGCCACACCGTCCGGTCCAGGGCATGCTGCGTGAAGGTCATCGCCCGGCCACCGCCCCTGCCGTGCTCGAAGAACCGCACCTCGCCACCCGGCCGCAGCACCCGCCGCAGCTCCCCGAGCGCCCGGGGCACGTCCCGCACACTGCACAGCACCAGCGACACCACGGCCGCGTCGAAGCCCTCGCTCTTGACCGGCAGCGCCTCGGCCGCACCGGGCACCACGTCCACCGGCACCTCGGCGCGCAGCGCGGCCTCCACCGCCAGGTGCCGCAGCCGCCGCTCCGGTTCGATCGCCACGACCTCCGCGACGGTGCCCGGGTAGTGCGCGAAGTTCAGCCCGTTGCCCGCGCCGATCTCGATCACCCGCCCGGACAGCCCGTCGAGCAGTCTCCCGCGGATCCGGCCCATGCCCATCCGGGTCTCGGCGGCGACACTGACCCGGGCGTAGCAGCGGGCGAACAGCGGATGGTGCACGGCGTCCCGTGGCACCTTGCCGGAGCGGAGCGGCATGGGGACCTCCTTGACGAGGCTGGCCTTGCGCCTCGAGGCGATTGTCCCCCGGACGGGCCCGGCCCACCCCTGCCGGCTACCGAAGGAGTACCCGGCCCAGCAGGGGGAGGTGATCGCTCCCGGTCGCATCCCGTGCCGACACCTCCGTCACCTCGGCCCCTCGCCCCAGCACCTGGTCGATCCGCGCCACCGGCAGACCGGCCGGCCAGCTGAACGCGAACCCGGTGGGCGGTGCGTCGAGCCGGGAGGTCAGCGGCCCGAGCCCGCGGTCCCGCACCGTGCCGTTGAGGTCACCCACCACCAGGAGCCGGCGGGCCGGGTCGTCGTCGATCCGGGCCGCGAGCAGCGCCGCGCTCTCGTCACGGGCCGCCGAGGCGAGGCCCGTCGCACCCAGGCGCACGGACGGCAGATGGACCACGTACACGGCCAGCTCGCCGCCGGGCGCGGACACCGTGGCCCGCAGACCGCGCCGCCAGCTCCCGGGGAAGCCCGCCGGCCGGATGTCCACGGGCCGCACCTCCGACAGCGGGTACGCGGACCAGAGCCCGACCGTGCCGTGGACCGCTCGGTGCGGATGGGACCCGTCCAGGACCGCTTGGTACGCGGGCCGCGCCGCGGGCGTCAGTTCCTCGACGGCGATCAGCCCGGCGCGGGTGGCGAGCAGGGCCCGCGCGGTGCCGGCGGGGTCGGTGTTGTCGTCGGCCACGTTGTGCTGGACGACGGTCAGGTCGGACGCGGCCGGGGGCGAGGAGAGCCACATCCCGCCGAACATCCAGAGCCACACTGCCGCGGGGGCGAGGCAGGCGAGCAGCCCCGCCCCCGACCGCCCGAGCAGGGCGAGACAGCCGAGCACGGGCACGGCCGCTCCGAGCCACGGCAGGAACGTCTCCAGCAAACTCCCCAGACGCCCGACCCCGTTGGGCACGGCCGAGTGCAGGGCGAGCAGACCGGCGACACCGAGGGCACCGCCGACGAGCCAGGCGTCCCGCGGCCGCAGCCTGCCCGTGCCCACCACGCGACCCCCTACGCGAGTTCCGCCGCCAGCAGGGCGGCAGCGCCGGCCACCAGGGGATTGTCGGCCGGGGCGTCCTCCTCGGGCTGGGTGGTCAGGACGGACATCACGATCGGCGGGCCGTCCGGCGGCCAGGTGATGCCGACGTCGTTGTTGCCGCCGTGGCGTCCGCCGCCGGTCTTGTCGGCGATCAGCCAGTCGGCGGGCAGGGCCTTGCGGAACTTCTCGGTGCTGGTGGTGTTGCGCAGCAGCCAGTCCGTGAGCCGCGCCCGGTCCCGGGGGTCCAGCGCGGTGCCGAGCACGAGCCGGGCGTAGGTCCGGCCGATGGCCCGCGGGCTCGTCGTGTCGGTCACGCGCCACGGCTCCGCGGAGTTGAGCTCGGGCTCCCAGCGGTCGAGCCGGGTGATCCGGTCACCGACCGAGCGGGAGAAGCGCGTGACGGCGGTCGGCCCGCCCAGCTCCTCCAGGAGCAGGTTGCCCGCGGTGTTGTCGCTGAAGCGGATGGTGGCGTCGCACAGTTCGCCGACGGTCATGCCGGTCGCGACGTGGTCCTCGGTGACGGGGGAGTAGCCCGACTTGGTGACGTACTCCTGGGTGTAGTGGATACGCCGGGCCAGGAACTCGCCGTCCCGGTCCAGGTCGCGCAGGACGGCCGCGGCGGCGAGCGTCTTGAACACCGACGCCATCGGGAAGCGTTCATCGGCCCGGTACGCCACGGTCCGGCCCGTGCGCAGATTGCGGCCGTACACGCCCAGCCGGGCGGTGTGCTTCCGCTCCAGCTCCCGCAACCGCGCGGTGACCCCGGCCGTGCCGGGTAAGGCGTGGGCCGTGCCGCCGCCCAGCGAGAGAGCGGCGGCCGTGCCCAGCACGAGGGCGGTACGGCGGGACGGGCGTGATCCGTTGGTGTGCACGGGGGGTCCCTTTCGGAGGCGATCACGTACGTACTTCAACACGCGATCACACGCGCCTCGGTTTCACCGCGAGACCGCCCCAGCCCTCAGAACGCCTCGGGCGCCTCCCGGATCCGGAACGCCTCCGCGTCCCACGAGCCGTCCAGCCGCGGCGCCAGCCAGTGCGGCGCGGACGACCGGAAGGCGGAGGGGGAGAGGGCGCCCGATCCGGCCGGAACGGAGCCCAGCAGCGGAGCTCCGGCCACGTCCGGCAGATCCGCGAGGTTGCAGCGCGCGGCGAGATCCGGGGCCGCGGGCCAGCTGCCGATGACGATCCCGGCCGGCTCCAGCCCCCGGGCGCGCAGTTCACGCGCCGTCAGCTCCGTCGTGTTCAGGGTGCCGAGCCCCGCGGGGGTCACGACCAGCACCGGCGCCGACAGCAGCCGGGCCGCGTCCGCGAGGGTGCCGCCGGCCGCGTCGAACCGGACGAGCAGTCCGCCGGCCCCTTCCACCAGCACCAGATCGTGCTCGGTGGCCAGCTTGGCGGCGGCCTCCGCGACCTCGTGCGGATGGACCGGGGGCCGTCCGGCCCGGCGCGCTGCCGTGGCCGGCGCCAACGGCTCGGGAAACCGGGCGAGCTCGGCCGTCGTCACCGGGCCGGCGAGGCGCTCCACCTCGGCGGCGTCCCCCGGCTCGTCCGGCCGTACCCCCGTCTGCGCGGCCTTCAGCACGGCCACCGAACGGCCGGCGGCCAGGGCCGACGCCGCCACCGCGGCGGTCACGACCGTCTTCCCGACCTCCGTGCCCGTGCCCGTGATCACCAGTACCGGCATGTCATCCCTCCCGCGCCGCCGCGCACACGGCCCGCGCGATCCGGGCCAGATCCTCCTCGCCCGTCACGTACGGCGGCATGGTGTAGATCAGATCGCGGAACGGCCGCAGCCACACGCCCTCGCGCACGGCCGCCGCCGTCGCCGCCTCCATGTCCACGGCGTGGTCCAGCTGGACCACGCCGATGGCACCGAGCACCCGTACGTCCGTCACGCCCGGCAGGTCCGAGGCCGCCGCGAGTCCGTCCCGCAGCCCCGCCTCGATCCGCTTGACCTCGGCGAGCCAGTCCTGACCGAGCAGCAGCTCGACCGAGGCGCAGGCCACCGCCGCCGCCAGCGGATTGCCCATGAACGTCGGGCCGTGCGCGAGCACCGGCACCTCGCCCCGCGAGATGCCGTCCGCCACCCGCGCGGTGCACAGGGTGGCCGCCATCGTCAGGTAGCCGCCGGTCAGCGCCTTGCCCACGCACATCACGTCCGGCGTGACGGCCGCGTGCCCCGCCGCGAACAGCGCACCCGTACGGCCGAACCCGGTCGCGATCTCGTCGAACACCAGCAGCACGTCATGCGCGTCGCACGCCTCGCGCAGCACGCGCAGATACGCGGGGGAGTGGAACCGCATCCCGCCCGCGCCCTGCACCACCGGCTCGACGATCACCGCGGCCAGTTCGCCGGCGTGCCGCTCGATCAGCGACCGCAGCTGCTCCGCGTACGCCTCGTCGTACTCCGCCGGGGGCGGGCCGGCGAACACCTGACGCTGCAGCACCCCGGTCCACAGATCGTGCATCCCGCCCTCGGGATCGCACACCGACATCGGCTGCCAGGTGTCGCCGTGGTAGCCACCGCGCCAGGTCAGCAGCCGCTGCTTGCCGGGACGGCCCAGCGAACGCCAGTACTGCAGGCACATCTTGACCGCGACCTCGACCGACACCGAACCGGAGTCGGCGAGGAAGACATGTTCCAGACCCTCAGGCGACATGTCGACAAGGAGCTTCGCCAGGCGTACGGCGGGCTCGTGGGTGAGCCCGCCGAACATCACATGGCTCATCCGCCCGAGCTGCTCACGGGCGGCCTCGTTGAGCACCGGATGGTTGTAGCCGTGGATCGCCGACCACCAGGACGACATCCCGTCCACCAGCTCGCGCGGACCGTCCGGCACTCCCGAGCCGTCGGCGATCCGCAGCCGCACCCCGCTCGCCGACTCCACGACGAGCGGTTCCTGCCGCCCGGGCATCGGGCCGTACGGATGCCACACATGCCGCCGGTCGAGCTCCAGCAGCTCGGAAACGGCCGGCTCAGGCATTGGGCGCGAGGTCCGTCCCGGCGCCCCGGCGGCGCACGGCGACCAGGTCGGTCCGGGGCTCGGCGCCCGTGTGCGCCTCAGCGGCCTGCGGCTCTTCGCCGGAGCCGCACGCCCCGCTGCCGGAACCGCAGACTCCGCCACCGTCGTGACAGCCTGCGGCGGCCCGGTGCTCCGGCAGCGTCACCTGGCCGGTGCCCTCCACCTCGAAGCCCGCGTCCGCGATCATCTCCAGGTCGGCCTTGCCGGCCTGGCCCTCGCTGGTGAGGTAGTCACCGAGGAAGATCGAGTTGGCCAGGTGCAGTGCGAGCGGCTGCATCGTGCGCAGGTGGACTTCGCGTCCGCCCGCGATCCGCACCTCGACGTCCGGGCAGACGAACCGCGTCATCGCCAGGATCCTGAGGCACCGCTGCGGGGTCAGGTTCCACTCCTTGCCGAGCGGCGTGCCCTCGAACGGGATGAGGAAGTTGACCGGAACCGAGTCCGGGTCCAGCTCACGCAGGGAGAAGACGACGTCCACGAGGTCCTCGTCCGTCTCGCCCATGCCGGCGATCAGCCCGGAGCAGGCGGACAGACCGGCCGCGTGCGCCTTCTGGACGGTGTCGACGCGGTCCTCGTAGGTGTGCGTGGTGGTGATCTCCCCGTACGTCGCCTCGGACGTGTTGAGGTTGTGGTTGTAGGCGTCGGCGCCGGCCTCGCGCAGCCGCTCGGCCTGACCGTCGGAGAGCAGTCCCAGGCAGGCGCAGACCTCGACGCCCTCGTTGTTGTCCTTGATCGTCTTGATCGTCTCGGAAACCCGGTCCACGTCCCGGTCGGTCGGGCCCCGTCCGCTCGCCACCAGGCACACCCGCTTGGCCCCTCCGGCCACCCCCGCCGCCGCCGCGTCGGACGCCTGGTCGGGCTTCAGCCAGGTGTACTTCAGGATTCCGGCCGTCGAGCCGAGCCGCTGCGAACAGTACGAGCAGTCCTCGGGGCACAGGCCGGACTTGAGGTTGACGAGATAGTTCAGTTTCACCCGTCGGCCGAACCAGTGCCGACGCACCTTTCCGGCCGCGGCCACCACATCGAGCAGGTCGTCGTCGGACGTCGCGAGGACGGCCAGTGCCTCGTCACGGGTCGGCAGCTCGCGCCGAAGCCCCTTGTCCACCAGCGTGTTCAGCAGGTCCATGGAAGCCGATCCTGTCCTAAGGAGGCGCCCGGGGCAAAGGAGAGTTCGCACAACAGAGTCGCTTCGAGGTGTGGGTATTGCCACACAGTGACCTGCTGGTGGTCCCGCTAGTGTCTGTGCACTGCCTACAAATTCTCCGGAGGACCACCCATGGCGTTCGGCTGGATCGACGAGCAGGCGGAGCTGCGTGCCCGCGCCGGACTCGTACGGACTCTGCGCCCCCGTCCGGCCGATTCGCCGCTCCTGGACCTGGCGAGCAACGACTACCTCGGGCTGGCCCGCCACCCCGAGGTCACCGAGGGCGCGGCCCGGGCGGCGCGGACCTGGGGCGGCGGCGCGACCGGCTCCCGGCTCGTCACGGGCACGACCGAACTGCACGCCGAACTCGAACGGGAACTGGCTGATTTCTGCGGTTTCGAGGCGGCTCTCGTCTTCTCCTCCGGTTACGCCGCCAACCTCGCGGCGGTCACCGCGCTGGCCCCGCACGGCTCCCTGATCGTCTCCGACGCGGGCAACCACGCCTCGCTCATCGACGGCTGCCGGCTCGCCCGCGGTACCACCCAGGTCGTGGCGCACGCCGAGCCGGACGCCGCGCGCAAGGCACTGGCCACCCACGAGGGCACGGCGATCACCGTGTCCGACACGGTCTTCTCGGTCGACGGCGACGCGGCCCCCCTCGCCGCGCTGGCCGAGGCCTGCCGGGCGCACGGCGCGGGGCTGGTCGTCGACGACGCCCACGGACTGGGCGTTCTCGGGGACGGCGGCCGCGGCGCCCCGCAGGAGATGGGGCTCGCGGGCGCGGACGACGTCGTCGCGACGGTCACGCTGTCCAAGTCGCTCGGCAGTCAGGGCGGAGCCGTCCTCGGCCCGGCCCGGGTCGTCGACCACCTGGTCAACGCCGCCCGGACGTTCATCTTCGACACGGGACTGGCGCCCGCGGCGGCGGGGGCGGCGCTGTCGGCCCTGCGGCTGCTGCGCCGCGAGCCGGAGCGGGCGGCACGGGCCCGCGCGGTGGCGGGCGAACTGCACGCACGCCTGACCGCCGAGGGCCTGGAAGCGGTGCGTCCGGACGCCGCGGTGGTCTCGGTGCGGGCGCCCTCTCCCGAGGACGCCGTGCGCTGGGCGGCGCGGTGCCGCGCGGCGGGCCTGGCCGTGGGGTGCTTCCGGCCCCCTTCCGTGCCGGACGGCATCTCACGGCTCAGGCTGACCGCCCGCGCGGACCTGACCGCTCAGCAGATCGAACGCGCTGTACGACTGATCGGCGAGACGCGGCCATGAGTCGGCGAGACGCGGCCATGAGTCGGCGTGACACGGCCGTGCGTCGCACGATGACGGTCTGATCGAAGACGGCCTGATCGAACGCGGTTACATGCGTTCCACCGCGGCCGCGAACGCCGCCCAGCTCCCCGGGGAGAAGAGCAGTGCGGGTCCGGCCGGGTCCTTGGAGTCGCGCACGGCGAGCAGCCCGGCCCAGGGCGGGGCGTCCGGACACGCGGTCTCGACGCAGTTGTTCGCACCGGTGCTGTAGCTGCTGCGCAACCACCGCACACCGTGCAGTTCGATGCTTGAGGGGACGTGACGAGGCAGTGCACGCATGGTGCCTCCTTACGCGCCGGCGGCTGTCCCGGCGATGAAATCCAACGAGTCCTCGGGCGAAAGGGCGTGGATCTGAAGGGCGTTGAAGGCCTCCGTGTAGGCCTGGAGGTCTTCTTTCCGTTCGAGGTAGAGGCTACTCGTCAAGTGGTCGAGAACAACCACATCCAGATCAGAAGTGCTCGAAAACGAGAAGATTACGAAAGGGCCGGTGACGCCGATGTGTGCCCCGGCGGCGAACGGCAGTACCTGAAGGCGCACTTGGGGCAGCCGGGCCGCCTCGACCAGCCGTTCCAGCTGGCGGGCCATGACCCCGGGGCCGCCCACCTCCCGGCGCAGCACCGCCTCGTCCAGAACGGCACTGAGTTCCAGCGGGGGATCCGCACGCAGAACGTCCTGCCGGGCCAGCCGCACCTCGACCAGCGTGTCGAGCCCGTCCTCCGGAAGTCCCTCCACCGCGGCCCTCGTCACCGCACGGGCGTACTCGGGCGTCTGGAGCAGTCCGGGGACGACGGTGGTCTCCAGCGTGCGCATCGTGTCGGCCTGCGACTCCAGGCTGATGAAGTCCCGGTAGGTGGGCGGCAGCACTCCCCGGTAGGCGTGCCACCAGTGGTGCCGGCCCCCGTTGTCGTCGGACCCCGCCAACATCATGAGCAGTTCGCGAAGTTGGGAGTCCGTCACGCCGTAGACGTCGAGAAGTAACCGCACATCGGCCGGTTTCACCCCGCTCGTGCCCGTCTCGATCCGGCTGACCTTGGACTGGTGCCAGCTCACCAGCCGGGCCGCCTCACCGCTCGTGAGCCCCGCAGAGGTGCGCAGCGCACGCAGTTCGGCGCCCAGTTTCCGGCGGCGCACCGCGGGACCGTGCTGCATGGGCTCCTCCTTACTCCTTCCGAGCCACCCAAATACGGTCTCGCGTCGCAGAGTTCACCGCTTTGAGCGACAGATATATGCACATCTTGGTGGATCGCCGTCCTTCAGGGGTGCTCTGGTGGCAGTCTGGCGACGAAGCACCAGTCCGGGACCGTACTCGAACCATCCGCTCCGTGTCGGGCTCCGGTCCCGTGGGAAAAGGACGATGTCGCCATGGCAGACCATCTGGAAGCATCCGTCACTCTGCCGAGCGATCCCGCCTCGGTCTCCGCAGCGCGTGCCTACGTGGTGGGCACGCTGGCGGAGTGGGGCCTGCCGGCGGACACGGAAGTGTCCGACACCGTCCGACTCATCATCTCCGAACTCGCCACCAACGCCGTCCAGCACACCTTCGGCCAGTCGCCGACGTTCACCGTGGACGTCGAACTGGACCGTGACGAGCACCTGCGCATCGGTGTCACGGACAGCCACCCCCGCTTCCCCAGACGCCTGCCGGCCGCCGTCCAGCAGGACAACGGCCGCGGCCTGGTCATCATCCGCTGGCTGACCGCGGAATGCGGCGGCAGGCTCCGCATCCGCCCCACGCGCGAGGGCGGCAAGACCATCTCGATCGAACTTCCCTGGGTCGTCCCGGTCCAGCCGGTGACGACCGCGGTGCAGCAGGAGCCGTAGTCACACGCGGCGGGACCCGCACGGCGTGTCCAGCGGCGCCCTCCTCGCGCCCCGGCCCGCGCGACCCGCATCCGGGCCATCCCCACGGCCTTGACGCCCGCTCCGCGCCCCGCGCCCCCCGCCGGAGCCCGCGGCCGTCACCGGCGCCGCGCCGACGCCTCCCGGTGCGCTGCCGCCCCTCGCAGCCCTGACGGCTGTCCGACGGTGTGCCGCAGCGGCGAAGAGGGCGGCGGCCAGGATCGCCGGCGGCAGGGCGCTGACGTAGGTGACGCGCTGGAGCGCGTCGAGTTCCTCGAAGCGCGGGGCGAGAGCCGGCGCCAGCGGGAAGAAGAAGAGGATCTGCACGCCCGTCCGGGTGACGCGCAGTTCCTGGAGCAGCTCGACGAAGGTGCGGTCGGCGCGTCGCAGCGGCGTCTCGTTGCGCGCGGTGCAGGGCGGTGCTCGGCCATGGGAGCACGGGTATGCACATGAGCCCGTGTCACGCTCCGGCATGCGGCGGCGCGTCAAGGACGCCGCCGCACGCCGGGCGGATCACTTCACGCGTCCGTACCAGACACTCTTGGTCCAGATCTTCTGCAGTCGCACCACGTCCCCGCTCTTCGGGGAGTGCCAGAGCTTGTTCTTACCCGCGTAGATACCGACGTGGTACACGTTGCTGCCCGAGTGGAAGAACACCAGGTCCCCCGCCTTGCGGCTCTTGGCGGAGATGTGCTTCGTCTTGTTGTACTGCTGGGCAGCCGTGCGGGGGAGCTTCTTGCCGGCCTTCTTGAACGAGTAGAGCGTGAGCCCGGAGCAGTCGAACCGGTGCGGACCGGTGGCCCCGTACCTGTAGGGCGAACCCTTCTTGGAGGCCGCTATCTGGAGTGCCTTGGTCGCCGGTGTGGCCGCAGCGGCTTCGGATGCGAAGCCGGGCGCCACGATGGAGCCGCTCACCGCGGCGATGGTGAGCGCCGAGGCCGTGCCGGCCCGGGCCATGAGCGACGGGACACGATTGAGCGCAGTCATGCGCAACCCTTCGTCAGCCGCCTGTGAAGGATGACCTGTCGGATTCGGGCTGACAAAGTTGCCCGGCCGCTGACGCGGCTTCACCCCAAGGGCTGCTCGGGGGCGGTCATGGCGTGACCGTCCCGGCGACCCGTCGTGCTCGGGTCCTCCACTCCTGCCGATCCACTCCTGTCGACCGGTCATCCGGGCGGCGGCAGGACTCGGCGTCCGCCCGGATCGCCCCGCCACAGCGGCGGGGGCTTGTCGTCAGACAGGGATCTTGGCGCATGCCTGTCCGGATTTCCCAACGGAACCGGGGATTTGTGTTGTTACTCACCACTCACCCGTTCGGGTGGACACGTGTGCGTTCGAGCCACTGTCCACGGGTTCGCGGAGCTCCGGACCAGCGACGGAATGCCCCATTCCGTCCATCGGCTACGCGCGTTGCGCAACCGGAGCGGCTCCAAAATCGGTCTCCCGCCTACTCCGAACAGGGGTACGTCTTTTGGTCCGTTTCAACTCAGCTCCGGGCGCGTCGCCGGCGGTGCGTGCGTCCGGAGTCGACGGTTCCGCGTCAACTGACGGACTCCGGGGGCAGGGTGAGCCGGGCGGTGCGCCGCTCACCGTCCAGCACCCGCAGGGCCCGGGCCAGCGTGCCGGCGTGCAGTTCCGTCTCGCCTCGCCGGTGCATCAGGGCCAACGCGTCACGCAGCGCGGTCGCCTTGCCCACCAGGGCCTGAGCGGCGCGCAGTCCGCGGTAGGTGTCGCCCTCCTGGGCCGGGTTGATGCGGCCGAGCAGGTCGACGACATCGAGGTAACGGTCGATCAGTTCCGCCTCGGCGCGTGTCAGGGCGGGCAGCGGCGGCAGTTCGGGCGGGAGCACCGGGGGCCTCACCGACCGGTCGACGGGGCCGGAGTGGCCTTGCGGTTGGGGATGACCCCGTCCACCAAGCCGTACTCCACCGCCTCCTGGGCGGTGAGGATCATGTCCCGCTCGATGTCCGCGCTCACCTGCTCCCGGGTGCGGCCCGAGTGCAGCGCGAGCATCTCCTCCATCCGGCTCCGGACGCGCGTCAACTCGTCGGCCTGGATCGCCAGATCACCGGCCTGCCCCCGGACCGGCTCGGGCAGGGCGGGCTGATGGATCACCAGGCGGGCGTCGGGCAGCGCGAACCGCTTGCCGGGCGTGCCCGCCGCCAGCAGCACCGAGGCCGCGGCACCGGCCTGGCCCAGGCAGATGGTCTCCACGTCGCAGGAGAGGTACCGCATCGTGTCGTAGAGGGCCGTCATCGCGTGGAAGGTGCCGCCGGGGGAGTTGATGTAGAGCGAGATGTCGCGCTCCGGGGCCCGGTGCTCCAGGTGCATGAACTGGGCCATCACGTCGTTCGCCGAGGTCTCGTCCACCGGTGCCCCGAGGAAGACGATCCGCTCCTCCAGAAGCTTCGAGTACGGATCCATCGTCCGTTGCCCGGACCCCGTGCGTTCGGTGAACTCGGGCAGCACATGGCGGGCGGACGGTCGGGTCATGACGAACCCCTCCTCGCGGGCAGAGCCGTCTCCGGCGACAGCTCGTCTGTAAAAAATGTACAGGACGTACATGCCGTTATGATGGGGACATGGCCTACGAGATTCCGGTGACGCAAGCCAGGGCTGAGCTCGCCGACCTGATCAACCGCGTGGTGTACGCCGGTGAACGCGTCGTCGTCACCCGGCACGGCAAGCCTCTCGTCGCCCTCGTATCGGCCGATGACCTGCGGCGACTCGAAGAGACCCAGGAGCCTGCGGAGGTGGCGGAGGAGCAGGTGGTCAGCGCGCTCTCCACGGTCCGCGAGGTCGCGTCCGCCCCTGGCGAACCCCGGCGGTTCGGTATCGCGGCGCAGCACCGCGGGGCCGGCCCCGCCTAGGGCGGGACACACGGAAAAGACCGTGCGTCCCCGTCCACTAGGGCGGGATGCACGGTCGCTTTGTGTGACGGCGCTCGGGCGCGTCGGTCGGCGGTCAGGCGACGGCGGAGAGTTCCCGCCGCTCGGCCGCGGGTCCGCCGCCCGCCTTCCGGGCCCGGAGCGAGCCGCCGAGCAGTACGGCACCCAGGCCGAGAACCGCCCACCAGGCCAGGGTCAGGGCGGGCCCGGTCGCCGCCGCGCCGTCGAAGTACGACACCGAGCGCAGCAGGGTCGTACCCGCGCCCGGCGGGAGCCACTGCCCGATCGCCCCGGCCGGCTCCGGCAGCATCTGAGGGGCCGAGGTGGCGCCGGAGAAGGGGTTGCCGATCAGCATCACCAGGGCGGCTCCGACACCCGTGCCGGCGGGGCCGATCAGGGCGGCGAGACCGGCGACGGCACCGCCGACGGCCAGCGTGGACAGACCGAGTACCGACGCCTCCGTCCACCAGTCCCCGCCGAGCGCCCCGAGCCAGCTGTGCGCGATCCCGGCCGCGATCACACCCACCAGGGCTGACGCGCCGAGCAGCGCGGTCACGGCCCGGAAGCCGCGCAGCCCCAGCAGGGTGACGACCGCGCCCGCCGCGATACCGGCCAGGGCCAGCGGCAGTGTGGCGGCGTTCAGCACGGCGCCGCGCGGATCGCCGGCCGGGGTGGACACGACGTCGACCGTCTTGACCTGTGTTCCCTCGGCGCCGGCCTGGTGGGCCACGGCCTGCTGGAGGAACTGGGCGACGACCGGTCCGGCCGCGGAAGCCGTGAGCAGTTCGGGTCCCTGCGCGGTGACCACGACCGCGCCGTACACGCTCCGGTCCTCGATGGCGTCCCGGGCGGCGGCCTCGTCGGCGTAGCGGTGGATCTCGAAGGCGCCCTCGTGCCCCTCCAGTTGCCGCTCGACCTGGGTCGCGGCGGCGGCCGGTCCGGCCACGCCCAGCGGCAGGTCGCGGGGCGCGATACGGGAGGCCGGCCAGGCGAAGGCCCACAGGGCGAGGGCGGCCAGGACGGGCACGAGGACGACGACCGCGATCACATGGCGGTTGCGGGAAGGCATGAGGGTCTCCTGGGGCTGGCGGGACCGGAACATTAAAAAGAAGGATCGTTCGTTTTTGATGCGTCCTCACCGTGCTCCGGTCGCGGCGTCTTGTCAAGAATGAATATTCGTTTTACTTTGGGATCATGGCTCGCGTGTCCCAGGAACATCTCGACGCTCGCCGCCGCCAGATCCTCGACGGCGCCGCGCTCTGCTTCGCCCGCAACGGCTTCCACGCCACGTCCATGCAGGACGTGCTGAAGGAGGTCGACCTCTCGGCGGGGGCGGTGTACCGCTACTTCAGCGGCAAGGAGGAGCTGATCGGCGCGATCGTCGCGGAGACGCTCGGCTCCGTCCGCGAGGCCTTCGAGGAGGCGGCGCGGCAGAGCCCGCCCCCGCCGCCGGACGAACTCGTCGCCTCGGTCCTCGGCCGGACGCTCGCCGCCCGTGAGTCCCTGGTCGTGGACGGCCGGCCCGCCTTTCCGCGGCTCGTCATCCAGGTGTGGACGGAGACCCTGCGCAACGAGGAGCTGGCGGCCCTCCTGAGGGAGGGCTACGGCTCGGTCCGCGCGGCCTGGGGGAGGATCGTCGAGGGGTATCAGGAGGCCGGCATGATGCGGGCGGACGTGGCGCCGGACCATGTGGCCCGCACGATGATCGCCTCGGTGCTCGGGTTCATCGCGCAGCAGTCCCTCTTCGGACCCGCCCCGGTCGAGGTGCTCCGGGACGGTCTGCGGGCCCTGACGGGCATGCGTGGCGGGGACGCCGGTGGATCACAGGTCGGTTAACGTGCCCGAAACGCGGCGCAATTAGCCTGCCGGTCCACGCCACCTGGCACTTTGCCCCGTGGCCGCGGCAACCGGGCCCCGCACGGCCCGGAGTGACGACTGTGAGGTGGACGTGCAACTGACCCCGCACGAGCAAGAACGGCTGCTGATCCACGTGGCGGCCGACGTGGCCGAGAAGCGCCGGGCCCGCGGGCTGAAGCTCAACCACCCCGAGGCGGTCGCGCTCATCACCTCGCACATCCTCGAGGGCGCCCGTGACGGCCGTACCGTCGCGGAACTCATGTCCTCCGGACGCAAGCTCCTGACCAGGTACGACGTCATGGAGGGCATCCCGGAGATGATCCACGACGTCCAGGTCGAAGCCACCTTCCCGGACGGCACCAAGCTCGTCACCGTCCACGACCCGATCGTCTGACGGGGAGCCGCCGTGATTCCCGGAGAGATCCTCTTCGCCGACGGGCCGATCGCCTACAACGAGGGCCGTGAGGTCGTCCGCCTCACCGTCCTCAACGCCGCCGACCGGCCCGTCCAGGTCGGCTCCCACTACCACTTCGCCGAGGCCAACCCCGGCCTGGAGTTCGACCGCGCAGCCGCGCGCGGCAGGCGGCTCAACGTCGCCGCCGGCACGGCCGTGCGCTTCGAGCCCGGGATCCCCGTCGACGTCGAACTCGTGCCGCTGGCCGGCGCCCGTGTGGTGCCCGGACTGCGCGGGGAGACCGGAGGTGCCCTCGATGCCTGAGATCTCGCGTGCCGCGTACGCCGACCTGTTCGGCCCGACGACCGGCGACCGGATCCGGCTCGCCGACACCGACCTGCTGGTCGAGATCGAGGAGGACCGCTCCGGCGGCCCCGGACTCGCCGGTGACGAGGCGGTCTTCGGCGGCGGCAAGGTCATCCGCGAGTCCATGGGCCAGGCCCGGGCCACGCGGGCGGACGGCACCCCGGACACCGTCGTCACCGGTGCGGTGATCATCGACCACTGGGGGATCGTCAAGGCCGACGTCGGCATCCGCGACGGCCGGATCACCGGCATCGGCAAGGCCGGAAACCCCGACACCATGGACGGCGTCCACCCGGACCTGGTCATCGGCCCGGAGACCGAGATCATCGCCGGCAACGGGCGGATCCTCACGGCGGGCGCGATCGACGCGCACGTCCACTTCATCTGCCCGCAGATCGCCGACGAGGCGCTCTCCTCTGGCATCACCACCCTCGTCGGCGGCGGCACGGGCCCCGCGGAGGGCTCCAAGGCCACCACCGTGACGCCCGGCCCCTGGCATCTCGCCCGGATGCTGGAGGCGATGGAGGCCTTCCCGCTCAACATCGGCCTGCTCGGCAAGGGCAACACCGTCTCCCACGAGGCGATGCTGTCCCAGATCCGCGGTGGCGCCCTCGGTCTGAAGCTGCACGAGGACTGGGGCTCCACCCCGGCCGTCATCGACGCCTCGCTGACGGTCGCCGAACGGACCGGCATCCAGGTCGCCATCCACACCGACACCCTCAACGAGGCCGGATTCGTGGGCGACACCCTGGCCGCGATCGCCGGGCGGGGCATCCACGCCTACCACACCGAGGGCGCCGGAGGCGGGCACGCGCCGGACATCATGACCGTGGTCTCCGAGTCGTACGTGCTGCCCAGCTCCACCAACCCGACCCGGCCGTTCACCGTCAACACCGCCGAGGAACACCTCGACATGCTGATGGTGTGCCACCACCTCAACCCGGCCGTGCCGGAGGACCTGGCGTTCGCCGAGTCCCGAATCCGGCCCTCCACGATCGGCGCGGAGGACGTGCTGCACGACCTGGGCGCGATCTCGATCATCTCCTCCGACTCCCAGGCCATGGGGCGCGTCGGCGAGGTCGTCATGCGCACCTGGCAGACCGCGCACGTGATGAAGCGGCGGCGGGGCGCCCTGCCCGGGGACGGACGGGCCGACAACCGCCGCGTACGTCGCTATGTCGCCAAGTACACGATCAACCCGGCGCTCGCCCAGGGCCTGGCCAGGGAGGTCGGGTCGGTGGAGAGCGGCAAGCTGGCCGACCTGGTGCTGTGGGAGCCGGCGTTCTTCGGCGTCAAGCCACAGCTGGTCATCAAGGGCGGGCAGATCGCCTACGCGCAGATGGGCGACGCGAACGCCTCCATCCCCACACCGCAGCCGATCCTGCCGCGGCCGATGTACGGGGCGATCGGGCGGGCGCCGGCCTCCAACTCCGTCAACTTCGTCGCACCCCTGGCCGTCGAGGCGGGCCTGCCGGAACGGCTCGGGCTCGGCAAGCGGTTCGCCGAGATCGAGTCGACGCGCGGGGTCACCAAGGCCGACATGCGCGAGAACGACGCCCGGCCCGAGGTCCGGGTCGATCCCGACAGCTTCGCCGTGCACATCGACGGGGAGCTGGTCGAGGCGGCGCCGGCGGCCGAACTGCCCATGGCCCAGCGGTACTTCCTGTTCTGAGGGTGGTCTGATGTCGCGTGCAGCGCTTCTCGTCCTGGCCGACGGGCGGTTTCCCGCCGGGGGGCACGCGCACTCCGGCGGTGCCGAGGCGGCGGTCAAAGCCGGGCGGATCAGTGGGGCGACGAGCCTGGAGGAGTTCTGCCGCGGGCGGTTGCACACGGCGGGGCTGATGGCGGCGGGGCTGTCCGCGGCCGCGGCGCTCGGGATCGATCCCGTCGCGCTGGATCGGGCGGCGGACGCGCGGACGCCGTCGCCCGCGCTGCGGGTCGCCGCGCGGAAGCTGGGACGGCAGCTGCTGCGGGCCGCCCGTGCGACCTGGCCGTCCGCAGAACTGGACGCGCTCGGCAGGGAGTTCCCCAAGGGGGCGCATCAGCCGGTGGTGCTGGGGCTGGCGGCCCGGGCGGCGGGGCTGGGGCCGGTGGACGCGGCGTACTGCGCGGCGTACGAAAGCGTGAGCGGGCCGGCGTCGGCGACCGTGCGGTTGCTGAGCCTGGATCCGTTCGACGCGACACGGGCGCTGGCCCGGCTGGCACCGGAGGTGGACCGGGTCGCGGACCGGGCGGTGGAGGCGGCCCGGACGGCGGTCGGCGAGGGGGTCGACGCCCTGCCGGCGGGGTCGGCCCCTCTGCTGGAGATCGGGGCGGAGACGCACGCGGGGTGGCCTGTACGGCTGTTCGCCTCGTAGCCGCTCTCCGGACCCGTGCAGACCGCCCCGCTCAGGGGCCCGGGGAACTGCGCGACCAGCCCCCACCCACCCGCACTCCAGACCAGCGCCCACCCCCACCCCAAGGAGCCGCACATGCACCTCGACCAAACCAACCACGGCCCTGCCGCCCTCAGTGCGGACGCCCACCGTCCCGACGGCACCCGCAGAGCGCTCCGCATCGGACTCGGCGGCCCCGTCGGATCCGGCAAGACCGCCACCGTCGCCGCGCTCTGCCGGGCGCTCAGGGACGAACTGGCGCTCGCCGTCGTCACCAACGACATCTACACGCGCGAGGACGCCGAGTTCCTGCTCCGCGAGGCCGTGCTGCCGCCGGAGCGGATCACCGCCGTGGAGACGGGCGCCTGCCCGCACACCGCGATCCGCGACGACATCTCCGCGAACCTGGAGGCGGTGGAGGACCTGGAGGACGCGGTCGGACCGCTGGACCTGGTGCTCGTGGAGTCCGGCGGGGACAACCTCACCGCGACCTTCTCCAAGGGGCTCGTCGACGCGCAGATCTTCGTGATCGACGTGGCCGGGGGCGACGACATCCCGCGCAAGGGCGGGCCGGGCGTGACCACCGCCGACCTGCTCGTCGTCAACAAGACCGACCTCGCACCGTACGTCGGCTCCGATCTCGCCCGGATGGCCGCCGACGCCAAGGCTCAGCGTGCCGAACTGCCGGTCGTCTTCCAGTCGTTGCGGAGCGAGGCCGGAGTGACGGACGTTGCCGCCTGGGTGCGTGCGCAGCTCGCCGCGTGGACCGCGTGAGCGTGCGTGCCGGTGCCGGCGTGCGGTCCCTCGCACGGATCGTCGCCCGCGACGACGGGCGCGGCGGGACCTCGCTGCCCGTGCTGGAGAGCGACGGGCCCCTGGCGCTGCGGCGCACCCGGGCCACGGGCTCCGAGGCCCGGGTCATGCTCGTCGGCGCGATGAGCGGGCCGCTCGGCGGCGACCATTTCACCGTGGAGGGACGGGTGGAGGAGGGGGCGCGGCTGTCCGTCGGCTCGGCCGCCGCCACCATCGCGCTGCCCGGGCAGGCGAAGGGCGAGGCCCGCTACGACGTCCGGCTCGATGTCGCCGATCATGGCGAACTGCACTGGCTGCCCGAGCAGTTGATCTCCGCCCAGGGCAGTGACCTGTCCGTCACCACCCGCGTCGAGCTCGCACCCACCGCCCGGCTCGTGCTGCGCGAGGAACAGGTACTCGGACGCGTCGGTGAGGAACCCGGGCGTCTCGCGAGCCGTCTGACCGTGCGGATCGCCGGGCGTGCCGTGCTCGACCAGGAACTGGCCTGCGGGCCCGGCGCGCCGGGCGGCTGGGACGGGCCCGCAGTCCTGGCGGGACATCGCGCCGTCGGGCAACTGGTCGTCGTACGCCCGGAGTTCGCAGCCGAACCGGTGACCGCGACGGTGCTGGGGGAGGGGGCGTCGGTGGTGCCGCTCGCCGGGCCCGCCGCACTGGTGACCGCGGTGGCGCCGGACGCCCTCAGGCTGCGGCGGCTGCTCGACGAGGCGTTGGCGTCGCTCCCGCGGAGTTGAGGCCCCTGGGCGTCCGTAGAGCAGTACGGCATCTCCGTTTATCGGATTGGCAAAGAAGAGCGCCCGGCCCTGTTGTCAGGGACCTCACAACCGGGAGGATCCCCGTACTGATCGCAACGAGGTACGGGGAGGTCCCCCTTGAGGGGTTCGAGACCGAAGAAGCGGGTGGCGGCGCTCGGTTCGGCCGGCGCGCTCGTCACGGCCACGCTGATAGCCGGCGCCGTCGCGGCGCCCACCGCGAACGCGAGCGCGGGCAGCGGATACGGCCAGGACCGCGAGGCCCGGGGCGCAGCGATCGCCGCCGCCCGGGCCGCGAAGGCCGGCATCGACTGGCAGGACTGCCCCGCCGACTGGAACCTGGCCAAGCCGATCCAGTGCGGGTACGTCACCGTGCCGCTCGACTACGCCAAGCCCTACGGCAAGCAGATCAAGCTCGCCGTCGACCGCATCGGCAACACGGGCACCAAGGCCGAGCGGCAGGGCGCGCTCGTCTACAACCCCGGCGGCCCCGGCGGCTCCGGACTGCGTTTCCCGGCCCGGGTCACCGGCAAGAACCCCGTGTGGGCCAACGCGGCCAAGGCCTATGACTTCGTGGGCTTCGACCCGCGCGGCGTCGGCAAGTCCACGCCCATCTCCTGCGTCGACCCGCAGGAGTTCGTCAAGGCGCCCAAGGTCGACCCGGTGCCCGACTCCGAGGCCGACAAGCTCGCCCAGCGCAAGTCGGCCCGCGAGTACGCCGAGGGCTGCCAGGAGCGCAGCGGCGCGATGCTGCCGCACATGACCACGCCGAACACCGCGCGTGACCTCGACGTCATCCGCGCCGCCCTCGGCGAGAAGAAGCTCAACTTCCTCGGCGTCTCCTACGGCACCTACCTGGGCGCCGTCTACGGCACGCTCTTCCCGGGCCATGTGCGCCGCATGGTCGTCGACAGCGTCGTCAACCCCTCCCGCGAGAAGATCTGGTATCAGGCCAACCTGGACCAGGACGTCGCGTTCGAGAGCCGCTGGAAGGACTGGCAGGACTGGGTCGCCGCGAACGACGCGACGTACCACCTCGGCACCACCCGCGCCGCAGTCCAGGCGAAGTGGCTCGAGCTGCGCGCCACCGCGAAGAAGAGCCCCATCGGCGGGGTCGTCGGCCCGGCCGAGCTCATCTCCTTCTTCCAGAGCGCCCCGTACTACGACTCGGCCTGGGCGTCGACCGCCTCGGTCTTCAGCAAGTACGTCGCCGGCGACACCCAGGCGCTCGTCGACGCCGCCGCCCCCGACCTGTCCGACACGGCGGGCAACGCGTCCTCGGAGAACGGCAACGCCGTCTACACGGCCGTCGAGTGCGCCGACGCCAAATGGCCCACCAGCTGGCGCACCTGGGACCGGGACAACACCCGGCTCCACAAGGACCACCCCTTCATGACCTGGGCCAACGCCTGGATGAACCTGCCGTGCGCCACCTGGCCGGCCAAGCAGCAGACGCCGGTGAACGTCAAGACCGGCAAGGGCCTGCCCGGTGTGCTCATCGTCCAGTCCGAGCGGGACGCGGCCACTCCGTACGAGGGCGCCGTGGAACTGCACAAGCGGTTCAAGGGCTCCCGTCTGATCACGGAGAAGGGTGCGGGCTCCCACGGCGTCACCGGCCTGGTCAACCCGTGCATCAACCCCCGGGTGGACAGCTACCTGCTCACCGGCAAGCTGGACGGCGCGGACGTGACCTGCGCGCCGCACGCCACGCCGAAGCCGTAGTCGGAGCCGTTTCCGTACGGTGGTGAGGGGCGGCCGGGACACCGGCCGCCCCTCACTCATGCGGGCCGTGCCCCGAACCAGGCGTCCTCCGCCGCGTAGTCGAAGAGGTCCGGGTAGGCGCGGGCGAGAGTGGGGAACGCCTCGCGCCAGTCCTGCCCGGACAGCCGGCGGACGAGCCACTCGACCGTCTCCGGCAGGCTCTCCGGGTAGGACACGACCGGCCGGTACCCCAGCTCCCGCTCGGCGGCCGACAGGTCGCACACCACCGGCAGCTCCACCGACCAGGGGGAACTGCCCACGGACCCCCGGGCCGGCCCGTCCAGCAGGACGGTCTCCGTCTCCACTCCCATGACCGCGTCCACGGCGGCCCCGATCTCCGACGCGGCCGGCGGCAGTGGATCGCAGGCGTTGAGGACCCGGGAGCCCGGCCGGGCCGCGGCCAGCCGGATCAGTTCGGCGATGTTGCGCGCCGCCGAGGTGTGGAACAGGCTCTCGCCCCGGAAGGCGAGCACCCGCCTGCGCCGGCCGTCGAGGTTGCGTTTGACGAAGTACAGCTCGCGGGGGAGTGGGCTGTACGGACCGTGGATCGCGCCCGGGCGCAGCACGGTGGTGGGCAACCGGTCGCCCACCGCGCGGAGTTCATGCTCCAGGGCCACCTTGCGGGTGCTGTAGGTGGCGTCCCCCGGCGGGACCGTCGCCTGGTCCTCCGCGATCGGCACGGGGTAGTGCGGGAGACCGTCCGGCTCGCCCATGGTGTCGAAGCCGCGGCCCTTGCCGTCCTCGTACACCGACACGGACGACACCACCACGGCCGCGCCGATCCGGTCCGCCAGACCCGTCAACTGCCGTGCGTGCCGGGCCCCGTAGGCGACCATGTCGACCACGAGGTCGCAGCCGTCGCCGATCAGCGCGCCGAGCGCCGCGTCGTCCTCGCGGTCCAGTCGCCGTGTCCGCACCTCGGCGGGCCAGTTCTCGTGCCGTGCGCCGCCGCGCGAGGCGGCCGTCACCTCCCAGCCGTCCCGCGCCAGCGCCTCCACCGCCGGTTTCCCGATCTGCCCGCCCGCCCCGATCACCACAGCACGTCTCATGCCGCGACCGTAGATCGCCGGAGGCCGGCCGGGAACCGGCCTCTGCCGACAGCAGAGCTCAACTGAGGGGCATGCGCCGGAACTTCCGCTCCTTGGCGGCGGCGGCCTCCTCGGCCTTCACCACGGCCGCGTACCGGTCGACGTACTCCTGCTCCGACAGGGAGAGGATGGCGTACATGATCTCGTCGGTGATGGCGCGCAGGATGGCCTTCTCGTTCTCCATGCCCTCGTAGCGGGAGAAGTCCAGGGGCTCGCCGAAGCGGATCACGACGGGGTGGATGTTGGGGATGACCTTGCCGGGCGGCTGGGCCTCGAAGGTGCCGATCATCGCGCAGGGGATCACCGGGACGCCCGCCTTGAGGGCCATCACCGCCACGCCGACCTTGCCCTTGTAGAGCCGCCCGTCGTGCGACCGGGTGCCCTCGGGGTAGATGCCGAGCAACTCGTCCTTGCTCAGCACACCGAGGCCCTCGCGGATCGCGGCCTGGCCCGCGTCCTTGCCGGAACGGTCGACCGGGATCTGCCCCGCGCTGCGGAAGAAGAAGGCCGTCAGGCGGCCCTTGAGGCCCGGGCCCGTGAAGTACTCGGCCTTCGCGAGGAAGGTGATGCGCCGTTTGAGGATCGCGGGCATCAGGAAGTGGTCCGAGAACGACAGGTGGTTCCCGGCGACGATGGCGGCGCCCTCCGCGGGAACGTGCTCCAGGCCCTCGATGCGAGGCCGGAAGACCAGTCTCAGCAGCGGGCCCAGCAGCACGTATTTCAGCAGGTAGTAGAACAAAGCGGGCGCTCCTCGACTCCCGCGGCGGCCTCAACCACCGCGTTCCAGCAGGTCAACCGGCATGTCGTGGGGTGCCAGTGTAGGTGCAGGCACGGCCGCCGGGCACCTCGCGCGGGCGGACCGCACAGATCCTTCGCCAATTGACTGATGGTCAGTCAGGCGTGGGTGTCCGGTGGTGCTCATGCGGCTGGGGAGGGCCGCGGGACCAGCGTGCTGCGCCGCCCGGGTGACGGGCAAGCCGAACGGGTGGCCTGGCGCGATAGCGGGGGTGCGTGGCGGACCGGTGGCCCTTGCGGGCGGACGGCCGCTGTGGGCCGCCGGTGGCCGGGTCGCTCCGGCGAGTAACCTGCCTGGCATGCGGATCTCTGTCTCCTCCGACATGGACGAACCCGTCGCCCGCTCCCTCGTGGCCGCCCTGCGCGAGCGAGGGCACGAGGTGCACCCGCACGGCGCGCTGCGCCCGGACGGCGACCCCCAGTGGGCGGTGTGCTCCGAGGCCGCGGCCCGCGAGGTCGCCGACGGCACGGCCGACCAGGCGGTGGTGTGCTGCTGGACCGGCACGGGCGCCTCGATCGCCGCGAACAAGGTGCCCGGTGTGCGGGCCGCCCTGTGCACGGACGCCTACACGGCCGACGGGGCGCGCCGCTGGAACGACGCCAACGTACTCGCGCTCAGCCTGCGGCTGACGTCGGAGCCGCTGCTGACGGAGATCCTCGACGCGTGGTTCGCCGGTGAGCCCAGCGCGGACGCCGAGGACCGGCAGAACGTGGACCGCGTCCGGCTGCTCGACCACGGCAAGACCCGCATGTAGTCACAGCCGCACGATGATCAGCGCGGTGTCGTCGGTCGCGCCGCCGGGCGGCAGCAATTCCGACAGCACGGTGTCGGCGAGGGTCTCGGGATCCTGGGCCCGATGGTCGCGCAGGGCGTCGGCGAGCCGCTCCAGCCCCTTGTCGATGTCCTCGCCACGCCGTTCGATCAGGCCGTCGGTGTAGAGCACGAGCGTGGCGCCCGGCGTGAACGTGGTCTCGGTCTGGGGTCTCGGGATCGGGTCCGGGCGGGCATCGAGCGGCGTGTCCGTGGCCTGGTCGAGAAACTCCGTGCGCCCGTCGGCATGGACGAGCACGGGCGGGGGATGGCCGGCGCTGCTGTACGTGATGACGTGGCTGTCGCAGTCGATGAAGGTCGTCACGGCGGTCGCCGACTCGGCCCCGTCGATCACGTGGGCGTAACGCCCCAGCACGTCCAGGGCCTGGGCCGGCCCCGCGGCGACCCGGGAGGCCGCGCTGAGCGCACTGCGCAACTGGCCCATCACCCCGGCGGCCTCCAGCCCGTGCCCGACCACGTCGCCCACGGCCACACCGATGCGGTCGCCGCCCACCAGGTCGACCAGGTCGTACCAGTCCCCGCACACGTTGAGCGCGCCCACGGCGGGGCGGTAGCGGACGGCGGCCGGGTGATTGCGGACCTGCCGGGGCGCGGGCAGCATCGCCTTCTGCAATGCCAGCGCCACCTCCCGCTCCCGGGAGTGCGCCTGGCGCAGCCGTTCGTTGAGCTCCTGCAGCTCACGGGCGCGGGTGTACAGCTCGGCCTCCAGCACGCTGGCCCGGCTGCCCTGGTTCCCCGGAGTGCCGCCCCGGGCCCTGATCAGCTCCGTGACCTCCTCCACCCGGTGCAGGATCAGCACGACCTTGCCGTCCGAGCCGAGCAGCGGCGCGTTCACCGGGCTCCAGTAGCGCTTCTGCCACTCGCCGGGCCGCTCCGGGTCCTCGACGTCGTAGCGCTGCAGGGCCATGGTGTCGCGCTCTCCGGTGGCCAGGACGCGGTACAGCGAGGCCTCCAGATTGCGCATGCCCGTCGCGGCCGGGTCGTTCGGGTTGTCCGGGAAGACGTCGAACAGATACTTGCCGACGAGCTGATCTCGCGAGCGGCCGGAGGTACGGACGAACTCCTCGTTGACGTCCGCGTACACCAGCTCGGGTGTCAGGAGCGCCACCATGCCGGGCAGAGCCTTGAACACCGCACCGTAGTCGATCGCCGTCTCCGCCATGGCCGCCGCCTCACCGCTGCCGGGGTCACACCAGTTTCGCACGGTATGAGCAAACCTCGACCGGCTTCATTCCGGGAGGTCCGCCAAGGCCTGCTCGGCCCAGATGATCTTCCCCTCGGGGACGAACCGCGTGCCCCACCGCTGCGTGAGCTGGGAGACCAGCAGCAGCCCGCGCCCGCCCTCGTCCGTCGTACGGGGATGGCGCAGATGGGGCGCGGTGGCGCCGCCGTCGAGGACCTCGCAGACCAGTGCGCGCTCCCGGATCAGCCGCAGCCGGATGGTCCCGTCGGCGTACCGGATGGCGTTGGTGACCAGCTCGCTCACCACCAGCTCCGTCGTGAAGGCCAGCTCCTCCAGGCCCCAGTGCGCCAGCTGCCGGGTGGCCGTGCGGCGGGCGTCGGCGACCACGGCCGGGTCCGAGGGCAGCTCCCAGGCCGCGACCTGCCCGGTGCCGAGACGTTTCGTCCGGGCCATCAGCAGGGCCACGTCGTCGTACGGCCGGTCCGGTACCAGCGCTTCGACCACGGACCGGCAGTGCGAGTCGAGCGGGCCCGCCCGCTCCAGCGCCCGGCGCAGCCGCTCCCTGCCCGCGTCGACGGCCCAGGTCTCGCCGTGGGCCAGCAGCCCGTCGGTGTGCAGCGCGAGCGTGCTGCCCTCCGCAAGGGGCAGCTCGACCGCCTCGAACGGCGGGCCCCCCACGCCGAGCGGTGGTCCCTGGGGCAGGTCGACGAACACGACCGAGCGGTCGGGCTGCACCACGGCCGGGGCGGGATGCCCCGCCGCGGCCATCGAGCACCCGCCGTCCACCGGGTCGTAGACGACGTACAGGCACCCCGAGCCCACGCACTGCGTGCCCGCGGAGCCCACCGTCCCGGGCTCCGCGCCCTCCTCCCGCGCCGACCGCGCCACCAGGTCGTCGAGGTGCGCCAGCACCTCCTCGGGCGGCAGATCCAGAGCCGCCAGGGTCCGTACGGCGGTCCGCAGCTGCCCCATGGCCGCGGCGGCGTCGATGCCGTGCCCGGGCGCCTCGCCCACGACCAGCGCGACACGCGCCCCGGACAGCGGGATGAGGTCGTACCAGTCGCCGCCGAGGCCGGTCAGCTCGTCGGCCGGCCGGTAGCACGCGGCCGCCTCGACGGCGTCCTGCTCGGGCAGCCGGTGGGGGAGCAGGCTGCGTTGCAGGACGAGCGCGGCATCCCGCTCACGGGTGTAGCGGCGGGCGTTGTCCACGCAGACGGCCGCACGGGCGACGAGATCCTCCGCCAGCCGCAGGTCCTCCTCGTCGAAGAACTCCCGGTCCTGGCGCCGGTAGAACGTCGTGATGCCCAGGGTGATGCCGCGCGAACGGATCGGCACGGTCATCACGCTGTGCAGACCCAGCTCCCGGAACGTGGCCCGGCGGCCGCTCGGAGTGTCCGTGGTCCAGTCCCGGGTCAGCGGGTCGAGCCGCTCGGCGCGCCAGGACCGCCCCGTGGCCAGACAGCGGAAGGGCGGCGTTCCGGCCCGGAAGGCCACCACCTCGCCGATCTCGATGACGGCTTCCGTGAGGTCCTGCACGGACCGGTACCCGGCGCGGCGCAGCTCCACCGGCTCCTCCGAGTCCGCGAGCGGGCCGGGGGCCGGTTCGGCGCCCCGCAGCACCGACTCGAGCAGGTCCACGGTGGCGAAGTCGGCAAGCCCCGGCACGGCCACGTCCGCGAGCTCCTGCGCGGTGCGCGTGAGGTCCAGGCTGCGGCCGATGCTCTCGCCGGCCCGGTCGAGCAGCGCCAGCCGCTGCCGCGCACGGTGCCTGTCGGTCATGTCCACGACCGTGTAGTACACGCCGATCGGATGGCCCCGGTCGTCCTCGAGCCGGGTGAACGACAGCATGTGCGCCGTCTCGCGCAACGGGGCCGAGCGCACATGCCCCACGTGCTCGTAGCCGACCACCGCCTCGCCGGTCTCCAGCACGTGCCGCATCTGGGCCTCGACCGCCTGCCCGTCCATGCCCGGCTGGACGTCCGCGAAGCGCAGCCCGAGCCGGCGCGCCGCCGGGCCGCCGCCGAACTGCTCCAGAGCGGCGTTCGACCACACGAAGCGCAGGTCCGTGTCCACGATCGCGATACCGACCGGGGCGCCCGCCGCCATCTGCTCCAGGACCGTGCGGCTCATGTCCCAGCCGGGGGCGTCGGCCAGTTCCGACAGGAGCATGAGCCAGCGCGAGCTGCCGTGCGCCTCCTCGGCCCAGGTGATCCGGGCCGCGACCTTCACCGGCCGCCCGTCCCGGCGGCGGGCCGTCAGCAGTCCCGTCCAGCCACCGTCCCTGCGGCACCGCTCGACCAGGTCCGGCACGCGCTCGGCGTCCTCGGCGGCCAGCAGGTCGGCCAGCTTCCTGCCGACCGCCTCGGACGCCGGGTACGCGAGCAGGCGCCGGGCACCGTTGGTCCAGCCCGTCACCACGCCCTGTGGATCGAGCAACAGGGGCGCCGCGTCGGCCACGTCGAACCGCTGCCGGGCAACGCCGTGCACCTCGTCTGCGCCCACGGCCGACCTCTCTGTCGCTGAGAGTGGTCTACCACCTCTTGCCCCAATCTTCACCCTTCTGGCGCCGAGGGGCGGCTTGTGCAGGGCCGGTCGGGGCGCACGGGAGGCGGCTGAGGCGAAGGAGCCGGGCGGTGTCGGGGACGCTCCGGTTGAAGGGCGGAGGAGGACGGCCGGCGGGGAGGGAACGCACTGCCCGGCCTTCGCCGGCGTGGGAGAAGCGGCTCGGCGCGGGGCAGCACTCACCGTGAGGCCGGGGAGGCCGCGACCGTTCCCGTTGGGACGGGGAGCGGCCAGGGGCGCCGTCCGGGTTGAGCAGGCACCCGGAGTCGCCGGCGCGCAGGAGGGACGACCGGCGCGGGTCGGACAGGGTGGCAGGGCTGCCTGCCCGGCTGGGGCCGGTGCGGCGACCGAGTGCCGCTCTGTGCCGAGCCTCCGTCCAGCTCCGGCGGCCCGTGCGGGCCTCGGCTCTGCTGTGGCGGCCCTGTGTGAGTCTCCTTCCGGTTCCGGCGGCCCTGTGCGAGCGGCCGTCCAGCTCCGGCCGCCCGCGCGACCCTCAGCCCCCGCCCCGCCCCGCCCCTTCGGCCGGTACCGGGCAGTCGCGTCCTGGTGGCCGGTCTCCTGGGTCGCCCGCACGCAGGGAGGGGCGGTCGACCCGTCTGGGGTCCTCCGCCCCTGCCCCCGTGACCTCGGCCGACCCTTACCCCAGCGCCTTCTCCAGCGCCGCCAGCGCCCCCGTCAGTTCCTCGCCCGTGATGGTGAGCGGCGGGGCCAGGCGGATCGTGGAGCCGTGGGTGTCCTTCGCCAGGACTCCCTCCCGCATGAGGCGTTCGCTGATCTCGCGGCCGGTGCCGAGCGCGGGGTCGATGTCGACGCCCGCCCACAGGCCACGCGAGCGGAACCCGACGACGCCTTTGCCGACCAGCCCCGTCAGACCGTCGCGCAGGATCTCGCCCAGCTCGGCCGCCCGGCGCTGGAACTCGCCCGTCTCCAGCAGCTCCACCACCGCCGTACCGACCGCGGCGGCCAGCGGATTGCCGCCGAAGGTCGAGCCGTGCTCACCCGGGTGCAGCACCCCGAGCACCTCCCGGCGTCCGACCACCGCCGACACCGGCACGATGCCGCCGCCCAGCGCCTTGCCCAGCAGCAGCACGTCCGGCACCACCGGCTCGTGCTCGACCGCCAGCGTGCGGCCCGTGCGGCCGAGCCCGGACTGAATCTCGTCCGCGATGAACAGACAACCCTTGCGGCGGGTCAGCTCCCGCACACCGGCGAGATAGCCGTCGTCGGGAATGATCACCCCCGCCTCGCCCTGGATCGGCTCGATCAGCACCGCCGCCGTCGTCTCGTCGACCGCCTCCTCCATCGCGGCCAGGTCGTTGTACGGCACCACCCGGAAACCCGGCGTGAAGGGCCCGAAGCCCGCCCGGGCCGTCTCGTCCGTCGAGAAGCTGACGATCGTCGTCGTACGCCCGTGGAAGTTGTCCGCCGCGACGACGATCGTCGCCCGGTCGGCTGGCACGCCCTTCACGTCGTAGGCCCACTTGCGGGCCACCTTCACGCCGCTCTCCACCGCCTCCGCGCCGGTGTTCATGGGCAGCACCATGTCCATGCCGGTCAGCGCGGCCAGCCGCTCCGCGAACTCGGCGAGCCGGTCGTTGTGGAAAGCGCGCGAGGTGAGGGTCAGCCGGTCGAGCTGACGATGGGCCGCCTCGATCAGCGCCGGGTGCCGGTGGCCGAAGTTGAGGGCCGAGTACCCGGCGAGCATGTCGAGGTAGCGCCGCCCCTCCACGTCCTCCACCCAGGTGCCCTCGGCGCGGGCGACGACCACCGGCAGCGGGTGGTAGTTGTGCGCGAGGACCGGCTCCTCCGCGCGGATCAGCTCCTGCGAGCCACGGGTCTCCCGCGAGCCACGGGCCCCCTGCGAGTCCTCGGTGCGGACGGGTGCGGTCATGAGCGGATCTCCCGGATCTCCTGGGTGCAGCACTTGATGCCGCCACCGGCCTTCTGGAATTCGGACAGGTCGACGGGGACGGGGACGTAGCCGCGGCCGGCCAGCTGGTCGGCCAGGGCCGTCGCCCCCGGTGAGATGAACACGTGGCGCCCGTCGGAGACGGAGTTGAGCCCGAACGCCATGGCGTCCTCGCGGGTGGCGAGCACCGCGTCCGGGTACAGCCGGGCCAGCACCTCACGGCTGCCCGGCGAGAACGCCTCGGGGTAGTAGACGATGTTCCCGTCGGGCCCGTCGTCGAGGACGAACAGCGCCGTGTCCAGGTGGTAGAAGTACGGATCCACCAGCGTCAGGCTGATCACCGGCGTCCCGAAGTACTCCTGTACCTCGCTGTGGGCCTCCCGGGTCGTACGGAAGCCCGTCCCGGCCAGGATCCAGCGGCCGGCGGGGACCAGGTCGCCCTCGCCCTCGCATACCGACTCGGGGTGGTACACCTCGTAGCCCTCCGCCTTGAACCACGCCTCGAAGGGCACGGACTCGGGACGGCGCTCGGGCGCGTGGAAGAGCGAGCCGAAGACGCGGCCGTCGACGACGACCGCCGCGTTCGCGGCGAAAACCATGTCGGGCAGGCCGGGAACGGGTTTCACACTGTCCACGGTATGGCCGTGGGCACGGTAGGTGTCGACCAGCGCCTGCCACTGGTCGAGGGCGCGGAGAACGTCGACGGGTTCGTCGGGATGCATCCACGGGTTGATCGCGTACTGCACGGCGAAGTGTCTGGGTTCGCAGACGAGATAGCGCCGCCGGCGCGGCACACGGGAGTCGGGCACAGAGGGGTCCCTCCGCTTCCTCACGGTGTGTGACTGGGGGTTGACACAACGGTAGGAACTGACGGCGGTGCCCGACAAGAAACAAAGGTTGCGCGTTCACGCAGGAACGCTGCGTCTTACGGCGGCTCAGCGCACGTCTGCTGCGCCGCCTCGCGACTCCGCCGGGGCCGGCTGGCTGGCTCCCGCCTCCGGGCTCTCGGGGAGCAGATGGGACAGCACCATGACGCTGATCGTCTTCCGGATGAACGGCTCCTGCCGGATCCGCTCCAGCACCTCCTCGAAGTGCTCCACGTCCCGCGCCCGCACGTGCAGCAGCGCGTCCGCCCCACCGGTCACGGTCATCGCCGCGGCGATCTCCGGGTAGTCGCGCACGACCTCGGCCAGCCGCCGCGGCGGGGCGGCGCCCTCGCAGTACACCTCGACGTAGGCCTCCGTGCGCCAGCCCAGCGCCGACGGCTTCACCGTCGCCGAGAACCCGGTGATCACACCGGTCTCGCGCAGCCGGTCGACCCGCCGCTTGACCGCCGTCGCCGACAGCCCGATCGCCGTGCCGATCTCCGCGAACGACGTCCGGGCGTTCGCCATCAACGCCGTGATGATCTTCCGGTCGAGTTCGTCGAACGGCGTGGACCTGCTGTTCATGCGGGCACTGTATCCACCGCCGTCCCGGACCGCGCCCGCCCGCGCGGGCACCGTGTACCAGCACGAACGTCCGCCCCCGGCACGTGTCCAGACGTACGGATCACCCCTACACTCCGGGTTCATGCTGCGCGCCCTGGCTGTCGACGACGAACGCCCCTCCCTGGAGGAGCTGCTCTACCTCCTGCACGCCGACCCCCGCATCGGCAGCGCGGAGGGCGCCGGTGACGCCACCGAGGCGCTGCGTCGCATGAACCGTGCCCTGGAGTCCGGCCCGGAAGGGCCCGAGGCCATCGACGTGGTCTTCCTCGACATCCAGATGCCCGGCCTGGACGGCCTCGACCTCGCCCGGCTGCTCACCGGCTTCGCCCGGCCGCCGCTCGTCGTCTTCGTCACCGCCCACGAGGACTTCGCCGTGCAGGCCTTCGACCTCAAGGCCGTCGACTACGTCCTCAAACCGGTCCGCAAGGAACGGCTCGCCGAGGCCGTCCGCCGGGCCGCCGAGCTGCGCGGCGCCGCCCCGCGCATCCCCGTGCACGAACCCGACCCGGACCACATACCCGTCGAACTCGGCGGAGTGACCCGCTTCGTCGCCGTCGACGACATCACCCACGTCGAGGCGCAGGGCGACTACGCCCGCCTGCACACCGTCAAGGGCAGCCACCTGGTCCGCATCCCGCTGTCCACCCTGGAGGAGCGCTGGCGCACCCGCGGCTTCGTCCGCATCCACCGCCGCCACCTCGTCGCCCTGCACCACATCGGCGAACTCCGCCTCGACGCGGGCACCGTCAGCGTCCTCGTCGGCTCCGAGGAGCTCCAGGTCAGCCGGCGCCACACGCGTGAACTGCGCGACCTGCTCATGAGGAGGCCGTGACGTGCCCCCCGACCACACCGAACGCCGCGTCGTCGTCACCGGCCCGCCCCGGCAGAGCAGCCGGACCTCCTCCGGCTACTACCGCCCGCGCACCGAGATCGACGAGCAGACCACCCTCGGCCACACCTACGTCCGCTCCCTGATGCGCACCCAACTGCGCGCCGCCCTCACCGTGTTCGCCATCCTCGGCCTGCTCGTCGGACCGCTCCCGCTGCTGTTCGCGGCGATGCCCGACGCCCGCCGCCTGGAATGGGCCGTCCTCGGCTTCGGCCTGTACGCCCCCCTCGTCCTGCTCGCCCGCTGGTACGTCCGCCGGGCCGAGCGCAACGAACGCGACTTCATACGCCTCGTGGAAGACCGCTGAAGCCCCACCGATGAACTCCAGCTACGCCATCCCCGCCGTCGCCCTCGTCGTCGTCGCGACGGTCCTCGTCGGCGCCTTCGGTCTGCGCATCTCCCGCACCACCTCCGACTTCTACGTCGCCTCCCGGACCGTCGGCCCCCGCCTCAACGCCGCCGCCATCAGCGGGGAGTACCTCTCCGCCGCCTCGTTCCTGGGCATAGCGGGCCTCGTCCTGGTCCAGGGCCCCGACATGCTCTGGTACCCGGTCGGCTACACCGCCGGCTACCTGGTCCTGCTGCTCTTCGTCGCCGCCCCGCTGCGCCGCTCCGGCGCCTACACGCTCCCCGACTTCGCCGAGGCCCGCCTCGCCTCCCAGGCCGTGCGGCGGCTGGCCGGTGCCTTCGTCGTCGGTGTCGGCTGGCTGTATCTGCTGCCCCAGCTCCAGGGCGCCGGACTGACCCTGACGGTGCTGACCGGCGCGCCCGACTGGCTCGGCGGAGTGATCGTCGCCGTCGTCGTCACCGCCACCGTCGCGGCCGGCGGCATGCGCAGCATCACCTTCGTACAGGCCTTCCAGTACTGGCTGAAGCTCACCGCCCTGCTCGTCCCCGCCCTGTTCCTGGTCCTCACCTGGCAGAGCGACGGAGCACCCCGGCACGCCTTCGACGAACCGGCCACCTTCCGCGAGCAGCGCGTCGTCCGGGTCGACGACAGCATCGACCTCACCCTCGACCGGCCCCTGAGCGTCACCGCGTCCGGCACCGTGGACGGCCGCACACACACCGGCACCCGCCTCGACCTCCCCGCCGGCACCCACCGCATCGAAAGCGGCACCCGCCTCACCTTCCCCGCCGGCGCACCCGTGCCCCGGGCCGAGCGCAGCGGCGGCGGTGACCTCTCCCCGTCGCAGGCCGAGAGCCGCGAGGAACGCCCGCTGTACGCCACGTACGGGCTGATCCTCGCCACGTTCCTCGGCACCATGGGCCTGCCGCACGTCGTGGTCCGCTTCTACACCAGCCCGCACGGCGTCGCCGCCCGCCGCACCACCGTCGCGGTCCTCGGCCTGATCGGCGCCTTCTACCTCCTGCCACCCCTCTACGGCGCGCTCGGCCGCCTGTACGCCCCCGAACTCACCCTCACCGGAGACCCGGACGCAGCCGTCCTCCTGCTGCCCGACCGCATGATCGGGGGAGTGGGCGGCGACCTGCTGGGCGCACTGGTCGCAGGCGGCGCCTTCGCCGCGTTCCTCTCCACGGCCTCGGGCCTGACCATGGCGGTCGCGGGCGTTCTCGCCCAGGACGTCCTGCCCGCCCGCGGCGTACGGCACTTCCGGCTCGGGACCGTCCTCGCCATGGCCATGCCCCTCGGGGCGAGCGTCCTGGTCGGCGGGCTGCCGGTCGCCGACGCCGTCGGGCTCGCCTTCGCCGTCTCGGCGTCCTCGTTCTGCCCGCTGCTCGTCCTCGGCATCTGGTGGCGGCGGCTCACCCCGCCCGGCGCCGCCGCCGGGATGCTGGTCGGCGGCGGATCCGCCCTGCTCGCCGTCGCCGCGACCATGGCCGGCTACCCGGGCGAGGGCGCCCCCCTGCACGCCCTGCTCGCCTGGCCCGCGCTCTGGTCGGTGCCGCTGGGCTTCCTGACCATGATCCTCGTCTCCCTGGCCACCCCCGGCCGGGTACCGCCCGGCACCGCCGCGGTCCTGGCCCGGTTCCACCTGCCCGAGGAGCTGCGCACGGAGGTGCCGGCATGAGCGGGTTCCTGGCCGGCCTGTGCGTCGCCGTGCTCCCGGTGCTCGCCCTGGGAGTCTGGCTCGGCCGCCGTACCGCACGCGCCAAGAGCCTCGCCGGCCTCGGCACCCCCGTCGAGCACGCCACCTTCGAAACCCTGCACACCGCGTCCCTCGCCGCGCCCCCGCTGCGCTCCGGACTGACGGAGGAGACCGCCCGCAAGTCCGCCCGCAAACTGCGCTCCCTCCTCGGCACGGACGCCCTCTGCCTCACCGACCGGGGGCAGGTCCTGGTCTGGGACGGCGACGGCGCCCACCACCGCACCGAGATCATGGAACGCCTCGCGGGCTCCCTGGAGACCGGCCGCGGCGAGGCCTTCCGGCTCACCTGCGACAGCCTCGACTGCTCGGTGCGCTGGGCCGTCGTCGCCCCGCTCACCGTCGACGACCGGGTGCACGGCGCCCTGGTCGCCTGCGCGCCCCGCGAGTCGGCGGTACTCGTCCGCGCCGCCGGCGAGGTCGCCCGCTGGGTCTCGGTCCAGCTGGAACTGGCCGATCTCGACCAGTCCCGCACCCGCCTCATCGAGGCCGAGATCAAGGCCCTGCGCGCCCAGATCTCCCCGCACTTCATCTTCAACTCGCTCGCGGTGATCGCCTCGTTCGTCCGCACCGACCCCGAGCGCGCCCGCGAGCTGCTGCTGGAGTTCGCCGACTTCACCCGCTACTCGTTCCGGCGGCACGGCGACTTCACCACCCTCGCCGAGGAACTGCACGCCATCGACCACTACCTGGCGCTGGTGCGGGCACGCTTCGGCGACCGCCTGTCCGTGACCCTCCAGATAGCGCCGGAGGTGCTGCCGGTGACCCTGCCGTTCCTGTGCCTGCAGCCGCTCGTGGAGAACGCCGTCAAGCACGGTCTGGAGGGCAAGGCCGTGCCCTCCGGCAAGTGCCGCATCCAGATCACCGCCCAGGACGCGGGCGCCGAGGCCCTCGTCGTCATCGAGGACGACGGCGCCGGCATGGACCCCGGCCTGCTCCGCCGCATCCTCGCCCGCGAGGTCAGCCCCTCGGGCGGCATCGGCCTCTCCAACGTCGACGACCGGCTCCGCCAGGTGTACGGCGACGACCACGGGCTCGTCATCGAGACCGCCCCGGGAGCCGGCATGAAGATCACCGTCCGGCTCCCGAAATACCAGCCCGGCGTGCACTCGGCGGGGCGGCTGACCAGGGAGTGAGCCGCCCCAAGGGCCGACCGGGCGGTGAGCCGTCAGGTGCTGCGCGCGGTGACCACCAGTCCCAGCGTGATCAGACCCAGTACGACCCAGCCGAACCACAGCCAGCCGTTGCTGCCGAGCGCCACTGTGTAGGCCGTCACCACGACCAGCCCGCCCAGCGTGAGCGCTCCCATGGTCTTCGTAGAGTTGGAACCGTTCGTGGAACCGGGCATCGCAACACCCTCCTCATGGTTCGGTCCCTCCATGGTGCCCGGCGGAAGCCCGGCGCGCACGGCCCGTACCGAAGAGGTCTTCAGCGCCCCTGCGTGTTCAGCGAGGCCAGATAGGCGTTGTACGCCTCCAGTTCCTTGTCCCCGTCGCGGTCCGCGGCCCGGTCGGTGCGCCTGGCCTGCCGCTGGTCCGAGGCGTACCACTGGAACAGCAGGGCGACCAGCACCAGCACGGAGGGGATCTCGCTGAACGCCCAGGCGATGCCGCCCGCCGCGTTCTGGTCGGACAGTGCCTCGATGCCGAGCGAACCGGGCGGGTTCTTGAACGTCGCGACCATCGGCTCGGACGCCATCATCAACGCGATCCCGAAGAACGCGTGGAACGGCATGCCCGCGAACAGCTCCAGCATCCGCATCAGGTAGCCCGGGCGGTGCGGGCCCGGGTCGACGCCCATGATCGGCCAGAAGAACACCAGGCCGACGGCGAGGAAGTGCACCATCATCGCGATGTGGCCCGTCTTGGAGCCCATCAGGGTGTCGAAGAGGGGCGTGAAGTACAGCCCGTACAGGCTCGCGATGAACAGCGGGATCGTGAACGCCGGGTGCGTGATGATCCGCATGTAACGGCTGTGCAGGAACATCAGCAGCAGCTCACGCGGCCCCTTGCGCCCCCGCCCGGCCGGCGGCAGCGCCCGCAGCGCCAGTGTGATCGGCGCCCCGAGCAGGATGAGGATGGGCGACACCATGCTGATGACCATGTGCTGCACCATGTGCACGCTGAACATGACCATGCCGTAGTCGTTCAGTCGGGTGCACATCATGAGCACGATGCTCAGCACGCCGATGGTGAAGGCCACCGTCCGCCCCACGGGCCACTTGTCCCCGCGCCGGACGAGCCGCACGACTCCCCACCCGTACAGGGCGAGCCCGGCCAGGCAGGCGACGAGAAAGAACGGGTCCGTGGACCACTCAAGCCCTCGCCCCAGCGTGAACGGCGGCAGATCCATGGTCATGCCGTGCCCGCTGTGATCCATTCCGCCGGCTCCTGTTTCGTGGGGGTGTGCAGCCATCTGTCCGCCCACAAGAGTAGAACCGCCCCCGGCCACACCAGTGACCGGGGGCAAGGTTCCAGGGGCGCGGGGCTGTGTTCACCATGCGGCTCTGCCGCGTGGGCGCGACCAGCCACACACAACCCGCACCCGGCAAACGAGCACAACCTCAGAGAACGGTCTCCGCCTCGGCATACCGCTCGTCCGGCACGGTCTTGAGCGTCTTCACGGCCTCGGCCAGCGGCACCATCACGATGTCGGTCCCGCGCAGCGCCGTCATCTGCCCGAACTCACCCCGGTGCACGGCCTCCACCGCATGCCACCCGAACCGCGTGGCCAGCACCCGGTCGTAGGCCGTCGGCGTACCGCCCCGCTGCACGTGTCCGAGGATCACCGGCCGGGCTTCCTTCCCCAGCCGTCCCTCCAGCTCCACGGACAGCTGCCGGGCGATGCCGGCGAACCGCTCGTGCCCGTAGATGTCCTTGCCGCCCTCGTCGAACTCCATGCTCCCGGCGCGGGGTTTGGCCCCCTCCGCCGCCACCACGATCGCGAAGCGCTTGCCCGCCTCGAACCGCTCGCCGACCCGCCGGGTCAGCTCCTCTATGTCGAAGGGCCGCTCGGGCACCACGATGGCGTGCGCGCCGGCCGCCATGCCGGAGTGCAGGGCGATCCAGCCGGTGTGCCGGCCCATGACCTCGACGACCAGGACCCGCTGGTGGGACTCTGCGGTGGTCTTCAGCCGGTCCAGGGCCTCGGTCGCAACCCCCACGGCCGTGTCGAAGCCGAACGTGACGTCCGTGACGGCGATGTCGTTGTCGATGGTCTTCGGCACGCCCACGACGGGCAGACCGCTGTCCGACATCAGCCGGGCGGCCTTGAGCGTGCCCTCGCCGCCGATGGGGATGATCGCGTCGAGGCCGAGCTCCTCGACATGGCCCTTGGCCCGCTCCACGCCGTCCCGCAGATGGGAGGGCTGGACCCGGGAGGAACCGAGGATCGTGCCGCCGCGGGCGAGGATGCCACCCACCGCGTCGAGGTCGAGCTTGAGGTAGTCGCACTCCAGGAGGCCTTTCCAGCCGTCCCGGAAGCCGATGACCTCGTCGCCGTGGTCGACGACGGCGCGGTGCACGACGGACCGGATGACGGCGTTCAGGCCGGGGCAGTCGCCGCCGGACGTGAGGACACCAATGCGCATAGCCCGAAATACCTTCTCAACGTGGGCCGGGGACCGGACCACGTTGTCCGGCTGGAATCCCCGCCACCCTAGCGGCATCGAGGGGCCGGACCGAAGCACGCGTCCGCCTGCTGGACGACCCCGCTCACCTGTGCGGATGAGCCGACATACGGGCTGTTGACCAGCAGGTTGACGCGTGCTCCCGGCACGCTGCCCGGAAGCGCTCAGGCAGGCTGCTGAGCAGCCGCGATGCGCTCGTTACGGAGGGCCTCGTACCAGTGGTCGTCGGTCGGCGGCAGCGCGTTGACGTCGAGGGCCAGCTTCAGCAGCAGGTCCGCGATCAGCGGGTTGCGCGCGAGCACCGGCCCGTGCATGTACGTGCCGAAGACGGTGTCGTTGTACGCGCCCTCCGTGCCGTCTCCCGTGCCGTTGCCGTTGCCGAAACGCACCTGGGCGAGCGGGCGGGCGGTGGGGCCGAGGTGGGTGACGCCCTGGTGGTTCTCGAACCCGGTCAGCGGGGGCAGGCCGAGGCGGGCGTCGACGTCGCCCAGCACGTCACCGACGCACCGCGCGCCCTCGCCGCGCACCGACACCACGTCCAGCAGGCCGAGGCCGGGCTCGCGCTGGCCGAGGTCGTTGATGAACTCGTGGCCGAGGATCTGGTAGCCGGCGCACACGGAGAACACGATGGCGCCGTTCTCCACGGCCCGCTGCAGTCCGCCGTCCCGGCGCAGCCGCTCGGCGGCGAGCCGCTGCGGCCGGTCCTCGCCGCCGCCGATCAGGTAGATGTCGCCGGAGGTCGGGATCGGCTGGTCGCTGCGCACGTCCAGCCGGGCCACGTCCAGGCGGCGCTGCCGCGCCCGGCGCTCCACGACGAGGACGTTGCCCTGGTCGCCGTAGGTGCTGAGCAGGTCGGGATAGATCCAGACGACCCGCAGTTGGTTGTCGCTCACAAAAGTCCCCTGACGTCTCGTGCTCAGTTGCCGACGCGGCGGCGCAGGTCCTGGAACGCCGTGTAGTTGGCGATGACCTCGATGCGCCCCGGCGGGCACGCCGCCACGGCCTGGTCGAGGTTCTCGTAGACCTGGAAGTGCTGGTCGGCGACCTCCAGGCGCACCGCCAGGTCCAGTCGCCGGTCGCCGACGACGCAGATCGGGTGACCGGTCAGACGCGTGTAGTCGACGTCCCACAGCCAGGAGGTGTCGGTGCCGTCGGCGCCGCGCGCGTTCACGGAGAGGATGACCGGCGTGGGCGGCGGGTCGATCAGGGAGAACGTCTCCAGCCAGCCGGCGGGGTTCTTCGCCAGCAGGAGTCGCAGGTCACGGCCCTGGAACTGGACGACGTCGTAGCGTCCGGCCACCGCCTGCACCTGGTACATGCGCTCCAGCGCGACCTGCGGCGGCACCCCGAACACGGCGGCGACGGCGGCCGAGGAGGCGGCGTTGGCCTTGTTGGCGCGACCGGGCAGCTGGAGGTGGATCGGCCAGGCCGAGCCGTGCGGGTCGAGGACGTGGTCGTTGGAGAGCGCCCAGCTCGGCGTCGGACGGCGGAAGCCGCACTCGCCGCAGAACCAGTCGTCGCCCGGGCGCTGCATGACGCCACCGCACGACGGGCAGGACCAGGCGTCGTCCTTCCACATCTGCCCGGCTGCGACCCAGATCACATTGGGGGAGGACGACGCCGCCCACACCACCAGCGGGTCGTCGCAGTTGGCCACGACCACGGCCTTGGAACCCGCGAGTCCCTCCCGCCAGTTCTCGGCGAGCATGCGCGTCTCGGCGGCCCGGTCGAGCTGGTCGCGCGAGAGGTTGAGCAGGGCGATGCACTTCGGGGCGGTGTCCCGGGCGACGCCGGCGAGGTACTTCTCGTCGACCTCGATGACGCCGTAGCGGGCGTCGGAGCTGCCGGCGAGGGCCGAGGTGATGCCGGCCGGCATGTTGGCGCCGAGCGCGTTGGAGACGACGGGGCCCGCCGCGCGCAGTGCCTCGGCGATGAGCCGGGTGGTGGTGGTCTTGCCGTTCGTCGCGGAGACCAGGATCACGTCCAGGTTCTGGGCGAGCCGGGCGAGGAGGTCGGGGTCGAGTTTGAGCGCGACCCGGCCGCCGATCACCGAACCGCTGCCGCGCCCTGCGGCGCGTGACGCCGCCGCGACCGCCTTGCCCGCGGTCACGGCCAGCTTGGCCCGCGGCGAGAGCGGGTCCGAGTTGCCTGCCATCAGTTCTCGATCCTCCTTGCGTACGCGCCGCGCCTTGAAGCCTGACGGCCACGTGGTGTGGACCTCAGCCTATCGAGATCCATTCGCACTCCCGAACCGCGGCACTGTGGCGAACTCGTGTGGGAGACGCGGACCGACAGGACCTTACTCTTGCCGCCATGCGACAGAGCTCCATCCCCGGCGCCCACGGCCGCGTGAGACCCCTCACCCTGCACGGCGATCCGGTCCTGCACACCCCCTGCGCGGAGGTCACCGACTTCGGCCCCGAACTGGCCCGGCTCGTCGAGGACTTGTTCGCGACGATGTACGCAGCCCAGGGCGTCGGCCTCGCCGCCAACCAGGTCGGCGAGTCCCTGCGGGTCTTCGTCTACGACTGCCCGGACGACGAGGACGTCCGCCATGTCGGCCATGTGATCAATCCCCGCCTGACCGAGCAGGACGGCGTGGTGATCCGGGGCCCGGAGGGCTGCCTGTCCCTGCCGGGCCTGGAAGCGGGTACGGAACGCCACGACCACGCGGTCGTCGAGGGCTTCACGATGACCGGCGATCCCGTCACCGTTCACGGCACGGGCTTCTTCGCCCGCTGCCTGCAGCACGAGTGCGACCACGTGGAGGGCCGCGTCTACGCGGACCACCTGAGCGGCTGGCGCCACCGCAGGCTGATGCGCCAAGTGGCCAGGGCTTCATGGCGCCGGTGAGCGTATGTCCCTCAGGGGCGCGGGGAACTGCGCGAACAACCCCCACGGGCGGTCAGCCGAACACAACGATCAGAACCCCGGACCCCCGACCCTGTCCCCGGCCGCCGCAAGACGCCCCCACAACAGATCAGCCAGACTCCGCACCAACTCCGCACGGGAACACGGCCGTTCCCCCAGCCACCAGTCCCCGGCCGCATGCATCATGCCGACGATCCCGTGCCCCCACACCCGCGCCAGCTGCTGCCCGCCCGGCCCGAGATCCAGCCGCTCCTCGATGACCTGCGCCAGTTCCTCGCCCATCCGCCGCAGCAACGGCGCGCTGTGCTTGCCGACATCGAAGCCCGCGTCCCCCGGCTGGCCCCCCTCCGCGGGGTGCATCAGGAACCGGTACACCTGGGGCCGCGCCTCGATCGCCGCGAGGTACGTGTCCAACGTCGCCTCGACCCGCTCCCGTCGGTCCGCCGGGGCGTCCAGCGCCGCCCGCAGCGAGTCCAGCAGTGCGTCGGTGTGCCGCATGGCAAGGGCCGCGTAAAGTCCGCCCTTGTCGCCGAAGTGCCGGTAGAGAATGGGCTTGGTGATGCCGGCTTCCGCCGCGATCGCGTTCATCGAGGCCTGCGGGCCGTCGCGCAGCACCACTCGGTCGGCGGCCTCCAGCAGCTCACGCCGGCGGCGGTCGGCGGACCGTTGCTGATCGGTCCGCTGCGTGGTGTCCATGATCTCTCCCCACCCGTGCTGTTTCGATGACGCCTGCGCAAAGTAACACTGAAGCATGCCCAGGGCACCGAACGGGTGCCGACCGGTCGGTAGGAGTTGACTTCGACTACCCACCGGTAACAGACTGGTGTTACCGCAAGTAACATGCACGTGTGCCGCTGGAGGGGACGACATGGCCGAGTTCACCATGGAGCTCAACGACGAACAGAAGGAGGTCCGGGACTGGCTGCACGGCTTCGCGGCCGATGTGATCCGCCCCGCGGCCGCCGAATGGGACGAGCGTGAGGAGACTCCCTGGCCGGTCATCCAGGAGGCCGCCAAGGTCGGCATCTACTCCCTGGACTTCTACGCCCAGCAGTACTTCGACCCGACCGGACTCGGCATCCCCATGGCGATGGAGGAGCTGTTCTGGGGCGACGCGGGTATCGCCCTGTCCATCGTCGGCACCGGCCTCGCCGCCGTCGGCGTTCTCGCCAACGGCACCGAGGAGCAGATCGGCACCTGGATCCCCCAGATGTACGGCGACGCCAACGACGTCAAGGTCGCCGCGTTCTGTTCCTCCGAGCCCGACGCCGGCTCCGACGTGGCCTCCATGCGCACCCGGGCCGTGTACGACGAGGCCAAGGACGAGTGGGTGCTCAACGGCACCAAGACCTGGGCGACCAACGGTGGGATCGCCAACGTCCACGTCGTCGTCGCGGTCGTCGACACCGAGCTCGGCTCCAAGGGGCACGCCTCCTTCATCGTCCCGCCGGGCACGCCTGGTCTGGCCCAGGGCCAGAAGTTCAAGAAGCACGGCATCCGCGCCTCGCACACCGCCGAGGTCATCCTCGACAACGTGCGCGTTCCCGGCTCCTGCCTGCTCGGCGGCAAGGAGAAGCTGGACGAGCGGCTGGCCCGCGCTCGGGAGAAGGCGAAGCAGGGCGGCGAGCGGGTGAAGAACGCGGCGATGGCCACGTTCGAGGCCTCGCGTCCGGCGGTCGGCGCCATGGCGGTCGGCACCGCCCGGGCCGCCTACGAGGTCGCCCTCGACTACGCGAAGACCAGGGAGCAGTTCGGACGGCCGATCATCGACAACCAGGGTGTCGCCTTCCAGCTGGCGGACATGCGGACGTCCATCGACGCGGCCCGGCTGCTGGTGTGGCGCGCCTCCTGGATGGCGGTCAACGGCAGGCCGTTCACGGCGGCCGAGGGCTCGATGTCCAAACTGTTCGCGAGCGAGACGGCCAAGAAGGTCACGGGCCAGGCGATCCAGATCCTCGGCGGCAACGGCTACACCCGGGAGTACCCCGTCGAGCGGATGCACCGCGACGCGGCCATCTACACCATCTTCGAGGGCACGAGCGAGATCCAGCGCCTGGTCATCGCCCGCACCCTCGCCGGTGTGCCGATCCGCTAACGATGTCTGAGCGGCGTCAGCTGCTCGATGTCGTAGCGCGCCCGCAGTTCCCGGATCGCCGCGTGGTCCGGCGCGCCCCCGCTGCCGAGGATCTCCAGCAGTTCCTCGAAGTACCGCTCGTGGTCCGGCGGCGGGCTCGCCTGGAAGAACACCTTCGCCGGGGTGTCCGTCGGGTTGGCGAAGGCGTGCGGGCACCCCGGGGGTACGACGATGACCGTTCCCGGTGTCGCCCGTACCACCCGGTTGCCCGAAGCGGACTCCCATCTCTGCCAGTGGTCGGGGGTGCGGATCCGCGGCTCGAAGGCGAGGACGTCCAGCTCGCCCTCGAGCACGTAGAACAACTCCTCGCTGCGCGTGTGCACATGGGCGCCGACGTCGAAGCCCGGCGGCACGACCACCTCGAACGTGGACGCCGCGCGGGAGTGGGTGCCGGTCACCTTGAAGGTGACGCGCTGGGCGGGGGTCTCCATGATCCGGCCCTGGCCGGGCGGGACGAGCAGCCCCTCGGTCGCCGTCATCGCGGGCTCACCACGTCACGGGCAGGGCCTCGGGCCCGCGGATCAGCGTGCCCTTCCGGGAACGGCACGGCCTCGGCCGGGACGGCGAGCCGCGGGCCCGGTACCCCGTCCAGGAGCGCGTCCACCAGCAACTTCGGCTCCATCCGGGCCGGCAGGCCGCCGGGGCGGTCGTGCGGGTCGAAGTCCGCGCCGGGCAGGTCGGCCGCGGGCCGGTCCCGGACCGGTTGCAGGGTTTCGGCGATCGTCTCTTGGCTCATGTCACATCGTCTCGCCCGGGCTGTGCCAGCGGCCCAGCGCCATCTCGGCGGTGATACCGGGACCGAACCCGGCGAGCAGCCCGCGCGCCTCGTCCCCGGGGCCGCCCTCGTCGAACAGCCGGCGCAGCGCGTCCAGGACGACGGCGCTGGCGATGTTGCCGTACTCGGTGAGCGTGGCCCGGCTGAAGCGGAAGGCGTGCGGGTCGACCTTCAGGAAGGTGCTGAGGTCGTCGAGGATGCGGGGCCCGCCCGCGTGGACGATGTAGAAGTCCAGCCCGGAGGCGTCCCAGCCGTGGTCACCGGCCAGATCCTTCAGCGCCGGCGCGAGCGGCTCCATGGTCGACGGGACCCGCTTGTCCAGCAGGAAGTGGAAGCCGGTCGCCTTCACGTCGTACATGATCCAGTCGTCGGTCTTGGGGATCAGGTACGAGCCGTTGCGTTCCAGGCGGATGCCCTCGCCACCCCGGCCGCGGACCACGGCGGCGGCGATGCCGTCACCGAACAGACCGTTCGACAGCAGCGAGCCGACGCCGATGTCGGTCGGCTGGTAGCACAGCGAGCAGAACTCGCAGGCCACGATCAGCACGTTGGCCTCGGGATACGCCGTGCAGAAGTCGTGGGCGCGGTTGATCGCCGCGCCGCCGGCCGCACAACCCAGCTGGGCCACCGGCAGCTGACGGGTGGTCGGGTCGAAACCCATCTCGTTGATCAGCCAGGCGGTGAGCGAGGGCATCATGAAGCCCGTGCACGACACGTAGATGATCAGGTCCACCTCGGTGGTGAGCAGCTCCGCGTCGTCCAGCGCCCGCTGCACGACCGCGGGCACCCGGGCCTTCGCCTCGGCCTCGTAGAGCTTGTTGCGGTCCTCGAAGCCGGGGTGTTTCAGCGTCTCCTCGATGGGCTGCACGATGTGCCGCGTGCGCACACCGGTGTTCTGTATCAGCCGGAGGGCCAGCGGCAGTTGGGGGTGGCCGGCGTGGCGCTCGCGCGCCAGCTCCAGCGTCTCCTCCATCGTGATCACGTGCTCTGGAACGGACACCGAGGGTCTGCACAAAGTCGCCATGAACCGTGCCTGCTTTCGCCTCCCGGACGGCCCTTCGGCCCCCGGTCAGAAGGTGGTTCACCACAAGGGTGGTCCCCCCACGATCACCCGCCCGTTCGCCGACTTCGCGCCGGACTACTCCGTATCAGGGATGGCCGTGCCAGGCTCGTCCAGACACGGCGACGACGGAGGACGCGATGACGCACCCGGCCCGGTACCTGCTGGAGACGACCACCGCGGCCCTCGCCCCCGATCCGCACGCCAGCCCCCTGGTCCCCCGGATCGCCGACGGCACGGCTCCCCTCACCACCCTCGCCGCGCTCGCCCTGGAACAGACCTGGGTGATTCCCGCGGACCGCAGGGCGTTCGAGTTCCTGTCGGCGCGCGGTGAAGCGACCGGCCCGCAGGCCGCGGCCTTCTTCACGGCGCTGGCCGAGGGCGAGGCGCTGGCGGGTGAGCGACTGACGGCGTTCACCCGAGCGTGCGGAGTGGACGAGCCGGGGGAGGCGTCGTACGAACCCCTGCCGGGCTGCCAGGCATACCCCGCCTACGTGGCCTGGCTGGCCCTGAACGCCTCACCGGCGGACGTGGTCCTGGCGCTGACGGCCAACTTCTCGGCGTGGGGAGGCTATTGCGCGACGATCGCGGCCGCGCTGCGCGAGCGGTACGGCTTCACCGACGAGTCCTGCGCCTTCTTCGACTTCTTCGCGCAGCCGGCGCCGGAGCTGGACCGGCTGGCGGTGGCGGCGGTGCAGGAGGCGCTGGACACCGGACGCCTCGACGCGGAGCGGGCTCACACGTACGGCCGCCTCCTGCAGCACTACGAGGCGATGTTCTGGGACGCGTTGACCCGAGTGCCCTGACTACGTCGCCGTCCCACTGCTGTGCGCGATACAGGCCACGTCGATGCGATCGGCCAGTTTCGCCAGCTCGATGGCCAGCTCGGCGACCGTGTCCTCGTCCAGCCCCGACTCCCCGCCCTCCACCAGCCGCACCCATCGCCCCCCCACGGTCCGCAAGAGCTTGCTGACATCCGCCGCAGACACCTGCAGGGTCCCGCGGTCGTCGACGATCAGAGGCAGAGTCACTTCGCGGTTCACAGACGGGATCGTAGCCCCGCAACACTCACGCACCATGCCAAACAGTGGTGATGTTGCAGAACTCGCGGATTCCGTGCCCGGACAGCTCACGTCCGTACCCGGACCGCTTCACCCCGCCGAACGGGAACGCCGGATGGGAGGCGGTCATGCCGTTGAAGAACACCCCGCCGGCCTCCAGATCCCGTACGAACCGGTCGACCTCCGCCTCGTCCCGCGTCCAGACGTTCGAACTCAGCCCGAACGGAGAGTCGTTCGCGATCAGCACGGCCTCGTCCAGGTCGGCCGCCCGGTACAGCGTGGCGACCGGCCCGAACGCCTCCTCCCGGTGGATCCGCATCTCGCGGGTGACGCCGGCGAGGATCGACGGCGTGTAGTACCAGCCGGGCCCGTCCGGCCGTTCGCCACCGCACAGCACCTGCGCTCCACTGCGTACCGCGTCGTCGACCAGTTCCTCCAGATCCCGCAGCCCCTGCTCGCTGGCGAGCGGTCCGACCTCGGTGTCGTCGGCCATGGGGTCGCCGACCTTCAGTGCCTTCATGCCCGCGGTGAACCGCTCGGCGAAGGCGTCGTAGACGTCCGTGTGCACGATGAACCGCTTCGCGGCGATGCAGGACTGCCCGTTGTTCTGCACCCGCGCGGTCACCGCGACCTTGGCGGCCCGGTCGATGTCGGCCGAGGGCATCACGACGAACGGGTCGCTGCCGCCCAGCTCAAGCACCGTCTTCTTGATCATCTCTCCGGCGGTGGAGGCGACCGCGCGGCCCGCCGGCTCGCTGCCGGTGAGTGTGGCGGCCTTGACCCGCTCGTCGCGCAGGATCTCGTCGACCGCCCCGGAACCGATCAGCAGGGTCTGGAAGGTGCCCTCGGTGAAGCCCGCCCGGTGGAAGAGGTCCTCCAGGTAGAGGGCGGTCTGCGGGACGTTCGAGGCGTGCTTGAGCAGGCCCACGTTGCCCGCCATCAGCGCGGGCGCGGCGAAGCGGATCACCTGCCAGAGCGGGAAGTTCCACGGCATCACCGCGAGCACCGGACCGAGCGGCCGGTAGCGGACCCGTACGTGTGAGGCGCCGGAGTCCTTCACGTCGGAGGCGGAGGGTTCCTCGTCGGCGAGGAGTTCCTCGGCGTGGTCGGCGTACCAGCGCATCGCCTTGGCGCACTTCGCCGCCTCGGCCCGGGCCTGCTGGACCGGCTTGCCCATCTCGGTGGTCATCACGCGGGCGATGTCCTGCTGGTCCTCTTCGAGGAGGTCGGCGGCCCGGTGCAGCAGCCGGGCGCGCTCGTCGAAGGTCGTCGTCCGGTACGTGCGGAACGTGGCCTCCGCGAGCTGGAGCCGGCGCTCGATCTCCTGCTCGTCCATGGCCTCGTACGTCTTGAGCGTCTCGCCGTTCGCCGGGTTCACCGTTGCGATGGGCATGGCTGACCTCCCTCGGAGCGGGCTGTGTCTCGACCTTCCCGCGTGGCGGAGGGGACCGCAACGCGGGAGCGTCTCCTCAGGGCGAGTGCTCCGCCAGCCGGTCGAGAAACGCCGCCTGCGCCTTGACGATCACGGCGCGAGCCCGGTCGAGGCCGAACCAGGCCACCCGGTCCAGCTCGGGGAACTCCTGGAGCCGCCCCGACTTCGGCGGCCACTCCATCCGGAAGGTGCCGGGCGTGATGGTCGCCGGGTCGAGGTCCGCCCGGATCGCCCACGCCGTGACGATCTTGCCGTTGGTCTGACGGACCTCGCCGAGGTCGATGGCCTCGCCGTCGGGCGGGGGCAGTCCCACTTCCTCCTGGAACTCGCGGCGCGCGGCCTCCCAGGCGGGCTCGTCCGGCTCGTACTCGCCCTTGATCACGGTCCACGCCCCGGCGTCGCGCCGGACGAAGAACGGCCCGCCCATATGGCCGAGCAGCACGTCGAGGCCGTCGTCGCCGGGGTGGAAGAGCAGCAGACCGGCACTGCGCTTCACGGCGCCACCTCCGGGTGCGCGGCGAGCAGTGTCTCGACCGTGTCGGCGTCCTCGGGGCGCTTGTCCTCCCGGTAGCGGACGACGCGGGCGAAGCGGAGGGTGACGCCGGCCGGGTAGCGGGTGGAGCGCTGCAGCCCGTCGTAGGCGATCTCGACGACGAGTTCGGGGCGGACGGTCACGACGTGGCCGTCGTCCTCGACGGCGAGCTGCTGGAGGCGCTCGGTCTGCCAGGTGAGCATCGCGTCGGTCATGCCCTTGAACGTCTTGCCGAGCATGGCGAGGCCGCCGTCGGCGGTGCGGGCGCCCAGGTGGAGGTTGGAGAGCTTGCCGGTGCGGCGGCCGTGGCCCCACTCGGCGGCCAGGACGACCAGGTCGAGGGTGTGGACGGGCTTGACCTTCAGCCAGGAGGCCCCGCGTCGGCCCGCGCTGTAGGAGGCGTCGAGCGCCTTGGCGACGACGCCCTCGTGGCCGCGTTTCAGCGTCTCGGCGAGGAACTCCTCCGCGGCGGGCGTGTCGTCCGGCCCGGACACCAGGGTGCGCCGCACCCGCATCGGCTCGGGCACCAGCCGGGCCAGCTCGGCGTGCCGCTCGGCGAAGGGCAGGTCGAGCAGGTCGTGGCCGTCGACGGACAGCGCGTCGAAGAAGACCGGGGAGACCGGTACGGCCCGGGCGGCCGTCGCCACGTCCGTGCGGGAGCCGACGCGGCCGGCGGTCTCCTGGAACGACCGCGGGCGCCCGGCCTCGTCGAAGGAGATCACCTCGCCGTCCAGGATGAACCGCTCGCCCCGCAACTCCAGTGCGGCGGCGCTTACTTCGGGCAGCCGGTCGGTGATGTCGTCGAGGGTGCGGGTGTAGAGCCGCACGGTGTCGCCGTCCCGGTGCACCTGGACGCGGATGCCGTCCAGCTTCTCCTCGACCGCGCAGGCGCCCAGCTTGTCCACCGCCTCGGCCACGGAGGAGGCGCTGTGCGCGAGCATCGGCCAGACCGGACGTCCGACGGTGAGACGGAAGCGGTCCAGGGCGGCGGGCCCGTCCGCGAGCAGGGCCTGCGCGACCGTCTGGAGGGAGCCCGCGAGCATCACGGCCCGCCGTACGTCCGCGGGCGGCGCCCCGGTCGCCTGGGCCAGCCCTTCCACGGCCACGGCGTCCAGGGCGCCCTGCCGCACCTCGCCGGTGAGCAGCCCGAGCAGGAACCGCTGCTCGTCCACGGTGGCCGCGCCCATCAACTCCCCGACCAGCCGGGCCCGTTCCGCCTGCGAGCCGGGGCCGGACACCTTGGCGAGCTCCGCCAGCCGGGCGTCCACGTCCCGTACGGTCAGGCCCGGCTGGGCCGCCGGGTCGACCGGGCGGCCCAGCACCTTCCAGCCGACGCCGATCCGCCCTTGCGGCAGCCGTCCCGCCAGGTACGGGATGACGATCGGCACGTCCTCGGCCTCGGCGTCCCGGAAGAGCTCCGCGAGCAGGGCCGTCTTGCGGGACCGCGCCGAGGTGGCGGCGACCTCCTGGGACACTCGGGCCAGCCGGTGCAGCAGCATGCAGCCATGGTGCACCGGAGGCGGTGCCTCTACACCTGGGCGGCCGCGTCGAGGTCGGACATCAGCAGATCCCCGACGATCGCCGACGCGGCCCGGTATCCGCCGCTGGCCGCGTGCACGACCTGCTCGGCGAAGCCGATCGCGTTGCCCGCGGCCCACACGCCCGGCACCGTCGTCAGACCGGTCGCGTCGACCACCGGGTACGCGCCGAACGGCGTCTCGTGCAGCTCGGCGCCGAGCCCTTCCAGCAGGCCGGTCTGCGGAACGGCCCGGGGTGCGAGGAACAGCACCGAGCGGGCGTGGGTCGTGCCGTCCGCGAGCCGGACGCCGGTGAGGCGGTCGTCCTCGACCACCAGCCCCGCGACCTCGCCGGGCACCACCTCCACCCCGGCCGCGGCGAGCCGGCGCAGATCCTCGTCGGACAGCTCCGCCTCGGCGACCGTGTGCAGGAAGAGCCGCACGTCCTTCGACCACTGGGACACCATCAACGCCTGGTGCACACTCGCCGGGCTCGACGCCAGCACCCCGAACGGCTGGTCGCGCACCTCCCAGCCGTGGCAGAACGGGCAGTGCAGCACGTCCCGGCCGAACCGCTCGGCGACCCCGGCGACCGCGGGCAGCTCGTCCTTCAGCCCCGTTGCGACGACCAGCCGCCGGGCCCGTACGGTCCGGCCGCCGGCCAGCATCACGGTGAAGCCCTCGCCCGGCACCCCGGAGAGGCTCTCGTCCTGTACTCCGGAGAGCTCCTCGTCCTGTACCCCGGTGGGGTCCCCGCCCGGCACCCCGGTGAGGCCCTCGCCGCGCGTCACCGCCACCACCCGGTCCCGCACGAGCTCCACGCCGTAGCGGGCGATCTCCTCCCGGCCGAGCGCCAGGAACTCGGCGGGCGGCATGCCGTCCCGCGTCAGGTAGCCCTGCATGTGCGCGGCGGGCGCGTTGCGCGGCTCGCCCGCGTCGACCACCAGCGTGCGGTGCCGGGCGCGTCCCAGCACCAGCGCCGCGGACAGGCCCGCCGCACCCCCGCCGATGACGACCACTGCGTACTTCTCGGTCATGTGACCACCTCCGCTGCCGAGCGTCGCCCTGCCCTGCGGGATTGACAAACGTCTTTGCCGAACCTGCAATACGGGCATGACGACGGACGAAGTACTCGCGGGCGTGGGTCCCCGGCTGCGGCAGATGCGGAAGGACCGGGAGGTGACCCTGGCGGCGCTCTCCGAGACCACCGGCATCTCCGTCAGCACCCTCTCGCGGCTGGAGTCCGGCCTGCGTAAACCCAGTCTGGAACTGCTGCTGCCCATCGCGCGCGCCCACCAGGTGGCGCTGGACGAGCTGGTCGGCACCCCGTCCGCCGGTGATCCGCGTGTGCGGTCGAAGCCGATCGTCATGGGCGGCCGCACCCACTGGCCCCTCACCCGCCAGCCCGGCGGCCTGCAGGCCTACAAGGTCCTCGAACCGAAGCGCAGGCAGGAGCCGGATCCGCGCACGCACGAGGGCTACGAGTGGCTGTACGTGCTGTCCGGGAAGCTGCGCCTGGTGCTGGGCGAGCACGACGTGGTGCTCACGGCGGGGGAGGCGGCCGAGTTCGACACCCGGGTGCCGCACTGGTTCGGGTCGACGGGGGAGGGGCCTGTGGAGTTTCTCAGCCTGTTCGGACCGCAGGGCGAGCGGATGCACGTGCGGGCCCGGCCGAAGCGCGCGTGACAGGCAGGAGGCCTCCGTGCGGGACTTTCCCCGGAGACTGTTCCCTGATAGGCAAGCGACCGCTTAGTATGCGGACAGACCCCGGTCAGACGAAGCAGTCCCCCGTGGAGGCCCCGCATGCAGGCATGGCAAGTGCACGAGAACGGCGAGCCGGGCGAGGTGATGCGGCTCGAGGACGTGGAGCCGCCCACGCCCGGTGACGGCCAGGTCCTGCTGAAGGTACGGGCGGCCAACATCAACTTCCCGGACGCCCTCCTGTGCCGCGGTCAATACCAGGTCAGGCCGCCGCTGCCGTTCACCCCGGGCGTGGAGATCTGCGCTGAGACCGAGGACGGCCGCCGGGTGATCGCCAACCCGGCGCTGCCCCACGGCGGCTTCGCCGAGTACGCCGTCGCGGACGCCGCCGCGCTGCTGCCGGCGCCGGACGCCCTCGACGACGCCGAGGCCGCGGCCCTGCACATCGGCTACCAGACCGGCTGGTTCGGTCTGCACCGCCGGGCCGGTCTGGAGGCCGGCGAGACTCTGCTCGTCCACGCTGCCGCCGGAGGGGTCGGCAGCGCGGCCGTGCAGCTCGGGAAGGCCGCCGGCGCCACCGTCATCGGTGTCGTCGGCGGCTCCGGGAAGGCGGCCGTCGCCCGGGAGCTGGGCTGCGACGTCGTGATCGACCGGCGTTCCGAGGACGTCGTCGCCGCCGTCAAGGAGGCCACCGGCGGCCGGGGCGCCGACGTGATCTACGACCCGGTCGGCGGCGAGGCCTACACCCAGTCCGCCAAGACCGTCGCCTTCGAGGGGCGCATCGTGGTCGTCGGCTTCGCCAGCGGCACGATCCCCAGCCCGGGCCTGAACCACGCCCTGGTGAAGAACTACTCGATCCTCGGCCTGCACTGGGGCCTGTACAACACCAAGAACCCCAAGCTCGTCCAGCACTGCCACGAGCAGCTCACCGAGCTGGCCGCCCGGGGCGCCATCAAGCCGCTGGTGAGCGAGCGGGTGCCGCTCGGCGGTGCGGCCGACGCCGTGCAGAAGGTGGCGGACGGCCTGACCACCGGCCGCATCGCGGTCGTCATGGAGGAGACGGCATGACCGACGCCGAGGAACTGCGCACCCGCACCCGGGAGTTGCTGGCGGCCCATCCGCCGGCCTCCACCGACCGCCTGGACTTCCTGCGGGCCCGCTTCGACGCCGGACTCGCCTGGGTGCACTACCCGGAGGGCCTCGGCGGGCTCGGCGCTCCCCGCTCTCTCCAGGCCGTGGTGGACGCCGAGCTGGAGGCCGCCGGAGCACCCGACAACGACCCGCGGCGCATCGGCATCGGCCTCGGCATGGCCGCGCCGACGATCCTCCAGTACGGGACCGAGGAGCAGAAGCGGCGCTTCCTCAGGCCCCTGTGGACCGGCGAGGAGGTCTGGTGCCAGCTGTTCAGCGAGCCGGGGGCCGGGTCAGACCTCGCCGCGCTGGGCACCCGGGCCGTACGCGAGGGCGAGGACTGGGTCGTCAACGGACAGAAGGTGTGGACGTCCAGCGCCCATGTCGCCCGCTGGGCGATCCTCATCGCCCGCACCGACCCCGAGGTGGCCAAGCACCGGGGCATCACCTACTTCGTCTGCGACATGACCGACCCGGGCGTCGAGGTGCGGCCGCTGCGGCAGATCACCGGCGAGGCCGAGTTCAACGAGGTGTTCCTCACCGACGTCCGCATCCCGGACGCACGGCGCCTCGGCGCGGTCGGCGAGGGCTGGAAGGTCGCGCAGACCACGCTGAACAACGAGCGCGTGGCCATCGGCGGCATGCGGCTGCCCCGCGAGGGCGGCATGATCGGCCCGATCTCGAAGACCTGGCGCGAGCGGCCCGAGCTGCGCACCCACGACCTGCACCAGCGGCTGCTCAAGCTCTGGGTGGAGTCCGAGGTCTCCCGCCTCACCGCGGAGCGGCTGCGCCAGCAGCTCGTCGCGGGCCAGCCCGGCCCCGAGGGCGCCGGCATGAAACTGGCCTTCGCTCGCCTCAACCAGGAGATCAGCGGCCTGGAGGTGGAACTCCTCGGCGAGGAGGGCCTGCTGTACGACGACTGGGCCATGCGGCGCCCCGAGCTGGTCGACTTCACCGGCCGCGACGCCGGCTACCGCTACCTGCGCTCCAAGGGCAACAGCATCGAGGGCGGGACCAGCGAGGTCCTGCTGAACATCGTCGCCGAGCGCGTCCTGGGCCTGCCCGCCGAGCCGCGCACCGACAAGGACGTCGCCTGGAAGGACCTCGCCCGATGAGCGACCTGTTGTACTCGGAAGAGGAAGAGGCGCTGCGCGCCGCCGTCCGCGACCTGCTCACCGACCACTGCGACGCACCCGGCGTCATCGCCCGCACCGAGTCGGACACCCCGCACCACCTGGCCCTGTGGAAGTCCCTCACCGAGGGCATGGGCCTGGCCGGCCTGCTGGTGCCCGAGGAACTCGACGGTCAGGGCGCCAGCCACCGCGAAGCCGCGGTCGTGCTGGAGGAACTGGGCCGCGCGGTCGCGCCCGTGCCGTATCTGACGAGCGCGGTCGTCGCCACCGAGGCCCTGCTGGCCTGTGGCGCCGACGACCTGCTCCGCGACCTCGCGACCGGGGCGACCATCGGCGCTCTCGCGGTCGCCCTGAACGTCGCACCGGGCGCCGCCTACCGGGTCGTCCGGCACGAGGACGGGCTGCTGCACGGCGAACTCACCGGCATCGCGGACGCGGCCGTCGCGGACGTCCTGCTCGTGCCCGCCGACGACGGCGGTCTGTACGCCGTCGACGCCACCGCCGCGACCGTCACCCCCCGGACCTCCCTGGACCTGACGCGGCCGCTCGCGGCCGTCACCCTCGACGGAGCGCGGGGCCGCCTGCTGGGTGACGCGGAACCCGCCGTACGCCGAGCCCTGCGCGCCGGTGCCGGGCTGCTCGCCTCCGAGCAGTTCGGGCTGGCCGAGTGGACGCTGACGGAGACCGTCCGCTACCTGAAGGAACGCAAGCAGTTCAACCGGCCCGTCGGCGGTTTCCAGTCGATCAAGCACCGGCTGGCCCAGCTGTGGCTGGAGGTCGTCAACACCCGCGCGGCCGCCCGCAACGCCGCCGACGCGCTGTCGAACGGCGAGGACGTGGACGTCGCCGTCACCGTCGCCCAGGCCTACGCGGCGCCCGTCGCCGTGCACGCCGCCGAGGAAGCCGTTCAACTGCACGGCGGCATCGGCATGACATGGGAGCACCCCGCGCATCTGTACCTCAAGCGTGCCAAGGCCGACTCGATCGCCTACGGCACGCCGGGCGCCCACCGGGAGGCACTGGCCGCACTGGTGGACCTCCGGGCCCCCTGAGGTCCACCTCCTCAACTCCGGGAAGCCACCCGGGAAAAGACCGAAAGGCCCGTCCCACCAGGGGCGGGCCTTGTCGTGGCCCCCTCCCGAGAGGTGAACGCGTGGCGGCGGTCCGGCCAACTCCGCTCACGGACCTGCTCCTTGGGCCTGCCGGGACCCCATACTCGCAGGGTTCCCGTACGGCACCTCCAGGGAGGCAGAGCATGGCCCTCACCACCCGTCGCACGGCCCTCACCACCCTCGGCGCAGCCCTCGCGGGCTCGATCGCCCTCCCCGCCGCCCCCGCACCGGCGGGCGAACGCACACCCACGCCCCGCCCGTTGTGGCGGGCCCACGCCCACAACGACTACGAGCACCCGCGCCCGCTGCTCGACGCTCTCGACCACCGCTTCGGAAGCGTCGAGGCCGACATCCACCTCGTCGACGGTCAACTCCTCGTCGCCCACGACCCGGAGGACCTCGACCCGTCCCGCACCCTCGAGTCCCTCTACCTCGATCCGCTCGCCGCCCGTGTGCGCGCCCACCACGGCTCCGTGTACCGGGGGTACCGCGGCTCGCTGCACCTGCTCATCGACATCAAGACCGAGGGCTCCTCGACGTATCTCGAACTCGACCGCCACCTCCGGCGTCACCGGCACCTGTTCACCACCTACGCCCACGGTCGCGTTCACCGCCGGCCGGTCACCGCCGTGATCTCCGGCGACCGCGCGGCCCGCGCGCCCATGGAGGCCCAGACCGTCCGGCGCGCCTTCTACGACGGCCGCCTCACCGACCTCGGCGGCCAGGCGCCGGCCTCCTTCATCCCGCTGATCAGCGACAACTGGACACTCAACTTCACCTGGCAGGGCGTCGGCGCCTTCCCGGACGCCGAGCGGCAGAAGCTGCGGGGCATCGTGGCGACCGCGCACAGGCGGGGGCAGAAGATGCGGTTCTGGGCGACTCCGGACCTGGCCGGCCCCGCCCGCGAAGCGCTCTGGGGCGAACTGCTCGCCGCCGGCGTCGACCACCTCAACACCGACGACCTCGCCGGACTGGAGGCGTTCCTCGACGCCCGCCGGGCGGCTTAGGCGCACGAGAGCAGGCCGGGGCGAACGGGAGAACACCACACGTTCGGCGGACAGGTCAGCCGCCCGGACGAACCCTCCGCTACGCCACACTTGCGCGAACGCCGTGAACCGGACATGGCGGCGTGGCGGAGGAGTTGACGATGGCCATTTCCATCTCTGTGGTGCTGCTGCTCGTGATCCTGGCAGTGATCTTCCTGCGCAACGGCGGGCTGAAGGTCTCCCACGCGCTGGTCTGCCTGCTGCTCGGCTTCTACCTGGCCAGCACCAGCATCGCCCCCACCATCCACAGTGGCGTCTCGGCGACGGCGGACATCGTCAGCGGTCTGCGCCCCTGAGTCACCCCGAGAACACGCCGATACCGTTCGGCACGAGGCGTTCGGCGCCGCCGCTGGGGTGGTTGCGCACGGAGACCGTGCTCGCGCCCGCCTTCCGCGCGACCAGGGTCGACGACCCGCCGCCGTCCAGGCTGAAGGCGTCCTCCGAGCCCAGCTTCCGCATGGTGCCGGCGACTTCGGCGATCGTCAGACCGCTGCGGTAGGCGGCGGCGCCGTCGAGGGCGAGCAGCAGCACGCGCCGCCCGCCGTCGGCGATCCCCACGGCCGTGCGGACGGCCGACGTCGTGTCGTCGAGCCCCGGCAGCGGCTGCCCGCCCGACAACACCGGGTAGCCCCCGAGAGCAAGGCGGTACGCGACGCCGTCCGTGGCCGCCACGAGGCTGTGCTCGACCTCGACCGGCTCACCGGTGGAGAACTTGCGCAGCTGCTGGGCGCCCGCCTCCCGGCCGACCAGCACCGTGGTCCCCGCGGCGATGGGACCACTGCCCGGAGCGTCGGCGGCGGAGACGACCTTGCCGTCGCGGACCGTCACCTCGTAGGTGTCCGTGCTGCACGGAGCGGCCCGGTCGGTGTCCGTGCCGCATGTGGAGCGCACCCGGGAGACACTGCCCCACTCGGAGGTGAACGCGCCGACGGAACCCACCGGCAGCGCGTACTGGTTGAGCCCGCCCAAGGGCAGCTGCTCCTCGGCCGTACGGACGGAACCGGCGAGCGCGAGCCGGTCCAGACGCGCCCGTCCGTCCGTGCCGACGCCGAAGACGTCCTCGGTGGTCGTGCCTGGCGGCAGCGCCGGCCCGAAACGCTGGCCCGTCGGGACAGCCGCCTTGAGCGCCCGTCCGGCCGCGATCGCCGGACCCACACTCGCTCCGGTCGCCTCGACGCCCGGGTGCTGCGTCTCGGTGATGTTGAAGAAGTCACCGTTGACACCGGCGACCGCGCCCTGGGTGTTCGCCATCGCCGAGACCCGCGCCCGTGAGGCGACGGCCCCCGGATACAGCAGATCGACCCGTACCTTCGGGTTGCCGAGGTCGACCCTCAGCAGATGCGCGTGCGCCACCCCCTTCGCCGCCTGAATGTCGAACTCCTCGTACGTCACGCCCGGCGCGACCCGTCCGCCCTTCTGGACGGCGCCGGCCGGAGCCGCCCCCGCCAGGGCCGCACCGGTCAGTGCGGCGAACGCCGTGAGGAACGCCAGTGCCGCTCTGCCTGCTCCTGCTCCCCGTCGCCTGCGACGACCTGCCACCGTGCCCCCTGATGCCTCGTCAACTGTCGGGATCCTCAGGGGCAGTGCACCAGACCTCAGGGGTCCGGCAGGGTGGCTGAGCGCGGACTACGCGGGAACGGCTGAAAAATCGCACCCCTCTGGGTGCTTCACCCGTCGCCCGTTCCGGTGGCGTACGGCGTGCGGTGCGCGGGAGTGTGGTCGATGGGCAGGCCGGGCCGCCAGGCGGTGAGGGCCTGCGCGCTGCACACGAACAGCTGCTCCGGCAGCCGGTCCAGACCGAACCAGCGCCAGCGCCCGACGCTCTCCCCGGGCTGGTCGGAGGGCTCGCCCCGCCAGGCGATGACCCGGGCGGCCACGGTCATGCGGACGACACCGCCCGCGTCGTCCAGCAGCGTCCCGAGCAGCCGGACGTCCTCGGGCCGCGCCTCGAGCCCCGTCTCCTCGCCGAGCTCCCGCACGACCGTCTCCTGCAACGACTCCCCGGGCTCCACCGTCCCGCCCGGCAGCTCCCACGTTCCGCGCCGGTGCCGGCCCAGAAGCAGCCCGCGAGGCCCGTACAGGATGGCGCCCACCCCGAGCGCGGCGTGCGCGGGCGGCGGCTTGCCGACGCGCGGCCGGGAGGAGACCCGGACCGGCCGGGTCACCCGGAAGAGCCGGTAGGAGGCCTTATTGCCGTCCTCCGGGGCGTCAATCACGTCGACCCCCTCCACGCGCAGCCCGGACTCGGTGAGCAACGCCGTCCAGAGCTCCGGAGTGAGGACCCACATGTGGACGGTGACCTCCTCACCGCCCGCCGGCCGCAGGATCTCCGGGCGGGCGACGACCCGGTCCGACGGCCCGTCACCACGACTGTTCGTGTGCAGGACCGTGAAGCAGAGCCGCCCACCCGGCTTCAGCGCCCCGGCGAGAGCGGGCAGCAGCCGGTACGGGTCGATGTACGGAACGCCGTTGACGGAGTAGACGACGTCGTACGGCTCGGCCGCGCGCAGATGGTCCACCGCGTCGCCCAGGACCAGCCGCAGTCCGGGGAGCGAGCCGTACCGGGCGCGGGCCCGCTCGTACTGCCCCGCCGAGGCGTCGACCGCGTCCACCAGCGCACCGTGGGCCCGGACCAGATGGGCCGCGTGCCGGGCCGGACCGCAGCCGAGGTCCAGCACCCGTCGGCCCGTCAGCTCCCCGAGCACCTCGCTGCCCGGCCCGCCGCCCTCGAACCCCCAGTCGATCCGGACCGCCTCGGGCAGCGCCGTACCCCGTCGTACGTGGTGCGCCCCGTACGCCTCCCAGGCCTCGGCGTTGACCGCCTCCGGCTCCTCCGCCACGGCTCAGCCGCCCGCCACCGCGTCACGCGGCAGCACCGTGACCCGGTGGAAGTTGCATCCGGTGAGCCGCGGCTCGCCCTCGTCGGCCGGCGGGGTCTGGTGGGCTTTGAGGGCGATGCTCACCAGGCTCAGCAGCAGGTCGACGTCCGCCTCGCAGTCGAGGTGGACCGTCACCCAGCACGATCCGGGCAGCAGGTGGATGGCACTCGAACCGGCGAGGTCGTAATGGAAGCGCTGGATGGCCCGGCGGGTGAGGTGGAGGTCCACGTCCCGTGCCGAGTGGAAGTGGACGATCTCGTCACGGACGGAACGGAGCGCCCTTCCGGTACCGCAACTCGCCGGGCCCACCATCAGGTCGGGCCAGGCCTGCAGGCGCTCCAGGGCGCGCTGGGCCAGAGTCATGGCCCCATCGTCGCCTGCTTGCCGGCCCGCAACCAGGGGTTGAGCGATTTGTAACCGGGACGTGAGGTGGATCGCGGGGCAGCGACCAGGGCTTCAGGCGGACTTGACGAGTCTGAGGTAGCGCTTCCAGTCCCAGTGCCGGCCCGGGTCGGTGTGGTCGCTGCCCGGAACCTCGTGATGGCCGATGATGTGCGCACGGTTTCTCGGGATGTCGTACCTCTCGCAGATCGCGGCGGTGAGCCGGGCCGACCGCTCGTACATGACGTCGGTGAAGTACCCGGGCCGGTCCACCCAGCCTTCGTGCTCGATGCCGATGCTGCGGGTGTTGTAGTCCCAGTTCCCCGCGTGCCAGGCGATGTCGGACTCGCGCACGCACTGCGCCACGCGCCCGTCGCACGAGCGCACCACGTAGTGCGCGGACACCTTCCTCTCCTGGTTCCGGAAGACGTTCAGGGTGCCGGAGTAGGTCGTCTGCGCCACGTGGATGATCACGTAGTGGAGTGGGTGGGCGCGTGGGCGGTTCGACGGCGTGTAGTTGCCGCGGCTCGCCGGCTGCCATGCGGCTCCGGGGTGATCGACGGCCTGGGGCCGGGCGGCCGCCCGCGTGCTGTGGAGGAGGGCCGCCGGGACGGCGGTGAGGACGGCGCCCGCGAGGATGCCTCGCCTGCTGGGGAAGGGGCTGGTGCGTTCCATGGGTGTGTGCCTTCCGGGCTCGACGGGAGGGTGTGACTTGCTCGACTGCGCGGACTGCGGCCGTTGCGGTCGCGGCCCGCGGTGATCAAGTTACGACGCCTTCCGGTCGGTCGGGAGGATCGGTGGACGGGCCCTCTGCTGTGGACAACTCCCTCACCCGGCCGGGTGATTGGAGCCGTGCGGACCTGCCGGCGAGGCCCCTTCTCAGGCCTGCCCGGCGACGGCCGCCGGATCGTCCAGCACCGCCCTGACCACCGAGTGCGCGGCCCCCAGCAGCGGCCCCTGGGGGCCCAGCCCGGACACGGACACGGGACAGGCCTGGCCCGCCGTGCGTCGCGCCAGCTCGTCCCGCAGTGAGGGCAGCAGCCAGGGAGCGAGACCGGACAGTTCCCCGCCGAGGACCACGCTTTGCGGGTCGAGCAGGTTGACCGCCCCCGTCAGGGCCACGCCGAGCGCCGTACCGGCGTCGCGCAGGGCACGCCGTACGGCCTCGTCGCCCTCCGCGGCGCGCCCCGCGAGCAGCCCGACCCGGTCCTCGTCGGGTTCCAGACCGGCCGCACGCAGCACCGCCTCCTCACCGGCGTACTGCTCCAGGCAGCCCCGCCCGCCGCAGGCGCACTCCGGCCCGTCCGGCCGGACCGGCACGTGCCCCAACTCGCCCGCGAAACCGCGGGTTCCGCGCAGCAGCCCGCCGCCCACCACGACCGCGGCACCGATACCGATCTCCGCCGAGACGTGCAGGAAGTCGCGGGGCGTGTCGTCCCCCAGCCAGAGTTCGGCGAGGGCCCCGAAGTTGGCCTCGTTGTCCACCGTCAGAGGGAGGTCCGCCGGCAGCAGTGGGCCGAGGTCCGTGTCGTGCCAGCCGAGGTTGGGGGCGCGCACCACGGTCCGGGAGTCGCGCGCCACCAGGCCCGGCACGGCCACGGCAAGTCCGGCCGGCCACAGGCCCTCGCCCTCCGCCTCGGCGACGACCTGCCGGATCAGCTCGGTGAGCTCCGCGAGCACGGGCCCGGGGGAGCGGCCGCGGTTGGCTCCCTGCCGTATCGCCCGCGACCGGGTCGCGCCGCGCAGGTCGACGGCACAGACCGCGAGGTGGTCGACGCCTACCTCCGCGCCGATGCCGGCCGGGCCGCGACCGCTGACGGCGAGCGCGGAACCGGGTCGACCCACCCGGCCGGGCCGCTCGGGCCCCAGCTCCTCGAGGAGCCCCGAGCGGATGAGCTCGTCCACGAGCGTCGAGACCGCAGCCCGCGTCAGACCGATCCGCGAGGCGACGGCGGCCCGGGACAGCGGCCCCTCGTCGCGGACGGCGTGCAGCACGCGGGCGAGGTTGCGGCGGCGCATGCCCTGCTGGGTGTCGGGCAGGGCGCGCCCCGGCCCGGCGGGACGGGCCTCGTGCAGCGGTGCGGTCATGCCTGACGCCAGTCCTCAGTGGGTGTCCGTGGGCCGCTCCAGCAGCGGAGCCGCGTCGGAGAGTACCCCGGCGATCCTGGCCAGCGTCTCCTCGTCCCGCTCGACGGCCTCGAGCACCGGCCCGGCCGCCGTGTTCCAGCGTCGCGCGACGGCCGCCGGGTCCTCCCCGGTCAGCAGCCCGGCCGCCTGCGCCGCGGCGCCGAGCGCGACCAGTTCCCTGGCCTCGGGAACCTGCACGGGACGCCCCGAGAGCCTCCGCACGGTCTGCTGCCAGGCGGCCCCCCGGGCACCGCCGCCGATCAGCAGCAGGGGCTCCGAGGGGTCCGCGTCCTCGTCGAGCACCAGGTCGAGCGCGCCGAGCAGCGAGTGCACGGCACCGTCATAGGCGGCCTGGAGGAGCTGACCCCCGGTGGTGTCGTGACGCAGGCCGTGCAGCAGGCCCGAGGCGTTCGGCAGGTTCGGGGTGCGTTCGCCGTCCAGGTAGGGCAGCAGGGTCACGGCCGTGCCGGGCTCCACCGCCTCGCGGTCCAGGCCCAGCAGCGCCGCGACCCGGTCGACGGCGAGCGTGCAGTTCAGGGTGCAGGCCAGGGGCAGCCAGTCGCCGCGGGCGTCGGCGAATCCCGCCACGGTGCCGCTCGGATCGGCGGGTCGGTGCCGGGACACGGCGTACACGGTGCCCGAGGTGCCGAGGCTCATCACCGGAACACCGGGCCGCACCCCGAGGCCCAGCGCGGCGGCGGCGTTGTCACCCGTGCCGGGCGCGACCAGGGTGCCTCGGGAGAACGGCAGGTCATGGCCGCCGCGCACCGTGCCTGCCACCTCGCCGGGCCGGACCACCCGGGGCAACAGGGCCGGGTCGAGCCCGACGTGCGCCAGGATCTCCTCGTCGTAACCTTCCGTCCCGGACGCCCACCAGCCCGTCCCGGAGACATCGCCGCGGTCGGTCGTGCCTTCTCCGGTGAGCCGCTCGGTGAGGTAGTCGTGGGGGAGACGCACGGTCTTCGTGGCGCGCACCGCCTCCGGCTCGTGCTCGGCCAGCCAGGCCCACTTGGTGACCGTGAACGAGGCGGCGGGCACGCTTCCGGTGCGGTCGGCCCAGAATTTCGCGCCGCCCAGCTCCTCCGTCAGCCGGGCGGCCTGCGGCGCCGAGCGCACGTCGTTCCACAGCAGGGCGGGCCGCACCGGCTCCCCCCGGCCGTCCAGGGTGACGAGGCCGTGCTGCTGCCCGCCGACCGACACCGCGGCGGCCTCGTGCGCGGCGTCACCGCACTGGCGCAGGGCCTCGCACAGCGCGTCCCACCACTGGCGCGGGTCGGTCTCCCGCCCGGCCCCCGAGGAGACCGTGTGCGGCGCCTGGCCGCTCGCGACCACCCGGCCGGTGGACGCGTCGACGACCAGCGCCTTGGTGGACTGGGTGGACGAATCCACACCGACGACGAGCGGACCCTCGGCTGCTGACATCGGGCTTCTCCCTACTGCGCGCGGCACGTGTCTCCGTCCGGAGCCACCTTGTCTCTTCCCAGAGAGGTGCCTGCATACTAATTTGTAAATCGGCATGACGAAATAGCCTCAGCGAGCAAGGAGCCGCGGCATGAGCTACCAGCCCACCCCCGAGGACAGGTTCACCTTCGGCTTGTGGACCGTCGGCTGGCAGGGACGGGATCCCTTCGGCGACGCCACACGGCGTGCCCTGGACCCCGTCGAGACGGTGCAGCGCCTGGCCGAGCTGGGCGCCCACGGCGTGACCTTCCACGACGACGACCTGATCCCGTTCGGCTCGGGCGACACCGAGCGCGAGGCGCACATCAAGCGCTTCCGCCAGGCGCTGGACGCCACGGGCATGAAGGTCCCGATGGCCACCACCAACCTCTTCACACACCCGGTCTTCAAGGACGGCGCGTTCACCGCCAACGACCGCGACGTGCGCCGCTACGCCCTGCGCAAGACCATCCGCAACATCGACCTCGCCGCCGAGCTCGGCGCCCAGGTGTACGTGGCCTGGGGCGGCCGAGAGGGTGCCGAGTCGGGCGCCGCCAAGGACGTCCGCGCGGCCCTGGACCGCATGAAGGAGGCCTTCGACCTCCTCGGCGAGTACGTCACCTCCCAGGGCTACGACCTGAAGTTCGCCATCGAGCCCAAGCCGAACGAGCCGCGCGGCGACATCCTGCTGCCGACCGTGGGTCACGCCCTGGCGTTCATCGAGCGCCTGGAGCGGCCGGAGCTGTACGGCGTCAACCCCGAGGTCGGGCACGAGCAGATGGCCGGGCTGAACTTCCCGCACGGCATCGCGCAGGCGCTGTGGGCGGGCAAGCTGTTCCACATCGACCTCAACGGCCAGTCCGGCATCAAGTACGACCAGGACCTGCGCTTCGGCGCCGGTGATCTGCGCGCCGCGTTCTGGCTGGTGGACCTGCTGGAGTCGGCCGGGTACACCGGTCCGCGGCACTTCGACTTCAAGCCCCCGCGGACCGAGGACCTCGACGGCGTGTGGGCCTCGGCGGCCGGCTGCATGCGCAACTACCTCATCCTCAAGGAGCGCGCCGCCGCCTTCCGCGCCGACCCGGAGGTCCAGGAGGCCCTGCGCGCGGCCCGGCTCGACGAGCTGGCCCAGCCCACCGCCGCGGACGGCCTTCAGGCGCTGCTCGCCGACCGGTCGGCGTTCGAGGCGTTCGACGTGGAGGAGGCCGCCGCGCGCGGCATGGCCTTCGAGCACCTGGACCAGCTGGCGATGGACCATCTGCTGGGGGCACGTGGCTGAGTCCACGCGCGCGTGCGGCCCGTCGGCCGGTCACCCCGGCCGGCCGACGGGCCCGTCATGCTCCGGAATCATGCGGTCCACGCCATGAGTCCGTTTCAGCTTCCGTACGCCCCTCCCGGCGCGAAGGGAGCGCGGCGACTCTGGTCGGTATGGCCATGCCGCCCGTACCGCCGCACGCGCCCGGGCCTCCCCGGCGCCGCAACCCGCTGATCCTCCTCCTCACCGTCCTCGTGGCCGTCGTTGCCGTGTCCCTCGTGGTGCTGATGGCCTCGGACAGGGGCGACTCGTCGGACGAGGAGCCCTCGGGCGAGAGCACGAGCGCCACTCCCGACCCGTCCTTCGGCATCCCCACCCAGCTGCCCTCCAGGCTGCCGAGCGAGCTGCCGACCCGGCTGCCGTCGGGCTTCCCGACCAAGCTGCCGAGCGATCTGCCCAGCGACCTTCCGAGCGATCTCGTATCGCTCCTTCCGTCCCTGGACTCCGGCGAACCACTGCCCTGACGCCTGCGTCCCGAAGATCTTCAGAGGGTCCCTTCTCCGGGGGAGTGTTCCGCCGACGACGGAGCCGTCACCGAGGCCAGGGCCGTCGCCGGGTCCTGGGCGGCGCCTCCGGCGGGCTGCCAGCGGCCGCGTTCCTTGCGGTAGGGCCACCAGCGGCCGTCCCGGCCGAGGCGCAGCTGGACCGGCGCGCCGACGACCGTCCAGCGGTTGGCCCGCGCACGCAGCTCCGGCCGTTCGCCGGTGTCCCAGGCCGAGTCCAGGGCGGCACGCGCGCGTGCGAGCGTTTCGTCCTGCGGCTGCCACTCCTCGTCCAGGACGGACAGCCCCTCCCTGCCGCCGTGACGCCAGGCGCGTACGGCCGTGGCCAGCCCCTCCCGGCCGCGTCCCGACCCCGCGGCCAGCCGGTCGGTCATCTCCGGACCGGGAGCACCCGCGGCCAGCCGCACCGCGTCCTGCGCCGACGTCAACTCCACGTCGGAGCCGGCCTGGAGTGCTCCCCGGAGCAGGCCGTGTGCCTGTACGGCGGTCCGCGCGGCCAGGAACTCCAGCGCGGCCGGGTCGATACCGGAGGCGGGTGGCGTCTCGGTGTCGAGGGACGGCGGTACGCCCGGCTCGACGGGGAGTTCGGGCAGGGGCGGCAGCGGGGGCAGGATGTCACCGGCCGCGTAGGCCTCGGCGGCGTCCATACCCTCCGGAGTGGAGGCCTCCGCATTGGACGTACCGCCACGGGTCTGGAGATCGTCCAGCAACGAGCTCTCGGCGCGCCCCCGCATCAGCAGCAGTACGAAAGGGTCCTGGTCGAGCAGCCGGGCCACCTGGTAACAGAGCGCCGCCGTGTGTCCGCAGTGGTCCCACGCCCCGCAGTCGCACGTCGGCTCCAGGTCGCCCAGGCCCGGCAGCAGTTCCACGCCCGCGCCGGCCGCGTCCTCGACCAGGTGCGGCGGCATGTCCCGGTCCAGCAGCGCCGCCACATGACCGGCCCGCTCCACCGTCATGTCCAGGAAGCGGTCCCACTGATCGGGCGAAAGCGCCTCCAGCAGGACGTCGGCCCGGTGCGCCGTGCCGTCGCGTCCCTGGACGACGGCCGTGAGCCGCCCGGGGCGCACCGACATCGCGCCGACCGCACCCGCGCGGGCGAGCCGGCGGCCCGTCTTGAGCTGGGCCGAGTCCAGCGCGGTGCCCTCCAGGGCCGTCAGCCAGGCCTGGCCCCACCACGTCTGCGCGAAGCCTCTCCCGTGCGCGGGCGGCAGTGCCGCGAAGGTGCGTTCCACATCACCGTCATCGTGCCGAGTCATCGCAGGCCCCCTCGCAGCGCGACCAGATCCGCCAGCTCCGCGTCCGTCAGTTCCGTGAGGGCCGCCTCACCGGCGCCCAGGACCGCGTCCGCCAGCTTCCGCTTGCGCAGCAGCAGTTCGGCGATGCGGTCCTCGATCGTCCCCTCCGCGATGATCCGGTGCACCTGCACGGGCCGCAGCTGGCCGATGCGGTACGCGCGGTCCGTGGCCTGCGCCTCGACGGCCGGGTTCCACCAGCGGTCGTAGTGCACGACGTGCTCGGCCCGAGTGAGGTTCAGCCCGGTGCCCGCCGCCTTCAACGACAGCAGGAACACCGGCACCTCGCCGTCCTGGAAACGCCGCACCATGGCCTCGCGCCGGGCGACGGGCGTCCCTCCGTGCAGGAACTGCGAGGGCGTGCCACGCGATGCCAGGTGCCGTTCGAGGAGGCGGGCCATCTGCACGTACTGGGTGAACACCAGCACGCCCGCCTCCTCGGCGAGGATCGTGTCGAGCAACTCGTCCAGCAGCTCCAGCTTCCCGGACCGCCCGGAGATCACCGGCCGCTCCTCCTTGAGGTACTGCGCCGGGTGGTTGCAGATCTGCTTGAGCCCGGTCAGCAGCTTCACGATCAGTCCCCGTCGGGCCATGCTGCCGGCGCCGGAGATCTCCGCGAGCGCCTCGCGCACCACGGCTTCGTACAGCGCCGCCTGCTCCCCGGTGAGCGACACGGCGTGATCGGTCTCCGTCTTCGGCGGCAGCTCGGGCGCGATCCCGGGGTCCGACTTGCGGCGGCGCAACAGGAAGGGCCGTACGAGCCGGGCCAGCCGGTCGGCCGCGGCCGGGTCCTGACCGCCCTCGACGGCTTCCGCGTACCGTCGGCGGAAGGTGCCGAGCCGGCCCAGCAGCCCCGGAGTCGTCCAGTCGAGGATCGCCCAGAGCTCCGACAGGTTGTTCTCCACCGGCGTGCCGGTGAGGGCCACACGCGCGCGTGCGCCGATGGAGCGCAACTCCCGCGCGGTCGAGGAGTAGGGGTTCTTCACGTGCTGGGCCTCGTCCGCCACGAGCATGCCCCACGGCACACCGGCGAGCCGGGGCGCGTCCAGGCGCATCGTGCCGTACGTGGTGAGCACGAACTCCCCGTCGGCCAGGCCGTCCAGGCCGCGCCGCGCTCCGTGGAACCGTCGCACCGGTGTACCGGGCGCGAACCGTTCGATCTCCCGCTGCCAATTGCCCATCAGGGACGTGGGGCAGACGACCAGGGTCGGTCCGGCGGATCCGGCGTCCGACTGCCGGTGCAGGTGGAGGGCGATCAGCGTGATCGTCTTGCCCAGCCCCATGTCGTCGGCGAGACAGCAGCCCAGTCCGAGGGATGTCATACCGGCGAGCCAGTTCAGGCCCCGCCGCTGATAGTCCCGCAGGGTGGCGGCAAGTGCGGCAGGCTGCTCCACGGGCCGCTGCGCCTCGGGGTCCGCGAGCCGCTCCCGCAGAGATTTCAGCCATCCTGTCGGCCGTACCTCCACCCGACGGCCGTCCACCTCGGCCCAGCCGGTCAGGGCCGCGCCGAGGGCGTCCACCGGTGTCACCTTGCGGTCCTGCCCGGAGCGCGCCAGGCGCGCTTCCCGAGGGTCGATCAGGACCCACTGGTCGCGCAGCCGCACCAGCGGGCGCTTCGCCTCGGCGAGACGGTCCAGCTCCTCACGGTCCAGCCGCCTGTCACCGACGGCGAACGACCACGTGAAGGCGAGCAGCGCGTCGGCGGACAGGAACGACGGCAGGGCGGCGAATTCCCTGCCGGAGTCCGGCTCGCCGCCGGAAGGCCCCACCTCCGCATGCGTGCTGAGCTCACGGGACAGCCCCTTGGGCCAGTGCACCTCGACCCCGGCCGCCCCCAGCGCGTGGGCACCCGCGCCGAGAAGGTCGGTGACCTCCTCGTCGGCGAGCTCCGCGGCGTCCGGCACGGCAGCCGACAGCAGGGGCGTCAGCGGGGCCCAGGCCCGGGCTGCCCGGCGCAGCGCCAGCAGCGCGTCCATCCGTGCGCGAGGACCGAAGGCCTCGCCCGCCGCGCCGGCCCAGACGTCCGCGGCGTCCGCGACGAGCGCCGGATCGCTGACGCTGTGCACCTGGAGCACGGCCCGGAACCTCACATCCGCGTCCGCGTCGGCCGCGTCGGTCAGACCGTCCGCCTCGATCCGCAGCGACAGCCGCACGCCCGCGTCGTGGCCCGCGGCGACATCGGCGGCCCAGGCGCGCTGCTCGGGCAGCAGCACCGGTTCCGGCCCGGCGTAGGCGGGGCCGCCCGTCACCAGCGGCGCCGCGGGGGAGCGCGGCAGGGTGTCGGCGACGGCGTCGAGGAAGGCGCGCAGGAGCTGCTCCGGGTCGGGCAGCAGCAGCGGCCCGGCGCCTTCCAGGGGCGTGGCGTGCGCCTCGGGCGGCATCGCGGCGGCCAGGCGGCGCACGGCCTCGATGTCCTGGGCGCGCAGCGGGCCCGTGCGCCAGGCGTCGTGGTCGCCGGGGGACAGCCCCGGCAGCAGCAGCCCGCGCGCCACGAGGTGCAGGGCGTACAGGGCGGCCGCGCCCCAGAAGACGGTGGACCGGTGCCCCTGCCCGCCGGCACGCGCACGCGTGAGGACCGGCAGGGCCGAGCACACCGGCACCAGGACGGCGGGCACGCCGACTGCCTGGACCCCACCGTCATGGGGCAGTGCGACGGTCAGATCGGTGACGGATGCAGAGTCCACATCCGGAGGGGCGGAGCCGTCGGGCCGCCAGAAGGCGACACTGCCCGTGCGCGCGGGGTCGCCGGGCAGGAACACGGAGCGGCACATGGCCAGTTCGGAGACGTCGGAGGAGGGTGCCGGGAGAGTCGGGTGCTCGGCTATGGCAGATTCCTCAAATTTGACTAGTGGGCACGGAGTCGCCGAGAGTACAGCACTTCCGGTGCGCATGGGTATGGCTGGGCTGTGAGCTGGGTCACCATGGAAGTCTCGGGGGTGCGTCGGGGTCGCACCTCAGGGATGTCTCAGGGGCGCGGTCCGGAACCGCCGCGGACGCGGGTCCGTTTTCGAGACAGAGAGCGGCAGTGGCCGCGAAGGAGGCGACAGTCATGTCGAAGAACGCCAAGATCGCCGTGGGTGGTGTGGCGGTCGGGCTCATCCTGCTGATCTGGCTGCCCTGGTGGGCATCGCTCCTGATCATCCTGGGGGTCCCGGCCGCCGCGTATCTCACGCTGGATCCATCCCAGCGGCGCAGGCTGCGCCGCGCCACGCGCAAGGAGCTCGGCCGCTGAGGCATTGACCCGGCGCGGCCTCAGACGTACGGCGGCGGCCGGGCCGAACCGGCTCGACATGGCTGCACCGGCTCAAGGCGGCCCGATCGACTGAACCCGGCCGCGTCGGCCAGGCCCGGCTGCATTGGCCCAGCCCGGCCGTGTCGGCCAGGCCCGGCTGAATCGGCCCGGCCCGGCGCGACCGGCTCAGTTCGGCCGTACGGCGATCTTGTCCAGCGCATCGAGAAGGCCCGGCAGTTCCGGCCCCCGGCCCACCGGCAGGACCTCGCCGGGTTCCTCGTCGAGCAACACGAAGGCGATGTCGTCGGTCCTGGCGACGAGCGACCAGCCCGGACCGTCGGCCCGCAAGGTCCGGGCGTCACCCGGCGCGAAGGACGACCGGACCCGGCCCAGCGGCGGCGGCGAGTCGATGTACGTGCGGACCTCGGCGAGGACACGCCGGATGCCGCCGCGGCCCCCCTTCTGCCCTGTCTCCTCGCTCCCGTCCGGCTCGCGGTCCTGTTCGCCGTCCGGCCCGCCCCCGGCGACCGGTGCCCCGGAGGGCGCGGGAGTCGGGAACTGCGCGTCGTCGACCTGCTGCCGCCACACCGCCCACTGCAGTGCGATCTCGTCCGCGCCCAGGCGCCGCTGCGCCGGTCCCCAGACACTGGTGTCCGGCGGAGTAAGCGGCGGCCGGTCGTCCGCCTCCGGACCCGGATCGTGCGGCGCGGGCACCCCGGGGGCCGCGACGGCGACCGCGAGGGGCCAGCCGGGCAGGGCCGCGACGACCGTGCGCTCGTCGGGCGACAGGTCGTACTCCATGCCGCAGTCCCAGGACGCGATGGCGACGGCCACCAGGGAGACGTCGTCGATGGCCACCGTCCACCGGGCGCCCTCGCCGTCCTGGCCGAGCACCAGCCCGTACCCGTCGGCCAGCGGCGCGAGGCCGAGCGCCGCGCATGCCGCGGGGTAGTCGTCGCCCAGCACGCTCGGGAACTTCGCCGGCGTCAGCAGCACCGCCGTGAGCACATAGAGCGCATCGTCCGCGGCGGCGACGGCTTCCTCGTCCGTCCCGGCCATCCCAGCCTCCCCATCGGTTCGTCCACCGGCGCGCACCCTAGTGCGCCCGGAAGCCCCTTGTCACGGCCTCGGATGCGCACGCGGAGCTGCAGTTTTCCGGCGGACGGGGCGAATCGGCCGTCCGGCCCGCGCACATCACGCCGCCGGCAGCCCCAGCAACGCGCGGGCCACGGTCTCCGGCGACTCGCCGCGCTCACGGGCCAGCGCGATCACGGCCCGGCAGGCCAGCTCGTTCACGCCGAACGACAGCGCCTCCGGCGACACCCAGCCGGCCGCCTCGTCGGCCCGCTCCCGGTCGTCCTCCGCGCCGGCCGTCACATAGGTCGCCGCGGCCTCGAAGAGGTTGTGCGGACGCTTCTCCCCGTCGGCCTTCGGCTCCATGCGCAGGACATCGGCGACCCTTCCCCCGGCTTTGCGGAACCTGCCCCACATGCTGACCACCTTCCCCCTGTGCTCCTGCCGCGCCCGGTCCTTCATCTCCTGGTCACCAACGTAGAGTTGGAGAACCTGTGACAGAAGGGGGACGGCACGGTGAAGCGCTTTTCGCGGCTCGAACAGATCCGCCGGATGGACCCGTACGAACAGGCTACAGAGATCTACCGGCTCAGCGTGGCGTACGAATTCCCCTGGGACTTCACACGCGCCCTGGAGCTGGCCCTGTACCGCACCTTCGCCGTCCCCGCTATCGGCCGGCTGCTCGCGCGCACGGCGGAGCTCACGGACCGGTCGCAGAAGCGCTACGACGACACCTCGCTGCTCCTGGACACCGTCGTCGAGCACGGCTTCGGCAGCGACCTGGGCCGGACCGCGATCCGCCGCATCAACCAGATGCACCGCAGCTACGACATCGGCGACGACGACATGCGCTACGTGCTCTGCACGTTCGTCGTGATGCCGAAACGATGGATCGACGCCTACGGCTGGCGCAGGCTGTCACGCCACGAGACCGTCGCCGGCGTCGTCCACTACCGCACCCTGGGCCGGCACATGGGCATCAAGGACATCCCCGAGACCTACGAGGAGTTCGAGACCAGCCTCGACTCCTACGAGGCCGCCCACTTCGCCTGGGACGAGGACGCCCGGCGCGTCTCGGACGCCACACTCGACCTGATGGCCTCCTGGTACCCCGGCCCGCTCGCACCCCTGCTGCGCGCCACGACCCTCGCGCTGCTCGACGACTCCCTGCTGCGCGCCTTCCGGTACAGCCCGCCGAGTGCCACCACGCGCGCTTGGGTGCGCCGCGCCGTCCGGCTCCGGGGGCGCGCCGTCCGCCTGCTGCCGCCCCGGAGCGCCCCGCACTTCGCCCGCCAGAACCGGGAGATCAAGAGCTACCCGTACGGCTACCGGATCGCCGACCTGGGCACCCGCCCGGTGCCGGGCCTTGGGGGCTGCCCCGTGCGGCACGCGGCGCCGGACGCGGAGGCCGGGTGACGCGGCGGATCACCCCTCGCGCACGGCGAGCGCCAGGAAGCGGGAGTCCTCGTCGACGTACGACGTCAGGCGCCACCCGGAACCGGCCAGGAGCGGACGCAGGTTGGGTTCGGCACGCAGGTCCTCCGGGGTGAGCGGGCGACCGTGGCGAGCCGCGAGAGCCGCCCTGCCGATCGGGTGGAACAGCGCCAGCACCCCGCCCGGGCGCACCACGCGGGCCAGCTCCCGCAGGTTCTCGGCCGGGTTCCCGAGGTGCGAGATGAGGCCCGCCCCGAACACGGCGTCCAGTGACCGCGAGCGCAGGGGCAGCGCGGCGACGTCCGTGAGCAGCAACTGCCCGTCGTGGTCCCGGCCGGCCCGTACGGCCTCCCGCAGCATGGCCGGCGTCAGGTCCACCCCGAGGACCACCCCCGAGGCTCCCACGGCGGCTCGCAGCGGCGGCAGGGCGCGCCCTGTGCCGCACCCCGCGTCGAGCACCCGGTCGCCCGTCCGTAGCCCGAGCTCGGCGACCGCGGCCGCGTAGGCAGGACCGTCGTCCGGGAACCGGCTGTCCCAGTCGGCGGCGCGGGCTGTGAAGAACTCCTGAACACGCGTCTGCTCGTCGCTCATGTACCGCATGATTCCTCACCGGTACGGATGACGCCGCCCCCCACGGATGACGCTCCACGGGAGTGGATGGCGCTCCGCAGGCTCGGACGTGGCGCTCCGCAGGCGCGGATGACATCTCAGCGCACACGTTCGAGCGTGACCCGATCGTTCCGGTACCTCCTTGGGTCATATTCCAACACCTTTCGAACTGCGCCCCCTTCGCGCGCTCCTGCCGGGTCTAGCGTCCCGGGGCCATGGGACACCTGGACCACGCAGCCTTGGGGTGGCTGACCCCCGCACTGTCGTACGTGATGGCCTGCATAGGCGCCGCGCTCGGTCTGCGCTGCACCGTCCGAGCACTCGCCACCACCGGGCGCTCGCGCCGCAACTGGCTCGTCACCGCCGCCTCGGCCATCGGCACCGGCATCTGGACCATGCACTTCGTTGCCATGCTCGGTTTCGGCGTCACCGGCACCGACATCCGCTACGACGTGCCGCTCACCCTCCTGAGCCTGCTCGTCGCCATGGTCGTCGTCTGCGCCGGTGTCTTCGCCGTCGGTTACGGCGAGGACCGCGGCCGGGCCCTCCTCGTCGGCGGGCTCACCACCGGCCTCGGCGTCGCGAGCATGCACTACCTGGGCATGGCGGCCGTCCGGCTGCACGGCGACGTGACCTACGACCCGCTGCTCGTCGGACTCTCCGTCCTGATCGCCGTCGTCGCCGCGACGGCGGCCCTGTGGGCGGCCCTCCACATCAAGTCCCCCGTGGCGGTCACCATCGCTTCCCTGATCATGGGCGCGGCCGTCAGCAGCATGCACTACACCGGGATGTTCGCGGTGGCCGTGCGCGTGGCGCCCTCCGGGGAGGCCCTGACCGGGGCGACGGCGATGCAGTTCATCTTCCCCCTCGCCGTCGGCCTCGGTTCCTATCTCTTCCTGACCTCTGCCTTCGTCGCCCTGTCACCGACGGCGGGGGAGCGCGCGGCATCCGCCTCGGCCCAGCGGCAGGTTCAGAGCATCGCCCCATAGCCGGGCAGACGCTCGCCGGGCCTCCGCGGGCCGATGCGTCACGAGGGCCGCTCCGGCCAGGGCCCCGGCCCGTACGCCCCGAACCACTCCCGAGCGAGGAGTCCATGCGAACACCCCGTAGGACCCCCACAGCCGGCGCCGACGCGCCGCCCTCACCCGTACGCGGTCGCCGCGCGCACGCCGGTCCACCGGCCGACGAGGGCCCCGGCGCGCCCTCGGACGCCGCGCCGGAAGAGGCACCTCCGCGCCCGGAGCGGTGGCACATACGCCCCCGCACCGTGCGCGCCAAGATCGTCTGCCTGCTGATGGTGCCGGTCGTCTCCCTCCTGGCCCTGTGGGGCTACGCCACGGTCACCACCGCCCAGGACATCTCCCGGCTGCGCCAGGTCCAGCGCGTCGACGTCATGGTCCGCGCCCCCGTCTCCGCCGCCGTCGCCGCCCTCCAGGCCGAACGCGCGGCCGCGGTACGCCACGCCACCGACCCGTCCGCCGTCCGCACCGGCGAACTGGACGAACTCGCCCGGCGCACCGACCGGGCCGTCGCGAAACTACGCCTCGGCAACGGCACCACCGTCGCCGACAGCGGAGAACTGCCCTCCGGAGTCGCCCAGCGGCTGAAGGCGTTCGTCTCCGGCGCGGGGCAACTGCGGCCGCTGCGCACCGCGGTGCAGGGCGGGCGCACGGGCTGGGCCGAGACGTACGACCGCTACACCGGGACCATTTCGGCCGCGTTCGAGGTCGAAGGGGCACTCACCGGCATCCGGGACGCCGACCTCGGCTCCGACGCGCGCGTGCTGCTCGAATTCGCCCGCGCGGGCGAGGCGCTGGCCCAGGAGGACGCGGTGCTGGCGAGTGCCCGCCTGGACGGCGCCCTGACGGGGGAGCGGCTCCGGCTCTTCACCGGCGCCGTCGATCTGCGCCGCACGCTCACCGATTCGGCCGTCGCGGACCTGAGCGGCACCGAACGCTCCGCATGGAACACTCTCGCCGCGGGCAGCGCCTACACCGGCCTCGGCGACGTCGAGGACGGCGTACTGGCCCGCGGGCCGGGCGCGAAGGCGGTCGAAGCGGCACCCGACAGCACCTGGAACACGCCGTACGCGCGCGTGCAGAACGGCATGCGCACCATCGAGGACGACGCGGCACGCGCAGTCGCGGAGCGGGCCGACCCGTTCACCCGGGGACTGCTCACCCCGGCCGGCGCCGCCGTCCTGCTCGGCCTCGCCGCCGTCGCCGCCTCGCTCGTCATCTCCGTCCGCATCGGACGCGGCCTCGTGGTGGAGTTGATCAGCCTGCGCAACAGCGCCCTGGAGATCGCCCGCCGCAAACTCCCCGACGCCATGCGGAAACTGCGCGCGGGCGAAGAGATCGACATCCGCGCCGAGGCCCCACCGGGAGTGCCCGCAGAGGACGAGACCGGGCAGGTCGCCGAGGCGCTCACCACCGTGCACCGCGCCGCGCTGCGGGCCGCCGTCGAACGCGCCGAACTCGCCAGCGGCATCTCCGGCGTCTTCGTCAACCTCGCCCGCCGCAGCCAGATCCTCGTCCACCGCCAGCTGGCCCTCCTGGACAGCATGGAACGCCGCTCCGACGACCCGAACGAGCTGAGCGACCTCTTCCGCCTCGACCACCTCACCACCCGTATGCGGCGCCACGCCGAGAGCCTGATCATCCTCTCCGGGGCGGCCCCCGGCCGGGCCTGGCGCATGCCGGTCTCCCTGACGAACGTGGTCCGCGCGGCCGTCTCCGAAGTGGAGGACTACGCGCGCGTGGAGGTACGGCAACTCCCCGAGGCAGCCGTCGTCGGCGCGGCCGTCGCCGACCTCACGCATCTGCTGGCCGAGATCATCGAGAACGCCGCCCAGTTCTCCCCGCCCCACACGCGCGTGCGCGTCACCGGCGAACCCGTCGGCAACGGCTACGCCGTCGAGGTCGAAGACCGCGGTCTCGGCATGGGCAAGGAGACCCTCGCCGAGGCCAACCGCCGCATCGCCCAGTCCGAGGCGCTCGACCTGTTCGACAGCGACCGGCTCGGCCTCTTCGTGGTCAGCAGGCTCGCCGCCCGGCACGACGTCAAGGTCCACCTGCGGACGTCCCCGTACGGCGGCACCACCGCGGTCGTGCTGCTGCCCACCGCCCTGCTCCACACCGGGGCGGCCGCACGATCCCCGGAGGCGGCGGAACCCGTGCGGTCTCCGGAGGAACGCGCCTACGCGCGCGTGCCCGACGACAGCCACTTCCAGGACGCGGTCCCGGCCCAGGCCGACCGGCGCGCCCTTGTGGTGCCCGTGCCGTCGGCCGCCGCGGAGACCGAGCCCTCGCGCCACTCGGAGACCTCGCGCCTCGCGGACAGTCCGCGTCACCTGGAGGCCCCGAGCCAGACCCCACCCCCAGGAGTCGCCACCTTGCGACTGCACCGCCCACCGCAGCAGCCCGAAGACTCCGACGACCTCCCGCGACGCGTGCGGCAGGCCAGCCTCGCTCCCCAGCTGCGCGAGAAACGCCCCGAGGAGCAGCCGACGGCACCCGCCCCCGGGGACGACGAGCGCACCCCCGAACTCGTCCGGGACCGCATGGCCGCCTACCGCGACGGCTGGGCGCGCGGCGGCGGCAGGGGACCAGGCCGCGACACCACCCCCGGCCCCGCGACCGGCAGCGACAGCAGCGAAGGAGACCCCGCATGATCCAGGACCCAAGCACCCAGTCCGGCCGGCGCTCCGGCGAACTCGACTGGCTGCTGGACGATCTGGTGCTCCGCGTGAACGACATCCGGCACGCCGTGGTGCTGTCCAACGACGGCCTCGCCGTGGGGGCATCGACCGGACTGCGCCGCGAGGACGCCGAGCACCTCGCCGCGGTCGCCTCGGGCTTCAACAGCCTCGCCAAGGGTGCGGGCCGGCACTTCGGCGCCGGCGGGGTCCGCCAGACCATGGTGGAGATGGACGAGGGCTTCCTTTTCGTGGCCGCCGCGGGCGACGGTTCCTGCCTCGCCCTCCTCACCGCCGTCACCGCCGACATCGGCCTCGTGGCCTACGAGATGGCGCGCCTGGTCAAACGTGTCGGCGAGCATCTCGGCACGGCACCCCGGGTGGCCGCGCAGCCACCCGCCGCCGGATGAACCGGGAGAACGGTCCGCGCAGATGACCGAGGACATGACGGACATCCCGTACGAGCAGGGCAGCCAATGGTACGACAGCGAGGCCGGCCCGCTCGTCCGCCCCTATGCCATGACGGGCGGACGCACCCGGCCCGGCCCCACCGGCGTACGGTTCGACCTGATCGCCCTGGTCACGCTGGACCCCGGCGCCCCCGACGTGGACGACGCCCCGCTCGGTCCGGAGCACCGCAACCTCCTCGACCTGTGCCGCCCGGAGACCCAGTCGGTCGCCGAACTCGCCGCCGGTGCGGACCTGCCCGTCGGTGTGGTCAGGGTCCTCCTCGGCGACCTGCTGGAACTCGGCTGCGTCACCGTCAGCCGACCCGTACCACCGGCGCAACTGCCTGACGAACGCATCCTGCGCGAGGTGATCGAGGGCCTGAGAGCGCTGTAGCCCGCGGCCCACCGGCTGAACACCCGACGGCAGGCACCGACTCCGTACCGCACCACCCACCCACGTCCGACACCCGGCACTCCTGAGAGAAGTGATCAATGGTCTCCGAGCACTCCGACGCCCCGGACGGCGACACCGCCGCACTGGCGCTGAAGATCCTGGTCGCCGGCGGATTCGGCGTGGGCAAGACCACCCTGGTGGGCGCCGTCAGCGAGATCCGGCCGCTGCGCACCGAGGAGCTCCTCAGTGAAGCAGGCCAGTCGGTGGACGACACCGACGGTGTGGACCACAAGACCACCACGACGGTCGCCATGGACTTCGGACGCATCACCATCCGCTCCGGTCTCTCCCTGTACCTGTTCGGGACGCCGGGCCAGGACCGGTTCTGGTTCCTGTGGGACGAGTTGTCCCAGGGGGCTCTCGGCGCGGTCGTCCTCGCGGACACCCGCCGCCTGGAGGACTGCTTCCCCGCGGTCGACTACTTCGAGCACCGGCGCATCCCGTTCGTCGTTGCCGTCAACTGCTTCGCGGGAGCCCGGCGGCACGGCGCGTCGGACGTCTCGCGCGCCCTCGACCTCGACAGGGGCACGCCCGTCGTGCTGTGCGACGCCCGCGACCGCGACTCCGGCAAGGAGGTGCTGATCCGGCTCGTCGAGTACGCCGGGCGGATGCACACCGCCCGGCTGCTCGACTCGGTCGGCTGACCGGAGACACGGCTGTGCGGTGGTCAGTTCGCGACGTCCCGCTGCGCCAGCACCTTGTCGACCGGTACACGGACGAGGAGTTCGCCGGGGACGCCGTTGCGCGCGCCGAACTCCTCGGCTCGCTCCTCGCCCATGTACCGGGCGCCGATCCGGGTGGCCCAGTGCCGCACCTCGTCCAGGTCCTCCGAGACACGGGCGCGGCCCTGCAGCACCACGAAGGAGTACGGCGGCCGGTCGTCGTCCACGCACAGGGCGATCCGGCCGTCCCGGACGATGTTGCGCCCCTTCACGGTTTCCTTGCCGGTGTTGAACACCACCTCGTCCCCGTCCAGCAGGAACCAGATCGGAGCCACATGCGGGCTGCCGTCAGCCCGGACCGTGGAGAGCTTTGCGGTACGGGTGCCATGGGAGACGAACTCCCGCCATTGCGCGTCGGTCATCTTCTCTGCCATGGCTCCCATCCTCCTTGCCCCGGCCGCGGTCGTGGGGAAGGCTGAGTGGAGATCCTCCGGCCAGGAGGGTAATCGCACGGGGAGAAAACGGGGAGAACGGAAGATGGTGCAGAACCAGGGACTCGACTGGCTGCTGGACGACCTGACCGAGCGCGTCCACGAAGTGCGGCACGCACTGGTCCTGTCCAACGACGGCCTGGTGACCGGCGCGAGCACCGGACTGCGCCGCGAGGACGCGGAGCACCTCGCGGCTGTGTCATCCGGGCTGCACAGCCTGGCCAAGGGCTCGGGACGGCACTTCGGCGCGGGCAGCGTACGCCAGACGATGATCGAGTTCGACGACGCGGTGCTCTTCGTCACCGCCGCCGGAACGGGAAGTTGTCTGTGCGTCCTCAGCGGCGCGGAGGCGGACATAGGCCAGATCGCCTACGAGATGACATTGCTGGTCAACCGGGTCGGCGAGCACCTCGACGTGGATGCGCGCCAGCCCGAGCCAAAACCGATCACGGACCTCTGACCTGCACGTTCGTCACCCCCGCGGAGTTATCCACAGGCTCGCCACGAGATCCGCCGCAGCGGCTACGGTTTTTCCACGGCGACCGCACACGGCGTGAGCCGCCGACTCCACGGGGGAGACCGACCATGTCGCACACCGGCACGACGTCCGACCGCCTTACCTGCGCCCCGAGCCGGGCCGTCCGCGAACTGGGCCTCAAACGGGGTGAGTTCGATCTCGCAGTGCACCTGGGGCTCATCCGAACTGTGCCCGACGAAGGCGGCGGAGGGCCTCGTGTGGCCCTGGCGGAGATCGACCGCCTGCGTTCCGGAGACGGCTTCCCGGACGTGCTGCGAGACCGCGTCGCGACCGTCGGCACCACTGAAGGCGCCAAGCTCATGGAGGTGGCGCCCACCAGGTTCACGAGCCTCGCGCGCTATGGCCTGCTGATCCCGGTGAAGTTCTACCTCAACCGCTACCGTGCGGTCGTCTGGCTGTATCTGGCCGAGGAGCTGAGGCAGTTCGCTGCCGAGAGGTGCCACGCCCGGCTGTTGACCGCCCGCCGCACTCCCCCGGAGATCCGCGACGCGCTGAAAGCCGGAATGGACCGGCGGCCCCGCAACTGGCGTGGGCGGCACATCGGATTTCTGACGCGTCAGGCGGGGGACGACCCTTGGGCGCGTGCGGCGGCGGTCGCCTGCCTCCTCGACCCGGCAGACGTGGCGGACGTCGTACGCGACCCCTGCGAGCGCACCCGCCTGGCCCGCTGCCGCCCCCGGCTCCCGGCGCACGGCGCCCCCGGTTCACCCGGCGCCGAGCTGGCCGAGACGCTGATGACGGCGAGCGAGCCGGACGAAGTGGCCTGGTTCCGCGCGGACCTGGCCCACACGATGGAAACGGCCCGACGGCACCACCCCGTGGCGGACGCACTCTCCCCGGAACCCTCGGCTGGGCCGGATCCGCTCGCGCCACCCCCGGCACCCTCGGCTGGGCCGGATCCGCTGGCGCCACCCCCGGCTCCGGCGGCAGACCGGTCCGCGCCCACGTGCCCCACCCCTCGCCACGGCCTGCTGAGCCGGCTCCGCCCGAAGCATCGGCGGCCGGCCGGATGACCTCGGTCGTATCGCATCACGGCCGGCCGGCCCGCTGACCGATGAGCTTCCGGATGCGCCCGGGTCCGCCCCTGAGGAGACTGGCACAAGGAGGCGATATGTTCGGTACGACGAAGGCGTTCAGCGGCTTCTCCGTGAACGACATCGACGCGGCGAAGGCGTTCTACGCCGACACACTGGGGCTCCGGGTGTCGGAGGAGAACGGGATGCTGATCCTGCACATCGCGGGTGACCGGGACACCCTCGTCTACCCCAAGCCGGACCACACCCCGGCGACGTTCACCGTCCTCAACTTCCCGGTCGACGACATCGAGGCCGCGGTCGACGAGCTGGCGAAAAGAGGGGTGCCTTTCGAGCGCTACGACCACCTCAAGACGGACGACAAGGGCATCTTCCGTGGCGGCGGCCCGCTGATCGCCTGGTTCACCGACCCTGCGGGGAACGTGCTGTCCGTCCTCCAGGAAAGCTGACTCGTCGGTCGTGCCCGAACTCCCCGACGTCGAGGGTTTCAGGCGGGTGCTCGAGTCCTGCGCGAAGGGACGCGTCATCCGGCGCGTCGACGTGCGGGATGCGGGCGTCCTGCACGGCGTCGATGCCCGGCGGCTGCGGGACGCGCTGGAGGGGCGGCGGTTCGGCACACCGGCGCGGCACGGCAAGTGGCTGCTCGCCCGCACCGGCGGCCCCACCCTCGTCCTGCACTTCGGCATGACCGGGCGCCTCGTCTGCGGGCATGCCGAGGACCCGGTCGAAGCCCATGACCGCGTCCTGTTCACCCTGGGCCGCGGCCGCCAGTGGCGCTTCCGTGACCAGCGCAAACTGCAGGGACTCTGGCTGGCACACGACGAGTCCGACGTCGAGGGGCTGCTGCGGCGGCAGGGGCCCGATGCCCTGGCGGTGGGCCGTGCGGAGTTCGAGGAGGTGCTGTCGTCGCGCCGGGGGCATCTCAAGACAGCCCTCACCGACCAGTCCGCTCTCGCCGGTCTCGGCAATCTGCTCGCCGACGAGATCCTGTGGCGGGCCCGGCTGCGCCCCGACCGCGGGGCAAGCGACCTGACCCGGGATGACCGTCGCCGGCTGTACGACGAAATGCGACGCAGCTTGCGCTCGTCCGTCGCCGCCGGCTGCGTACCGCCGCGTGACTCCTGGCTCACCGGTCACCGGGACGACCAGGACCCGAGGTGTCCGCGGTGCGACACCGGGCTGCGCAGGTCGCGGATGGGCGGGCGGGGCACGGTGTGGTGCCCGCAGTGCCAGCCCGACGGGTGACCGGGGCAGGGCGGTGCGAGGCAGTGCAGGTCAGAGGACCTGGACGTCACCCGCGAGGACGACTGGCAGCGGGCGCCGGCCGGCACGGAGCGGGACTTGGGGCCGGTCTCGGTTCTGGCCAACATCGCGGGCTTCATGGACTGGGGCACGACGAAGGAGCAGAGCCCCGCGTCGTTCCGCCGGGTCGTCGACGTCAACCTCACAGGTGCCTGGCTGGGCATGCGCGCGGTGGCACCGTCGCTGCGCCGGGCCGGGGATGGCGTCATCGTCAACATGTCCTCTCTGTCGGGGCTGACCGCCTACGCCGGTATCGGCGCGTGCTGGAAACGGCTTCGGCCGCCGAGGCCGGCGGCGAGGTCGGTTCCGTCGGCATCCTGGATGTCGGCGATCGCGACGCGGGCACCATCGGCCGCGAAAGCAGTAGCCACCGCGCTGCCGATGCTTCCGGCCCCACCGGTGACGATCGCCAACCGTTCGCTGAGGCGTCCCATCATGGGCCTCCTTCGCTCAGGGTGCCGCCGCGGTCTCGCGTTCCTCGTCCGGAGCCACCAGCGACTGCGTGAACGGAATCCGGGCCAGCGCGAACACCCCCGCGGCGATCAGCGCGACGCCGAACAGCTGCGGCAGCAGCCACCACCCGGTGCGGATGGTCTCCTCGTACAGGGTGATGCCCAGCGCGAGGCTCACCAGAGCGTCGCCGAGGGTGAGCGCGGGCTGCGAGGCGACCAGCGGACCGGCCTGCATGGCGTTCTCCAGCAGGAACAGCGCGCCCACGCCCGTGGCGGCGAAGGCGTAGGTCTGCCAGGCGGTGAGGAAGCCCACGAGGCCCTGTTCGTCGAGGATGTGCATGGCGGCCTTCATCAGTGCCGCGGTCACCGCGTAGCTGATCGCTGTCGCGGCGCCCAGGCAGGCCGCCCGGGCCCGGCCCTCCGGGCGCCGGAGGGCGGCGACAGCGAGAGCGATGACCGCCCCCGCGCACACGGCGAGCGCGGGAATCCAGCGGTCCAGCGCCACATGGGTACGGTTGCCGGCGGGGGAGGCGGCGGCGAGCGCGACCGCGAGACCGGCCACCACCACCGTCACGGCCAGCCAGCCCTTGCCCGGCAGATGCCGGTGCATCAGCAGCGACGCGACGACGAGCGTGAGCGGCAGCTCAAGGACGAACAGCGGCTGCACGATCGTCAGCGGGCCGGTGGCCAGCGCCAGCGCCTGGCAGACGGCGGCGCCGATCACCGCGAGGATCCCGGCCAGCCACACGGGCCGGCGCAGCAGATCGGCGATCAGCCCGGCCCGCAAACCCTGGGAGGCGGGCACGGTGAGCGCCGCCTTGCGTTGCAGCACGGTCGCGACGGCGTTGCTGAAGGCGGCGCAGATCGCGAACACGACGGGGAACACGGTGTGCAGCGTTGCCACCTCCCGGATCGGCGGGCGTGTGACGTCGGCGGTGCCTGCTCCTGCCATGGTCGCCGGATCCGGTCGGCGGCGCGATCGGAACCCCGGCGTGCGCGGGGTTCCGAACGGTGGAGGGCCGGGTCAGCCCAGCTTGCGGAAGAGCCCTTCCTGCACCACGGACACGACCAGCCGGCCCTCACGGTCGTAGATCCGCCCCCGGGCCAGGCCGCGGCCCCCGACCGCGATCGGCGACTCCTGGTCGTAGAGGAGCCAGTCGTCCGCGCGGAACGGGCGGTGGAACCACATCGCGTGGTCCAGCGACGCCAGGTCGAAGCCGCGCGGGCCCCACAGCGGTTCGACCGGGATGCGTACGGCGTCCAGGAGGGTCATGTCGCTGGCGTAGGTGAGGGCGCAGGTGTGCACGAGCGGGTCGTCGCCGAGCGGCCCGACCGCGCGCATCCACACCGCGCTGCGCGGCTCGGCGTCCTCGACCTCCGCGGCGGTCCAGCGCAGCCGGTCCACGTAGCGGATGTCGAAGGGCTGGCGCCGGGCCATGCGTTCCAGCTGCTCGGGCAGTGCGCCCAAGTGCTCCCGGATCTCGTCCGTGACGGTGGGCAGGGACTCCGGGTCGGGGACCTCGCGGGCCGGCGGCAGCTGGTGCTCGAAGCTGCCCTCCTCCGGCTTGTGGAAGGAGGCGGTGAGGTTGAAGATCGTGCGGCCCTGCTGCACGGCGGTGACCCGGCGGGTGGTGAACGACCGCCCGTCGCGCACATGCTCGACCTGGTAGACGATCGGCACGCCCGGCCGGCCCGGACGCAGGAAGTACGCGTGCAGCGAGTGCACCGGGCGGTCGCCCTCCGTGGTGCGGCCCGCGGCGACCAGCGCCTGCCCCGCCACCTGCCCGCCGAAGACCCGCTGCAGGGACTCCTGCGGGCTGCGCCCGCGGAAGATGTTGACCTCGATCTGCTCCAGGTCGAGCAGATCGACGAGCCTCTCGGCCGGGTTCGTCGTCATGGGTGGGATTCTCCTGTGCTCGCTGCTGCCCGGCCCGTCACAGCTGGCCGACGTCGGTCACACGGACGATCGCGCGGCCCTCCGCGTCCGAGGCCGTGAGGTCGACCTCCGCGCTGATGCCCCAGTCGTGGTCGCCGTTCGGGTCGTGGAAGATCTGCCGGACCCGCCACAGGGCGTTCTCCGGCTCCTCCTCGATGAGCAGCAGCTTGGGGCCGCGGGCGTCGGGTCCGGTGCCGAGATCCTCGTACTCGTCCCAGTACTTGTCCATCGCCTCGCCCCACGCGTCCGCGTCCCAGCCGGACTCCCCGTCCATCTCGCCCAGCTCACCGACCTGGTCGAGAGCGGCCAGCTCCACGCGGCGGAACATGGCGTTGCGGACCAGGACACGGAAGGCACGCGCGTTGGCGGTGACCGGCTTGACCTCGTCGGCCTTCTCCTGGGCCTCCTCGGCGGTCATCTCCGCCGGGTTGGCCAACTGCTCCCACTCGTCCAGCAGGCTGGAGTCGACCTGGCGCACCATCTCGCCCAGCCAGGCGATCAGGTCCTGAAGGTCCTCGGACTTGAGGTCGTCGGGGACGGTGTGGTCGAGGGCCTTGAAGGCGCTGGCCAGGTAGCGCAGCACGATGCCCTCGGTGCGGGCCAGCTCGTAGTGCGACACCAACTCGGTGAAGGACATCGCCCGTTCGTACATGTCGCGGATGACCGACTTCGGCGACAGCGGATGGTCTCCGACCCAGGGGTGGCTCTTGCGGTACGTGTTGTACGCGTGGAAGAGCAGCTCCTCCAGGGGCTTGGGGTAGGTGATGTCCTGGAGTCGCTCCATACGCTCCTCGTACTCGACCCCGTCCGCCTTCATCTGGGCGACGGCCTCGCCGCGCGCCTTGTTCTGCTGGGCGGCGAGGATCTGCCGCGGGTCGTCCAGCGTCGACTCGACCACGGACACCATGTCGAGGGCGTACGACGGCGACTCGGGGTCGAGCAGTTCGAACGCGGCGAGCGCGAAGGTGGACAGCGGCTGGTTGAGCGCGAAGTCCTGCTGGAGGTCGACCGTGAGGCGGACGATGCGCCCCTCGGCGTCCGGCTGGTCGAGCTTCTCGACGATGCCGCCGTCCAGCAGCGAACGGTAGATCGCGATGGCCCGGCGGATGTGCCGCAACTGCTGCTTGCGCGGCTCGTGGTTGTCCTCCAGCATGCGGCGCATCGCCTCGAAGGCGTTGCCGGGGCGGGCGATCACCGACAGCAGCATGGTGTGCGTGACCCGGAACCGGGAGGTCAGCGGCTCCGGCTCGGAGCCGATGAGCTTCTCGAAGGTCTGCTCCGACCACGCGACGAAGCCCTCCGGGGCCTTCTTGCGGACGACCTTGCGGCGCTTCTTCGGGTCGTCGCCCGCCTTGGCGAGGGCCTTCTCGTTCTCGACGACGTGCTCCGGCGCCTGCGCGACGACGAAGCCCTCCGTGTCGTAACCGGCCCGCCCGGCCCGGCCCGCGATCTGGTGGAACTCCCGGGCCCGCAGGGTGCGTACGCGGGTGCCGTCGTACTTGGTGAGGGCGGTGAACAGCACCGTGCGGATGGGGACGTTGACGCCGACGCCGAGGGTGTCCGTGCCGCAGATGACCTTCAGCAGACCGGCCTGCGCGAGCTTCTCCACCAGGCGGCGGTACTTGGGCAGCATGCCGGCGTGGTGCACACCGATGCCGTGCCGGACGTAACGGGAGAGGTTGCGGCCGAACTTGGTGGTGAACCGGAAGTTGCCGATCAGCTCGGCGATCTGCTCCTTCTCCTCCTTCGAGCACATGTTGATGCTCATCAGCGCCTGCGCCCGCTCCACGGCCTGCGCCTGCGTGAAGTGCACGATGTAGACGGGTGCCTGCCGGGCGGAGAGCAGATCGGTGAGCGTCTCGGTGAGCGGGGTGTAGCGGTACTCGTAGGACAGCGGGACCGGGCGGGTCGCCGAGCGGACCACCGCGGTCGGGCGGCCCGTGCGGCGGGTGAGGTCCTTCTCGAAGAAGGAGACGTCGCCGAGCGTCGCCGACATCAGCACGAACTGCGCCTGCGGCAGTTCCAGGATCGGGATCTGCCAGGCCCAGCCGCGGTCGCCCTCGGCGTAGAAGTGGAACTCGTCCATCACGACCTGGCCGACGTCCGCGTGCCTGCCGTCGCGCAGTGCGATCGAGGCGAGCACCTCGGCGGTGCAGCAGATGACGGGGGCGTCGGCGTTGACGGACGCGTCGCCGGTGAGCATGCCGACGTTCTCGGTGCCGAAGATCTTGCACAGTTCGAAGAACTTCTCCGACACCAGCGCCTTGATCGGGGCGGTGTAGAAGGTGACCTCGTCCCGGGCCAGCGCGGCGAAGTGCGCGCCCGCCGCGATCATGCTCTTGCCGGAGCCGGTGGGCGTCGACACGATCACGTTCGCGCCGGAGACCACCTCGATCAGCGCCTCCTCCTGATGGGGGTAGAGCGTGAGACCCCGCTCGCCGGCCCACGACTCGAAGGCTTCGTACAAGGCATCGGGGTCGGGGGTCCGCGGCAGCTGATCGATGAGGGTCACGCCCCCATCTTGCCTGGCCCGATGCCCGATGCGGGAATCGGCTGTGGGCCCGAAGATCACGAACGCTACGCTGGGCCGCCGACGGGACGTCAGCGCGCCCGGTCAACTGGACAGCGGCACACGAGGAACGGGGCGGGCAGCGCCATGATGGGACCAGCACACTCACTGTCGGGAGCCGCCGCCTGGCTGGGCGTCGGCGCGGCCGCAGCGGCGGCCGGGCACCCGATGCCCTGGCCGGTCCTCCTCGTCGGTGCCCTGATCTGCGCCGGAGCCGCCCTCGCGCCGGACCTCGACCACAAGGCGGCCACCATCTCCCGGTCCTTCGGACCGCTGTCGCGCTGGCTGTGCGAGATCGTCGACAAGCTGTCCTACGCCGTCTACAAGTCGACGAAGAAGCAGGGCGACCCGCGTCGCTCCGGCGGGCACCGCACGCTGACGCACACCTGGCTGTGGGCGGTCCTGATCGGTGCGGGCACCTCGGTCGTGGCGATCACCAGTGACCGCTGGGGCGTGCTGGCGGTCCTCTTCGTGCACATGGTCCTGGCCATCGAGGGCCTGCTCTGGCGGGCGACGCGCGGCTCCAGCAGCGAGGTCCTGGTGTGGCTGCTGGCCGCGACCACCGCGTGGATCCTCGCGGGCGTCCTGGACAAGCCGGGCAACGGCGCGGACTGGCTGTTCACGGCGCCGGGCCAGGAGTACCTGTGGCTGGGGCTGCCGGTCGTGCTGGGCGCGCTCGTGCACGACGTCGGGGACGCGCTCACCGTGTCCGGCTGCCCGATCCTGTGGCCCATCCCGGTCGGGCGCAAGCGCTGGTACCCGATCGGGCCGCCGAAGGTCATGCGGTTCCGGGCGGGCAGCTGGGTCGAGCTCAAGGTGCTGATGCCGGTGTTCATGCTGCTGGGCGGGGTGGGCTGCGCGGCGGCGCTCAACGTCATCTGACCCCAGGAGCCCCGCCGCACTCTCTAGGAGCCCCGCCCCCAGCACCTCAGCCCCTAGCACCTCAGCCCCCAGGACCTCAACCTCCAGGACCTCCGCCCCGTAGGCCTCAGCCGCCGCCGTAGCGCCGCTCGAAGGCGGCGACCCTGCCTTCCGAGTCCACCGTGCGGGCCTTGCCCGTGTAGAAGGGGTGGCTCTCGGAGGAGATCTCCACGTCCACGACCGGGTAGGTCTCGCCGTCGTCCCATTCGATGGTCTGCTCGCTGGTCGCGGTGGACCGGGTGAGGAACGCGTACCCGGCGGCGCGGTCGCGGAAGACGACGGGGTGGTAGTCGGGGTGCTTCTCCTGCTGCATGGGTGCTCCTCGAGCGGCTCGGGACGGGCTTGCGATCAGCCGGACAGGGTGTCCTCGTCGACGATGTGCACGGCGGCCTCCTCGGCCGACGCAGCAGCGCCGTCGATGCCCACGTCCATGGCGACCAGCGCCTCCTCCTCGTCCTCGTGGGCGCCCTCGTCGGGTGCCACGAGCCGGCCGGAGCGCGCGGCGCCGACCTCGTTGTCCAGGAGTTCCCCGTCGGAGCCCGCGCAGTCCCCGAGGCCGTCACCGTCCGGGACGGCGGCGTCCGGCAGCTCCTCGGAGAGCCGCTGGTCCAGCGTCTCGCCCCGCTGCCGCTCGGCGGCCGTCACACCGAGGTGCTCGACGGCCCAGGGCCGTTCGGGAGGGGACCAGCCCCGGTCCAGGGGATCGTCGACGCCGTCGTTCTCCAGGGTGTCCTCGGCGTCGAGCAGCCCCGTGTCCTCCCTCTGCTCGTCTTGGTCCGGCTGGTAGACGTCGTCTCCCCAGCCGTCGGAGCTGTTCACGGGTACCTCCAGGGGGGTGGGACGAGCCCGTTCTCACGGGACCCGCTCCGGGCCGCCGCCGCACGGAGCACGGACGCCGCCCGAACCACTGCTTCCCGGGCGTCCCCCGAGCCGGTGCCTGATTCCAGCCTTCCACCCCGGCTCGGGACCGCGCAACGCCAAGGACACGGCCGCCCCTCCCCGAGAGGCGGGCGGCCGTCTCGTACGGCGAAGTGCTCAGCCGTGCCACGACCTCCACAGCGCCGCGTACGCGCCGTCCGCCGCGACCAGCTCGTCGTGGCTGCCCAGCTCGCTGATGCGGCCGCTCTCGACGACGGCGATGACGTCCGCGTCGTGGGCCGTGTGCAGCCGGTGGGCGATGGCGACGACCGTGCGGCCGTCCAGGACCCGGGCCAGGGACCGTTCCAGGTTGCGGGCGGCGCGCGGGTCCAGCAGGGACGTCGCCTCGTCGAGGACCAGCGTGTGCGGGTCGGCCAGCACCAGGCGGGCCAGCGCGATCTGCTGGGCCTGGGCCGGGGTGAGCGCCAGCCCGCCCGAGCCGACCTCGGTGTCCAGGCCCTCCTCCAGTGCACGGGCCCAGCCGTCCGCGTCGACCGCGCCCAGCGCCGCCCACAGCTCGGCGTCCACGGCACCGGTCCGCGCGAGCCGCAGGTTGTCACGCAGGGAGCCCACGAAGACGTGATGCTCCTGGTTGACGAGGGCCACATGCGAGCGGACGCGTTCGGCGGGCATCCGGGACAGCTCGGCGCTGCCCAGGGTGATCCGGCCGTCCCGGGGCGCGTAGATCCCCGCGAGCAGTCGGCCCAGTGTGGACTTCCCCGCGCCCGAGGGGCCGACCAGGGCCAGCCGGGTGCCGGGGGAGACCTCCAGGGACACCTTGCGCAGGACGTCCACGCCCTCCAGGTAGCCGAAGTGCACCCGGTCGGCGTGCACATGGCGTCCCTCGGGGGCCACCGACGGATCCCCGGCGTCCGGCTCGATGTCCCGGACCCCGACGAGCCGGGCCAGCGACACCTGAGCCACCTGCAGCTCGTCGTACCAGCGCAGGATCATGCCCACCGGGTCGACCAGCATCTGGGCGATCAGCGCGCCGGTGGTCAGCTGGCCGACGTCGATCCACCCGTGCAGGGCGAACACCCCGCCGATCATCAGGACCGAGGCGAGCACGGTCACGTGGGTGGTGTTGATGACCGGGAAGAGCACCGACCGCAGCCAGAGCGTGTACCGCTCCCAGGCCGTCCACTCCCGGATCCGCTGCTCGGACAGCCCGACGCGGCGCTCGCCCAGGCGGTGGGCCTCGACGGTGCGCCCGGCGTCCACTGTCTCGGCGAGCGCGGCGGCCACGGCGGCGTACCCGGCGGCCTCGGAACGGTAGGCCGAGGGCGCCCGCCGGAAGTACCAGCGGCAGCCGACGATCAGCAGCGGCAGGGCGAGCAGCACGGCGAGCGCCAGCGGCGGCGCCGTGATCACGAGCCCGCCCATGAGCAGGACCACCCACACCACGCCGATCGACAGCTGCGGCACGGCCTCCCGCATGGCGTTGCCGAGGCGGTCGATGTCCGTCGTGATGCGCGACAGCAGATCGCCGGTCCCGGCCCGCTCCAGCACACCGGGCGGCAGCCCGACCGACCGGACGAGGAAGTCCTCGCGCAGGTCGGCCAGCATCCGCTCGCCCAGCATCGCGCCGCGCAGTCGTACCTGCCGGACGAACACGGCCTGGACGGCCAGCGCGGCCACGAAGAGCCCGGCGGTCAGTTCCAGCCGCAGGTCCCGCGCCCCGTCGGACACCCGCTCCACCAGTCCGCCCAGCAGCCAGGGACCGGCCATCGAGGCGATCACGGCGGCGGTGTTGACGGCGACCAGCAGCAGGAACGCCCGCCGGTGCCGGCGCAGCAGCTCGGCCACGTAGGCGCGGACGGTCTCGGGGGCGCCGACGGGCAGGGTGTTCGCCGTCGTCGGGGCCGCCGGGTCGTACGCCGGTGGCGCGACGCCGATCATGCCTTCTCCTCGATCTCTTCCAGTTCGTGCAGGACGTCGTTCAGGGCGACGGAGCCGTTCAGCGTGGCCTCGTCGTCCGTCTCGCGGGTGACCACCGCCCGGTAGCGGGGCTCGGTGCGCAGCAGTTCGCGGTGGGCGCCGACCGCCACGGCCTCGCCGTCGTGCAGGAACACCACCCGGTCGGCGCGGTCCAGCAGCAGCGGCGAGGAGGTGAACACCACGGTCGTGCGCCCCTCGCGCAACTCCCGTACACCCCGCGCGATCCGGGCCTCGGTGTGCGAGTCGACGGCCGAGGTCGGCTCGTCCAGGACGAGGGCCTCCGGGTCCGTGATCAGTGACCGGGCGAGCGCGAGCCGCTGGCGCTGACCGCCGGACAGAGACCGGCCGCGCTCGGTGATCCGGGCGTCCATGGGGTCGGTGGCGTCCACTGAGCCCTGCACCAGCGCCGCCAGCACGTCGTCGCACTGCGCGGCCGCCAGCGCCTGATCCGGCTGGACGGCGCCCGACGCGGGTACGTCGAGCAGGTCGCGCAGTGTGCCGGACAGCAGTACCGGATCCTTGTCCTGGACGAGGACGGCCGTACGGGCGCTGTCCAGCGGCAGTTCGTCCAGCGGCACCCCGCCCAGCAGCACCGAGGCGCCCCCCTGGGACGGGTGTCCGCCCAGCCGTTCCGCCAGCAGGCCCGCCGCGTCCGGGTCGCCGCACACCACCGCCGTGAGCCGGCCGGCGGGCACGAGCAGCCCGGTCTGCGGGTCGTACAGGTCGCCGGAGGGCACGTCGGCCGCGCGCGATCCGGCGGTGTCGGTGGGCCGTTGCAGCGACAGCACTCCCGCGGCCCGTTTGGCGGAGGGCCGGGAGAAGGAGTACGCCATGGCGATCTCCTCGAAGTGCCGCAGCGGGTAGGTGAGGACCATCACCGAGCTGTAGACGGTGACCAGTTCACCGACGGTGATCCGGCCCTCGTGCGCCAGCCGGACGCCGTACCAGACGACGGCGATGAGCAGCAGCCCGGGCAGCAGGACCTGGATCGCGGAGATCAGGGACCACATGCGGGCGCTGCGCACGGCCGCGTGGCGGACCTCCTGGGAGGCGCTGCGGTAGCGGTCGAGGAACAGTTCCTCGCCGCCGATGCCGCGCAGCACGCGCAGGCCGGCGACGGTGTCCGAGGCGAGTTCGGTGGCGCGTCCGGCCTTCTCGCGCTGGGTGTCGGCACGCCGGGTGGCGCGGGGCAGCAGCGGCAGCACGGCGAGCGCCAGCGCGGGCAGCCCCACGGCGACGACCACGCCGAGCGCCGGCTGGTAGACGAGCAGGCCCGCGCAGACCAGCACGATCGTGACCAGAGCCGCGGTGAAGCGGGACAGGGCCTCGACGAACCAGCCGATCTTCTCCACGTCACCGGTCGAGACCGCCACCACCTCACCGGCCGCGACGCGCCGGGTCAGCGCCGAGCCCAGATGAGCGGCCTTGCGGGCGAGCAGTTGCTGGACGCGGGCGGCCGCCGTGATCCAGTTGGTGATCGCGGTGCGGTGCAGGAAGGTGTCGCCGACCGCGTTGCCCACGCAGGCCAGCGCCAGCAGGCCGCCCGCCAGGGCGAGCCCGGTGCCGGAGCGGTCGACGACGGCCTGTACGGCGACCCCGACGCAGAACGGCAGGGCGGCGACGGAGGCGAAGTGCAACAGCCCCCAGGCCAGCGACTTGAGCTGACCGCCCAGCTGATTGCGGAAGAGCCACCACAGGAATCGGGGCCCCGAACGCGCGTCCGGCACGCCCGGGTCGGGGTACGGAAGGTCTTGAATCTGCATGACGTCCCAGTGGCTCGTGTCAGGGTGTGGAGTCCGGCCGAAGGCAGCAAACCGTGACAGGTTCGCCCTGTCGCGAGGTGGCGGGCAACAGGTTTTCCGCCCACCGATCGGAACCGGCCGTCCGCCCTGAGCCACCGGCTCTCCGGGCATCCGCCCGCCGTCGCCCGGAAGGCGGTGCGACCATGGAGCGATGCACAGTGGTGGACGACGAGCCGTGGCCGCGACGACGGCCCTCGCCTCTCTCCTGACGGCTCTGTCCGCCTGCGGAGGCGCGGAGGACAGTGGGGCGACACAGGCCGCGGGCCGGGCGGCCCGCACCCCCGCGGCCACGGCCGCCGCGACGCGCATCCCCGGCGTCGGCGACCGCCTCCAGCGGCGGATCCCGTCCGGCTCCCGTCAGGTCGTCGCGGTCTACGGCGACGGGAAGGACTCGGCCGACTCCACGGTCGTCCTGTACACGAAGCACGGCTCGACCTGGCAGCGGGAGCGCGGCTGGGCCGGGCACAACGGCAAGAAGGGCTGGACCACCGACCATCACGAGGACGACGACCGCAGCCCCGTGGGCGTGTTCACCCTCAGCGACGCGGGCGGTGTGCTGCCGGACCCGGGCTCCGGGCTGCCGTACACGCGCTCCGCGGCCTTCGCCGCCCCGCGCTGGTGGGCCAAGTCGCACTGGCACGACTTCGATTACGTCATCGCCATCGACTACAACCGCGTCAAGGGCACCCCGCCGAACGACCCGACCCGCCCCCAGGGTGCGAAGAAGGGCGGTGGGATCTGGCTGCACATGGACCACGGCAGCGGCACGTCGGCCTGCGTCAGCGTGCCCGAGCAGGCGATGGGGTACCTCCTGCGCACGCTCGACCCGCGACAGCGTCCCGTGGTGGTGATGGGGGACAGGGCGGACCTGGCGGCCTAGTCCTCATTGCGCGGATGGCCGACTCCCCGTAGAACACCGCCCATGAAGAGACGGATCGTCATGTCCATGCTCGCCGGGGCGACCCTCCTGGTGAGCACCCTTCTCGGCACCGGCCCCGCCGGGGCCGCCGACGTCCCGGCCCCGGCGGCCGGGGCCCCCGCCGAGTTCGGCACCGACTGGCACGACCCGGTCACGGCCGCACCACCGGTGGAAAGGCCCTCCGGAAAGTCCTGCGAAGTCACCCTGGCCCGGGCGCAGTTCCGTGACTTCACCCCGTACCGCGGCACGTACACGCCCCCGGAGGGCTGCGGCGACCGCTGGAGCAAGGTGGTGCTGCGGCTCGACGGGAAGGTCAAGGGGCGCCAGTACGACCGGCTCGGCCACCTCCGGGTCGGCGGGGTCGAGATCCTCCGGACGTCGACGCCGCAGCCCTCACCCGACGGCATCGAGTGGTCCGTGGAGAAGGACGTCACGCGCTACAGCGACACCTTCCGCACGGGCCGGGACGTCGAGATGCTCATCGGGAACGTCGTCGACGACACCTACACGGGCGTCCTCGACGTCAAGGCCACGCTGACGTTCTACCGGGGCCGCCCGGACGGCGGGAGCCCCGACCGGGTCCTCACCCTCGACGGCGACTCGGCCCTCAGCACCCCGCGCAACAGCGAGCGCATCGTCGCCGAGGTGTACGCGACGGGCTCCGGCGGCGGCTGCGAGGAGTACTGGTACCTGACGGTGCCCGATCCGGCGCCGTACTCCTGCAAGGCCGGTCAAGGCCCCTACCGGGAGGTGCGGATCAGCGTGGACGGCCGGCTCGCCGGCATCGCCGCCCCGTTCCCGACCGTGTGGACCGGAGGCTGGTCCAACCCGTTCCTCTGGTATGTGATCCCGGGCCCGCGCGCCCTCGACATCAAGCCGATCACCTACGACCTCTCTCCCTTCGCCGGGATCCTCAACGACGGGCGCCCGCACCGCGTCGAGGTCTCGGTCGTCGGCGTGCCCGAGGGGCAGACCGGCTGGAGCACGCCCGTGAACGTCCTCGTCTGGCAGGACGAGCAGCGCGCACGGGTCACCGGGAAGCTCACCGTGCACAAGGAGGGTGGCCTCTCCAACTCGTCCGTGTATACGCCCGGTCCGGAGCACCGGGTCGACACCGAGGGCGCCCACCGGCTGACCGTCGGCGGCTACGTCGACACGTCGCACGGCCGCGTGAGGACCACCGTCAGCCGCTCGCTCGCCCACACGTCCACGCACCGCTGGACCGACGCCGAGACGCGTGACGCTCTCGACGCCGGCTGGACGGACGACGAGTCGGTGACCGCCGGCGGGCGCGCCACTCGGACCCATCGCGCCTACACGATGGACGGTGCGACCACCCTCGGTGCGGGCGACCGCCTGCGCACCGTGCTGACCCTCGGCGACCGCGCCTCGGTCGTCGACACGAACGGCGGGCGACGCACGGCGTGGTCACGGCTCGACAACTCCTATACGGGCGACGCGACGTACACGGCGAACGTGCCACGCGACCAGCGCCACGCGGTCGGCACCACCAGTGAGCGCTACCGGCTGTACGGCTCACGCGGTTGCCACGACCGGACCCTGACCACCGTGCAGGGGGTGCTCACGGAGGACCGCCGCCGATGCTGAGGTGAGCGGTGGGGCGCGTGTGGCGTGTGTCACTTATGACACTTTTACTTGGCTGAAACGTTGCGGCCTTGTGCGCGATCAAGACAGCCTCCAGAGTGTCGGAAACGGAAACCGCTTTCCGCATCACAGAAGTCCCCTCCGGCTTCTGTGCGTCCCGTCCCCCTAGGAGGCTTCGTGCCCCCGTCCGTACCGTCCCCCACGCGACGCGTCGCACGCACTCTACGCACCTCGCTTTTCGCGCAGGTCACCTGCGCGCTCATCCTCGGAATCGTCGTCGGAAAGCTGTGGCCGGACACGGCCACGGCTCTCCAGCCGCTCGGCGACGGTTTCACCCGGCTCATCAAGACCGTGATCTCGCCCCTGGTGTTCTGCGTGGTCGTCGTCGGCATCGCCAAGGCCGGTGACCTGAAGGCGTTCGGCCGGATCGGGGTCAAGGCCCTGATCTGGTTCGAGATCGCCTCGACGGCCGCCCTGGTCATCGGTCTCGTCGCCGCCAACGTCGTCGGCCCCGGCAAGGGCATGAACGTCGACCCCTCCTCGCTCGACGCCGCGGCGGTGCAGGAGACCACGGGCGGGGGTCATCTGCCCACGACGACCGAGTTCGTCCTGAACGCGCTGCCGCAGAGCTTCCTCGGAGCCTTCGCCGAGAACGAGCTGCTCCAAGTCCTCATCCTGGCCTGCCTGGTGGGCGCCGCCCTGCTGCACCTCGGGCACACCAAGGTGCCGAAGGTCCTGCCCGCGATCGAGCAGGCCCAGGACATCATCTTCGCGGTCGTCGGCTTCATCATGCGGCTGGCCCCGCTCGCGGTGTTCGGCGCCATGGCCCACTTGGTCGGCAACTACGGCCTGGGCGTGATGCGGACGTACGCCAAGCTCATCGTGCTCTGCTACGTGGCCGCGGCGCTGTTCGTCGCGCTGCTGTCCGTAGCGCTGAAGCTGGTGACCGGCCTCAGTCTCTGGAAGTTCCTGCGGTACATCCGCGAGGAGATGCTGCTCGCGCTCGGCACCGCGTCCACCGAGTCGGTCATGCCGCGTGTGATGCAGAAGCTGCGCCGGGCCGGTGCCCGCGACGACGCCGTGGGGCTGGTACTCCCCACCGGCTACTCCTTCAACCTCGACGGCGCCTCGCTCTATCTGTCCATCGGCACGCTGTTCATCGCCCAGGCGGTGGGGGTGGATCTGAGTCTCGGCCAGCAGATCACCGTCGTCCTGGTGCTGATGCTGACCAGCAAGGGCATGGCGGGCATCCCCGGTTCGGCGTTCCTCGCCCTGTCCGCGACCGCCTCGTCCCTGGGGGCGATCCCCGCCGGAGCGGTCGCGCTGCTGCTCGGCGTGGACCGCATCATGGACTCGATGCGCGTCGTCACGAACCTGCTCGGCAACTGCGTCGCCGTCTTCGCGGTGTCCCGCTGGGAGGGGGCCCTGGACATCGACCGGGCGAAGCGGGTTCTGGACGGGGAGGACACCTCCCAGCCGGACGACGGCGAGAAGGACGTCAGCGGCGAGAAGGGCGTCAGCGGCCAGAAGGACCGCCGAGACGAGACCGGCACCGAGGCGCCGGTGCCGGGCATCCCGGCTCAGAAGCCCAAGGAGTTCGAAGGTCTCAAGGAGCGCCAAGAGCTCAAGGAGCCCGCTCCCGAAGCCGGTTGACCGGAACCAAGCGGGTCGCGGCCTCCGCTCAGGACGAGCGGAGGCCGCGACCCGCTGTCGTGTTCCGAGCCGTCAGCAGGGTCCCGCCGGCGCCCCGTCGATCAGTGTGTTCAGGAGCCCACCGAGTACCTCCCGCTGATCGCCCGTCAGCGGCGCGAGGATCTCCTCCGCGGCCGATCGGCGCGCCGCCCGCACCTCGCGCAGCGCGCCCCGGCCGTCGTCCGTGAGCTCGATGCGGATCACCCGCCGATTCGCCGGGTCCGGGACCCGCCGCACCTTGCCGCTCGCCTCCAGACCGTCGACCAGCGTCGTCACGGCCCGCGGCACCACCTCGAGGCGCTCGGCCAGGTCGGCCATGCGCGGCGGCGAGCCCCAGTGCGCCAGCGTGCGCAACAGCCGGGACTGGGCCGGGGTGATGCCGAGGTCGCGGTGCTCCAGATGGCGTTTCTGGATGCGGTGCACCCGGCGGGTGAGCCGTAGCAACTGCTCGGCGAGCAGGCCGTCGGCGTCGGGCGTGGTCATGTGGGAACAATATCAGGATGCAGTTCATTGTGAGCATAGGTAACAATGAGCTGTGATCCGATCCGCCGCATCCCTCGTAGGAGCCCATGCATCCCGACCGTGAAGCCCCCTGGACCCCGCCGGCCGACTCGAAGGAGCAGCCCCGGCAGGTCCGCCGCATCCTCGGCCTCTTCCGCCCCTACCGGGGCCGCCTGGCGATCGTCGGCCTGCTGGTCGGTGCCGCGTCACTGGTCTCGGTGGCCACGCCCTTCCTGCTGAAGGAGATCCTCGACGTCGCGATCCCCGAGGGGCGCACGGGCCTGCTCAGCCTGCTCGCCCTCGGCATGATCCTCAGTGCTGTCCTCACCAGCGTCTTCGGAGTCCTCCAGACCCTGATCTCCACGACCGTCGGCCAGCGCGTCATGCACGACCTGCGCACCGCCGTCTACGGCCGGCTCCAGCGCATGTCCCTCGCCTTCTTCACGCGTACGCGCACGGGCGAGGTGCAGTCGCGCATCGCCAACGACATCGGCGGCATGCAGGCCACCGTCACCTCCACCGCGACCTCCCTGGTCTCCAACGTCACCAGCGTGGTCGCCACGATCGTCGCGATGATCGCCCTGGACTGGCGCCTGACGGTCGTCTCCCTGCTGTTGCTGCCGGTGTTCGTGTGGATCAGCCGCCGCGTCGGCAACGAACGCCGCAAGATCACCACCCAGCGGCAGAAGCAGATGGCCGCGATGGCCGCCACCGTCACCGAGTCGCTCTCCGTCAGCGGCATCCTGCTCGGCCGCACGATGGGCCGCTCCGACTCGCTGACGAAGTCCTTCTCCGACGAGTCCGAGGAACTCGTCGACCTGGAGGTGCGGTCGAACATGGCCGGCCGGTGGCGCATGGCCGTCATCACCATCGTCATGGCCGCCCTGCCCGCCGTCATCTACTGGACCGCCGGCATGGCCCTCCAACTGGGCGGCCCAGAGGTCTCCATCGGCACGATCGTCGCCTTCGTCTCGCTTCAGCAAGGCCTGTTCCGCCCGGCCGTGAGTCTGCTGTCGACCGGAGTGCAGATCCAGACCTCGCTCGCCCTCTTCCAGCGCATCTTCGAGTACCTCGACCTGCCGATCGACATCACCGAGCGCCCCGATCCGGTGCGCCTGGACCGGATCAAGGGCGAGGTCCGCTTCGAGAACGTCTCCTTCGGCTACGACGGCAAGGGCGCCCCCGTCCTCGACGGCATCGACCTCACCGTCCCGGCGGGCAGCAGCCTCGCGATCGTCGGCTCCACCGGCGCCGGTAAGTCGACGCTGGGCTATCTGGTGCCCCGTCTCTACGACGTCACCGGCGGCCGCGTCACCCTCGACGGGACGGACGTCCGCGACCTCGACTTCGACACCCTGGCGCGTGCGGTCGGCGTCGTCTCGCAGGAGACGTACCTCTTCCACGCCTCGGTCGCCGAGAATCTGCGCTTCGCCAAGCCCGACGCCACCGACGAGGAACTGCACCAGGCGGCGAAGGCCGCCCAGATCCACGACCACATCGCGGCCCTGCCCGACGGCTACGACACCGTCGTCGGTGAGCGCGGGCACCGCTTCTCCGGCGGGGAGAAGCAGCGCCTGGCCATCGCCCGCACCATCCTGCGCGACCCGCCGGTGCTCATCCTCGACGAGGCCACCAGCGCGCTGGACACCCGGACCGAGGCCGCCGTCCAGGACGCCATCGACGCCCTGTCGGCCAACCGCACGACCCTCACCATCGCCCACCGGCTGTCCACCGTGCGCGGCGCCGACCAGATCGTGGTCCTCGACTCGGGCCGCGCGGTCGAACGCGGCACGCACGAGGAGCTCCTGGAGGAGGGCGGCCGGTACGCGGCGCTGGTACGCCGGGACGCTCAACTGGAACCGACAAGATGAAAATATGCCGGGTTTGTGACGATATGCGGGTTACCGTGCCCGCATGCAGAAGAACACTCCGCCACGGAGCACGATTCGACTGACGCGCAGGGGCCGTATCGCCCTCGTCGCGACCGGAGCCGTCGTGGTCGGTACCGCCGTGGCGGTGCCGCTGCTGACCCTGGGGACCGAGGAGGAGAGCCGGCCCGCGACCCTGGCGATCCCCGAGGGATGGCGCGCGAGCCAGGTGTACACGGCCGTCGACAAGGCACTCGCCCTGCCCGCCGGCAGTACCAAGAAGTCCCTGGACAAGGCGGCCCTGAAACTGCCGAACGACGCCGCGGGCAATCCGGAGGGCTATCTCTTCCCGGCCACCTATCCGCTCCAGGAGAAGGCCACACCGGACAAGCTCCTCGCGCTGATGGTCGACACCGCGAACGAGAAGTTCAACGGCGCGCCCATCGCCGCCGGGGCGCAGCGCAACGCCATGAACGTGTACCAGGCCGTCACCATCGCGAGCATCGTCCAGGCGGAGGCGGCCACCAGGGCCGACATGGGCAGGGTGGCCCGGGTGATCTTCAACCGACTCGAGCGCGGCATGCCGCTGCAGATGGACTCCACCATCAACTACGCCCTCAACCGCTCCACCCTCCGTACGACGGAGAGCGACACGCGGATCGAGAGCCCCTACAACTCGTACCAGCGCATGGGTCTGCCGCCCACGCCCATCGGCAACCCCGGCGAGGAGGCGATGCGCGCGGCCATCAACCCGCCCCCGGGCAACTGGCTGTACTTCGTCACCGTACGCCCGGGCGAGACCCGCTTCACGGCGGACTACCAGGAACACCAGCGCAACGTCGCGGAGTTCAACGCGCAGACGAAGAAGAAGAGCGGGGCGCAGGCGGCCGGGTGAGGTCCCGGCTCGTCCCTCCCCGTGTCACGCCGCGGCCGGCTCCCGCTCCAGCAGGCGCCTGATGTCCCGCACGGCCGCGCGGCCTGCCCGGTTGGCTCCGATGGTGCTGGCCGACGGTCCGTAGCCGACCAGATGGATGCGCGGGTCCGCGGCCGCGTGCGTGCCGTCCATGCGGATGCCGCCGCCCGGGGCCCGCAGCCGCAGCGGTGCGAGGTGGTCGATGGCCGCGCGGAAGCCGGTGGCCCAGAGGATGACGTCGGCGTCGATGTGGCGGCCGTCCTGCCAGTCCACTCCCGTGGGCGTGATGCGGTCGAACATCGGCTGCCGGTCGAGCACCCCGTCCTCGATGCCCTGCCGGATCGCGTCGTTGAGCGGCAGCCCGGTGACCGAGACGACGCTGCGGGGCGGCAGCCCCTGCCGTACCCGTTCCTCGACGAGCGCCACCGCCGCGCGTCCGGCGTCTTCGTCGAAGGGGCCCTCGCGGAAGACCGGCGGGCGCCGCGTCACCCAGGTGGTGGCCGCCGCGTACGAGGCGATCTCCAGCAGATGCTGGGTGCCCGAGGCGCCGCCGCCCACGACCACGACCCGCTGCCCGGCGAACTCCTCGGGGCCGGGGTACTGCGCGGTGTGCAACTGCCGCCCCCGGAACGTCTCCTGGCCCGGATAGCGCGGCCAGAACGGCCGGTCCCAGGTGCCGGTCGCGTTGATCAGCGCCCGGGTCGACCACACCCCGTCCGAGGTCTCCACGAGCAGCCGCCCGCCGGACCCCTCGCGCACCGCCCGTACGTCCACCGGGCGCCTGACCCGCAGGTCGAAGGTCCGCTCGTAGCGGTCGAAGTACTCACGGATCACCTCGGCGGACGGGCGTTCCGGGTCGGCGTCCGTGAGCTCCATGCCCGGCAGGGCGTGCATCCCGTGCACCTTGCCGTACGTCAGCGACGGCCAGCGGAACTGCCAGGCGCCGCCGGGGCCGGGGGAGTGGTCCAGCACGACGAAGTCGCTGCCCGGCTCGAAACCGGACCGCCGCAGGTGATAGCCGGCTGCCAGACCGGCCTGACCGGCTCCTGTGACGACTACCTCGACCTCGCGCGTGTTGTTCACACTTCTACTAACCGGGGCGGGGCCGTGGATCTTCCCACGGTGGATCTTCTCGGCGGAGGGCGTGGCTCCGAACGAGTGGACTCCTCCCCGCCCGAGCCACAAGGCGGTCCCCGGCATCGGTGCGGGTGGTGATGTTCCTTCGTCCCGCCCCCTCCGGAAGAGGCGCCCCGATGCGACGTACTCCCTCTCGCCGTCTGTTCGCCGCAGTACTGCTCGTGGCGTCCGTGCTGGCCCCGATGGCGGTGATGCCCGCCGCGGCGGCCCCAGGCCCCGGCGCCGCCCGCCACGACCGGGGCGACTCCCCGCGGCACGGTCTCGGAGCCGAGCTCACCGAACGGCTCGACCGCGCCGTCGCGGAGGCCCGCGAGCAGGCCGGCATCCCCGGGGTCGTCGTCGGGCTGTGGATGCCGGGCAAGGGGAGCTACGTCCGCGCCACCGGCGTGGCCGACACCGTCACCCGCCTGCCGATGACCGCCGACTCCTCCGTGCGGATCGGCAGCGAGACCAAGACCTTCACGGTCACCGCGCTGCTCGAACTCGTGGACGACGGCCGGATCGGGCTGGACGACCCGATCGCGAAGTACGTCAGGGGCGTGCCGAACGGCCACCGGATCACCCTGCGCCAGCTCGCCGGGATGCGCAGCGGCCTGTTCCCGTACACCGCCGACGCCGGCTTCCTCCACGACCTGCTCAGCGACCCGGAGCGGTACTTCAACCCCCGCGAGGTCCTCACCTACGGTTTCCGGCACGCGAACACCTTCGGGCCGGGCGAGGACTTCCAGTACTCCAACACCAATCTCGTCCTGCTCGGCCTGGTGATCGAGAAGGTCACCGGACGCAAGCTCGCCGACGTCCTCCATGAGCGGGTGCTGCGCCCGGCCGGCCTGCGCCACACCCTGTTCCCGCAGGACGACGAGTTCCCCGAGCCGCACCCGCGCGGCTACACCGACCAGACGCTCAGCGGCGAGGTCGAGGACGTCACCGACTGGAACCCCAGCTGGGCCTGGGCGGCCGGGGCGATGATCTCGGACCTGCACGACCTGCGCCGCTGGGCGAAGGTCGTCGCCACCGGCGAACTGCTCAGCCCGCAGACCCAGGCGCAGCGTCTGAGGATGCTGCCCACCGGCTACCCCGGCACCGATTACGGCCTCGGCATCTTCGAGACCAACGGCTGGATCGGCCACAACGGCTCGATCCCGGGCTACGAGACCGTGACCGTCTACCTGCCCTCGCAGAAGGCCACCCTGGTCATCATGATCAACACGGATGTCGTGGTCGACGGCCAGGAACCGTCGACGCTGCTCGCCCGGGCGGTCACCGCTGTCGCGACCCCCGACAACGTCTACGACGGCTCGGTCGTCACCAGGCCGTGACGCGCGCGGTCCCCCGTTCCGGCGGCGGGGGACCCCACGTCCCTGCCGCCGCCCGGCCCGGCGTGGCCCGTGGTGTCCCGGAGAAGTCCGGAGTGTGCGTCAGGATGGAGGCATGTCAGATGTCTTCACCACCCGAGTTCTCGACGTCAGCACCGGTGCCGCGGAGAAGGTCCTCGACATCACGGGCGAATGCGAGTCCTTCCTGCGCGAGGCGGCGGGCGGCCGTGACGGCCTCCTCAACGTCTTCGTTCCGCACGCCACGGCCGGTATCGCCGTTCTGGAGACCGGCGCCGGCAGCGACGACGACCTCCTGGCCGCGCTGCACACCCTGCTGCCCGCCGACGACCGCTGGCAGCACCGGCACGGCAGCCCCGGCCACGGCCGCGACCATGTGCTGCCCGCTCTCGTCCCGCCCCACGCGACCCTGCCGGTGCTGGGTGGCCGGCTGGAGCTCGGCACCTGGCAATCGGTGTGCCTGGTGGACACCAACAGGGACAACCCGCAACGGAAGGTGCGCCTGAGTTTCCTGGGGTGAGCGTGTCCTGCCGCCCCGGCCCGGGTGGCCCCCGCCACCCCATACCGGGTGACCTTGCCGCTCCGGCCTGGGCGGTCCCGCCGCTCCGGTCCGCCGGCCGTCGGCCCCGCGTGGTCCCGGCGCGCCGTGACGCCCGCCCTTAATGCCCGTATTCTCATCAATGCCAGATTCTCTTCCGAGCAGCGGATATCGCGGGCGCAAGTGAGGCGAAGCGTGGTTCGATCCGGCGAGGAGCCCAGGCCGGCGGGGCGTGCGACGGACGGCACGGGGCCCGCGAGTCTTCGCGAGCTGTTTCTCCAGGGCGAGCCGGTCGAGTCGGGCGTGCGGACGTCCATCCTGAACTCCTGGCGCCGCTCCCGGTCCCTGGGGCTGTCACCCGACACGTCCGACCTGCCCTACCGGGAGGACTTCGACCCGGGCGGCCGTATCGTCCGGGCGGCCGTGCCGGTGCTCGACCGGCTGCAGGCCACGTTCGCCGGCAGCCAGGTCAACATCTCGGTCGCCGACGCGAACGGCACGGTACTGCTGCGCCGCTTCGGGGATCCGGCGATGGCCAGGAGCCTCCCGGCCATCCAGGTGGTCCCGGGATTCGTGTTCGCCGAGCAGGTCGCCGGTACCAACGGCATCGGGCTGGCCCTGGCGGAGCGGCAGCTCATCCGTGTCTACGGCGCCGAGCACTTCGCCGAGCGCTCCCAGCAGAGCGCCTGCGTCGCGCTGCCCGTCCGCGACCCGCTCAGCGGGCGCATCGAGGGCGTCCTGTGTCTCGGTTACCCGCGCGGCTTCGAGCGGCCCGCCCTGGGAGTCGCGATCCGCCGGGCGGCCGAGGGCATCGAGCGGCGGCTGCTGGGGCAGAGCTCCGCGCGCGAGCGGGCCCTGCTGCGGACGTACCTGGCCACCGGGGCCGGAACCGGTCCGCTCCGCGGTGTGGCGCTGGACGCGCTGGCGAACGAGTTCCACCCCCGTGACCAGGCCATCCTCAGGGAGAAGGCCGCCGAGCTCATCTCCGGTGCGCAGCGGGGTGCCGCCGAGGTGACGCTGCCCGACGGCCGGCGGGTGACGCTCGTGAGCCGTCCGGTGGCGAGCGGTTCCGGTGTGCAGGGCATCGCGATCGAGGCCGTCCTGGCCGGTTCCCCGGTGGGGGAGCCGTTCGCCATACCGCACCAGTCGGACGAGCTGTCCGGTCTCACCGCCCCCGCCGTTCCGCTCTTCGCCGGGCGTCCGGCACTCACCCTGCCGTCCGGGCACGTCGGCGTTCCCTCCGGCCCGGTCTTCACGGCCGACGGGGGCGATGGGACCGACGACGGTGTCAGGACCGACGGTGTCGGGGCCGACGGGAGTACCGCCGACGCCTCTGAGCCGGCTTCGGCGGACGGCACCGCCTCGAACGCCCCGGAGCCCGTCACGACGGACGGCACCGCCCTCAGCGGTCCGGAGCCCGTCACGGCCGAGGAGCGTCGGCACACCGCAGCGCCCGCCGCCGCCGACGGCGGCCCGGCCCCGGTCGAGCCCGCCGCAACCGGCGGCGGCCCGGCCCCGGCCGACAGCGGCGCGAGTCCCGTCGAGCCCGCCACTCTCAACGGCACCCGGGCCCCTGCCGCACCCGACCGTGCCTTCGCCGAGCCCGACCCGGCCCCCACGGCCGCCCGAGCCCCGGGAGGCGCCGAGTCCGACCCTGTCCTCGCAGCCGGCGGAGGCCGCCGTGCGGTGGGTGAGCACGCCGAAGCGGCGTTCCCGGCCAGGGGACTGGTGATGCTGGGGGAGCCGCAGGTCGGGGCCTACGCGCTGGCCGCCCGCCGGCGTCTTGAGCTGCTGTCCGAGGCCAGCAGCCGCATCGGCACCACCCTGGACGTGCGCCGCACCGCAGAGGAACTGGCCGAGACCGCGGTCCCCGGACTGGCCGACTTCGTCACCATCGACCTGCCCGATGCCGTGCTGCGCGGCGAGGAGTCCGCCGACCCCCTCACCGACCTGCGCCGCACGGTCGTCCACGGCATCCACGAGGGCCTGCCCTTCACCCCGCCCGGTGAGCGCGTCGGCTTCGGCCCGACCACGCCCCAGCTGCGCTGCCTCGGCAGCGGCGAGGCCGTGCTGGAGCCGGACCTGAAGGTGGCCGCGGGCTGGCTCGCCCAGGACCCCGAGCACACCGAGCGCCTCCTGGCCCACGTGCACTCCCTCATCGCCGTGCCCCTGGTCGCCCGCGGTGTCGTCCTGGGCGTCGCCGGCTTCTACCGCGCCGGGGGCTCCTTCGGGGACGACGACCGCTCCCTGGCGCAGGAACTCGCCTCACGTGCCGCCCTGTCCATCGACAACGCCCGGCGCTACACCCATGAGCGCACCATGGTCCTGGCCCTCCAGCGCCGGCTCCTGCCGCACGGCCTGCCCGACCAGGACGCCGTCGAGGTGGCCCATCGCTACCTGCCCGCCGAGTCCGACGTGGGCGGCGACTGGTACGACGTCATCCCCCTGTCCGGCGCCCGCGTCGGCTTCCTCGTCGGCGATGTCGTCGGCCACGGCATGCTCTCCGCGGCCACCATGGGCCGGCTGCGCACCGCGGCCCGCAGTTTCGCCGAGCTCGACTTCCCGCCGGAGGAGGTCCTCACCCACCTGGACAACCTCGTGGGCCGGCTGGACAGGGACGACCCCGACGGCAAGGGCGCCGGCGTCATCGGCGCGACCTGCCTGTACGCCGTCTACGACCCGACAGTGCAGCGCTGCCTGATGGCCCGCGCCGGACACCCGCCCCCCGCGCTCGTCCACCCCGACGGCACCGTGACCTACCCCGACCTCCCCGCCGGGCCCCCGCTCGGCCTCGGCGGCCTGCCCTTCGACGCCGTCGAGATGGACCTGCCCGCGGGCAGTCAGCTGGTCCTGTACACCGACGGGCTCATCGAGGACCGGCACCGCGACGTCTACCTGGTCCTGGAACAGTTGCGCGAGGCCCTGGCCCACCCCGAGCGGGCCCCGGAGGAGACCTGTCAGGCGGTCCTGGACACCGTGGCACCCGCCCACCCGCACGACGACATCGCCCTGCTCGTCGCCCGTGTGCACGCCCTGGATCCCGGCCGGATCGCGACCTGGGAGCTGGCCGCCGACCCGGCGCTCGTCGGAGAGGTCCGGGCGTCCGCCCTGCGGTGGCTGTCCGGCTGGGGGCTCGACGAGACCGCGTTCGCCGCGGAGCTGATCCTCAGCGAGCTGATCACCAACGCCATCCGGCACGGCGCCGATCCCATCCGGGTGCGCCTGCTCTACGGCCGGACCCTGATCTGCGAGGTCTCCGACGCCAGCAACACCGCTCCGCATCTGCGCCGGGCCGCCAGTACGGACGAGGGCGGACGCGGTCTCTTCCTCGTGGCGCAGCTCTCGCAGAGCTGGGGCACGCGCTACCTGCCCGAGGGCAAGGTCATCTGGGCCGAGTGCGGGCTCGAGGCGGCGTGACACGACGCGACACGGCATGACACGGCGTGTGACGCGGCCACCGCCTCGGCAGCGAACCGTAGAGTGCCCGAATTGATGTAATTTGATCGAGTGCGCGACGTTCCCGACACACCCCCGGAGGCCGCTTCACCCTTCGGGGCGGAACCCCTCGTCCGGATCCGCGGACTCGGCAAGCGGTTCGGCGGCACCGTCGCGCTGGCCGGAGCCGATCTCGACGTCCACCCCGGCAGCGTTCTCGCCCTGCTCGGGCCCAACGGCGCCGGGAAGTCCACGCTCATCAAGATCCTCGCCGGGGTCCACCGCGCCGACGCGGGACAGGTCACCGTCGCCGGGGAACCCCTCGGCAGCTCCACCGCCACCCGGAGCATGTCGTTCATCCACCAGGACCTCGGTCTCGTGGAGTGGATGACCGTCGCGGAGAACATCGCCCTGACCACCGGGTACGGACGCCGGACCGGGCTGATCTCCTGGCGGCGCACCCGCGCGCGCTGTGTCGAGGCGCTGGGGGTCGTCGCCGCCCACCTCGATCCCGACACGCCGGTCTCCGGCCTCCCGCCGGCCGACCGCTCGCTGGTCGCGATCGCCCGGGCCCTGGCGGCACGCGCGCGGCTCATCGTCCTCGACGAGCCGACCGCCCGTCTGCCCGCCGCGGACTGTGCCCGCCTCTTCCGCGTTCTGCACGACCTGCGCGACCGGGGACATGCCATCCTCTACGTCAGCCACCGCCTGGACGAGGTGTACCGGGTCGCCGACACCTTCGTCGTCCTGCGGGACGGCCGCGTCGTCAGCCACGGCCGGCTCGCCGGCCACAGCCCCGAGCGCCTGGTCCGCGACATCGTCGGCGAGGCGGACGAGCCGGCCGCGCACCGCCCCGCCGGGGCCCCGGCCGGCGCACCCCCCGTCCTGACCCTCGACGGCGTGCGCACCGCCCGGGCCGGACCCGTCGGCCTGGAGCTCGCGCCCGGGGAGGTCCTCGGCCTGGTCGGCCTCTCCGACGCCGGGCACACGGACCTGGGCCGCGCCCTCGCCGGGGCCGGGCCCCTCCTCGGCGGGCGGGCCCTGCTGCACGGGCGGCCGTACCGCCCCCGCACGGTCGCGGAGGCCGTCGCCCTCGGGGTCGGGCTCGTGCCGGGCGACCGGCTGCGGGAGGGCTGCCTCGCCGAACTGACCGTGCGCGAGAACCTCCTGGCCAACCCGCGTGCGGGAGGCCCGCCGGCACCGCGCTGGATCGGCCCCCGTGGCGAACGGGCCCGGGCCGCCGCGCTGATGGAACGGTTCTCGGTGCGCCCCCGCGACAGCGAGACGCCCATCGCCACGCTCTCCGGCGGCAACCAGCAGAAGGTCATGATCGGCCGCTGGCTGCGGACGGACCTGCGGCTGCTCATCCTGGAGGAGCCGACCGCGAGCGTCGACGTAGGCGCCAAGGCCGCGATCCACCGCCTGCTCCACGAAGCCCTGGAGGCGGGCCTCGCCGTGCTGCTGCTGTCCACCGACTTCGAGGAGGTGGCGAGCGTGTGCCGGCGCACGCTGGTCTTCGTGCGCGGCACCGTGACGGCCGAACTGAGCGGCCCCGCCCTCACCGTCGCCGGACTCACCCGGGCGGCCTCGGCCATGCCCCCGTCCACGGCCGGGCACCCGTGACGCCGCCCGGGCCGCGGCACCGCCCCGGCGGCCACCACATCGGCGCCTACGGCCTGCTGGTCCTCACCGCCCTGCTCTACCTGGTCTTCTCCCTCGCCCTGCCGGACACCTTCCCCACGCTGGACACCGTCGACTCGATCCTGTCCAACCAGTCGATCCCCGCCGTCCTCGCGCTCGCCGCCATGGTGCCCATCGTCACCGGCGCCTTCGACCTCTCCATCGGCTACGGCCTCGGCCTGGCCCATGTGATGGTGCTCCAGCTCGTCGTCAACGAGGGCTGGCCCTGGCCGCTCGCCTGCCTCACCGTGCTCGCCGGGGGACTGGTCGTCGGCGTCCTCAACGGCGTCGTCGTCGAGTTCGGCCGGATCGACTCCTTCATCGCCACCCTCGGCACCGGCAGCATGATGTACGCCGTGACCGGCTGGATCACCGACGGCGGCCGGATCGTCCCCGGCCCGCAGGGCCTGCCGCCCGCGTTCACCGACCTCTACGACTCCTCGTTCCTCGGCCTGCCGGTCCCCGCCTTCTACGTGCTCGCCCTCGCGGCCGTGCTCTGGCTGGTGCTGGAGCGGCTGCCGCTCGGCCGGTACCTGTACGTCGTCGGGTCGAACCCGCGCGCGGCCGACCTCGTGGGCATCCCCACCCGCAGGTACACCGTCTACGCGTTCGCCGCCTCGGGCCTGATCGTCGGCTTCGCCGGGGTGCTGCTCGCCGCCCAGCAGCAGATCGGCAACCCGAGCGTGGGCCTCGACTACCTGCTGCCCGCCTTCGTCGGCGCCCTCCTCGGCTCCACGGCGATCAAACCCGGGCGGCCCAACGCCCTGGGCACCGTCGTCGCCGTCGCCGTCCTCGCCGTCGGTCTCACCGGCATCGCCCAGCTGGGCGCCGAGTTCTGGACGGTCCCGCTGTTCAACGGCGGCACCCTGCTCATCGCCGTGGGCCTGGCCGGATACGCCGCCCGCCGCCGGCTGCGGGGCGGCGCGGCCCGCGACACACCCGCCGCGCCGCCCCCGTCCTCCCCGGTGCCGGACGGCGGCACGGCCCCGCCCTGACCCCTCCCGGCACCGCCCCGCCACGTCGATCCCCCACTGGAGCTCCCGTGCACCGCACCCGCAAGGCCGCACCCGCAGTCCGCACCGCGCGGCTCGCCTCGTGCGCCCTGCTGGCCACGGCCGCCGCCCTGACCGGCTGCGAACGCGGTTCCTCCGACGGCGCGGACGAGACCGCGACGGGCCCGAGCGGCTGCCCCACCGTCCAGGCCCGGGCCCGGGAAGCCGTCACCCGGGCCGAGCGGACCGACATCCCCTGGGGAGGACCCACCAGCGGCCCCGAGGCGGCGTCCGGCAAGAGCATCGTCTACGTCGCCCAGACCATGACCAATCCCGGTGTCGCGGGCGCCGCGAACGGAGTGCGGGACGCCGCGCGGACCATCGGCTGGAACGTGCGGGTGATCGACGGCGGCGGCACCCCGGCCGGTATTCAGGCGGCCATGAGCGAAGCCGTCGCCCTGCGGCCCTCGGGGATCGTCATCGGCGGGTTCGACCCCGACTCGACGGCCCAGCAGGCCGCCCGGGCCAACGCGCAGGGCATCGCGCTCATCGGCTGGCACGCGGTCCCCGAGCCCGGCCCCAGCAGGCAACCCGACCTCTTCACCAACGTCACCACCCGCGTCCAGGACGTGGCCCGCATCAGCGCGCAGTGGATCATCTCCGACTCCGACGGCCGCGCCGGGGTCGTGCTCATCACCGACGCGTCGATCCCCTTCGCGCGCAACAAGTCCGACCTGATCCGCGAGGAGCTGGCGAGTTGTCAGGGCGTGCGGCTGCTCTCCGTGGAGAACATCCCGATCCCCGACGCCAGCAGCCGCACCCCCCGGGAGATCTCCTCCCTGCTCTCCCGCTTCCAGGGCCGCTGGACCCACTCCGTGGCCATCAACGACCTGTACTTCGCCGACGCCGCCCCGGCCTTCCGCGCCGCCGGCGAGAAGGGCTCCGGGCCGCCCTACAACATCGGGGCCGGCGACGGTGACCCGTCCGCCTTCCAGCGCATCAACAACGAGCAGTACCAGGCCGCGACCGTGCCCGAGCCGCTGTCCCTCCAGGGCTGGCAGATCGTCGACGAGTTCAACCGCGCCTTCTCCGGCCGGCCCGACAGCGGATATGTGGCCCCCGTGCACATCGCCACGGCGGGCAACAGCGAAGGCGCCTCGGCCTGGGACCCGTCGGGCTACCGGGAGGCCTACCGGAAGATCTGGGGAAAGTGACGGCCGGTCAGGTTTCGATCCCTTCACGGAACATGCACGGAACCTGGGAATCCCTTTAGGTTTCAAGCGCTACTGTCACGTCAGTCGAGAGGCCGCCGGGGGTCGATCCGAGCGGGGCCCGTCCGCGGCGGCCCTCGCTCCCCCCACCAGGCACAGGAGACTGGGTGTGTACGACGGCGACGTAGTGGTGATCGGCGGCGGTTACGCCGGTGTCCGGCTGGCCAGACGGCTCGACGACACGGCCCGGGTGACGCTGGTGGACCGCAAGGAGGTCTTCTTCCACCGCATCGCCTCCCTGCGCGCCGGAGTGCACCCCGAGTGGACGCACACGCCCTTCATCCCCTACGACCGCCTGCTGCGCCACGGCCGTGTGGCCACCGGCAAGGCCGTCCGCATCGACACCGCCGAGCGGCAGGTCGTCCTCGCCACCGGAGAGCGGCTGCCGTACGACGTGGTCGTGATCGCCACCGGAGCCGACTACCCCGAGCCGGCCCGTTTCACCGGCACCACCACCGAGGAAGCGGCCAAGTCGTTCGCCGAGCACCAGCGCAGCATCGCCACCGCCGAGCACGTCCTGGTCGTCGGCGGCGGCCCCGGCGGCGTCGAACTCAGCGCCGAGATCCGCCTCGCCCGCCCGGACGCCCGCGTCACCCTCGCCCACTCCGGGCCCGCGCTGCTCCACTCCACGGGCAGCGCCCGACCCGGGCGCAAGGCCCTGGCCTGGCTGGAGTCCCACGACGTCGACGTACGGCTCGACTCCTTCATGTCGCCCGGCAACGACTTCGGCACCTACCGCGACGCCCGCGGCACGATCGTCGAGGCCGACCTGTCCTTCTGGGCGACGGGCACGACCCCCAACACCCTCTGGCTGCGCCTGGCCGGACACGGCGACTGGCTGAACGGAGCCGGGCACGTGAAGGTCGACCGGACGCTCCGGGTCGAGGGCAGGCTGGACGTGTTCGCCGTCGGCGACGTGAACGACGTCAGCGAACTCAAGATCACCCCCGCCGCCCTCGCCCAGGCGGACATCGCCGCCCACAACATCCGTTCCTACCTGCAGAGTTCCGGCAAGCACCGCAAGGAGCCGCGCTTGTATCGCCCGACCCAGCGCACCCCGCTGATCGTGCCGTTCGGGCCCGCCGACGGGCTGACCGTGCTGCCCGTGCCGGGTGGCGAGTCCGCCGTCCTCGGCAGCCGCACCACCACGATGGCCAAGGCAAAGAGCCTCATGACGCCCTACATGCGGCGTCAACTCGGCTACACGGCGGCCTGATCCGCCGCCGGACCGTCCTCACCACCCACCCCCTCGTTACCCGCGAGTTCAGCCTGGGGTAGGGTCCCCACCGTTTCCGGCTACCGACTGATGGTGTGCCGGTACAGGGCGTGTCGGAGGGTGGCAACACGATGGAATCCCAGCGGGGTGGCGGCGGACCGGTGGACCTGGACGACACGGGTCTGGAGGCTCTCGCTCCCGAACCGCTGCTGACCAGGGACTACGAGACGCGTCCCGCGCTCGTGTACGAGCGGCTGCGGCAGCAGCACGGCCCGGTCGCGCCGGTCGACCTGCTGGGGGTGCCGGCCTGGCTGGTCCTCGGCTACCGCGAGTCGCTCCAGGTGCTCCAGGACGACGACGGCTGGCCCAAGGGCCTGGAGAACTGGCGGGCCCGCTCCGAGGGCAGGGTGCCGGCCGACTGGCCGCTCGGCCCCTCCCTGGAGGTCAACCACATCCTGATCCAGGGCGGCGCCGGCTACCGGCCGCTGCGCACCGCGTGGGACGTCGCCCTCAAGCCCTTCCAGGACCCCCGCCACCCCCAGGCCAAGCGTCTGAAGGCCGCCGTCACCGCCTACGCCGACGAACTGATCACCCTGGTCGGCCAGGGCGGCAAGACCGGCGTCGCCGACCTGTCCGCGCAGTTCTCCCGGCCGCTGCCGCTGATGGTGGCCAGCCATCTGCTGGGCTTCCCCGGCTCGCAGGGCGACGACGCGCTGATGGACATGTGGCGCGTGCTCGACGCGGGCCCGGACGCCGAGGCGGCCCTGGAGCGCCTGCTGGCGACGCTGGCCGAACTGGCCGCGCTGAAGCTGGAGAAGCCGGGTGACGACTTCCCCTCCTACCTGCTGGCCGCCCACCCCGACCTGTCGCTCGACCATCTCGCCCGCGAGCTGTTCATGCTGCTCGGCATGACCTCCGACCACGTCGGCATCCTCATCTCCAACACCGTCGTGGAGGTCATCTCGGGTGAGGGCAGTGTGCGCGCCAGCCTGTCCGCCGGGATGGTCAGGGAGACCATGAACCGGGTGGTCATGCGCAAGCCGCCCCTGGTCAACTTCGTGCCGCGGTTCGCCGCCCGGAACACCCCGCTCGGCAACTACGTCATCCGGGCCGGCGACCCGGTGTGGGTCTCCCCGGGCGCCGCCCACGCCGACCCGCTCTTCGCCGACCACGTCGCCTCGGGCACCGCCATCAGCACCCGGGCCCACCTGTCCTGGGGAGCCGGGCCGCGCCAGTGCCCGGCGCGGGAGCTCGCCTCTGCGGTCGCATCGGCCGGAGTCGGGCGCCTCTTCGAGCGGTTCGACCACCTCGACCTGGCCCTGCCCGCCGACCAACTGCCGTGGCGCTCCTCGCCGTTCATGCGCGGACTGCGTTCCCTGCCGGTGCGCTACGACCTGGCCTCCGCGCCGCCGCCACGGCCCTGGGCGGAGGAACCCGCGCCGGGGGCCGCCGAGGATGTCCTGCCGGACCCGTCCGCCCGGCAGCGCTCCTCGCTGTGGCGCTACCTGACGGGCCTCATCCGCGGCGGCCGCTGACCCCGGGGGACCGAGCCGAACGCCCATCGCGCACCGGCGTTCGTCACGGTTGCGGGGTGACGCCTTCACGCCGGACGCGTGACAAACGGTGCTGGTGGGCGGCGTGCCCTCTCTGGGATGCTCGTATCAGATCCCGGGACAGGGCGCGAGGGCCCGCGGGGGCCGGGCAGGTACACCTCGATGACCTGCCCGGCCGTTCCTCTGTCTGGGCGCGGAAACGTGGCGCGGAACGGGGGCGGAGAGCAGGCGGAGAGCTTGCGGGCAGCGGGGGCGGGGCTCACACCCAGCCGGACTCCGTGGCGATCCTGATCGCGTCGATCCGATTGCGGCCGCCCGTCTTCCGGGTGATCGCCGACAGATGATTGCGGACCGTCGCCGCGGACAGGCACAGCCGCGCGGCGATCTCCCGGGTAGGCGTGCCGTCGGCGGTCAGCCGCAGCACCTCCACCTCGCGCGGGGTCAGCGGATTCGCTCCCGCGTCCAGCGCGGCCAGCGCGAACTCGGGGTCGACGAACCGCTGACCCCTCACCAGCTTGCGGACACCGTGGACCAGCCGGTCCGGCGGGGCGTTGGTGCTGATGACACCGGCGGCGTGCAGATCGAGCATGCGGCGCAGCCGCTCGGGTGTCGTCGAGGCCATCATCAGCAGCATCCGGCACTCCGGCAGCCGGGCCCGCAGCTCGCCCCGGACGGCGAGCTCCTCGCCCTCCCTGGAGTCCACGCCGATCACCGCCACGTCCGGCCGGTACACGAGCGCCCGGGCGAGGACGTCGCCGTTGCCGTCGGCCTCGGCGACGACCTCGATGTCGTCCTCCCGTGACAGCAGGGCGGCGAAGGCTCCCCGCACGAGACGGGTCTGCTCGACGAGAAGAACACGGATCACTGTCCCTCCCATGCGCCGTACGCGGGCCACAGGGCCGCCTTGATCGGATTATCGCCGCACCTCGCGGATATGGCAGTCCGAGTGGTGGGGTGTGGGGGCCCGGCGTACGGTCGAACGGTGGACACCGCAGGCAGCAGCCCGCAGCCGGCTTCACCACAGGCGACCACCACCAGGGAATCCGGTGGTGGCGGAAACACGATGGCGCTGCTGGTCATCGCCTCCTGCCAGTTGATGGTGGTCCTCGACATCACCATCGTGAACATCGCGCTGCCGCACATCCAGAGCTCCCTGGAGTTCTCCACCACGAGCCTGTCCTGGGTGGTGAACGCCTACACCCTCACCTTCGGCGGCCTGCTGCTGCTCGGCGGCCGGGCCGGAGACATCCTGGGGCGGCGGCGGGTCTTCGTCTTCGGCGTGCTGCTCTTCGTGCTCGCCTCCCTGCTCGGCGGATTCGCCCAGAACGCCGGTCAACTCCTCGGCGCCCGCGCCCTGCAGGGCGTCGGCGGCGCCATCGCCTCCCCGACCTCCCTCGCCCTGATCAGCACCACCTTCCGCGAGGGGCCGGAACGCAACCGTGCCTTCGGGGTCTTCGCCGCGGTCTCGGCCGGCGGCGGCGCGATCGGCCTGCTGGCCGGCGGCATGCTGGTGGAGTGGCTGAACTGGCGGTGGGTGCTGTTCGTCAACGTGCCCATCGGCCTGCTCATCGTGCTCGCCACGCCGCGCTTCATCAGGGAGTCCGAACGCCACCCCGGGCGCTTCGACATCATCGGCGCGCTGACCTCCACCGCGGGCATGGTCCTGCTCGTCTACGGCTTCATCAGAGCCGCGCAGGACGGCTGGCGGGATCCCCTGACCCTCGCCTCGTTCGCCGGGGCGGTCATCGTCCTGGCGGCCTTCATCCTGATCGAGCGGCGTTCGAAACAGCCCATCACGCCGCTGCACATGTTCGCCGACCGCAACCGCGCGGGCACCTACGGCATCATGCTGTGCCTGGCCGCCGCCATCTTCGGCATGTTCTTCTTCCTCACGCTCTTCGTGCAGAACGTGCTCGGATTCAGCCCGCTCGCGGCCGGACTGGCCTTCCTGCCGGTCAGCGCGGTCATCGCCGTCGGCGCCGGACTGGCCTCACGGTTCCTGCCGGTCTACGGGCCCAAGCCGTTCATGGTGGTCGGCGCGATCCTGGCGGCGGCGGGCCTGGCCTGGCTGACCCTGACCGACGTTCACTCCACCTACGCGGGCAGCGTCCTCGGCCCGATGCTCGTCTTCAGCCTGGGCATGGGCATGGAGTTCGTGTCCCTGACCCTCATGGCGCTGTCCAACGTGCCCACCCCGGAGACCGGGGCGGCCTCGGGACTCCTGAACGCCACCCAGCAGGTCGGCGGCTCCCTGGGCCTGTCCATCCTGGTCACGATGTACGGCACGGCCAGCACCAACGAGGCGGACAAGCAGGTCCCGGACTTCCTCCAGCAGGCGACCCCGGCCGAACGCATCCGGTTCGAACGCACCGGGCAACTGCCCAAACCCTGGTCCGACGAGATCCTCACCGCCGGAGTGTCGGCCGCCTTCGTCATGGCGGCGATCTTCACCGCGGTCGCCGCGCTGATCGCGCTGGTCGTCATCCAGGTCCGCCCTTCCGACCTGGAACGCCTCAAGGGAGGAGCGGGCCCCGGCCCGATGTGAGGCCCGCCCCCGAACCCCTGGCGCCCGCTACACGCCGATCCGCGCCGCGATGACCGGCGCCAGCCGGTCGGCGATGACCCGGTGCCCCCGGTCGTTGGGGTGTACCGAGTCCGTCAGATCGCCCGACCCGAGCCAGCCGGTCGTGTCCACGAAGGAGACCCGCGTGTCACCCCCGGCGACGGCGGCCTTCATCGCGGCCTCGGTCTGCGGGACGAACCGCCCGCGGAACGTCTCCAACGCGAAGATCCAGGCCTGCGGATACGCGGCCCGCACCTTGCGCAGCAGACTGCTGTACGCCGACTGGAACTGCGCCGGACTCACGCCGTGACCGACGTCGTTGGTGCCGAGGTTGACGACGACCGCGTCGGCCCGGTAGCGGGAGAAGTTCCAGTCGGGCGTCGCCGCGTTCGGGTTGAGCTTGGTGAACTGCCGCTCCAGCCCCACGCATCCGTCCGCCGCGGCCACCAGGCACGCCCCGCCCTGCGCGATCTGCGTGTGCTCGACGCCGAGCCGTTCCCCGATCAGCCAGCCGTACGCGGTGCGGGTGTTCTGCGAGCTCGTCGTGCCCACGGTGATCGAGTCGCCGACGAACTCGACCGTCCTGGCCGGGGCCGGTGGTGCGAACGTCGTCGCGCCGCTGTCCAGGACCAGGCCCTGGAAGACGGCGTCGCCCTTGTACGACCCGGCCACCACCTGGTAGTTGACCTGGAGCGTGTGATTGCCGGGGGAGAGCGCCGACGGGGTCAGGTTCACCGTTCCCTTGACGTCGTCGTAGAACTTCACGGGGCCGTTGTCGATCCGCGCCCACAGGTCGATCGTGCCGCGTTGCTTCAGTTTGACCGTCCGGCCGGTGAAGCCGGCGCGGTAGTACGCGCCCGCCCAGTACGGGGTGTAGGCGGTGGAGGAGCTGGTCGTGTCCCAGCGGCCGACGAACTTGATGTTCGGGTCGCCGGGCTGCCCGGGGGCGGCCGTCTTCACCGTGGCGGCGCCGCCGAGCCGAGCGCGGACGACCGGGGCCAGCCGCTCGGCGAACCTGGTGTGCCCCGCTTCGTTCGGATGCCCGTTGCCGTCCTCGTAGTGGGTGCCGTCGGTGAGCCAGCCGGAGGTGTCGACGTAGTGCACCCGTGCGTCACCGGCGCTGTTGCGCGCACCGACGGCGGCCCTGGTCTCGGTGACGTAGCGCTTCTTCAGCGTCTGCACCGCGAACAGGTGCGCCGTGGGGTACTTGGCGCGTACGTCGCGCAGGAACGTGGTGTAGGCGGACTGGAAGGCGGCCCCGGACACGCCGTGCCCGATGTCGTTGGTGCCGAGGTTGATGACGACCGCGTCGGCCCGGTACCGGGAGAAGTCCCAGTTCGTGCCGCCCGTGCTCGCCGTCTTGAAGAACTGTCCGCTCAGACCGGCGCACCCCGACTGCGCGACGAGGCAGTACCCGGACCGGGCGATCTGTGTGTGCCGCATGCCCAGCCGCTCGCCGGTCTTCCAGGCATAGGAGTCCAGCGCCAGCCGGTCGGTGAGGGCCCCGGCCGTGATGGAGTCGCCGACGAACTCCACCAGCCCGGTCGGGGCGCTCGCGGCGACGGTCCGGGCCCCCGAGTCCAGGACCAGGCCCTGGAAGACGGTGTCGCCGGAGCGGTAGGTCAGACGCAGGGTGTGGGTACCGGGTGACAGCGGCCGGGGAGTGAGGTTCACCGTGCCGCGCACACCCGCGTGGAACACGTCGGGGCCGCCGTCGATGCTCGCATAGAGGTTGACCGCGTTCCTGGCCCTGACCTTGACCGTGGTGCCCGTGAAGCCGGTCTCCAGGTAGGCGCCGGTCCAGTTCGGCACGGCCGCGGTGCCCGCGGAGGTGTCCCAGCGTCCGACGTACGCGATGTGGGGATCGGACACCGAGCCGTCACCGGGCGCGGCATGCGCGGGCGAGCCGCCGGCCCAGGACAGCAGGCACGCCATGAGGACGGCCGCGACGAGGGCCGGCAGGGCGCGTCTCGGGGAGATGTGGGGGGAGGTCTGCACGGGATTCCCTTCACGTGGGGGTGGTCTGGGAGCGCTCCCATAGGCAGCTTCTCGAGGGAAGCAGTGAAACGGTTCAACGTCAAGTGGTCCGTCATGCAAGGAAGTTGAGAGCCGAACTTCCCGGTGTGACGCAGGGGTGCTGCTCCATACGGCCGGGCGGCGGGTGTCCACGGCGCTTCTGTCGGGTGAATCTGGGGCCGCCGGCGCCCGGAACCCCCTCGGTGGCGGAACTGTCACAGGGTGAGCGAAGGAGGAGGACCCGCACACCGGCTCGGGCGCGTGCTGCGCGGTGGGCTCGGTGTCCGCCGAGCCCTGCACCGGCGCCGGCTGATGCGGCAGGGTTACGACCGGACCAGAACCTGGCGGGTCCACAAGAGCGGCGCATACGCGGCGCTGCTGGTGCTGACCTTCATCGGGGCGCTGCTCCTGCTGTTCCTGGCCGTCACGGCCCTCATCACCCTGCCGCAGGAGAAGAGCTTCGAATCGCCGGTCCGGTGGATCGACCAGCAGTGCAAGGCGGACAATTTCAGCTGCGCCGTCCTGCAGTCGCTCTTCATGCCGTTCCTCACCCTCGCCCTGGCCACCGTCACCTACCTCTTCTTCCGCTTCCGCCATGTGCGCCGGGCCTATGTGCGCAAGGCCCTGGAGGACCCGCACGAGCTCGTGGAGACCGCGGGCGGCATCTTCGGCCGGGTCGTCGGCCGCGACCAGCTCTGCGCCGTCCTCATGGAGGATCTGCGTGACCGCCGCTTCCGCCGCACGCACGTCGTCGTCGGCGGCATCGGCACCGGCAAGACGGCGCTGGTGGTGCTGCTGACCCAGCGGCTCGCCGAGCGGGGGGCGGTGCCCGTGCCGCTGCGGCTGCGCGCCGCCGACAAGGACCTGGACTTCCGCGAGCTGGCCTTCGAGCGCTTCTGCCGGGAGGTGCAGGGCACCATCCGGTCCGGTGCGGAAGCGGAGAAGGTGTGGCGGCGGCTGAGCCAGCAGGGCCGGATCGTGGTGCTGGCGGACGGCCTGGACGAGGCCCTCACCACCTCGGACCTGACGGAGGAGCGCGACACCATCATCCGGCTGGCCATCCGCCGCGCCAACGAGGAGGGCCTGCCGCTGATCATCACCTCCCGCCCGCACGACTCGCTGCGTGGCATGGAGGCCTCCCTCACCGAACTGGAGCCGCTCAGCGAGGAGGCCGCCCTCACCTACATTTCGTCCGGAGGCGCCGGGGAGGACCGGCAGCGGCTGGACTGGATCGTCGAGCGGGCCGGCATCGCGGAGGCTCCGACCTATCTGGAGATCGCCGCCGAACTGCACGAGCAGGGACTGCTGGAGCGCGCCCTCGGCGTCCCCACCGAGGAGGAGGCGGTGGAGACCCGCGGCGGCGACCGGGCGTCCCTGCGCTTCCATCTGTTCGAGACCTGGCTCAGCGCCCTCATCAACGGCCGCTTCCAGCCGCATCTGCCGCTCTCCCCGGAGGAGCGCCGCTCGACCGTCCACTACCTGTCCGCGCTGGCGTGCGTGGGACTCGCCCTCGACACCTCAGAGGTGCGGTTCGCCGACGTCGTCGACGAGCAGGACCCGGACCGCTCCCGCTTTCCCGAGATCGTCCGGGAACTGGCCCACCGGGTCGGCGACAGCGGCATCGACCTGAGGCTCGCCGCCCACTGGGGCGCCCGCATGGAGCTGGTCGAGCTCGGCGGGGACCGCGTCCGCTTCCAGCACAGCGTCATCCAGGCCCAGCTGGGGGCCCGCTTCCTCAGCGCGGTGATCCACCCCGGTGTCCCGGCCGAACCGCGGGAGGGCTCCTTCTTCCCGGCGGCCCTGCAGAGCCCGGGCCGGGAACTGCTCATCGCGATGGTGCTGCACTCCCGGCTGCCCGACGGCGCGTGCATCCACGACGAGCCGGGCGCGGAGGGCCCGGACGGGGCATGCTGGTGCCCGGTGAGCGCCGCCCGCGACCTGCTGATGGAGGCCGCCTGCCATGCTCAGACGGTTCGCGCCTCCGGACACGACAACGACGACAGGCAGGAGGCGCGTCCCCTCTTCGGCCGCACCCTGCACAGCAAGGCCCTGGAGCTGTACGCGGCGGCCCTGGAGATCGACAGCGTCGACGCCGAGCCGGAGCAGCATCTGATCGCCATGCGGCTGTGCACGTCCTGGCCGGAGCTGCGGGCCCGCGACCCGCACACCCTGCAGACCGCGAAGGCCCTGCTCGTGGCCCGGTTCGGAGAGGCCATGCGCGGGGTCGCCCAGCGCCGGACGCTGCGGCCGGCCTACCTGGAACTGTTCGAGATCGCACGCCTGGAGCCTTCGTACGCCGTCCGTCTCGCCATCGCACAGGAGATCGGCGCCGGTGGCGACCTCGCCTTCGAGGCACTCCAGCCCAGGCTGCGGGGGCCGCTGGTGGTCGAGGGGCAACGGGTGCAGCGCGAGCCCGACTGCACGGAGAAACTCTGGGGCGGCCAGCAGCCCGAGGTGGTCGGCGAGCGGGAGAGCAGACGCCGCCGGCAGGACGAGGGCCAGGTCGCCCGTATGAAGCGGGAACTGAAGGAGCGTGAGCAGCAGCGGCGCCGGGAACGCCGCAGGGAGCGCGAGGACCGCGAGGCCGAGGAACGGCAGTGGCGGGACAACACCCTGTGCGCCTGGCTGATCCCGCTGCTCGTCGGCTCGGTCACCACCCACCGGCACCAGGACACGCCGTACGCCTTCCTGGAGAGCTGGGTACGCCGCGTCGGCATCCCCGAGGACAGCCCGGACGCGCACGCCGCACTCGACCTCAACGTGGAGGTGGCACTCGCCCAGGGCTTCAAGTACGCGGCGAACCGCCGGCACCGCCATCCGCACGCCCGGTCCGAAGCCCGCGAGTACCTCAGCGAGCAGGCCTGGGACATGCTCAAGCGCACCCGGTTCTGGTTCACCCGCCTCACGCTGCTGCACGCGCTGACCCTCTGGGACCTGCCCGACGGCGCCACGAACTCCCAGTCCTCGCACGGCCACGGGTCCGACCCCGCCCAGCAGGTCCGTCAGTGGCTGGCCCGGCCGGACGGCGAACCGGAGCACCCCTTCGTCACGGCGGCCGGGAAACTGTGCGTGTGGGCACTCGAGACCCGGCGGCCCGAACGGTTCCTGTGGGTCGACGAGTCGGGCGTCGCCGCACACGTGGGCTCCCAGACGTGCCGGGGCGAGTTCCGCAAGCACAACCTGTGGATCCCGCCCTCCACCGGCTGGAGCGCCCTCCACCCCAGCGCGCAGCAACTCCTCGCCGACGTGCTGCTCCTCCTCAACCTGGCCGAACGCGGCGACTGGCCCACCGACCGCATCCGCCGCCTCCAGCACACCGCACGCCCCGACCTGCCGCCCTGCCTCACTCTGGACCGCACCCCGCTCGAGCCCGGCCGCACCGCCGTCCGCACGGCCTCCTCCCAGGCGGGCTCCAACTGCCGCGACGACTGCGCGTTCGAACTGTGCCCCTACCCTCCCAAGGGCCTGGACGGCCAGCGCGTCGAACTCGGCGAGGCCTTCTGCCGTGCCCAGTCCACCCTCCTGTCCCACTCCCGCGCGGGCCTGCGCCCCAGGGCACCCTGGCAGCGCCGCACGACCATCACGGAGCTGCGGAGGTTCTGGGAGTCGATGGGGCATCGGGCGCAGCACAACGCCCGGCCGCGGTGAGCTCCCGCCCGTGCCGGGCCGGCGGCCTGCCCGGGGCAGCCGGCCGCCGGGGAACTCCTCACGGCCGCGGCCGGGGGAACGTCTCCAGGGCCTCGGCCAGTCCCGCCGCGTCCGTGCCGACCTTGCGGTACACGGACGAGAGCAGGTGCCGCACACCCTGCTCGGTGAGGTGCAGTGCCTTGGCGACGACCGCCGCGGCCTGTCCCCGTGCCGTCATCTCGGCGGCCTTGCGCTCCTGCGCGGTGAGCGTGTCCGTCTGTGCGTAGCGCAGGGGCAGCGGCCGCAGCCCGGCCGCGGACAGTTCCCGCCTGGCCCGGGCGGCCAGGCCCTCGGCACCGCAGTGCACGGCGCCCTCCAGGCCCTGGTAGAGCCGGTCGGCGGCGTCGTGCAGCCGGCCGAAGCGGGCCAGCGCGGCGCCGTGACCGACCAGTGCACGAGCCAGCTCGTACGCGGCGGGCGACTGGTGGAGGTGGTCGACGGCCTGCGCGTGCAGATCGAGCCCCGCCTCACCGCCCGTCACCTCCGCCTGAGTGCGCAGGGCCTGGCCGATCGCGGAGGCCGCGCCGAAGTCCCGGGCGCGCTTCACGGCGTCCTGCGCATGGCGCACCGCCCGGTCGGGAGCGCTGCGGGACAGCGCCGAGGCAAGCCCCAGCTGCCAGGGGCACCACGCGGGATTGCGCCAGTCCCGGCCCTCCAGCCACTCGCCGACGCGGGACAGCAGGGAAGCGGCGTCGTCGGGCCGGCCCTCCGCCAGGAGGAGCTCGGCGTGGACGGTGCGCGGGTCGGGATAGATCACGGCGTTCGGAATGAAGTCGCCGTAGTGATACGAGTCGGCGAGCCGCCGTGCCGCCACGACGCGGCCCCGGGCCAGCAGGGTCTGGATCAGGATGCCGATGGCGAACCACTGGGCGGGTACCGCGCCTTCCACCCGGTCGGCGATGCGCAGGCCCTCCCGCACCAGGTTCTCGGCCTCGGCCAGACAGCCGCGGCGGTACCGGATGTACCCCGACAGCGTCTGGCCCAGAGCCAGATGGGAGCCGCGCCAGCCCTTCGACTCGCACTCGGCCATGCCCTTCGCGAACAGCTCCTCCGCCCGGCGCGGCTGGTCGCAGTACATGAACACCAGCGCGACCGAGACGGGCACCTCGAAGCCCCGGTTCTCATGGGTCCAGCTCAGCCCGCCGCGCAGGGCCTCCTCGGCGTAGGCGAGCGCCTTCTGCCGGGGCTCGCCGCACATCATGGCGTCCCAGGCGCGCGACCCGAGGATGTAGCGCTCCTCCAGACCGCGGCCGGACAGCCGGTCGGCGAGCCGGGCCAGCGCCCGCGAACGGCCCGACGAGTCCGCCTCGTCGGTGCGGAACGCGCTCCACACGAAGTGGTCGCCCTGCATCCGCAGCCGGATCCGGGGATGGGCGGCGGCCCGCTGCGCCTCCTCGGCGGCCACTGTCGCGGCCTCCGCCATCCGGTCGGTGTGGGCCAGCGCCTGGGTCAGCCGGTACACCATCGAGGCGCGCAGCTCGGGGTCGATGCCCGGTTCCGCGAGCGCCTCCCGTAGATGGGTCACGGTGGCCGTGGGCTTGATGAGGAAGGTCGCGCAGGCCAGTTCGTGCAGCAGCGCGGCGCGCTCCTCCGGCAGCGGCGGCTCCTGCAGCGCCCGGTTCAGCAGCCGGCGCGCCGCTTCCGGCGCACCCGAGTGCAGGGCCTCGCGGGCGGCCTCCCGCAGACAGGTCACGGCCTCGGAGCTGCCCGCGCACGGCACCTCCAGCAGATGCCGGGCCGCGGCGGCGTGGCCGAGCCCGGCCGCCCGGACGGCCTCCGCGGCGGAGTTGTGCATGCCCTCCCGCAGGCTCGACCCGATGGACCGGTAGATCGTGGTGGCGATCAGCGGATGGACGAATTCCAGGCTCCCCCCGGGCCCCTCGCCGTCGGCCAGGATGCGGGCGGCGCGCAGCTTCTCCGTGGCCTCGGCCGCCGCCGTGCTGCCGAGCGCCGCGATCCGGGCGGCCAGTTCCGGCGAGATGGCCTGCCCGAGGACCGCCGCCGCGTAGGCGAAGCGGACGGTGGTGGTGCCGAAGCCCTGGAGCCGCTCGATCAGCCCCGGCCCCTTCACCGCGGCCGCCAGGTCGCGCATCGCCGGCAGATCGTCACCGGTGCCCCTGAGGTTGCGCTCGCCGAGCCTGATGGAGAGCTCGACGGCCTCGAACGGGCTTCCTCCGGTGACCTCCCAGCACTCTTCGCAGAACGCGTCCTCGGCCTCCTCGCCGACCTCGTCCCTGATGATCCGGGCCACCGCCGTGGCACTGAGCGGTGCCAGAGTGAAGGGACGGTTGCCCAGATCCGCCGAGGGCGCGCTGAAGGCGGCGGCCTCGAGGGGCAGTTCGGGCCGGAAGGCGACGACGATCAGCATCGACAGGTCCACCGCCCGGGGCGCGAACGAGGCGAGCCAGCTCAGTGACTCCACGTCCGCCCAGTGCAGGTCGTCCAGCAGCAGGACGACGGGCGCCTTCATCACCGCGAGGCGCGTCATCACCCAGTCGAGACCGTCCCGGACCCCGGTCGGATCCGGCACATGGCCACTCGGTGTCGCGACCAGGCCCAGCGCGGCGGAGACGATGTCGTACCAGCCGCCCAGGAAGGCACGCAGCTCCTTGTCGTCCATCGAGGCCAGCGCGGGCTGGACCACCTGGCGCACGACGTGGAACGCCAGCTCCTGCTCCTTCTCACCGCCCCTTCCCGACAGCACCGTGAACCCCCGCGCCCGGGCGCGGGCCCGGGCCTCGGTGAGCAGGGCCGTCTTGCCCATGCCGCCGGGCCCGGTGAAGGCGAGGAGCCCGCCGCGGGGTGCCTGGGGCACGCCGTCGACGGAGTCCCGCAGGCCGGTGAGCGCCGAGTCGAGCGCCCGGAGCTCCTTGCGGCGCTCGAGCAACGGCCGCTTCTCGGGCGTGGGTTGCCCCAGCTCATGCGCCATGTGCCGCACCGCTTCCTGTCGTCGGCCATCGGGAGGCAGCGCAGAGCGTACGCCTCCCGATGAGCCCCGTTCCGGATTCTGGAACGAGCACGACGAAGAAGGGTGAATGACCTGCTAAAGGCGCGTGAAGTGCGGGCTTGGCGGGTACCGTGGCTCGAATGGGTACCCGCTCCACGGCCTGACGGAGCGTCCCCTCACGGCAGCGCCGGGGCCGCCGCGTCCGCGTAGCGCGGCACGGTGCGGGACCAGTAGTAGCAGCCGCGGATCCAGCCGGCCATGCCTTCCACATAGCCGACGCCCGAAGGGCTCAACTCCGGTTCGATCTCCGCGTAGAGCCTCTCGAACTCGCGGATCGTGCGGTTGATCTGCTGGATGGCCAGGGTGACGGCCGCCGGCAGGGAGCAGTGGTGGGCCCGCTGGTAGGCGAGGGCCAGATTGATCATTTCGCCGGACCGCTGCTCCTTGACCGCGGAGAAGAGGTCGGGGATCCACACCGCCGCGTCTGCCGACAACCGGCTCAGGCGCCGCATGACCGGGTGGTGGAGTTCCCCGGAGGTCAGCTCGCACGGCTGCGCGGCCTCGCACAGCGGGTGGAAGGGCTCGACCCCCGCGGTGAGGGACCGTACGGAGGTGCACAGCCCGGACCGTGGGGGCGTGGGATGGGCCTGTGCCACCGCCTCGTACAGCAGTCCGTGCACGTACTCGCGGCTCTTCCAGGACCAGCGCGCGGCCTGTGCCGGTGTGCACCGCTCGCGGATCTGCCGGTAGAGGTCGGACAGGGCCGCTCCCAACGGGGTGCTGGGCGGCGCGCCGTCCCGCAGGACCGCGATGCTCTCGCACAGCATCGGCAGCAACTGGCCGGGCCGGTGCCGGCCGACCTCCTCGGCCCGGTCGTCGAAGACGAACTGGTAGGCGATCTGATGGGCGACGAGCTGCAGGATGCCGGGATCCGCGTCAGGGCTGTTGAAGGACGCCAGCTCGGCCGGGCGGGTACGGGAGATCATGGCCGCGACCCCGGGCTCGTCGCTCAGCCCGGTCGTGCGCAGCCAGTGGTCGACCCCTGCCGCGGCCGCCGCCTCCTGCGGATGGCGCCGGAACGGGAACGGCATGTAGAGGTGAGCGTCGATCAGTTCCACCAGGGTGGAACCGGGAATCACGTCCTGCGCGACGGCCGCCCTCTCCTCATGCGTGGTGGACACCGTTGTCACCGTCCCTCCGGGTCTTCTCCACCCCGGACGCCGCCGGCGCGGCTCCGGGCGCGAGGGCGACGGCGTGCGGCGCGGTGCCGCCCGGCGCGTGCGCCCGTGATGCGCAGATCATCGTCAGGGACCTCGGACCCAGCGTCGCCCCGGGGCGCGGTGGTGCGATGCGCCCGGCCGGATGCCGCAGTCGCCAGCGGCCGGCGATGGTCGCCAGGGCCACGGTCATCTCGGCCATGGAGAACAGGTCGCCGATGCACTTGCGGCTGCCCGCGGCGAACGGGATCAGCGCCCCGTGCGGACCGGTGTCGGCTTCACCCTCAAGCCAGCGCTCGGGCAGAAACCGGTCGGGCTCGGGGAACGACGCGGGGTCGTGGTGCAGGAGATACGGGCTGTACAGGACCGTGGTTCCGCGCGGCAGCCGGCGTCCGGCCAGGTCCGCCTCCCGGGTCGTGACCCGGGTGAAGAGCCAGCCGGGCGGGGAGTGGCGCAGCGTTTCGGTGAGGACGGCCCTCGTGTAGACCAGGCGCGGCAGGTCGTCGACGTCCGGTAACCGGCCGGCGAGGACGGTGTCGACCTCCGCGTGCAGCCGCCGCTCCGCCTCCGGGTGCCGGGCCAGGAGGCTGAAGGTGGAGGCCAGGCACATCGACGGGCTCTCGGAACCGGTGAGCAGGAGGGACACCAACTGGTCGTGAACCTCCCGGTCGGTGACCGGGACCCCGTCGTCCCCGGCCTCGGAGGCCGCCAGCAGGAGCCCGAGCAGATCGTCGCGGGGAGCGCCCCGGCGGCGCTCGGCGATGGCCGCGCCGATGAGCTCGCGCACCCGCTCCACCGCGCGCCGGTAGCGGCGGTTCGCGGGCGTGGGGAGCCGGAACAGCGCGTCCACCGGCACGACCGTGCGCACGAACAGTCCGCGGACGATGGCCGCGAGGCAGTGCCGTACCTCGTCGGCCGCTGCCGGAGCGAGCGAGTCGGAGAGCAGCAGCCGGCTGATCAGCCGGGTCGTCAGACCCAGCGTGGCGGCACTGACATCGACCTCCTGCCCCGTGCGCCAGTCACGGCACAGCGACGCGGCCTCCTCGGCCATCACCTCCGTCTGCGCGGCGACGCCGGAGGGGCGGAAGGTGGGTTGCAGCAACCGGCGCTGACGCCGGTGCTCCGCGTGCGGGCAGGTGACGACACCGCCGCCCATCAGCGCCCGCAGCCTCTCGTACTGCGGTCCGCCCTTGTCGAAGGTGCGGGTGTCGCGGAGCATCCGGTGGACCAGTTCCGGGTGACACACCATCCACGCCCGCTGGGGGCCGAGGCGTATCTCGACCAGATCGCCCTGTGCGGGAAGAGAATTCAGAAACTCGAGCGGCCGACGGAACAAGGCGATACCGTGGCCGAGGGATGGGAATATGCCTGGAGCAGTACCAACCGTCCATGCCTGTTCCGATTCAGGAACGCAGCCGTTCATCGAAATACCACCTGCTTCAGTCGACCTGGGAAAACGGTGATGTTTCAAGGGCGTGGTGCTTGCCCCATGTCCTGCCCAGTCCAAGTCGGCCGCCGACTTGGTGAACCCTTTCTCCAAGGGGGCGCACGGGTGCATGGGGAAGCGCTGGATGAATCACTTCCGATGCACGCCGTGCGGCAGACGGTCTCCTTCCGTCACTCCTGTTCCCCGAAGGGCCTTGAGGCCTTTTCCGTATACACCGATCCGGAGAAGAAGACTGTGGCGGCGAACCGGGCGGCCCGCACCTGCGGCGGACAGGACCGCCCGGCCCCCACGGATCAGGTGCGGCGGTAACTCTCGGGCGGCGCCAGATACCGCCCCCACGGATCAGGTGCGGCGGTAACTCTCGGGCGGCGCCAGATACCCGCCCGCCACCCCGCCCGTGTCGATCACGATCTGGTCCACCGCGATCCCGGGATCCACCATGAACACCCTCAGCACATGCTCACCGGGCGCGGACACGGTCACCCGGGTCGTCAGCTTCTCGATGCCCTCCTCCACGTTGCGGGCCCAGGCGTCGCCCCGGTTGCCGGTGGCGACCGCCTGACCCGACAGCACCGTCGGAGGCTGGTCGTCGAGGGCGACCGCGAGGCGCCGCTTGCCGCGTTCGTCGAGGGAGGGCAGCCGGAAGACCGTCACCGGGAACGTGCCGGGCGTGCTGAAACGGATCCGGTAACGCAACTCCGGTGACCGGCTGGCGAGGTCCTCGGCGATGGGCGGTGCCGTCGTCGGGACGGCCTCGACGGCGGCCGCACGGCGGCCCAGGCCGCGGACGGTCCGCCATCGCGCTCCGCCGCGCGGCACCGCGAGGTCGAAGTGCGCCGCGTCGATCGACACATAGCCATGGGCCTCGACGAAGCCGCGGGCGCGCCGGCGCGCCCGTTCCCCGTCGTCGACCACCAGCAGCGGCACCTGGATGCTCCGGCCGGCACCGGTGAAGGTCAGGGTCGGACGGTGCGTGCCCTCCGGCACCCGGGGCCAGTCGATCTCGGCCCACACCCGGACCTGGTCGATGAGTTCACCGCCCGTCGTGCTGAGCCGGACCCACGGGGCGCTCGCCTCGGCCCGCCACTCAAGCGGCAGGAAGCCGGTGTTGAAGACATCCACGAAGCGGCGGTCGCGGGTGTAGGAGGAGAAGGACAGCGGGCGGTCGGCCCCCGTCTCGTTGCCCTCGGAGGCCAGCCCCAGGCCCGACGTCTCCTGCCGGGGGAGTCTGGTGACGGCCGGGCGGCCCGGCGCCTTCGGAATCTCGGAGGGGTAGGGGTTGACGATGCCGTCCCATTTCCCGCCCGCGATCCGGGTGTTGTAGCGCCGGGTGATCTCCTGTTCCTCGGCGTGAGCCGCCTCGGCCAGGTCCGCGAAACGGTTCGTGCCCGCCCCGCGGCCCTGGCGGACCGCGAGGGCGTTGCGGTCCGCCCAGTAGTACTTGAGGTTCATCAACCAGGCGCCGTGGACCGGGTACTCGACCAGCTCGTAGTACGCGTCCCGGTAGGCCTCGGGCAGCTTCGCACCCAGCCGCCGCGCACGGTCCAGCAACTGCTCGTAGGCCGTCATGCGCTGGCCCGCCTCGTCGCCGTGGTGCACCGTCGAGAAGACCGCCCGGTCGATGAACTCGGGGCGCCGCTGCGCCGCCAGGCGGTAGTACTCGGTGCGGATCGCGGCGATCTCCGAGCCGTACCGTCGGCCGAACTGGCGTCCTGCCCACTCCACGAGGAAGTCCCCGACGTCGCCGGGGCCCCAGCGGTCCACGTCCCAGGCCATGTCCAGGCAGAAGGACAGCCCCGTCTCGATCGACTTGATGTCACCGACGTTGAAGATCCACATGCGGTCCACCCGGTGCTCGTGGACCCGGCGCAGCTCCTGCCAGACCTTGCTCAACTGCGTGGTGTCCAGCCACAGATAGCTCCGAGGGCGGCCCCAGTACGAGAGGTGGTAGTAGATGCCGTTGCCGCCGGGTCGGCTTCGCTCGGCCTCGTTCGGGAGCTGGCGCATGTTGCCGTGGTTGTCGTCCGGCCAGATCAGTGTGACGTCCTCGGGAACCTGGACGCCCGCGTTGTACAGCTCCAGGACCTCCTTGTACGGGATGAAGATCTGCGGCTCGGCCGCCGGGCCGACCTCCTCGGCCAGGATGCGGCGCTGGTCGGCGATGATGTCGTTCATCACCACGACCTTCTCCGGGACGGTGGTGGCGTGCTTCGTCTCCAGCGCGGAGTCGTGCAGACCGCGCATGCCGATCGTCCAGCTGCTCTCGTAGGCGGCGTTCTGGCGGGCCCGGGCCCGCCAGTAGTCGGAGATCACCGAGGGGTTGACCGTGTAGTCGTAGAGGGGGAGCGTGCCGTCCTCGGCACGGTGCTCCTCGGCCCACGGCTCCCATTCGTGGACTCCGTTGCGCAGCATGGCCTCGGGGTGGCTGGAGCCGACCACGATGCCGTAGCGCTGGGCCAGTTCGGGATTGTCGCGGTGCTTGTTGAAGAAGTCGGAGTAGGGGTGCATCGCGGGCCAGAGGTAGTTGGCCTTGAGGCGGAGCAGCAGTTCGAAGACCCGCTCGTAGGTCTTCGGGCCGATGTTCTTGTCCGGTTCCCGGGTGCGGCGGGACCAGGTGGTGAGGTTCTGCTCGTCGTTGATGAAGATGCCCCGGTAGCGGACCGCCGGCTCCTTTCGGATGAGGGGCCCGGCCGGGACCGTCACGGTGTCGCGGCGGGCCACGGGGACGTCGGCCCACCAGTACCAGGGCGAGACGCCGATGCGTTCCGAGGTGTCGTAGACGCCGTAGACCGTGCCGCGGCGGTCGCTGCCGGCGATGACCAGGGCCCGTCCCACGCCGGGCAGCGGGCGGTCCACGACCTGGGTGACCGACGCCTCCCAGCGGCCCTTCACCCGGGAGACGTCCAGACGCCGCTGTGCGACGAGCCGGTCGATCACCGGGCTCGCGCCGATCGTCCCCACGAGGACCAGGAGTTCGGAGCGCCGCGGCACGGTGTGCAGCAGGCCCGGCCGTACACCGCCGACCCGCTCCACGTCCGCCTGGAGGTCACCGGCCGCGCGGATGACGGCGGGGTCCTCCGCCGCGTCCACGACGATGTCCACGGCGGTGCCGTCCCGGAGCAGGGGGAAGCCGGAGGGGTCGGCCGAGGGAGCGGCCTCGGCGGCGGCGACGGGGAGCAGGGGAGCGGCGCCTGCGGCTGCCATTCCCCGTAAGAAGGACTTGCGGGTCACGGACGAGCGCGATGGTCTCTGCGGCACAGGGCACTGCCTTTCCGCGCCGGCTCCGCGGCGGTTCCTCACGTACGGGCCGTCGGCGGGGCTGCGCGCACAGGGGAGGGCGAGGGGCGGGAGGGGCATGGGCAGGCTGGAAAGCGCTTTCCGCTGCACCCTAGGTGAGGCCACATGAGGGCGTCCAGATGGGGGTGGGGGGTCTGCCGTGACGCCGCTTCCGTCACGACGGTCCCGGCCAACACCGGGGCGGGAGGCGGTACATGAGCCACCGGGGTGTGCCCGTTACGGGGTGGGTGCCGTCGGGCGCCCCGAGGCTGGTCGGTAGGTTGGCGCCTGCCTCCCCCCCACACGGAAGGCCGACCCGGTGCGCACTCGACGTCTCCGATCCGCTCTCACCCTCCTCGGCGCCATGGCCACGGCGGCCATCCTGGCCCTCGGCGTGGCGGGCCCGGCCACCGCCGACGCCCGGCGGCCCGCACCCGCAGGCCGGTCGACCACCGCCCACGGCCTCGTCCCGGTGACGGACCTCTTCGCCCGGCGGCTGCTGCTGGCCGACAAGGTCGCCGCCGCCAAGTACGGCACGGACACGCCGATCGACGACCCGGCGCGCGAGGCACAGATCCTGACCGATGTCCGGGCCCGGGCAGCCGGCCTCGGGCTCGACCCGGACAGCGTGGCTGCCGTGTTCCGGGACCAGATCGAGGCGAACAAGCTGGTGCAGCGCGGTCTGTACGCCCGCTGGGACGCGAACCCGGGCGAGCGTCCCACCGAGCGTCCCGACCTGGCCGAGGAGGTCCGCCCGGCTCTGGACCGCATCACCACCGGCCTGCTGGTCGCGCTGCGGGAGACGGAACGGGCCCGGGCGGTGCCGTCGTGCGGTCCGCGCCTGGCCGTGGCGGCCGGCTGGTCCGCCCACTCCCACCGGCTCGACGCCCTGCACCTGGAGGGACTCGGGCGGGCGCTGCCGTCGGTGTGTGCCGGTTCCCGGTAGTCCCGCCGCTCAGAAGGCGCCGTCGGCCTCGACGAGACGGGCCAGGTTCTCCAGCGCCATGCGCGTGCCCGTCTCGTTGTCGGCGGCGGGCACGGCGTCGGGGAGGCCCTCGTGGACCATGAGGACGTCGGTGCCGCCGCCCTCGGCGTCGGTGAGTGTGGTCGTCAGCGTCATGGCGCCGCCCAGCGCGGGGTCGGCGGTCTCGAACTCGAGCACCTCGACCACCCGTTCGTCCGGCACCAGCCGCGCGAAGTGCCCGTGGTAGGTGTCCGTGTGCGCGGCCGACTTGCCGGTGGCGTCCGGTGCTTCGTAGGTGAGCGAGACACGGAACCGGCCGCCCTCGCGGGCGTCGAACTCGTGCACCTCGGCACGCATCCCCGACGGCACCCGCCAGCGGGCGATCGCCTCCGCGCTCACCAGCGCCCGGTAGACGGCGGCACGGGGAGCGTCGACATGGCCGGATACCCGGGACGTGTACATGGGCCAACCCTAGGCGGTGTGGTCCGCCCCGTTCGGCAGCGGCGGCTCCGACTCGAGGCGGTGCAGTTCCTCGTCGGTGAGGAGGCGGGAGCGGAGCAGGAAGCGGACGCCCTCCGGGGCCTCCAGGGAGAAGCCGCTGCCCCGGCCGGGTACCACGTCCACGGTGAGGTGGGTGTGCGACCAGTACGTGAACTGGTCCGCGCTCATCCAGAACGGGGTGTCCCCGGCCACGTGCCCCAGCAGGACGTCCGAGGCGCCGACCCGGAACTCGCCGCGCGGGTAACACATCGGGGCGCTGCCGTCGCAGCAGCCGCCGGACTGGTGGAACATCACCGGCCCGTGCGTCCCGGTCAGCCGCCGCAGCAGTTCCTCGGCGGCGGGGGTCAGTTCGACACGTCCTGTGCGCACGGTCATGAGTTCCTCCTGGCGGGACGTCGGGGTCGGGAACCGCTCCGCATCGCGAGTCCCCCAGTATCCGCCGCCGTACGGGGGAGGGCCACAAGGCGGGAGCGGTACACCTGGCCGCCCCCGCCCCGCGCGGCGTACGGATCAGGCCGCGATGGCCTCCACCGTCTCCCGCCCGTCCGCTCCGCCCGCGACGGCCCCCACCCTCTTCCGCCCGTCCGCTCCGCCCGCATGGCCTGCCGCCGGTCGCCCACGGCCCGGGGCGGCATGCCCGTCGCCAACGCACCGGTCAGCCGCTCGCCCCTGCGCTACGCGGCGGCCCGCTGTCCGCCGGCCACTCGATGCCGGGGAACGAGCCGGCGACCGGGACCTCGTCGGGCCCCGACCACCTCGCCGCCGGCCGGCCGTACGCCGCCGTCGCGCACCCCCGGTCACGGTGACGCCGGTGTGCGGTTCGACGCCGTGGTCGAGGTGCACCCGGCTGAGCAGCCGACCGACCACGGTGCCGACGGCGTGGCCGGCGGCACGGGAGCCGGTTCGAGCGGGGTCACCCCCGCGCCCAGCCCCCGGGCCACCGCGGCGGCCTCAACGCCGAGGACCCGGTGCCCACCACGACCGGAAGGCGGCCGGACCGCGGCCGCCCGCGCGGCGCGAGGGCGTCGTCCACGGTGCGCAGCACATGCGCGCCCTCGTCGACGACCGGCGCGCCCAGCGGGTCCAGCTCACCGAGGCGGGTCCGGACGCGGTCGAGCGCATGCAGGAGATGCGCAGCCGGGGTGTGGAGGCCGACCTCGCCGCCCGTCGCCCGAGAACCTGGGACGGCCGCCCGCCGGCCGTCCGGCCGGCTCGTCGACGAGCTCGTCCGGCATGCGGAGACCGAGATCGTCGGCCTCCCGGCCGCGCCACCCGGTACGGGGGCCTGAGGGCGGGCGCTGGTTGAATGCCGGGCATGACCGAGACCGACGCGCACGAGTCCGACCGCTGGGTCGAGTTCTTCGTCCGGCGCGGATACCCCCGCGCCCGGCGGCTGGCCTCCGGCATGGAAGGGACCGTCTACCGGCTCCGGGACGGGACGGTCGCGAAGGTGTGGGCCGGGCGGGCCCCCGAGGACTTCGACCTCACCCGACGGCTCTACGCCGACATCGCCGGGCACCCCCTGCCCTTCGGTACGCCGCGGATCCTGGACGCCGAGGAGCACGACGGGGTGCTCGTCAGCTACGAACGCGAGCTGGGCGGCCGCCCGTTGCGCTCCGAGGGCGAGCAGCCGGCCCCTGACCTGCCCCGCCGGGAGACCGACGCCCTGCTCACCGTCCTGCGCGCACTGGCCTCCGTCCCGGGCAGCGAGGCCATGCGGCGCCTGGTGATCCAGGGGGACGACCGGCCACTGTGGCAGGGTCACTCCCGCTTCTCCGACGCGCTCGCCGCCCTCGTGGAGCGGGCCGCCGGCCGCAACCTGGACGCCCTCGCCGCGCAGGTGCCCGGACTGGCCGGCGTCGTGTCCCGTACCGCGTCCTCGCTGCGGGCGCTGCCCGACCGGCCCGAGAGCGTCATCCACGGGGATCTGGTGCCGCCCAACCTCCACGTGGACGAGGCCGGGCACCCGGTCGCCGTCCTCGACTTCGGGTTCTGCACCACCGTCGGCGACCCCGCCTTCGAAGCCGCCGTCACGGCCGCCGTCTGGGACATGTACGGACCCGACGCCGACCGCCACACCGCCGAGCTGACCCGTCTCTTCGCCCGCGAACTGGGCCATGCCGAAGAGGTCCTGGCCCTCTACCGGACGGCCTACGCCCTCATCACGTACGACCTCTTCGGCATGGGCCCGCACGACGGGCACTTCCGCTGGTGCGCCGCCTTGTTGCGGTGAACGCGCACTACAGCAGGTCGCGGGGCACCGTCTCGTTCCAGGTACGGGAGAAGACCCGCCGGTCGGCCTCGTACGCGTCGAGGGTCGCGTCGACGAAGAAGTCCGTCTCGTCGCAGGTGAGCCGGGTGTGGGTGACCACCTTCACGTCCCAGTCGTCCCGCCGGAACCGCATGGTCCAGGTGGTCTCGCCGCCGACCGAGGTGAAGTCGTCGGCGACCACCGTGTAGCGCTCGTGGGCGCGGCGGCCGGCCTCCAGGCCGATGTCCTCGAAGCGGACCGTGCCCCGGTCCTTCACGATGTCCAGCTCGGAGCGGTAGTCGATCAGATCCCGCTTGACGTCCCAGCGCTCCTCCGGGGGCGTCACCTGGGTCATGGCGAGCGGGGGAGTGCCCTCGGGTTCGCCGAAGGGCGACGACGGCACCTCGTCGGGCTCGTCCAGCGGTCGCACCGGAAGAGTGAGCGTGCTGGAGTGCTCGTGGACGCTGAGCAGGGCCGGCTTGGGCGCCGGCCAGGCCAGCGGCCAGTAGGACGTCGACAGGGACAGCCGGATGCGGTGGCCCGGCGGGAACGCCTGCGCCACACCGTTGAGCGGGATGGTGGCCCGGTAGCGCCGACCCGGCTCCAACGGCTCGGGGGACTCCGTGCTGTCACGTCGGGTCAGATTGAGAATGCCGTACGAGACGCGCGTCGCGGCGCCGTCGGGGCTCACGTCGGACAGCCGCGCCGCCACCAGGGCGACCGGCTCGCTGACCGACAGGTCGAGCTCCACGCTCGGCGAGCCGAGGATCTCCACGGGCTCGGTCAGCGGCTCGCTGTCGAAGACGAGTGAACCGCCGTCCTCCTCCCGCTGGTCGTAGGGCAGGTCCGGGGGCGCGTTGTAGGAGGCCCACTTGCCGGCGAACTGGCCGACGGACAGCGGCGAGCGCACGGTCATGGCCGCGCCGCCCTCGGAGGGCGCAGCCGTGGCGTCCTGTGCGGGTCCGATCGTGTGCCGGGTGAGCGGGTGTGTCTCGGGCCGGATGTGCGGGGACGGCCAGTGCGGCTCGCCGACCCAGCGGCCCGGCCGCTCCTCGTAGGAGGTGGAGGGCGGGACGCTGTCCTGCATCCACGCCTGGAGCATCGGCCCGTCCATGACGCCGTTGTCGACGCCCTTGAGCCAGTGGTCCCACCACCGCACGAGCTCCTGGAGGTAGCCGATCGCGGGGCCCGGCTCCCCGAGGTGGGGGAACTTGTGCGACCAGGGCCCGATCAGCCCCTTGCGGGGCACGTCCAGGTTCCCCAGCAGCCGGGTCACGGCGTTGGAGTAGCCGTCCGCCCAGCCGCTGGAGGCCAGGACCGGGCAGCGCACGCTCGTGTAGTCCTCGCACACCGAGGCGTGCCGCCAGTAGTCGTCGCGCCGCTGGTGGCGCAGCCACTCCAGCACCCACGGCTCGGTGTTCTCCAGCCGCTCGTGCCACATCGCGCGCCAGCGCTCGCCGACCACGGCCGGGTCGGGCGGGCAGGTGCCGTAGGCGAACATGGTGCCCGCCTCGGCCAGGTTGTCCGACAGCAGGGCGCCGCCCATGTAGTGCATGTCGTCGGCGTGCCGGTCGTCGGTGAACGAGGCGATGGCGATGGCCTTCAGGCTCGGCGGCCTGCGGGCCGCCACCTGGAGCGCGGCGAACGCGCCCCAGGAGATGCCCATCATGCCCGTGCCGCCGTCGCACCAGGGCTGCTCCGCCAGCCAGGCCAGGATCTCCTCGGCGTCCGCCTGCTCCCGTTCCAGGTACTCGTCGCGCAGCACGCCCTCCGAGTCGCCGGTGCCGCGCAGGTCGACGCGCACGCAGGCGTAGCCGTGCCCGGCGAGGTAGGGGTGGTGGATCGAGTCCCGTACGGCCGTCAGGTCGCGCTTGCGGTACGGGATGTACTCCAGCACCGCCGGCACCGGCTCCTGGTCCGAGGAGGCGGGGCGCCAGATGTGCGCGGAGAGCCGGACCCCGTCGGACATCGGGATCGTGACGTGCTCTTCTTCCTTCGTCTCGTACGGCAGATTGGTCACGTAACGCATGGAACTGACGTACTCCTCACTTTCGCGCGGCGTCGGCCCCGGCCGGGGCGTCCTCGAAGGCCAGGCCCAGGGCGGCCACGCAGTGGTCGAACTTCTCCCGCAGCTCCGCCTCGTCGGCCCCGCCGGTGTAGATGTGCGCCAGCTCGTAGCTGTAGCTGTCCTGCCCGGGGAGGTCGGAGAGCCGGTCGCCCTCCGCGGGGATCACCTCGATGCGCACCCCCGGGGTCTCCCGCTCGATGCGGGCGATCTCCTCGGGGCCCGGCACCCGCCGCACCACACCGTCGGTGAACCAGCGGTGGTACCACTTCGCCGCCATCGCGTACGAGCCCTCACGGTGCGGCATGTGCGGGTCCTCGCCCAGGGCGAGACGGACCATGCAGTGGTGGTTGGGCACGCCGTCGACGTACTGGAACAGCTCCGCGTGCGACTGGGAGTGCCGGGGGTTGATCTCCAGCAGGTTGATCTCCTGGGTCCGCGGGTCGTAGAAGTACTCGATGCTGAAGGTGGCCGAGTCCATCCCGATCTGCCGCATCACGCGCTCGCTGATGTCGTGCAGCTGGGCGATGACCGGGGGCGGCAGCATCGAGGGGTACTGGTGGCGCAGGAAGCAGGAGGAGTCCGGGTACTGGATGGAGTCCAGGACCCCGTAGATCGTCACCTCGCCCTGGTGGACGTAGCCCTCGACGGCCACCTGGACGCCCGACATGGCCCCCTCCGCGAGACAGACCCGGCCGCCCACGCCGTTCATCTCGGGCGGCAGGTCGATGCGTTCCAGGACGTGCTCGAAGGGGCGGCCGATGCGGGATATGCCTGCGCGGATCTCGGCGACCGCCTTGCGGAACTCCTCCTCGTCATCCACTCCGAAGGCGAGTTCGGAGGAGTACGAGAGGGCGGGCTTGAGCCACATGGGGAAGGTCACGTCGTCCGGCGGGCACGGCGGCTCGGCCGACAGATCGACCTGGCCGAACGGCGGGTGCCGGTCGGTGGCCTTCTGCTGCTCCAGCCGGCTCCAGTACTTGTGCTCGCATTTGACGACCGACTCCAGGCTGGTGCTGCGGGTGCCGTAGCGTTCGCTCAGCATCGGGACGAGGGTGCTGACCGGGAAGTCCCAGTAGCCGACGATCGCGTCGATGCTGCCGTCGAACGAGTCGAGCACACCCTGGGCCTTGTCGAGCAGCGCGGGCAGGTCCACTTCGCCGACCTGGAGCTCCTCGATCGTCAGCAACTGGTGAAAACGCAGCTGGTCGGCTCCCGGGACCTGCTGAAGCGTGGGCAGATTGGCCTCGTCGAGCCCGATCACGAAGACGTTCTTCACCGTCTCGTCAGACACGGCTCTCCTTCCGACGACGTACGGCCCGAAGGCCGGCTTGCAAGATCGTCGGAGTACCCCTGCTCTGTGCCGGCATGCCGCTCCGGACACCGCGCCCGTACCGGACGCCGGGGAACATGCCCGTCGTGACCCGGACACCGTCGGCACGCGGGGTGCTCGGCTCACACCCCGGTCGGCAGGGGCTGTTCCGCCCAGATGGTCTTGCCCGTCGCCGTCTGCCGGCTGCCCCACCGCTCGGCGAGCTGGGCGACGAGCAGCAGGCCCCGTCCGCCCTCGTCGAAGACCCGGGCCCGGCGCAGGTGCGGGGCGGTGCTGCTGCCGTCGGACACCTCGCAGATGAGGGCCGAGTCGCGGATCAGGCGCAGCTCGATGGGGGCGCCGCCGTACCGCAGCGCGTTGGTGACCAGTTCGCTGACGATCAGTTCGGTGGCGAACTCCGCCTCCGTCAGCCCCCATTCGGCCAGCTGCTCGCCCGCCATCTTGCGGGCCCGGGCCACGGCCGCGGGGTCCGGCGGCAGCTGCCAGGTGCGGACCTTGCCGGCGTCGAGCACCGCCGTCCGGGCCAGCATCAGCACCACGTCGTCATCGGCGGGTCCGCCGGTCAGCAGCGTGCGCAGCACCCGCTCGCAGGTCTCCTCCAGCGCCACCGGGGGGCCGCTCAGTGCCTGGCGCAGCAGGGCGATCCCGACCTCGATGTCGTGGCCGGGAGCCTCGATCAGCCCGTCGGTGTAGAGGGCCAGCAGGCTGTTCTCCTCCAGCCGCACCTCGGCGGCCTCGAACGGCAGGCCGCCCAGGCCCAGCGGCGGACCGGCCGGCAGGTCCACGAACCGGACGCCGCCGTCGGACGTGACCAGCGCGGGCGGCGGATGCCCGGCGCGGGCCATGGTGCAGCGGCGGGACACCGGGTCGTACACGGCGTACAGGCAGGTGGCGCCGACCTGCCCCGACGCCTCCTCCTCCCCGCGCACCTCCGGGCCCTCCTCCCGGTCGAGCCGGATGACGAGGTCGTCCAGCTGGGTGAGCAGCTCGTCGGGGGCGAGATCGACATCGGCGAGCGTGCGCACGGCGGTCCGCAGCCGGCCCATCGTGGCCGACGCGTGGATGCCGTGGCCCACCACGTCCCCCACCACCAGGGCCACGCGGGCGCCGGACAGCGGGATGACGTCGAACCAGTCGCCGCCGATGTCCGCACCGGCCCCGGTGGGCAGATAGCGGTAGGCGATGTCCATCGCCGCCAGTTCCGGAAGCCGCTCGGGCAGCAGGCTGCGCTGGAGCGCCAGGGCGGTGTGGCGCTCCCGGGTGAAGCGGCGGGCGTTGTCCACGCTCACCGCGGCCCTGGCGACGATGTCCTCCGCGAGCAGCAGGTCGTCCTCGCTGAACGCGTCCGGGGTCCGGTGGCGCAGGAAGTGCACCAGGCCCAGGGTCATGCCGCGGGCGCGCAGCGGCACCATCATCACCGAGTGGATCATGTACCTGGACACGGTCTGGGCGCGGGCGGGGGAGGACCTGAGCCACTCCATCAGCTCCGGATCCCCCGGCCGGTGCCGGGCGCCCCGCTCGGCGCTCAGGACCCGCAGGGGCAACGTCCCCACCGGGTAGCCGATCGTGCCTCCCGTGGCCACCACCGACTCCGGGCAGCCCTCCAGCACCGACCGCTGCGCGGTGCGCCGCACCGTGGCCGGCGTGCCCGTCGGCAGTGGTTCCGGCTCGTCGCCCAGGACGACGGTCTCCAGCAGATCCACGGTGACGAAGTCCGCGAACCCCCCGGCGACGGCCACCTCCGCCAACTCCTCGGCCGTCCGGGTCATGTCCAAGGTGCTCCCGATGCGCAGACTGGCCTCGTTGAGCACCGCCAGCCGGCGCCGGGCCCAGTACTGATCCGTGGTGTCGAAAACCGTGGCCGACACGCCCCGGACCTCGCCGGCCTCGTCCTTCAGCGGCGACATGAACATGGACCAGGCGTGCGGCCGGATCTCGCCCGGGGCTTTGCCGTGCTCCTCGTGGAAGATCATCTCGCCGGTGCGCAGCACCTCCCGCTGGAGGCGGTCGTAGGTGTCGAAGGGCGGGTTCGGCTCGATCTCCCACAGGGTCAGGCCCTTCATCTCCTCCTCGGACCTGCCCATCAGCTCGGTCATGATCTCGTTGGCGCCCACCAGCCGGGCGTCCCGGTCGTAGACCGCCACCGGTACGGGGAGCTGGGCGAGGGTGAGGTCCCACAGGGGCGGGGCCCCGTGCTCGTCCCGCACGCCCGGGTTCACCGGCACGGTGCCGGTCACGAGCCAGAGCCGGCCGCCCTCCCCGTCCAGCAGCGGCGTCCCCTGCAGCCGGACCACGACCAGGTTGCCGTCGCGGTGCCGCAGTGCCACCTCACCGGCCCACCGCCGGCCCTCGGCCGCGTGCCGTCGCGTCGACTCCGGGAGACGGGCGGCGAGCAGGTCGTCGAGGGGCCGGCCCACGAGCTCGGCGGGTTCATGGCCGAGCAGACGGCGGGCTCCGTCGCTCCACACCGTGATCGCTCCGCGGGCGTCGACGACGAACGCCAAGTCCTCCGGTACGCGTCCCTGCACGGTGCCTCCGGATGTGCCGCCCTTGCCTACTCACGAGTCCCTGCCCCCGATTGTCCCGCTACCGGCCCGCCGGGGCTCGTCTGCCGAGGGGCGCCTCGGTGACCAGCGTGAACGCTCAGATGGCCGCGCGGATCGCCTGCTCGAACCCCTCGACGTGGCCGCGGGCGAGCCGTGCCGCCCGCTCCGGCTCGCCCGCGACGCTCGCCTCGATCAGCGGTCCGTGCTCCCCGACGTGTCCCGCCATGTCGGACGGGCGGTCGAGGAACAGGCACCAGATGCGGGTGGCGAGGTTGTCGTGGCGGACGAGGGTGTCCTCCGGATACGGGTTGTGCGCGGCGGCGTAGACCGCGCGGTGGACCTGAAGGTCCAGGTGCGTCAGCTCGCCGGCGTCCTGCCATCGACGTCGACCACAGTCACACGCCCGAGGACCTCGCCACCATCGGCCGCGACGCGGAGTCGGCGGCCCTGGCGCGGGCGGTGCGCTGGCACTGCGAGGGCCCGGTCTTCGTCCAGGGCCGCCGCTCGGTGATCCTCCGCTGAGGTCAGGGCCGGCCGACACGGATCAGGGTCCGCCGCCCGGGCGGGGCGAACCCCGTCGGCCGTCCTCGACGCCGAACACCTCCCGCCAGCACACCGTCAGCGTCGTCCGGACCTCAGGACCGTGCCGGCCACGCCCGTTCCCCGCAGGGCCCGTCCATGCACGTTCCTACGACAGGGAGGCCGCTCGGATCGGTCAACCCGCCAGGCGTTCCACCAGCAGGAACCCGCCGATGACGATCATCATCGCACCGGAGACCCGGGTCACCACCCGGGCCGCGGAGGGCCTGGTCCTCAGGACCGTACGGGCCAGAACCCCGACGGTCAGGTAGACGACGGCGCAGGCGGTCATGTGCAGCGAGCCGAGCAGACCGGTCTGGCCGGCGACCGGCCACGCCCCCGCGGGATCGATGAACTGCGGGAACAGGGAGAAGTAGAGCAGCAGCGCCTTGGGGTTCAGGCCGCTGATCCCGATGCCCCTGAACATCACCCGCAGGCGGGAGGAGCCCTGGGTGCCCACCTCCGCCTCGGAGGCCGTCAGAGTGGCCGGCTGCCGGAGCACTCCCCAGCCGAGCCACACCAGGTAGCCGGCCCCGGCCATGGTCAGCGCGGTGAGCAGCGTTCCGGAGCTCGCCACGATCACCACCAGTCCCGCCACCGCGAGCAGGGTGTACCCGGCATATCCGGCCACCAGCCCGGCGACCGCCGGCACGACCGACCGGTCCCGCAGACCCGCCGTGATCGCGTAGGCCCAGTCCGCGCCGGGCGTGAACACCAGCAGCAGATCCACTGCCAGGAAGGCCGCCAGCGTGGTCGTGTCCATCGATCGTTCCCTCTCACGTGCTGTAGTGCGAGAGGAAGGCTAGGCCGGATCTGCCCGAAGGTGTTCCCTTCTTTACTCCTTGATCGCGGGATCTGGGGCAGAATCTTCTCCATGGATGCCCTGGACCGGAAAATTCTTACCGAGCTGCAGCTGGACGGCCGTCTCACGGTCACCGAGCTGGCCGCACGCGTGAAGCTGAGCGTCTCGCCCTGTCACCGCAGGCTGCGTGATCTCGAACGCGAGGGTGCGATCCGCGGGTACCGCGCGGTGGTGGACCCGGCCGCCGTGGGCCTGAACTTCGAGGCCCTGGTCTTCGTGACCCTGCGCTGGGAGGACGCCGACACGGTCTCCGCGTTCGAAGAGGCCGTGGCCGCCGTCCCGCACGTGCTCCAGGCCCAGCGCCTGTTCGGCGACCCCGACTACCTGCTGCGCGTCGCCACCACCGACCTGGGCGCCTTCCAGCAGCTCTACGACCAGCAGCTGGCCCGGCTGCCCGGCGTGCAGCGCCTCAACTCCACCCTCGTCATGAAGCACATCGTCGACGACCGCCCGCTGCCCGAGTGACCGGCCGCCGCGAGTGCGCGGGGCCTCAGCCCGCCAGTCCTCCGGCGAACGGCATCGTCCGCCACTGCTCGACGGCCGGCTTCAGCGCGTCCACCAGCAGGGGCAGCCGCGGCGCGAGGGCGAGGCAGGCCACCGCGCGGGACATGCCCACCGCGTTGACGACCCGCAGCACGTCCTGGTCCAGCCGCCGCAGCCCCAAGCGCCCGGCGGCGGCGTCGTACGCGGCCTCGCACTCGCCGCCGAAGGCAGCCAGATCCCATTCGACCGGCCCGAGCGTGGTCAGTTCGAAGTCGGAGTACAGCACGCCGGCCGGCCCGGAGACGATGTTGGCCGCCGGGGCGTCCCCGTGGATCGGCTGGAGCCCGACGCCGGGGAACACGGCCTCGAACCCCGCGGGTGAACCGACGACCGGCTCCAGCACCTCCCACTCGCGCCGCGCCCGGTCGAGATCGGCCGGATCCAGAAGATCGGGGCGCCCTTCGAGCGCGGCGAGCCCCTCGGTGACGAACCGCGGTTCGGCCGCCGACAGGAACGGCAGCTCACCCGGGTAGGCGCGCAGCGCGGCGTGCAGGTCGGCGACCAGGCCGGCGTTGCGCACATAGTCGGGCTCGGCGCTCTGGTCCAGCTCGACGAACTGCCAGAACGTCATCGAGAACCCGTCGCGCGTCACGGGCTCCCGGGGCACGAGCGGACTCGGCGGGATCACCGGATGCCCGTGATCCGCGAGCCACCCCACCACGTCCAGCTCCTGCCGCTGCCGGGCGGCCTGCGAGTCGGCGTCGGCGTACGAGGGCAGCACGGTCGGCACCCTGACCACCACGGGCGACGGAGCCAGGTGCACCACGACCGAGAACACGTCGTAGATGACCCTCGCGTCCCCCACGTCGAGCCCCAGCTCCCGCCCGGCGGCGACGGCGGCGGTGAGGGCGCGGGAGCTGCGGGCGGAGATCTGATCAGGTGTCAAGAATCCTTCCATGGCGCCGATGGTGTCACGGCGGGGGCGGTGGTGCACCGAGTCATGAATCGGCGGCCTTCTGTGCACCCCCGGTCAACTACCCGTGCGCTGTACGGCAATCGGCGGCTCCGCGTCCGTCCTAGCGTGGCCGGGTCCCTTGCACCAGCCGCTCGGAAACGAGGAAGCAGCACAAATGCCGTACATCACCGTGGGCCAGGAGAACTCCACCGCCATCGACCTGTACTACGAGGACCACGGATCCGGGCAGCCGGTCGTCCTCATCCACGGCTTCCCGCTCGACGGGCACTCCTGGGAACGGCAGAGCGCCGTCCTGCTCGAGGCCGGCCACCGCGTGATCACCTATGACCGGCGTGGCTTCGGGCAGTCCTCCCAGCCGACCACCGGCTACGACTACGACACCTTCGCGGCCGACCTGAACACCGTGATGGAGACCCTCGACCTGCGGGACGCCGTCCTCGTCGGGTTCTCGATGGGCACCGGCGAGGTCGCCCGCTACGTGGCCCGGTACGGCTCGGCCCGCGTCGCCAAGGTCGCCTTCCTCGCCTCCCTGGAGCCCTGCCTGCTGAAGTCCGACGACAATCCGGACGGGGTCGCCCCGAAGGAGTTCTTCGACGGGGTCGTCGCCGCGGTGAAGGCCGACCGCTACGCCTACTACACCGACTTCTACAAGGACTTCTACAACCTCGACGAGAACCTCGGCACCCGGATCAGCGAGGAGGCCGTCCGCCACAGCTGGGACGTCGCCGCGGGCGGGGGCTTCTTCGCCGCGTCCGCCGCGCCCGCGACCTGGTACACCGACTTCCGCGCCGACATCCCCGCGATCGACGTGCCGGCCCTGATCCTGCACGGCACGGGCGACCGCATCCTGCCCGTCGAGGGGACCGCGCGACCGTTCCACAAGGCCCTGCCGGCGGCGGACTACGTGGAGATCGAGGGTGCCCCGCACGGTCTGCTCTGGACCCACGCGGAGGAGGTCAACGCGGCGCTGCTCGCCTTCCTGGCGAAGTGATCGGTTTCTTCCCCCGATTCTTCCTGGACCGCCCCGGGGCGGCATGGTGACATCGTCAGGGCCGGCAGCGGATACCGTCTGCCGGCCCTTGATCATGCCCAGGGGGAATCCACGTGTCCGTCGTCCTTTCCACCGCGTCACTGCCGGCGGCCGACCGGAGGGAGCGCTGGCACCACGCGGTGTCCCGGACCTTCATCCCGCTCGACGTACGACTCCTGGAGGACGATCCGTCCCCCGGCAGCATCGTCAGCCACCGGCTGGGTTCCTTACAGGTCTCGCAGGTCCAGGCGGGCCCGCAGGTCGTGACGCGCAGCAGGCGGCTGATCGCCCGGGACGGCAAGCAGTTCCTCATCCTGACCCTGCAGCGACGGGGCAGCGCACTCAAGGAACAAGACGGCAGACAGGCCCGCATCGGGCCGGGCGACTTCTCCCTCTCCGACTCCTCGCGGCTGTTCCGGAAGAAGGTGCAGGACGCGTTCAGCTTCACCTCCTTCCACTTCCCCCGCGAGGATCTCCGGGTGCGCGACGAGGACCTGCGGGCGCTGACCGCCACGGCGTTCTCCGGCCGGGAGGGCAGCGCCGCCCTGGTGGGGACCTACTTCGCGCGCCTGGCACGTGAGGCGGGGCATCTCGACGCCCTGGCCGGTCCCCAGTTCGCCGCCACGGCGCTCGACCTGCTGGCGCTGCTGATCAACGAGCGGAGCGGCCGCTTCACCCCCCAGGGCCCGGAGACCGCCGCGGCCACCCTGGTGCGGGTCAAGGACCACATCCTGCGCCACCTCGCCGACCCCGGCCTGGCACCGCCCGCAATCGCCGCCGCGCACTTCATGTCGGTCCGCTACCTGCACAAGCTGTTCCAGGCGGAGGGCGTCACGGTCGGGGAGTGGATCCGGACGCAGCGGCTGGAGCGGTGCCGCCGGGATCTGCTGCGTTCCCCGGCCCTGGGGCACGGGGTGGCGGCCGTCGCCCGGCGCTGGGGATTCACGAGCCCCAGCCACTTCAGCCGTGCCTTCCGAGCGGCCTACGGGATGACGCCCCGCGCGTGGCAGATCGACAGACTGTCCGGCGAAGGGACGGGCGACGGGACGGGCGACAGGGCAGGCGTGGGGACAAGGGACACGGCGGAGCGGGAACGTCCCGGCGGACCGGCGCGTTGCCCATGAGTTCGCGCAGGTCCGAATCCGCCCGGCGGGCGAGTCCGGCCCGCGTTCGAGTTTCGCCCCACGTCGTCCACCCAGGGAGCATCGTGCCCGACACCACGCCCGACCCGTCCACCGTCCTCCCCGCACTCCCGGCCTTGAGCGCGCAGGCCGAGCGGCTGATCGAGCTGGGGGTGCACGAGACCGCGGGACTGTCCGCCGACGAGATCCGCACGTTCGCCGCGCAGGCCGCAGCCGGGGCCGACGGCGACGGCGCCCTGCTGGCCGTGCACCCGGACCGGGCCCCCGCCTCCGCCCTCGCACCGCTGCTCAGCCGCGACGGCAAACCGGGCTTCGTCGTCGTCGACATGCCCGACGTCGACGAGTTCACCCCCTGTTCCCTCGAACTGCCCGACGCCCCGCTCTACCTGGTCACCGGCGTCGACCGCGGCGACCACATGTCCAACTGGTCCCCGGACGAGGCCCTGCCCGCCCTCACCGAGGAGGACCGCAGCCCGCTGGTGCTCAGCGAGGGCATCCACTGGGTGCTCCAGCAGCCCGAGGCCCTGGAGCGCAACCTCTGCTTCATGACCATCGGCTCCCGGCTGCGCAAGCCCAACGGCACCCTCGACGCCCGCACCCCGGCCATCTGGATCAGCAACGGCACCGGCCGGGACGGCCGCGAGCGCCGTAACGCCCCCAAGGTCGGCTGGTGCTGGTGGAACAACCGGCACACCTGGCTCGGCTTCGCCTCCACGGCGGGCCGCAGAGGCTGACGCCGGTTCACTGCACGAACCGGATGTGCGGCACGGGTCGGCCCGCGGTCAGTGCGGAGAGGCCGGTGCGGGCCTCGTCCCGCATGTCAGCGGGGACGCGGCTCTCCAGCGCGAGCACGGCCCGGTACTCGGCGGCGGCCTCGGCCCGTTCGCCGAGCCGGGCCAGCCCATGCGCCAGATGCAGGCGGACCTTGCCCGCCTGCTTGTGCCACCCGCGGTCGTCGAACTGCCCGCGGATGGACCGCAGCGCGTCGACGGCCTCCCCCCACCGCCCCTCGTCGAGATGGACGAACGACACCGCGTAGAGGGCGGTCAGGGCCGTGAACTCCCGTACGTTGGCCGGGATCCGGTCCTGGTGGCGGGGATCCGCGAGGGTGTCCATGATGCCCCGGCAGGTCTCCACGGCCTGCTGCGCGCGCCCCGCCCCGCGAAGCACCCGGATCATCCCGCAGGACACCTGGAGATACCCGTTGACGTCGTCCGCCTCGGTGAACAGCTCCGCCGCGCGGTGATAGTGGTCGGCCGCGGTCGCCATGTCGTCGACGGCGTCCCGCAGCCAGCCGAGATACGCGTGGGCCCACGCCTGCTGGCGGACGTCGCCGGCCGTCCCGGCGAGGCGCAGTGCGGTCGTGGCCGACTCCACCGCCTCGTCGTGCCGGCGGGCGCAGGCCCAGTACGCCCAGGCGCGGTAGTTGCAGTGGGTCGCCCCCAGCGCGGCGTCGCCCAGGGCGGCCCCGGCCGCGGCGGCTCGCTCGTAGACCTCCACCCAGTGGCCCCAGGACACCCAGTGGTCGGAGAACCAGTGCATGGCCTCCGCGACCTCGGCGACCCGAGCGTGCTCGCCGTGCGCCGCGGCCTCGCGGAACGCGGCCAGCCAGGTGTCGCCCTCGGCCCTGATCCAGCGCGCCGCCTGCGCACGGTCGTCCAGGGCGACCAGCCGGCCGGGATCCGCCGGCGGTACGCCGTAGTCCGGCTCGTGCCAGCGGCCGGCGAGGACGGCCGTGTCCAGCAGCCAGTGCCGCAACCGCGACCGCGCGGCGAGCGAGATCTCCTCGCCGTCCTCGGCACGGTGACGGGAAGCCGCGTACAGGCGCAGCAGATCGTGCAGCCGGTACCGATCCTGATGGGACGTCATGAGCAGTCCCGCCTCCAGCAGTTCCTCCAGCAGGTCCTCGGCGTCGGGCAGCGGCACGTCGGCGAGCACGGCGGCCGGGGCGGCGCCGAAGTCCCCGCCCGGCAGCAGCGACAGCAGCCGGAACATCCGGGCGGCCTCCGGCGCGAGACGGGAACAGGACAGCGCGAACGCGGAACCGACCCGCAGATCGCCCGCGCTGAGCGCGTCCAGCCTGCGGTCCTCGTCGGCGAGCCGGGCGGCGAGCCGCTCAAGGCTCCAGCCGGCGCGGGTGGCGGCCCAGTTCGCGGCCACCCGGAGCGCCAGCGGCAGATGCCCGCACAGCTCGGTCACGACGTCCGCGGCCCCCGGCTCGGCGTCCACCCGCCCGGCGCCCACGACCGCACGCAGCAGGGCGGCGGACTCCCGCCGGCTCAGTGGCCCGAGTTCCACCCGCCGTACTCCCTCCAGACCGGCGAGAGTACGGCGGCTCGTCACCACCACGAGCAGTCGCCCCGCACGCGGCAGCAGCGGCCTGACCTGGGCCTCGCCGGCGGCGTTGTCCAGGACGAGGACCGCGCGCAGCCCGGCGGCGATCTCGTGGAAGCGCGCGAGACGTTCCTCGGCGGTCAGCCGGGCCAGCTCGGCGTCCCCTACGCCCCACGACCCCAGCAGCCCCGCCACCGCCTGCTCCGCCGGCAGCGGCAGCTCGTCCAGGCCCCGCATGTCCACCAGGAACGCCCCGTCGGGACAGGGCGACCCCGGCTCCTCGGCCAGCCGGACCGCCAGCGAGGTCTTGCCACTGCCGGGCGGACCCGACACCACGGCCGTCGGCGGAGCGACCATCTGGCCCTCGGCGGCCTCCCGGGCGAGAGCGCGCAGCACGGTCAGTTCCGTGTGCCGGCCGACGAAGTCCCTCACGCCCCTCGGCAGGGTGTGGGGCGAGGCCTTGGCGAACCCGGCTGTCCGCGCACCGGGACGGGCCGCCCTGGCCGCCGCGAGGAGGTCCGCGTGCCCCGCCTCGTCCAGGTCCAGACCCTGGGCGAGCGCGGTGATGGTGCCCCGGTGCGGACGCCGGCTCCGGCCGCGCTCCATGTCCCCGATGGCCCGCCCCGAGATCCCCGAGGCCTCGGCCAGTTCCTCGATCGTCAGCCGGCGGCTCTGCCGTAGCGCGCGCAGCAGCCGGCCGAACGGCGCCGTGATCCCCACCCCAGTGCCCACCGCGCGATGATACGTCCGGCGGGCGGCGGCTCCGGGCCCCAGGCGCCGCACACGGAAGCACGCGGTCGAGGGCCCCTCACCGGGGAGACGTCCGGGCCGGTTCGCCCGCGCTGCCCCGCAGCGCCTGGTACACGGACCACACCACGGCCACCAGCGGCACGGCCACCACCGCACCGATCACCCCCGCCGCGACCGCCCCGCCGACCACCGCCAGGGCGACCACCACCGGGTGCAGACGGACGGCCCAGCTCATCACGATGGGGTGCAGGAGGTGGCCCTCGATCTGGCCGATTACCACGATGAGGGCGACGACCACCAGGGCGATGAGCGGCCCCTTCGACGCCAGGGCGACGACCGCCGCGATCGCCAGGGCGATGGGCGAGCCGATCAGGGGGATGAAAGCGGCCATGAACTCCAGCAGCGCCAACGGCACGGCGAGCGGCACCCCGAGGGCGAACAGCGCGATGCCCACGAGGACCGCGTTGGTCGTCGCCACCAGCAGGATGCCGTGGGTGTACCCGGTGAAGGTCCGCCACGCCGCCCCGGCCCCGACCGCGAACCGCTGCCGGGCCCGTTCGGGGAGCTGGCCGCACAGCCACTGCCACTGCTTGTCGCCGGAGTGCGTGAAGAAGACCGCGCAGAACAGGGCCAGCGCGAGCACGGTCAGCACCTCGACCAGCCTGCTCGCGCCGCTGAGCGCCGTACTGATGAGGGTGGAGCGGTGGTCGGACAGGAGCTTGCCGATCCGGGACTGGAGATCGTCGAACGCGTCCGCGGGAAGGCGGAAGGGCGGCTCCTCCAGCCGGCGCTCGATCCGGTCGATCCCCGCCACGAACTCCTTCTCCAGCCCGGTCCGCTGATCCGCCACGGTCTCGCCCACCAGGGCCAGCGCCCCGAGGACCAGGACGATGCCACCGACGAGGGCGGCGGCGACCGCGAGCGGCCGGGGCATGAACCGCGCCAGCAGACCGGCCACGGGACGGAGCACCGCCGTGATCACGAGGCCGAGGAAGACGGCCACGGCGATCCGGTGGAACTGCCCGAGCACGGAGAAGGCGACCCGGACGACGATGCCGACCGCGATGAGCCGCCACGCGTACGCGGCCGCCGTCCGCAGCACGCCCGGCACGCGCGACTCGGCGTCGTTGAGGTTCGGCAGCGCCGAGACGGGGGGATCGGGGGGCGTCGACACCTCATGCCCGTACCACCCACCGGCCGTCGCACAGCGGAGCCGGCCCGGATTTCCCCCGAAGGCCGGTACCGACGTGGCGGACGGCGCAGCTGAACGCTGTTCGCGATGGAGCTCTTCCACCGTGACCCGGAGGGCAGTTGCTTCCTGTCCGACGGCCACCTGTCGCTCGCCCTGATCAAGCACCGGCTCGACGGTGACACCCCGGTCGGCATGAACCACTTCGGCTTCCACATCACGGACACGGCGGCCACCTCCGAGACCCTCGCGCCGGCCGGTACCCCGAAACCGGCCGATCGCTTCACCGACCGTCCCTTCGCCGAGTACCGGGCCATGGACCCGGAGGGCACCTGGTTCGACCTCTCGGAACACGGCTTCGGCGGCCCGCGACCGCCGTCCGGCCCCGCCGGCCGCGGCTAGCGCACGGGGAAGCCGAAGGAGTACCCCTGCTCCTTCAGCCATGGCAGGACCTCTCGCAGGGCGGCGACGGTCTGCGAGCGGTCTCCGCCCGCGTCGTGGAAGAGCAGGGTCGGGCCGTTGGAGATCTCGTTCTTGACGGTGGCCACCATGGCCGCCGTGCCGGGTCGTTCGAAGTCCTTGGAGTCGATGTTCCAGCCGAGCGGGCGCATCCCGTGGGACGCGGCGAGCTGACGGCTGTAGGGCGTGAAGGCTCCGCCGGGCGCCCGGTAGTACAGCGGGCGGACACCCCCGGACGCCTTGGTGATCATGCGTTCGGCGTCCAGGATCTGCTTCGACTGGTAGGCCTCGGACTTACGGTCCATGGTGACGTCGTGCGAGACCGTGTGGTCGCAGAGCCGGTGCCCGGCCGCCACCACCGCCTTGACCAGGTCCGGATGGGCGCGGGCCTGCGTGCCCACCATGCAGAACGTGGCCTTCACACCGTTGTCGCGCAGCACCCGCAGCACCTCGGGGGTCCAGGCGGGGTCCGGTCCGTCGTCGATGGTGATGTTGACGCCTCGGGCACCGGCGTCCGAGGCGTGCACGATGCCCGCCGGCACGGGCGCAGCCTTGCGGCCCTGCGACTGGGCGGGAGGCGCCGAGACGCCCTGGGCGGGTCGCTCCTCGCCGGAACCGATCCGCGCGTTCCAGAGCGAGCTCAGCCCGGCCACCGCTGTCACCCCGAGCGCCGCCGCCAGCACTTTGGCGTACCAACCCCGCCCGCCACTTCGCACCATGTCTTCTGTTCCTTCGCCGTCGCCGTGGAGCCCGTGCATACGGCAAGAGGGCTGAAGGCGGCCGGCGGATCCGTCTGTTACGGATCACGGACAATCCTGCTGCTCGGCGGTGTCCGGACGGCCCGCTCGACGCACTCGCGCCGGGCCCGCGCACGCCCTCTCGATCCTGGTGCGGACGGCCGGAACCGTGGTGTCCGCGTGTTCCTGCATCGACGTCAGATGGTCGCCGGGGACGTCCAGGACGTCGTGTGCCCACGGCCAGGACGCACGCCAGTCGCAGCCGTCCAGCCGTCCAGCCGTCCGCGGAGGCGGGCGTCGCGGACGTGGGGTGCGACGCCCGGTGGAGCAGCGTCGGCGCCGTGACCGGCTCGGGGTGCCGGCCGCGGAAGACGCGGTCGCAGGCCCCCATCGCCGCCGGTGCCCTGTCGCCGTCCCCGCTGAAGAGGGGCCGCCCCGACTCCCGCGGCGGGGGAGCGGCCGGGCACAGCAGCCAGTCCTCGCCGTGGCCGTGCGGCGTGATGGGCAGGCGTCCAGCAGGACGAGGCCCACCGGTGCCCGGCCCGTCCCCTCCAGGCGGTGGGCCACCAGGTGCGTCCCGTCGCCACCCGAGGACCGGCCCACGAGCACGAGGGGGCCATCGCCGACATGAGCCGGGGCGTGCTCCGCCTGTCGGCTGACCGGGGCGTCGGACAACTGGCCGAGCGGGTGGCGGGCCGGTCTCCGGCCGTGCGGTGCTCGAACACCAGGGCCTCCGACAGCCGGAGCCCCGGTGCCGTGCTCGGCCGGTTGCGGATCTGCACCGCGGTCAGGGAGTCGAAGCCCGGCTCGGCGAGGGAGCGGTCGCCCGGGAGGGCGTCGGCGTCCGGATGGCCGAGCACCGCGGACACGTCCGCACGCAACAGCTCCTCGCCCGCTGACTGCCGGGCATCCGCCGACTGCCGGGCGTCCGTCGGCAGCTGGGCATCCGCCGGCTGCCGGGCGCCCGCTGACTGCCGGGCGTCCGTCGGCAGCCGGGCGTCCGTCGGCAGCCGGGCGTCCGCCGACTGCCGGTCGTCCATCGAATGCCGGTCCAGCCGCGCACACCGGGCTCCCGGCTCCGGCGACTGCCCGGCCCGCGCCGGAGGGATCGGTCCGCCCCCGTCGCCGCGCTCGGCGCCCACCCACTCGTCAGCCGTGCGAACGACGCTTCAGGTCAGTACACCTAGGACGCTTCAGGTCAGTACACCTAGTCGGTCTCGCGCTCCAGGACGCGGCGGGCCGCCTCGGCCTCAGCCGCCGGCGGCGACAGTTCGTCGAGGGTGTCGAGCTCGTCGTCCGCCTCCAGTTCCCGTTCCCAGGCCGCCGCGAGGCGCTCCTGCTCCTGGCGCGGCCTGGCGCCGACCGCCTCGCGGTGCTCCGGGTCCAGAGCTGTCAGGAATCGTCCGAGCGGGTCCGAGGGCATGCGGGGCTCCTTGTCGTATGGAGGGATGCCAGACAGCCCCAGCATGGCCGAATCATGGCGCCCCGGCCGCTCGACACAGCCGGGAAACACCGCGTCGGCCCCTCGGCCCCAGGCCTGCTCGGTCAGAGGTCGAACTCGTGCGGCGGCAGGTCGAGGGCGTAGCACGCCTCGCGGACCACCGCCTGCTCGTCCTTGTCGAAGTCGCCGTCGGCGCCGCCGATGACGATGCCGATCTGGACGACGGCCCGCGCTTCCGCCGGCTTCTTCTTCGCCTTGGCGATCTCCTGCATGACGCTCACCTTGCCGAAGTCGAAGTCGGCGGCCAGCTTGTCGAGGTTGTTCTCGAAGCGGCGGCGCAGATCGTCGGCGCGGAAGTTCTGCAACACCTCGTTGGTGGCGATGAGCCGGGCTACGCGCTGCCGTTCGGCCGGGTCCACCGTGCCGTCGGCGGCGGCCACCAGGGCGCACATGGCCATACTGGAGTCGCGGAAGGCTCCGCTCTTCAGGTCGTTCTTCCTCGCGATCAGCTGGGTCTGCGTCGTCGAGGCGGATTCCTTGAGGCGGTCCCACAGGGCCATGAGAACTCCATGAGGGTCGGTAGCTTCTACAGTGCTGTAGCAGCTAGCAGCTAGCAGTCCTTGTCCACGAGAGCCCGACTTTCCCGGTACCGACTTTCCCGGTACCGATGCACGGCAGTTGCGTCCGGGCGGCAGCCCGGCAGAACGGAGACCCGCCATGACCAGCTCGTTCCGCCCTGACTTCGGGCTCACCGCGCAGGACTACGGCCGTCACCGCGCCGGATTCCCCCCGCAGCTCGTCTCGCACCTGTACCGGCACGGCATCGCCTTCCCCGGCAGGGACGTGCTCGACGTCGGGACCGGCCCCGGCGCCTTGGCCCGGCTGTTGGCGCAGGCAGGGGCGCGGGTGACCGGCCTGGACCCGGCGGAGCCATTGCTCGAACAGGCCCGGCGGCTCGACAAGGAAGCCGGGGTGGAGACCGACTACCGGGTGGGCACTGCGGAAGCGACAGGGCTGCCGGACGCGTCGTACGACGTGGTGACGGCCGGTCAGTGCTGGCACTGGTTCGACGCACCGGAGGCCGGGGCCGAGACGCGGCGGCTGCTGCGCCCCGGCGGCCGGGTGGTCATCGCCCACTTCGACTGGCTGCCCCTGCCGGGCAACGTGGTCGAGGCGACCGAGGAACTGATCCTCTCCTTCAACCCGGCCTGGACGTTGGGCGGCGGCACCGGCCTGTACCCGCGCTGGCTGACCGACCTTGCAGGCTCGGGCTTCACCGGCATCGAGACCTTCTCCTTCGATCTGGAGGTGCCGTACCCGCCCGATGCGTGGCGGGGCCGGATCCGGGCCAGCGCCGGGGTCGGCGCCGCCCTGCCGCCGGACGAGGTGGATCGCTTCGACGCGGCTCTCGGCCGGGTGCTGCGCGACCGTTTCCCCGGCGAGGTCCTCCAAATCCCGCACCGCACCTGGGCCGTGGTGGCGACAAGGGGTGCGAACTGACGCGCACGCGAGGCGCCCGCCCCCGCTGACCGGCGGCACTCGGTGGCCCCGGAGTGCGGCGTGACTCCTGTTCGGCCTGTCGGACATTGTTCGAAACCTCTTGACGCTGCCCCGGGCGTCGCTGAGACTCTCGCCACACACTTCACCTGCGTGTAACGGCAGGCCCACGGCAAGGACTTGCCGTCGCCTCGTCGGCCGCTCGTCCCTTCCGCTCCGCCTTGTCCGTCATCAGCCATGCCTCAGCAGGGAACCTCGACATGACGCACGTCGCACGCCTTCGCAGCCGCGCGAGACGCCGGGCGGGTCATCTCGCCGGACTGACCGCCGCGTCGATGCTGCTCACCCTCGCCGGACCCACCGCTTCCGCGCATGCCGCCCCGGGGGCACCGGCGGCCGAAACCGTGGACCTCACCGAGGGTTTGGCCCTCTGGTACAAGCTCGACGCAGCCTCGGGCGGCACCGCCACCGACGCCTCCGGCAACGGCCGGAACGGCACGGTCAACGGCACCGCCGACTGGTCCCCCTCCGGTCAGGGGCTCGCCTTCAACGGATCGGACACCTACATCAAGGTGCCGGACGACGTCATGAAGGGCATGAACGCGATCACCGTCTCCATGGACGTACTGATCGACTCGGCCCAGAGCACGCCCTACTTCCTCTACGGCTTCGGCAACACCAGCGCGGGCACGGGCAACGGCTATCTGTTCACCACCGGGAACTCCTTCCGCACCTCCGTGGCGACGGGCAACTGGTCGACCGAGCAGACCACCAAGCCGTCCGACTCACACAACCTGACCCGCGGCGTGTGGAAGCACGTCACCTACGCCCAGACCGGCTCCACGGGCGTGCTGTACGAGGACGGCGTCGAGGTCGGCCGCAACACCTCCGTCACCACCACGCCCGGCGCCATCGGCTCCGGCAGCACCAAGGCCAACTACGTCGGCAAGTCCGTCTACGACGGCGACAAGCTCTTCAAGGGCCGGATACGCGACTTCCGGGTGTACGACAGGGCCCTGGACGGCTCGGAGGTCGAGCAGCTCTCCCTCCCCGTCGCCACACAGGGCGTCGCCGACGACAAGGACGCCCTCAGCCTCGGCGACACCCGCGGCATCACCTCGGACCTGGACCTGCCCAAGGTCGGCCCGGCCGGCGGCTCCACCATCGGCTGGGACAGCGACAACCCGTCCGTGGTCTCCGCCACCGGCAAGGTCACCCGCCCCGAGGCCGGCTCACCCGACGGCCACGCCACCCTCACGGCGACCCTGAGGAAGGGCACCGTGACCGGCACCAAGACCTTCGACGTCACGGTCCGGCCCGCACTCGACGACACGGCCGCCGTCCGGCAGGCCGCCGACGCGCTCACGGTCCACAACCTCGACGACGCCCGCGGCAACCTCACCCTCCCCGGGAGCGGTGCCCTCGGCACGTCCGTCACCTGGTCCTCCGCGAAGCCCGACACCGTCTCCGCCGATGGCGAGGTCCACCGCCCCGCGCACGGCGACGGCGCCACCACCGTCGAACTGACCGCCACCGTCACCAAGGGCGAGGCGAAGGCCACCCGCGTCATGACGGCCCAGGTGCCCGAACTCCCCGCCGAGGCGGCCCTCGAGGGCTACATGTTCAGCTACTTCACCGGCGAGGGCACCTCCGACGGCGAACAGCTCTACGCCGCCCTCAGCAAGGGCAACGACCCGCTGCACTGGCGCGAACTGAACGACGGCAAGCCGGTCCTCACCTCCACGCTCGGCGAGAAGGGCCTGCGCGACCCGTTCATCATCCGCTCCCCGGAGGGCGACAAGTTCTACCAGATCGCCACCGACCTCAGGATCTACGGCAACGGCGACTGGGACGCCTCCCAGCGCACCGGCAGCAAGTCCATCATGGTCTGGGAGTCCACCGACCTGGTGCACTGGACGAACCAGCGCCTGGTCAAGGTCTCACCCGACAGCGCCGGCAACACCTGGGCGCCGGAGGCCTTCTACGACGCCGAGCGCGGCGAGTACGTCGTCTTCTGGGCGTCGAAGCTGTACGACAACGCCGACCACTCCGGCGACACGTACAACCGCATGATGTACGCCACCACCCGCGACTTCCACACCTTCAGCGAGCCCAAGGTCTGGATCGACCGCGGCTACTCGGTCATCGACTCCACGATGATCCGGCACGACGGCACGTACTACCGCCTGTCGAAGGACGAGCGGAACAACAGCTCCTCCACCCCCAACAGCAAGTTCATCTTCGAGGAGAAGAGCGACTCGATCCTCAACCCGTCCTGGACCCCGGTCGCCGAGGGCATCGGCAAGGGCGCGATGAACGCCGCCGAGGGACCGCTGGTGTTCAAGTCCAACACCGAGAAGAAGTGGTACGCGTTCCTCGACGAGTTCGGCGGCCGCGGCTACATCCCGTTCGAGACGACCGACCTCGACTCCGGCACCTGGACCCCCTCCACCGGCTACGACCTGCCCGCCAAGCCCCGCCACGGCACAGTGCTGCCGGTCACCCAGGCCGAGTACGACCGGCTGCTGCGCGCCTACCAGCCCGACCAGATCGTGAAGAGCGTCGAGGACGTCTCCGTGAAGACCGGCATCGGCCGGGCGCCGGTGCTGCCGGCCACGGTGATCGCCGAGTACGCCGACGGCGCCGAGCGGCCCGTCGCGGTCACCTGGGAGGACGTACCGGCGTCGAAGTACGCCCAGGCCGGCACCTTCACCGTGACCGGCAGCCTGGACGGCGCCGCGATCCCGGTCCGGGCCGAGGTCACCGTGTCCGACGAGGGGCCGGGCGCCCCGGCCGGCCTGCTGCTGCACTACGACTTCGACGAGACGGGCGGCACCATCGCTCGTGACTCCAGCGGACACGGCTTCCACGGCACCTATGCGCGCACGCCCGAGTTCGGCACCGGTGTCCACGGCGGTTCGTTCAAGATGTCCGGCGGCTCCGACTCGCCGTACGTGAAGATCCCGAACGGTGTGCTGAAGAACGCCGGCAGCGTGACCGTGTCGACGTACGCCAAGTGGAAGGGCGGCAGCAGCTTCCAGTGGCTCTTCGGGCTCGGTCCCGACAGTGACACGTACCTCTTCGCCACCCCCTCCAACGGCGGGTCCAGCCTCTACTCGGCCATCACGAAGGCGAGTTGGTCGGCGGAGTCGAAGCTGACAGCGGGCTCACAGCTCACCCCTGGCCAATGGCGGCACGTCACCGTGACGCTGGACGGCGCCACCGGCACGATGGTCCTCTACGCCGACGGCATCGAGGCGGCCCGCACCACGACCACCGTCAAGCCGTCCGAGCTGTACAGCGCGGCCAAGGACCACAGCGGCTTCATCGGCCGCTCCCTGTACGCCGCCGACCCGTACTTCGGCGGCGAGGTCGACGACTTCCGCATCTACGACCGTGCCCTCACGGGCGCCGAGGTCATGGAGCTCAGCGGTAACACGACGGGCATCGCCAAGGCGGCCCACCCGGCGCTCAAGGTCGACGCGCTCGTCGACAACGCGGGCGGCACGATCACCCTGCCGATGAAGGCGGGCACCGATCTCACCGCGCTGGCACCGGAGTTCACTCTCGCCGAGGGCGCGTCGATCAGCCCCGCCTCCGGCAGCGCGCACGACTTCACCGAGCCCGTCACGTACGAGGTCACCGGGTCGGACGGCAAGAAGCGCACCTGGAAGGTCTCCGCGCTGATCATGAAGACCCCGGTCCTGCCGGGCTTGAACGCCGACCCGAACATCGTGCGCTTCGGCGACACCTTCTACCTCTACCCGACGACCGACGGCTTCGAGGGCTGGAGCGGCACGCAGTTCAAGGCCTACTCCTCCACGGATCTGGTCCACTGGAAGGACCACGGCGTCATCCTCGACCTGGGGCCGGACGTCGACTGGGCGGACAGCCGCGCCTGGGCACCGGCGATGACCGAGAAGGACGGCAAGTACTACTTCTACTTCTGCGCCGACGCGAACATCGGCGTGGCCGTCTCCGACTCGCCCACCGGCCCCTTCAAGGACGCCCTGGGCAAGCCGCTGCTGAAGGCCGGTGACTTCCGCGGCCAGATGATCGACCCGGCGGTCTTCACCGACGACGACGGCAAGCAGTACCTCTACTGGGGCAACGGCCGCGCCTACGTCGTCCCACTGGGCGACGACATGACCTCCCTCGACACCTCGAAGGTCACGGACATCACCCCGAGCGGCTACAACGAGGGCACCTTCGTCATCAAACGCAAGGGCACCTACTACTTCATGTGGTCGGAGAACGACACCCGGGACGAGAACTACCGCGTCGCCTACGCGACCGGCCCCTCGCCCACCGGCCCGTGGACCAAGCGGGGCGTGATCCTGGAGAAGGACCTGTCCCTGGGCATCAAGGGCCCGGGCCACCACTCCGTCGTACACGTCCCGAACACCGACGACTGGTACATCGCCTACCACCGCTTCGCCATCCCCGGCGGTGACGGCACCCACCGCGAAACCACCGTCGACAAGCTGGAGTTCGACGCCGACGGCCTGATCGAGAAGGTCGTCCCCACCCTCTCGGGCATCGACCCGGTCACTGTCGTCCACGCCGGACCGGACACCGACGGGGCCGAGGGCGAGGCGATCACCCTCGCCGGCACCGTCTCCGGGGCGGGCACCCCCAAGTGGACCCTCCAGGACGGCGCCCCGTGCACCGTCGCAGACCCCACAGCCGCCCGCACCACCGTCACCTGCACCGATGACGGCACCTTCCGGGCGACCCTGACCGGCGGGCGCTCCGCCGACACCACCACGGTCGAGGTCGCCAACGCCGCCCCGTCGATCACGTCCGCCAAGGGTCCCGGCTCACCCCTCCCGGTGGGCAGGGTCGCCGCCGTCACCGCGTCCTTCGACGACCCGGGCACGTCCGACAACCACACCTGCAAGGTCGACTGGAAGGACGGGAGCCGCCCGACGACCGGCACGGTCACCGGTTCCGGCTGCCGCGCCGCGCACGTCTACGACGACGCGGGCATCCACCGCCCCGTCGTCACGGTCACCGACGACGACACGGGCACGGACAGCACCACCCTGGCGGAGCTGATCGTCTACGACCGGTCCGCCGGGCCCGCCGCCGGAGCCGGCACGATCACCTCGCCGGCCGGTGCCTGCCCGGGCAGGCCGGGACTGACCGGGAAGGCGGCGTTCACCCTCGCCGCCCAGTACCGGAAGGGAGCCACCGTCCCCACCGGCAAGGCCACGTTCGTCTTCGGCCCCGCCCGGCTCACCTTCCGCTCGACCGGCTCCGACTGGCTCGTGGTGAACGGCTCCCGGGCCGTCTACCAGGGCACCGGAACGGTGGGAGGCAAGAACGGCTACGCCTTCAGAGTCACCGCCACCGACGGCCCGGACACCTTCCGCATCAGGATCTGGAAGAAGGCCACCGGCGATGTCCTGTACGACAACAGGACCGGCGCGAGGACGAAGGGCGTCATCGCCGTCGGACACCGCAAGTAGAGGCAGCCGGCGAACGGCCGGGACCGGGCCCCGCGCCCGGTCCCGACCGGCCCGGCCCCCCATCCGTCCTCCTCTCGCGGCCGGACAGCAGACCGCCCTGTGCCGCGGCCCTCCCGGACCGCGTCTCCCGCGCAGTGACCCGTGCTAGCGTTTATTGTTTGCCGCTCACCGTGTCGGTGACCCTGTTCGGAGTCCCTGGCCGGTGACCGCGTCCCCGCCGCGCCTTCCTCGGTACGGTTTCTTCGGAGGAAGGCTTTCTGTGAGCGAATCAGTACGTGGCGATGCCCGCCCGCAGGACTCGGCGCCGCCCTCGGCGGCGTCCTTCGCTCAGCTGGGGCTGCCGGCCGGGATTCTGCGGACGCTGGACGAGCACGGTGTGACCGTGCCCTTTCCCATCCAGTCGGCGACGCTGCCGGACGCGCTCGCGGGACGGGACGTCCTGGGCCGGGGCCGCACCGGCTCCGGCAAGACGCTCGCCTTCGGCCTCGGGATGCTCGCCCGGACGGCCGGGCGGCGTGCGCAGCCCAAGGAGCCGCTGGCGCTCGTTCTCGTGCCCACCAGGGAGCTGGCGCAGCAGGTCGGTGAGGCGCTCACCCCGTACGCCGAGGCCCTGCGGCTGCGGCTCGCCACCGTGGTGGGCGGCGTGTCCATCGGACGGCAGGCCGCCGCGCTGCGGGACGGCGCCGAGATCGTCGTCGCCACGCCCGGCCGGCTGCACGACCTCGTCGAGCGCAGGGACTGCCGGCTGGGGCGTGTGCGCATCGCGGTCCTGGACGAGGCCGACCAGATGTGCGACATGGGCTTCCTGCCGCAGGTCACCGAGATCCTGGAACAGGTGCGCGCCGACGGGCAGCGGATGCTGTTCTCCGCCACCCTCGACCGCGACGTCGACCACCTGGTGCAGCGCTACCTGCGCGACCCCGCAGTCCACTCCGTGGACCCCTCCTCCAGCGCGGTGTCCGGGATCGAACACCACGTTTTCGTCGTGCACGGCCCGGACCGGTACGCCGTGACCACGGAGATCGCCGCCCGGGACGGCCGCGTCCTGCTGTTCCTGGACACCAAGCACGGCGTCGACCAGCTCACGCGGCATCTGCGGGCCAGTGGCGTGGCCGCCGCCGCCCTGCACAGCGGGAAGTCCCAGCCGCAGCGCACCCGGACCCTGGCGCAGTTCAAGAACGGGCAGGTCACCTCGCTGGTGGCGACGAACGTCGCCGCGCGCGGCCTGCACGTCGACGACCTCGACCTCGTGGTCAACGTCGACCCGGCCACCGACCCGAAGGACTATCTGCACCGCGCGGGCCGCACGGCACGGGCCGGCCGCTTCGGCACCGTCGTGACACTCGTCCTGCCGGGACAGCGCCGCGAGACGAGCCAGGTCATGTCGGACGCCGACGTGACTCCCAAGGTCACCAAAGTACGGTCCGGAGAGGCGGAGCTCAGCCGGATCACCGGCGCCAAGGCCCCCTCCGGAGAGCCGCTCGACGGCGGGGCGGCCGCGGCCCGGCCCAAGAACCACAACGCCCCGTTCCGCGGCCTGGGCAGCACCAAGGACGCGAAGAGCGGCTCCGGTGGCAGGTCGTCCCGCAAGAACAACGAGGCCCGCAAGCTCGCGGAGGCCCGCAAGGCGGCCCGGGTGCGCCGCGGCGGCTGAGCCGGTCTCCACACCGACAACGCCGGCCGCCTGAGCGCTGACGTCGTCGCGTGACCGGGCGGGCTCGGCCTTGCGCCGAGCCCGCCACGCCGGCTCCCTACCGGAGCCGAACTCGTGTCACGCCCGTCAGCGCCGCAGGGTCAGCAGACCCGGACGGTAGGGCCATTGGCCGTAGTCGCCGCCGGAGTTGGGGCTGCGTCCCTGGTAGAGGAACTGCAGGTTGCAGGGATCGACGGTGAAGGTCTGATCGGCGGTGGTGCGGATCAGTTCGCCGTGGCTGATGTCGTTGGTCCAGGTGGCGCCGCTGTTGGCCTTGCCGGCGAAGGGATTGCTCTCGGTCGCGGCCTGGGGCGTCCACGAGCCGTTCAGACTGGTGGCCGTGAACGAGCGGAAGTAGCGGCCCTGCGAGCCCCTAGCCTCGACGATCATGAGGTAGCGGTTCTGGCCCTGGAGCTTGTAGACCTGCGGGGCTTCGAACAGGTTGTCTGCCGTATCGCTCATGATCGTGGTGTAGGACGACCCGAAACTGCCCGGGAAGTTCCCGATCGGCATGCTGGCCCGGTAGATCTTGCCGTTGTCACCGGCGAAGAACAGGTACATGTTCTGGCCGTCGGCGATGAGCGTCTGATCGATGGGGCCGGTGCCGGAGCCGGTGATGCTTCCGGAGAAGAGCACCTGCTGTGCCGACCAGCCGTTGGGGTTGGTGGGGTCGCTGGACGTCCGATAGGAGAAGGCGCTCCCGCCGCCCCACTGGTAAGCGAGCACCCAGATGTTCTTCGGCGCGAAGTAGAAGAGCGTGGGCGCGACGGTGGCGGACGCCATCGTGTTCTGGCCGGCCGAGGCCATCTCCGGCCAGTTGGTGAACAGGCCGAAGTTCATCGAACCCCAGCCCACTCCCGTTCCCGCGGCGCCGTGCGTCGTCGCATAGACGAGATGCTTGCCGTTGTAGGGGGCGACGGTGAAGTCCTTGAGCGAGGCCCACCCGGCCTTGGGCTGCGCCAGCGCGCCCGTCGACGTCCAGCGGTACGCCGACGGAAGATCGCACGTGCCGGGGGTGCCGCCGTCGACCTTGACGAGCTGCCACTGCTGGTTGGTGCCGCCCCAGTCGTCGTACTGGACGATGTTCCCGTTGTCGGCGGTGGAGGCGCCTTGCACTTCGAGAGCCTTGTTGCTGTGGCGCGATATGAACCTCACGTAGCCGTCCGCGCTGTCGGCCAGCCGCCACTGCTGGTTGGTGGCGTTCAGGTCGGCCCACTGGACGATCGCGCCGCCGTTCGCGGTGGACCAGTTGTGGACGTCCAGCACCTTGCCCGAGTGGCGGGACCTGATGCGGTAGTAGCCGCCCCCGGAATCGACGAACTGCCACTGCTGCTGGACCTGATCGTTCCTGGCCCACTGGGTGATGCGGGCGCCGTCACCGGTCGCCCTGTTGTAGACGTCCAAAGCCTTGCCGCTGTTGCGGTTGACCAGCACATACGAGGCGTTGGTGTCTACGGTCGCCGCGGCGGCGGGCTGGGCACCGAGGAAGGTGGCCACGAGCAGCAGGGGCGCAAGGACGGCCAGTAAGCGTCTCGGACGGACGGGGGACGGGCGGCGGATCCTCATCAGAGGGCCTCCTTTGGGGGCGGGGCGGTGGTGAGGTGACCCCGATGAACCACGGAGCGGCCGTGCCGGGGGACCGGGGGCAAATCTCGAATGTTTCGAGGAATTCCCGGATGCTGTGACGCCACAAGCTAGGAATGCGGAGCCCTCTGGTCAAGGTCTGCCACTGATCTGTCCACAAACCGCGCCTGCCCTTGGCGCGTGACTTCCGAGCTGAGGGGAGGAGTGGAGAGGGCGACGTCAGAAAGTTTCGGAAGGGAAACCGAAACTTCTTCTGCGGGAAGTATTGACGACCCGTCACCAAAACCTCGATCATCCGTGTCTGAGAAACCGACCTTTATTCGGTATGTCGAATGCGCCTGGGCGGCCTGTGCCGCACGGCAGATCCACGCACACCGCACGGCAGATCCATCGACGCACACTGCACAGCAGATCCGCGCACCAGAGCGCCAACGGCCGAACGGGTGCCGTCCGTGCCGGCCGAGATCGTCCCGGCCCCATGACCGCGGTGCCCGGTGGTTCCGTGCCGCCCGGGTTCCGGACCGCCCCGTCCGTCTGCCGAGTGCGATCGGACGACGCATACCCCCGCGCTTCAGTCCTTCGTGATTTCTACCTTGGAGGCACGTCATGGGCTCGTATGCCCTCCCCAGACCCGACATCCGCCGGAAGACCCGCGGCCTGCTGCCGGCGCTGGTCGTCTGCGTCCTCGGTGCGGTCGCCGCACTGGTCCCGCCGCCGGCCGCGCACGCCGCCGAGAACACGCTCGGCGCCGCGGCGGCACAGAGCGGCCGCTACTTCGGCACCGCCATCGCCTCGGGCAGGCTGGGCGACTCGGCGTACACGACGATCGCGGGCCGTGAGTTCAACTCGGTGACGGCCGAGAACGAGATGAAGATCGACGCCACCGAACCGCAACGGGGCCAGTTCAACTTCACCGCCGGTGACCGCGTCTACAACTGGGCGGTGCAGAACGGCAAGCAGGTGCGCGGCCACACATTGGCCTGGCACTCCCAGCAGCCCGGCTGGATGCAGAGCCTCAGTGGCAGCACCCTGCGCCAGGCGATGATCGGCCACATCAACGGCGTGATGGCCCACTACAAGGGCAAGATCGCCCAGTGGGACGTCGTGAACGAGGCGTTCGAAGACGGCAGTTCCGGAGCCCGGCGCGACTCCAACCTGCAACGCACCGGCAACGACTGGATCGAGGTCGCCTTCCGCACCGCGCGCGCCGCCGACCCGGCCGCCAAGCTCTGCTACAACGACTACAACGTCGAGAACTGGACCTGGGCCAAGACCCAGGCCATGTACCGCATGGTCCGGGACTTCAAGCAGCGCGGCGTGCCGATCGACTGCGTCGGCTTCCAGTCGCACTTCAACAGCGGCAGCCCCTACAACAGCAACTTCCGCACCACCCTGCAGAACTTCGCCGCCCTCGGCGTCGACGTGGCCATCACCGAACTCGACATCCAGGGCGCCCCGGCCTCGACCTACGCCAACGTGACCAACGACTGTCTGGCCGTCCCGCGCTGCCTCGGCATCACCGTCTGGGGTGTGCGCGACACCGACTCCTGGCGACCGGGGGACACGCCGCTGCTGTTCAACGGCAACGGCAGCAAGAAGCCCGCCTACACCGCCGTCCTCAACGCACTCAACGGCGGCTCTACTACGCCCCCTTCGGACGGCGGACAGATCAAGGGCGTCGGTTCGGGCCGCTGTCTGGACGTGCCCGGCAGCACCACCACCGACGGCACCCAGGTCCACCTGTGGGACTGCGGCAACGGCACCAACCAGCAGTGGACGTACACCGCCGCCGGTGAGCTCCGGGTCTACGGGAACAAGTGCCTGGACGCCGCCGGCACCGGCAACGGCGCCAAAGTCCAGATCTACAGCTGCTGGGGCGGCGACAACCAGAAATGGCGCCTCAACTCCGACGGATCCATCGTCGGCGTCCAGTCCGGCCTCTGCCTCGACGCCGTCGGGGCCGGCACCGCCAACGGCACCCTGATCCAGCTCTACTCCTGCTCGAACGGCAGCAACCAACGCTGGACCCGCACCTGATGGGACCCTCCGGAAACGAAAGGGCGAATCGATGAAGACCCACGGTGCGGCTTCCCCCGCCCCTCCACGAAAACATCGCTGGTGGTCCAGGGTCGCCGCCCTGGTGGCGGCGACCCTCGCGATCGGCATGCTCGCCGCGGTGAACCCGTCGCCCGCCGAGGCGGCGACGGTGGACCCCAACGCCTGGTACGTCCTGGTCAACCGCAACAGCGGCAAGGCGCTGGACGTCTCTGGCACGTCCACCGCCGACGGTGCGCGGGTCAGCCAGTGGACGCGCAGCGACGGAGCCAACCAGCAGTGGCAGTTCGTGGACTCCGGCGGCGGCTTCTACCGCCTCAAGGCCCGGCATTCGGGCAAGGTCCTCGACGTGGCCGGAGCCTCGACCGCAGACGGTGCCGCGATCCAGCAGTGGGCCGACCACAACGGGGCCAACCAGCAGTTCCGTCTGGCCGACTCCGAGGCGGGCCACATCAGGCTGATCAACCGCACCAGCGGCAAGGCGGTGGAGGTGCAGGGAGCGTCCACCGCCGACGGCGGCAACGTCGTTCAGTACACCGACTGGGGCGGCACCAACCAGCAATGGCAGATGATCAAGCTGTCGTCCGGTGGCGGCGGCGGTGGCGGATGCGGTAGCGCCCCGACCCTGGCGAGCGGTACGCACACGATCCAGAGCGGCGGCAAGAGCCGCAGCTTCATCCTCAGGGTTCCCGCCAACTACGACAACAGCCGCCCCTACCGGCTGATCTTCGCGTTCCACTGGCGGGGCGGAACCGCCGGCGACGTCGCCTCGGGCGGTACGAGCGGGAGCGCCTGGTCCTACTACGGCCAACAGGAACAGGCGAACAACAGCGCGATCCTCGTCGCCCCCCAGGGCCTCGGCAACGGCTGGGCCAATTCGGGCGGTGAGGACATCACCTTCGTCGACGACATGATCCGGCGAATCGAGGGCGGCCTCTGTGTCAACCCGGCACAGCGGTTCGCCACGGGATTCAGCTGGGGCGGCGGGATGAGCTACGCACTCGCATGCAGCCGGGCGAACGTCTTCAGGGCCGTCGCGGTCATGTCCGGCGCTCAGATCAGCGGGTGCAGTGGCGGCACCCAGCCCATCGCCTACTTCGGAATCCACGGCATCAGCGACAACGTCCTCAACATCGCGCAAGGACGGTCCCTGCGCGACAGATTCGTCAGCAACAACGGCTGCACCCCCCAGGGCCCGCGCGAACCCGCGCCGGGCAGCCGGACGCACATCACCACCACCTACTCGGGCTGCCGTGCCGGATACCCGGTCCAATGGGCCGCGTTCGACGGAGGCCACATACCCGGTCCGGTCGACGGCTCCGGCGGCGAAAGCGGCGTCACCACCTGGACCAAGGCAGAGATCTGGAGGTTCTTCGCACAGTTCCAGTGACAGACCCGCACCACGGAGTGGGGCCAGGATCGTCCTGGCCCCACTCCGTGGACGTCTGCTGGACGCCGCGCCCCTCGGTTCGTGGACTCCGCCAAGCGGATCTGTTGGCCAACCCGTGCTATGGCGAGGTGGGCAGGTGCGGGGAGCGGAGCACGAGCAGGGTGATCTCGCTGGGGGCGGAGACACGGAAGGGCGGCCCCCAGAAGCCGGTGCCACGGCTGGTGTAGAGGAGGGTGCGGGTGCCGTGCCGGCTGAGGCCGGCGAGGGCGGGCTGGTCGAGGTGGACCAGGTGATGGAAGGGCCAGATCTGGCCGCCGTGGGTGTGGCCGGAGAGTTGGAGGTCGATGCCGGCGGCTGCCGCCCGGTCGACGAATTTGGGCTGGTGCGCCAGGAGCAGGACAGGGAGGTCGGGGTCGGCGCCGTTCAGGGCTCCGGCGAGGTGGGCGCCGTGGCCTGCGAGGCCGGAGGACTCGGCGGTGACGTGCCGGGTATCTCGCCGGACGCGGCACTGCCGAAATGCCGGGCCGGGTTGTTGAATTGGTAGGCGGGGCACTGGACGAGGCGGCCGATGCGGCCGGGACGTACGGTGATCCGCTGATCGTCGTGGCCCACAGCATGGGTGGCAACATCGTCCACGACGTTCTTTCGTTCCACCGGCCCAAGGTGCACATCGACCTGCTGGTCACCGTGGGCACGCAGGTCGGCCTCTTCGAGGAGTTGAAGCTGTTCGCCGCAAGCGACCCGGGCGTGCCATCCCCGCAGGTCACGAAGGTGCTGGCGCTGCGGAACGTTGCCCTCGACCACTGGGCACTCCCCTTGACCGGCGAAGGGCTTGGCCTGCTGTACGAGGACGTGATCCGGCATCCGGAGCCGAGCCGCCACATCGAGGCCCGTGTGATGCCGCTGGTGGCCGCCGCGCACTCCTCGACCCTCCTTACGTACACGGCCCCTGAGCCCGGCGATCCGAGGGTGTCCGTACGCCGACCAGATCGGTCCCCGCGCGGACCGGTGCGGACCTTCCGGCTGGGCCCACTGAACGACTCCGGGGTACGCCTCACCTTGGAGCGCACGCCGACCGTCGAACAGCCCTGGCAGACGCAGTTGCAGGTTGCGGCGGCGGCCTCGGAAGCGTCGCGTCGCACGGTGTACCACCTCAGCGTGCGCTGTGGCCCCCGCCGTGAGGACCGCGACCTGATGTGGGAGTTGGCCCGGCTCGTCATGGATGCCGGCGTGCACGACGGCGAGCTGCGGTTCACGGCACCCGACCACGTGGTGGTCCCGCTCACGGGTGTCCCGGGAGCGGCCCGTGACCGGCTCATGCGGATCGTTGAGGAATGGTGGTTCGGTGCCCGCCGCGTCGGCACCCTGACCCTCACCACCCCGTCGGGCGGGGTCCTCCTCGATTACGACTCCGCCGACGCCCCCGATCCCCGCGCGCTCCCGGAACTGCTGCGCGCCGACGAGGACTGACTCGCGCGGAGGTGCTGCCGCTGATGTGGCCGAGAGGACCACCCCGAGGCGGTGGTTCCGCCGCGGCGGCCGGGGCCACGGATACCCGCGACGGATCCGTGAACCCGCAGGCCGCGCGCTCACTCACCGTTGATCCCGGGTTCGTTCCTGCTTGCGGTATGCGTCCAGTACATCCTGGCGGAGCAGGAAGCCGAAGCCCGCTGACTCCAGCCGTAGGCCCAGTTGAGCCTCGTCGATAGCCAAGTCGGCTGCGGTGTCCGCGAGATGCCAGTCCTTGGCTGCCAGTCGGCTGAGAAGGTGGCCGCGACGGACCTGGTTCTCCGACAGCCGAAACGTCTTGAGGTAGGCGATCCTGCCCCTGTCGTCGGTGATGGCCTCACCGATGTGGTTCTCCTGCTTGGGACGGAACGTCGGCAGGAAGCGGGAGAGGGTGAAGCGTTCCATCCGGTAGACCGTCTGCCAGGTGTACGTGTGCTCCAGCAGGCCAGTGACCATGGTCGTGTCGTGAAAGTGCGTCCAGGTGCGTTCCTGGTCGGCAACTGCCGTGCGCAGGTGGGCCAGAGAGCGGATCTGCGCGTCAGGGATGCGCGCCCGGAACTCCTGCACCGGCGGCATGAGCGTGGCGTAGTGGTGGATCAGTTCGCCGTACAGATCCTGCAGAAGCGTCGGGTGGAGGGCGCGGTAATCGTCGGGATGCGGGACAGCGAACACGGCCGCGAGTGCGTCGGCCAGGTAGAGCATCACACCGCACTGGTTGGGGTGGATCTCGAAGATGCGCAGTGCGTCGCCGAGTCCGTGTACTTCGGCGCCCACGTACGCTTCTTCGACGCGCGGGGAGAGCCCTTGGCGGATCGCACGCTGCGACCACTCCTCCCAGGCGATCGAGGGGCCGCCGAAGTGCAGTGCCAGATAGCCTTCCAGCGCCAGGTGCATGGGAAGGAACCGCAGCCGGTCCTTGGCCTGGCGACGGGCCATTCTGCGGTGGAAACGCAGGCCCACTGTGGCAGCGGGAGCCGAGTCGGCGTCGGCGGACATCTGGGTGCCGTAGGCGGCTGCCGGCGTACTGTCACTGGTCCACGTGGCGACGAATCCGTGCGGGATGTAAGAGACGTAGGCACGGTGTGGCCCGACCTGGACCAGACCTGCTACGTCGCCGTAGAGCTCCGGGCGTAGACGGAGATCGTCGACAGGTTCGTCCCGTACGAGCGGCACAAGACGGACGGCCCCCCAGACCTGGGAGGGGCGGGTGTCCAGTCCGGTCAGATCCAGCGTGGTCATCGCGCCTGCTCGTGGTTGTGGCCGCTCAGCATCCGGGCCGCACGGGTGTCCATGTAAGCGATCAGTTCTGCCAGGCCGGTCCGGCCTTCCGAAAACTGGGCGAGTTCCACCAGTGGGGGAAGGTCCTCGGCGTCACGGATGCCCGCGGTGGGCACCGTCGCGGACAGTCGGCGTACGTCGAAGTCGGCCGCGTCGTAGACGGGGTTGACGTGCACGACGCTGGTGCGACGTTCGGGGTCGAGCCGGGTCCGCCAGATGCGCAGCACTTCGGCCGCCAGGCCGGGGGGTGCGTTGTCCCATCCGTCGGAGACGATCACCAGCCTGGACGGGGTGGTGTCCAGCGCGTCGAGGATCCGCCGCCCCAGCGGCGTCGGCCCGTACGGATAGGTCAGCAGAGCGTCGGTCCGCCCCGATGCCCACAGCCCGGTGTACTCGTCGGCAAGGGCTGCGAGCAGGTAGTGACAGGCAAGGGCCACGGCCAGCGGTCGGCGACGCTTGTGAGCTGAGCCGAAGGCGGAGAAGCTGTCGTCGAGGACGGCTGTGACCTTGCCCCACTTCCCCCTGTGCGAGCCGGCCACCCGAGCCGCGGCCGAATCCAGGGCGTGGGTCAGCTCATGGCGCCGGCGCAGGCGGTCTTCGACCGGCAGCGACAGCACATAGGCGGCCAGTCTGGTCAGGGGCATTCGGGTCAGGTCCGCTTGCACACCCGTGGCCCCGCGCTGGTGTGCGGACTCCTGCAGCCGCAGGGTCTCCAGGCGGGTCATGCGTGGAGCAATGCGCTGCAGGAAGACATCCCGGGGGATGCCGTGCTTGGCGGCGAAGCCCTCGGCAGCCGTGAAGGGCAGCTCGTACAGCGCAGCTTTCTCGTGGTGCGCGCGGCGCCATGTCTCCAGGAGGGGTGTCGCATAGCGCTTGCGGGTCAGCGGCGCGAAGACGAAAGGTCCCAGTTCTTCCGCGGCGGGGGTCAGGTGTGCGTGGCGAAGCGCCCGCTTGAGTCCGCTGCGGTACTTCACGGCATCGAACGCCAGGTCCGGGCGGGCGGACAGCCAGTCACGCATGATCGCGCGGGTTCGGCGGTTGTTCACCCTGGCCCGGCGCAGTGCGCCGAACAGCCCGTACACGCGTTGCGGCGGCAGCATCGCCAGACGGCACGCAATCAGACGGCCCTCGCTGCGACGCTGGTCGGCGGTGGCCTCATGGGTGGTCTCCAGCAGACGCCGGATGATGAGGACCGCGTTGTGGTCGTTGATGTCGAGGGCGAGGACCCCGGCGTAGAGGTCACGGTAGTTCCCCAGCATGTAAGCGTGGAGAAAGTCCAAGGACAGTCGCTGCTCGCCCGCATCGCTGTGGAACTCACGCTGGCCGGTGGAGGTGATCGCCGCGTTGACGAAGAGCAGTACATCGTCAGCCGCGATGAGGTCCCCGTACGAATCCATCCGAATCTTCCTCATGGGTGCGATGCCGGCCGGGGAATGGGGGCACGAGCTGCGAATCATTGCTTCATAGGCAGGTTCCGGAAGTCGCACCGGAGTCCCGCGGCCGGCCTCAGGACCGTAACAGAGCGGGTGACGAGGCCTCTACTGACTTCCGCCACTGCCGGGCCCCTCGCTCAGCGACCGGTCGATCGGCCGCCTCGAGCACCCAGACCCGGCTACGGGCCGCGTCGGACCGCTCCGAGGCCGGAGAGGGCAAGTGGGCGTCATGCCAACCAGCTGATCGAGGGGTCCATACAGAGATGGGAGGCACGGGCTGGTGATGCGCTGGGCGCCCGACGGGGGCATCTGCCCAGGTCAGGCGCCCTTCTTGCGGTGTCTAGAAGAAGCCCAGCTTCTTCGGTGAGTACGACACCAGCAGGTTCTTCGTCTGCTGGTAGTGGTCCAGCATCATCTTGTGCGTCTCGCGTCCCATCCCCGACTTCTTGTAGCCGCCGAACGCCGCGTGGGCCGGGTAGGCGTGGTAGCAGTTGGTCCAGACGCGGCCCGCCTTGATCTCGCGGCCCAGGCGGTAGGCCGTGTTGCCGTCGCGGGTCCAGACGCCGGCCCCGAGGCCGTACAGGGTGTCGTTGGCGATCTTCAGGGCCTCGTCGACCGAGTCGTACGTCGTGACCGAGACGACCGGGCCGAAGATCTCCTCCTGGAAGATCCGCATGTCGTTGGTGCCGCGGAAGATGGTCGGCTCGATGTAGAAGCCGCCCTCCAGGCCCGGCACCGCGCGGGGGTTGCCGCCCGTGACGACCTCGGCGCCCTCCTTCCTGCCGATGTCGAGGTAGGAGAGGATCTTCTCGTACTGGTCGTTGCTCGCCTGCGCGCCGATCATGGTGGCCGGGTCCAGCGGGTCGCCGCCGACGATGGCCCGGGTGCGTTCGACGCAGCGGGCCATGAAGTCGTCGTAGATGGAGGCATGGATCAGGGCGCGTGACGGGCAGGTGCAGACCTCGCCCTGGTTGAGGGCGAACATCACGAAACCCTCGACCGCCTTGTCCAGGAAGTCGTCGTCGGCGGCCATGACGTCGGGCAGGAAGATGTTCGGGCTCTTGCCGCCCAGTTCCAGGGTGACGGGGATGATGTTCTCGCTCGCGTACTGCATGATCAGACGGCCGGTGGTCGTCTCGCCCGTGAACGCCACCTTCGCCACCCGCGGGCTCGATGCCAGCGGCTTGCCCGCCTCGACGCCGAAGCCGTTGACGACGTTGACCACGCCCGGCGGGAGCAGGTCGGCGATCAGGTCGATGACGTAGAGCAGGCTGACCGGGGTCTGCTCGGCCGGTTTGATGACGACGCAGTTGCCCGCGGCCAGCGCGGGGGCGAGCTTCCAAGTGGCCATGAGGATGGGGAAGTTCCACGGAATGATCTGGCCGACCACGCCCAGCGGCTCGTGGAAGTGGTACGCGACCGTGTCGGCGTCGATCTCCGCGATGCTGCCCTCCTGGGCGCGGACCACCCCGGCGAAGTACCGGAAGTGGTCCACGGCCAGCGGGATGTCCGCGGCCAGGGTCTCACGGACCGGCTTGCCGTTCTCCCATGTCTCGGCGACCGCGATCTTCTCCAGGTTCTGCTCGATGCGGTCCGCGATCCTGTTGAGGATGTTCGCGCGTTCCGTCGTGGAGGTGCGGCCCCACCGGTCGGCCGCCCGGTGCGCGGCGTCCAGGGCGAGGTCGACGTCGGCCGCCGTGGAACGGGCCACCTCGCAGAAGGCCTTGCCGGTCACGGGCGTCGCGTTCTCGAAGTAGCGGCCCTCGACGGGCGCTGTCCAGTCGCCGTCGATGAAGTTGTCGTAGCGGCGGGCGAAGGTGACGATGCTGCCTTCGGTTCCTGGCTGCGCGTACACCATGGCGGCTCTCCTCAATGAAGTGCGGTGCGGGGCGGGTTGCGACGTCCCTCACTGTGCTCCCGGGAGGTTGGCGCAAGGTTGGCGCCGTGACGGGCCGGGCGTCCCTCAGCCGCGCAGGGCCGTCGCGAGCCGGCCCCTCGCGATCGCCCGGCGGGTGTCGCCCGGGCCGAGCAGCCGCAGCGCGTGCTCGTGGACCTCCGCGTCGTACGGGGCCCGTTCGCCGTAGCGCAGGGCGTGCTCGGGGCGGGTGCTCGCCAGCACGGCGTCGCGCACCGCCACTTCGAGGCGCGTGCGCCACTCCTCGATGCCCGGGGCCTCGGAGCGGGGGAGAAGCGGGCCGCCGTAGCGGCGCAGGGCCGTGTCCGTGTCGCCCTGTTCGAGTGCGCGCAGCACCTCGCCGGCGTCGCAGGAGACCGGCTCGGTGAGGGCGTAGTGGCGGGGCGATATCGCGCCGCCCAGCGCGCGGCGCAGGTGGGAGATCTCCGCCTTGAAGGTCGACGACGTGACCGGGCGGTCGCCGTACAGGGCCGCGCGCAGCCGTTCCGCGGAGAAGCCCCCGGGTTCGAGGGAGAGAAGGACGAGGATCTCCAACTGCCGCGGACGCAGGCGAAGATGCCGTCCGTCCCGCACGGCCCGTTCGGCGCCCAGGCAGGTGAGCCGCAGGTGTCCCGTACCGGCGTCCTGCGTGGTGAGGCGGGCCTCGATGCTGGACACCAGTGTCCGTACCGTGGACATGGCCAGGGGGTGCGAGCGGTCCCAGGTCGTGGACAGGTCCAGTACGCCGAGGACGCGGCCGTCCCGGCCGTGCACCGGCGCGCAGTAGCAGACCCAGCCGTGCAGGGCCGACACCAGATGCTCCGCCGAGAAGACGGAGCTGGGGCGGCCGGTGCGCAGGGCGAGGGACAGCGCGTTGGTGCCCATGGCCTGCTCGTCCCAGCGGCCGCCCGGTGCGAAGTTGACCCGCTCGGCCCGGCGGCGCATGGTCGGGCCGCCGCAGGTCCACAGGATGGTGCCGGACTCGTCGGTGACCGCCGTGACGAACCCGGCGTCCTCGGCGATGCTGTGCAGCTCCCCGGCGAGGGCGGAGACCGGCCGGTACAGCGGTGACGACGCCCAGCGCTGGTGCACCCGGCCGTCGTCGGCGACCGGGGCGCTGTCCCGGCCCGGGTCCACGCTGCCCAGCGAACGCGCCCAGGACTCGGTCACCTCGTGGCGCAGCGTCGCGGTGCCGCCCGGCCGCGCGCCCGGGACGCTCAGCCTCGGCACCCAGCGGGACCACTCGTGCTCCAGCACGGCCCTGCGCTGCCGGAGGTCAGGGCGCTGTGACATGGCCTCTCCCTGCCGTCGTACCGGTTAGTCGGCGTGAGGCCAGTGTGACCGGACGGGCCTGTCCCGGTCGAGAACTCCGTCGGACCCGGGAGCGCTTTTCCGTATGAGGCAGCCGGGCGACCGGTCGGCCCGCAACCGACCTGTGGCCGGGAACCGTCCCCGCCCCTGAACGGGCGACCGCCTGACTGGAAGTTTGTCCGGTTCACCCGTGCCGCCGTACGGGTGACGGGTTCACTCGACCCGACGGACGGAGCCCGGCCCGCGTACCACCGGTGTGGGACGCCGCGTTCCCCTGGCATGGACAGCACGGAGACGGTGCGGCGCCTTCCGGGGAACGCCGCCGCGCCCCGCTCGTACGCCGAACTCACCAGCGCATACGCGGGACATCCGCCGATCTACGCGGCCCTGGTCGCCGAGTGGGAGGCGCGCGGCCACACGGTCCCGGAGCACCGCGACGGCCAGTGGGTCTCCTTCGCCGCGCCGGCCGAGAGCGAGACCTGGGCCGCCGTCACCTCATGGGCCGCCGGCCGGCACACGGGCCCGGTCGTCCCCGCCGGTCCCCGCCCGGCCGCACCTGCGCACTCGGTCGCGACTTCTCACGCGGCTGCCGCGACTCACCCCGCCGCCGCACCCCACCCGGCTGCCGGCAGGCACCCGGGGCAGGCAGCTCCGGTCGGCACCCGTCCTGGCTCCGGCCGTCACCCGGGGGCGGCGACGCCCCCGTCCGGCTCGCGCCTCACCAGCCGTCCGTCGCCACCGGCTCCGCGCTGACCGGCGCCAGCACGGCAAGGGTTCCGCTGGCCTCCCGCAGGGCCGCTTCGAGCGTGCCCGGCGTGTGCAGGGTGCCGGTTCCGTCCGGCGGGACGAGCCACTCCAGGCGACCGGCGGGACGGTACGGCGGTGGCACGGCGACCCAGGAGCCGCGGCCCACGTGCCGCACCCCGAAGCCGATCCACTCGCTGACCGGGTCGGGCGGCAGGAAGAACCCCACTCTGCGGGCCGCGGAGTCCACCAGGGTGGGGCCGGGCACCTTCAGCGGGTCGCGCCACAGGAGGTCCAGCGCGAGCAGACCGAGCCGGTCGGGGACGCTGAGCACGTCCCAGTACCGCCCGGATTCCACGAGCACGGTTCCCGCCCCGTAGTCCCACTCCCGCTTGCACTCCTGGGGGTCCGTGGCGGCCGCGGCGAGCCACTCGACGGCTTGCTTCCACATGACGCTCTGCATGGCCACCCCAGGAGCAGTCGGCGGCGCCGCGGTCGGGCGCGTGCTGGACACGGGCCGGTGACCCGCGGGGTTCCGCGAGCCGCCCGGCCCTGGCCATGCTCGTAGATATTTCTACGGGCCGGAAGGGGTGGCGCGGCCTGGCGTTTGAGTTGGGCATGCCCCGGTCGAAAGAGGGCACCCGGCGGTGCGTCCCGTAAGGCCGCGATCAACTTCGAGCGCGTCCATGCCGCCCCGAGGGAATCGGCCACCGAAAGGTGTGTGCGACTCGGGGAGAAGTTTGATCCACCACACCGTCACCTCCGGCACGGCCTCCTCCGGCGACCTCTGCTACGACGGCCACGCCGGCCTACCCGGCCCGCTCTGCCACGGAGTCATCGACAAGAAGGGCCATGTCCACCTGGTCGGCAACGGCCGGCCCGACCACGCGGGCCTCGGCGACAGCGACGTCCTGCGCGCCGTGATCAACGAGTCGAACCTGCCCGCCGACAACGATGCCGGCACCGACGGCAACCGGCACTTCTGCGGCTTCGAGTGCCGGCAACCTCGGCAACGGCAGGGACCCGTGGCCCGAGGCGCAGAAGGAGGCCATCGAGAGGGTGTCCGCGGCGATCTGCCGTCACCACGGCTGGTCCGAGCGGTCCGTCGTCGGGCACAAGGAATGGCAGCCGGGCAAGCTCGACCCGCGCGGCTTCACCTGGACGGGATGCGCGAGCGCATACGCGACCGGCTCAAGGGCGCCGGGGCGGCACCAAGCCGGTCCCCGGCCCGAAGCCGTCGCCCAAGCCGTCCCACCTGCCGTTCCCGGGCTCCGGGTTCTTCCACGTCGGGCAGCGCGCCCCGCTCATCACGGCGATGGGCCGCCGCCTGGTCGCCGAGGGGTGCAGCCGCTACGAGGAGGGGCCCAGCCCCGACCGGAGCGAGGCCGACCGCCGGTCCTACGCGCTCTGGCAGCAGAAGCAGGGCTTCTCCGGCAAGGACGCCGACGGCATCCCCGGCAAGGTCACCTGGGACCGGCCCAAGTCGTAGGGAGCGCGTGCGCCCCGCCCACCGGGGGCGGAGCGCACGCGCTCACCGGGGCGGGGCGCACGGTTGTCACCAGCGGGGGAGCTTCAGCTCGTACTCCGGCTGGAACCGCCGCATGTAGCCGGTGTCGTCCCGGCCGCGCATCCCGGAGTCGACGTACCGCCGGTGCAGGCGCTCCAGTTGGGCGTGGTCGAGCTCGACACCCAGCCCCGGGCCGGTGGGCACCTTCACCTCGCCGTCGCGCAGCTCCAGTACGCCGGGGACGATCACGTCGTCCGCGGAGTTCCACGGATAGTGCGTGTCGCACGAGTGGTCGAGGTTGGGGATGGCCGCGGCGACATGGGTCATCGCGGCGAGACTGATGCCCAGGTGCGAGTTGGAGTGCATCGACAGGGCGAGCTCGAACGCCTCGCACACGGCGGCCAGTTCACGGGTGCGGCGCAGTCCGCCCCAGTAGTGGTGATCGGTGAGCAGTACCTGGACGGCGTGTCGCTCGACAGCCGGCTTCAGATGCTCCCAGGCGACGACGCACATGTTGGTCGCGAGCGGCATGGGGGAGTCCTTCGCGACCTCCGCCATGCCCTCGATGGTCTTGGTGGGGTCCTCCAAGTACTCCAGGACACCCTCGAGTTCACGCGCGACGTACGTCGACGTCTCCACCGTCCAGGCCACGTTCGGGTCCAGCCGCAGCGGCTGCCCGGGGAAGGCCTGAGCCAGCGCCCGCATCGCGGCGATCTCCTCGTCGGGCGGGAAGACACCGCCCTTGAGCTTGAACGACCGGAAGCCGTACCGCTCCTGCATCAGCCGGGCCTGCTCGACGATCCCGGCCGGGTCGAGGGCCTCGCCCCAGTCGTCGCCGATCGCGGCACGGCCGTCGAGCGCCGGGTGCTCGGCCCACTTGTAGAAGAGGTACGCGGCGAACGGCACCGCGTCCCTGACCCTGCCGCCCAGCAGGTCGCTGACAGGGCGGCCGAGCAGCTTGCCCTGTGCGTCCAGGCAGGCCACCTCGACCGCCGAGGTGGTCCAGCCGCGCTCGTGGGAGCTCGGCACGGTCGGCAGCAGGACCGCGTCGATCGCGGCGGTGACGGCGGTGCTGTCGAACACGTCCATGCCGACGACGGCCTTCGCGGCGGCGTGCAGCCGCTCCAGGCGGACGATGCCGCCCGTGGACTCGCCGAGCCCCACCGTCCCGTCCTCCAGCACCAGTTGGAGGATCACCCGCAGGGCGAGCGGTTCGTGCACGCCGTTGGAGTTGAGCAGCGGCGGGTCGCCGAACGCGATCGGGGTGACGATCAGCTCACGGATACGCGTGGAGCTCATGCGCCGACCACCTCCAGTCCCTGGTCGAGGAGTTTCGAGAGCCGGGCGACATGCTCCGGCGTGGGATCGAGCAGCGGAGCCCGTACGCCGCCGACGTCCAGGCCGCGCAGGGTCACTCCCGCCTTGACGAGCGACACGGCGTACCCGGGGACCTCGTCGCGCAGGGCGACGAGCGGACCGTAGAACTCGTCGAGGAGCCGGGAGACCAGGGCGTCGTCGTCCTCGGCGAGCGCCCGGTGGAAGGCCAGGGCGATCTCCGGGGCGAACGCGAACACCGCCGAGGAGTACAGGTCCACGCCGACGCCCTTGTAGGCGGGCGCGGTCATCTCGGCGGTGGGCAGACCGTTGAAGAACTGGAAGTCCTCGGTGCCCGGCACGGCACGCACCGCGCGGACGATGCGGTGCATCCGCTCGATGTCCCCGATACCGTCCTTGAGGCCGACGACCCCCGGCAGGGCGGCGATCTCGGCGGCCGTCTCGGCGGTGAGCCGGGCGGTGCCGCGCTGGTAGAAGACGACGGGCAGGTCCGTGGCCGCGATGACTTCTTCGACGTACCGCACGAGGCCCTGCTGCGGGGCGCTGACGAGGTAAGGCGGCAGCAGCAGGATGCCGTCGGCGCCCGCGCGTTCGACCCGGGCGGCCTGGTCGCGGGCGACCGGGGTGGGGCCGCCGGCCGCCGCGAGCACCGGCACCCGTCCGGCCGTGGTCGTGACGGCGACCCGGGTGGCCCGCTCGATCTCCTCGGCGGACAGTGCGTGGAACTCACCGGTGCCGCAGGCGACGAACACACCTCCCGCGCCCGCGGCGACACCCGACTCGATGTGCCGGGCCAGCCGTTCCTCGTCCAGTGAACCGTCCGCCGCGAACGGCGTGACCGGGAAGAACAGCACTCCGTGGAACTTCATGTCTCCCTCATAAGTGGGGGGTTGTCAGCCCTTGGTGGCCCCGGCGGCGATGCCGGTGACCAGCGAGCGCTGGAGGAGCAGATAGACGATCAGGCTGGGGACCAGGGCGATGACCGCACCGGCCAGCACCACCCCGGAGCCGACCTCGGGGTCGGTGCGCAGGATGGACAGGGCGACGGTGACGGTGTAGTCGGTGGGGTCCTTGGCGGCGATCAGGGGCAGCAGGTACTGGTCCCAGATCATGATGAAACCGAGCACCCCGGCGACACCGAGCGCGGGCTTGCACAGCGGCAGGACGACCTGCCACAGCATGCGCAGCTCGCCCACGCCGTCGATGCGAGCCGCCTCCTCGATCTCGGTGGGGATGTCCTTCATGAACTCCGTCAGCAGCATCACGGAGAAGCCCCAGGCGCCGAGCGGCAGGATCACGCCCCAGACGGTGCCCTTGAGGTCGACGCCGACCACGGGAACGTGCCCGAGGACCAGGGACAGCGGGATGGCGATGACCTCCTCCGGGAGCATCATCGTCAGCATGAACAGGGTCAGGATCAGCGCCTGGCCGCGGAACCTGTGCCGGGCCAGCGCGTACGCGGCCAGGGTGCACACGGCGAGCTGGAGCAGCAGCCCGCCGCCCGCGATGACCAGGGAGTTGCCGAAGTAGTCCCAGATGCCCCGGTCACCCGCGACCCGGAAGTTCAGCAGGGTCGGGTGGTGGGGGAGGAACGACAGGGTCGAACCGCTGGCCTTCTCGCTGAAGGAGCCGGAGAAGATGGTCAGGAACGGTGCCGCGAAGACACCCAGGGCGAGCAGACAGAGCAGGATGCGCAGCGCCCAGGCGGGGCCCGGCCGGTCGCTCCAGCCGAGGGCGGTGTCGAAGCGGGCGGGGGTGGTGCGCCCCTTCCCGGCGGACGACCGCGTGGGAGAGGCGGTCACCGGGGTCCGGACGGGGTCGATGGCGGGGGCGCTCATCTCACGTCTCCCCTCTTGCGGAGGTAGTTGACCGTGACGGTGAGCAGCAGCGTCACGCAGAGCAGAACCACGGAGGCGGCCGAGGCGCCGCCGATGTCGTTACGGGTGAAGCCGAGGGTGTAGGCGCGGGTCATCCACACGTCGGTGGAGCCCGCCGGACCGCCGCCGGTGAGGACGTACACCTCGGTGAAGACGCGCAGTCCGCGGATGGCGGCGAGGGTCAGGACGATGCCGAGGGCGGGCCGGATGGCCGGCAGCGTGATGTGCCGCAGCCGCTGCCGGAGCGAGACGCCGTCCATCGCGGCGGCCTCGTACAGCGACCGGTCCACGCCCGCCAGCCCGGCGAGGATGATCACCATGTTGTACGGGGCGAGCATCCAGATGCCCATGGCCATCGTCGCCCACAGCGCGGTGTCGGGGTTGTCCAGGTAGGGCACGGGCCCGAGTCCCAGGAGCCCCAGACCGCTGTTGATCAGGCCGTCGGAGGTCGGGTAGTACATCAGCCGCCACATCTCGCCGACCACCGCGGTGGCGGTGACGACGGGCAGGAACACGGCGGTACGGATGATCTTCAGCGAGCGGGCCTGGCCCTCCAGCAGCAGCGCCAGCGCGGAGCCGACGACGATCCCGCCGAGGGACATGCCGACGCCGAGGAGCAGGGTGTGGCCGATGGCGTCCTGGAAGCGGTGGTCGGTCAGGACCCGCGTGTAGTTGTCGAGGCCGACCCACTTGTCACCGAGGAAGGGCCGCACCTCGAAGAAGCTGAGCCAGACGCCCTTGCCCATGGGCAGGAACTTGAAGACGAGTGCCAGCAGCAGCCCCGGGGCGAGGAACAGCCAGGGCAGTACGGCCTTCTTGCCGATGATCCGGGCTCTGCGCGGCCCGGGCGTGGTCGCGGTCGCGGTCATTTCAGCAGCTCCTGGTCCTTGAGGTCACCGGCGAGGGTGTCGTTGAGCTCCTTCAGGCCGGCGCGGACGTCGCTGCCGCAGTAGGTGAAGATCGCGTTGAGCGCGTCGGCGGTGTCCTGCTTGACCGGGGCGAAGTCCGGCGCGTTGGGGAACTGCACGGAGGCGGTCTCGTACGCCTTCTGCACCACGCTCCAGCGGGAGTCGTGGCGCACCTTCGCCGCGTCGAGCGTGGAGTTGACCGGGATGCGTACGACGGGCTGGTGGTCGCCGGTCATGGCGAGTTCCTGGCCCTCGGGGGAGACGAGGAACGCGGCGAGCGCCTGCTCCTGCTTCGCTTTGCCGGTCCTGGCGCCGAAGTAGATGTTCTCGCCGTCGGCCAGCACGTCGTTGTTGCCGGCCGGGCCCGAGGGTGCCGGCAGCACCTCGTACTTGTCCTTGCCGAGTGCCTTGTCGAACGTGGAGATGTTGTACGGGCCGGTGAGGTACATCCCGGCGTTGCCGTCCTGGAAGTTGGTGGTGTTCGCGGTGACGGAGGTCAGGGCGCTGGGCTGGATGACACCGTTGTCGCCGCAGAAGAGGTTCTTCTTCATCCAGGTGACGGTGCGCACGGCCGCCGCCGAGTCCATGGCGGGCCGGTAGCCCGACCCCTGCTTCCGGAGGATCTGCACACCGCCCTGCCACAGATAGCTGGCGCCCCACCAGGCGACGTAGCCGTTCTGGGCGCTGCCCGGGACGACCATGCCGTAGGTGTCCTTCTTGCCGTCCCCGTCGGGGTCGCGGGTGGCGAAGGCTTTGGCGAGGGCGAGGGTGTCCTGCCAGGTCCTCGGCTGCGGCAGGCCGAGCTTCTCGCGCCAGTCCTTGCGGACGAACAGCGTCATGGCCTGCCGGGAGTACGGGATGCCGTAGTGCTTGCCGTCGAGGCCGACCGTGGACGACCAGGACTTGGCGGTGATCTCGGCATGTCCCGATATGGAGGCCGGGGTGACCGCCTTGAGCAGGCCCTGGGCCTGGTAGCTGCCCATCAGGGCCGTGTCGTTGATCATGACGTCCGGCAGGTCCTTGACGGAGGCGCGGCTCTGCAGCTGCTGGTCGAAGTTCATGACCGGCTGAAAGTCGACCTTGATGCCGGTCTTCTCGGTGAAGGCGGCGAACACGCGGTCGTAGGTCTTGGCGGACTCCGGATCGCTCCGGGTCCACACCTCCAGGGTGTTCGGGTCGTCCGCCCGGGCACTGCCGGAACCGGAGCCGCAGGCGGCCGTTCCGAAGAGGAGTCCCGAGACGGCGAGGCTGGCGGTCAGGCGGCGCACGCGGCGGAGCCGCATGGCGATGCAGCGTCGGCGATCCCGCATGGATGGTTCTCCGTTCATATTCGTGAACGTCCTTCACGAATCTAAATGATCGGCCAAGCTACGGATCGCTTCCTCGCCATGTCAATACATGGCCGAAAGATTTCACCGAGGCCACACGGGGCCAAAGGCGCCCAGGAAACAGCGACGGCCCCCACCGGGGATCCGGTGGGGGCCGTCCGAAATTGAAGGGTGCGGGTCAGGCCTGGCGGTCGGCGTTCTTCTTCTTGATCCGGGCCGATTCCTTGCGGACCTCCGCCTGGGTGGCGCGCTCCCGCACCAGCCACTCGGGCCCCTCCTGCTTCAGTGCCTCGATCTGCTCGGTGGTGAGGGGCTCGGTGACACCCCCGCGGGCGAGGCCCGCGATGGAGACGCCGAGCTTCGCGGCGACCACCGGCCGGGGGTGCGGGCCGTTGAGCCGCAGGTCCTGCAGCCACTGCGGCGGGTTGGCCTGGAGCTCGTTCAGTTCGGCGCGCGAGACGACACCCTCCCGGAACTCTGCGGGTGTGGCCTCGAGGTACACACCCAGCTTCTTCGCCGCGGTCGCGGGCTTCATCGTCTGGGTGCTCTGGTGCGACGTCATGCCGTCAAGCGTATCGAGCATGTGCACGGCCCCTGACCACGGCCGGTAACCTGGCGAGGTGACAGGCTCGGATGCAACCCCCTCGTTCCGGCTCGCCTACGTCCCCGGCGTGATGCCCGACAAATGGGTGCGCATCTGGAACGAGCGGCAGCCCGACGTCCCACTGACCCTCACGCAGGTGCCCGCCGCAGCGGCGGCCGAGCGGCTGCTGGGCGGGGACGCCGACGCCGGCCTCGTCCGCACCCCCGTGGACCGCGAGGTCTTCAGCGCGATCCCCCTCTACACCGAGCAGACGGTCGTCGTCGTGCCCAAAGACCACCTGGTCACCGCCGTCGACGAGGTAGCGCCGGAAGACCTGGCCGACGACATCGTGCTGCACCCCCTCGACGACGTCCTCGACTGGCATGGTCTGCCCGGACGGCCTGCCCTCGAACGGCCCGCCACCACCGCCGACGCCATCGAACTGGTCGCTGCCGGCATCGGTGTGCTCGCCGTCCCGCTGTCGCTCGCCCGCCTCCACCACCGCAAGGACCTCACCCACCGGCCCCTCAAGGACGCCCCCGAGTCGAGCGTGGCCCTGGCCTGGCCCGAGGACGCGAAGACGGACCGGATCGAGGACTTCATCGGCATCGTCCGCGGCCGCACGGTCAACAGCACCCGGGGCCGTCAGCAGCCTCCCGCCCAGGAGAAGCCCAAGCGCGACGACCGCCGCAAGCCGCAGCCGTCGAGGTCGGCGGGTGCGAACCGACGCGGAGCCTCCGGCGGTTCGGCGAAGGGCGGTGCGGCGAAGGGCGGGACACCGAAGAGCGGCAAGCGGGGCAAGCCCCGCCGCCGTTCGTAGGATGGGAGCCGCGGTGAGACCGCGGCCCTGAAGCTCCGTACCCGGCTCAGCCGGCCGACGGAGACGGCGCCCCGTAGGACGGATTGGGGGCCACCGTCTGGAAATCCTTGAGGTCTTCCGGGACCGGCAGCACGCGCACCGGCGCACCCTGCTGCGGCGGCGGCGGTGTCGTCTGCTCCTGGGGCAGCTTGGGCGGGGCGGTGATCTGGAAGCTGACCTGCTCCTGGTTGATCAGGCCGGTCTTCTCCAGGACCGTGATGTGGTCGAGCACGGTGTCGTTGGTCGTGTCGGCGAGCTCCCGCACGAGGCTGTTCCGGGTGGTCGCCCGGATCTTGGCGATCGTCGGGAAGATGCCCCCGTGCGCGACGCGCATGATCGTCACGGCCGTGGACTCGAACTCCTTGCCCGTACTGCCCTCGGCCGTCGCCACGAACTGCTGCTGCTGCGGCGACGCCTCGTTGGGCAGGGTGATGCCCAGGTCCGTGGAGACCTTGCGGCAGCCCGCGTCGAGCCGGCCGTGACCCACGAGCAGGTGCTTGGAGACTTCCTGCATCTCCGGCGACGTGCTCCGCTCCTTGATCAGCTGCCCCAGCGGGTACTCCCACAGTCCGGCCGCACGCACGCGCACCACGAAGTCGCGGTCCGCCTCGGTCAGCGGACCCCACTGGGTGTTGGCGATGATGCGGTCCTGGCCGGAAGCGGCGTTCTGCATGCCCAGCATGCCGGGGTAGGCGAGCGCGGTCAGCGTAAGGATCAACGCACCGCCCACGAACGCGGTTCCTGCCGTGCTGCGCGAGATGCGCATCGTGCCTCCTGGAATATCAACGGCCCAACACCAAGAGGTACGGATGCCAGAGGCGAAACAATCACCGCCGCCGTAAAAAAGTTCGGGCGGGTGCGGCGCCCGCCGCGGACGTCGCACCCGCCCGACCGGGCAGGCGCTCAGGGCTTGTACGAAGCCGCTCGCGCCGTCGCCACCACGGTGTCCCCGTCCGCCCTGCTCAGCAGCCCCGCGCTCACCCACGCGTCCACCGTGGCCCGCACCCGCGCCACCAGCGCCCCCTTGTCCCGGAACGGCGCCCCGGCCCAGATCTCGTCCAGCAGCGTGGCACCGCCGGACTTCGCCGGGTTGGCGACGCCCGAGTCCCGGCCGCCGAACACGACCTTCGGCTCCACGCGCCGGAAGTAGGCGTGCATCCGATCCTCCGTCCCCTCGGCGAAGGGCGCCCACTCGGTCCCGTCCAGCGTGAAGCGCAGCGGCTTGCCCGGCACCGGTGAGAGGGAGTGCGACAGATCGCCGGACAGCCCGGCGTCGCGGTACAGCCCCACCTTCAGGTACTCCGTGGCCGCGTTGCGGGCGACCAGGTTGACCGGCCCGTGGAAGAGGGTCTGCAGGGACGCGTCGTCCAGCGCCTTCTCCACCCGCGTCCGGAACGGCATGGCGATGCGGACGGTGTCACCGGCCCGCCAGGCCCGGGACACGTCGAAGTAGCTCCCGGGCTCAGGGCTCCCCGACACCGCACGCCCGTTGACGGTCACCCGGAACCCGGCGGTCGCCCAGGCCGGCACCCGCAGCCGCAGCGTGAAGGAGGCGCTCCTCCCCCCGAAGGTCAGCGTGCTGCCCTGCTCCTGCGGGAAGCGGGTCGTCTGCGTGACCGTCACGCCCTTCTCCGCCCAGGTCAATGTGGACGCGCTGTACAGGTTGACGTACAGCGCACTGCCGTCGGCCTTCGCGAAGTACACCGAGTCCTGGTATTTCGTGGCGCTCTCCATGCCCGTGCCCTCACAGCAGGTCGTGCCCTGCTTGGGCGTGTAGTCCCGGACATGACCGGGCGTCAGCCCGATGAAGTATGTGACGAGCGGCTTCTCCGCATCCCCCTTGTCCTGCTTGGAGCCGAGCACCTGGTTGTACAGGGCCCGCTCGTAGTAGTCCATGTACTTCGGGTCCTGCTCGTGGAAGAACAGGGTCCGGCTCAGCTTGAGCATGTTGTACGCGCAGCACGTCTCGGCGGTGGTCGCGCTCAGGGTGCCCGCGATCACGTCCCGCGCCTTCCAGAACTCCCCGGTGCTGGTGCCGCCGATGCCGTACATGCGGTGCGGGACGACCATGTCCCAGAAGTTCCTCGCCGAGGTGAGGTAGCGCTGCTCGCCGGTCTCGTCGTACAGCCGCACATAGCCGGTGAAGATCGGGATGTGCTGGTTGGCGTGCAGCCCGTCGAGGATGTCGGTGCTCGCGGCGCACGCGTCGATCAGGCGGTCCAGGTCGAACAGCTTGGCCAGTGCGAGGTGTTCGGGCTTGCCGGTGATCGAGTGCAGATCACAGATGGCCTCGACGATGCCGCCGAACTCGCCGCTGGAGAAGATCCCCCACATGCGCTGGAGCGTGGCCTCCGGCAGCTTCGACAGCCGGGAGTGCATCCAGTCGCACATGCCCGACGCGAGGTCGAGCGCCCGGTCGTCGTCCGTGGCGGTGTACGCGTCGAGCAGTCCCCTGAGGATCTTGTGCGCGGTGTAGTACGGCGCCCACACCTTGGTGTAGTCGGAGGTGGTCCTCGACTCCAGGTCGATGAACTGCGTCTCCGGGTACGCCGCGAGGAACCCGGGGTGGCTGGGCCCGCCCCAGGTGCGGCGCAGGGTGGCGGCCAGGCCCCGGCCGGAGGCGTCCGCGAAGGTCCCCCCGGCCGTCTCGTCGAAGGCGTACGACGCCAGATCGCCCCGGCCCGTCGACGCGTCGGCGGCCCGGCGGCTCTGCAACTCCGTGACCTCGGCGGCGGTCAGCGCCCGCGAGAAGACGTTGAACTCCTCGAAGGCGCCCGCGAAGACCGGGTCACCGGAGTAGTTCGAGCGGCCCAGCCAGTTGTTCCTGAGCGTGCCGAGGGCCGCGGGGGTGAGGCTCATCGCGGTGTTGCGCGCCACGGCGGTGCCGTTGACGTAGAGGGTGCCGGTGCCGCCCGCGATCGTGACCGCCAGGTGGCTCCACTGGTTCAGCGGCAGCGCGGCCGTGCCGTCGAGACCCTGCTCGCCGCCGGCGCCCGACGTGGTGACGGCGAAGCGCGGCACCCCGGCCTGGTCACGGGCGGCCAGGTACAGGTAGCGGTCGTTGCCGTTGCCGAAGTCGAAGATCCGTGCCCAGGCGGCGTCGTGCGTGGGCCGGACCCAGACGGCGAGGGTGATGGCCGAGGTCCCGCCGAGCACGCCGCCCGGCAGGTCCATGTACTGGTACGACCCCCGGACCTGGTCCGCGGCGGCCCCGAACTTCCCGGTGACGCTCAGCACCGCCGGGTCCCGCCGCAGTGCCGCGCGCACCTCGGTCAGCGCCCCGACCATGGTGGCGATCCGGTCGGCGAACACCTGCTCCTTCGACCCGCGGTAGGCCTGCGCCAGCATGGTCAGGAAGTGTCCGGTGTAGTGCCCCCGCAGATTGCCGTTGGCCTCGCCGTCCAGCCCCTCCCAGCCGCCCGGCGCGACCGCCCCGTGCGTGGAGAGGCCCGCGTTGGCGCGGAACACCTGGAGCAGCCGGTTCACGTCGTAGCCGCGGGCGTGATCCAGCATCAGCTTCCGCTTGTCCGCGAAGACGCCCTGCCCGAGGCTCACGTCCTCCAGTCCGAAGGGCCGGACGGTCCAGGCCGACGGGACGTCAGCGGCGGCGGCAGCGGCCGGAGTCGCCGCGGCCCGCCCCGTCGCCACGTGCGACAGCGCGGGTACGGCTGCGGCGGCGGTTGCGGCCTGAAGAAGGGATCTTCTGGAGAGGGGCCGTGCCATGTGTGCTCCTCCACGGGTCCACGGTGCTCAGGGGGCATCGAGTGGTCGATATATCGAACGCCGTACGAGTGATCGACCAGACCCTAGGGAGGGGGCTGGGGAGCGTCAACGGGTCGGGAGCGGCGAGTTCAGGAAAGGCCGGCCGAGTTCACGAGATGGCCGAGTTCACGAGCCAGTCGTACGCGGCCCGTGCCGTGAACTCCTTCTGGCCGCCCGGGAGGAGCAGCTCCGCGGTGGCGAACTCCGGTGCGTCCGCCTGTGCCGGGACGTACGGGATCGCGATGCACCGCATGCCGGCCGCGTGCGCGGCGGCGGCGCCCGGTGCGGCGTCCTCCAGTACGACGCAGTCGGAGGGGTTCGCGCCGAGCCTGCGCGCCGCCTCCAGGAAGACGTCCGGAGCCGGCTTGCCGTGCGCGACCTCGTCGGCGGACACCGCGGTGTGCAGGTGTGCGTCCAGTCCGGTTCCGGCCAGGACCGCGGCGATGGCCTTCGGGGAGGAGCCCGAGGCCACGGCCATGGGGACGCCCTCGGCCGCCAGCAGTTCGACGAACACGCGCATCTCCGGGTAGGCACGCGTGGCACCCCGGGCCAGCTCCAGGTAACGGCGGTTCTTGGCGGCGAGCAGCTCGTCCACCGAGGCGGGCAGGCCGTAGCGGTCCTTCCAGTCCGTGACCGTCTCCTGCGTGCTGATGCCGACGTACCGCTCGTGGTCCGCCCAGGAGAAGTCCAGGACGCCGTACTCGGCCAGCGTCTGCCGGCCCGCCTCGTAGTAATGCGGCTCGCTGTCCACGAGTGTTCCGTCGAGATCGAAGATGACCGATATTCCTTGGAGCGTCCTCATGGCGCCATGCTCTCAAAGATCATCCGCGGGCCGACCGTCCCACCGACTCCACCAGCGGCAGCATCCGGTGGGAGACGCGCTCGCGCAAGGCGACCTCCGTACGGGTGCGCACCACCCCGGGCATGCTGATCAGCTTCTGGACGACGTCCTCCAGGTGGGCGTTGTCCCGCGCCACCACCCGGGCCAGCAGATCCCCGCCCCCCGTGATCGAGAACGCCTCCACGATCTCCGGCACCGCCGCCAGCGCGTCACCCACCTCGTCGAGATGCCCCTGGGTGACCTCGATGTGCACGAACGCCAGGACCGGATGCCCGAGCGCGGCGGGGGAGAGGGCCGGGGCCGTGCCGGTGATCACGCCGTCGCGTTCGAGCCGGTCGAGCCGGGCCTGAAGGGTGCCCCGGGCGACACCGAGGATCCGGGCGTACTCACGCACACTCGTGCGCGGCTGCTCCAGCAGCAAGCGCAGGATGCGGGTGTCGAGCTCGTCCACGGGCATGACGCGTCCTCCTCGTCCGTTGGCTCTGCCGCGGCCCTTCCTCGGCCGCTCCGGCTGTACCAATGGCCCAGTCTAGAAGGAGCCGGTTGAGCCAGTGGCCCCCGGGATGCTCATATGGGTGCGTCGATGGCGCTGCGGGTCCCCGCGGCGCCTTTTTCATGCGTACTCATGGCCGGTGTTGCGAGAGGGGCGGTAAGCGGTGCTGAAGAGGGTGTTCATGGCTCCGGATCCGGGGCGGACGAGGTTGCGGTTCGGTGCGCGGGCCGTACTCGGCATCGCGCTCGCGGTCGCCCTGTGCGGCTTCGCCGGGCACTCCCTCGCGGGTGCCGTCACCGGTGGTCTCGCCGCCCTGCTCGCCCTGTTCACCGTCACCGACGCCACGGTCCGCGGCCAGGCGGTCACGACCGCGCTACTGCCCGCCGTCGGCCTGCCCGTGCTCACCGCCGCGGCCGAACTGCACGACCACCCGGTGGCCCGCGACCTCACCTTCCTCGCCGTGGTGGGCGCGGGCGTGTACGCGCGCCGCTGGGGGCCGCGCGGGCACAGCCTCGGCGTGTTCGCGTTCATGACCTTCTTCGTGGCGCAGTTCCTGCACGCCACCACCGACCAGCTGCCGCAGCTGTACGTCGCGGTCCTGCTGTCCGTCCTCGCCGCCGCTGGCGTGCGCTTCGGCCTGTGGTGCTATGAGCGCCGCCTGCCGCCGCCCGCCGTGCCCGCACCGCCGGGCGGCACCGGCCTGGCCCGGGTGACCACCCGGCAGGCGATCCAGGCCACCGCCGGGGCCGGTTTCGCCCTCGTCGTGGGGCAGCTGGTGTCCGGGCAGCGCTGGTACTGGGCCGTCGGCGCCACCTGGTGGATCTTCGTCAACACCACCTCGCGCGGCGAGACCCTGGTCCGCGGCTTCCGGCGGCTGCTCGGCACGGTGATCGGCATCGCGCTCGGTCTGCTCGTGGCGGTGCCCGTGCACGGCGATCCGGCCGTCACGGCCGCCCTCGCCGCCGTCTGCGTCTTCGGCATCTTCTACACGGCCGCCGTGTCCTACACCTGGATGATGCTCTGGGTCACCCTCCTCGCCGGCCTGCTCTACGGCCTCCTCGGCGTGCTGGGCCCCGGCCTGCTCGCCCTGCGGCTCGCCGAGACCGGCGTCGGGGCGCTCGGCGCCGCCCTGGCCGTGATCCTCGTCCTGCCGGTCACCACCCACAGCGTCACCGACGCCTGGATCCGGCGGGCCCTGGGCTGTGTGCACGCCTGCGCCGTCGAGACCGCACAGCGCCTGGCGGGCGCGGCGGACGCCGACCCGGCCCCGCGGGTGGCGGAGCTGGAGCAGCTCCTTGCCCGGGTGCGGCTCTCGGTCGCCCCGCTCGTGCACCCGCTGAACCCGATGCTCGGCCGCAAGCGGCGGGCCCGGCACGTGCTCGCCCTCCTCGACGACTGTGCCCGGGAGGTCCGCGGCCTGGTCGCCGTCGCAGCCGACCCGGAGGCCTCCCACGACGCCCGTCTGGCCGTGGCCTGCGGACGGGTGGAGGCCGCCGTCGAGGCCCTCACCGAGGGCAGGGACATCACGGTCCACGCGGATGGGCCGCCCCACGCGGAACCGGCCCTGGCCCATCTGCACGGCCTGGAACGAGCCCTGTCCGAACTGGCCCGCCCGCTGCGCGCCCCCTCGGGATCGCCCCTGGTGGGCGCCTGACCGAAACGCTCCGCGCGGCCCCGGAGCGGGCGCCGGCGCAGCCGGTCCGGCCGACCGAGTCCGCCGGACCGTCATGCGACGGCCGGACCGCCGGCCCGCCTGTCGCCCGCCGCCGGCTGGTGGGCGAGGGGCGGCAGGCGGGCCGGTCCCTGCGTGGCCAGGCCCGCCCCGGCTGGGCGGAACCACCCTGTCCCGCCGGTGTCCACCGCGTCCGGCGCACGCCCGGCCGGGCGAACCACCCTTGACCGTCTGGTCTAGACCTTGCATGATCGGCTGCGCGGTCATTCGGGGCGGCGCCGGCGAGAGGGGACTGCGGTGGCGGACGGCAGGCGACGGGCGTACATCGGGTCGTTCACGGCGGCCGGCGGGCCCGGCATCCTGACTGCTGAGGTCGACCCCGGCAGCGGTGCGCTGACCGTGCTGAGCAGCGTCAACGCCGTCCAGGACCCTTCCTGTCTGACCCTCGCGCCCGACGGGAAGACGCTCTACGCGGTCAGTGAGACGGCCGACGGCGCGGTGGCCGCGTACCGAGTGGACGGGGACAAGCCCGAGCCTGCCGGGCGGCCCGTGCCGGTCGACGGCAGCGGCCCGACCCACCTCGGCCTGTTCGACGGGCACATCCTGACCGCCAACTACGGCTCCGGCAGTGTCACCGCGGTCCCCGTCCGCCCCGACGGCGCCCTCGCGCGTTCCGCTTCCAGCGTGCTCCGGCACAGCGGCGCGGGGCCGCACACCCCCCGCCAGCAGGGGCCGCACCCCCACCAGGTGCAGTCCGACCCGAGCGGTCGCTGGGCCGTCAGCGTCGACCTGGGCACGGACTCGGTGCGGGTGTGCACGCTGACGGACGGCGCCCTGGCCCTGCACCGGGAGACCGCTCTGCGCCCCGGCTCGGGGCCGCGCCACCTGGCTTTCCATCCGGACGGCTCGCACGCGTACGTCATCAACGAACTGACCCCGTCCGTCACCGTCTGCCGCTGGGACGCGGCGACAGGCGTCCTGACCTCGCTGTCCGAGACCCCGGTGCTGCCGGGCGCACCGGGGCGCGACGCCTACCCCTCGGGCATCGTGACCTCGCCCGACGGCCGCTTCGTCTGGACCGCCACCCGCGGCGAGGACGTCCTGTCCGTGCTCGCCGTCGAGGGCGAGGAGCTGCGGCTCGCCGCCACGGTGCACTGCGGCGGCCACTGGCCGCGCGCCCTCGCCGCCTCCGGCGGGTTCCTGTACGTCGCCAACGAGCGCTCCGGCGACGTGACGTGGTTCGCGGTCGACGCGCTCACGGGCGTCCCGCGACGAGGCGGCTCGATCCGGGTGACGGCGGCCTCGTGCGTGGCCCTCGGCTGAGGAGGACTCACCACGCGCCGTCGCCCGGCCGGGCACCCCGAGAACGCCGAGAAGGCCCACTCCGAACCGGAGTGGGCCTTCTCGGCGTTCTCGGGCGGCGGCGCCTCGCGTCAGCGCACCGGCGTGCCCTGCGCCTGCTGCGGGGCGATGCCCAGCGCCGTCGTGTACTTGGCCAGGGCGAGCTTGCCGATCGCCGGGTACGGGCCGAGCGACTCGGCGGCCGAGCAGCCCGCCTCCTTCGCGGCCTCCTCGACCAGGCCCTGCTCGATCTCCGGACCGATCAGATACGGCGCGAGCGCCAGCTGCTGCGAACCCGAGGAGCGCAGCTGCTCGGCGACGGAGGCGATGGAGCCCTCCTCGTCCAGGGCCGCGGCCATCACCGGCACGGCGAGGCGCGCGGCGAGCAGCATGCCGGTGATCCCCGCCGCCTGCACGGCCTCGTCGCCGCCCACCGACGCCAGGATGATGCCGTCCGCGGCGGTCGCCACGGTGAACAGCCGGGCGCGGTCGGCACGGGCCAGACCGGCCTCGGACAGCCGCACGTGCAGCGCCTCGGCGAGCAGCGGGTGAGGGCCGAGGACGTCGGTCAGCTCGGCGGCGACACGGCTCTCCATGAGGGCCTGACGGACCTGGCGCAGCAGCGCGCTGTCCGGCCCGGCGAGCAGCGGCACGACGACGGCGACGGGGCCGTCGGGCATCTTGACGTCCATGCCGGCGGCGCGGGCCTGCTCGAAACGGGCCGTGCGCTCCTCGGCGGTGTGCACGAGCACGGCCTGCAGCGAGGGGAACTCCGCGTCGTCCCCGTCGAGATAACCGATGCGGGCGTCGAGGCCGGGCAGCTCGGAGCGGGCGATGCTCACGACCTCCTCGGCGAGGCTGCGCGTGGCGCTACTGGGCGTCCCCGGCACGGCGAGGACGAGCGCGGGCGCGCCCTCGGGAGCAACCAGCGGCTCGGGACGGCGGTGCCGTCCGGGCTGGCGGGGGCGCGGCATTCGTACAGGCAGGCCATCCGCGGGCCCAGTGGGGGAACTCATGGCGCCGCATGTTACTGGCTTCTTGGGTTCCCCTGTTCGGGGAGGGTGCAGGTGAGCGGTATCCGTCCTGTTTTGTCTGATGAGTTACGTACGGATGGGACGTGATCGGATCAATCACCCGAACGGGTGGTCACGGAGAGCATCGTCGCGTCACTCGGCAGCGTGAGTGAACCGGTGCTCAGTTCGGCCGCGATGCGCACCGAGCCGTGCAGCGGATCACCTTCGGCCGGCACCCGCCGCCCCTGTGGAAGCCGCCGCTCCAGTTCCTCGTCCAAGGGGCCCAGCAACGGGGCGCCCAGCTTGAACAGGCCGCCGGTGACGGCGATGCACGGCTCGCCGCCGGAAGGGCACACGGCCGCCGCGGAGTCGGCCACGTGCCGTGCGGCCGCCCTCAGGATGCCCGCCGCGACGGGGTCCTCGTCCGCGCAGTCGGCCACGCGGGGCGCGAAGGATGCGAGCACGGCCGGCCGGTCGGGCCGGGGATACAGGGCGCCGGGGAGCCCCGTCACGGGCCCGAACACCTCTTCGGCGCTGGCCAGCAGCCGGGCCGAGCCGTCCTCGCGCCCGTCGTGGGCGCGCAGCGCGGCCTCGAGGCCGGCCCGCCCGATCCAGGCACCGCCCCCGCAGTCGCCGAGCAGATGCCCCCAGCCGTCCGCCCGCCGCCAGCCGGTGAGGTCGGTGCCGATCGCGATCAGCCCCGTCCCGCCGGCGATCACGGCACCGGGGCGTGTACCGAGCGCACCCACGTACGCGGTCACGGCATCGGCGGCCAGCGCGACCCTGCGCACGCCCCACTCCCGGGCCAGAGCGCCCGGCAGTTCGGCACGCAGCCCGTCCCCGAGGGAGGCCAGACCGGTCGCGCCGACGACGACGGTGGTCAGCGGCACCGCACCCGCTTCGGCGGTCAACGCGCGCACCAACGGCACGAGTCGCGCCAGGAAGTCTTCGGGATCGATGCCCCGCTCGCCGGTGCGAACCGGCTCACGGGATTCCCGCCGGGCCAGCGGACCACGCCCGGCGGTCCCCACCACAGCCCGGAGTCCGGAGCCGCCGGAGTCCACGGCGAGGAACCCGGAACCCTCCGACGCCCCGGTCACGGCAGGCGCCAGTCCACCGGTTGGCCGCCCTGGCGGATCAGCAGGTCGTTGGCCCGGCTGAACGGGCGGGAGCCGAAGAAGCCCCGGTCGGCCGACATGGGGGAGGGGTGGGCGGATTCCACGGAGGGCAGGTCGCCGAGGAGCGGGCGCAGATTGCGGGCGTCACGACCCCACAGGATGGACACCAGCGGCTTGCCGCGCCCCGCCAGGGCCCGGATCGCCTGCTCCGTGACCTCCTCCCAGCCCTTGCCGCGGTGGGCAGCGGGCTTGCGCGGGGCGGTGGTCAGGGCCCTGTTGAGCAGCAGGACACCCTGCTGGGTCCACGGCGTCAGGTCGCCGTTGGACGGCTGGGGGAGCCCCAGGTCGGCGGTGAGCTCGCGGTAGATGTTGATGAGACTGCCGGGCAGCGGCCGCACCTCGGGCGCGACCGAGAACGACAGCCCCACCGCGTGCCCCGGAGTCGGGTACGGGTCCTGACCGACGATCAGGACGCGTACGTCGTCGAAGGGCTGCTGGAAGGCCCGCAGGACGTTCGCCCCGGCCGGCAGGTAGGTGCGCCCGGCGGCGATCTCCGCGCGGAGGAAGTCCCCCATCGCGGCGACGCGTTCGGCCACCGGTTCCAGGGCCTTCGCCCAGCCCGCTTCGACGATCTCATGCAAGGGTCGTGGTGCCACGGGCGTCACCCTACTGCCGCACGGGCAGCGGCGATCAACCGGTGGCCAACGCCTGTGCGCATCCTCGTCCCCCCGTCCGTCCGTGTCTCAGCCGACGAGTGCGGCCCGCACGCACAGCACGTCCGGCAGATGCGAGGCGAGCTGCTGCCAGCTGTCGCCGTCGTCCGCCGACGCGAACACTTCGCCGTTGCGGTTGCCGAAGTAGACGCCCGCCGGGTCGGCGTCGTCCGTGCACAAGGCGTCGCGCAACACCGTGCCGTAGTGGTCCTCCTGGGGCAGGCCCCTGCTGAGCGGCTCCCAGCTCTTGCCGGCGTCCGCCGTCCGGTAGACGCGGCACCGGTGGTCGGCCGGGACCCGGTCGGCGTCGGCGTTGATCGGGAACACGTACGCCGTGTCGCCCCGGTGCGGATGCGCCGCCACCGCGAAGCCGAACGTGGACGGCAGGCCCTCGCCGATGTCCGTCCAGTGCGCGCCCGCGTCGTCGCTGCGGTACACCCCCCAGTGGTTCTGCAGGTACAGCCGGTCAGGGCTGGCGCCGTCCCGCGTGACCTTGTGCACGCACTGGCCGAACTCCGGGTTCGGGTCGGGCAGGAACACCGCCGAGACACCCGAGTTGGACGGCGCCCAGCTCGCGCCGCCGTCCAGGCTCCGGAAGACGCCGGCGGTCGAGACGGCGACGGTCACCGCCTTCGGGTCGCGCGCGTCGGTGAGCACGGTGTGCAGGCCCTCACCACCACCGCCCGGCACCCACTTCGACCGCGTGGGATGCTCCCACAGTGGCCGGACCAGCTCGAACGTCTCCCCGCGGTCCTCCGAGCGGTACAGCGCGGCCGGTTCGGTGCCCGCGTACACCACGTCCGGCTCGGCGGCGGCCGGGTGCAGCTGCCACACCCGCTCCAGGGAGGCCCCGGTGTCCTTGGGGAACTTGACGGCCGGGCGGGCCGGTTCGGTCCAGGTCCGGCCGAGATCGTCGGAGTGGAACACCGACGGGCCCCAGTGCGAGCTGTCGCCGCCCGCCAGCAGTCGCGGCGTGCCGGCCCTGGTGTCGATGGCGACCGAGTACACGGCCTGCGCGTTGAAGTAGGGGCTCTCGTCGAACTCCCAGGCGCCACCACCTCGCCGGCGCCCGATGAACAGGCCTTTGCGCGTGCCCACGGCGAGCAGTACCTCGGTCATGCCGATCACCTCCGCGGCGTCGTCCTTGACGCCCTCGTCCCGAACACCGGCCAGTCTGCACCCGACCACTGACAGTCACCTCCGGAAAGGGCTCCGGCGCAGGTCAGCGGGGTGTCGAGGCCATAGACGAAGCATCCCGCGAGCCGCCCACGCAGGGCGCCGGCCGGGGCGCCGGCCCGTGGGGACCGTCACGTCGGGTAGGTGCACTGAGCATCCAGGCGCCGCCGTCCGTATGGGGAGAGCGGCGGGATGGTCGTGGGCTCGTGAGGAGGAGGCCTTCGATGGCGTTACGTGGTCCGAAGGTGTGGCTGTGGCGCTGGCGGCGCAATCCGCTCAGGCGCCGCGCCGACAGAGTGGAGGCCTGGGTCGTCCTGGGCGTGTGGCTGCTCACGGTCCTCGTCGGGGTGCTGGCCGGGACGGCGGTGAGCCGCTCCGTGGAGGACGGGCTGGCCCGGGAACGGGACGAGTGGCGCCCGCTCGTGGCACGGCTCGCCGAGCGCGCTCCCGGGACGGCCTCCGAGGACGCCCCTGAGTCCCGGGCCGAGCACGTGTGGGCGACGGCGCGGTGGACCTCCGCGGACGGCTCCGAACACTCCGGCCAGCTGCGGGTCCCGGCGGGCAGCGCCGCCGGCGCCCCGGTCACCGTATGGACGGACGCCGAGGGGCGCCAGGTCACCCGGCCCGTCACCGAGCCCCAGGCCCGCGTACGGGCCTCTCTGATCGGTGGTGTGGCGGGCCTGTGCGCCGCGGTCGTACCCGTGGTCGCCGGTCGTGCCCTCCGCGGCCGCCTGGAGCGCCGCCGCATCGACCAGTGGGACGCGGAGTGGGCCCGCTTCGGCCCGATGTGGGGGCGTACGGCGGGGTGAGGCCCTACGGGCGTCCCGGGCCGGCGAGCGCCTCCCGGCACACCCGCAGCAACGCCAGGTCCTCGCGTATGCCGTGGACGCCCGCGTCGCTGCGGTGCCGCCGGGGGGCGGCGAGTTCCGCACGGAGCGCCTCGTGCAGGGGTGCTCCCGCGGGTCCCAGTGCCAAGACGCACTCCGCGATCGTTCTGCGGGTGCGCGGGTGTTCCACCCAGGCGGAGCGCAGCACAGGGAGGAACCGCTCCGGTTCGCCGGCTGTCCGCCACACCGCGCACGCGGCCGTGGTCCGCGCCAACGCGTCACCGGAGGCGGCCAGCTCGCGCAGCCCGGGCAGGGCCGGACGCGCCGCCGGGCCCAACCGCCCCAGCACGGCCGCGGCATGGCGCCGGTGACCACCTCCGGTGCCCGACAACTCCCGTATCAGGACGGGCAGTACGGCGTCCGCGTCGCCCGTGACCGACCACAGCGCGTCCGCCGTGGCGACCGCGCTGTCGGTCCTCAGCAGCCCGTGCAGATCCGGTATCGCCTCGCGCGCCGCGCCGCCGAGCACACCGAGGGCGCGGAGCGCGGCCGCGGTGACGGCGTCGCGCCGCCGCAGACCGTCCGGCATGCCGCGCAGCAGACGCAATACGGCGGGGGTGGCCTCGACGTCGCCCAGTGCGGCGAGGGCCGACAGCAGGGGGACGGCCCGCTCGGCGGTGTCGGGCGCGTCGAGCGGCACGCGGGCGAGCCGTCGCCGCAGCGCCGGGGCGAGCGGAACGGCCGCGCCGCCCAAGTGGGGCACCACCAGCCCCAGATCGTTCGGTACGACCGGGCCCGTCAGCATCTCCGCCAGCGTCGGTACGGCCCGTGTGTCCCCGGCCTGGGCCAGTGCCTTGAGCGGACCGCCCAGGGCCGGCGCGCCCCGCTCACCGTGCCGTATCCGAAGCTCGGGACGGTACGTCACCAGCGCGTGAAGACGGTCGGCGGCGGGCGCGGCCAGCGTGAAGAGCTCCACCAGGACGGCGACCGCCGCGTCGTGCAGCCGGCTCTCTTCCGCACCCAGTTGGTTACCGATCAGGGTGACCGGCTCCGCGTGACCGGTACGCCACTCACGGAACAGTCCGGCCGACATCCACACGCCGTTGCACCGGTCGAGGGGGTCCGGGCTGGTCAACTGCCCGCACAGCAGGGCGACCCGGTCGGACACCCGGCCGCCGAGTGCCGAGTGCAGGGTCCGCAGCAACCGGGATCCTTCCTCGTCCGAGGGGCGCAGCCGCCGCAGCCGGCCGGCGAGGGTGTCCGGACCGGGACAGTCGTACGGGTGCCCCGCCCCGGCCCGCTGCCCCGATCTGTCCCTGAGCAGGCGGACGACGGTCGGTACGAGATCGGCGGGGAGCCGGTCCTGGGCACATCCCGCGAGCTGCCCGAGTGCGGCGAGCCGCAGACCGGGGCCGTGCGGGGGCCCGCTCAGCTCGGTCAGCAGCCACACCGCCTCGGCGGCGTGGGCGTCATCGGCCGGGCGGTACCGCCGCGCGAACAGGCCGAGGCTCTCCGTCAGGGCGAGCAGGACCCCGTCGTCCCGCTCCACGGTGATCCGCTCCCGCAACAGGGCGAGGACGCGGGCCGGTCGACCGAGGAACCGCACCAGCGCCCCGGGGGCTGCCCGGCGCACGCCGGGGTCAGCGTCCCCCGCGAGCCGTTCGAAGACGCCGGCACCCGCGCGCAGGGCATCCCGGGTGCTCGACGCGAGATCACCGGGGGCACCGTCGATGTCGCCGATGCTGACGAGGAGCTCCACCACCTCGGCCCGGCCCCGCACCTCCGCTCGGCCGGCGAGCGCGAGGAGAAACGGAACACAGGCGAGTGTCGCGTCGTACACCCCGCCCTCGTGGTGCACCGTGCCGTACATCCCGTCGAGCGCGGTCTGCCGCTCGGCCGGGTCGGCGGAGGCCAGCCCCCGCAGCAATCCGGGCACGTCCTCCGCGCTGCCGGACGCATGGCGCAGCGAGGCCCAGTCGACCTCGTCGATCCCCCTGAACACGGTGTCCTCCCCCAGGCGAACTGCCAACTGACGGGGAGTCTGCACCACGGCACTGACAACGAAGCGGAATCGGGCGATGACTGTGCGCGAACTGTGCGCACGATGGCTTGAGTTCGAGTCGACCCCCCAGGTGCGCCGCCCCCCCCAGGTGGGCCGCCCCCGGGTGCGCCCCCCGAGGGCGCCGGCCAACCCGAGGCCCGCGAACCCGTCCGGCGTGCGCCCGCCGGCGCCTCAGCGCCCGCCCCCGGGCAGCGCCCGCTCCACGATCGCGTCCAGGCCCGCAGACTCCGGCAGTGTCCCGAACGCGTGCCCCCAGTCACCCCCGAGCCGTGTCGCGCAGAACGCGTCGGCGACCGCCGGCGGGGCGTGCCGCACGAGGAGGGAGGCCTGGAGGGTGAGTGCCATCTGCTCCACGAGACGCCGTGCCGTCGTCGGCGACGCCTCGGACAGTCCCGTCCTGAGCCGTGTCACGGCCGCGTCCAGCCGGGCGTCCGCGCCCCGGGCGAGGGCGAGCTCCCCGAACAGGGCCTCGGCGGTGCCCGGTTCACGGCTCAGCGCCCGCAGCACGTCGAGGGCGTTGACGTTCCCCGAGCCCTCCCAGATCGACAGCAGGGGCGCCTCCCGGTAGTGCCGGGGCATGCCCGAGTCCTCGACGTATCCGTTGCCGCCGAGGCACTCCAGGGCTTCCGCGGTGAAGGCCGGGCCCCGCTTGGTCACCCAGTACTTGCCGACGGCGGTGGCGATCCGGCGGAACGCCGCCTCGCCCTCGTCCCCGCGGATCGCCCGGTCGGCCGCCCCCGCCAGCCGCAGGGTGAGTGTCGTGGCGGCCTCCGACTCCAGCGCCAGATCGGCGAGGACGTTGCGCATCAGCGGCTGGTCCACGAGCCGTGCGCCGAACGCGCTGCGGTGGCGCGCATGGTGCCCCGCCTCGACGAGGGACTTGCGCATCAGCGCGGCCGACATCATCACGCAGTCCAGCCGGGTGCAGTTGACCATCTCGATGATGGTCTTCACACCCTGGCCCTCGGGGCCGACCAGCCAGGCCACCGTCCCGTCGAACTCGGGCTCGGAGGAGGCGTTGGACCGGTTGCCCAGCTTGTCCTTCAGCCGCTGGATGCGGAAGGTGTTGCGGGTCCCGTCGGGCAGGACGCGCGGCACCAGGAAGCACGACAGCCCGCCCGGGGCCTGCGCCAGCACCAGGAACACGTCGCACATCGGCGCCGAGGTGAACCACTTGTGCCCGCGCAGCGTGTACACCCCGGGCTCCGCCGTGGGCGTGGCCGCCGTGGTGTTCGTGCGGACGTCGGAGCCGCCCTGCTTCTCGGTCATCCCCATGCCCGCCAGCAGCCCGCGCTTCTCGGTGGGCTCTCGGAGGACGGGGTCGTACTCGCGGCTCGTCAGCAGCGGCTCGTAGAGCTTCGCCAGCTCCGGTTGCCGGCGCAGCGCCGGGACGGCCGCGTAGGTCATCGACGTGGGACAGCCGTGCCCGGCCTCGGTGTGCCCCCACACCAGTCCGCCGGCGCTCCGCACGACATGGGCGCCGGACCGGTCGTCCGCCCAGGGCGAGGCGGCCAGACCCTCCGCGATCGCCGCGCGCATCAGGTGGTGCCAGCTGGGGTGGAACTCGACCTCGTCGACGCGGTTGCCGTACCGGTCGTGCGTCCGGAGCTCCGGCTCGTGCCGGTTGGCCAGGTCGGCCCACTCCTGCGCCCGGGCGCTGCCGGCCCGCCGGCCGAGCCGCCGCAGGTCCTCCTCGGCCCACCCGGCGCCCTCCCGCCGCAGCCCCTCCAGCAGGGCCGTGTCGTCGGAGGCGTCGTAGGGGGCGAGGGGCGGGGCCTGGTTGATGACGTCGTGCGTGGCGGATCCGCCGTGCCCCTGCTGTTCGTCCGGTGTCGAGACCATGCGGCGAGTGTTGCACTCTGGCTGCGGCCGCAGCAATCATGCAACACGGAATCCCGCCGCGTACAGTACGTGGCCATGCCGATGAACGTCCCGGCGCGGTCCGGCGCGCTCGATCTGCGTCCCCTGTCCGCCCGGTCGGTCGTGCTGAGCCTGCTCCTCGGGACGCATCCACCCGAGCTGCCGGTCAGGGAACTGGTGGGGCTCGTGGAGGGCTTCGACGTCGCAGGCTCCACCTTGCGGGCGGCGCTCAGCCGGATGGTGGCCGCCGGCGACCTGCGGCGCACGGACGGTGGCTACCGCCTCAGCGACCGGCTCCTGGAACGCCAGCGCCGCCAGGACGACGCCGTGCACCCGCGCACGCGCGCGTGGGACGGCGACTGGGAGATGGTCGTGGTCACCGCGACGGGACGCGGCCCCGCCGAACGGGCCGACCTGCGCGCCCGGCTGAGCGCCCTCCGGCTCGCCGAACTCCGCGAGGGGGTCTGGCTACGCCCCGCCAACCTGACCCGCGCCCTGCCCGGCGACCTGGACCGGGTGGCCCAGCGCTACACGGCCCGCCCCGACCGGCCCTCGGGTGAATTGGCCGAAACGCTGTGGCCGCTGGACGCCTGGGCCGCCACGGCCCGGGCTCTGCTCGACCACATCGCCGGCGCTCCCCGCCCGGCCGACCGCCTGACCGCCTTCGCCGCCGTCGTACGGCACCTGCTCGCCGACCCCGTCCTGCCGTCCGGACTCCTGCCCGCCGACTGGCCCGGCACCGGACTGCGCACCGCCTACACCCACTATCAGCGAGAGCTGGTCGGAGAGGTGCGCGCGCGGGTGCGCGGCGCCTGACGCGGACGGCCGTGCGCAGCGCCCGCCGGGGCGCTCCGCACGGCCGCCTTCACCGTGGGGGGACTGGCCGGGGCTACCTGTAGGTGACGTCCGAGGTGGAGTAGAGGCAGTTCTTGCTGTCGGGTCCGGAGCCGACAGCGGTGTTGTTGTTGTACTTCTGGCAGGGGACGACCTTGCGGCCCGAGTCGTTGCGGATCGTGATGTTCCGCAGCGTCGCCACGTCGTTGCGGTTGACGTTGATGCCGACGAGCCGCGCGGTGGAGCCGGTGCCGGTCACGTCGACGGTGTTGAGGTTGACCTTGCGCGTGTACTGCGTGGAGCAGTCGCCGCACGAGCGGTACAGCGTCTTGAACTCCTGCACCGCGAAGTTGGAGATGGTCAGCGTGCCGCCGCCGTTGTGCTGGAAGACCTTGTCGGCGGCCTTCTTCGCTCCGCCGCCGATCACCTGGTAGGTCGCGCCGTTTCCGCCGCGGAAGGTGGCGGCGTCCTCGCCGACGTCCTCCCACCAGACGTTCTGCAGCGTGCAGCTGCCCTCGCAGTGGATGCCGTCGGCCGCGGGGGCGCCGAGGATCACGTTCTTCAGCACCGCGCCGTTCGCGAGCTTGAAGATCGGGTCCTGCCCCTCCTCCTGGCCGTCGCCGGCCAGTTCCCCGGTGCCGTAGTACCGCTTCATCCCGTAGTCCTTGGTGCCGGACACGGAGATGGTGGAGGAGGTGCCCTGGCTGCCGTTGGGGGCCGGCCATGTCGCGGCGCTCGCGGTGGGCGCGTTGGTAGTCATGATCATGCCAACCGAGAGGCCGAGTGTGGCCACTGCGCCGGTCAGTGCGCGCCTGCGGGGGCGCGGGCGTGTCGCAGAAGTCATGTCCCGATTCCTTCTGTCGTGGGGGTGGAGGCGTGCCGGGCTCCTCCGGAGTCCGGGCATTCCGTCGGGGGCGTGCCTTCGTTGAGCTGGCGATTCATGTAGATGAACGCCATTCAATATCCCGTCCAATGCGGGCCATTACGGATGGCTGCCCGCATCGACGGGTCACACTGCTGAACGGAACGTAGGGGGCAAGCGCTTTCTAGTCAACGCCTCGCGCAGAACACATTCAGCCGCTCCTGGTCAGGGCGATGCGGGCGTGGGAGCGCTTCCATGGAAACCATGTCCATGTCACCATGCCGCATGGACGCTTCCTGAACCGCACCTCATGACGGAAGGAACGCCGGACGTGTCAGCCACCCCCCACCCCGCGGCGCCCAGACCCCCGTGGTCGATGCTCCTCACGCTCGTCGCCGCGCTGCTGCCGTTGCTCACCGCCACCGTGCTCGGCGCACCCGCGGCCGTCGCGGGCGAGCCCGCCCGCGATGCCGCCCGCGCGGGGGCCGTCCCCGCCGCCGCCCTCACCGAGGTCACCGACTTCGGCACGAACCCCAGCAACCTGCGCATGTACCTGTACGTTCCGGAGAACGTCACGCCGAAGCCGGCGGTCGTGGTGGCCGTGCACTGGTGCACCGGCTCGGGCCCGGACATGTACAACGGCACCGAGTACGACACCCTCGCCGACCGGTACGGATTCATCGTGCTCTACCCGTCCGTCACCCGCAGCGGCAAGTGCTTCGACGTCTCCTCGCCCCAGGCCCTGCGCCGCGGCGGCGGCAGTGACCCCGTCGGCATCAAGTCGATGATCGACTGGACCACCCGCACCTACGACGCCGACACCGGCCGCATCTTCGCCACCGGCATCTCCTCCGGCGCGATGATGACGAACGTCCTGCTCGGGGACTACCCCGACGTGTTCGCGGCGGGTGCCGCCTTCTCGGGCGTCCCGTTCGGCTGCTTCGCCACCACCGACGGCTCCGAGTGGAACAGCGCCTGCTCGGGCGGAACGATCATCCGCACCCCGAAGGAGTGGGGTGACCTGGCCCGGGGCGCGTACCCCGGCTACACCGGTTCCCGGCCCCGGATGCAGATCTGGCACGGCACCCAGGACGACGTCCTGCGCTACCCCAACTTCGGGGAGCAGATCAAGCAGTGGACCCATGTGCAGGGCGTGAGCCAGACACCCACCACCACCGACACGCCCCAGTCCGGCTGGACCCGCACCCGCTACGGCGGCACGGGTGACCGGGCCCCCGTGGAGGCCGTCAGTCTTCAGGGCGTGGGCCACAACCTGTACGCCCAGGGCATGGCGTCCCGCGTGCTCACCTTCTTCGGCCTGGACAGCTCCGGCCCGGCTCCCCAGCCCCAGCCCGGCGCCTGCAGGGTGACGGCCTCGGTGAACGCCTGGAGCACCGGCCTGACCGCGTCGGTGACCCTCACCAACACCGGCACGACAGCCGTCGACGGCTGGAAGCTCGGATTCACGCTGCCCGCGGGGCAGACGGTCACGGGCGGCTGGGGTGCCACGTACACGCCGTCGTCCGGGTCGGTCACCGCCACCAACGTCGCCTACAACGGCACCATCGCGCCCGGCGCGAGCGTGAGCATCGGCTATCAGGCGAGTCATGGCGGCAACAGCGCCGCCCCGGCCGCGTTCACGCTCAACGGAACGACGTGTGCGGCCGGTTGACGAGCCCGAGCGGGTGCCGGAGCGGACGGACCGGTTGACGGGCCCGAGCGGATGCCGGATCAGACCGACCGGTGGTACTGGTCCGGCACCCGCACCTCACCGCCGAGCTCCCGCGCCGCGTGCCGCGCCCACGAGGGGTTGCGCAGCAGCTCCCGGCCCAGCAGGACCGCGTCCGCCTCACCGTTGGCCAGGATCTTCTCGGCCTGCTCGACCTCGGTGATGAGCCCGACCGAGGCGACCGGCAGGGCCGTCTCGTTCTTCACCCGGGCGGCGAAGGGCACCTGGTAGCCGGGGCCGGTGGGGATGCGGACGCCGGAGGCGTTGCCACCGGTGGAGACGTCCAGCAGGTCGATGCCGTGGGCCCGCAGATCGGCGGCGAAACGGACCGTGTCGTCCGCGGTCCAGCCGCCGTCCTCGAGCCACTCGGTCGCCGAGACGCGGAAGAACAGCGGCTTGTCGTCCGGCCACACCTCCCGTACGGCGTCGACGACTTCGAGGGCGAACCGGGTGCGGTTCGCGTACGAGCCGCCGTAGGCGTCGGTGCGGTGGTTGGAGTGCGGGGAGAGGAACTCGTTGATCAGGTAACCGTGGGCACCGTGGATCTCGGCGACCTCGAAGCCGGCGGCGAGCGCGCGACGGGCCGCGGCCGCGAACTGCGCGACCACGTCCTCGATCTGGTCGACGGTCAGCTCGGACGGGACCGGGTGCCTGTCGTCGAACGCGAGCGGGCTCGGGGCGACGGAGTCCCAGCCGTGGGCGTCCGGGCCGACCGGGGCGCCGCCCTTCCAGGGGCGGTCCGTCGAGGCCTTGCGGCCGGCGTGGGCCAGCTGGATCGCCGGCACCGTGCCCTGTGCTGCGAGGAAGCGGGTGAGGCGGCGGAACGCCTCGACCTGCGCGTCGTTCCAGATGCCCAGGTCGTAGGGCGAGATGCGGCCCTGCGCCGACACCGCGGTCGCCTCGACGATGATCAGGCCCGTGCCGCCGGTGGCGCGGGCGGCGTAGTGCGCGAAGTGCCAGTCGGTGGGGACCCCGGTCTCCGGGCCCTCCGGCGCCGCCGAGTACTGGCACATCGGGGGCATCCACACGCGGTTCGGGATCGTCAGCTCGCGCAGGGTGTAGGGCTCGAAGAGCGCGGTCACGGCGGACTCCATTCGTCACGGGGCCGATGTCGACTCGTACGATAGGCACCGTAGTACGATGGATGTCAAACTACGAGGGTTCTCGTACTATGGAGTCCCCGAGGAACTGGAGCCCGCCGTGACGTCCCCCGCCGTCAGCAGTCGTGACCTGCCGCACCCCGCGTCCGACGAGATCAGGCTGGAGGACGTTCTGCACGCGCTCTCGGATCCGATGCGGCTGCGGATCGTGCGGGAGCTCTCCGGCGCGCGTGGCGAGTTGTCGTGCTCGCACTTCGATCTGCCCGTCACCAAGTCGACCACCACGCACCACTTCCGGGTGCTGCGGGAGAGCGGGGTGATCCGGCAGGTGTACCGGGGGACGGCCAAGATGAACGGGCTGCGGCGGGACGACCTCGACGAGCTCTTCCCGGGGTTGCTGGCCGCCCTCCTCGACGCCGCCGCCCGGCAGGCCGTCCGGCTCGCCGGCTGAGGGCCCTCAGGGCGCCTTGCCGGCCGCGGCCTTCAACAGGGACGGCCAGTCCGGGAGTTTGACCACGCCGCGGCCCAGTGAGGCACCCAGTTCCGCCTCCGCCCGCTCGATCGCCTGCCAGCCCGGCCATTCCACCGGGTCGGTTCCCGCTGCGCGCAGCGCCGTGAGGGGGTCGTCGGGCGCGGTCCGCCGCGCGAGGGCCGGCGCGTCCTCCAGGAGCGCGGTCGCCGTCTCCTTCGCGCACGGGCGGTTCGTGCCGATGACGCCCGTGGGGCCACGCTTGATCCAGCCCGCCACGTACTCGCCCGGGGCGACGGCACCCTCGCGCAGGATGCGGCCGGACAGATTCGGGACGGTGCCGGTGGCCGGGTCGAAGGGGAGGCCCTCCAGGGGGACTCCGCGGTAGCCCACCGAGCGCAGTACCAGCTGTCCCTCGATGACCTCATGGCGGCCGGTGCCCCTCACTCCGCCATGGCCGTCCGGGATCGTCCGCTCGAACCGCACGGCGTCCACATGGCCCTGCTGGGCGAGCAGTTCGGCCGGGCGGAGGAAGAACCGGAGGTGGATGCGGCGCGGGGCGCCCTTTGGGGTTGTCCCGGCCCAGCCGCGCAGGACCTCGACGTTGCGGCGCTGCGGGGCGGGCAGCGCGGAGGGGTCCGTGTAGCCCGGATCCAGGGCCAGTTCCGCCGGGTCCACGACGACGTCCGTCTCCGGCAGGGTGCCCAGCTCGCGCAGCTCCTTGGTGGTGAACCGGGCCTGGGAGGGACCGCGCCGGCCCACCATGTGGATCTCGGTGACCCGGCTGGCCGCCAGGGTGGTCAGGGCCGCCTGCGGCATGTCGGTGGAGGTCAGCTCGGCCAGTCCCCGGGCCAGCATCCGCGTGACGTCCACGGCGACGTTCCCCACCCCGATGACCACCGCCGACCGGGCGTCCCGCAGGAAACCGGCGTCCACGGCGTCCGGGTGGGCGCTGTACCAGGACACGAACTGCGTCGCCGACCAGCTCCCCGGCAGGTCCTCCCCGGGGATGCCCAGATGCCGGTCGGTGGCGGCGCCCACGCAGTACACCACCGCGTGGTACAGCTCCCGGAGCCGTGCCACGGTCACGCCGCCGGGGCCGATCCGCACACCGCCGAGGAAGCGCACCCGCTCGTGCTCCAGGACCGCGCGCAGGTTGTTCTGCAGCGACTTGATCTTCTCGTGGTCGGGTGCCACGCCGTAGCGGACGAGGCCGTAGGGGCACGGCAGCCGGTCCAGGACGTCGACGCGCACCTCGGAGTTCAGCTGGACCAGGCTCTGGGCGGTGTAGCACCCGCTGGGCCCGGAGCCTACGACGGCGACTCGCAGCACGGCGGAACTCCTTACCGGAGGGATCCGACGGATCTCAGGAGAGTGCTGACGCCACCAGCATCGCACTGTGCGGGCTCCGCTGACAGGGTGCAGTGCGCCGCCCGAGGCGCGTGTCCGATCTATAGGGAATGTGATCATGCGGTTACGTTGAGTGTGTGCTGGAAGCATCCTTTCTGAATCTTTCTGATCGCTCTCCGGCGGACGGTGCGGTGGCCGTGCGCCCCGCCTGGGAAGTGCGGGAGAACGAGGGCGCCACCCGGTGGTTTGAGTTCCGGCTGGCCTTCGCGGACGGCGCCCGGGTCGACGCGCTGGCCGTCGTGGGCGGCGGATGCGTCTGTGTCGAGGAGGTGCGCGCCCAGCCCGCACTGTCCCTCGACGACCTGGCGGTGCTCGCCGACTGGATCGAGGAGTCGGTGGCCGAGGCGTGCGGTGCCGGGCCAGGGCCCGACGGCTGGGGGAGTGAGGGGCGCCGAGCCCGCCCCGCCCGGCCACGCGGGGCGGAGGGGAGGCTGCTGGTGGCGCGGGAGTACCGCACGGCCCAGCGGGACGGCGCCGACCCGGTCCTCGCCGTGATGGGTGCGACGGGGCACAGTCGTCGCACGTCGCTCAGGCTGATCGGCCAGGCCCGGGACGCGGGCCTGCTGTCGCCGCGCCGCGCCCGGCGCTGAACCGGGACGAGGTCCCGCCCCGGGGCGCGGTCAGAGCATGCTCCGCATCCGTGTGATCTCGCTCGTCTGCTGCGCGATCACCTCGTCTGCCATCTCCTCGACGCGGACGTTGTTGCCCTGCCCCTTCACGTCCGTGGCCATGGCGATCGCACCCTGGTGATGGGTCGTCATCAGGGTCAGGAAGAGGTGGTCGAAGGTCTTTCCGTCGGCGGCGCGGAGCTTCTTCAGCTGGGCCCGCGTCGCCATGCCGGGCATCGTGGCGTGCTCGTGCCGCTCGGCCCTCAGTGGCTTGCCGTATGCCTTCAGCCAGCCCTTCATGGCCTCGATCTCCGGCTTCTGACCGGCCGCGATGCGCCCGGCGATCCGCTTCACGTCCTTCGACTCGGCGCGCCCCGGGGCGAGTTCGGTCAACACCAGGGCCTGTGCGTGGTGCTCGATCATCATCCGGACGTAGGAGACATCGGCCGAGTTGGGGGAGTCGTTCTCCGAGCGCCGGCCGGCGGCCTCCTCGGCGGACAGGGTGCGGTTCGCCTCGCCGGGCTCACCCGGCGCGATCACGGCGGGCCCGTCCGCGGTGGCCGGTTCGCGGTCCGGACCGGAGTCACAGCCTCCGGCCGTGAGCACGCCCAGGGCGACCAGCCCCGTCGTGACGGCGGACGCCCGGGACGCACGGCGGAAGAGCACAACGACCTCCTGTGGCCGACGAGTCGAAACGCGCCTCGGGTTGTGGACGACGTACACGCACGCTTCCGCGGGGCATCGGCCGGACAGCTTCATTGCGGCTGTTTCTCTCTATTGGTATGTCCATGACGAAGACGATACTGCGTGGTGCGTGAACCGTTCCGCAGTGAACGGAACCAGGGAGGAAAACAGTGATCCTGTTGAACGACCGCAGAACACGCCGCAGACGCCTGGGAGTTACCGTTGTGGCCGCCGGGCTGCTGGCCGCGCTCCTCACCGCGGCGCCGGCCGGGGCCACCCCCGACCCCGGGGACGCGCTGCCCGCGCCGAAGAAGGTCTCCAAGAGCGACCAGGAGGAGGTCCGGGAGGCCATCCGGAACGGCGACATACCCGGCCAGGACGAGATCGTCCACTCCGACAACATCCAGCACCTGGCCCACGTCCCCAAGGATGTGCTCCGGGGCACGAACTCGGACCTCGCCTTCCAGGGCAGGTACGCGTTCGCGGGCAACTACGACGGCTTCCGCATCTTCGACATCGGCAACCCCAAGGCGCCGAAGACGATCGCCCAGGTGCTGTGCCCCGGCTCGCAGAACGACATCTCCGTCTCCGGTGACCTGCTGTTCCTGTCCACGGACTCCTCGCGCAGCGACAGCAGTTGCTCCAGCACCACCCAGCCGGCGACCGAGAAGTCCTCGTGGGAGGGCATGAAGGTCTTCGACATCAGCGACAAGCGCAACCCGAGGTACGTCGCCGCCGTCGAGACCGCCTGCGGCTCACACACCCACACGCTGGTGCCCGAGCGCCGCAACGTCTACGTGTACGTCTCCTCGTACTCGCCGAACGCGGCCTATCCCGACTGCCGGCCGCCGCACGACGGCATCTCCGTCATCAAGGTGCCGCGCAGGGCCCCCGAGAAGGCCGAGGTCGTGGGCTTCCCCGTGCTGTTCCCCGGTGAGGGGCCGGACGGCGGCGGCAACCCGGGCGGACCCACCAACCCGGGCGTGTCCAAGACCACCGGCTGCCACGACATCACCGTGCTGCCGTCGAAGGACCTGGCCGCGGGCGCCTGTATGGGCGACGGGATCCTGCTCTCCATCAAGGACCCGGAACACCCGGAGGTCATCGACCGCGTGCAGGACAACGTGAACTTCGCGTTCTGGCACTCGGCGACCTTCAACCAGAAGGCGAACAAGGTCGTCTTCACCGACGAGCTGGGCGGTGGCGGCGCGGCCACCTGCAACGCGGAGATCGGCCCCGACCGGGGCGCCGACGGCATCTACGACATCGTCGGCAAGGGCGACAAGCGCAAGCTCGTCTTCCGCAGCTACTTCAAGATCCCCCGCCACCAGGCGGACACCGAGAACTGCGTCGCCCACAACGGCTCGCTGATCCCGGTCAAGGGCAAGGACATCATGGTCCAGGCCTGGTACCAGGGTGGCGTCTCGGTCTGGGACTTCACCGACTCGGCCGCGCCGAAGGAGATCGCCTACTTCGACCGCGGCCCGCTGACCACCGACACGATCAAGTCCGGTGGCTCCTGGTCCGCGTACTACTACAACGGCTACATCTACTCGAACGAGTACGCCCGGGGCTTCGACGTCCTGAAGATCGACGACCGCCGCACGGACCCGGCCCGCCGGGTCCACCAGCGTGAGCTCAACGTCCAGACGCAGCCGGACTACTTCGACTGACCCCGCGGGTCGCGCTCCGGTGCGGCCCCGGTCGCGAAGAACCGCGACAGATCCTTGTCGCCCCTCCCGCCGCAGGCTCCGGTCTCCGGCGGGAGGCCCAGCTCCCAGCCGAGCCGGTAGCGCTTGAACAGTTCGGCCCGCAGCACCCGCACCGGCATCGGCGCCCCCGGCACCAGGGCCGCGTACACCGCGCCCATCAGCAGGGCGCGCATCATCGGGTAGTCGCTGTCGACGTCCCGAGACCCGTGCCGGGCCATGGTGTCCCGCAGCAGCTCGGCCAGCCGCCGCTGCTCCGGGCACTGCATGAAGCCCTCGGCCTGCAGTATCCCCGCCATGTGCTGGCGCATCAGCACGGGCCGGTCCCGGGCCAGACCCAGGATCGCGTCGATGGCCCGGGCCATCCGCTCCCGGCCGTCCTCCGTGCGCGGCTCGCGCTCCAGGGCCTCCTCCAGCGTGCGGTGCATCAACCGGTGCACGGCGGACTGCACCAGCTGGCGCTTGCCGGGGAAGTAGTACGACACCAGACCCCGGGCCGATCCCGCCCGGTCCGCGATGTCGCCGAGCGTGGTCGCGTCGTAGCCGTGTTCACCCACCAGCTCGACCGCCGCCTGCAGGAGCCGCTCCCGGGAACGCCGCCGCAACTCTTCGTTCACCGAGGCGCTACGCGGAGACATGCTGCAACTCCTGTGTTGACTGGCTGCCAGCCAACTATACTCGGAGAGTCCGGCCAACACCTGTCAGGTCTGGGCCGGCGATGGCGTCTGCCTCGGGCGACGCGGGGGATCGTCCGAGGCGGGCGTTCCATCGGCCCCGGTAGTGTCCTTGGGCTACTTTCGATATCGACCCGCCGCCCACATGGACGGTATGCCCGTCGTCTCAGCTCACCAGATCCAGGACCGGCCGCAGCCCGTCCGGCCGGTCTGCCGCCGGCAGGTGGTCCACGAAGTGCACCCCGCACCCCAGTGCGGCGGCGCCGCCGTCCGCCCGGCGGTCGTCGCCGACCATGAGGGTGGTGCGCGGATCGGCTCCGAGCGCCTCGCAGGCGATGCCGAACAGCCGCGGGTCGGGCTTCTGGATGCCGTGCTCGAACGACAGGACGTATGTGTCGACGTAGGGGTCCAGGCCGTGCGCGCGGAAGACCGGCCGCAGGTCCCAGCCGATGTTGCTGACCACGCCGACGGGAACGCCCCGCTCCCGCAACGCGCGCAGCACCTCGGCGGCGTCCGGGTACGGGGCCCACGCGGCCGGGGTCATGTGGCGGTCGTACAGGGCGTCGTGCAGCGCCGGGTCGGGGAGCGGGACCTGCCGGGCGAGACCGGTGTAGGCCGCCCGGTGCAGGGCGGCGCTGCGATCCCGGATCAGCCAGGCGTCCGCCAGTTCCTCCGGCACCCGCGCGGGATCACCACCGCCGGGCAACGCCCCCACCGCCTCCAGAGCCGAGACCGCTGCGGTCAACTCGGGCTCCGTGAGCCGGACATCGGCCCCGGCGAGGGCGCCACGCAGCCAGGAGTCGGTGGACTCGACTCGGAAGAGGGTTCCGGAGAAGTCGAAGAGCACGGCCGTCATGGGGCGATCCTACGAGCCGCGGGCCGCCGCGGCCGAACGACGGTCAGGCGGCGACGGGTTCACGGCTGCCGGCGCCGGTGCACCCACACCGCCAGGGCCACCACCGTCATGCCCAGCAGCCAGCCGCCCACCACGTCCGACGGCCAGTGGACACCGAGCCAGATCCGGGTCAGCCCCACCCCGACCACGGAGACGACGGCCACGGCCACGGCCGTACGCCACATGGCCCGGCCCACGCCGTGCCGGTGCAGGAGCCACAGCAGCAGGCCGCACACCACCGTGGCCGTCATGGCGTGGCCCGACGGGAACGCCGAGTAGTGGGCCGAGTCGACGGGATCGGGCCAGACCGGGCGGGGACGGTCCACCGCGGCCTTGACGCCCTGCTGCAGCAGCGTGCCCAGCGCGACGGCCAGTGCCAGCCACAGCGCCGTCCAGCGCGCCGCCCACCGCACCACCAGCCACACGACGACGGCCGCGCACAGCAGACGCATCGTCCACGGATCCCACACCCAGTCCGTGAGGATGCGGCACGCCTGGGTGAGGCCCGGTTCGTCGACCGCCCAGCGGTGGGTGGTGTCGGCGATGTCCCCGTCCGCGCTGATCAACGGGCTCCATCTCGCCGCGACGAGGGTCAGCAGCAGCGCCGAGCACAGGGCCAGGACGCCGGCGAGACCGGCGGTGGTGCGGTGCTCCGGACGGGGCGGGGAGTCGACGGACGAAGTGTGCATACAGCGATCCTCGCCGAACCGGGGGGTCCGGATCCAGTACGGGGGCGATCTTCCGTCACCGCAGCGGCATGCATCGGCCGCCGACGGAGACCCCCTGGCGCCCCGCGCCAGGGGAGTCGGCCCACCCGGGCGTTCCGGGGCGGGGGCGTCGGTACGCCCGGGCGCTCCGGCTACCCCAGGGCCCGCAGCCCCGGCACGAACGCCACCAGCACCGGCACCACGGGGACCAGCGCGGCCACCGCCGTCAGCCGCAGACGCCGGGCCGCGGTCAGCCGGTCCGGGGGAGTGAGCAACCGGTGTACCCGGGCCGGGACATGGGCCTGTGGAGTCGGGCAGGGCCCGAACACGCCGCGGTGCTCGTTCAGTTCGACCAGCGCCAGGGCTGTCGTGAGGCGGCCGAAGCGGCGCGATGCCGTGTCGTCGGCGGCGAGTTCGACCAGGCGGTGCATCTCGTCGCGGAACGCGGCGAACACCGGTACCTGCGGAAAGCCTCCGGCGAGAGCCGAGGAGCAGTTCAGCAGCCAGTCGTGCCGGGCCCGGGCGTGGCCCTGCTCATGGGCGAGCACCGCGTCCAGCTGCCGGCCCTTCAGCCGGCGCAACGCGGCCGTGGTGACGACCAGTTGCGGGGGAGTGCCGGGCTGCCACCAGGCGTCGGGCTGCTCGCTCTCCAGGACGACGAGCCGGCCGGAGACGGCCACCTCGCCCGGCAGCAGCGGAGCCCGGACCAGCAGATCGGCGCGCCGGCGGCGGCGTCGCGCGCGGGCCCTGCCGACCTCGTGGACCAGCATCGCCGCGCTCCACAGGCCGGCGCCGGCCAGCGCTACCGCCGTCGTCGCGGCCCAGGGTCCCGCCGTGCCGAGGACGTAGGCCTCCACGACCGCGCGCGGGGCCGTGGCGAAGAGGTGCCCGCCGACCGCGTGCCAGGCCGCCGCGGCACTGAGCGTCATGGACAGCGCGCAGCACACGAGGACGGCCGCCACCACGCACTGCCACACCCACAGCGCCACCACCGGCTCACGGTCCGGCCAGTCCGCCCGGGCGAGCAGCCGGGGGGCGGTCACGGCGGTCACGGCGCCGAGCAGCAGCAGCGCGGCGGTGAGCATCATGAGGGCAGCCTATGAGTGCGGCCCCGCTCACGGGTACGCCTTGTGCCGTCAAAGTGACGCAGGCAACGGATCCGTTGGGCACGGCGGTTCCGGTCCGGTTCACAGCGTGAGCAGCATCGCCACCATCGCGATCCCCATGGACAGCCGGCAGGCCCGGGCCAGTTCCGGCCGGTCGCCCCACCCGGCTCGAACGCCGCCCCCGGCCACGGCGGTCACCGGTACCAGGCGGACCCCGGCCAGCAGCACGTAGGCGGCGAAGTAGAGCAACAGCGCCCCCGTCAGGAGCGGGACTCCCGATCCGCCCCGGCCGTGCGCGTGTCCGGGGGAGCCGGCCATGACGAGGGACATGTAGACCATCGCCGCGGCCCCCACCAGGTGGTGGAGATGGTGCGTGCCCGTCCGCGCCGCCCACAGCGCGTGGACCCCCGCCGCCCCGAACACCAGCGCGTAGACGGGCCAGGCCCACGAAGGCGGAGTGAACACCGCCGCCGGGATGGCCATCGCGGCCATCCCGAAACCCATCAGCGCCTCGCCGCCCGCCGCACTGCGCTGCTCCTCGGCGCCGCTGCGCATCCGCGCCAGACAGTAGGCACCGGTCACCGCGCAGAGCGCCACCAGCAGCCAGCCTGACGAAGCCGGTCCGTGCACGCGCACCTCCCCGTTCGACGGTCGGTCATTCGATGCCCGGACCATGCGGCGCGCACGCAAGCGCAAGGGTGTACACGGGGAGCATTCGACGGAGCACGTCAGGTGAAGGGAGGTGCTTTACGGGTAAAACACCTGTTAATCTTGCCGTCATGAGCAGTGCTCCCCCCACCCCTTTCGCCCCACCCGCCCGGCGTCTCCCCCTGGCGGGTGTGCTGCGCCTCGCCAAGCCCTCGGAGATCTGGTTCAAGCCCGCGCTGAGCGTGGTCGCGGCGATCGCCCCGCCCGCCTTCACCCTCCTGGCGCTCGGCCGGCTCGACCTCGTGATGTACGCGATGGCCGGGTCCCTGTGCGCGCTGTACGCCCACAGCCGGCCGTACGCCGCACGGGCGCGGGCCCTGGTGTGGGTCGTGCTGGGCATGCTCGGCGGGCTCGGCGTGGCCCTGGTCGCGGCCTCGCTCACCGGCAGCGCCGTCGTCCTGGTCACCGTCGGCGCGTTGCTGGCCGCCGCCCAGAAGGTGCTGTGCGACGCCACCCGGGTCGGCCCGCCGGGCAACGTCGTCCTCACCTTCGTCAGCTCCGCCTCCCTGTTCGCGCCGCAGACCCTCGCCCAGGTGCCCGGCCACCTGGCGCTGGCCGCCGCGACGGGCGCGTGGGCCTGGCTGGTCTGCATGGCGCCCGCGCTGGTGCGGCCGCACGGACCGGAGCGCCGCGCCACCGCCGCCGCACTCAGGGCCGCCGCCGGGTACGCCGACACCGGCGGAACCGGGGAGGGCCACGCCCGGGCCCGCGCCGCGGGCTATGCCGCCGTGCAGGCCGCCTGGCAGTCGCTGCTGTCCACCAGCGCCCCCTCCCGGACCCGGCGGGCCCTCGAACGCCTCGTCGTCCGCGCCGAGGTCGCCCTCGCGGCGCCGGCGCAGGCGGAGGCGGGCCGGCTGCGCGCGTGGGCGGGCTCGCTGCGCGGCACCGGCCCCGTCCCGGAGGCCGGACTGCCGCACGCGGCCGCCGACGAACTGCTCGGCGTGGCCGCGGCCCGGCCCCTCTGGTCGCGGCTGGGCCCGCTGACCCCGCTCGCGGCACGCACCGCGCTCGGCTGCGCGCTGGCCGGCTACGCCTCCCTCGCCCTCGGGATCGGCCGCCCCTACTGGGCGCTGGTCACCGCGGCCTCGCTGTACCAGGCGAACATCGCGCTGACCTGGAGCCGGGCCGTCCAGCGGGTCGTGGGCAACGTCGTCGGCGTGCTCGTCTTCCTGGCCGTCGTGCCGCTCGCGCACCTGGGCCCGGCGGCGCTCGTGCTGTGCTGCCTCGCGTTCAGCTTCGGTGCGGAGGTGCTGATCAGCCGGAACTACTGGCTCGGCAGCGTCTGTGTGACGCCCATGGCCCTGCTCATCACGGAGTTCGCCGGATACCAGGAGGCCGGGACGCTGATGAGGGAGCGGGTCGTGGACACCGTCGTCGGCGCGCTGGTCGGGTTCGTCGCCGCCGTCGCGGTCACCAACCGGCGCGCGGGCGACCGCGTCGAACGCGCGCTGGCCGCCGCCGACCGGGCCCGCGAGCACACCGCCCGCCTCCTGGCCGAGCCCGATCCCGGCCCCGGCCCCACGGCACTGGAATCCGCCCGCCGCGGCCTCGCCGTCGCCCTGTCCGAACTGCGCGCCACGGCCGACGCCGCCGCCGGTGAATGGTGGCAGCGGGCCCTGCCCCAGGAGCGGGTCGTGCTCGCCGAACAGTCCGGACACCGTACGCTCGCCGCGACGGCCCGACGCCAGGGCCTGCTCCCGGAGCGGGACCCGGCCACCGAAACGGAGGACGCACGGCCATGACGCCGACCGAAGGACCATCGCCCACGGGACGCGACGGGGGACGGGCCCCGCAGCCGGGGGACGAGGCAGAGCCGGTGGCGGAGGGACGGGTGGCCGACGTGGGGGCAGCGGCCGGAGGGGCGCCCGTCGAGGGCGCTCGGGCCGCCGGGGGCGAGGGTCCCGAAGGGCGTTCGGCCGAGGGGCGGGCAACCGCCGCCGGCGATCCGGTTCACGACCTGGCCGACGAAGCCGGCCCGGACGCCGGGTTCCACGGCGAAGCCGATCCCGGCGGCGGCCGGCGGGGCGACACGGTGGCCGCCGTCGTCAAGCAGTGGCAGACCGTGCGGCCCGGGCTCGACACCGGTCCGATGGAGATCATCGGTCGGATCAACCGCTGTGCCGCGCTGCTGCAGCAGGCCGAGGACGCTCCGCTGCGCCGGGCGGGCCTCAGCCGGCCCGAGTTCGATCTGCTGGGCGCGCTGCGCCGCACCGGGCACGAGCTGACGCCTGGAGAGCTCGCCCGGGAGACCTTCTCCTCGGGCGCCGCGGTCACCAAACGCCTCAAGCAGCTGACCGAGCGCGGTCTGGTCGAGCGGCGCGGGGACACCCGGGACCGCCGGGTCGTCCACCTCCGCCTCACCGACGCCGGACGCGACCTGGTCGACGGCATCCTCCCCGTCCAGCTCGCCTACGAGACCGCCGTGCTGTCCGGCCTGGACGGCCCGGAGCAGGGCGAACTCGCCGCACTGCTCGGGGAGTTGCTCAGCCAGCTCGAAGGGCGGCTCGGCGTGCTGCGGGCCTGAACCGCACAGTCGTGAAGGACGCCCTCGTCCCCTCCGGGCAGGTCGCAGGCAGAACGCCGGGGGAGCCGGATGACACTTTCGGCGCACGTCACGGCGCGCTCCCGCCGTCGCACACCGCCGTCTCAGCCCTCGTCGCCCGCCCGGTACACGCCGAACATCGCCCCCTGCGGATCCCGGAGCACCGCGATGCGCGGACCGTCGGGCACGGAGGTGGGCACCATCAGGACCGTGCCGTGCCGCTGGACGACGGCGGTGGTGTCGTCCACGTCGGCGACGGCGAAGTACGGCAGCCAGTGCGCCGGCACCTCGGGCGGGAACTTCTCGTCCATCGTCACCATGCCGCCGAAGTCCGCGCCGCCGACGCCCCACTGGGTGTAGCGGTCCGACGGAGCCACCGTCCAGCCGAACACCCGCGTGTAGAAGGACACGGCCCCCTCCGGGTCCCGCGTCATCAGCTCCACCCAGCCCAGCGATCCGGGAGCGTTGAACAGACCGGCGCCGGGGAAGGTCCCCGCCTGCCACAGCTGGAACACGGCACCGCCCGGATCGGCGGCCACCGCGAAACGGCCCATGTCGAACACGTCCGCCGGGCCGAACAACAGCGTCCCGCCCGCCTCCGTCACCGCACGGACGGTGTCGTCCGCGTCGGTCACCGCGAACGACACGTTCCACGCGACCGGCTGCGAGGGCTGGTACAGCGGGGCGAGCGCTGCCACGGCCGCTTCCCCGAGGTGCGCGACGGTGTAGCCGCCGACCTCCTGCCGCGCGTCCGTCTCGGGCCGCCAGCCGAACAGCCGCGTGTAGAACCGCCGGGCCGCGTCCAGGTCGCTGGTCCCCAGCTCGGTCCAGCAGGGGCCGCCGGTCACCGGTGCGTCGAGCTTCATGGCGTTCCTTCCACGAGCGGCGGGGGCAGGCCCCCCGGGGCCCCTCCAGCACGCTAAGCCGCCCCCTGGGCTCCCTGCCATCCGGGACAACCCACCGGTGTGTCGCCGCGGCCCGGGACCCGCCCGGCACCGCGTGGCGGCCTCCGGCTCCGTCTGCTGCGCCACCGGGCGGATGCCGAGGCCGGCGCGGCCCACCGGGAGACCGCGAGATCAACTGGTGCGTCCACCGCCCGGCGGCGCCCCTCCGGCCGGACGCCGACCTCGCCGCGGACCTGCTGGTGAGGCATGCCTCGCACGGTTCGCCCGCTGGAGCGCCCGCGTACGGTACGCCGACGGATCCCTGCCCGCCCCGCTCGTCCACGGCCTTCCCCGCAACTGGCCCCACGTCCGGGCCCTCTACGAAGGCGCGGGGTTCCGGCACACCGCCGGCGACACCGAGGCCATCCTGATCGCCCGGGTGGCCGGCCTGCCGGACCGCGAGCCCCGGCAGGGCGGCACGGCCGAGCGCACGCTGGGGGGGTGCGGACCCGCTTCGTGGTCCGGGCGGAGGGAAGGACACTCGGTCACATCGAGATCGACAAGGCACCGGCCGGCCCGGAGCCACGCTCGCGCGGGCGGTCCCGCCGGCATCGGCAACCTGTCCATCGACCCCGAGCCGGCCGCGGCGTCCGCGAACTCCGCTCCGAAGGCCCCGCGCAGCTCGGCGCCGGCCTGGGGCACGGCCGCTCCGGCCGGTTCGCAGGCGACGAGCCGGTCGACGCCGTACAGCCGCAGCCGGTCGGCGGCCGGGTGACCGACCGTGCTTCGTTCGCCCTCCTGGCCGGACCGGGCTTTCGCGAACTCACCCGGACGGACCGGGGGTGGGAGAGCGCCCGGAGCGAGCTCAGATACCCGGCCGGTAGCGCATCGGGTGGTCCGCCGGTACCTCGACCAGCACGATCGGCGTCCCGTCCGGATCCGCGATCCACATCTCGACCAGCCCCCAGGGTTCCTGCACGGGCGGCCGCACGATGTCCACGCCCTTCGCCCGCAGTTCCTCCTGTGCCGCGGCCGCGTCATCGACCTGCAGCCACAGCCGTACGGCGGGCGCCGGGGGCGTCTCGGACCGGCCGGAGACCTCCAGGAAGCCGCCGCCCATGAAGAAGACCGTGCCGCGCTCCGCTCCCGTGCCGAACTCGCGGTAGACGGCGAGGCCGAGCTGCTCGCCGTAGAAGGCCCGGGACCGCTCGGGGTCGGTGGGGCGGAGCAGGATCCGGCTGCTGAGTACATGCACCATGCAGCGGAGCTTAGTGGCGGCGTTACGCTCATCCCTGCCCGAGCCGCGCCACATACGGAGACGTACGCCCATGGAGACCGCCGCCGCACTGACCTTCCGCGATGCCACCGACGCCGACGTCGACGAGCTGGTCGCGCTGATCGAGTCGGCGTACCGGGGCGACGACAGCCGGGCCGGGTGGACCACCGAGGCGGACATCCTCGAAGGGCAGCGCACCGACCCGGAGGGGGTGCTGGAGGTCATCAAGTCGCCCGACAGCCGGCTCATGACCGTGGAGCGGGACGGCAGGGTCGTCGCCTGCTGTCAGCTGGAGCACCAGGGCGACCACGCCTACTTCGGGATGTTCGCCGTCAGCCCCCTGCTCCAGGGCGCGGGCCTCGGCAAGGTGATCATCGCGGAGGCGGAGCGGCAGGCCCGCGCGACCTGGGGGGTGCGGGAGATGCAGATGACCGTGATCTCCGTGCGTGACGACCTCATCGCCTGGTACGAGCGGCGTGGCTACCGCCGTACGGGACGGATGACCCCGTTCCCGTACGGCGACGAGCGCTTCGGCGTCCCGCAGCGCGACGACCTCCAGTTCGAGCTGCTGGTCAAGGAGCTCGGCTAGCCGCTACGCCGTGAAACGGCCCGTGCGCTTGATGTCCGGGTGGTCGGTGGTCGCGCCGTCCAGACCGAACGCCCGGACGAGGCGCAGCTGGTCCTGTGTGTTCACCACCCAGCCGATGATCTTGAGGTCGGCCTTGCGGGCCCGCTCCACGATCTCCAGGGTGAGCCTGCGGATGTTCAGGCAGACGGTCTCGGCGCCGGCCTGGACGGCGCGGTCCACGATGTCGGTGCCGTAGCGGCTGGCGATCAGCGCGGTGCGCACTCCCGGCACCAGTGGCTTGATCTCGGCGATCGCCTCGTCGTGGAACGAGGACACCTCCACCCGGCCGGCCAGTCCGCGCTCGTTCATGACCTCGGCCAGGGCGCGCGCCGCCTGGGCGTCCTTGATCTCCGCCTGGAGCGGCGACTGCACGGCCTCCAGGACCTCCTCGAAAACCGGGACCCGCTCGCCCCGGCCCGCGTCCAGGGCCCGCAGCTCGGCGAGGGTCTTCTCGGCGATCGGCCCGGTGCCGTCGGTCGTGCGGTCCACATCCGTGTCGTGCATGACGACGAGCGCGCCGTCCTTGCTCAGATGCAGATCGAGTTCGATGGCGTCGAGCCCCGCCTCCTGGGCGGCGACGAAGGACCGGAGGGTGTTCTCGGGTTCCACACCCATGATTCCGCGGTGACCGATGGTGAGGAAGTTCAAGACGCGACTCTCTTCCGTCGACAGGCGGCACTGGGGGCCTGACCGGCCCCCCTGACCGTATCGCCTGGACCCGCCCTGTGCAGAGAGTGAGGGCATGGTCGCCGTGCATCCGGGCAGAAGCGTGACCGGCAGGAAAAAGTGCGGTGAAGGAGCGGGTCGGGCAGGATAATTTCCCGGGTTCACCCTTGCTGGGAGGAACCTCGTGTGTATACGGTCTGCATACGTGAGATTCTCCCGTGGAAGGTGGGACATGACGGAAATTCTTGTGCAGGTGGGTTCGGAGGAAGGTCTTCCTCCCGTGGCCAGGGTGGTGGAGCACCCGGCATGGCCCGTGCTCAAGGATGCCGTGGAGCGGATCCGGCCATGGCAGTCCAAGGACGGGTCGATCGACTTCGACGCCGAGGGCGCGCCCGACCCCGCCGACGCCGAGCTCGCGGTCCGCCAGGTCGCCGACGCCGTCCTGGAGCTCTCCCCGCTGCTCCCGCACGACGGTGCCTACCACGAGGCCCTGGTCAAGGACCTGACCCGGTGGGCCGACAGTGGCTTCCAGGTGCCCGACTTCCTCGACTCGCTGCTGGCCTTCCAGCCCGCCGCGAACCGCGCGGACGGCCTCCAGCACCTCGTCGTCTTCCCCATGTACACGCAGAACGGCAACCCGGACCGCAACCTCGAGGCGGTCGTGCTCCGCATGGTCTGGCCGGACTGGCTGGCCGAGCTGGAGCGCACCCGCTACGACAACCCGCTGTTCTGCGGCATCACGTTCGAGGACTTCACGGCCGGCTACGACACCAACTCGGCCGTCCTGTTCCCCGAGACCATCGCCGTGCGCGAGGCGCCGGAACGATTCACCTGGGGCGGCATCTTCTGCGACCGCGAGGCCGCCCGCTTCCGCCGGGTGACCGACGCCGCCGTCGACATCCTCAGCCTGGAGCTGCCCGAGGACGTCGCCGCGATGGTCCACGACCAGAAGCGCTGCGAGGAGGCGTTCGTCCTGTGGGACATGGTCCACGACCGCACCCACAGCCACGGCGACCTGCCCTTCGACCCGTTCATGATCAAGCAGCGCCAGCCGTTCTGGATGTACGGCCTGGAGGAGCTGCGCTGCGACCTCACCGCCTTCAAGGAGGCCGTGAAGCTGGCGGCGGACGGCGTCCCGCAGGCCCGTGACGTGCAGGTCGCGGTCCTCTTCGACCGCATGTTCCGCTTCCCCGTTACCGGCGAGCGCGTCCGCAACTACGACGGCCTCGGCGGCCAGCTCCTCTTCGCCTACCTGCACAAGCACGACGTCGTCCGCTGGACCGACAACAGGCTCACCATCGACTGGGAACGCGCCCCGCAGGTCACCAACCAGCTGTGCGCCGAGATCGAGGACCTGTACCGCGACGGCATCGACCGCCCGAAGCTCGTCCACTGGTTCGCCGGGTACGAGCTGGTCTCCACCTACCTCTCCCCGCACCCGGGTTCGAAGTGGGCCAAGGGCCCGGACGCCCTGGACACGACGCAGCCGCCGCGCAAACTCGTCGATGACGTGCTTCCGGACGAGTTTCCGCTGAGCATGTTCTATGAGGCACTGTCCAAGAAGCTGAAGAACGTGATCGCCTCCACCAAGGGCATCACGGCGGACAGCGCCGAGCGGATCGCGGCGTGAGCGATCGGCGTACCGAGAACACTGCTCAGGAGGCGAAGATCATGGGGAACGGGGCGCTCAGCGGTGCGGTGATCGCGGTGGCCGGAGCGGGCGGGCCCGCGGGCCGGGCCGCGCTGCTCAGGCTGGCCGAGGCGGGAGCCACCGTCATCGGCTCGGACAACGATCCGGAACGGCTGGTGGAGGCGGTGGACGCGGCGCGCTATGCGACCGGCGGCGCCACCGTCACCGGTGACACGGTCGATCTGCTGAACCTGGAGGCCACGCGCGACTGGGCCACCCGCATCGAGAAGGACTTCGGCCGCGTCGACGGCCTGGTCCACCTCGTCGGCGGCTGGCGCGGCAGTGAGACCTTCACCCGGACCAGCCTCGACGACTGGGACTTCCTGGAGATGCTGCTGGTCCGTACGGTGCAGCACACCTCCCTCGCCTTCCACGAAGGGCTCCAGCGCAGCGACCGTGGCCGGTACGTGCTGATCAGCGCCGCGGGCGCCAGCAAGCCCACCGCGGGCAACGCCGCCTACGCGGCCGGCAAGGCGGCGGCCGAGGCGTGGACGCTGGCCATGGCCGACTACTTCCGCAAGGCCGGGGGCGCCGAGGGGCCGACGTCGGCTGCTGCGATCCTGGTGGTGAAGGCGCTGGTCCACGACGCGATGCGCGCCGACCGGCCCAACGCGAAGTTCGCGGGCTTCACCGACGTCAAGGACCTGGCCGAGGCCATCACCGAGGTCTGGGAGAAGCCCGCCGCAGAAGTGAACGGAAACCGTCTGTGGCTCACCGAGAAGCCGTGAATCCGCCGAAGACCGATGCCCGTCGCCATCACGACCCCGAGGTCCGCGGTTTCGCCAGCGACAACTACGCCGGGGCCCACCCGGAGGTCCTCGCCGCCCTGGCCCTGGCCAACGGCGGGCACCAGGTCGCGTACGGCGAGGACGCGTACACGGAGAACCTCCAGCAGGTCATCCGCAGCCATTTCGGGCCCACGGCCGAGGCCTTCCCGGTCTTCAACGGCACCGGCGCGAACGTCGTCGCGCTCCAGGCGGTCACCGACCGCTGGGGCGCGGTGATCTGCGCGGAGAGCGCGCACATCAACGTCGACGAGTGCGGCGCCCCGGAACGCGTCGGCGGCCTGAAGCTGCTGACCGTTCCGGCGCCCGACGGCAAGCTCACGCCCGAGCTCATCGACCGGCAGGCGTACGGCTGGGACGACGAGCACCGCGCGATGCCGCAGGTCGTCTCCATCGCCCAGGCCACCGAACTGGGCACGGTCTACACGCCGGACGAGATACGCGCCCTGTGCGAGCACGCCCACGCGCACGGTATGAAGGTGCACCTGGACGGCTCGAGGCTGGCCAACGCCGCAGCCGCCCTGAACGTCCCGATGCGGACGCTCACCAACGCCGCCGGGGTCGACATCCTCTCCCTGGGCGGCACGAAGAACGGTGCCCTGTTCGGCGAGGCCGTCGTGGTCCTCAACCAGGACGCCGTCAGCCACATGAAGCACCTGCGCAAGCTGTCCATGCAGCTCGCCTCCAAGATGCGCTTCGTGTCGGTGCAGTTGGAGGCCCTGCTCGCCCGGGACCTGTGGCTGCGCAACGCCGGCCATGCCAACGAGATGGCCCAGCGCCTCGCCGAGGGCGTGCGGGCCGTGCACGGGGTGGAGATCCTCTACCCCGTGCAGGCCAACGCGGTCTTCGCCCGGCTGCCCCACGATGTGAGCGAGCGCCTCCAGAAGCGGTTCCGCTTCTACTTCTGGGACGAGACCGCGGGCGACGTCCGCTGGATGTGCGCGTTCGACACGACCGAGGAGGACGTGGACGCGTTCGTGGCGGCCCTGAAGGAAGAGATGGCCCGCTAGACGCATAAGTATGCGGCAGAGCGTAAATGAATTGACGAGGGAGTGATCCCTCCTTACGCTCTGCCGTCATGCAGCTGATCCAGCAGACCCCCGACCTCTCCGCCTACTTGGCCGCTGACGAGGCGATCGACCATCACCATCCGCTCGTGCGGGAAACGGCGGCGAGGCTCGCCGACGGGGTGACCGACTCGTATGAGTATGCGCGGGCGGCCTTCGAGTTCGTTCGCGACACCATTCCGCACTCGCAGGACTCCGGTGATCTCCGCGTCACCTGGCGCGCCTCCGACGTCCTGGAGCAGCGCACCGGCATCTGCTACGCCAAGGCCCACGCGCTGGCCGCGCTGCTGCGGGTCGAGGACATCCCCGCCGCGCTGTGCTACCAGAGGTTCGACGAGGTGCACGGGCTGGTCGCCGTGCGGTTCAACGGCGCATGGCACCGGCAGGACCCCCGGGGCAACAAGCCGGGTGTCGATGCCCGGTTCTCCCTCAACGGTGAGTGGCTCGCCTTCACGCCCGACCCGGCGTCCAATGAACTGGACTACCCAGTCTTGTATGCTGCACCGCATCCGGTCGTGCTGGACGCCCTCACGGCAGCCCGCGACCGGCCGCACCTGTGGCAGACGCTCCCCACCGCACTCTGAGGCAACGACCATGACGCTCACGCTGACCGTGTCCGACGACGTACGCGCCCTCGCACCCGGCTTCACCCACGTCGCGATCGAGGCGCACGGCCTGGTCAACGGGCCGAGCACCGAGGCCGGTTCCGCCCTGCTGGACGACGCGGCGCGACGGCTCGCCGCGCGACTGGACGGCCGTGCCCCGCACGAGGACCCGCACATGGCCGCCTGGCGCCAGGCCTACACGGCCTTCGGCTCGAAGCCGTCCCGGACCCGCAACTCGGCGGAGGCGCTGGCCAAGAGGGCCCTCTCGGACGCCGGACTGCCCCGCATCAACCTGCTCGTCGACCTCTACAACGCCGTCTCCGTCGCCCATCTGATCCCCGTCGGCGGTGAGGACATCGACCGCATCGAGGGCGGCATGCGCCTGATCCGTGCCACGGGGCGGGAGGACTTCGTGACCGTCGCCGGCGGCGCGGAGACCGTCGAGCACCCCGACGCGGGCGAAGTGGTGTGGTGCGACGACGCGGGCGTGACGTGCCGCCGCTGGAACTGGCGCCAGGGCCCGCGCACCCGGCTCACCGAAAAGACGACGTCGGGCGTGTTCCTGCTGGAGAGCCTGGCGCCGATGCCGGTCGCCGAGGTGACGGCGGCCGCGGCGGAACTCGCCGGATTGCTGGCGGAGTTCAGCCCGGGAGCGGACATCGCCGTCCGCGCTCCGGAGTCCTCGGCCTGAGCCCTCGGCCGGGCGGGCGTCAGTGCGCCTCGGCCGCCCGCACCTGCTCCGGCGTCGGGGCCGTGCCGCCAAGATGGGCGGGCATCCACCAGGTGTCGTCCGGACCCTTGGGGCGGACGGGGTAGGCGCGCTGGGCGGCCTCCAGGAGCTCCTGGACGCGCTCCCGCAGCTGGCGCGTGATGGCACCCGCGTACTTGTCGCGGGAGGCCTCGATCGCCTCGCCCACCCGGATCGTGATGGGGATGTGGCTGCGCTTGAAGTTGCGCGGGTGACCCTTGGTCCACAGCCGCTGCGTGCCCCACACCGCCATCGGGATCAGCGGGACGCCGGCCTCCTGGGCCAGGCGCGCCGCGCCCGACTTGAAGCTCTTCAGCGTGAACGACTGCGAGATCGTCGCCTCCGGGAAGACCCCGACGATCTCGCCCGACCGCAGCGAGTCCAGGGCGTGCGCGTAGGCCGCCTCGCCCTGCTTGCGGTCCACCGGGATGTGCTTCATGCCGCGCATCAGCGGGCCGGAGATCCGGTGCCGGAAGACGGACTCCTTCGCCATGAAACGCACGAGACGTTTCTGCGGCAGCGCCGCCAGGCCGTCGAAGACGAAGTCCAGGTAGCTGATGTGATTGCTCACCAGCACGGCGCCGCCCGAGCGCGGGATGTTCTCCGAACCCTGGAGGTCGATCTTGAGGTCCCACACCTTGAACAGCGTGCGGGCGAAACCGACGACGGGACGGTAGACGAGCTCTGCCATGGGCGGGTCGGACCCTTCCTGCTCTGCCTGGGAAGGGATTCCCAGTGGAAAGTTACGCAGCCGTAGGTTTACGGCTTGTCGCAGATGGTGCCCGAAGAACGGCCGGGTAGCCAGTCCTCGTGCCCGTCGGCGGCGAGATTCTCGTCACGTCGCCCACCCGGTTCCCACCTCGGTCTTTTGCGCCCCCATTACCCCGCACGCACCGTCATCCGCCGCACGAGCAGGTACAACTCGCAGCCCAGGCAGTACCCGAACGCAGCATTGAGGAAGGCAGCGGCGAGCGCGGCGCCGGTCGCCGCGAGTCCCAGCCAGCCGGGTCCCAGGGTGAGGCCGACGAGCCCGAGCCCGGCGAAGAGCAGCCCCACCGCCTGGGCGAAACGCGGCGGTTCGGGCGCCTCGAACTCCGTCGGCGGTCCGAGCCGCGGCCGTACGGCCCTGGCGAACAGCAGGCCGTAGGGGGAGCGCCCGACCCCGCCTGCCGTGCCGAGCAGGAACGCCAGCGTCTGCCAGGCCAGCAGCCAGGCATTCCCGGTGACCAGTACGACTGCCAGCACGGTGGCCGTGACGGCCGCGCCGAAACGCGGCCCCCTCACATCGATGTCCATGGGAACCAAGCATTCCGCAGCACGGCCGTGAGAAGGGGGCGGGAATCTTTGCGGTCTCGTGAACGCTTGCAGCAGGTGATGACCGGACTGGTGGTGTGCGTGGTGGTGCTCGCGACGGCGAGCGCCTACGGAGTGCTGCAACGGCGGCGGAGCGGGAGAGTGCGGGTGCGCGGGCGCGACGACGGCAAGCGGCTCGATGCGGCGGACTTGGGTGCGGAACTCGGCGAGCGGGCCACGCTCGTGCAGTTCTCCAGCGCGTTCTGCGCGCCCTGCCGGGCGACCCGGCGGGTCCTCGGCGAGGTCGCCGCGGTGGTGCCGGGCGTGATCCACGTCGAGATCGACGCCGAGGCACACCTGGACCTCGTACGGCGGCTGGACATCCTCAAGACACCGACCGTGCTGGTCCTCGACGCCGACGGACGCGTGGTGCGGCGGGCCGCGGGGCAGCCGCGCAAGGCTGACGTGATCGCCGCACTGGGGGAGGCGGTGTGACGGATGTGACGCCGCCAGTGAGTCATCTCCCACATCACGGAACGAACTTGACTGCGCATACCATTTATCGTCAGCCTGACCCCATGCCTGCGGACCTTCTCGCCACGCCCGACCTCCTGCGCTCGGTCTTCCGGCGGCACGCGGCGGGAGTCGCCGTCATCACCGCTCGTGGCGAGGCCGGACCGGTGGGCTTCACCGCCACCTCCCTGTCGTCCGTCTCCGCCGAGCCGCCCCTGCTGTCCTTCGGCGTCGGTACCGGCTCCTCCAGCTGGCCCGCGATCGCGGCGGCGGACCACGTCGGTGTCCACATCCTCGGCGAGCACCAGCAGGAGCTCGCCGCCACGTTCGCCCGCAGCGGCGCCGACCGCTTCGGCCCGCCCACTCTCTGGCGGGAGGGCCCCGAGGGCGTTCCGGTCCTCGACGGCGTGGTGGCCTGGCTGGTGGGCCGGGTCGTCGCCCGCGTGCCCGCCGGGGACCACCGGATCGTGCTCGCCGAGGTCGTGCACGGCGACCCCTCGGGCACCGGCCGCCCCCTCCTCTACCACCAGGGACGATTCCAGCGTCTGCGCGACTGAACCGGGCTCCCCCCGGCTGCGTGACCGTCGAGTTCCGGTTACGCTGCGTTGCGAAGGTCACAGTTCAAAGCGCTTGCTTAGCGGGAACGAACTGGGTGTACTGACGAGTAATATTTCGCTCGGGGCGTGGGTTCGCCCCGACCGGGATCGGACGCTAGAGGCGCCTATGCTGCCTGCAAGTAGGCAGTATGGAAATGACGATGCAGTAGGAGAGCCGGCGTGAGCTTGAGGATCGTTGTCACTGTGAAGTACGTGCCCGACGCCACTGGCGACCGGCACTTCGCCGATGACCTGACCGTCGACCGGGACGACGTGGACGGTCTGCTCTCCGAGCTCGACGAGTACGCGGTCGAGCAGGCGCTGCAGATCTCCGAGAACTCCGACGACGACGTGGAGATCACCGTCCTGACGGTGGGCCCCGAGGACGCCAAGGACGCCCTGCGCAAGGCGCTGTCCATGGGTGCCGACAAGGCGATCCACGTCGAGGACGACGACATCCACGGCACCGACGCCATCGGCACCTCCCTGGTCCTGGCCAAGGCCGTCGAGAAGGCCGGTTACGACCTGGTCATCTCCGGCATGGCCTCCACCGACGGCACCATGGGCGTCGTGCCCGCGCTGCTCGCCGAGCGTCTGGGCGTCCCGCAGGTCACCCTGCTCTCCGAGGTCTCCGTCGAGGACGGCACCGTCAAGGGCCGCCGCGACGGCGACGCCGCCTCCGAGAACCTGGAGGCCTCCCTCCCGGCGGTCGTGTCCGTGACCGACCAGTCGGGCGAGGCCCGTTACCCGTCCTTCAAGGGCATCATGGCGGCCAAGAAGAAGCCGGTGGAGTCCTGGGACCTGTCCGACCTCGACATCGACGCCGAGGAGGTCGGCCTGGAGGGCGCCTACACCACGGTCGACGGCGCGGCCGAGCGCCCCGCCCGCACCGCGGGCACGATCGTCAAGGACGAGGGCGAGGGCGGCAAGCAGCTCGCTGAGTTCCTCGCGGGCCAGAAGTTCATCTGAGCCCCTTCGCTGACCGCCCCTCATCTTTCGCAAGCAGGAGAGAAGAAGTCCCATGGCTGAAGTTCTCGTCTACGTCGACCACGTGGACGGCGCCGTCCGCAAGCCCACCCTGGAGCTGCTGACCCTCGCCCGCCGCATCGGCGAGCCGGTCGCCGTCGCGCTGGGCAACGGCGCCGGCGACACCGCCGCCGCCCTCGCCGAGCACGGCGCGGTCAAGGTCCTCACGCACGAGGCCGCCGAGTACGCCGACTACCTGGTCGTACCGAAGGTCGACGCCCTCCAGGCCGCGGTCGCCGAGGTGTCCCCGGCCGCCGTGCTGGTCCCGTCCTCCGCCGAGGGCAAGGAGATCGCCGCCCGTCTGGCGCTGCGTCTGGGCTCCGGCATCATCACCGACGCCGTCGACCTCGAGGCCGGCGACGAGGGCCCGGTGGCCACGCAGTCCGTGTTCGCCGCGTCCTTCACCACCAAGTCCCGTGTCTCCAAGGGCACCCCGGTCATCACGGTCAAGCCCAACAGCGCCGCCGTCGAGGCCGCCCCGGCCGCCGGCGCGGTCGAGGCTCTGAGCGTCACCTTCTCCGCGCAGGCCACCGGCACCAAGGTCACCGGCCGTACGCCGCGTGAGTCGACGGGCCGTCCGGAGCTGACCGAGGCCGCGATCGTGGTCTCCGGTGGCCGTGGCGTCAACGGCGCGGAGAACTTCGCGATCATCGAGGCCCTCGCCGACTCGCTCGGTGCGGCCGTCGGTGCCTCGCGTGCCGCGGTGGACGCCGGCTGGTACCCGCACACCAACCAGGTCGGCCAGACCGGCAAGTCCGTCTCGCCGCAGCTGTACATCGCCAACGGCATCTCCGGCGCGATCCAGCACCGCGCGGGCATGCAGACCTCGAAGACGATCGTGGCGGTCAACAAGGACGCCGAGGCCCCGATCTTCGACCTCGTCGACTACGGCGTCGTCGGCGACCTCTTCGACGTCGTCCCGGCCCTCACCGAGGAGATCAAGACCCGCAAGGGCTGATCGGCCCCGGCCGTGGAGGGCCCCCGTGACCGTGCGAACGGTCACGGGGGCCCTTCTCATCCCAGGGTCATCGAGGCCTGCACCGGCAGATGGTCGCTCGGATACGTCCCGTCCTTGCTGAAGGTGTTCATCCCGGCCCAGTGCGTGGTCACCCCGGGAGTGGTGAGGATCCAGTCGATGCGCCGCCCGTCGGGCCTGGGCGCCCGGTAGCCGTGGTGCGTCCCGTACGCCGGACCCCGCGAGGCCGCCGCGTCCCAGGCGTCCACCAGTCCGATGTCCAGCATCAGGTCGTGGACCCGGTTGTCGTGGGCGGCCGCGTTGAAGTCGCCGGTGACGATGACCGGTGACGACCGGTCCCACCCGGCGATCGTCTCGCCGATGAGTCCCGCCGAGCGTTCCCGGGCGTACTGGCTGACGCTGTCCAGGTGAGTGTTGAGGACGTAGAACTCCCGCCCCCCGGCGGCGAGATCGGCGAAACGGACCCACGTCACCATGCGCAGCCAGTCCGCGCCCCAGGTGTTCGAGGCGATCGTGTACGGGGTGTCTGACAGCCAGAAGTGATCGAACTCGATCGCCTCGAGTCTGCGCGTGTCGTAGAAGACCGCCATGAACTCGTCCTTGCTGCCGCCCGCGCGGCCCGTGCCGATCCAGTCGTAGTGCGCGCCGAGATCCTTCTCGATCGCGCGCACCTGCCGGTAGAGCCCTTCCTGGGTGCCGATGAGGTGCGGTCGCTCGCGGCGCAGCAGTTCTCGCATCACCGGTCGGCGCACCTCCCAGCGCGGTGTGCTGTCGACGACGGTCCCGAAGCGGACGTTGAACGTCATGACGTCCAGGGCGCCAGGATGCTCGCCGGCGGAAGCGGGCTGTGTGGGGCCCGCGGTGGTGAGCAGTGGCCCTGCGACGGCGACGGCCGCCGCTGCCTTGAGCCCGTGGCGGCGCGTCACTCCGACCTCGTTCGGCACGTGGTCTCCCTCCCCTTGCACGTCAGGATGAAGCTTGCCTTCTCAATACGGAAGATGAGGGCGGGTTGGCGGTGACCGAGGGTGAAGGATGGGGAACCCCACTTCACGACGGTGTTGACCAGGCCGAAGGTCGGCCGATAACTTCGCTCTACGGATTGTTGATTCCGTACAGCGGAAAATAGGAGGGTCTCGGAATGGGTCAGGGCCAGCAGGAGAAGGTGGCGACGAGCCTCGCGGGCGCCGTCAGCGAGGAGATCAGCGCCTCCCTCGCGCCGGTCGACGCGGAGCTGGAGCGCCGCTACCCCGGGGACCCCGGCACCCGCCAGCCCGTCCACACCGTCTACGTCCCCGGCGACGTCTTCGCCGCCGACACCGTCCGCTCCTGGGGCGACCGGGCCCTCGCCGCCCTTGACGAGCACGCCCCGGACGCCGCGTCCTTCGCCGCCGTCCTCGGCCTCTCCGAGGAACTCGCCGAGCCCGTCCACGCGCGCGTGCGCGCCAAGCTGGAGCGCGAGCCGATCGAGGACCTGCGCGTCGACTTCGAGGACGGCTACGGCAACCGTCCCGACACCGAGGAGGACGAGGCAGCCGCCCGCGCCGCCCGGATCATCGCCGAGGCCTACGAGGAGCGCACCGCCGCCCCCTACATGGGCATCCGCATGAAGTGCATGGAAGCGCCCGTACGTGCCCGGGGCATCCGCACCCTCGACATCTTCCTCACCGGCCTGATGGAGGCCGGCGGCCTGCCCGACGGGCTGGTCCTCACCCTGCCGAAGGTGACCTACGCCGAACAGGTCACCGCCACGGCACGGTTGCTGGACGCCTTTGAGAAGGCGCACGGGCTCGAGCCCGGCCGGATCGGCTTCGAGATCCAGATCGAGACCAGCCAGTCCATTCTCGCCGCCGACGGCACCGCCACCGTCGCCCGTATGATCCAGGCCGCCGAGGGCCGCGCCACCGGACTGCACTACGGCACCTTCGACTACAGCGCCTGCCTCGGCGTCTCCGCCGCCCACCAGGCCAGTGACCACCCCGCGGCGGACCACGCCAAGGCCGTCATGCAGGTCGCTGCGGCCGGTACGGGCGTACGCGTCTCGGACGGCTCGACGAACGTCCTGCCGGTCGGCCCGACCGCGAGGGTCCACGACGCCTGGCGCCTGCACTACGGCCTCACCCGCCGCGCCCTGGCCCGCGCCTACTACCAGGGCTGGGACATGCACCCCGGCCACATCCCCACCCGCTACGCGGCCGTCTTCGCCTTCTACCGCGAGGGCTTCGAGCAGGCCGCCGCCCGTCTGTCCCGCTACGCCCACCGCACCGGCGGCGACGTCATGGACGAGCCCGCCACCGCCAAGGCCCTCAGCGGCTACCTGCTGCGCGGCCTGGACTGCGGTGCCCTGGACATCGGGGAGGTCGCCCGCCTGTCCGGCCTGACCCGGGCGGACCTGGAGAGCTTCGCCGCACCCCGGCGCGGGGACCTGACGGTTTCCGCCTGACGGCTTCCGTGCGCCGGATCCGCCGGCACGTACCGGCCCTGTCACAGCCGTCGCCGGCGGCTCTCGCGGTCACCGCCGCCCCTTAGTCTGTACGCCACGACCGGCGGAGTCGTCCGTCGGCGCATCCGGCGGGCTCACAGGAACGGGGCAGCGGTGTCGACGGGGGAGAACGGGCAGACGGACGGGGCCGGGCGGCTGGTGGCGGGCCGCTACCGCGTCACGGCGGCGCTGGGACGCGGCGGCATGGGCGTCGTCTGGAAGGCCGTCGACGAGGTTCTCGGCCGTGAGGTCGCGGTCAAGGAACTGCGCACCTACACCGACGCGGCCGGTCCCGAACTGGCCGCTCTGCAACTGCGGATGCAGCGCGAGGCACGCGCCGCGGCCCGGGTACGCCACCCCGGCGTCATCGCCGTGCACGACATCGCCCAGGTCGACGGCCGCCCGCTCATCGTCATGGAACTGGTCGACGGGCCGTCCCTGGACGACGTCCTGCGCGAGCGCGGCACGCTGGACCCGGACGAGGCGGCCGGGATCGGCGCGAAGGTCATGGACGCCCTGGCCGCCGCCCACCGTGCGGGCGTGCTGCACCGGGACGTCAAGCCGGGGAACATCCTGCTCGACCGCTCGGGCCGGGTCGTCCTCACCGACTTCGGCATCGCCACGATGGACGATCCGGGGGACGGTTCGGCCACGCATCTCACGCGCAGCGGCGAACTCGTCGGCTCCCTCGACTACCTCGCCCCCGAGCGCGCCCAGGGCGCCGACCCGGGCCCCGCCTCCGACATCTGGGCCCTGGGCGCCACGTTGTACGCGGCCGTCGAGGGCTCCTCGCCCTTCCGCCGCACGTCCACGTTCTCCACGCTCACCGCGATCGTCTCCGAGCCGCTGCCGGAGCCCCGCCGCGCCGGCCTCCTCGGGCCCGTCCTCCAACGGCTCTTGGACAAGCGCCCCGAGTCCCGCCCCGAGGCCGACCAGGCCCGCGCGCTGCTCCAGGCGGTCGCGGACGCGGGCCGCACGGACACGCCGACGTCCACCCTGCGCGGCCCGGCGGCCACGCCCCCGCGCGCGGAGACGGAACGCAGCGTCCCGTCGGTACCTCCGGGGTTCGGTCCGCCGCAGCAGAGCGCAGCCGGGCCGGACGAGGGCACGGGCCCCGGCGCACAGAACCCCGCCACCACCCCACGGGGCACCGGTCCCGTCGACCCCGGCGGCACCACCCCGGCCGCCTCCGCTCCGACCACCCCGTTGAACCCCGACCGCGCCGCGTCCCGCCGCAAGGGCCGTGCCCTGCTTGCCGCCGCGGCCGTCGCCGTCGTCCTCGCCGCCGCCGGGACCACGGTCGCCCTGCTCGGCGATTCCGGAGGCAAGGAGACCGGCGCGCAGACCGACGCGACCCGCGCGAAGGGCGGGTCCTCCGAGCCCGGCGGGGCGGACGACGGCTCCAGCGCGCCGCGGGCCACGCAACAGGGCGACGACGACAAGGGCGGGGATCCGTCGAAGAAGCCCGCTGACGAGAAGGACTCCGAGCCCACCGGCCGGACGACCAGCCCGGCCCCCGAGAAGCCGGCCGGTGGCGGCACCGGCGGAGGGAAGCCGGACGGTGGCACCTCCGGCGGCGGTTCGGGTGGCGGCGCCACGACGGGCGGCGGCTCGGCCACCCCGGCCACCGGCTGTCATCCCATCGGCGGCGGCAAGTACAACTGCCAGGTCTGGAAGACCGCCGACTCCCACACCGCCTCCGGCACCAAGATCGGCATCCTCAACGCGGGCACCAACTACTTCTACTGCCAGCGGAACCTGGGCCGCCGCGAGACCTCCGGGGAGTGGACCAACGTCTGGTGGGCGAAGACCGACGACGACAGCGGCAACACGGACGTCTGGGTCAGCGACGTCTACATCAAGGGCGGCGACAACGACGCGCCGGTCCCCGGCCTCCCGGTCTGCTGAACCCGCGCCGAGGCGGCCACGTACCGCTCGAGCCCCGAGGCCGTCACCAGCTTCTCCTCGATGAACAGCCGGGTGCCCCGCTCGCACAGCCGCCGGTCTCCGCGTGCCCGTGCGCAGAACTCCCCGGGCACCACACCGAACAGCTCCCGCAGACGCGGCAGCCCGACGAGGAGCTCGGTCAGCAGCTCCCGCTCACCCGGATGCGTGCGCGGGGTGCCCGTGCCGTCGTGGAGGACGCCGTGCCGGTTGACGTAGGCGTACGCCCCGGGCAGACGGGTGCCGTCCGCGAGGTCGATCCGGACGTCGGGTGACGGCAGCCAGGCCCGGTCGAAGTTGCCGCCCGGCACCGGCACGCCCTCACTCGCGTCGATCACCGCGAGCTGCTCGGCGTCGAGCCACAGGACGAACAACTCCCGCACGGTGCCCGGGGCGCCGACCGGCGACGCCGACACGTACCCCATGCGGCTCACATGCGCGGAGACGCCGGCGTCGACGCCCGTCACCCGTGCCTTCACCATCGGCAGCGCCGACCTGATCCCGAACTCCGTCATCTTGTGCCGCAACTGCCCCGGGCAGCCGTTGGATCCGATGGCGATGACCGGAGTGCGGTCCTCGTACACCAGACGCTCGGCCGGCAGGAAGCGGTCCCCGTCGAGGACCCCGGAATCCGCGGGCCACGCACCCGGATACAGCAGGGGGTGCTCACGCGGCGCCTCGGCCAGGCCGAGTGCCAGCAGGGTGCGATCGGTGGCGTCGCCCATGGGCCGCTCAGTCCGCCGGCGGGATCTCGCCCGAGCCGCGGGTGATCAGCCGGGTCGGCAGCTCGATGCGCTCGGGGGTGACGAGGGTGCCGTCCAGCTGCCGGAACAGGCGCTCCGCAGCGGTGCGGCCGATGTCCGAGGCGTCCTGGGCGACGACCGTGACGCCCGGCTGGAGGAGGTCGGCGAGCTCGATGTCGTCGAAGCCGACCAGGGCGACACGGCGGGTCTGCTCGGCGAGCACCCGGATCACGGTGACCGTCACGCGGTTGTTGCCCGCGAAGATCGCCGTGACCGGGTCCGGGCCGGTCAGCATCTCCTCGGCGGCCCGGCGCACCCGCTCGGGATCGGTGACGCCCAGGGACATCCAGGAGCCCGCCACCGGTATGCCCGCGTCCTCCATCGCCGCCCGGTAGCCGCGCAGCCGCTCGGCAGCGGTGTGGATGCGGGGCATGTCGCCGATGAAGCCGATCCGGCGGTGCCCGTGACCGATGAGGTGGGCGACGCCGTCGCGGGCGCCGCCGAAGTTGTCCGACAGGACCACGTCGGCGTCGATGTGCCCGGCCGGCCGGTCCACGAACACCGTGGCGACGCCCGCCTTGAGCTCGGGCTCCAGGTACCGGTGGTCGTCCCCGGCCGGGATCACCACCAGCCCGTCCACCCGCCGCGCGCACAGGGCCAGCACCAGTTCCTGCTCGCGCTCGGGGTCCTCCGCGCTGGAGCCGTTGATCAGCAGGGCGCCGTGCGCGCGGGCCACCTCCTCGACCGACCGGCTCAGGGGCCCGTAGAACGGGTCCGCGAGGTCTTCCAGGACCAGGCCGATGCTCGCCGTGCGGCCCTTGCGCAGCACCCGCGCGCTGTCGTTGCGGCGGAAGCCGAGGGCGTCGATCGCCTCCTGGACCCGCCGCTCCGTTTCCGGCGTGACCCCCGGCTCCCCGTTCACGACACGGGAGACCGTCTTGAGGCCGACTCCGGCGCGTGCCGCTACGTCCTTCATGGTCGGCCGGGTGCCGTAGCGCGTGGCGGATCGGAGAGGGGTCTGGGGCACGGTGCGGTGTCCTGTCCTGTCGTCCAGGGGGTGCGTCGATCCTGGGTTTGTATGAGGATGTGGCGTCGAGCATAGAGCCTGGACAACGTTGTCAGGCTCGGGAGAGACTGTCCACCGCAATCTCCGGCCCCGCGCACCGCACCGGGATCGGTCCGCTGCTTGCCCTGCTTGATGGCTTTCTCGGCGTTTTTCTCATGCATGCCCGACGGGGAGATCCGACTCTGATGCACACCGACCTCGTGGCCGCGCTCGACATCGGCGGCACCAAGATCGCCGGCGCTCTGGTGGACGGCCGCGGCCGGATCCTGGTCCGCGCCCAGCGGCCGACGCCCGCCCGGGAGGAGGGCGACACCGTGATGCGGGCCGTGGAGGAGGTGCTCGGTGAGCTCACCGTGTCGCCGCTGTGGGGGCGTGCCACGGCCGTGGGCATCGGCAGTGCCGGGCCCGTGGACGCCTCCGCGGGCACGGTGAGCCCGGTGAACGTGCCCGGCTGGCGCGACTATCCGCTCGTCTCCCGGGTCCGGGCGGCCGCCGGGCATCTGCCCGTCGAGCTGATCGGCGACGGCGTGGCGATCACGGCGGCCGAACACTGGCAGGGCGCCGCTCGAGGTCATGACAACGCGCTGTGCATGGTGGTCTCCACGGGCGTGGGCGGCGGTCTGGTACTCGGCGGCCGGCTGCACCCCGGGCCCACCGGCAACGCGGGTCACATCGGCCACATCAGCGTGGACCTCGACGGCGATCTGTGCCCGTGCGGCTCGCACGGCTGCGTGGAGCGCATCGCGAGCGGCCCCAACATCGCCCGGCGCGCGCTGGAGAACGGCTGGCTCCCCGGTGCCGACGGTGACACCTCCGCCGCCGCGGTGGCCGCCGCCGCCCGGTCCGGCGACCCGGTGGCCGTCGCCTCCTTCGAGCGGGCCGCGCAGGCCCTGGCCGCCGGGATCGCCGCCACCGCGACCCTCGTGGAGATCGACATCGCGGTGATCGGCGGGGGAGTGGGCAAGGCGGGCGACGTCCTGTTCGACCCCCTGCGCAAGGCCCTGAGCACCTACGCGACGCTGTCCTTCGTCCGGCACCTGACCGTGGCGCCGGCGCAGATGGGTACCGACGCCGGGCTGGTGGGCGCGGCGGCGGCCGCCCTGGCCAAGCGGACGGACGCGGCGGCGGCCGGGGTGTGAGACGGGTCCCGCCGATCCGGCAGGAACGTTCAGCCTGCGGTGGCCTGATGCGGGCCGTCACGGGGGCCGACGGGGCGGTGGCCCCGGCCGGGGCTATACGGACCGGTTCGTTCCGTATGGGCGGAAATCGGCCGTACGTGTGTGCGGTGTGGCACGATCGCTCTTGTGAGCAGCAGACCCGCCTCGGCGCAGCACCTGCGTGACCTCGCCCGACTGCGCCGCGTCAAGGACCGGATCGACCGGGAGTACGCGAAGCCTCTCGACGTCGAGGCGCTCGCCCGGGGCGTGCACATGTCGGCCGGGCACCTCAGCCGCGAGTTCCGGCAGGCGTACGGCGAATCTCCGTACAGCTACCTCATGACGCGCCGCATCGAGCGCGCGATGGCGCTGCTGCGCCGGGGCGACCTCAGCGTCACCGAGGTGTGCTTCGAGGTCGGCTGCGCGTCGCTGGGCACCTTCAGCACCCGTTTCACCGAGCTGGTCGGCATGCCGCCGAGCGCCTACCGGCGGGAGGCGGCTCGCGCGACGGCCGGCATTCCGTCGTGCGTGTCGAAGCAGGTGACCAGACCGGTCAGGAATCGAGAAGCGCCCGCCGCGAGCCGAAACTAGCGTGATGGCCATGGACCTTCACATTCACGCCAGCTTCCTTCCGCACGACGACCCGGACGCCTCCCTGGCGTTCTACCGCGACACCCTCGGCTTCGAGGTCAGAAACGACGTCGGATACGAGGGCATGCGCTGGATCACCGTCGGCCCCGTCGGCCAGCCCGGCACGAACATCGTGCTGCACCCGCCGGCCGCCGACCCCGGCATCACCGAGGACGAGCGCCGCACCATCGCCGAGATGATGGCCAAGGGCACCTACGCCAGCATCGTCCTGGCCACCACCGATGTCGACGGCACTTTCGAGCGGGTACAGGCGGGCGACGTCGAGGTGGTCCAGGAGCCGGTGGACCAGCCCTACGGCGTCCGCGACTGCGCCTTCCGCGACCCCGCGGGCAACATGGTCCGCATCCAGCAGCTCAAGGCGACGTAACAGCCCCCGCACCGCACCCCCCGCGCCGCCCCCCCACCGGGAGCGGCGCGGGGGACCGAGAACGTCCGAGCGCGGCAGCCCCGCCCGACAGATGGAGACACCATGAGCAAGGCCACGACGGCGGACAGACAGTCGCCCGGGCCGCACGTTGCCGACAGCCATGACGTGATCCGCGTGCACGGCGCGCGCGAGAACAACCTCAGGGACGTCAGCATCGAGATCCCGAAGCGCAGGCTCACGGTGTTCACCGGCGTCTCCGGCTCGGGCAAGAGCTCGCTGGTGTTCGACACGATCGCTGCGGAGTCGCAGCGGCTGATCAACGAGACCTACAGCGCTTTTCTGCAGGGGTTCATGCCGAACCTGGCGCGGCCCGAGGTCGACGTGCTGGACGGGCTGACGACCGCGATCGCCGTCGACCAGCAGCGCATGGGTTCCGACCCCCGCTCCACCGTCGGCACCGCCACCGATGCCAACGCGATGCTGCGGATCCTCTTCAGCCGGCTCGGCACGCCCCACATCGGCCCGCCCGGCGCCTTCTCCTTCAACACCGCCTCGGTCTCGGCGAGCGGTGGGTTCACGGTGGACCGAGGTGCCGACAAGACCAGGACCGAGAAGGTGTCCTTCAGCCGCACCGGCGGCATGTGCACCCACTGCGAGGGCCGGGGCACGGTCTCGGACATCGACCTCACCGAGCTCTACGACGACTCCAAGTCGCTCTCCGAGGACCCCTTCACCATTCCCACGTACACCGGTGACGGCTGGGTGGTACGGGTCATCACCGAGTCGGGCTTCTTCGACAAGGAGAAGCCGATCCGCGAGTACACCAAGAAGGAGCGGCACGACTTCCTGTACCGCGAGCCGGTCAAGGTGAAGATCAACGGGGTCAACCTCACCTACGAAGGGCTGATCCCGAAGCTCCAGAAGAGCTTCCTGTCCAAGGACCGCGAGTCGATGCAGCCGCACATCCGGGCCTTCGTGGACCGGGCGGTGACCTTCACCCGGTGCCCCGACTGCGACGGCACCCGGCTCAGCGAGCTCGCCCGCTCCTCGAAGATCGGCGAGGTGAACATCGCCGACGCCTGCGCGATGGAGATCCGGGACCTGGCGGAGTGGGTCCGGGGACTCGACGAGCCGTCGGTGGCGCCGCTGCTCACCAAGCTCCAGCACACCCTCGACTCGTTCGTGGAGATCGGCCTCGGCTACCTCTCGCTCGACCGGTCGTCGGGCACGCTCTCCGGTGGCGAGGCGCAGCGCACCAAGATGATCCGCCACCTCGGCTCCTCGCTCACGGACGTCACCTACGTCTTCGACGAGCCGTCCATCGGCCTGCACCCCCATGACATCCAGCGGATGAACAACCTGCTGCTGCGCCTGCGCGACAAGGGCAACACCGTGCTCGTCGTGGAGCACAAGCCCGAGACGATCGCCATCGCGGACCACGTCGTGGACCTCGGCCCCGGCGCCGGCACGGCGGGCGGCACCGTCTGCTTCGAGGGCACCCTGGAGGGGCTGCGGGCCAGCGGCACCGTCACCGGCCGTCACCTCGACGACCGCGCCAAGATCAAGGCGACGGTCCGCAAGCCCACCGGCGCGCTGGAGATCCGGGGCGCCTCGGCGAACAACCTCCAGGGTGTCGACGTCGACGTCCCGCTCGGCGTCCTCACCGTCGTCACGGGCGTCGCGGGCTCCGGCAAGAGCTCGCTGGTGCACGGCTCGATCCCCACCGACGAGGGCGTGGTGGCGATCGACCAGACCCCGATCCGCGGCTCCCGGCGCAGCAACCCGGCGACGTACACCGGTCTGGCCGACCCGATCCGCAAGGCCTTCGCCAAGGCCAACGGCGTGAAGCCCGCGCTGTTCAGCGCCAACTCCGAGGGCGCCTGCCCCACCTGCAACGGCACCGGTGTCATCTACACCGACCTGGCGATCATGCAGAGCGTCGCCACGCCCTGCGAGGAGTGCGAGGGCCGGCGGTTCGAGGCGTCGGTGCTGGAGTACCGCCTCGGCGGCCGTGACATCAGCGAGGTGCTGGCGATGCCGGTGACCGAGGCCGAGGAGTTCTTCGGCAGCGGCGAGGCCCGCACCCCGGCCGCGCACAAGATCCTGGAGCGGCTCGCGGACGTCGGGCTCGGCTACCTCACCCTCGGCCAGCCGCTCACGACGCTGTCCGGCGGCGAGCGGCAGCGCCTCAAGCTGGCCACGCACATGGGCGACAAGGGCGGCGTCTACGTCCTCGACGAGCCGACCACCGGTCTGCACCTGGCGGACGTGGAGCAGCTGCTCGGCCTGCTCGACCGGCTCGTCGACTCCGGCAAGTCGGTCATCGTGATCGAGCACCACCAGGCGGTCATGGCGCACGCCGACTGGATCATCGACCTCGGCCCCGGTGCGGGTCACGACGGCGGCCGGATCGTCTTCGAGGGCACCCCGGCCGACCTCGTCGAGGCCCGCTCCACGCTGACCGGGGAGCACCTGGCGGCCTACGTGGGCGCCTGACCGGAGGTCCGTACGGCCGTGAGGTGAGCCGCCCGGCGCGCTCCGGGGCCCGCCTCACAGCCGCACGCTCGCCATGTCGGACATTGAGGACAAATCTGGCGAATATCGACATCCGTTGAGGGCACTCCGTCTCCTGAATCCCCCACGGAACGGAGCCACTGATGATCATCAAGAAGATGCACGAGATGGGCGTCCGCAGCGAGCACGCCTACCTGGCCGGCATGGCCTCCATCGGCCTCAGCGTGGTCGCCTGGATGGGCTCGAGGAAGATGGAGGCCGGGACCGGTGTCGCCCGCGCCGACCGCTGGGGCATCTTCGTCGGCGAATGGGCACCCACCTTCTTCGGTCTCGGCCTCGCCCTGTCGCACTACGAGCAGCAGGACGGCACCCTCACCGCCGACGTCCACGAGTTCCGGCCGACGCGGAAGGCGGGCTGAACGGCCCAGCCCGGCGCGCGGCCGGCGCCGTCCCCGCGCACCCTGGTGCCATGGCGTCCGTGAAACCCGTCGTGGTCTACCCGCCCGCCGTGGACGGCGGACGGCGGGTCCGCGTGGACGACCAGTTCCTCGGTATCGCCTACGGGCCGCTCGACATCGCGGAGTTCCTGCGGCGAGCCGGGATCGAGGACGCGGACGAGGCGTACGTGGCGGCCACGGGCCTGATCGAGTGGCGCGGCGGCGGCCCCGGAGCCTGGGCGGCCGACCGGGACGGCGACTCCGCGTAGCCGCCCCTCGCCCGGTCGTACGCGGCTGCGTGACCCCGGAGCGGGTCCGGCAGTTGAGTCGGGCATGAAGAAGCGCAGCATGCTCGCCATCGCCTCCCTCGCCACCGGCTTCGTCGTCGCGGCGGTCACCCCGTCCCACGCCCTCGGGGACGGCCTCCGCACCCTGAACGTCGACGAGACCCTCAAGACCCTCGACGAGACCGTCGCCAAGGACAGCCTGTCCCTGGACCGGGAGGACGGCGCCCAGGCGAAGAAGAAGGGCTGACGAGCCGCACGGCCCCGCAGCCACGGCGCCGTCGCTCCCGCGTGAGGGGGCGCCGGCGCCGTCGTCATGCGCCCTCAACTGCGGCTGGTTTCCGTGGCAGGGTGGAGCGGGCAAGCCTCAGGGGGCCAACAGAAGAGGGGGACCTGTGACCGTCGTCTGGATCAACGGCGCGTTCGGTGCGGGGAAGACCACCACCGCACGGGAACTGATCGAACTGATCCCGAACAGCACGCTCTTCGACCCGGAGGTCATCGGTGGCGCGCTCGCCCACCTGCTGCCACCGAAACGCCTCGCCGAGGCCGGCGACTTCCAGGACCTGCCGATCTGGCGACGGCTCGTGATCGACACGGCGGCCGCGATGCTCGCCGAGCTCGGCGGGACCCTCGTCGTGCCCATGACCCTGCTGCGCCAGGAGCACCGCGACGAGATCTTCGGCGGCCTGGCCGCGCGCAGGATCCCGGTCAGCCACATCCTGCTCGCTCCGGCCGAAACGATACTGCGGGAGCGCACAGCGGGCCGTGAGGTTCCGCGCGACCTTCCCGACGGCGACATGCGAATACGCCAGTGGTCCTTCGATCACATCGAGCCGTACCGGGCGGCTCTCGCCTCCTGGCTCACCGCCGACGCCCACCCCGTCGACACCAGCGACCTCACGCCGTACGAGACGGCTGTCCGGATCGCCGAGGCCGTCACCGGCGGTGCCGTGCCCGTCTGCGACATCGTGCAGACGCCCGAGCCCACCGCCGAGACGGTCGCCGCCGGAGTGCTCCTCTTCGACGAGCAGGACCGGGTGCTGCTCGTCGACCCCACGTACAAAGCCGGCTGGGAATTCCCGGGCGGCGTCGTCGAACCCGGCGAGGCGCCCGCGCGCGCCGGGATCCGCGAGGTCGCCGAGGAGACCGGCATCAGCCTCGACGAGGTACCGAGCCTGCTCGTCGTCGACTGGGAGCGCCCCGCACCCCCGGGGTTCGGCGGGCTGCGGCTCCTCTTCGACGGCGGCCTCCTGCACTCCGACGAGGCGGGCAGGCTGCTGCTGCCCGGACCGGAGCTGCGCGCCTGGCGGTTCGTCACCGAGGAGGAGGCCGCCGACCTGCTGCCTCCAGTGCGCTTCGAGCGGCTGCGCTGGGCCCTGCGGGCGCGCGAACGCGGAGCCGCGCTCTATCTCGAGGCCGGAGTGCCGGTCGGCTGACGCCGGGCCCGCTCTTTACCCGGGACGGGGATTTCCGAGGGAAAAGCAAAAGGAAACGACGCCCGGGTCACGGCCAATCACTGACCAAGGAATGTCCCTCGAACATTCACGCGACGGGTAATCGCGTTCCCCGCTCTCGTCAACACTTTTCCATGTCCGCAAACAATCCCTTTTCTCGCCCCTGCGCGGCTTGACCGGACTCGCACACCGTTGCGAAAGTCCGCAGAGTCTCACGGCGGAAGCAACGACCGCCACCCAATTTCCTTGCCCCAGGGGCAGATCCGGGATGTCCGTACGATGACCACGCAACACCAGCCGGTCGACTCCGGCGGCGGCACCGCGCTGCTGACCGAGCCGTCGACGCAGGACTCCAGACCCGGCGGCACGGTTGTCGCCGGCCGCTCACCGGCCCGGATGGCCTGGCGGCGGATCAGGAGGGACAAGGTCACCACGGCCGCCTTGATGGCCACCCTCCTGTTCATCGCGATCGCCCTCCTCGCGCCGGTCCTCACCGCGGTGACCGGCTGGGGACCGATCACCCCCGACAACAAGGCGATCAATCCGGACACGGGCAATTTCCCCTACGGATCGCTGGGCGGCATCAGCGCCACGCACCTGCTCGGCGTCGAACCGGGCACCGGATACGACCTCTTCGCCCGCATCGTCTACGGCCTGCGCACCTCCCTGTATGTGGGATTCGCCTCGGCCGTCCTGTCCACCGCGGTCGGAGTCGTGGCCGGACTCGCCGCCGGATATTTCGGCGGCTGGGTCGACTCCCTGCTGTCCCGGATCATGGATGTGATGCTGGCCTTCCCCCAGCTGCTGTTCATCATCGCGCTCACCCCGGTGATCCAGAACGCGCTCCAGACCAACACCCACGGCGGCACCGACGAGAACCTCCGGCTCCTCGTCCTGGTCCTCAACATCGCGGTCTTCGCCTGGGCGTACACCGCCCGGCTGGTGCGCGGGCAGGTACTCTCCCTGCGCGAGCGGGAGTTCGTCGACGCCGCGCGGCTGATGAGCGCCGGCCGCCGGCACATCCTCTTCCGGCAGCTGCTGCCCAACCTCTGGGCGCCGATCCTGATCTCCTTCGCGCTGGCCGTGCCGCAGAACATCACCACCGAGGCGGCGCTGTCCTACCTGGGCGTCGGTGTCATCCCGCCCAACCCCGACTGGGGAGCCGTGCTGTCGGACGCCTCCCAGTTCTTCCTCCAGGACCCGATGTACCTCTTCGTGCCCGGCGTCCTGCTCCTCCTCCTGGTCCTGGCGCTCAACCTGCTCGGGGACGGCGTCCGGGACGCCCTGGACCCCCGAGCCCGGCGCGGCTGACCGGCCACCCCCCCCGAGAACTCGGCCCGGCGGTCCCACGAACGGCCGCCGAGCCCGTAGCAAGAACGGAGTTTCCCCCATGACGCGCAGAACGCGCAGATCCCGTACGGTCGCTCTCGCGGCAACCGCCGTGGTGATCGCCCTCGGAGCCACCGCATGCGGAGGGTCCTCCGGCGACAGCGGCAGCGGCACACCCGGCAAGGGCGGCACCCTCACCGTCCTGAACAAGGCCGACTTCGACCACCTGGACCCCCAGCGCGTCTACACGACCGAGGGCCAGAGCATGGACCAGGAGATCCTCCGGACCCTGACGGGCTGGGACGAGAGCGGCTCGAAGCCGAAGCTGGTCGGTGACCTGGCCACCGACACCGGAACGCCGAGCAAGGGCGCCACCGTCTGGACCTTCCACCTGAGGCACGGCGTCAAGTACCAGGACGGCACCGAGGTCACCGCACAGGACGTCAAGTACGGCGTCGAGCGGGGCTTCTCCTCCGACATCAACGGCGGCCCGCCCTACGCGGCCCAGTGGCTCGTCGGCGGCTCCGACTACAAGGGCCCCTACCGGGGCAAGCAGCTCGACTCCATCCGGACGCCGGACAAGTACACGATCGTCTTCCACCTGAAGCAGCCGGTGGCCGACTTCAACGAGACCACCACGATGACCGGCTGGTCCGCCGTGCCCAAGGCCCACGACACCGGCTCGACCTACGACACCAAGATCTGGTCCGACGGCCCATACATGATCAAGTCGTACACCAAGAACAAGGAACTCGTCCTCACCAGGAACACGCACTGGTCCCAGGCGACCGACCCGATCCGGCAGCAGAACGTCGACGGGATCGACGTCAAGTTCGGCCAGGACGAGTCCGCCATCGACCAGCAGATCAAGGCAGACGCGGGCACCGCCCAGACCTCGGTCCAGCAGTGGCCCATCGCCGGCTCCGACCTGGCGCAGCTCGCCAACGACCCCTCCCTGAAGAGCCGTTACCACAAGATCCCCGCGCCCGGCATCAACTACCTCGCGATCAACACCACCCGGGTCAAGGACCTGCGCGTCCGCCAGGCGATCGAGTACGCCATCGACAAGACCACCGTGCGCGGTGCCTTCGGCGGCTCCGCCTACGGCGACTACGCCACCACGATGCTGAGCCCCGGCATCGGCGGCTACCAGAAGTTCAACCTGTACAGCGCCAATCCGGCGGGGAACCTCGCCAAGGCCGAGGAGCTGATGAAGCAGGCGGGCAACCCGAAGCCGACCATGTCGATCGCCGTGGAGAACACCCCGACCGAGGAGCACTTCGCCGACGCCGTGAAGACCTCGCTGGAGCACATCGGCATCCACGTCAACATCTCCCCGATCGACGCGTCGAACTACTTCAGCACCATCAACAACACGAAGAACCAGTACGACCTGACCTGGGGCGACTGGATCGCCGACTGGCCCAACGCCTCCACGGTGCTGCCCACCCTCTTCGACGGCCGGCTGATCAAGAAGAACCCGCAGTCGAACCAGGACCTCTCCTACCTGAACGACCCGAAGGTCAACGCCCTGATCGACAAGGCCGCCACGATGACCGACGTCGCACAGCGCAACGCGACCTACGGCCGGATGGACCGGCAGATCCTCAAGGACGCCGCCGTGGTTCCGCTGATGTACATGAACTTCAGCGACATGTCCGGCTCCAAGGTCGGCGGGGTCATCTCCGACACGATCCTGGCCGAGCCGAGCCTGGTCCACGTCTACATCAAGCACTGACGGACCGTCTCCACCGCACCCCGCCGGCGGCCCCGGCCGCCGGCGGGCATCCCACTCACGTCAGGTCCCGGCACCCCATGTTTCGTTACCTCATCAGACGCCTGCTGGCAGCGGCCGTGATCATGCTGGTGATCACCACGATCACCTTCTTCATCTTCTTCGCGCTGCCGTCCGACCCCGCACTCCTGGCCTGCGGAAAGACCTGCTCGCCCTCACGCCTCGCGGAGATCAAGCACTCGCTGGGCCTGGACCGGAGCTACCTCACGCAGTACTGGGAGTTCCTCAAGGGGCTGTTCGCCGGCCGTGACTTCGGGGACCAGAGCGTCCGCATCCACTGCGGCGCGCCCTGCCTCGGCGTCTCCTTCCAGACCGACACCCCCGTCCTGACCACTCTCCTTTCGGACTTCCCGGCGGACCTCTCCCTCGGCCTCGGTGCCGCGGTGGCCTTCCTGGTCCTGGGCGTCGGCCTCGGCACCGCCGCCGCGGTACGCCGGGGCAGGGCCGCCGACAAGGCCGCGGTGGGAATCGCCCTGTTCGGCGTGTCGGTGCAGATCTACTTCATCGGTCTGCTCCTGCTCTACCTCTTCGTCGACAAGTTCCAGATCCTGCCGACCTCCGGCTACACGCCGATCACCGAGGACCCGGCCGGCTGGTTCCAGGGGCTGATCCTGCCGTGGACCACCCTGGTCATCGTCTACCTCGCGATGTACACCCGGCTCACCCGCTCCTCCATGCTGGAGGTCCTCGCCGAGGACTACATGCGCACCGCCCGCGCCAAGGGCCTGCCGGCCGCCACCGTCGTCCTCAAGCACGGACTGCGGGCCGCCATCACCCCGATCATCACCATCTTCGGCATGGACGTCGGCTCCCTGATCGGCGGCTCCGCGGTCATCACCGAGTCGGTGTTCGGCATCAACGGCATCGGCAAACTCGCGGTCGACTCCGTCCAGAACTCCGACCTGCCGGTCATCCTCGGCACCACGCTCTTCGCCGCGACGTTCGTCGTCATCGCCAACGTCGTCGTCGACCTGGTGTACGGCCTCGTCGACCCGCGCGTGCGCCTGGCCTGACCCCCTCTTCGTCCTTAGGAACACCCGTGTCCGTATCGACCTCACCGCAGCCCGCGGCCCTCGCATCCACGCCCGCACCCTTTCTCGACGTACGCGACCTGAAGGTGCACTTCCCGACCGAGGACGGCCTCGTCAAGTCGGTCGACGGCGTCTCCTTCACGCTGGAGAAGGGCAGGACCCTCGGCATTGTCGGCGAGTCAGGCTCCGGCAAGTCGGTGACCTCGCTGGCCCTGCTCGGACTGCACAAAGGCACCCGCGCCCAGGTGTCCGGCGAGATCTGGCTGGAGGGCCGGGAACTCGTCGCCCTGCCCGAGGCCGGGATGCGCGCCCTGCGCGGCCGCACGGTCTCCATGATCTTCCAGGACCCGCTCTCCGCGCTGCACCCCTTCTTCACCGTCGGCTCCCAGATCGCCGAGGCCTACCGGGTGCACCACAAGGTCTCCAAGAAGGAGGCCAGGGACCGCGCGGTGGAGATGCTGAAGCGGGTCGGCATCCCGCAGCCCGAGCGCCGGGTCAGGGACTACCCGCACCAGTTCTCCGGCGGCATGCGCCAGCGCGCCATGATCGCCATGTCCCTGGTGTGCGACCCGGAGCTGCTCATCGCCGACGAGCCCACCACCGCCCTGGACGTCACCGTCCAGGCGCAGATCCTCGACCTGATCCGCGATCTCCAGGAGGAGTTCGGCTCCGCCGTCGTCATCATCACGCACGACCTCGGCGTGGTGTCCGACGTCGCCGACGACATCCTGGTGATGTACGGCGGCCGCCGCATCGAGTACGGCGCCACCCGCGATGTGCTCAAGACGCCTCAGCACCCCTACACCTGGGGCCTGTTGCAGTCGATGCCACACCTCAGCGGTGACGTGGGCGAGCGGCTCGACCCGATCCCCGGCACCCCGCCGAGCCTGATCAACCTGCCGGACGGCTGCTCCTTCCACCCCCGCTGCGCCTACAAGGGCTGGGCCCCCCTGGGCCGTTGCACGGCAGAGCGGCCCGAGCTGCGCCTCGTCTCCGGCAGCGCACGGCACCTCGCCGCGTGCCATCTCAGCGACGACGTCAAGCAGGAGATCCGCGCCGGAGCCGGTCCGGTGGACCGGGGCACCGCGGCCGCACGGGCCGCACAGTGACGGCGGCGGACGAAAGGGACAATGCCGTGAGCACCACCGAGCCCCTCACCGGGCAGAGCACCGACCGCCCCACCGACGAGAACCTCCTGGAGGTGCGCGGTCTGCAGAAGCACTTCCCCGTCCGGCAGGGCATCCTCTTCCAGCGGCAGATCGGCGCCGTTCGGGCCGTCGACGGCATCGACTTCTCGGTCGGGCCCGCCGAGTCACTGGGCCTGGTCGGCGAGTCCGGCTGCGGCAAGTCGACCACCGGCCGCCTGATCACCCGGCTGCTCGAACCCACCGGCGGCTCCGTCGTCTTCGACGGCGAGGACATCACGCACCAGCCGCCCGGGCGGATGCGGCAGGCCCGCCGCAACCTCCAGATGATCTTCCAGGACCCGTACTCCTCGCTGAACCCCCGGCACACCGTCGGCACCATCATCGAGACGCCGATGCGGCTCAACGGCATCAACCCGCCGCAAGGCCACAAAAAGCGCGCCCAGGAACTCCTGGAGACGGTCGGGCTCAACCCCGAGCACTACAACCGCTACCCGAACGAGTTCTCCGGCGGTCAGCGCCAGCGCATCGGCATCGCCCGCGCCCTCGCCCTGCGGCCCAAGCTGATCGTGGCCGACGAGCCCGTCTCCGCGCTGGACGTCTCCATCCAGGCGCAGGTCGTCAACCTGCTCCAGGACCTCCAGCGGGAGTTCGGCATCGCCTTCCTCTTCATCGCCCACGACCTCGCCGTCGTACGGCACTTCTCCGAACGGGTCGCCGTGATGTACCTCGGCAAGATCGTCGAGGTCGCCGAGCGGGAGTCGCTGTACACCGGGCCACGGCACCCCTACACGCACGCGCTGCTGTCCGCCGTGCCCGAGGCCGACCCGGACGCCGTCGACCGGCGCGAACGCATCCGGCTCGCCGGGGACGTGCCCTCCCCGATCGACCCGCCCTCCGGCTGCCGCTTCCGCACCCGCTGCTGGAAGGCGCAGGACACGTGCGCCCTGGAGGAGCCGCGACTGGTGCGCGTCGAGGGCAGCCCCCCGGGCCATCTGACCGCCTGCCACTTCCCCGAGGAACCGTCGGTCACCGCACGCGAGGAGGACATCGTCCTGGACCCGGCCCTCGACTAGGGTCTCTCCGGCGGATCACTACCCACGGCAGGTGAACCCGGGGCAGGGATCCGCCGGAGGCGGATGGGAACGGGGCGTCAGGCCATCGCGAACTTGGCAACGTACTCGTCAAAGGGCTCGATGCCGACTTCTGCACGGAGTTCGTCCATGCGCTCGGGCTCCTCACAAGGCCAGGGAACCGGTGCCCCGTCCTTCACGCCGGCGATCTGAGTGCCGTAGATCTGCCTGCGCCCCTCATTGACCAGCGTGCGGTCGCGTAGGAAGGCCAGTTCGCGTGAGCTGGCCGAGCCTGCCGACACCGCTTGCTGCATCAGCTGGAGGGCGCGTCGCTGAACGTCGAGCTGCCGGTCAGCGTGCTGGGCGATCAGCCACGCTGCGCGTGCGGCCTCCTCGCCGACCAGTTCCTTCGTCGGCCAGCCATATTCATCCATGATCTCGCTGAGCCGGTCACCGTGCTGTGCGGTCAGCCGCCGCCAGGCCAGCTGCTCGGCGGGGTCGTCGCTGTTCGCGCGGACTGCGGACTGGTGATCGGCCGCGGCCATGTCCGTGAGTTCCACGGCCAGCGCGGCAACGTCGTGCGCCACTCTCAACTCCCAGGTCAGATCAGCGTGTTGTGCTCGTTGCCCGCAAGCCTAGAGGCGCAAATCAGGCGTAAAGATCATTCCGGAGAACGGTGACAGGCACCCCCGCGCACCGGGATAATGGATCTATCCCCGGAGCCAGAGTCGGATCGCTGCAACGGTCACGGTGCCTTGAAAGACGTAGGCACGCTTGTCGAGTCTCGTGGCCACGGCGCGGGAGTTCTTGAGGGCGTTGAGCGTCCGCTCGACTTCGTTCCTACGCTTGTAGATCGTCTTGTCGAAACCGGCGGGCCGTCGGCCCCTGCTGCCGCGACGCTGGCGGTTGGCCCGCTGGTTCTTCGGCTCGGGGATGGTGTGCTTGATCTGCCGTCTGCGCAGGTAGCGGCGGTTGCAGCGGGAGGAGTACGCCTACGGGATCCCGTTGATGATCCTGCGGTGACCGACCCAACGCCCGCCACACTGACTGGACTTGGGCAGATGCGGCCACAGCCGCGCCCATTCCTCGTTTGTGAGATCTCTCCGCCCCATGAACATGCCGACGGACCGAAGCGCGAGAAGTCACATGATCCGCCGGACAGACCCTAGGCCGTCGAACGCGGAGGTGGGTCACCATCCGTGCGCGGCGTTGCGCAGCACACGGCCCGCCTGACTCGTCACCGGATCTCCGTGACCGAAGCAGGCCACGTCCGCGTCCAGTTGGGCCAGGCGCCGGCAGTCCGCGAGGACCTGGGGGCGATCGAGGTTGAACACCCCCGGCATCACCGTGCCGTCGACGGGTGACGCGGCGACCGTGTCACCCGTGAACAGCACCCCGTGTTCCGGGAGATGGAGCGCGATGCTGCCGTGCGTGTGTCCCGGGACGTGCACGACCCGCGCCCCGCCACCGACGTCCAGCACGTCGCCGCCGGACACCTCGGTGACCAGCGGCGGCCGGGTGAAGTCCCCCTCGGGCAGGAGCTTCGCGGCCTGCTCGTGCAGCGGCCGCTCCCAGTCCTCGAACAACGGCGGCGGCCCCGGGGCGTCCCCGCGCACGAAGGGCGCGTCGAACCGGTGGACCAGCACCTCGGCGCCGCTCAGCGCGGCGAACTCGCCCGCCCCGCCCGCGTGGTCCTCGTGGAAGTGGGTGAGCACGATCCGCCGTACGTCCCGGGGATGCCGGCCGAGACCGGCCACCGCATCGGTGATCGGGGCACCGGAACCGGCCGGCCCGGCGTCGACCAGGGTGAGTTCACCGCCGTCGCGCCAGAGGTAGGCCTGGCCGACCGGGAAGCGCAGCAGGTGCAGGCGCGGGGACAGTTCGACGACGTCCATGGGACGACCGTAGGGAAGGCCCCCGTCCGAGGACGAGGGCCTTCTGCTGCGGGCAGAGCGGTCAGCTCGCCGCGTAGGTGCGCAGGAACAGCGCCTCCGCCACCGACAGCCGCTCCAGCTCCTCGGGGGACACGCTCTCGTTCACCGCGTGGATCTGGGCCTCCGGCTCACTCAGCCCGATGAGCAGGATCTCCGCACGCGGATAGAGCGCGGCCAGCGTGTTGCACAGCGGGATCGAACCGCCCTGCCCCGCGTACTGCATCTCCTGCCCCGGGTAGGCGACCGCCATCGCGGACGCCATGGCCTGGTACGCGGGGCTGGTGGTGTCGGCGCGGAACGGCTGGCCCTCGCCGATCTGCTCGGTGCTCACGCGGGCACCCCACGGCGTGTGCGCCTCCAGGTGCGCCTGGAGCAGCTTGGTCGCCGCGCCCGCGTCCACGCCCGGCGGCACCCGCAGGTTGATCAGCGCACGGGCGCTCGCCTGCACGGACGGGGTGGCACCGACCACCGGCGGGCAGTCGATGCCGATGACCGTGACGGCCGGCCGCGCCCAGATGCGGTCGGCGACCGTCCCGGACCCGATCAGCTCGACGCCGTCCAGCACCTTGGCGTCCCGGCGGAACTCCTCCTCCTCGTACTGGAGCCCTTCCCAGCCCGCGTCGCCGGAGAGCCCCTCGACGGTCGTCGAGCCGTCCTCGGCGCGCAGCGAGTCCAGCACGCGGATCAGCGCGGCCAGCGCGTCGGGAGCGGCACCGCCGAACTGGCCCGAGTGGAGGTTGCCCGCGAGGGTGTCGACCTGGACGCGCACCATGGTCATGCCGCGCAGGGTGGAGGTGACGGTCGGCAGGCCGACCCGGAAGTTGCCCGCGTCGCCGATCACGATCGTGTCCGCCGCCAGCAGCTCCGGGTGCTCCTCGGCGTAGCGCTCCAGACCGCCCGTGCCCATCTCCTCGGAGCCCTCGGCGATCACCTTCACATGGACGGGTACGCCGCCGTTCGCCTTCAGCGCGCGCAGCGCCAGCAGATGCATGATCAGGCCGCCCTTGCAGTCGGCGGCCCCGCGCCCGTACCAGCGGCCGTCCCGCTCGGTCAGCTCGAACGGCGGGGTCGTCCAGGCGGCCTCGTCCAGCGGCGGCTGCACGTCGTAGTGGGCGTAGAGCAGGACGGTCTTCGCGCCATCGGGGCCGGGCAGGAAGCCGTAGACCGACTGTGTGCCGTCGGGGGTGTCGAGCAGGGCCACGTCCTGGAAGCCCTCGGCGGCGAGCGCGTCCGCGACCCAGCGGGCGGCGCCCTCGCTCTCGCTCCGGGGGAACTGGTCGAAGTCCGCCACCGACTGGAAGGCCACCAGTTCGGCGAGCTCCTCCTTCGCCCTGGGCATCAGCGAGGCGACGGTCTCGGCGACCGGATTCGACGACATGGGCACGCTCCTCGTGGGTGCGACGTTGTACGGATGCGTACCTCTCGGTACGCGGTGATCGTGTGGTGCGGGCGCGGCCCCGTGTAAGGGCCACCCACGCTGCCGATCCTCCCACAGCGGCCTGCGGCGACCGCCGCCGTAGGATGCGGGAGACAGCGGCAGGCGGCTTGATCGGGAGCAGTAGACCATCGTGAGCAGCGAGAACTCTTCGGCGGACGACGCGCGGCAGGTGTGGGACGTCGTCGTGGTGGGCGCGGGACCCGCGGGCGCTTCGGCCGCGTACGCGGCGGCAGTGGCCGGCAGACGCGTGCTGTTGCTGGAGAAGGCCGAGCTGCCGCGGTACAAGACGTGCGGCGGCGGCATCATCGGTCCCTCACGCGACGCCCTGCCGCCCGGCTTCGAGCTGCCGTTCAGGGACCGGGTGTACGCGGTGACCTTCTCGAACAACGGCCGCTTCACGCGCACGCGCCGCTCCAGGCAGATGCTCTTCGGGCTGATCAACCGGCCCGAGTTCGACCAGCAGCTCGTCGAGCACGCGCAGAAGGCGGGCGCCGAGCTGCGCACGGGGGTTACGGTGCAGCGGGTCGAACAGCACGGCTCGACGGTGCCGGACCGGCGTACGGTCGCCGTGGTCCTGCAGGGCGGCGAGGTCGTGCTCGCCCGGGCCGTCGTCGGCGCGGACGGCAGCGCCAGCCGCATAGGGGCGCACGTCGGGGTCAAGCTCGCCCAGGTGGACCTCGGCCTGGAGGCGGAGATCCCGGTGCCGGAGACCGTCGCCGAGGACTGGAAGGGGCGGGTGCTCATCGACTGGGGCCCCATGCCCGGCAGTTACGGCTGGGTCTTCCCCAAGGGCGACACCCTGACGGTCGGGGTGATCTCGGCCCGTGGCGAAGGCGCCGCCACCAAGCGGTACTTGGAGGAGTTCATCGGCCGGCTGGGCCTCGCCGGCTTCGAACCGAGCATCTCCTCGGGGCACTTGACCCGCTGCCGCGCCGACGACTCGCCGCTCTCCCGCGGGCGGGTGCTGGTGTGCGGTGACGCGGCGGGGCTCCTGGAGCCGTGGACCCGCGAGGGCATCTCCTTCGCTCTGCGGTCCGGCCGGCTGGCGGGGGAGTGGGCGGTGCGGATCGCCGAGGCGCACGACGCGGTGGACACGCGCCGGCAGGCTCTCAACTACGCGTTCGCGGTCAAGGCCGGGCTCGGGGTGGAGATGAGCGTCGGCAAGCGGCTGCTCACGGCGTTCGAGCGCCGTCCCGGCCTGTTCCACGCGGCGCTGACGGGCCTTCGCCCCGCGTGGAGGGCGTTCAAGGAGATCACACAGGGTTCGACGTCGCTGGGCGAGATCGTTCGCACGTATCCGATCGCCCAGCGTGCCCTGGCCGCGATGGACCGCCGTCCCGCCGCGGGTGCGGAGGTCAGCTCGTCCGAGTGATCTCGAAGACGGGGTGGTCCGGGGCGATGCGGCGCAGCTGGTCGTCCGGGGAGTCGGGGCCGACCCCGTTGAAGAAGACCCCGACCTCCGCCTTCCAGCGCTTGAGGTAGGCGCGCAGGATCGGGGTCTTGTCGTCGTCGCCGACCTCGGCCGCGGTGAAGGTGTCCACGTGCTTGCCGAGGTGCAGTTCGCCGCCGCCCGCGGCGCGCATGTTGTGCGTCCACTGCACATGGCCGCGGGGCGCGACCAGGTACTGCCTGCCGTCCAGGGTCAGCAGGTTGACCGGGGTGGTGCGCCACTGGCCGCTCTTGCGGCCGCGGACGGCGAGGACGCGGGAGCCCCAGACGCTGACGCCGCGGCGGGTCAGCCAGGCCACGAGGCGGTTGAAGACGTTGACGGTGAACCAGCCGGGCTTCTGGACGTGCGTGGACATGGGGTCCCCTCGGGTGGCGGCGAAGCGGTGTTCTCTTCTGTGAGCACCGCTCTCGCTCTCTGGTGTCAGTCTGCATGAGGCCGGCACGGAAGAGCAAGAGCACCGCTCTCGTTTTTGTCTGCCGCTCTCGCTTGTGTGCACTGCTCCGCTTTCGTGGGAGACTCCCCGGCATGAGCACCGCACAGGGCGCCCGCGCCCGGGCCAGGATCGAGATCACCGCGGCCATCAAGGACGAGGCCCGCAGACAGCTCGCGGCGGAGGGCGCCGCCCGGCTCTCGCTGCGGGCCGTGGCCCGAGAGCTGGGCATGGTCTCCTCCGCGTTGTACCGCTACTTCCCCAGCCGTGACGACCTGCTGACCGCTCTCATCATCGACGCCTACGACTCCCTGGGGGAGAGCGCCGAGGCGGCCCACGAGGCGGCGGCCGGCCCCTTCGAGCGCTGGCTCACGGTCTGCGAGGCGGTGCGTAGCTGGGCGCTGGACCATCCGCACGAGTACGCGCTGATCTACGGCACGCCCGTCCCCGGCTACACGGCCCCGGACGCCACCGTCCCGGCCGCCGCCCGTGTCGGGCTGCTGCTCATCGGCATCGCCCGCGACGCCCACCAGGATCCGGAGCTCGCCCGGCCCCCGCTGGCGGACGAGCTCCGCCCCGAGGCCGAACGCATGGCCGCCGACCTCGCCCCCGACCTCCCCCCGGCGGTCGTGACGGCACTCGTCGCGGCCTGGGCCCAGCTGTACGGGCTGGTCGGCTTCGAGCTGTTCGGCCAGTTCAACCGGGTGGTGGAGGACCGGGAGACGTTCTTCCGGCACGCGGTGGGGCAACTCGCCCGGGGGGTCGGGCTGGTTCCCACCTCCCGGTAGGCCACCGGCCCGGTGATCACGCGTACTTCCCCGGGAGTACGCGTGATCACCACGCCGGGGTGACGCGGCCGCGGGAGCGTGGCGTCTAGCGTGGCCGGTATGGACGAGCAGCGTGCGCGGGGTGGTTCGCCGCAGTGGTGGCGGCACGGGCCCGCGTGGTGGGACCGGTGGGAGGGGCGGGAGCCGCGATGGCCCTGGCGGTCCACGGTCCTCGTGACCGCGTTCGTGCTGGCCGGGACGAACTTCGCCGCCCACGGGCAGGGCGAGCGGGCGGAGCTGGATCTCTTCGCGCGGGCGCTGCTGCTCGTGGCCGGAGGGCTGCTGCTGTGGCGGAAGCGGTATCCGGTGGCCGTGGTGTTCGGCACGGCGGCCGCCGTGATGGTCTATCTCGGCGCCGGGTATCCCTACGGCCCGGTGCTCTTCACCGTCGCCCTGGCCTGCTTCAGCGCGATCGTCGCCGGGCACCGCAGGGCGGCGTGGGCCGCGATGGGCATGCTCTGGGCCGGGCACGTCCTGGTGGCGCACTGGCTCTTCCGGTGGCTGCCGCCCTCCGGTGACTCCGCCGCCTCCTGGGGCGAGGAGATCGTGGTCGCGACCTGGGTGGTGGCGATCGCGGCGGTGGCGGAGCTGTTCCGTGCCCGGCGCGAACAGTGGGCCCGGGAACGGACCGAACGGGCCGAGGCCGCACGGCGGCGGGCGGACGAGGAGCGGCTGCGGATCGCGCGGGAGCTGCACGACGTCCTCGCCCACAGCATCTCCGTCATCAACGTGCAGGCCGGGGTCGGCCTCGCGCTCCTGGACACCGACCCCGAGCAGGCCCGCACGGCCCTCACCACGATCAAGGACCAGAGCAAGGAGGCACTCGGCGAGGTGCGCCAGGTGCTCGACACCCTGCGCACCCCCGGCGACGCGCCGCGCGCCCCCGCGCCGGGGCTCGACCGGCTGCCCGAACTGGTGGAGCAGGCCGCGAGCGCGGGCCTCACGGTGGACGTCGAGGGGGAGCCGCCGAGCCTCGCCCCCGGCACCGACCTCGCCGCCTTCCGGATCGTCCAGGAGGCACTGACCAACGTCGTCCGGCACTCGGGTTCGCGGCACGCGCGGGTGCGCCTGGCGCGCGAGGCGGGCGCGCTGCGGCTGCGCGTGGACGACGACGGGCCCGCGACCTGGGACGACGCGGGCGGCAGTGGCAACGGACTCGCCGGGATGCGGGAGCGGGCCGCGGCCCTGGATGGCACCATCGAGGCGGGCCCCCGCGCGGACGGAGGGTTCCGGGTGCTCGCCGTCCTGCCGCTGACGGCATCCGCCGGGGCGTCTCCCGGACCGACGCAGGAGGACCGTTGATCCGCGTACTGCTGGCCGACGACCAGTCACTGGTCAGGGCGGGGTTCCGGGCGCTGCTCGACGCACAGCCCGACATCGAGGTGGCAGGGGAGGCCGCCGACGGCGAGGAGGCCGTGCGGCGGATCCGCGAACTGCGCCCGGACGTCGTCCTGATGGACATCCGCATGCCCGCCCTCGACGGCCTGGCCGCGACCCGGCAGGTCACCGGCGACCCCGGTCTGGAGGACGTCAGGGTCGTCATGCTCACCACCTTCGAGCTCGACGAGTACGTCTTCGAGGCGATCCGCTCCGGCGCCTCCGGTTTCCTGGTCAAGGACACCGAGCCGGAGGAACTCCTGCGCGCCGTCCGGGCGGTGGTCGCGGGCGACGCCCTGCTGTCGCCGGGCGTGACGCGGCGGCTGATCTCCGAGTTCGCGTCCCGCTCCAAGGAACCGGCGGCGGCCGGCGCCCTGGCCCGGCTCACCGAGCGGGAGCGGGAGGTGATGGCGCTGGTCGGGATCGGCCTGTCCAACGAGGAGATCGCCCGCCGCCTGGTCGTCAGCCCGCTCACCGCGAAGACCCACGTCAGTCGCACGATGGTGAAGCTCGGCGCCCGTGACCGGGCCCAACTGGTCGTGCTCGCCTACGAGTCGGGGTTGGTGCGGCCGGGCTGGCTGGGCTGATCCGCCGTCCGGAACCAGACGAGGACACTGACGACCCGCGCGACGAAGAGGACCGGAGCGAGCACCGCACCGGCGCGCAGCAGCAGGCGCTCGGCCGTGTCCGGCAGGTCGAAGAGCAGCGCGGGCCCGGCCACGGCCCCGAACACCACCGCCGCGGCGAAGGCGGCACTGCACAGCGCGTACCCGATCTCGACGGTGATCGCGTCCCGTTCGGCCTGACTGCGCCGTCCCCCGTGACTGGTCATACGGCGAGTCAAACAGGAGGGCGCCCGGCGGGCAAGCGTCCCATCGCGCGTCCTCGGGAGGCGGGTTTGTCGAGGACGTACGCCGTGTAGCGAGTGCCGCGCCCGATGGCCCGGTGAGCTCGGACGACGGTGATGACCTCGTCCCAGTCCTGTGCGTCGAGTGTTCTGAGGCCGGGCCACCGCACGCACAGGGCCTGTCGGCCGGCCCGGGTGGACGCGGCGGCGGCGAACAGGGCACAGAGTTGGGCTGCCCTGTGGAGTACGGGGGTGGTCCAGTCGAGGATCCGGCGCGTGGTGAAGCCGGCGGCGGAAGCCATCAGCGGGTACCGCCCGTACGGTTCGATGTCGTCGAAGCGCCAGGTCCCGCGTACGAGGCCGTTCGGGTCGAGGGACCCGATCGGCTGATCCTCACGGGAAGTGACATCCACGAGGACGAGGCGGCCTCCCGGGCGGAGCAGCCGGAAGCTTTCGCTCAGGAATGACCTGCGGCCCTCGTGGCCGAAGTGGAAGGCGGCCTCCAGGCAGTGCACTCGGTCGAAGGAACCCTCCGTCAGCGGGATCTCCGCGGCCCGCTGCGGCAGAGCCGTGGCATCGGCGACGGCGAAGCGCGCGCTGTCGCCGAAGCGGCGACGTGCCTGGTCGATCTGCGCGGGCTGGATGTCCACCCCCAGCGCCCGGCATCCCGCGGCGCCCAACCGCGCCGTGGTGTCACCGCGACCGCATCCGGCATCCAGGACGAGCTGTCCGGGCCGGGCCTCCAGCAACGCCAGCGACCGGCGAGCCAGTCGGCGCTGAAAGGGCACCGGCCCGGTCAGGACCACGAGCGGCAGGGTGGGCAGCGTGAAGTAGCCGATGTCGACCAGGCTGTCCCAGCCGAGGTGGCGCAGCACCCGGAAGAGCACACTGTCGTCGTTGTACGCACTCGTGAGGTCCCCGCTGTCACCCATCCCGCGTCCTCCGTTCCGTGGGCACCCACACCGGGCTCACTGTCCGTGTCACCGCCCCGACCTGCGCCTACACTGAGCCCATAAGGGACGTTCGTGACGTACCGGAACCGCCGTGCGCTATCAGCGGATGCTCGTGACGGGCCTCGCCCTGGTCCTCGTGACGGCGCCCGCGATCTTTGCGCGGGCCCAGGGTGAGGAAGTCCCGCGCGGCCCCACGTTCGCCGCGCGCGCTCTGCAGGCGCTGATCGACGGTATCCAGTTCGGGGTGATCATCGCGATCACATCGGTCGGGCTCTCGCTGATCTTCGGCACCATCCACCTGATCAACTTCGCGCACGGTGAGTTCGTCACGATCGGCGCCACCTTCGCGTTCTTCCTCAACGCCTCCGCGGCCGGTCCGGGCTGGCACCTCATCCCCGCCGCCTTCGCCGCGGTGGTCTTCGGTGCCCTGCTGGGCGGGGCGGTCGAGCGCGGCATCTGGCGCCCGCTGCGGGCTCGGGGCACCGGGCTGATCAACATGTTCATCGTCACCATCGGGCTCTCGCTGCTGCTGCGCCACGTCGTCCTCGTGCTGTACGGAACACGGCCCGCCTCCTACGCCCAGTACGACATCCAGAGCACGATCGGCATCGGGCCGGCCGGCATCACCCCACGGGACCTCACCGTCACGCTGCTCTCCGTCCTGGTGCTGCTCGGCATCGCAGCGCTCCTGCAGAAGACGCGGATCGGCACGGCCGTGCGGGCGGTCTCCGCCAACCGCGACCTCGCGGAGGCGTCGGGCATCGACGTGCAGCGGGTGGTGCTGTTCGTCTGGATGCTCGCCGGCGGGCTGGCCGCGCTCGGCGGGGTCTTCTTCGGCCTGGTGGAGATCGTCACCTGGGACATGGGCTTCAAGCTCCTGCTGCTCATGTTCGCGGGGATCATCCTGGGCGGTCTCGGCTCCGCCTACGGTGCGATGGCCGGCAGCCTCGTCATCGGTGTCGTCGCCCAGATGTCCACCCTGTGGTTCCCGGTCGACCTCCAGTACGCCTGGGCGCTGCTCGTCCTCATCCTCGTCCTCCTCGTCCGGCCGCAGGGCATCCTCGGCCGGGCCGAACGCGTCGGGTGAGGGGGTGGCGCCATGGACTTCTCGGCCATCCTCTCGGACGCCCTGCGCTCGGGGATCGGCCCCATCGCCGCCGTGTACGCACTCGCCGCGATGGGGCTGAACCTGCACTTCGGCTACACGGGGCTGCTGAACTTCGGCCAGGTCGGATTCATGCTGGTCGGCGGCTACGGGCTCGCCATCACGGTGTCGACGTACGACGGCCCGATGTGGCTCGGCGTCCTGGGCGGAGTCGCCTGCGCGATCGTGCTGGCCCTGCTGCTCGGCCTGCCCACCCTGCGGCTGCGCGCCGACTACCTCGCCATCACCACGATCGCGGCGGGGGAGACGCTACGGCTGTTCTACCGCTCCAGCTGGGCCGAGCCGGTCACCGGCGGGGTGTTCGGGCTGCAGCGGTTCGCGAACGACTTCTACGCGCTCAGCCCCATCGAGCCCGGCACCTACGGCGTGTGGCTCGTGAGGTTCGGCGCTCGCGACCTCTGGGTGATGATCGTCGGATGGGCGCTGGTGGTCGTGGCCGGAAGCCTGCTCGCCCTGCTGATCCACAGCCCCTGGGGCCGTGTCATCCGGTCGATCCGTGATGACGAGGTCGCCGCGCGCAGCCTCGGCAAGAACGTCTACGCGTACAAGATGCAGAGCCTCGTGCTCGGCGGCGTCATCGGAGCGGTCGCGGGCATGATGCAGGCGATCCAGGTGCAGTCCGTGAACCCGGACAACTACGACCCGGCCGTCACGTTCTTCCTGTACACGCTGCTGGTGCTCGGAGGTGCCGGGCGGATCCTCGGACCGGTCGTTGGTTCGGTCCTGTTCTGGTTCGTCCTCAGCTTCATCGACAGCGCGCTCCGCCAGGCCATCGACGCCGAGTTCGTCTCGCCGGACCTCATCAGCACGTCGGAGGTCGGCGCGGTGCGCTTCGCCCTGGTCGGGGTCGCCCTGATCCTGCTGGTCGCGTTCCGGCCGCAGGGCATCCTCGGCAGCCGGAAGGAGATGCTGCTCAGTGGCCGCTGACCCTGCCGCGTCCCACCCGGGCCGGCTTTCCGCGATCGATCCCGAGCCGGGGGTGCGCAAGCCCGATCCCCTGCTGGTCCTGGACGAGGTGACCCGCACCTTCGGCGGCCTCGTCGCCGTGCGGGTCGAGCACCTGGAGGTGCAGCGCGGGGCCATCACGGCGCTCATCGGGCCCAACGGCGCCGGCAAGACCACGTTGTTCAACGTGGTGAGCGGGTTCGACCGGGCCGACGGCGGCCGTTGGTCGTTCGACGGACAGCCGCTCACCGGCGCCCCGGCGCACCGGGTGGCGCGTCGCGGAATGGTCCGTACGTTCCAGCTCTCCAGGGCGCTCGCTCGGCTCACGGTGCTGGAGAACCTGCTGCTCGCCGCGCCCGGGCAGCGCGGCGAGCGGGCGCTGCCCGCGCTGCTGCGGCCGCTGTGGCGCGGGCAGGAGCGGGAGTTCGAGCGCCGGGCCGACGAACTGCTGGACCGGTTCCGGCTCGGGCCCCTGCGCGACGACCATGCCGGCACGCTCTCCGGCGGCCAGCGCAAACTGCTGGAACTGGCCCGCGCGCTGATGACCCGGCCGGTCATGCTCCTGCTCGACGAGCCGATGGCCGGGGTGAACCCCGCACTGACCCAGTCGCTGCTCGGGCACATCACGCGGTTGCGGGACGAGGGGCTGACCGTGTGCTTCGTCGAGCACGACATGGACGTGGTGATGGGCATCAGCGACTGGGTGGCCGTCATGGCCGACGGCCGCCTGGTGGCCGAGGGCCCACCGCACACGATCGGCCGGAACGCCGCCGTCGTGGACGCCTACCTGGGCAAGCGGCACGACGAGCCGGAGGCGACCGACGAGAAGGGCGAGGAGGAGTAGTCATGTCCCCTGAGGACCAGGCACCGGTGCTGGCGGCCGACGACATCGTCGCCGGTTACGTCCCCGGTGTCGACGTGCTGCGCGGATGTAGCGTCGAGGTGCGGCCGGGCGAGGTGGTCGGCGTGATCGGGCCCAACGGCGCCGGCAAGTCCACGCTGGTCAAAGCCGTCTTCGGGCTGCTGCGGGTGCGCGGCGGGACCGTGCGGCTGCGCGGCGAGGACGTGACCGGCCGGCCCGCGCACGACCTGGTGCGGCGGGGCGTTGGCTACGTACCGCAGCTTCAGAACGTGTTCCCCACGCTGACCGTCGAGGAGAACCTGCGGATGGGGGTCTATCTGCGGCCCAAGGACCACGCGCGGCGGGTCGCGGCGGTCGAGGAGCTCTTCCCCGTGCTGGCCGACCGCCGCAGGCAGAAGGCCGACGCGATGTCCGGCGGCGAACGCCAGATGCTCGCGATGGCCCGCGCGCTGATGATGGAGCCGCAGCTGCTGCTGCTCGACGAGCCGTCGGCCGGCCTGTCACCGCTCCACCAGGACCACGTCTTCGACCGGTGCAGAATGATCAACAGCGCGGGCGTCGCCGTGCTCATGGTCGAGCAGAACGCCCGCAGGTGCCTTCAGCTCTGCGACCGCGGCTACGTCCTCGACCAGGGCCGCAACGCGTACACCGGCACGGGTACGGCCCTGCTGCACGACGAGAAGGTGATCGAGCTCTACCTCGGCACGCTCGCCCGCGTCCGTTGACTCCCGCTGTTGGATTCTCCCGGTTCACTCCTCGGCCTTGCTGGTCTCGGTACGCAGGGTCTGCAACTTCCCCTCGTCGTCGTAGCCGTACACCTCGATCGTCGCCTGGCCGGGTTCGCCCTTGTCAGTGAAGTCGAGCGGACCGCTCACGCCGTCGTAGTCGATGTCCCTGCCGTCGGCGAGGAGCTCCTTGCAGGCGGCGAACGAGTTGCACTTCTCGCCGTCCTTGGTGATCCCGTTCATCTCCTTCACGTACGCGCCCGGATCGTCGGAATCCGCCTTCTCGGCGGCGAGCGCGATCGTCGTCACGCAGTCGAAGACCTGCGGTGCGAACTGCAGCTCCTTCAGCTTCGGCGCGAACTCCTTCAGCTCCTTCACGTACTGCTCGTTCTCCGCCGAGGCCGGCGCGGTCCCCTTCATCCCGGAGAGCCGCTCCGGCTGGCCCGGGGCGACCAGCGAGGGCAGTTCCTCACTGCGCAGTCCGTCGGCGCCGTAGACGCCGATCCGGTCGGGTCCGAGTCCGGACTCGATCATGCCCTGCAGGATCTGGGTGCCTTCCTCGAAGGCGATCACCACGGCGGCGTCCGGCCTGGAGTTCTCGATCTGCTGGGCGACCTGGTCGAAGTTGGTCGCCTTCGGGTCGTAGGTCTCGGCGAGCGTCACCGTCGCGCCACGTTCCTCCAGCGACTTGCGGGTGGCCTCCATCAGGCCGCGCCCGTAGTCATCCGCCCGTGCGACCAGGGCCACCCGGTCGTGTCCGTCGTCGCGGACGACATCCGCCAGGATGGGCCCCTGCAACACGTCACTCGGGACGGTGCGGAAGTAGTAGCCGTCGTCCTCGTAGTCGGTGAAGGTGGGAGCGGTGTTCGACCCCGAACACTGCACGACGCCCGCTCCGGTCACCCGGTCGATGAACGCCAGCGACATGCCGGAAGCCGCGGCGCCTACGACCGCGTCCACGCCTGCCGCGAGGACCCGGTCCGCCGACTGTGCGGCGACGGCCTCCTGGCCCGCCTCGTCACTGGAGACCACCTTGGGCACGGACTTGCCCAGGACTCCGCCGGCGTCGTTGATCTTCTGTATCGCGAACTTCAGCGACTCGATCTGGGGTGGGCCGAGGTAGGCCAGCTGTCCCGTCTCCGGCAGGACGTAGCCGAACTGGAGCTCACCGTCGCCCGGCTCGGCCTGGGCAGTGCCCGTCGTTCCGCAGACGGCTATCACGAGGGCGGCCGCGCTTGCGAAGATCGCGGACCGCCGTATCGACGCTTTCATCTCCGCCTCCGCTCGTTACAGGCGGCGGTGGTCGACTGGCCGGCCCTCCGCCCGCCATCTGTACACGAGGGTAGAACTCATTTGAAGTCCGGAAAAGGCATGAAACGCACACTCTTTCGATTGATTGCGCCTCTCGCCTCGGCCCTGCGCTCCCTCCTCGGGTCGCGCAGGGCCTTGATCATGTCTGGAAACGCTTCCTAGTCGCCTACGGTGACGCGCTCCGCCTCCTCGGGGATGGACCTGGCGACGACGACGGACGGTTCTGCGGACTTACTCCTGCGGCGGGGCCGCAGGCCGGTGAGGGTGATCAGGAGGCCGGCGACGGCGATGCCCGTGGCGACCAAGAAGCCGGGCCGGTAGCTGTCCAGGACGGCCTGCGGAGTGGGGTCCGAGGGCGCGCCGGCGGTCACCACGGCCGTGACGACGGCCAGGAAGATCGCGCCGCCGACCTGGACGGAGGTGTTGAGCAGACCGGAGACCATGCCCTGCTCGTGGTCGTCGACGCCGTTGGTGGCCTGGATGTTGAGCGACGGGAAGACCAAGGCGCAGGCGGCGCCGATCAGCAGCATGCTTGGAAGGATCACCGCGGCGTACACCGGGTCCAGGTCGACGCGCAGGAACAGCGCGTATCCGAGGACCATGAGCGCGAAGCCCCCCGCGATCAGCCGCTGGGTGCCGAACCGGTCGACGATCGCTCCCACCTTCGTGGAAGACACCGCCACCAGCGCGCCCGCGGGCAGGAAGGCGAGCGCCGTGTGCAGCGCCGACCAGCCCAGCAGCGACTGCATGTAGAGCGTCGCCAGGAACTGGAAGCCGACATACGAGCCGAAGAAGGCCATCGCGCCGAGCTGGGCGCGGATCTGGCTGCCGGAGCGCAGCACGCCGAGCCGGATCAACGGTCCCGCCGAGCGCCGCTCCACCAGGACGAACGAGGTCAGCAACGCGGCCACCGCGAGGAAGGACAGGAGGGTGCGGGCCGACGCCCAGCCGACCTCCGGTGCCTGGACGACAGTGAAGACCAGCAGCAGCATCGAGGCGGTGCCGAGGACGGCGCCGGGGACGTCGTAGCCGTTGTGGTCCTTCTCCGGTTCGCTGCGCGGCAGCAGCTTCAGGCCGGCGACGAGCGCGATCAGGGCGATGGGTGCGGGCAGCAGCATGGTCAGGCGCCAACTGGCCTCGGTGAGCAGGCCCGAGAGCACCAGGCCCATGGAGAAGCCGGTGGCCGCGCAGGTGGTGTAGATGGAGAGCGCGCGGTTGCGCAGCGGGCCCTCGGGGAACGTCGTGGTGATGATCGACAGGCCGGCGGGGGCCGTGAAGGCCGCGCTCAGGCCCTTGATGAAGCGGCTGGCGATGAGCAGGGGCCCCGAGTCGACGAGTCCGCCGAGCAGCGAGGCGAGCGCGAAGACGCCCAGGGCCACCAGGAAGACCTGGCGTCGGCCCAGCAGGTCGGCGGCGCGTCCGCCGAGGAGCAGCAGACCGCCGTAGCCCAGGATGTAGCCGCTGACGATCCATTGCAGCGCCGAGGTCGACAGGCCGAGATCGGCGCCGATGGACGGCAGGGCGACGCCGACCATGGACACGTCCAGGGCGTCCAGGAACATCGCGGCGCAGAGCACGAGCAGGGTGCCCCACAGCCGTGGCGTCCAACGCCCTTCGGACGTGGGGGAGATGAGCGGAGAGGTCATGCCCGGGACACTACATGCGCATGCATGAGATGCAAATACATTTAATTCAGGTGCAACAATCTCGGTTCTCTGTTACGGTGCCGCGCATGGCTCAGCAGGCCGAGCAGGCGCTCGTGGAACGGTGGCGGGACATTCTGGCGCTGCACGCGCGGACCCAGTGCGAACTCGACCGTGCGCTGCACGGCCACGGGCTGTGCGCCAGCGACTTCGAGGTGCTCGACGTCCTCGCCGGGTGCCGGACCCCCAAGGGCACGCCGTCCTACCGTGTCCAGGAGATCTCCGAGCGGGTCCACCTGAGCCAGAGCGCGCTGTCGCGGCTGATCGCCCGGCTGGAGAGGGAGGGCCTCGTCGAGCGCGGCATGTGCTCCGAGGACCGGCGTGGCGTGAAGGTCTGCCTCACGGCGAAGGGGCGCGCGCTGCACGGCGAGGTGCTTCCCGTGCAGCGCGCGGTACTGGCGAGAATGCTCACCGACGGCTGACTGCCCGTCGGCGGCTGCTCAGATCGCCGACGCCTCCCGCCACAGCGTGGCGAGTGCCTGGTCGCCCGTGGCGCTCGGCAGAGGCGCCCGGTTCCACAGCGCCAGGTACAACTGTCCGGCCGGAGCGGACAGTTCGCACTCCGCCTCCCCGGACTCGTCCCGCGTGGTCACGGGCGGCTCCGGCGACAGCCGCAGCGTCCACACCGCGCCGGTGTCCTCGGTGCGGATCCGCAGGACGCGTGGCTCGGGGGTCCGTACGCGGCTCCTGGGGCGAGCGTGGAAGCCGCGCAGCAGTTCGTCGATGCCGTCGGTCGCGAACTCGGGGGTGACCTCCGTCGGGGCGCCGCCGCGTGCGGACTCCGCGTCGACCCGGTGCACGGCCGTCTCGTGCGCCTGCCGCCGGGCCCAGAAGGCCAGCGGGGACGGCGCGGGCAGGAAGGTGAAACACTCCAGCTCGGGCGAGGCGCCCGCCAGCGTGCCCACGAGGTGCCGGTGGCTGTCGCGGTACCAGGCGATCAGCTCCGCGCCGTCGAGGCCGGTGGGTTCGACCAGCGGGCGGCGTTCGGTGGTCTGCTCGGCGACGTAGGCGGCCGCCCAGCGGTGCACGGCGCCCGTGTGCCGCAACAGATCGCGCACCTGCCACTCGGGGCACGTCGGCACCTTTGCTTCCGTCCCGGCCTCCTCGGCGGCCGCTGCCAGCAGCCGGCCTTCCGTCTCCAGTGCTTGAACGAACTCGGCGGTCTCCATGGCGCCGAGTCTGCCGCATGAAGTGCTGTTCGAGCCCGGGGATTTCCGGCGGCCGGCCCCGGGGCTACGGCAGCGGCGTCCCGCCCGTCGCGTTGACGATCTCGGCGGTGATGTACGACGCCTCCTGCGAGGCGAGGAAGACGTACGCCGGAGCCATTTCGGCGGGCTGTGCGGGCCGTCCGATGGGGGCCTGCTTGCCGAACGTCCGCGTGTCCGGGAGGGTCGCCGGGATCAGCGGCGTCCACACCGGGCCCGGCGCCACCGCGTTGACGCGGATGCCCTTCTCGATCAGCATCTGCGCCAGCCCCTGCGTGAACGTGACGATCGCGCCCTTCGTCGTCGCGTAGTCCAGCAGATGCGGACTGGGCTTGTACGCCTGCACCGACGTGGAGTTGATGATGCTGCCGCCCTCCGGGATGTGCGGCAGGGCCATCTTGCACAGCCAGAACATCCCGTACAGGTTCGTGCGCAGTACCCGGTCGAACTGCTCGGTGGTGATCGCCTCGATGCCGTCGGGCTGTGACATCTGGTACGCCGCGTTGTTCACGAGGACATCGATCCGTCCGAACTCCTGCACGGCGCGGTCGATCAGCGCCCGGCAGTTCGCCTCCTCCCGTACGTCGCACGAGACGGGCACGGCACGCCGGCCGGCCTCCTCGACGAGCCGGGCCGTCTCGGCGGCGTCGTCCTTCTCGTCATCCAGATGGGTGAACAGGACGTCGGCTCCCTCACGGGCGAACGCCAGGGCGACCGCGCGGCCGATCCCGGAGTCCCCGCCCGTGATCACGGCCTTGCGGCCGGCCAGCCGGTCGCTGCCCCGGTAGGACTCCTCACCGTGGTCCGGGGGCGGGTCCATCGGGCCGGTCCAGCCCGGGTGCGGCTGGTCCTGGGAGGGAAACTCCGGGGTCGGGTGCTGCTCTCCGGGGTGCTGCTGTTCGGTCACGGGTCTGCCTCCTTGTACACGTCGTACGGCCCGGTGATCACAACGGGCGGGGCCACGGGTACCCAGGAACCTCGGCATCCCTCCTGGCAGCCCCCTCGTGTCAGCCCGCGGCCGTCCGTCGCGCGGCCGCCCCCACCAGGGCGCCTACGACCGCCGCCACCGCCGCCAGGACCGCCACGCTCGTCAGTGCGGCCGGCAGGGAGAACCAGTCCGCCATGAAGCCGATGGCCGGCGGGCCGAGGAGCATGCCCCCGTAGCCCAGAGTGGAGGCCGTGGCGACACCACCGGGACCGGCGAGGGCGCCCGCGCGTTCCACGGCCACAGGGAAGAGGTTCGCGAGGCCGATGCCCGTGACCGCGTAGCCGAGGAGGGCCGCCCAGAGGGAGGGGGCGAGAGCGCCGAGCAGCATGCCGGCCGCCGCGGTGCTGCCGCCGGCGACGACGGTCCGGGTCCGCCCCAGGCGTTCCAGGAGCGTCGTGCCGGTCAGTCGCCCCACCGTCATGGCGAGCGCGAAGCAGGAGTAGCCCACGGCCGCGGCACCCGCCGAGGCATGCAGGTCCTGTTCGAGGTGCAGGGCTCCCCAGTCGGCCAGCGCCCCCTCGCCGTACGCGGTGCACCCCGCGATCAGGCCGAAGACGATCACCAGCGCTCGGGTGCGGCGGTCCAGGCGGGGCGGGGCTCCCTCGGTGGGAAGGTCCTGCTCCGGGGGCGCCGGCGGCTCGTGCCGCAGGAGGATGGGGCCCGCCGCGGCGGTGACGAGCAGGCCGACGAGCGTGAGCAGCAGCAGGTGCCGGGTGGGGGAGAGGACCCCCGCGACGAGCCCGCCCAGCCCCGCCCCGACCATGCCGCCCAGGCTGAAGGCCGCGTGGAAGCTCGGCATGACCGGCCGCCGAAGCGCGGCCACGAGCTCGACGGCCGCGCTGTTGAAGGCGACGTTGATCCCGCCGTACGCGGCCCCGAAGAGCAGCAGGACGAGGCCCAGCGCGAGCGCAGAGTGGGTCAGCGGGGGCAGAGCGACGGAGAGCGAGAGCAGCACCGCGCAGACGACGGTGACCTGGTGGTTCCCGTAGCGGCGGCACAGGCGTCCGGTGAGGGTCATGGTGATGACGGCCCCGGCGGAGACGCCCAGGAGGGCGAGGCCGAGGGCACTGGCGGAGGCGCCGGTCTGCGCCTTGATGGCGGGGATGCGCACGACCCATCCGGCGAAGACGAAGCCGTCGAGGGCGAAGAAGACGGTGAGGGCGATCCGGAGTCGGGTCAGGGAGCTGCTGTGGCCCGGCACGTCATTGTGCGTTCGGGGTTTGTTTATTTGCGGCACAAACTCAGGCTAGGTGGGTGCGGGGGCGACGACAAGGTGCGACTCTGGGACGAGACCCATCGCCGAGGAGCGGACGCATCCGCCGCAGGAGCGCAGGAGGGCACATGGGACGTGACGTGCCGGCCCTGGTGTTCACCCGGGAGGACCGCCGTCGGTACCGGGAGAAGATGCACACCGACCTCGAGGTGCTCGCCCGGATGCTCCACGAGTCGGGCTTCGAGAGCGAGCGCCCCCAGGTCGGCCTGGAGATCGAGCTCAACCTGGTGGACGACGCCGGGCTGCCCGCGATGCGCAACACCGACGTGCTCCGGGCGATCGCCGACCCCGCCTGGTCCAGCGAACTGGGCCGCTTCAACCTGGAGATCAACATCCCGCCCCGGGAGCTGACGGCCGGTGGCCCCGGCTCCTGGGAGCAGGCGATCCGGGACGCCCTCAACCACGCCGAGGACCGCGCCGCCGCGGTGGGCGCGCACCTGATCATGGTGGGCATCCTGCCGACCCTGGGCGAGCCGGACGTCAGCGGCGCCGCGCTCTCCGGCGACCCGCGCTACCGGTTGCTCAACGAGCAGATCTTCGCGGCCCGGGGAGAAGACCTGAGGATCAGGGTCGACGGCGTGGAGCGCCTGTCGACGTACGCCGACACCATCACTCCCGAGGCCGCCTGCACCAGTACCCAGTTCCATCTCCAGGTCGACCCGAAGGAGTTCCCGCACTACTGGAACGCGGCCCAGGCCATCGCGGGCGTGCAGATCGCCCTCGCGGCGAACTCGCCCTTCCTGTTCGGCAAGGAGCTGTGGCGCGAGACCCGCATCCCCCTGTTCGAGCAGGCCACCGACACCCGCCCCGAGGAGATCAAGGCCCAGGGCGTACGGCCCCGGGTGTGGTTCGGGGAGCGCTGGATCACCAGCGTCTTCGACCTCTTCGAGGAGAACGTGCGCTACTTCCCGGCTCTGCTGCCGCTGTGCGAGGACGAGGACCCGCAGAAGGAGCTGGACAGCGGCGGTGTTCCCCAGCTCGGCGAGCTGACCCTGCACAACGGCACGATCTACCGCTGGAACCGCCCCATCTACGCGGTCACCGACAGCGGCCCGCATCTGCGCATCGAGAACCGCGTGCTCCCCGCCGGTCCCACCGTGGCCGACATCATCGCCAACGGCGCCTTCTACTACGGACTGACCCGCGCCCTGGTCGACGAGGACCGGCCGGTGTGGACGCGGATGTCCTTCTCGGTCGCCGAGGAGAACCTGCACACCGCGGCCCGCGACGGCATCGACGCCCGCCTGTACTGGCCCGGCGTGGGCGAAGTGCCGGTCACGGAACTGGTGTTGCGGCGGCTGCTGCCCCTGGCACACAAGGGCCTGGAGCTGACCGGCATGGACGCCGCGTGGCGCGAGCCCCTGCTGGGCATCATCGAGCAGCGCTGCGTCAGCGGTCGCAACGGCGCCCTGTGGCAGGCGGAGACGGTGCACCACCTGGAGAAGGCCGGCATCTCCGACCGGCGGGAGGCGCTGCGGCAGATGACCAGGACGTACATGGACTACATGCACATGAACGCGCCCGCGCACACCTGGCCCGTGGACTGACCTCAGCCGGTCCGGCCCTGCCACTGCGCGGCAGCGGTCAACGGGACGGGCTCGGGCACCCGCGCCGATGTCATCAGCTCGATGCGCCGCCCCTCGGCCGCCGAACGCAGCAGAGCCGTCATCGTCTCCAGGACGTGCAGGGCCAGTTCGCCGTTCGCGCGCGGTGCCCGCACCCCGCCGGCGGTGACGAAGTCGAGCAGGCCGACACCGCGTGCGCCGTCCGCGTAGCCCGCCGACGCCGGCAAGGCGCGCCAGCGCGTGTCGCCGAGGGCGTGGAGGCGCACCTCCCCGTCGAAGCGGTTGGGGTCGGGGACGGAGAGGGTGCCGCTGTCGCCGTGCACCTCGATGGGCGCGGCCGTGGTGGCCACGCCGTCGAAGCTCGTCGTGAGCGTCGTCAGCGTCCCGTTCACGTGCTCCAGCACTCCGGAGACATGGCTGTCCACCTCGACCGGTATGCGCTCGCCGGCGCGTGGGCCGGATCCGATGACGCGCTCGGCGCGCAGCCGCCCGGCGGCCCCCGTCACGGCACGCACCGGTCCCAGCAGGTGGACCAGGGACGTGAGGTAGTACGGCCCCATGTCCAGCAGCGGGCCGCCGCCGGCCGTGTAGTAGAAGTCGGGGTGGGGGTGCCAGCGTTCGTGTCCCGGGGTGACCATCACGGCCGAGGCGAACTGGGGGCGTCCGATCTTCCCGGCCTCCACCGCGGCACGCGCGGTCTGAACTCCCGTGCCCAGCACGGTGTCCGGGGCGCAGCCGACACCGGTGCCCGCCTTCGCGGCGGCCTCCAGGACGGCCCGGGCGTCCTCCAGCTCCGCGGCCAGGGGCTTCTCCCCGTACACGTTCTTGCCGTGCCGGATCGCCCCGAGGGCTATCTCCGCGTGGGCGGCCGGTGTGGTCAGGTTCAGGACCGTGTCCACGTCCGGGCTGCTCAGCAGCTCCTCGACGGTCAGCGCCCGGGCGCCGGGCAGTTCGGCGGCGGCCGCCGCCGACCGGGAGGCGTCGAGGTCGGCGACCGCGGTGACGCGTACGCCGGGACGGCCCACGAGTGTGTCCAGGTACGCGCGGGAGATGACGCCGAGTCCTACGACTCCGACGCGGTGCGCGTCGCCCACAGCATGCCCCTCTCGATGATCGTGCGGACATGGGGGTGCTCCAGCACGTCGACGCTGTGCCCCGGCGTCGTCACCACGATCCGCCCGGCACCCCACCGGCGGGTCCAGACCGCCGGGGAGATGACCGGCCGGTGCCAGGGCTGCCACGGCCGGACGGGATGCGTGGTGGTGGCCAGGACATCGATGAGGTCGTCGTGGAGCACCCAGTACTGCTCGGTGTCCAGCGCGAACTCCTCGATGCCGGCCGTGATCGGGTGCTCGCGGCCGGCATCGGTGGGACTGATGGTGTGGGGCAGGAAGTTGTCGTCCGCCGCACCCCGGCGCTCGCACGGCTCCTTGCCGGGGTGTGTGGCGAACTGGCCGCCCACCAGGTGCAGATAGTCCGACGAGGCGCGGAACGAGTCGGCGATGCCGCCGTGCCAGCCGGTGAAGCCGGTACCGGCCTCGACCGCGGAGCTCAGCCCCGCCAGCTGGTCGCGCGTGATCTCCGACATCGTCACGCACTGCACGACCAGGTCGGTGCCGGCCATCTCGGTGGCGTCCGCGTAGATCTCGGTCGACTCCTCGACCCGGACCGTGTATCCGTTGTCCCGGAGGAAGGGCAGGAACAGTTCCGTGGCCTCGACCGGCTGATGTCCTTCCCAGCCGCCTCGGACCACCAGGGCTCTCTTCTGCGTCATCGTGATCTCACTATGCGCCGGTCGCCCGCGATCGGAAAAGAGGGCCGGACCTCACGAAAGTTTCGCGGTGGCGGCCCGCGCCGAGACCATCCAGCAGGCCGCGGTGTAACGGACTTCCGTGCCCTGCACGAACGGGTCGAAGGCGGGCCGGACCACCTCGACGATCTCTGCCCGGGTCCGCTCGTCGGCGTCGGGCAGGACCGTCCCGAGCGGACCGAGCCGGGTGAAATAGGTGACGAGTTCCTTCTCGGGCAGGGTGCAGACCACGTCGACCGGCTCGATGCCGACCCCGGCCCAGCCGCTCTCCGCCAGGATGTGGTGGACCCGCCCAGGGTCCGCGAAGGCGAACTGGCCCGGCTGGTCCGGCCGGCGGGCGGGAAGCTCCGGCAGGAAGGGGGCCGCGGCGCGTTCAGCGGTCGTCATGAACGGGTTCTCCTCGGGCCCCCGCCAGACCACGCACCGCAGCCCGGCCCCGTCCTTCACCGTGCTCCGCAGATTGGCGAAGGCGCGCACGGGGTCGCTGAAGAACATGACACCGAAGCGCGAGATGACAGCGTCGAAGGCCGCGGGTTCGAACGCGTACTCCTGCGCGTCGGCCTGGACGAAGGACGCCGGTACGTCCTCCCGCTCGGCCCGCGCCCGCGCCTCCTCGATCATCGGTCCGGAGATGTCGACACCCACACAGTGCCCGACCCTGCGGGCGACGGCCCGGGTGATGCTGCCCGTGCCGCAGCCGACGTCCAGCACACTGGCCGCGTGTTCGGCGGACACGGCGTCGACGAGCAACTCCTCGATCGGCCCGAACATCTGGTTCAGCACCCCCTGGAGATCCACCCAGGCATGGCCGGCGGGCCCGTTCCAGCGGGCGGCCTGCTCGTCGTAGGACCTGCGTGAGGCATCCATCGTCGTACTCCCTCTGCTTGTCTTCGTCGGGGCGGGATGACAGCGTTCTACTTCAAGTCGACTTGAGGTCAAGACAATGACAGAACTGGACATAGCAGAAGTGGCGCACCGCGCAGGAGTGCCCGCCTCGACCCTGCGGTTCTACGAGGAGAAGGGACTGATCTCCTCGGCAGGCCGGCGCGGCCTGCGCCGCCAGTACGACCCCGGGGTGCTGGAGCGGCTGGCGCTGATCGCGCTGGGGCGGACGGCCGGGTTCTCGCTCGACGAGATCGCGCAGATGTTCGCGCCGGACGGGCGGCCGTGCATCGACCGGGACATGCTGTCCGCCAAGGCGGACGAACTGGACCGCACGATCCGTGAACTGGCCGTCCTGCGGGACTCCCTGCGGCACGCCGCCGCCTGCCCCGCGCCGAGCCACCTGGAGTGCTCCACCTTCCGCCGCCTGATCGACGCGGCGGCCTCCGGCGGCGTCGCGGCGCCGGGAAAGCGGCCCCCCGAACGCCGTTGACCGGCCACCGGGGCCCTTGGTCCAGAACTGGGCCGTGCTGTGCCCGCACCACCGCGACCCCGGTGATGCGGCCGGTCGGCGCACTGCTCCCGCCGAACGGCGCGGATTCTGGTCGGGCCTCCTCCAGAGCGGCTACTCGCCGGGGTATCTCCTGGCCGCCGTGGCCTTCTTAGTCATCGAGCCCGTCTTCGGCCGGCGGAGCGGCTCGGCGACGGCGCCGAGCCGTGCGGCGACCGGCACGGTGCGGTCCTGAGCGGACCCGCGTTTTGGATCAGTCCTTCTCCTGCGCTGCACGCGTGCTGTACGGGCCCTGACCGGCGTCCCGCGAGAGTGCCATCACCGCCTCCCACCAGGGAGAACGGCCACCGAAAGGGGACCGCCACATGGGTACCGCACCAGCACCGCAGCGCAGGGCCGTACTCACGGGTGGGCTGGATGCTGGCGCGGCGCTGCTCACGGCCTGCTCGTCGAAGGACACCGCCGGCACGGGCAGGGCCGTGGCGGGCACGCCCTGACCCTCTCCCGCGGCGGGCTCGCGACCGGACTCGCCCTGGTCGGCGTTCGCACGGCTGATGGACGGCAACAAGCGCTGGGTGGACGGCAAGCTCCAGCACCCCGACCGCGATCCGAAGAGGCGCAAGTTCGTCGCCGAGGCGCAGGACCCGTACGGCGTGATCCTCTCCCGCATCGACTCCCGCGTGCCGCCGGAGCTCGTCTTCGACGCGGGCCTCGGCGACCTGTTCGTGATGCGCACCGGCGGGCAGGCCGTCGGACCCGTCGTCGTCGGTTCCGTGGAGTACGGCCCGATGACGTCCGGCACCCCGCTCGTCGTGGTCCTCGGCCACCAGCGATGCGGAGCCGTCAAGGCGGCCTACGGGGCCCTGAAGGACGACAAGCCGCTGCCCGGCAACCTCCAGCCGATCGCCGAAGCCCTGCGGCGGGCCTACCGGGAGACCGTCAGGCAGCAGCACGCGGACCCGGTCGACGCGATGGTCCGGATCCACACCAAGCAGACCGCCGCCGGCCTGCGGACCGACAAGGACCTCGCGCCACTCGTGAAGAGGGGTGAACTGGCAGTCGTCAGCGCCTACTACTCGCTCGACACAGGCCGCGTGGAGGTCCTCACCGGTGCACCCGCCGCCTGACCGGCGGCCGACGGGGACCGGGCGGAAAAAACGTTCCACGCCCGGTCACGTTATACTCGTGCCGCTCATGAAGGCCATCGTCGTGCCTGGTCGCGCGGCCGCAACAGCGAGGGGGTGGACGCCGTTCCGGCACGCCCCGCCCGCATCCAGGACGTCGCCGCGGCCGCCGGTGTCTCGGTGTCGACGGTGTCGAACGTGCTCAACCGGCCCGAGCGGGTCAACGCCCGGACCGCCGAGCGGGTCCGCGTCGCCGTCGCCGCGCTCGACTACGTCCCCCACCCGGGTGCCGCGGGCCTGCGCACGGGACACTCCTCCGCGATCGGGCTGGTACTGCCCGACATCACCAACTCCTTCTACGCGCGCATCGCACGGGGCGCCGCCGACGCGGCCTACGACCACGGCTACGCCCTCGTCCTCTGCCACAGCGGCGACGCCCCCGAGCGGGAGCAGGGCTACTTCAGCATGCTCGTCGGGCAGCGGGCCGTCGGAGTCGTCGTCGTACCGCTCAGCGCCGACCCGAGCCGGCTGGCCCGGCTGCGCGAACGGGGCATCCCGCTCGTCCTGGCCGACCGCGCGATGCCCGACCGGGAGGGCTGCTCGGCCTCCGTGGACGACATCGCCGGCGGCCGCATCGCCGTACAGCACCTCCTCGACAGCGGGGCCCGCGACATCCTGGTCGTCAACGGGGAGCGCGGCATACGCCAGTGCGCCGACCGCTACCAGGGCGCCCGGCAGGCCGTGCGCAGCCGCCGCGGGGCGCGGCTCGACCAGGTCGTCGCCGAGCGGATGACCGTCGCGTACGGCACGGAGATCGCCCGCGGGCTGAAGGATCTGCCCGACGGGGTGTTCTGCACCAACGACTTCCTCGCCGCCGGCCTGTGCCGGGGTCTGACCGAGCGGGGCGTGCGCGTCCCCGAGGACGTCCAGGTCGTCGGCTACGGCGACCTCGACGTCGCGGCCTTCGGGGCGACGACCCTGACCACGGTCCGGCAGCCGGTCGAGGACCTCGGCCGGGCGGCCGTGGAGATGCTGCTCGACGAGATCGAGGCCCGCGCCGACCACCTCCACGAGACCCGCGTCTTCGCCCCCGGCCTCGTCCTGCGCGACTCCACCCGGCCGCCCTACGACGACTGACCCCCGGCCGGGATCCGCAGCGTCACCGGCCCCCACAGCCCCGACGGCAGCTGGCACGGGAAAGCCCAGTCGGTCGGCGTGGCCTCCCGCAGGTACGGGGCCAGCGTGCCCCGGACCGTCACCTCCACCCGGACGGTCCGCCCCGCGGCAGCGCGCAGGGGGAAGCGGTACGGCGCGCAGAACGCCTCGCCGGCGAGCTCCCCGTCGACCGACACCTCCACACTGCCCCGCACCCGCCCGAGATCCAGCACGGGATCGGGCCCGTGCGGCACCTCCACCGCCCGCGCGTACGTCACGCCCCCGCTCCAGCCGCCCAGCCCCTGCTCGCGCCAGTCACCCAGTGCCAGCGGCGCCGGCACGGTTTGCACCCGAACCGGCCCGTGCCAGGCGGAGCCACCCCGCAGTATCGCCGTGGGCTCGGTGACCACCTCGACACGGGCCGGTGCCGGGAGCGGCTCACGGAGCGTCAGCCGGTCGCCGGTCAGGGGGAGTTCGGCTCCCTTCCCGACCCGCACGCGCGCGGGCAGCGCCAACGGCAGCTCCAGCGACACCGTTCCCGCCGGCACGGTGAACCGGAAGCGCTGCGGCGACGCCCGGACGCCGTCGGTGGACCGAGACGGCCGTACGGTACCGCCGAGCAGCGGGCGCCCGTTGAGCCATGCGGTGTCCGGCAGCGGGTGCGGCCGCACGGCGGCGTGACAGTGCTGCAACTCGCCCCGCCTGCGCGTGTCCTCGACGGTCCGGCCCCGCCACGCGCCCGTCCCGGCCTCCCAGCCGGCCCCACTGACCAGGGACGTCACCCCGGCCCCCGAAGACGCCATCAGGTCGACGAACACGGCGTCCCGGACGTCGGCGGTGTCCGCCACGACCTCCAGTGTGTGCTCACCCGCCCCGAGTTCCGGCTCATGGCGGAAGAACATCGGCACGGCGCCCCAGTCCGCCGCGTAGTACTCCACCTCCTCCTGCCGCGCCACCACCTCCCCGTCGAGCAGCACGGTCACCGCCGAGGCGGCCCCCACGACGAGCACCGCCCGCGCCTGTCCGGCCGGGGCCCGGAACCGCGCGCGATAGGCGACCCGGCCGTCGGGCCGGACCCCGTCGGGCGGGCGCATGAACCGAGGCCGGAAGCCGAGCCCGCCCGGCTCGGAGAGGCAGAAGAAGCTGCCGAGCGGTGTGCCGGTGGCTGCCGAGATCGTCGAGGGCCGGTCCTGGGCGTCCGACAGCTCGTACTCCAGCACATTGCGCTCCCGGGCCACGGTGACCGGGGCGGAGGCCAGGTAGCCGCCGTCGAAGGGGCCCAAGGGCTCCCCGTTCCACCACACCCGCTTGACCGCCTCCGCGCCGACGTGCAGCTCGGCGGGCCCCCGGTGGCCGGTCTCCACGATCGCCCGGACCCGGGCGGCCGTTCCCCCGACCGGCACGGGGACCCGAACGAACTCCTCGCTCACCAGCCCCTTGGTGCCCAGCAGCCCGCCCTGGTCCGGGAGGCCACGGCTCGACGAGTACACCCCGGTCTCCCAGCCCGAGTCCGGCGGGACGAGCGGCAGTTCACCGGCCAGGACCCGCTCCGCGTCGGCGGCGCCGAGCGGTTCGGGAACCCGGCCGGGCGCCACCGGGGGCAGGACCCGGACCCGGTTGCCGTAGGTGACCCGGGTCCGCTCCCAGGCCGCACCCTCGGTCCACTCCATGGTCCAGATCTGCGGCTCCTCCACGGACGCCCCCGGGGGCAGTGCCAGATCGCCCCAGGTGTTGTCCATCGTGGGCACCAACCGGCCGTTCCAGCCCGCCGAGAGGTCGACCGTCCGGACCGCCGTCCCCCTCGCGGAGGGGGCTGGCGCCGGGCGGCCTTCCCGCCAGACGACCAGGGCCGCGGGGGCGCCGTCCAGCGGCACCTCGATGGCCGACAGGGCACCGTCCTCGGAGACCGTGACACGGGCGGGGGCGCGGGAGCCGGTCGCCGGGTTCCAGACCTCGGCCTCCGCGACGCACGCCCGGACGGTGACGGACGAGGTTCGGTCGGGCCGGGGCTCGGGCTGGGGCTCGGTCCCGGGCGGGCGCAGTGGATGCGCGCCGATCTCGGGGAAAGCAGCCGTCACCAGGGCCACCGCCTCGTTCCCCTGCCGCCGGACGAGCAGCGGTACGTCACCCGTCGCGTACCCGGCCGCGTCGGCCACCGCCTCGGCGCCGGCCTCGGGACCGCCGGCCCGCTCGAGCCGGGGGTGCGCCGACAGGGATGCCACGACGGCATCGTCACCGGCGCGGCCCGCGGCCGTCCCGGGCGGGCGGCCCACGACCACCACCCGCCCTCCCGCGTCGAGCAGTTCGGACAGCCGCCGTGCCGTCCCCTCCTCCAGCACACTCGCCGAGGGCAGCAGCACCGCCCTGTACGCCATGCCCCCGACCCGCAGCGCCCCGTCGGCGACCTCGGCGCGCTGGACCGAGTCGTCGTCGACGACGTCGAAGGAGATCCCGTGCCGGTCCAGGGCACCGGCATGCGGCCCCAGCCAGTTGTTCGAGCCGCACAGGTCCAGATAGTGGCGCTGGGTCTCGTCGGCGTCGGCGTGGTCGTCGCCCAGCAGCCCGTCGCCGAAGTGCCGGACGGGTGCGTCGAGGGGGACGAGGGCCTGCATGGTGGCGGTGGGGTGCAGCACCGCCACGTCGGCCGCGTAGCCGCCCCACGACATGATCGAGCAGATCCGGGCCACGGCCCGGGAGAACACCGGGTACTGCTTCCAGTAGGGCTGGCGCCAGTCGGTGGACGGCGGCGCCCACTCGAACCAGCCGCCCGCTGTGCCGAAGTAACTGGCGTGCGGGTTGTACAGGTTGGCGCCGCTGCGCAGGAACGGCAGCAGCCAGTCGTAGGTGTCCTCCAGCGTGCCGCCCCAGCCGGAGGAGTGGAACGCCTCGATCCACACGCGCTCGTGGCCGTAGAGGTGGGCCATGGAGGAGTGCACCTTGGCGTCGCCGTGGTGGTCGCTGCCCGCGGCGCCGTACCAGCGGTGGGTGCGGAAGTAGTCGGTGTAGATCTGCGTGGACTGGGCCGGGTAGCCCGCGCGGGCGGGATGACTCTGGTCGCTGCCCAGCAGCAGACCGCGCTCGCGGTGCCAGGCCGCGAGCGGCCGGAACAGGGCCTCCTCGGTCAGCTGCGCGCGGACCGCGTAGTAGTCGGCGCGGACCTTCCTCTCCGGCACCCCGGACTCCGTGCCGAACAGGGCCGGCAGGTGGTCGAGCAGGTCGTAGCCGCGCCGGGCGCGGAACTCGTCGGCGAAACGGTGGCTCCAGGCGTTGGTGCCGGGCAGTTCGTCCTGGAAGCTGCCCGCGATGACACTGCCGAGGTACTCCGGTACCCGGCGGTCGTACTCGTGGTGGACCGTGTCCATCAACAGGCCCACGGCGTGCGGGTCCAGGTAGTCGAACGCGGTGGGGACGGCGGTGACGAGCCGCACCTCGGTCCCGTCCGGGGCCGCCAGGTGTCCGCCCGCGTCGAGATCGAGCCGCCGGCCCTGCCGGGAGTACGCGGCCAGCGGCGTCTCGGCGTCCGCCAGGGCGACCGCGCCCCCGGAGACGCGCACGTCACGGCAGCGCAGCGCGAGTCCGGCGGCCTCGGGGTGACGCCGCGTCACCCCGCCCTGCACGTTGGCCCCGGAGAACCCGATCTGGTCGTAGAACCACAGCCGCGTGCCCAGTTCGGCGGCGATCTCGCAGGCGTCGGTGAAGCGCGCCCACCACTCCTCGCCGAACCACACCGGATCGTCGGCGCGGGCCCCGAACGTCGGGCCGGCCGGAGCCAGATTGATGACCACCAGGTTGTGGACCCCGCCCTCCGCGAACGCCCGCAACTGCCAGACGAGTCGCTCGCGGGTCACCTTCGCCCCCGACCACCACCACAGGGGAGTGGGGCCGAAGTCGCGGGGCGGATCGTCGAACAGTCGCCGGAGCTCGGAGGAGATCACGGACCACGGTCCTTCCCTGAAACGTTTTCAGGCCCCCTTCACCGTAGGCGAGCTGGGGCGGCCACGCCATATGCCCGTACGGAGCCCGCTGCTTCGGCGTCATGTCGCTCCTACGTGCGCGACACCTTGTTGCAACGTTTTTCTCGCCCTATATTCGCTGCGACCAGGCCCCCGGAACCGCGATGTCACCAGACGACGGAGTCGCATCATGGCCGGTACCCGCCCCATCCCCCCACCGCTCTGGAAGGCCGCCGCCCTGTCGGGCATGGCCTCCTACCTCGACGCCGGGCTGATCGTGAGCATCTCCGTCAACCTGGCCATCTACCGCGACAGTTACGACATGGGCGTGTGGATGGCCGGGGCGATCAGTGCGATCGTCACCGGCTGCATCGCCGTCGGATCCCTCGTCGGCGGACGGCTCGCCGACCTCTTCGGCCGCCGCCGCGTCTACAACTGGGACATCTTCTGCTTCGCGATCGGCGCCCTCGTCATCACGCTCGCGCCGGACGACATCACCCTGCTGGCCGGTGTACTCGTCGCGGGCCTCGCGGCCGGCGCCGACCTGCCGACGTCACTGGCCGTGGTGTCGGACGCGGCGCCCGCCTGGGCCCGGGGGAGACTGGTGGCGTTCACGCAGGTCATGTGGATGCTGGGCATCACGGTCGCCATCTTCCTCGGCTTCGTCCTGTCCACCACGGGCATGACCGGGGCCCGGCTGATCACCGGGCAGCTCGCCGTCGCCGCACTGGTCACCTGGGCCCTGAGGTCCCGGCTGAAACTGCCCGACGCCCCGTCGGAGCCGGACACCGAGACCGCTCCGGAGAGCATCTCCCTGAAGAACGTGTGGACCCGCGCCGCCCTGGTGCCGATGACCGCGACCTTCGTCTTCTACGTGACCTGGGGCCTCGGGGCCAACACCTTCGGCCAGTTCGGCACCTATCTGCTCGTCACCGTCAGCGACGCCTCGCAGAGCCTCGCCACCGGGATCAACCTGGCGTTCATCCCGATCGGTGTGCTGCTCACCGTCGCCTTCGTGCGCGTCGCCGACAGCCCCTGGCGCGACCGGCTGTTCCACGTGGCGGCCGTGGTGCAGATCCTGGCCTTCGTCATCGCGTCCCTGACCGCGGGCGCACTCGTCGGCATGCTCGTCTTCTTCGTGCTCTACCAGCTCTCCAACCCCTTCGCCGGAGAGGCCAACTACAAGGTGTGGTCGCAGCTCACGCTGCCCGCGGACACCCGCGGCACCACCCAGGGCCTGACCTACGCCCTGTCCCGGGGCGTCTTCGCGGTCGCGGCGTTCTTCACCCCGGCCCTGGCCGATCACAGCCCCTCCGTCCTCCTCTGGACGATCACCGCCTGCATGACGGCGGCCGCGTTCGCGGGCCTGTTCATCATCCGCGTCCTGGTCCCGCGCTCCGCGAGCCCCGGGCGGGACGCGGCGGACCTGCGCGTTCCCAGCACCTGGCCGGCCGGCCTCTCCGACAAGGAGCACTGACCATGGCAACGACCGCGGATCGCACGGGCGTACGGACCGCCGCCCTCCACGACCTGCTCCCGCCCGTCACCCGGCGCCGCACCCGGATCGGCCTGGTCTCCGGCGGACTCGGCACGTACTGGCCCCAGTTCCCCGGCCTGCTGCCGCAGTTGAAGGAATCGGCCGCCCATGTCGCCGACCGCTTCCGGCAGATGGACGCGGAGGTGACCGACGCCGGGTTCGTCTCCGACGCCCGGGAAGGCGCACGCGCCGCCGAGGAGTTGCGCAAGGCCGACTGCGACCTGATCGTGCTGTTCCTCACGACGTACCTCACCTCCTCGATGGTGCTGCCGATCGCCCAGCGCTCGCACACCCCGGTGCTGGTCATCGACCTCCAGCCGTCCGAGAGGATGGACCACGCGGCCTTCGGCACGGGGGACTGGCTGGCCTACTGCGCACAGTGCTCCGTCCCCGAGGTGGGCAACGTCTTCCGCCGTGCCGGCATCCCCTTCCGGTCGGTGTCGGGCTGGCTGCACCAGGAGTCCGCCTGGCGGCGCATCGAGCAGTGGATCCGGGCCGCCCGCATCCGGGCCGCGCTCCGGCACGCCCGGCACGGCCTCATGGGGCACGTCTACCCCGGCATGCTCGACGTGCAGACCGATCCGACCCTGCTCGCCACGACGTTCGGCTCGCACGTGGAGGTCCTGGAGTTCGACGACCTGCGGCACCGCGTGGAACAGGTGACGCAGGCGGAGACCCGGGAGCGGATGGCGCTCGCCCGCCAGGTGTTCACCCTCGACGAGAGCGTGGTGGAGGAGGACTTCGCCTGGGGCGCGACCGTGTCCGTCGCCCTGGACCGGCTGGTCGCGGACTTCGAGCTCGACAGCCTCGCCTACTACCACCGCGGCCTCGACGGCGAACTGCACGAGCGGCTCGCCGCCGGCATGATCCTCGGCGCCTCCCTGCTGACCGCCCGGGGCGTGCCCGCAGCCGGCGAGTACGAACTGCGCACATCCGTCGCCCAGTTGGCCACTCAGTGCGCAGGGGCCGGAGGCTCCTTCACCGAGATCCAGGCCCTCGACTTCGAGGACGGCGTCGTGGAGATGGGCCACGACGGCCCCGCCCACCTCGCGCTCGGCGCCCGCGACCCGCTGCTGCGCGGCCTCGGCGTCTACCACGGCAAGCGCGGCTGGGGCGTGAGCGTCGAGCTCGACGTCCGGCACGGGCCCGTCACCCTGCTCGGCCTCGGCCAGGATGCCGACGGCAGCCTGTCCTTCGTCACCTCCGAGGGCACCGTCGTACCGGGACCGCTGCTGGAGATCGGCAACACCACCAGCCGGGTCGACTTCGACCGCGACCCCGGCGAATGGGTCGACGCCTGGAGTGCCACGGGCGTCGGCCACCACTGGTCCCTCGCGGTCGGCCACCGCACGGCCGACTTCCGGGCCGCCGCGAGCCTGCTGGGCATCGACCACCGGCAGGTGTGAGGGGCCCCCACCGCGCCGGGGAGGGTGTCGTCGAGGATGGGTGTCGTCCCCACCCGGATGTGGGTGCGGGCACCGATGGTGGCGGGCCCGGGGCCCGTGTGAGGCTGACAGCACCGCCCGAGCCGCCGCGCCCTGGTCATGGCCGCGGCCTCGGGGGCGCGCCGAGAGGCGCGCGCTGCCCGACCCAGCCTCCTGGAGGAGGAGCCCCTATCCATCCCCGTTCGGTGAAACGATCCGCCTGCGCGTCCACGAAGGTGGTGATCCGTGGGACACGCTGACAGCCTTCTCGCCATGGGCGGAGCCTTCCTGGCCGCCGCCTTCCTCGCCCGCCTCGGCGGCAGAATCGGCCTCCCCACGATCCCGCTGTTCATGCTCGCGGGCATCCTCCTCGGCCCCCACACCCCCGGCCTGGTCATCGTCCAGGACGCCCACGACTTCGAGATGCTCTCGGCACTCGGACTGGTGCTGCTGCTGTTCTACCTCGGCCTGGAGTTCCACCTCGACGACCTCAAGAGCGGCGGCCGGCGGCTGCTGGCAGCGGGCGGGATCTACCTGCTGCTCAACGTCGGCGCGGGCCTGGGATTCGGCTTCGTGCTGGGCTGGGGCGTCCGGGAGGCACTCGTCCTCGCCGGTTCCTCGGGATCTCCTCGTCCGCCATCTCCACCAAGATCCTCATCGACCTGGGCCGCATCGGGCGCCCGGAGACGCGCCTCATCCTGGGCGTCATCGTGGTCGAGGACATCTTCCTCGCGCTGTACCTGGCCGCCCTCCAGCCCGTCATCAGCGGCGCCCAGGGCGTGGGCGACATGGTCCTGCAGGGCGCCAAGGCCTTCGGCTTCCTGTTGCTGCTGGCCGCGGCGGCCCGCTACGGCACGAAACCGGTCGGGCGGCTCATCGAGACCCGCGACAACGAACTGCTCGTCATCAGCTTCCTCGGCGCGGCCGTCCTGGTTGCGGGAGTCGCCGAGGTCCTCGGCGTCGCCGACGCCATCGGCGCGTTCATGGTCGGCCTGATCCTGGCCGGAACCCCCTCCGGCCCGCGCATCAGGGACCTGGTACACCCGCTGCGCGACGCCTTCGCGGCCATCTTCTTCTTCGCCTTCGGCCTCTCCATCGACCCCGGCGACATCGTCTCCGTCGTCGGACCGGTCACCGCGGCGGCCGTCCTGACGCTCGTCATGAACGTCATCGCCGGTCTCCTCGTCGCCCAGGTGTACCGCTACGGCATCGACCCCGCAGCCGAGATCGCCACCACGCTCGTGGTCCGCGGGGAATTCGCGCTGATCCTGGCCGCCATGGCCGCCGGCGCTGGCCTCGACGCCCGGCTCGCCCCCTTCATCGCCGGGTACGTCCTCGTCCTCGCGGTCCTCGGACCCATCGCCGCCGGACGCGCGCACCTGCTCGCCCGGGCGCTCCGGACGGGCCAGGGCCTCCTGCCCCGCCGCACGGCCCCGGCGTACGACGTCGGACCCGAGAGCGACGGCACACCGTCCGCCCCCCAGCCCGCCGAGGCCGAGCGGTAGCGGGCGATGGCCGGCCCCGGCGCGCCCCAGGGGCCGGGCCGCCCGACGCGGACGGCACGGATCGTACGCAGCACGGCGTGCGCGACGAGCACGAGGGCGGTCAGCCGGAAGATCCGTCGGAGCAAGAGCGCCGCTTACCGCCGCCTCGAGCCCGCGGACGCCCGGCGCCGGGCCGGCCCGCCGTCCGTGACAGCACCCGTCGTCGGACCGAACACCCGCATCCCGGAACGGCGTTCGGCGGAGGCGGCCACCGGGAAGAATGGAGGTGGGGCCCGATGGGGGACGCCGCTGGAGGGGGGAAGCCGAAGCCCTGGTGAGACAGCCGCGGCCGGTCGTACCGCCGCATCGGCGCGCCCTGTCTCCCTCCGCACCGCACAGGGCCCGACCCCTCAGGACTTGTCATGCCCTCAGCCGTGTCCTGCCTCGAAGCGCTCGGGTTCCGGGAAGGAGAAGCCGTGCCGCAGTCCGAAGACCGTCGTCTGGTCGATCTCGAAGCACGACTCGAGCGGGAGGACCCCCGGTTCACCCGGGCCATGAGAACCGGCCGACCCGCCCGGCCCCGCGAGTACCGGCGGGCCGGAGCCTGGTGGGGGCTGGGGCTCGGCTTCGTCGTGCTGGGCACCGGCATCGTCCTGGCGCAGGGGCTGCTCATCGCGGGCGGGCTCGTCCTCGTCGGCATGGCGGCGCAGCTGGCCGATCCGGACCCGGCCCGCATGACGCACCGGGGGTTCGGACGGCGCTGACGGGGGCGGTCCGGCGGGTCCCTCCGGGGCCGGCCGGACCGTCGCGTTATGCCGCCGTCAGGGTGTCGTCTTAACCCGTGTGCACGCCCCGGATGGTGGGACGGCCCGACTCGACTGACGGTGGTTCACGTCGAGGCCGGGTCTCGTGAGCTGGCGAGGCGTCAGCTGCCCGGCTCGCGACGAAAGGACTCACCGATGCGCTCTGCCCGCATGCTGCTCGCGACGGCCACTGCCACGGCCGCCCTCGCGATCGCCGCACCCGCCGCATTCGCCGACGCGATGGGTGACGGGGACCACGACACCACTTCCTACAGCAAGGAGCACCACAAGGACGGCAAGCACCACAAGCCGCACGGCGGGATGCACACGGGTGGCGGAGCGCTGTCCGCGGTGACCGCGGACGACTGGGACTCCTCCGAGCAGGACAAGGGCGACTGGGGCGGCAAGGGCGACGAAGAGGGCAAGCACGAGGAGCACGGCAAGGACGACGGGCAGGAGAAGGGCTGGGAGGGCAAGCACGACAAGCACGGCAAGCCGCACGGTGGGATGCACACCGGCGGCGGTGCGCTGGCCTCCGTGAACTCCGACGACTGGGAGGGCTCCAAGTACGACCCGGACACCTACAAGGACGGCGAGGACGACTGGGGCGGCAAGCAGGAAGAGGGCGGCTCCGGCGAGAAGGGCGACTGGGGCGGCAAGCAGGAAGAAGGGGGCAAGCACGACAAGGGCTCCTGGGAGGGCAAGCACGAGAAGCCGCGCGGTGGCATGCACACCGGTGGCGGCGGCCTGGCCTCCGCTCCGGGCGTGACCGCCGGTGGTCTGGCGGTGCTGGCGGTGGCCGGCACCGGTCTGTTCGCGCTGCGTCGTCAGAAGGCCTCGCAGGGCGCCGTGTGACCGGTGCCTGACCCCATGGCAGCCGTGGCCGCCGCACGTGCCCCGCACGTCGCGGCGGCCCGGCTCGTCCTCCCGCGTGCCGTGCCCGCTGCCGTGCCTGAATGAGGTGGTCCTTGATGGCAGCCAGTCCCTCCGCTCTTTCCGACCTCGGCCCCGCCCCGTCGAAGCGGCGGTTCCGCCGCGTGGTGACGGTGCTCTGGGTGGTGGCCGCACTCGTCCTGACCGTGAACCTGGTCGGCGGCCGCGGTGGGTCGCCGGACTCCGCCGGCCCGCCGCACGCGCCGCCCGCCGTGGCCGCCGCCTCGGCCGTGCCCGACCTGCCCGACACGCCGTCCACGTCCGCGGCGCCCCACCGGTCCGGCGCGTCCGGCCCTCATCTGCCGCGGTCCCGGCCGGTGCGTCTGCTCATCCCCAAGATCTCGGTCGACGCGCCCTTCACCGCTCTCGCCATCAACGACTTCGGGCAGCTGGAACCGCCGCCGGCGGAGGACACCAACCTGGTCGGCTGGTACGCCAAGGGCCACACGCCCGGGGAGTCCGGCACCGCGATCATCGCCGGGCACGTGGACACCGCGACCGCCCCGGCCGTGTTCGCCGGACTCAACGCGCTGAAGAAGGGCGACCGGTTCCAGGTGGCGCGGGCCGACGGCAGCAAGGCGACCTTCGCCGTCGACGCCGTCGAGTCGTTCGAGAAGGACGCCTTCCCCAGCGACCGCGTCTACGGCGACACACCGAGGGCCCAGGTCCGGCTCATCACCTGCTCCGGCTCCTACGACCGTCGGGCCCGGGACTACACCGAGAACCTGGTCGTCTTCGCCCACCTCGTCTGACTTTCCGGCGCCCGGGCCTGACTTGGTGTTTTACAGTGACACCCACCAGTTCAGGCGACTGTGGGACCTGTGAGGGATTCGCGAACCATGACGACCGAAACGTTTGAGTTCCAGGTAGAGGCGCGTCAGCTGCTCCAGCTGATGATCCACTCGGTCTACTCGAACAAGGATGTCTTCCTGAGGGAGCTCGTCTCCAACGCCTCCGACGCGCTCGACAAGCTGCGTCTGGAGAAGCTGCGGGACGACTCCCTCGACGCCGACGTGTCGGACCTGCACATCGAGCTCGACATCGACAAGGAGGCCCGCACCCTCACCGTGCGGGACAACGGCATCGGCATGTCGTACGACGAGGTCGGGCAGCTCATCGGCACCATCGCCAACTCGGGGACCGCCACGTTCCTGAAGGAGCTGAAGGAGGCCAAGGACGCGGGCGGGGCCGAGGGGCTCATCGGCCAGTTCGGGGTTGGCTTCTACTCCGGCTTCATGGCGGCGGACGAGGTGACGCTGGTGACCCGGCGCGCCGGGGAGGGCCAGGGGACCCGCTGGACGTCGCGCGGCGAGGCCACGTACACGCTGGAGAGGGTCGACGACGCGCCGCAGGGCACCTCCGTCACGCTCCACCTCAAGCCCGCCGACCCCGAGAACCAGCTGCACGACTACACCTCCGAGTGGACGATCCGGGAGATCGTCAAGCGCTACTCGGACTTCATCACCTGGCCGATCCGGATGGTCCCGGAGGCGAAGGACGGTGAGAGCGCGCCCGAGCCCGAGACGCTGAACTCCATGAAGGCCCTGTGGGCGCGCTCGCGCGACGAGGTGTCCGACGACGAGTACCACGAGCTGTACAAGCACATCAGCCACGACTGGCGCGAGCCGCTGGAGACGATCCGGCTCCAGGCCGAGGGCACCTTCGAGTACCAGGCCCTGCTCTTCGTCCCCTCGCACGCCCCGCACGACCTGTTCACGCGGGACTTCAAGCGAGGCGTCCAGCTCTATGTGAAGCGCGTCTTCATCATGGACGACTGCGAGGCGTTGCTGCCGCCCTACCTCCGCTTCGTCAAGGGCGTCGTCGACGCGCAGGACCTCTCGCTCAACGTCTCCCGCGAGATCCTCCAGCAGGACCGGCACATCCGGATGATGCAGCGCCGGCTGACCAAGAAGGTGCTCTCCACGGTCAAGGAGATCAAGACCAAGGACGCCGACCGCTACGCCACGTTCTGGCGCGAGTTCGGCACGGCCCTGAAGGAGGGCCTGGTCACCGACTCCGAGAACCGCGACGCCATCCTCGCCGTCTCCTCGTTCGCGACCACGCACTCCGCCGACGAGCCGACCACGCTCGCGCAGTACGTGGAGCGGATGAAGGACGGCCAGGAGGACATCTGGTTCATCACCGGCGAGTCCCGGCAGAGCATCGAGAACTCCCCGCACATGGAGGCGTTCCGGGACAAGGGCATCGAGGTGCTGCTGCTCACCGACGCCGTCGACGAGGTCTGGGTCGACGCCGTCGGCGAGTTCCAGGGCAAGAAGCTCCGGTCCGTCGCCAAGGGCGAGATCGACCTCGACGCCGAGGGCGAGGAGAAGGCCGGCGAGGAGCGGGAGAAGCAGGCCGAGGAGTACGCCGGGCTGCTCGGCTGGATGCAGGAGCGGCTCGACGAGGACATCAAGGAGGTCCGCCTCTCCACGCGGCTCACGATCTCCCCGGCCTGCGTCGTCTCGGACGCGCACGACCTGACTCCGGCCCTGGAGAACATGTACCGGGCGATGGGCCAGGAGGTGCCGCGCACCAAGCGGATCCTGGAGCTCAACCCCGGCCACCCGCTGGTGAAGGGCCTGCACGAGGCGTACCGGGCGAGCGAGGACCGTTCGGAGCTCGCCGAGTCCGCCGAGCTGCTGCACGCCCTGGCGGTGCTCGCCGAGGGCGGCCAGCCCAAGGACCCGGCGCGCTTCGTCAGGCTCGTGGCGGACCGCCTGGAGCGGACGCTGTAGTCAGGGTGAGGATCAGGGGTGGTCCGGGGCGCCCGCCGGCCGGGCACCGGGCGGGGTGGTGCCGGTGCCCGGCGGGACGACCTCGCCCTGGACCACCCGCGGCGCGGGGGCCGTCCCGGCCTCCTCGTCCTTCGCCGCGCGGGCCTCGGCCTTGAGGATGCGGGCCGCCTTGCCGGCCGAGCGGGTCAGCTCGGGGAGCTTCTTCATCCCGATGACGGCTATGACGACGATGAGAATGATCGCGAGCTCGCTCAGTCCGAACATGGTGTCCTGTCCTCTCTCGCCCGGGCCGGGCACGGCGTGAGCGTATCGGGCGGGGAGCACGGTGTGATCGCCGTCCCGGGATGCGGTCCCAGATGACGGCGCAGGTGCGGCAGGATGCCGCGGTCGAGCAGTTCCTGCCGCCAGACCAGCCGGGCGTGCTCCACCTGGTCGGCGGCCGGGGGCACACCGCGCCGGCGCAGGGCCGTGTGCAGCACGTCGGCCAGGGTGACGAGGCCGGTCACGGCCGCCGCGAGCGCCAGGGTCCAGCCGGCCGCGACGAGCGACCCGGGCAGCGGGCCGACGGCGCCGGCGACGTGGAGCAGAGCGCCGGTCAGGAGCAGCGCCACGGCGGACGTGCCCGCCACGAGCGGCGTGAGCACCGCGAGGGCCGGCAGCAGACTGCCCGCGCCGAGCAGGCTCCGCGTCTCCTGCCGGGCGGCCCTGCGCACGGCCAGGTAGGAGCGGTACGGCCGCTCGGCCGCCGCCGCGATGTCGTCGGCGTGGGCGAGTGCGTGGGCGCGCAGGTGCGCCGCCGCCCGGCCGGTCGGGTCGGCGCCCAGGGCGCCACGGATGTCCGCGGTGCCCAGCGCGTGGTGCAGTACGGCTTCGAAGTCCGCGCGGTCGTCCGGGCGGAGGCGGGACGGGTCGGCCACATGGTCTCCCGGTCGGTTGCTGGGGCGGCCGCCGGGCCCGGCCACACGCGGTCGGGCCCGGCGGCGCGGTCGGTCCGGGTCAGACGTTGACGCCGAAATCGGAGGCGATGCCGGCCAGGCCCGAGGCGTAGCCCTGGCCGACGGCGCGGAACTTCCACTCGGTGCCGTGCCGGTAGAGCTCGCCGAAGACCATCGCCGTCTCGGTGGAGGCGTCCTCGGACAAGTCGTAGCGGGCGATCTCCTGGCCGCCCGCCTGGTTGACGACCCGGATGAAGGCGTTGCGGACCTGCCCGAAGCTCTGGCCGCGGTTCTCGGCGTCGTGGATGGACACCGGGAACACGATCTTCTCGATCTCGGCGGGCACGGCGGCGAGGTTCACCTTGACGGACTCGTCGTCGCCCTCGCCCTCACCGGTGAGGTTGTCGCCGGTGTGCTCGACCGAACCGTCCGGGCTCTTGAGCTGGTTGTAGAAGACGAAGTGCTGGTCCGACGGAACCTTGCCGGAGGCGTCGAGGAGCAGGGCGGAAGCGTCGAGGTCGTAGTCGGTGCCGGTGGTCGTGCGCACGTCCCAGCCCAGGCCGACCAGGACGGCGGTGAGGCCGGGCGCCTCCTTGCTGAGCGAGACGTTGCCGCCCTTGGACAGGGAAACTCCCACGGGATACTCCTTCTTGAGCGCTTGACGCGTGCGGTGCGGATGCCACTCCGAATCTACAGCAATGTAGAAGTAGGCGGGATGGGGCCGGCGGATCTATACGATGTCCGCAAGGGCAACGCAGGGCGGCGAAAGCGAGGCAGGGCGGTGACGGATCCCGGGCAGCGTCCCCGGCGGGGACAGGGTGAGCTGGAGGCGCTGGTGCTGTCGGCGCTGCGGGAGGCGGACGGCCCCGCCACGGCCGGCTGGGTGCAGGAACGCCTCGGCGGCGACCTCGCGTACACGACGGTGATCACGATCCTGACCCGGCTCCTGGGCAAGGGCGCGGTCACCCGGGAGCGGGTCGGCCGGTCCTTCGCCTGGACACCGGACTCGGACCAGGCGGGCCTGGCCGCCCGGAAGATGCGCAAGGTGCTGGACGCCGAGAGCGACCGCGGGGCCGTACTGGCCAGCTTCGTCACCGGCCTCGGCCCCGACGAGGAGCGGCTGCTGCGCGATCTGCTGGATCAGGCCCGGGGCGAAGGGGAAGACTGACGCCTCATGGGGGTCTTCGTCTTTCTGCCTCTGATCCTTCCGCTCACGGCCTGGCCGGTCGCACGCCTCGCCGAACAGCATCTGCATCCGCGGACCGCGACCCGGCTGCTGACGGTGCTGGCCGTGGTGCTGGCGCTGTGCAGCACCGTGTGCCTGGCGCTGGTGATGGTGGTCGGCACCGCCCAACTGCCCGGCAACCCCTTGCCCGACGGCTGGTCCGACCCCGAGGTGCGGGCGGCGGTGCCCTACGACGAGGTCGTGGGCAAGGCCGCGATTCCCGCGCTGTGCGCGGTGGTGGTGGCCTGCGCCCGGACGCTGAGGCGGCACGGGCGGGTGCGCCGCCAGGCGCATCTGGCCCTGGCGGGGCTGCGGGGGACGGAGGTGGCGGTGCTGCCCGACGCCGTGCCCTACGCGTACGCGCTGCCGCCCGGCGGACGCCGGGCCGGGGGTGGGGTGTCGCGGGCCGGCGCCGGGCGCGGCCGGGTCGTGGTGACCACGGCCCTGCTGGACCGGCTCCGGCCGGGCGAACGGCGGGCGCTGTTCGCCCACGAGCGGGCGCACCTGGCCGCACGCCACGACCGCTTCCTGCTCGCCGTGCAGCTGGCCGCCCGCGCCAACCCGTTCCTGCGGCCGCTGCGCTCCGCCGTGGCCTACACGGCGGAGCGGTGGGCGGACGAGGAGGCGGCCCGGGCGATCGGCAGCCGCCGCACCGTGGCGAGGGCGATCGGCACGGCCGCGCTCGTCTCGCGGGGCACCCCGCTGCCCACGCTCGCGGGACTCGCCGCTCCCGGCCCGGTGCCCCGCCGGGTGGCGGCCCTGCTGGGCCCGGCCCCCGCCGTGCACGACTGGCCGCCGGTGTTCACGGCGGTCGGGCTGGCCGCGTGGTGCGCGGCGGCGGGTACAGCCGTCTCGGCGATGTCGTCCGCGAACGCGGCCGTGACGATGTTCCTCATCCTGCACGCGGCGACACCGCTCTGACCGACGTGTCCGAGCGGCTGGCGCGCCCTCGGGGGCGCGGGGAACTGCGCGACAAGCCACGATGGCGCCGCACTCGGCAGACAGCGGGAAGTTCCATCCCGGAAGCCGCCGGGGCGTGGCCGCAGCCCTCCTCGCTGACCGGCGTGCCCGAGCGGCTGGCGCGCCCTCGGGGGCGCGGGGAACTGCGCGACAAGCCACGATGGCGCCGCACTCGGCAGACAGCGGGAAGTTCCATCCCGGAAGCCGCCGGGGCGTGGCCGCAGCCCTCCTCGCTGACCGGCGTGCCCGAGCGGCGGGCGCGCCCTCGGGGGCGCGGGGAACTGCGCGACAAGCCATGACGGCGCCGCACCCGGTAGGCAGCAGGAAGTCGACGCGACCGTGCCGCAGCCCGCCTCCACGGCGGACCGCGGCACCAGAAGCAGCCGACCTGCGAGGGCTCAGCCCACGACGCGGCCCAGTTCGATCCGGTCGATGTTCGGCGCCCAGGCGGCGGCGTTGCCGAACGTCACCTTGTTCGCGCCCTTCGCCAGATCGACCGGGATCCCGACGGTCCAGTAGTCGTCCCAGCTCCAGGTGTTCTTGAAGGTGACCTTCCGCGGCGCGGCGCTCCCGACCCCGATGTCCGCCGTACGGGACATGATGTCCGTGTTGTAGGCGTGGCCGTTGTCCCGGCGGTCGTTGTGGGCGTAGTGGACGACCAGCATGAAGCGGCCGGACCTGGGGGCGTCGACCGTGAACTCGGCGGTGCTGGAGGGGCTGTTGCCCAGCCACCCGATGTACGAACCCGCGGAGGCGTGCGGGGAGTCGACGAGCTTCGCGCCGCCCGTGAGCGTGGCCGAGGCGCCCTCGTAGGAGAGGGTGCCCGAGGCCGAGCCGTCACCCGAGCCGTCACCCGAGACGTCGAGGGAGCGGACGGCGGAGTGGCCCGACGTCATCGCGACCCGGTTGTTGCCCGCGACCAGGTACAGCCGCAGCGGGCGGCCGGGCGCCGCCGTGACGCTCTCACCGTGCAGCGCGAGCTTCACCGCGGCCGAAGCCCGCGGGATCACCGTGTAGTAGCCGTCGCGCGGGGCGTAGACGTCGAAGACGGCCTTGTCACCCGAGCGCAGGACCAAGGCGCCCGTGCCCACGCCCGCCGAGGACGAGTAGTCGTACGACGGTGTGCCGCTGATGTCCGCCAGGGTGGCCTCGTACGAGGCGCCGGCCGCGCCGGTGCGGACCGTCAGGTCGATCCGGTCGAGCGTCACCTCGGCGTCGCCCTTGGACAGCACCAACCGGTGCGTGCCCGCCGTCAGCCGGACGCCGACGTCCTTCTTGGCGCGGTAGGTCCAGTTCTCCGTGGAGGGGTAGGTGACCGTCACCGGGTCGGCGCCGTCGACGATCAGCTTCTGCGTCGCGGGCCCGCCGGACTGGTTGCCGTACAGGATCCCCAGGTCGTAGGTGCCGTCCTCCGGCACGTTCACCGTGAAGGCGACCTTGCTGCCGGGTTGGTTGAGGGAGCCGACGTCCTTGGTGCCGGAGGCCGCGTAGCCGTTGGCGTTGCTCACGGTGCCCTGGGTGTAGACCTTGCCGTCGGTGATGGCCGCGTCCTCGGCCTCGTACGACGCCGACCAGGGGACGGTGGCGGCGGACGGGGTGCCCGAGCCGCCCGGGGTGAGGACGATCCGGTACGCCGACATCTTGTGCAGGCCGCGCAGCGGTACGGTCACCGAACCGTCGTCCGAGACCTTCACCTTGGTGCGCGCCAGGACCCGCGGCGCCGCGTGCTTCCCCTCGTACCCCGACCAGGCGGCCTCGGCGACGGTCGCCGTGACCGTACGGCCGAACACGGACCGGGGGACGCGCTGCACGACCACGTCCGAATCGCCGTCCGCGCCCCCGAGCAGTACCTGCGCCTGGCGGCGGGAGGCGTCCAGGGAGGCGAGTCCCTGCAGGGTGTCGACGGTGTTCGGCCGCGGCGGCGTCACCTTCACGGTGTTCCCGGTCAGGCCCGCGTACCAGCGGAACAGCCACCAGCCGCCGTTGGGGATGTTCGAGCGCACCACATGGCCGCTGAGATTCCCGGCGGCGTCCCAGTACGCCATGTTGGCGTACACCTTGTTGCGCTCGAACATCGACACCCACTGCACCAGCTGGCCGGGCACGGACAGGTCGCGGCGGTTGGCGTACTCGTCGATATTGATCTTCAGCGGGGCGACGCCCGCCTCGCGCTCCAGCCCGCGGTAGTCGTCGTAGTGCGCCTGGAAGTCGCGCAGGGAGCCCGAGCCGAGTTCGTGCCAGGTCATCACCTGGGGCAGCACGTTCTCCCGCTGGGTGAACGCGAGGAAGTCCTTCAGCAGACGCGAGTGGTACGCGGCCTCGTTGGGACCGGCGATCCGCGCGTCCGGATCGATCGCGCGGATGCGCTGGTACACCGTCTTCCAGTCCCGGAAGAATCGGTCGCGGTTCTTCTCGTACTGCGCCTGATCCTGGACGTCGAGCTTGTACCAGATCTGGTCGGGCTCGTTGAACGGGATGTAGACGAAGCGGTCGCTGTTCGGGGCGGCCGATATCTCCTTGACGATCTTGTCGACCTTGGGCAGGTAGTCGTCGATGCCGAGGTCCTCGTACGGCCACTTCGCGTAGATGTCCTGCATCATCACGTTGATCTCGCCGCCACCGGCGCGGAAGAACGACTTGGAGACGGTGAGCGCGTCCCCGTTGGGGTGCTGGGCGCCGCCCTCCGGCTTCTGCGAGATGCTGGTGATCTTCAGGGGCTCCATCACGGCGTCACTGGGCACCCCGTCGTCACTGAGCCCGTAGAGGGAGCCGTTGGCGCCGAGCATCACCCGGCCCTCGGACGCGCCCAGGTCGACGGTGAGGCGTTGCGGGTCGGCTGCGGCTGCCGCGGGACCTGCCGCGGGGAGGGTGGCTGCCATGGCGGCTGCTCCAAGTAGTGCTGTGAACAAGGCGGTTCTGGTGCGGGATCTCGTGCGGGTGGGGGTGATCACGCTGCTGGACCTCCGGTCATTTGACGGCTCCACTGGTGATTCCGGACACGATCTTTCGCTGGCCGACGAGGAACACGGCGACCATGGGCAGGCTCATCACCACGACGTACGCGAAGACGAGATGCCAGTTCTCGAGGTAGAGCTGGGCGCTGGCGACCTGGTAGAGGTTGAGCGGCAGGGGCGCCCGGTCTCCGCCGCCGAGGACGAAGAACGCGTAGAAGACGTCGCTCCAGGCGTAGAGCATCACCATGATCGTGGCGGTGGCGATGACCGGCCGGAGCAGGGGCAGGACGATCCGCCAGAAGATCCGGGACGGGGCCGCCCCGTCCATCCGGGCCGCCTCCTCCAACTCCAGCGGGATGGCGCGGATGAAGCCGGTCATGAAGAAGATCGACGTCGACAGGTACATGCCGGTGTAGACGGCGATCATGCCGGGCCGGGTGCCCGCAAGCCCCAGCTGGCGCAGCTCCATCACGATGGTGATGACGGCCGGCGGCAGCAGCAGCCCGCTGATGCACAGCGCGTACGCCGCCGACACCAGCCTCGACTTCCGGCGCGCGAACACCCAGGCGGCGCCCGCGCCCAGGATCAGCACCAGGACCACCGAAGGCACCACGACCAGCAACGAGTTGAGGAAGCCGCCCAGCATCTCGCCCTCGCTGACGGCGTCCGCGTAGTTGGCGGCGGGCTGCCAGTGCCCGGGCGGATCCAGGTTCGGCCTGATGGCCTCCGCCTGCGGCTTGGCCGAGGTGACGGCGACCAGCCACAGCGGCACGCCGACGGCTGACCCGGCCAGCAGCAGGACCAGGGCGGGACGCCCGTAACGCCAGACCGGGGTCACAGCAGCTGCTCCCTTCGCCGGAGCCCCACGACCAGCGGGATCGCCACGGCGACCACGACCAGGAAGAGCACGAGGCTCATCGCGGAGGCCTGGGCGTACAGGCCCTGCCCGAAGATCCGGAACATGTAGATGTTGAAGACCTCCGTGGAGGCGGCCGGCCCGCCGCCGGTCGTGGCCTGCACGATGTCGAAGGTGTTCATCGAACCGATCAGCGCCGTGGTGACGTTGAAGGTCACGGCCGGTGCGAGCATCGGCCAGCGCACCGACCAGAACGTCCGCCACGGCCCGGCACCGTCGATCCGGGCGGCCTCGAGCATGTCCCCGGGGATGCCCTTCAGCCCCGCCAGATAGATCAGCATGGACAGGCCCATCCACTTCCAGCCGTGGATGAGGGTGACGATCACCAGCGTCCAGGTCGTCGAGCCCAGCCACGGAACGTCCGTGCCCAGCACGGAGTTGACGGCACCCTTCTGGTCGAGGAGCGCCCGGAAGACATAGCCGGTCGCGAGTGCCGAGATCAGCACCGGCAGGAAGAAGACCACACGGAAGAACCGGTTGAAGCGGCTGTCGTCCTCCAGCAGCAGCGCCAGCACCAGCCCGAAACCGTTCTGGAACACCGCCGCCAGCAGCGCGTACACCAGCGTCGTACGGATCGCGCGCGGCAGTGAGCCGTCCTCGGTGATCGTCCTGAAGTTGTCCAGGCCCGTGAAGGCGATGTCCGCGTGGTACGAGGACCAGTCGGTGAACGGGTAGTAGAAGTTGAGCAGGTTGGGCACCAGGAAGAAGCCCGCGAAGACCGCGATCGCGGGGAGCGCGAACCACCAGGGGTGGTGCACGGCAGCGCGCGGAAGCCGCCCCACGCCCTTGGGCGCGCCCGGTGCGGCAGGCTGCCTGCGTGTACGTACGACCGTGTCCGCCATCGTCAGAACCCGGGCGTGCCCTGGGCCTTGGCCACCTGCGCGAACTGGTCCTGGATGGCCTGGGCGACCTGCTGTGGGCTCTTCTTGCCGAAGATCATGTCAGCCAGGTAGAGGTGGGTGTCCGGGGCGACGATTGCCTTGGCCTGGAACACGCCGACGGCCTTCGGCAGGGCCGCGACCTGTGCCTTGGACGTCTCGGGAAGTCCGCCGGGGGTGGGCACGGACGGCTGCACGGACGGGATCTTCATCGCCTTGATGTAGTCCGGGTAGTCCGGACCGAGCCAGAAGGCGAGGAACTGCCGGGCCGCGTTCTGCCGCTTGTCGTCACCGGTCCTGAAGGCGACGACCCCGTTGGTCTGGTCGGGGGAGTACAGGCCGGTCGCCGAGGAGTTGGCCACCGGGAACCAGCCGATCTTCTGGTCGATCTCGGCGGTGGAGTACTTGGCCTGCAACTGGCTCTGGAAAGAGGTGACGTTGAGGACCATGCCGGCCTCGCCCTTCCACAGCGCGTCGGCCTGCCCGGTGAACGTCCCCGTCCGGTAGTTCTTCTGGGCGAGCCCGGCGTCGAGCAGCTTCTCCTTGTACTTCTTGATCGCGCCGACCACGACCGGGTCGGTCCACTTCCTCTTGTTCGCGTTCAGATCCGCCCACCACTGCCGGTCCAGGTCGGTGAGCTGGAGCTGCATCTGCCACTGCAGAGGCCACTTGTCGCCGCCGGCCTCGTAGAAGGCGGCCGCGTCGGTCTGGTCGGCGACCTTGCGGCCGAGCGCCAGCAGTTCGTCGTACGACCTCGGGAAGTCCTTCTCGCTCAGCCCGGCCCGCTTGAAGACGTCCTTGTTGTAATAGACGCCGAGCATGGCGGGGCTGGTGACGATCGCCGCGTAGCGCTTGCCGTCGATGACGCCGAGGGACTTCTCGGTGTCACCGAGCTCGGAGACCCAGGGCTCGCCGTCGAGGGCGAGCAGGTTCTGCCGCGGCTGGACGAACGGCAGCGTGGAGATGGACGGCTGCCAGAACATCAGGTCGGGGCGGTCGCCGGAGGCCAGCTTGGTCGGCACGTTCTGCTCGTAGAGGTCCGGGATCGCCTGGGTCTCCACCGTGGCGCCGGTGGCCTTCTCGAAGGCGTCGATGACCTGCTTGGGCGCGTCGACCGTGTTCTGCGCGGTCCACATGGTCAGTTTCACGCCGTCCAGCCGTGCGGTCGGATCGACCACCGTCCGCTTGGCGTCGTCCGAACCGGAGTCCTGGGCCGTCGGATCACTGCACGCGGTGGCGGCCAGGCCGGCGGCGCATATCAGCGCCAGGGCGGGGAGAACTCTTCTGTTCATCTCGTGCCTTTCCGAGCAGGCGGTTCGGTTCAGGAAGCGGGACTCACAACTGCGGTGCTCTCTGGTGCTGTTCAGCGATCGCCGGGCGGTGGCCCCGAGCTCTCCCGCACCACCAGTTCCGGCACGGACACGGGGCGCGGGGCGACCGGCGCGGACTCCTCCAGCGCGCCGTGCAGCAGGGCGAAGGCCGCCCGGCCGAGGCCGGTGAAGTCCAGGCGCACGGTCGTCAGGGACGGGGTGAGGAAGGCGGAGTGCGGGGCGTCGTCGAACCCGGCCACGCTGACCTCGCCCGGCACCGGGCGGCCCGCCTCGTGCAGGGCGCGGAGGACGCCGAGCGCGAGGTCGTCGTTGCCGCACAGGACCGCGGTGACGGACGGGTCACGCGCCAGTTCCCATGCCGCCGCGTGACCGCGCGCCGGTCCCCAACCGCTCTGCACCGGGCGGGGTTCCGGTGCGCCGGCCTCCTTCAGCGCCCGCCGCCAGCCGCTCGTGCGGGCGCTGGTGCGGCGGGTGCTGGACGGGATGGCGACGTAGTGCACGGTCTCGTGGCCCAGGGACAGCAGATGGCGGGTCGCCTGGTAGGCGGCCTCGCGGTCGTCGGTCCACACCCAGGGGCTCTCGCCGCCGGGCGGGCTCGCCGGGGTCTCGACCACGCCCACGACCGGCAGACCGGCGGGTACGGCTCCCAGCGCCCGCACACCGGCCGGATCGTAGGCGATCACGACGATCCCGCCGCCCGTGTCCGCCGCCCGCTGCACCTCGGCGGCGACGGCCGCGTCCTCGGCGGACTCCAGGACGCCGATCCCCACCGCGTAGGACGCGGCGCGGGCGGATTCCTCGATGCCTTGCAGGATCGAGGCGTAGCCGTAGTGCGTGGTGTTCGCGGTCAGTACGGTCACCGTGCGGGTGCGGCCGCTGGCCAGGGCGAGGGCGGTGGCGTTGCGCCGGAACCCCAGTTCCTCGATGGCGGCCAGGACGCGCTCCCGGGTGGACGGCCGGACGCTGGGATGGCCGTTGATCACCCGCGAGACCGTCTGGTACGAGACCCCGGCGGCCGTGGCGACGTCCCTGATGCTCGCCGGGCGCCTTGTGTGACCGGTCACATTCATGCCAGGATTGTGACCGGTCACACTTGGGTCGTCAAGAGACCGTAACGAGGGATTCACGCGAGCCTGCGCCCCCGGACAACGGGGCGCGGTCAGGAGGGGGAGCACCTTGACCGGCACGGCGGATGCGGCGCACATGGCCTCCAACCAGGGGCAACACGAGTTCACTTGGGGGCACGAGGCGCTCGACGCCCGGTTCTCCCTCGCCCCCGACGGCGCGCCGCGACTGGTCCGGCTGGCACACCCCGGCGACGAGCACGGGGCCGCGGCCCAGTCCGCGCTGCCGCTGGTGGAGCTCACCGCCTTCGGCCACGGCAGCGGCTGGTCCGGCCCCCGCTTCACCGGCACGGCCTTCGGCAGCCGGCTCGCCCACCGAGCCCATCACACGAGCAGCCGCAACGGCTGGGAACGGCTGACCGTCGAACTCCACGACCCGGACACCGGGCTGACGGCGTTCGCCGAGCTCAGTTCACCCGCCGGCCTGCCCGTGCTGCGCTCCCGCGTCCGGCTGCGCAACGACGGCCGTGCGCCCCTGGTCGTCCAGTCCGTCAGCAGCCTGCTGCTCGGCGGCCTGCCCGCCCCGGACGCCCTCGACGTGCACCGGGCCCGCAACGACTGGCTCGCCGAGTGCCGTTGGTACGCCGAGCCGCTGCGCGCGTCCGTCGCCGACATCAACACCGACGTCCACGAGCACGACAGCCGGGCCGCCCTCGCCCTCACCGGGCGCGGCAGCTGGCCCACCGACGGCCATCTCGCCATGGGCGCGCTGACCGAGCGGGACGGCGGCCGGGCCTGGGCGTGGCAGGTCGAGTCCCCGGCCGGCTGGCGCTGGGACCTCGGCGAACGCGCCCACGGCACCTACCTGGCACTGAACGGCCCCACGGACGCGGAGCACCAGTGGCGGATCCGCCTCGCACCCGGCGAGGAGTTCACCACCGTCCCCGCCGCCCTGGCCCTCGGCCCGGACCTCGACACCGCCTTCGGCGCCCTCACCTCCTACCGCCGGGCGGTCCGCCGCCCCCACCCGGACCACACCGCCCTCCCCGTGGTCTTCAACGACTACATGAACACCCTCATGGGCGACCCCACCACGGCCAAGCTGCTGCCGCTGATCGACGCCGCCGCCGACGCCGGCGCCGAGTACTTCTGCATCGACTCCGGCTGGTACGACGACGACACCCGGGGCTGGTGGGACAGCGTCGGCGCGTGGCAGCCCTCGCCGCGCCGCTTTCCCGACGGCGGTCTCGAGGCCGTTCTGGACCGGATCCGGGAGCGCGGGATGGTCCCCGGGCTGTGGCTCGAGCCGGAGGTCGTCGGGGTGCGCAGCCCCGTCGCGGCCGAGCTGCCGCCCGAGGCGTTCTTCCAGCGTGACGGCGTACGCCTCACCGAGCAGGGCCGCCACCAGCTCGACCTGCGGCACCCGGCTGCGCGCGCCCACCTCGACAAGACGGTCGACCGCATCGCCGGCGACTGGGGCGTGGGCTACCTCAAGCTCGACTACAACATCGTCGTCGATCCCGGCACCCAGGCCCCGGGCGACCTCGCACCGGGAGCGGGCCTGCTCGGTCACGCCGAGGCCTACCTGGACTGGCTCTCCGGAGTCCTGGACCGCCACCCCGGCCTCGTCGTAGAGAACTGCGCCTCGGGCGGCATGCGCATGGACGGCGCCACCCTCGCGGTCGCCCAGCTCCAGTCCACCAGCGACCAGCAGGACCCGCTGCGCTATCCGCCCATCGCCGCCGCCGCGCCGACCGTCGTCCCGCCCGAGCAGGGCGCCGTCTGGGCGTATCCGCAGCCCGAGTACGACGACGGCCTGATCACCTGGACCCTCGGTGGGGCACTCCTCGGACGCATCCACCTCTCCGGCCACCTGGACCGCATGCCGGACCACCAGCGAGCGCTCGTCAGGGACGCCGTCGACATCTACAAGTCCATCCGCGGGGACCTGGCCGGCGCCCTGCCGTTCTGGCCGCTCGGACTGCCCGGCTGGACGGACGAGTGGCTGGCCCTGGGCCTGCGGACACCCGGCGACGTCACCACGTACCTCTCCGTCTGGCGGCGGGGCGGACCGGCGGAACTCCGCATCCCCGTCCGGCACCTGGCGGGCAGGGCCCTCCGGGTGGACGTCCTGCACCCCGCGGCGCCGGACGCGGACGGGGCCGTCTGGGACGGGGAGGGGCTGACGGTGTCCCTGCCGCGCACGCCCGCGGTACTGCTGATCCGGCTCGGTCAGCAGCAGTGAGACGGTCCGCTCACGTGCGTACGGCGTTGCGCTCCCGTGCCTGATCGCGCGCGTCCCGGCGGAACGCCCACGCCATGTCGGGCTCCATCACCCAGCGGAACACCCGCCGCACGGGCGGGGTGCACAGGACCGTCACGAGCACCGCGGCGGCGACCGTAACGAGGATCTCGCCCAGGGGCCGGTGCACCCACGCCGGCTCGTACCAGCCCCAGAACTTGGACCCCTGTGCGACGAAGCCGTGCAGCAGGTAGCCGTAGAGGGTGCCCGCGCCCAGCACGGTGAACCAGGTGCGGCGACCGGGTACCCAGGCGAGGAAGCACGCGACCAGGACCATCGAGCAGCCGAAGGTCACCAGCGTCATGACGGGCCCGTACCAGGAGGGCGCTTCGAGCTCCGCGGCGCTGTCCCGGTGGTAGAACCAGGCGCCGCTCATCCGCGGCACCGCCCAGTAGGCCACGGCGAGCGCACCGGCGAACACCGGCACGGCGAGGATCCGTGCCGCGCGGCGCCGCACCAGGTGGAAGTGCTCGGGCCGCAGCAGCAGACCGAGGACGAAGTACGGCAGGAACTGCAGCGCGCGCTGCAGATCGAGGTCGTTGCCGATCGACGGCGAGAGCGTCGCCAGCATCGCGATGACGAGAGCGGTCGGCAGCGGCCACCGCACGCGCTGCCAGATCGGCGTGGTCAGCCGCCAGATGAACAGGGCGGCCAGGAACCAGGTCAGGTAGAGGGGGTCCAGCAGGCTCACCGGCCGGCCCGGCTCCTGGTCGGTCCAGCGCGTGAACAGGGTGTACGCCGTCTCGAAGACGACGTACGGCACCGCGAGCCCGGTGACCAGCCGCCTGATCCTGCCGGGGCTCGCGTCGAAGGAGCGCGAGAAGTAGCCGGAGATCACGATGAACGCCGGCATGTGGAAGGCGTACACGACCATGTAGAGCGCGCCGGCCGCCCTGCTGCCGTCCCGCAGGGGCTCCCAGGAGTGCCCGATCGCCACCAGCACGATCGCCAGGTACTTGGCGTTGTCGAAGAACGCGTCCCGCCGCGCGGCCGGTTCCTTCACGGGCGGCGCCTTGCGTTCCGCCTCGCCGGTCGCGACCGCGCGCATGCGCAGGGTGTCCTCGCTCATCACGCCTCCCGCGCGGAGTGCGGGGAACCCGGACGGGCGTATACGCGTCTTGCCGGGGATACGGCGGTGGGGTGCCGGTGCGACATCCCCGCCGCCTGACCACTGCGGGGCGGCCCAAACCACTTTCCGCGTGGCTGTAGCGCGGATCACATCGACGATGGTCCCGACCGGCCGGAGCACAAGGGCGGTGCCGCCTGGCCGGAGCGCGGCGGCACCACCGCTCGGGGGCCGGTCAGCTGACGGAGCAGTCCGCGCCGTTCAGGGTGAAGGCCGTCGGGCTGGGGTTCGCGGTCGACCGGGAGGCCGTGAAGCCGAGGGTGACCGAGCCCGACGCCGGGATCGTCGCGGTGTACGACGCCGCCGCGACGCTCACCTCCGAGCCGCTCTGCGTCGCCGTACCGCCCCACAGGTTGGTGATGCGCTGGCTGTCCGGGAAGCTCCAGCGCAGGGTCCAGCCGTTGATCGCCGAGGTGCCGGTGTTGCGCAGGACGATCTCGCCCTGGAAGCCGCCGGACCAGCTGCCCGTCACCCGGTAGCCGACGCCGCAGGCCGACGACGAGCCGCCGGAGGAGGTCGTGACCGTCACCGTGCCCGAGCGGGGCGAGCGGTTGCCGGCGGCATCACGGGCGTAGACGGCGAAGGTGTGGGAGGTGGCGGGGGACAGGCCGGTGAGGGTGGCGGTGGTCCGCGTGCTGCTGGTGACCGCCGACTCGGTGCCGCCGGTGACTCGCACGATGTCGTACCCGGTGACGCCGGTCGCGTCGGAGGCGGCGGCCCAGGTCAGGGTGGCGGACGACGAGGTCACCCCGGAGGCGGTCGGGGTGCCGGGAGCGGTCGGGGGAGTCGTGTCACCGCCCCCGCTGCCGGAGTAGACCGCGGCCTCCTCGGCGGTGGCGGCGATGCCGTTGGCGCCGTTGAAGAGGCGCTGCCCCCAGCTGGTGAGCTGGTTGGGGTCGAAGTTCGTGACCATGTCGAGGTACTCGACCCCGCCGCCGTTGCCGCTCCACGACCAGCCGAGGTAGCCGAGGCGGAGCTGCTGGGACACGGCCAGGATGGTGTCCTCGTCGGGGTTGCCGTCCGAGTGGTCGTGGCCGAACTCTCCGACCACGATGGGCAGCTTGGCGGTGACGAACCGGTTCAGGTAGTCGGTGATCTCGGCTGCGGTGTCGAAGACGCCGTACATGTGGATCGAGAAGACGGTGTTGGCGTCGGGGTCGGCGGCGAAGACCGACGCGGCGTTGTCCCGCATCGTGAACGCCCAGTCCTGACCCCAGTTGGGGGCGTCGACCATGAGCGTGTGGTCGAACCCGGCGCCTCGGAGCTTTTGGACGGCCGCCTTGGTGTCGGCCGTCCACGCCGTGTAGTTGGTGTTGCCGTACGGCTCGTTGCCGATGTTGACGATGACGTAGTCCTCCTGGCCGGCCAGGGCGCTCTTCACGCTGATCCAGTAGTCGGCCGCGCGGGAGAGGGTGGTCGCTCCGCTCTGCTCGCCGTACCCCGTGGTGTCGTGGACTTCGAGGACGCAGATGAGGCGACTCTGCTTGCACTGGGAGACGACGTTCGCCACGTCGGCGGTGTCGTTGCGGGTCCAGCGGTCACCGTTGGCGAGGACCACGCGGACGGTGTTGGCGCCCTTGGCCTTGATGTGGGCGAAGGAGCTGATGCGGTCCGGATACCAGGTGTGGGCGTGGTTGACGCCGCGCATCACGAAGTCGTTCCCGTTGGCCTCCAGCAGCCGGCCGTTCTGCACCCGGAAGCCGGTGGGCGCGGCCTCGGCAGGCGGGGTGGCGACGAGGAAGGACAGGAAGAGGGCGAGCAGGGCGGCGGCCACGGTGGCCGGGCGTGCGGCGGTGGGTGTGGGGCGGAGTCTCATGACGGGCTCCAGAAGTGGGGGTCGGGTGGGGCACGTTGCCGGTCGCGCTGTCGTGCTGGACGGGGTCCTGACGTCGGGGCCCGGTGCGGACGGGCCGGTGCCGGGACGTCGCCGTCCCGACCCGGTCGTCATCCGGCCGGTGCCTTGCCCACGCAGGTGACGGTCGCCGCCGGCGTGCCGGACGTTGCCGGGGAGGAGGCGACGAAGCCGAACGTGGCACTCGCGCCTGCGGCGAGCGTGCCGTTCCACGCCGCGTTCGTGACGGTGGCCGTGCCGTCGGCGGCCGTGGTGAGGGCGCCGTTCCAGAGCTGGGTGAGGCGTGCCCCGTTCGCCGGTACGACGGTCGCCGTCCAGCCCGGGACCGACGAGGCCGACGTGTTCGTCACCGTCACCTCGCCCTGGTAGCCGCCCTGCCAGGACGAGACGGCCCGGAAGCGGGCGGTGCAGGCGGCAGGGTCTCCGCCCGGGTCACCCGGACCGCCCGGGTCCTGCGGGACGCCGGCGTCGAGGGCCGCCGCCAGGGGCGGGAACCAGCGGGCGGCGATCTTGTCGTCGCCCGAGGCATTGGGGTGCACGCCGTCGTAGGTGTCGGTGGCCGTGCTGAAACCGGTCCACTGGTCGACCACGGTGACGGGGGAGCGGTCGGTGCCGGTGGACCTGGCCCAGCCGGGGATCCGCGCGTTGAAGTCGACGACCCGCTGCGCGCAGGCCGCGCAACTGCTCGGGTTCATCGGGATCAGCTGCGCCACGAGGATCCGCATGTCCGGATTGGAGGCCCTCATCTGCGCCACGAGCTTGGTGTAGGCGGCGAGGATTCGGTCGGGGGAGATGCTGCTCCAGACGTCGTTCGTGCCGAAGTGCATGACAACGATGTCCGGACGGGTGGAGGCCAGCCTGCCGGGCAGCAGGTTCTGGTCCGCCACGTTGGTGACCAGCTCGCCGCCGTGACCCTCGTTGTCCCCGTCGTGTGCCTGCCCGCAGCCCTGCGGGGGGAGGGTGCCGACGAAGTCGATGTCCTCGTATCCGCTGCTGACCAGCCGGTTCCACAGCACCGCCCGCCAGCAGCCCGGCGAGCCGGTGATCGAGTCGCCGAGCGGCATGACCCGGACGGGGCCGGCGGCGGGGGCGGCCGTCGCGCGGGGCGCGAGCGTCATGCCGAGGGGGAGGAGCAGGGCGGCCAGGAGGCCGAGAACGGACATGACCCGTAAGTGCGGGGACGAGTGGGGGGTTCTGTGCATGGTGGTCCCTTCCCTGAGTGAGGTGGGAGCGCTCCCACCTCATCAAGCCATCGTTGTCATTGACGCGTCAAGAGGTGTGGTGATGAGAGGGTGAGGTCCGGCGACCGAGCACGATCAACGACGATCACCCGGAGGCAGATGTGGACCTGGAGCGTGGTGCCCTGACCGGGCTGCGGATCGCGGACTTCTCGCGGGTCCTGGCCGGGCCGTACGCGACCATGCTCCTCGCCGATCTCGGCGCCGACGTCGTGAAGGTCGAACGCCCGGGAACGGGTGACGAGACCCGGCACTGGCGTCCGCCGGCCGACGAACACGGCACCTCCACCTACTTCCTCGGCGTCAACCGCAACAAGCGCTCGGTCGCCCTGGACCTGTCGGACGAGTCCGGCCGGGAACACGCGCTGGCCCTCGTCGCCGAGTCGGACGTCCTGGTGGAGAACTTCCGGCCCGGCACCATGGAGCGGCTCGGCCTCGGCTACGACGACCTGAAGGCCCGCCACCCCGGCCTGGTCTACTGCTCGATCAGCGGCTTCGGGGCGGGCGCGGGCGCCGCGATCCCCGGCTACGACCTCCTCGTCCAGGCGGTCGGCGGACTGATGAGCGTCACCGGGGAGCCCGAGGGCGAACCGACGAAGGCCGGTGTGGCCCTGGTCGACGTGATCACCGGACTGCACGCGACGCTCGGGATCATGGCGGCCCTGCGGCACCGGGACGCCACGGGAGAGGGGCAGCGCGTGGAGGTGAATCTGCTGAGTTCGCTGCTGTCGGCGATGGTCAACCAAGCCTCGGCGTACGCCGTCGCGGGCGTCGTGCCCGGGCGGATGGGCAACGCGCACCCGAGCATCGCCCCGTACGAGACCTTCCCCACCGCCGACCGTCCGCTGGCCCTCGCGGTGGGCAATGACGGACAGTTCGCAGCACTGGCCGGGGCACTCGGCCACCCGGGCCTCGCCGACGACCCCCGGTTCCGCACGAACCCCGAACGGGTGGCCCACCGCGCCGAGTTGCGTCGGGCGCTGGCCGAACGACTGGGCACGGCGGGTGCCGACCACTGGACGGGCGTGCTGTCGGCGGCCGGGGTCCCCGCCGGCCCCGTGAACTCGCTCGACGAGGCGTTCGACTTCGCCGAGCGGCTCGGACTGCCCGGCATCGTCACGGTGCCCGGGACGGACGGCGGAACGGAGTCCCGGCAGGTGGCGTGCCCCATCACGCTGAGCGCGTCACCGGCGCACCACCTGCTGCCGCCGCCGGCGCTCGGCGAGCACACCGCGGAGGTCTTCGGCGACTCCGCCGACTGACTCCGGGCCTGCTGCGGGCGGTTGGGACGGCAGCCTGAAGCGCGCCCGCTCGTGCCCTGGCCGTGCGCGTCCGCGCGCACGGCGAGTGCTGACGCGGGGCCGGGCGGCAGTCGACCAGGCCGGGGGAACCGGCCCCGGCCGTGGGGGGAAACCGCCCCGTTCCTGTGGACCACCGCCCGTGCGGCAAGGGAGTCGGCCGGACCCATGACCGGGGCGGGTGCCGGGCTCGTCCTGGCGGCGCTTCTGTGCTTGGGGGCTCTACCGCCGGGGGCTGCGCATCAACCTCACCCGGTTCTTCACCGTCACCAGGGCCGTGCTGATCGTCATCGCCGCGGGCGTGCTCGGTTACGGGCTGCGAGACCTCCAGGAGGACACAGCCCTGCCCGGCGGGACGGTGTACGCCTTCGACCTGAGCGGCAGCGTCGACGCCGGCTCCTGGTACAGCACCCTGCTCCAGGGCGACCTCAAGCTGACGCCGACGAGGACCTGGCTCCAAGCGGCCGGGTACGCCGGGTATCTCGCCGTGGTGATGACGCTGTTCGTGCGCGGAGCCCGGGACGTCCCAGGGGCGGGGGAGACGATGGCCCCCACCCCGCCCCCGCCGGACACCACCCCGCCCCCGCTGGACACCACCCCTCCCCAGTCGGACACCACCCCGCCCCGGCCGGACAGCACGCGGGCCGCGCAGCCCCTGGTGGGCCGGACCGGCCCGGTCCGGGCGACGGCCCGGCGCGCGGACGGGCTGACCAGCACGGTCGTCGGACTGCACGGATGGCGGGGCGCCGGGGCGGCCGTGGCCCACGCGGCCGGCACCAACGCCTGCGGCCACCACTCGGCGACCCCGTACCTCACCCTGCCCGCCCACCCGGGCGGCACCCACCTCCTGGTGACCCTCGTCGTACTGAGCGCCGACCCGGACGTGAACGGCGACCCGCACGCGCGAGGTTCAGGAACGCGCGTACGGGTCGCCGTGTCCGGCGAGGTGGAGATCCGCTTCCCGGAGGGCACCCGGGAACGGGTGCCGCGATGACCGGGTCAGGCCGCCGCGCGGCTCCGCGTCACCGCCTTCATCAGCAGCGGCCACACCAGCAGCAGCACGATCACGGCGTACACGGTCACCGCGAACGGCGTGTTGACCAGACCCGTCACACTGCCGTCGCTGATCTGCAGGGCACGCCGCAACTGCTGCTCCGCGTTCGGGCCGAGGATCACACCGATCACGGCGGGCAGGACGGGCAGCCCGTAGCGGCGCATGCCGAAGCCGATCAGGCCGATGATCAGCAGGATCACCAGGTCGATCACCTCACCGCCGACCGCGTACGCGCCGACCGCCGCGAAGAACATGATCCCGGCGTAGAGGTACGGCCGCGGGATGCGCAGCAGCTTCGCCCACACCGGCGCCAGCGGAAGGTTCAGCGCGAGCAGCAGCACCATGCCGACGAACAGGGAGGCGATCAGGCCCCACACCAGGTCCGGTTCACGCTCGAAGAGGAGCGGCCCGGGCTGGATGCCGTACTGCTGGAAGGCGGCCAGCATCACGGCCGCGACCGCCGTGGTCGGCAGGCCCAGGGTCAGCATCGACACCAGCGTGCCCGCCGCCGAGGCGGACGCCGCCGACTCCGGGCCCGCAACTCCCTCGATGGCGCCCTTGCCCCACTCGTCCTTGTGCTTGGACAGGCGCTTCTCCGTCACGTACGACAGGAAGGTGGGGATCTCCGCGCCGCCGGCCGGGATCGCGCCGAACGGGAAGCCGATGAACGGGCCGCGCAGCCACGACTTCCAGGTCCGGTTCACATCGCCGCGCCCCAGCCACGGACGCCCCACCGGGATCGGCTCCGGCGGCCTGCGCCGCAGATGGGCCGCCACCCACAGGGCCTCGCCGATCGCGAAGAGCCCGACCGCGACGATCACCACGTCGATGCCGTCGGCGAGTTGGAGCGAACCGAACGTCAGGCGCTGCTGGCCGGTCATCTGGTCCAGGCCCACCAGGCCCAGGGTGAGGCCGATCAGCAGGGAGGCGAGGCCCCGGATGCGGGACGAGCCCAGCACCGAGGTCACCGCGATGAACGCCAGCACCATGATGGCGAAGTAGTCCGGCGCGCCGATGTCCACGGCCAGTTTCGCGACCGTCGGCGCGAGCGCCACCAGCAGCAACGTGCCGATCAGACCGCCCGCGAAGTGCCCGACGGCGGCCGCCGCGAGGGCCTGGGCGCCGCGCCCGGACTTGGCCATGGGGTTGCCCTCCATGGCCGCCACCACCGCCGCGCTCTCACCGGGCGTGTTGAGCAGGATGGAGGTGGTCGAGCCGCCGAACATCGCGCCGTAGTAGATGCCGGCGAACATGATAAACGCGCCGGTCGGGTCGAGCCCGTACGTCACCGGAAGCAGCAGCGCGACGGCCATGGCCGGGCCGATGCCGGGCAGCACGCCGATCGCCGTGCCGAGCAGCGCACCGATGACGGCCCACAACAGGTTGATCGGTGTGAGGGCCGTACCGAAGCCGTCCAGAAGGGAGTTGAGGGCGTTCATGTCACAGCACTCCCATCAGCGGACCGCCGGGCAGGGGCACTCCGAGCAGATTGTTGAAGACGGTGTAGGTGACGAGGGAGAGCCCGGCCGCTATCAGCGGATCACGGTCGATCCTGCGGCTGCCGAGCGCGTACGCGGCACCCCAGAACAGCAGTGCGCCCGCGACGGGGAAGCCGAGCGGCTCGATCAGGACGGCCGCACCGAGGAACACCCCGGCGAGCAGCAGTACCGTGCGCCAGTCGGCGGGCTCGGACAGGTCGATGTCCTCTCCGCCCTCGGCCTGGCCCCGGCCACCGCGCAATACGTCCACGGCGAGCAGCGCCGCGATCACCAGCAGCCCGGCGCCGACCACGACCGGCACGGTCTTCGGGCCGACCGGGCCGCGCTGGGCGATGTCGACGTCCATGGTGAGCGCGTCGGTCAGCACGAGGACGCCCAGTGCCAGCAGCAGGACGCAGACGCCGAGTTCGGAGTGTTCGCGCAGCCACGAGCGCCGTTCGCCACCGGTCGCGGCAGGGGGAATGTCGGTCTGCGTCGTCACAGTCCCAGCTCCTTCAGCACCGAAACCACGCGCTTGTCCTCGGCGTCGAGGAACGCGCCGAACTTCTCCCCGGTGAGGAAGGCGTCGTCCCAGCCGTTCTGCCGCAGCGACGTGCGCCACTCCTGCGAGTCGTGGAGCTCCTCGATCAGCTTCACGAGCTTGTCGCGCTCCCCGTCGTTCAGGCCGGGCGGGGCGACGATGCCGCGCCAGTTGGTGAAGTTCACGTCGTAGCCCGCCTCCTTCAGCGTGGGCGCGTCCAGGCCCTCGACACGTTCCGGGCCGGTCACCGCGAGGAGGCGCAGCTCGCCCGCCTTGATCTGGTCCAGGTACTCGCCGACCCCGGAGACACCGAAGGCGACCTTGTTGCCGAGGATCGAGGCGAGCAGTTCGCCGCCGCCGTCGAAGGGGATGTAGTTGACCTGTTTCGGGGGGATCCCGGCGGCGCGGGCCATCAGCATCGGCGCGAGGTGGTCGGGTCCGCCGGGCGACGAGCCGCCGCCGACGGGGAGCTTGCCCGGGTTCTCCTTCCAGGCGCCGATCAGATCGTCGATCGTCTTGTACGGCGAGTCCTTCGCCACGACCACCACGTCCTGCTCCTCCGTGAGCCGGGCGATCGGCGTGGTGTCCCCGAGCGTCTTCGGCGCGTCGTTGGAGCGGACGGCGCCCACCACCCCGAGGCCCATGGACATGGCGAGCTTGCCGTTGCCGTGCTCGCTCACCAGCCGGCTCAGGCCCACGGTGCCGCCGGCGCCGGGCAGGTTGAACACCTCGATGTTGTGGGTGAGCCCGGCGTCCTCGGCGTTCTTCGCGGCCGTACGGGCCGTGATGTCGTAGCCGCCGCCCGGCGTGTTGGGGACCATGAAGCGCAGGCCCGGGATCTGTGTGCCGGTCTCGGAGCCGCTGCCGGTGGTCAGCAGCGGTGGTCCGACGAGCACGAGCACGGCGGCCCCGAGCAGGGCGAGGGGGGTGCGCAGGCGCACGAGTGCCACCACCTGTCGGTACGTCGATGCGGGTAGGTAAAGGCCCTGTGGGGGAGGGTGACGTGGGCCACATCGTGCACGGACTCCGCCGAACTGTCTGCCTTGCGGAACCAACGGTGGTTGTGGTCTTTGCGGTCGCCGGAGGCGCCGACGGGTGTGAGCCGAACGCGCGGGGGCCCCGGCGCATGCGCGCCGGGGCCCCTCGATCAACGGTCACCGATCGGTGTGGACCTCCAGGGCGGCCCGCACGGCCGACTCCAGGGCCCCCTCGATCCACGCCGGTTTGACGGACGTGTGGTCCCCTGCGAAGTGCAACGGCCCCTCGCGCTCCGGGATGACGGGCAGCAGCTCGGTGTGCTGTCCGGGCAGCAGCACGGACGCCTCCCCGTAGGCGTAGGGGTCGCGCAGCCAGCTCTGGGTACGACCCGCGCCGGTGTAGAACACCTCGATGCGCCGGCCGTAGACCTGCTGGAGCCCGCACAGCGCGTACGGATACCTCGCCTCGTCGTCCAGGGAGTCCCAGCGCAGCGCGTCGTCGGCCCAGCTGTAGGACGCCAGGACCACGCCCCCCGCGCTGCCCGGGACCGGGTGGGACGGGTTGAACATGAAACGGTTGGCGTTGTCCGACACCGAGCCGCCGCCGACGACACCGGCCGCCTCCGGCTGGTCCCGGCCGATCGCGCGGTTCGCGGCGTAGTGAGTGCGTTGTGCCTGCGTGATGTGCCCGCCGGGCACGGAGGGGTGCGCGCCGAGCAGGCTGCCGTCCGCGGGGGCCTTGCCGGTGCGGTAGGCGTCGTACAGGCCCGGCTTCACGGCGTTCAGTTCACGCTTCCAGTCGTCCTCGTCGAACTCCCACCAGCGGCGGCTGAACTCGAGCAGCACCTTGGTCGCGCTGTCGTAGTGCAGCTCGCTGACCGCGCGGCGCTTGCGGTAGGACAGCGGCGGGTCGATCTGCACATGGCGCAGCCCGGAGAACGGCACCGTGACCACGGCGACGTCGGCGGTGAACTGCTCGCGGACGACCGGGCCGTCGCGGCCCTCGGAGACGGTGTCCACCCACACGTGCGGGCCCTTGCCGCGCACGTGTGCTCCGTCCGGGGACGGCCGGTCGGGGTGGTGGTACTGGACGCGGGTCACCCGGCGGTCGAACCGCACCTCCTTGCGCACGCGTTCGAGCAGGGCGTCCGGCAGCACGGCCGTGCCGCCCTCCAGCTCGTAGAAGGGGGTGTCGGGGCTGATGAGGGAGGAGCCGATGAAGCTGTGGATGAAGGACAGGGGGAGGCGCGAGGTGAGGTTCTCCAGCGTGCCGATCAGGTCGACGGTCCGCTCGTCGAGACCGGCATGCTCGGTGAGGAAGCGGAACATCGACCAGTCGCCGAACCGCTTCACCACCCGCGCCCAGCCCCGCAGTCGCTCCGGCAGCGGTTTGTCGACCCGCTTGCCGTCCCGGCCGACGTGGCTGAACTCGTCGCGCACGGGGTCCAGCGCGGCACGCAGGATCGCCGCGGCGGGCGTGTCCCAGTGAGCCTTCGGGACGCCGAAGGACCGGTTCACGCGCCGGGGCGAGCGGGCGTAGTCGGCGCGCCGCTCGCGGATGCCGTTGACGTGGATCCAGGTCCGGGCGGCGGGACGTCCCTCCTCGTCGACGTCGACGTAGTGGAAGCGCCGCTTCTTCAGGTCGAACCGGTCGATGAGCTCCATCACCAACGGGTGGCTGCCGGGGATGCGCATCGCGCCCGCCTCGGCGTACTGGCCGGGATCGGCGAAGGGCTGCCCGGCGCCCTCGTGGCCGCCCTTGCGGAAGGTCTTGATGCGCCCGCCCGCCCGGTTGCCGTTGGCCTCCAGGACCGTCACCCGGTGCCCCGCCTCCTTGAGCAGCCAGGCGGCCACCAGTCCGGACGGGCCGGCGCCGATCACGAGGACGTCCTTGGGGCCGGTCCGTCGCGCCGGCAGTCCGTCCTTCAGGACGCGCCGGTAGCGGGGGACGAGGGGGCGGTCGTCGGAGTCCAGGACGAGCAGGGCACGGGCGACGGCGAGGCACCGGTCGGAACCGGCGCCGCGACCGCCGTCGGGAGCGGCCGGGGCGAACGGCGCGGCCGACGCCGGAAGGGCCGTGGCGGTACCGCCGGTCAGGGCCGTGGCCACCGTGGCCGTGCCTGCCACGGCCGCGAACTCCCGCCGGGAGAAACCAGAGTCGGAGCGCACCACTGCGTGATCATCTGTCATGGCGATCTTTGTAACGGTGGCCGTGACGGGGCGTCGCCGTTCGCCAGGGCGTTGCCCCTAAGGAGCGAATCAGGGGCAAAACCCTCACGTCACGGTGGATCCGCCTCCTCGGAGTGCCCGCCCGACCCGAAGGAATGAACGCGCGGCGAACCTCGTCCGCCGCCGCGAACGGGCCTTCACACTGCGACTGCGTATCCACAACCGTGCTCTCCGGCCGTTCCGCCCGGCGTGCCGCGCCACGCGGCGCCGGCCGGCCGCACGAGAGCCCGGGGCGACGGAGGGGGAAGGGTGGCGCAGCGGAGCACCGCGTGGGGTGACCGGGTCCGTTACTGGTTCGACAGCACGCTGGCCCGCGGTGCCTCCGCCCTGGTCGGCTGGATGGCGCTGCTGTGTCTGGCCGTCGTCGTCCCGGCCAGTGCGCTGGTGGTGTGGACCGACCCGCACGCGCCCGAGTCCCTGCCGGACCGGCTGGCACAGGTGTGGCGCCTCACGGGGGAGACCCTGCGGTTGGGCGGGGCGACCGGCACGCCGCTGCGCGTGACGATGTCGGTGCTGCTCGCCCTGGTCGCCCTGCTGTACGTCTCGACGCTGGTCGGCCTGATCACGACGGCGCTCACGGAGCGACTCACCGCGTTGCGGCGCGGCCGCTCCACCGTGCTCGAACAGGGACACGTGGTGGTCCTGGGCTGGTCGGAGCAGGTCTTCACGGTCGTCGGCGAGCTGGTGGCCGCCAACGCCAACCAGCGGCGCGCGGCCGTGGCGGTGCTGGCCGACCGGGACAAGACCGCCATGGAGGAGGCCCTGAGCACCAAGGTGGGTCCCATGGGCCGTACGCGGCTGATCTGCCGCAGCGGCCCCACCACCGACCCGTCGGTGCTCACCTTGACCAGCCCGGCGACCGCCGGAGTCGTGCTGGTCCTGCCACGCGACGAGCCCGACGCCGATGCCGAGGTGGTCAAGACGCTGCTGGCGCTGCGGGCGGCCCTGCCCGGGGAGGGCCGCCCTCCCGTCGTCGCCGCCGTCCGGGACGACCGCTACCGTCTGGCGGCGTCTCTCGCCGCCGGACCCGGCGGCATCGTCCTGGAGAGCGACACCGTCACCGCCCGGCTGATCGTCCAGGCCGCCCGCCGCCCCGGCCTCTCCCTCGTCCACCAGGAGCTCCTCGACTTCGCCGGCGACGAGTTCTATCTGGTCGCCGAACCGGCCCTGACCGGAAGGCCGTTCGGTGACGCGCTGCTGTCCTACCCGACGTCGAGCGTCGTCGGGATCGTACGCGGCGGCACCCCTGTGCTGAACCCGCCACCGCACACGCCTCTCGTCGAGGACGATCTGCTCGTCGTCATCTCCCGGGACGACGACACGGTCTGGCCGGCCGACTGCGCGGACTCGGTCGAGAAGGCGGCGATGGCGTCCGGCCCCGCGACGCCCGCGCGGCCGGAACGGGTCCTGCTGCTGGGCTGGAACCGCCGGGCGCCGCTCATGGTCGACCAGCTGCGCCGCCGCGCCCGGCCGGGATCGGCCGTCGACGTGGTCGCGGACGGCGGCGAGGCGACGGTCCGGCAGGTGAGCGAGGCCGGGGCGCACCACGGCACGGATCTGCCCCTGACCCTGCACCGCGGTGACGTCACCCGTCCGGAGACCCTGCAAGGTCTGGACGTGCACTCCTATGACAGCGTGATCGTGCTCGGCCAGGACCCCGCTCCGGGGCAGCCGCCGGACGAGCCCGACAACCGCACGCTCGTCACGCTCCTGCTGCTGCGCCGGCTGGAGGAAGCCTCCGGGCGCGAACTCCCCGTCGTCACCGAACTGGTCGACGACCGCAACCGGGCACTGGCCCCGCTGGGCCCCGGAGCCGACGTGATCATCAGTGGCAAGCTCATCGGCCTGCTCATGGCGCAGATCTCCCAGAACCGGCACCTTGCGGCGGTGTTCGAGGAACTGTTCTCCGCCGACGGCACCGGCATCCGCCTGCGGCCGGCCGGCGACTACGTGCTGCCCGGGTGTGAGACGACCTTCGCCACCGTCGTGGCCGCGGCACGTCAGCGCGGCGAATGCGCCATCGGCTACCGGAGCCACGACGACGCGTCGACGAGTCCGGACTACGGCGTGCGGATCAATCCGCCCAAGACCGGGCGACGCCGCTGGACGACCGGGGACGAGGTGATCGTCGTCGGTGAGGACTGAGGCATTGGCGCCGCCGCCCGGCAAAAGGGATTCACGTGCCCCTGGCCTGGTGAAGAAAACATGGAGATTCGGCTGTGTGTTCGCCGGAACGCGGGGCACCAGAGGGAGCGGAGGTTGATAACTATGGTTCCCCTGCTTCTCGTCCTGCTGCTGGCCCTGGTCCTGTTCGGTGCGGGTTTCGCGCTGAAGGCCCTGTGGTGGATCGCGGTGATCGTGCTGGTCCTGTGGCTGCTCGGCTTCGTGCTGCGCAGCGCGGACAGTGGTGGCCGTAGGGGCCGCTGGTATCGCTGGTAGACCGGCGGACGCACTGCGGCGAGCAAAGAATCAGGAATGGGGTAAATGAAGGTGACCCGATTCTCTCCTGGGAAAGGCGTTCCATTTCCATGGCCGACACAAAAGACGTCGTAGAACTCATTCTTCAGGACCACCGGCGCATGGAAGAGCTCTTCCGTCGCATGCGGAGCGTCGAGGACGACCGGGCGGGTGCGCTGCGGGAGTTCGCCGGCCTGCTGATCGCGCACGCGCAGGCCGAGGAGGCCGAGGTCTACCCGGCGCTCAAGCGGTACAAGAACATCGACGACGAAGAGGTCGAGCACGGCGAGCACGAGCACGACGAGGGCAACGAGGCCCTCCTGGCGCTCCTCGAGGTCGAGGAGGTCGGCTCCGACGAGTGGGACTCGAAGCTCGAGGAGTTGGTGGAGGCCGTCACCCACCACGCCGACGAGGAGGAGCGCACCATCCTCAACGGCGCCCGGGAGAACGTGGCGATGGAGCGACGTGAGGAGCTCGGCCTGGCGTTCGTGCGGGAGCGTGAGCGTCAGCTGAAGGCCGGGTGCGGTTCCGTGGAGAACGTACGCAAGATCGTCGAGTCCTGACTCGGCCGGGCCGGCCCTGGGGGCACCGCCTTCGAGCGGTGCCCCCAGGGCCGTTCGCCGTCCCGGGCGCGCATCGGACGACGGACCTCAGGCGAGTTGTGTGTCGGCCGCGCGCAAGGCGGTGCGGATGCCGAAGGTGACCACGACGATCAGGCACAGGGCGATGACGGCCTCGGCCCAGAAAAAGGCGAACCAGTCCATCACGCAGCCGATCGGGGGAGTGCCGGGGGCGGTGTTGCGGAACGCCGCGAGAGCGAACAGCGTCGCGGCCATCCAGGCGAGGGCGGGCCAGACCAGGCCCTGTCGGCGGGTCGTCAGGTACCAGGCCCCGAGGAGCACCGACGACGCCAGCGCCCACATCGCGACCATCATGAAGACCGCGAAGGCGAGCAGGCTGCCCGACCGGGACAGCTTCAGCGCCACGACGGCCTCCTGGTCGGAGGGCGGGGGTGTCACCGAGACGGAGAAGAGCGGGTCGGCGTTGGAGAAGAGCATCCGCACCGGCACCGGCTTGCCACCCAGCACGGCCCGGAACTCGACGTCGGTGTCATAGGTGTCGAACGGGTAGTCGCTGATCGACCCACCCGCCATCGCGACCCGCAGGTCCTTGGGCGCGAGCCGCTCGTGCGCCTCGAACTCCAGGTCGCTGAGGGTCGCGACGGACGTCTGGAGGCTGAGATCGGCCACCGGCGCGGCCCCTCCCTCCTCGCCGAGGGCCCCGCGCGGACCGACCCGGACGCGCAGGACGAGCTCCCCGGCCGCGGCGTCGACGCTCTGGACGGCGGCCTCCACGTCCACCCGGTCGGCGGCTCGGGATCCGGCCGTGTGCACCGTGTCCTTCGCCTGCCGCTCGGTGTACTGCAGCCACGACCCGACGGACACCGCCACCAGGATCAGGACCGCGAGGGGAACCAGCACCAGCAGGATCGACGGCCCGGAACGGCGTGGGCGGGGAGAGTGCGGGGGCGGCGCCATGGTGACTCCGATGAGGTGGGCGGGGCGCCGGGCTCGTCCCGCCCGGCGTCGGGAGCGGGCCCTTCGTCCACGCGGTCCGTGAGGGGCATGGCGGTCCACCTGCCGGTGGGGCGGAACCGGGGAGTCACCGTCCGATCACAGGCAGACACTGTAGGTGCTGCGTGGCGTGACTTCACGGAGGCGGCGGCTCGAGCGCCGTGCCGCTCCATGCGCGCCGTCGGCCGATGTCCCGTACCGGCAGGCGCCCCGTCGCGAGGTACGCGGCGACCGGCGTTCAGCAGCCGTCGGCCGGAAGGATCGGCCGGGTTCGTGAGGCAGCCGGCCCCAGCGGAGAGGCGGGAGAACGCCGTTTCCATGGCGGGGGCAACAACCCGAATCTCCGTCCCAAGCTGGGACAATGCTCGGGCAGACCTTGTGCAGGTCGCTGCAGGGGGGTTGTCCAGACATTCTCTCGCGCCTAGGGTCCCTTCCGAGTGCAAGCGCTTTCCAAGCGTGTGTCCGCCGGCTGTCCGAGGAGCGCCGCATGTCCTTGTCCCCCGCCCGCCGCCGCGTGGCCGTCGTCGGCACCGGTGCCATCGTGAGCGGCAGTCATCTGCCCGCGCTGCGCGCCCACTCCGACCGGGTGGAACTGGTGGCCGCCGTCGACGTGGACCAGGAGCGGCTCGACGCCTTCCGTGAGCTGGCCGGTGAGCGGGTCGCCGGGTTCACCTCGGTGGACGCGATGCTGGACGCCGTACGCCCCGACCTGGTCCTCATCGGGACGCCGCCCTCCCTGCACCGGGACCAGACGGTGGCCGCGCTGAAGGCGGGCGCCTGGGTGCTGTGCGAGAAGCCGCTGACCCTGTCGCTCGCCGAGTACGACGACATCGCCGCCGCCGAGGAGGCGTCCGGCGCCTACGCGGCGGTCGTCTTCCAGCACCGCTACGGATCCGGCGCCGTGCACGCCCGCGAGCTGATCACGAGCGGCGAGCTGGGCGCCCCTCGGGTCGCGCACTGCCAGACCACCTGGCACCGGGACGCCGCGTACTACGCCGTGCCGTGGCGCGGGAAGTGGGCCAGCGAGGGCGGCGGCCCCACCATGGGCCACGGCATCCACCAGTACGACCTGATGCTGCACCTGCTCGGCGAGTGGGAGGAGATCCAGGCGATGGCAGCGCGCCTGGTCCACGACACCGAGAGCGAGGACGTCTCCACCGCCCTGGTGCGGTTCAGGAGCGGCGCCCTCGCCACCGTCGTCAACAGCGTGCTCTCCCCGGACGAGGTGAGCCGCATCCGCATCGACTGCGCCGACGCCACGGTCGAGCTCACCCACCTGTACGGCCACAGCAACGACAGCTGGGCCTACACCCCGGCCCCGCACGTCGCCTCCGAGCGCGCCACCGCCTGGCGCACTCCCGCCACCGAGGTGCCCAGCTCGCACACCGCCCAGCTGGGCGCGCTCCTCGACGCCTACGACACCGGCACCCGGCCCCCTGGCAGCGGCCACGACGCCCGCGCCACCCTGGAGTTCGCCGCCGCGCTGTACAAGGCGGCGTTCACCGGCCGCTCGGTGCGCGCGGGCGAGATCGGCCCCGGCGACCCCTTCTACGAGGCCATGCACGGCGAGTACCCCGACTGGGCCCCCAAGGAGCGCGCATGACCATCCGCGTCACCCACACGCACGGCGAGGACATCACCGTCACCGCAGGCGGCACGGAGATCCTCCGCTACGTCTACCGCCCCGACCCGGACCCCTTCGAGTCCCGCAAGCCCTATGCCCACCCCGTGCGCACCCTCTCGGGTCGCACGGTCACCGGCTACCGCCCCAACGACCACCGCTGGCACAAGGGCCTGCAGATGACCGCGAGCCATCTGTCCGGCCAGAACTTCTGGGGCGGCAACAGCTATGTCCACGGCGAGGGTTACCTCCCCCTGCCCGAGCGCGTCGGCTCGATGCGGCACGACGGCTTCGCGGACTTCACCGTCGAGGACGACCGCCTCGCCGTCACCGAGAACCTCACCTGGATCGAGAACGGCGGCGAGGAGTGGGCGCGCGAGGTGCGCGGCCTGACCGTCCACTCGGTGGACGAGGAGGCCGGTTCCTGGGCCCTGGACTGGTCGATCCGCCTCACCAACACCCGTTCCGAGCCCCTGGCCTTCGGCTCCCCGACCACCGCGGGCCGTGAGATGGCCGGCTACACCGGACTCCAGTGGCGCGGCCCGCGCGACTTCACCGGCGGCACGGTCTTCGCCCCGGACACCGACGCGGCCAAGCTGATGGGCACCCAGGGCCCCTGGCTCGCCTTCACCACCGAGCACGACGACGTCGACGGCCACTCCACCCTGGTCTTCGCGCACGCGCCCGAGAACCTCGACGCGACGTCCCCGATCCACGAGTCGCACTGGTTCGTGCGCTCCGAGCCCTTCCCGACGGTCGCGTTCTCCTGGGCGTTCTTCGAGGAGTTCGAGCTGCCGCCGGGCGAGTCCTTCGGGTACCGGTACCGCATCGTCGTCGCCGACGGCGCCTGGGACCGCGACCGGGTCGGTACCCACCTGGAGGGCCTGCCGTGGTGAGCGAGCCGAAACCGGCGGGCCTTCCGCACCCGCTGCCCGGCGCGATCGGCCTGTCCCACCTCAGCGCCTACGACTGGGAGGCCGCCGACGGCGTCTGCGGCGGCAGCCCGCACCTGCACCTGGTGTGCACGGAGGCGTACATCGTCACCGCCGGCCGGGGCGCGGTCCAGACGCTGAGCCCCGACGGCTACCGGGACATCCCCCTCGCAGCCGGCTCGATCGCCTGGTTCACGCCGGGCACCGTGCACCGCATGGTGCAGGGCGGCGATCTGCGCATCACCGTGCTGATGCAGAACAGCGGCCTGCCCGAGGCCGGGGACGCCGTGTTCACCTTCCCGCCCGAGGTGCTCGCCGACCCCGACCGGTACGCCGCCGCCGCTGCCCTGCCGCCCGGAACCGGACCGGAGACGGCGACGGCCGCCCGGCGCCGCAGGGACCTCGCCGTCGAGGGCTACCTCGGGCTGCGCGAGGCCCTCGTGGCCGGCGACAACGGCCCGTACCTGGAGTTCCAGCGGGCCGCCGCCCGGATCGTCCGCGACAAGGTTCCCACCTGGCGGAAGCTGTGGCGGGAGGGCGCCCTGGCCACCGCGGAGCGCACCGGCGCCCAGCTCGACGCCCTGGCCGCCGGAGAACCCGGCTACCTCGGCGAGGCCACCGCCCACGAGGCCGCGCCCACCCGGCTCGGCGGCTTCGGCATGTGCGGCCGGCGCGACGAATACGCGCTGCCGGGGACCACGCTGCCCCACCAGCAGGAGTAGCGGCGGCAAGGGGGGACCGGGGGGTCTCAGCCAATCTCCGAGGAGAGGAGTGACCTCGGCATGCCCGGACACAGGACAAAGGGGTTCTGCGCGTCGGCCGCCGCACTGGCACTGTGCGCCGTGCTGGCGGGCTGCGGAGGATCCGGGGAGTCCGCCGGAGGCGGCAAGATCGTGCTGCGCTACACGTGGTGGGGCAACCCCGACCGCGCGGAACGCACCGAGCAGGCCGTCGCGCTGTTCGAGAAGCAGCACCCGGACGTCGACGTGTCGACGTCGTTCTCCGGCTACGACGCCTACAAGCAGAAGCTCGCCACCCAGGCCGCGGGCGGCGACGCCCCCGACGTGATGCAGCTGGACTACCGCCAGATCGACCAGTACGCCACCGGCGGCGTCCTGCTGGACCTGGCGGAACAGAAGTCCGTCCTGCGCACCTCCGAGATCGACCGGGGCCTGCTCGCCACCGGCCGCGTCGACGACGTCCAGTACGCGATCCCGCAGGGCCGCGGCACCGAGACCGTCGCCTACGACGTCCGGACGTGGAAGGAGTCGGGCGTCCCACTGCCCGGCAAGAGCTGGACCTGGAGCGAGTGGGCCGACACCATGCGGGCCCTCGCGAAGAAGACCGGCAAGCCCGGGGCGACCGACCCCGGCCAGAGCGAGGACGCCTTCGAGGTCTGGCTGCGCGGCCAGGGCAAGGCCCTCTACACGAAGGGCGGCGGACTCGGCTTCACGGCCGCCGACCTCACCCGCTGGTGGACCTTCACCGACAAGCTGCGCCGCGAGGGCGCCGTGTCGCCCGCCGAGCAGACCACCCAGCTCGACGGTTCCGTGGAGAACACCCCGCTGGGGCGCGGCACGTCCGTCACCGACGCCAACTGGGACGCCCCGGCGAGCGGCTTCGTCGCCCTGATACCGACCGGCGTCGCCCTCGCGCCCATGCCGTCCGGCGAGGACGGCACACCCGGCCAGTACTTCAAGCCGTCCATGTTCCTGGGCGTCTCGGCCGGCACCGGCCACCCGAAGGAGGCGGCCCAGCTCGTCGACTTCATGATCAACGACCCCGAGGCCGCGAAGATCCTCGGCGCGAGCCGCGGCATCCCCGTCAACGAGACGATCCGTGCCGAGACCGGCCCGCGGCTCAAGGACTTTGACAAGACCATCGCCGGCTTCCAGGCGTCCCTGGAGGGCAAGCTCAAGGACCCGCCCCAGGCCCCGCCGTCGGGCGACAACGCCCTGCAGAGCACCTTCCAGCGCGACTACGACCAGGTCTCCTACGCGCGCATGTCGCCCCGCGAAGCGGCCGAGAACTACGTCACCGAGGCGAAGGCGGAGCTGAGGTCATGACCACCACCGCGATCCCCCCGGAGGCGAGGCACGCTCCCGCCGCGGCCTCGAAGCGCCGCCCCAAGCGCGAACGCGAGGGCGCCGCCTGGGTGTTCCTCTCACCCTGGGTGCTCGGCGCGATCGTCCTGACACTGCTGCCGATGGCCGTGTCGCTGTACCTGTCGTTCACCGACTACGACCTGTTCAACCCGCCGAAGTGGGTGGGCCTGCGCAACTACGTGCAGATGTTCACCGAGGACCCGCGCTACTGGCGCTCGGTCGTGACGACCCTGACGTACGTCGTCATCGCCGTGCCCCTCCAACTGGCGCTCGCCCTCGTCGTCGCGCTGGCCCTGAAGGGCATGAAGCGCGGCAAGGGCTTCTACCGCTCCGCGTTCTACGCCCCGTCCCTGCTCGGCGCGTCGATGTCCATCGCGCTCGTCTGGCGGGCGGTCTTCAACGACGGCGGCACGGTCGACAACCTGCTCGGCACCGGCGGCTGGGTCAACAGGCCCGGCTGGGCGCTGCTCGCCGTCGCCCTGCTGACGGTGTGGCAGTTCGGCGCGCCGATGGTCATCTTCCTCGCCGGCCTCCAGCAGATACCGGCCGAGCTCTACGAGGCGGCGGCGGTCGACGGGGCCGGGAAATGGCGGCAGTTCCTGTCCGTCACCGTGCCGATGCTGTCCCCGGTGCTGTTCTTCAACCTGGTCCTGCAGACCATCCAGGCCTTCCAGGTGTTCACCCCCGCCTTCGCGGTCAGCGCGGGCAAGGGCGGACCGGCCGACTCGACCCTCGTCTACACCATGTACCTCTACGACCGCGGCTTCGTCGCCTCCCACATGGGCTACGCCTCCGCCATGGCCTGGGTGTTGCTGCTGGTGATCGGCATCGTCACGGCGGTGCTGTTCCGCACTTCGCGCTCCTGGGTCTTCTACGCCTCCGAGGGGGACCGGTGACCTCGACGACCGTTGCCCACAAGCCCGTTCGGTGGGGCCGCGTCGCCCTGCACGTGGGCTGCCTGCTCGCCCTGCTGGTGATGCTGTACCCCCTGGCTTGGCTGCTGGCCACCTCGCTCAAACCCGCCGACGAGGTCATCGCGAGCCTCGACCTGCTGCCCGGCCACCTGGAATGGTCCAACTACGAGACCGCTCTGGCCGGGGTCAACGACGTCTCCATCTGGCGGCTGCTCGGCAACTCCCTGCTGATCGCGGGCGGCGCGGTCCTCGGCAACGTCATCAGCTGCTCGCTCGCCGCGTACGCGTTCGCCCGCCTCAGGTTCCGCTTCCGCGGGCCGCTGTTCGCCTTCATGATCGCCACGATCATGCTGCCGCACCACGCGGTGCTGATCCCGCAGTACATCATCTTCAACCAGCTCGGCCTGGTGAACACCTACTGGCCGCTGATCCTGCCGAAGTTCCTCGCCACCGAGGCGTTCTTCGTCTTCCTCATCGTGCAGTTCATGCGCGGACTGCCGCGCGAACTGGAGGAGGCGGCCCGGATCGACGGCTGCGGGCCCTTCCGCAGCTTCTTCCAGGTGGTGCTGCCGCTCACCCGGCCGGCCCTGATCACCACCGCCATCTTCACGTTCATCTGGACCTGGAACGACTTCTTCACCCAGCTCATCTACCTCTTCGACCCGGACAAGTTCACCCTCACCCTGGCGCTGCGCTCCTTCGTGGACGCCTCCAGCACCTCCGCGTTCGGCCCGATGTTCGCCCTGTCGGTGATCGCGCTGCTGCCGATCGTGCTGTTCTTCCTCGCCTTCCAGCGGTTCCTGGTGGAGGGCATGGCCAGCTCAGGAGTCAAGGGGTGAGCGGGATGCCGACACGTGAGGCGGGCGAGGTGTTCGGCCCCCGCATGACCCTGTTCGCCGATGTGCTGAGCATCGGACTCGCCACGGCGGTGGCGTGCCTGCCCCTCGTCACCGTCCCGGCCGCGCTGTCGACGGCGTGTGCCGTGCTGCGCGGGGCGGGGAGGGACCAACCCGTCACCGCGGGGCGGTACGTCGCCCTGCTGCGACGGAGGTTGCGCGCGGGTGACCTGGCGGCGGGAGCCGTGGCCCTCGCGGGCCTGCTGCTGCTCGCCGCCGATCTGGCGCTGGCCCGGGCCGGGTTGCCGGGGGCACCGCTGTTCGCGGTCGCGGCCGCGGTGATCGGCGGGTGCGCGGCGCTGGTCGGCCTGCGGGCCTGCGGACGCCCGGAGTCGCTCACCGACTGGCGTGCGGCGGTGCGCGGAGCCGGGCGCGACGCCGTGGCCGACGTGGGCGGCAGCGGCCTGGTCCTGCTCGCCGTCGCGACGGCCGCGCTCTGCGCCTGGATGCTGCTGCCGCTGGCCTTCCTCGCGCCCGGGCCATTGGCCCTGGCGCTGACTGCCGTCGACGTGCGCCGGTCCGCTGGGGTCCTTCTTCACTAGTGCTGTGACCGGGAAGGTTTCGCCGGGAAGGTGTGCTCGTTCCATCCCGCGGTCGGGGCATTCGAAGGCCAGGTCTCCCGCAGGGGTCGGTGTGGCCGGCTGCTGCGGGACCACATGGTTGTCAGCGGGGCTGATAGTTGATAGTTCCGAGGGGCCAGTTCGTGGACAGCCACGTCGTGACGGCCGCATGCAAGGGCGCGTCCAGCTCGGCTCTGTCGGCACGGACCCAGGAGCGGACGTCGGTGTCATGGTCTTCGTCGCGGGAGGGGTAGATATAGACGCAACCGATCACCTCACCACCAGCGGTCTCGATGACTGTGTAGGTGAACCCGCGGCGCTGAGCGAAGTCGTCCGCGTGACGCTGCAGGTCGGCGAGGTTCGCCTCCAGGGCCATCCCGTCCGCAGGAGGCCATCCTCGGTCCTGGAAGCCCGGGGTCGCACGGATGTGCTCGATGCTGCTGGTCCAGGCGGCGTGGTCGGCGGCGTTGTGCCGGGGCCCCAAAGGCTCCAGACGGAACTGCGGGGTGATCAGGTCCGCGGGGACGACGAAGTCGTCGGGGACGAGGGCATGGTCAGTCATGGGGCCGAGACTATGAGGCAGGGCTCAAGGGTTGCACCTGGATTGATCACGCCGCTCGCGGCCTCTCCGTGCGCTGACGGTTGGTCAGCGCACTGACGGGCTCGCCCGCGCGCGTCACCGGGCGCGGGGCTGGTGACGCGCCGGCCGGGACCACGGCTGACCCCCGCACGGCCGACCGGCGAACGCCTGCCGGTTCAGCCGCGTACGAGCCACGGGACTGAGTCACGCACGAACTCGAAACCCTCGGCTCAGCCCCGGGCTCAGCGCGCGCACCCCTGGCTCGACCGCGAGCGCCCCCGGCTCAACCGCGAGCGCCCCGGTTCAGCCGCGTACGAACCCGCCGATGCTGATCCGTGGCCATGAACGGGCCGCCGTCAGGAGTGCCTGGGTTCTGGCCGACGGTGTGGCCGCCGCTGCCGCCAGGGCCGCTGCCGCGCTCGCGATGCCGAGGACCGCGCCCGCCGCCACGTCGCCCGGGTAGTGCACGCCCGTGTGGACGCGGGAGTAGCCGACGGCGCCGGCCAGCGCCCCGAGCGGGACCGCCGCCGGGGGCAGGACCACACCGACGGCGGTGGCGAACGCGACCGCGGACGCCGTGTGCCCGGACGGGAACGACGCCGAGGTCGGCATCTTGACGTGCCGGTCCACCGTCACCCGGGCGGCCTCCCGGTCGGGCCGAGCCCGGCGCACCAGCCGCTTGCCGAGGAGGTTGGCGGAGGCCGATGCCACCGCGATCGCGCCGACACCGGCGAGAGCGGCCTTGCGCGGCCGCTTGCCGGCCAGGGCCAGGGCGGCGGCGATGGCGAAGGAGATCTTGGAGTGGTCGGCCGCGTGCGACAGGTGACGCAGCGTGCGGTCCAGGGTCGGCGTGGGGGTGGCGGCCACCGCCGCGTACAGGGCGCCGTCCACGGCCCTGAGATCACCGAACACGGCGCCCAGGAGCCGGCCGGGTCCGCCCGCGGAGTCCCGGGCGTTCTGGAGCGGACGGGGGGCGTCCGCGTTCGTGGTCCTCGGATCGGTCATGTGCTTCTCCCCGCAGTGGCCTTCCCCAGCAAGGTACCGGCTCACGCCCGGCGCACGCTCGGCGCCCCTGCGAGCCGGTACCTCACGGGTGCCCAGACGGCGGACGGCCACCCCGGTGAGCCGGGACACTGACCGCATGTCCTTCCTGCCACGCCGCGCCCTGCGCGCACTGGAGCGTTTCCACGCCGCCCGCCCCTGGGACCACAACGCCCGTTTCCACCGCTGGATCCTGCGGCAGCTCCCCGAGCGGGTGGGCAGTGCCCTGGACGTGGGCTGCGGCAGCGGAGACCTGGCCCGGCTGCTGGCCGGCCGGGCGGAGCGCGTGCACGGGATCGACGCCGACCCGGAGATCACCGTCCGGGCGCGGGAGCTGACGCCCGCGGCGGCCCCGGTGACGTACGCGGAGGCCGACGCGCTCACCGGGCTCGGTGACCAGTCGTACGACGTCATCACCTGCGTCGCCGTCGTCCACCATCTGCCGTTGCCCCGGGCCCTCGAGGCCTTCCGTGACCATCTGGCCCCCGGCGGCACCCTGGTGATCGTCGGAGTGTCCCGGGAGCGGACGCCCGTCGACCACCTGCTCGGCATCGCGTCGATACCGCTGAACATCGTCATGGCGTTGCTGAAGAACCGGGGCCGTACGGCGCCGCGCCCGGTCTCGATGACGGCCCGCACCTGCCCGGCGGACCTGACCTTCACCGAGGTCGTGCGCGAGGCGCGGGCCGTCCTCCCCGGCGTTCGCCTGCGCCGCCGGCTGTTCTGGCGCTACACGCTGGTGTGGCGTCACCGCTGACCCGCCGACGCCTCAGCCGGCGGCCCGGAAGGTGCGCAGCCGCAGCGAGTTGCCGACCACGAAGACCGACGAGAAGGCCATCGCCGCCCCGGCGATCATCGGGGTGAGCAGGCCGGAAGCGGCCAGCGGCAGGGCCGCCACGTTGTAGGCGAAGGCCCAGAACAGGTTCGAGCGGATGGTGCCGAGTGTGCGGCGGGCGAGCCGGATGGCGTCCGCGGCGGCCCGCAGATCGCCGCGCACGAGGGTCAGGTCGCCGGCCTCGATCGCGGCGTCCGTGCCGGTGCCCATGGCCAGGCCCAGATCGGCCTGGGCGAGGGCCGCCGCGTCGTTGACACCGTCACCGACCATCGCCACCGACCGGCCCTCGGCCTGGAGCCGCTTGACGACGTCGACCTTGTCCTGCGGGAGCACCTCTGCGATGACCTCCTCGATGCCCACCTCGCGGGCGACGGACCGGGCCACCGCCTCGTTGTCACCGGTCAGCAGGATCGGCGCGAGGCCGAGGGCCCGCAGCCGTCCGACCGCCTCCGCACTGGTGTCCTTCACCGCGTCGGCCACCTCCAGCACCGCGCGCGCCTCGCCGTCCCACGCGACCGCGATGGCCGTGCGCCCGGCTTCCTCGGCCGCCGCCCTCGCCCCGGCCAGGCCCTCGGGAAGCCGCATGGCCCAGTCGGCCAGCAGCCGCTCCCGGCCGACGAGCACCGCGTGGCCCTCGACGACTCCCTGTACACCGAGCCCGGGAACATTGGCGAAGTCCTCGGGCGTCGGCAGCGCGCCCAGCTTCTCCAGCGCCCCGTCGGCGACGGCCCGGGCGATCGGGTGCTCGGAGGAGTGCTCCAGCGCCCCGGCCAGCCGCAGCACGTCGGCCTCGTCGGTGCCCTCGGCGGTGTGCACGGCGAGCAGCGTCATACGGCCGGTCGTGACGGTGCCGGTCTTGTCGAGGACGACGGTGTCGACCCGGCGCGTGGACTCCAGGACCTCCGGGCCCTTGATGAGGATGCCGAGCTGGGCACCCCGTCCGGTGCCCACCATCAGCGCGGTCGGTGTCGCAAGCCCCAGGGCGCACGGGCAGGCGATGACGAGGACGGCGACCGCCGCGGTGAAGGCGGCCGTCAGCCCGGCGCCGTTGCCCAGCCAGAAGCCCAGCGTGCCGAGCGCCAGGGCGATCACCACCGGCACGAACACCGCGGAGATCCGGTCCGCGAGCCGCTGCGCGGCGGCCTTGCCGTTCTGAGCGTCCTCCACCAGCCGGGCCATCCGGGCGAGTTGTGTGTCCGCACCCACCCGGGTGGCCCGTACGACGAGCCGCCCGCCGACGTTGATCGTGGCGCCGGTGACGGGGTCGCCCCCGGCCACCTCCACCGGGACGGATTCGCCGGTGAGCATCGAGGCGTCGACGGCGGAGGACCCCTCTTCGACCGTCCCGTCCGTCGCGATCTTCTCGCCGGGCCGGACCAGGAAGCGGTCCCCGGCCTTCAACTCCGCGACCGGGAGGGTCTGTTCACGGCCGTCGGCCCGCAGCACGGTGACGTCCTTCGCGCCCAGTTCCAGCAGCGCCCGCAACGCCGCGCCCGCCTTGCGCTTGGCGCGGGCCTCGAAGTACCGCCCGGCAAGGATGAAGGCGGTCACGCCCGCGGCGGCCTCCAGGTAGATGTTCCCGGCGCCGTCCGTGCGCTCGATGGTCAGCTCGAAGGGGTGGGTCATGCCCGGTGTGCCCGCGGTGCCGAAGAACAGAGCCCACAGCGACCACAGGAAGGCGGCCGAGGTGCCCACCGAGATCAGGGTGTCCATGGTGGCCGCGCCGTGCCGCGCGTTGGTGAACGCCGCCTTGTGGAAGGGCCACGCCGCGTAGGTCACGACGGGCGCCGCCAGAGTGAGCGACAGCCACTGCCAGTACTCGAACTGCAGCGCCGGGACCATCGCCATGGCGACGACGGGAACCGACAGCACCACGGCCGTGATCAACCGCTCGCGCAGCGGCCGCAGTTCGTCGGCCTCCTCGGCCGGGCCGGTCTGCTGGTCCGAGGGAGCGGGCTCCTGTGCGGTGTACCCGGTGGCCTCGACGGTGGCGATGAGATCACCGACGGACACGTCGCCGGAGTGGCTGACCCTGGCCTTCTCGGTGGCGTAGTTGACGGTGGCGGTGACCCCGTCCATGCGGTTGAGCTTCTTCTCGATGCGCGCGGCGCAGGAGGCGCAGGTCATGCCGCCGATGGCGAGCTCCACCTCGGCGTCGGCGCCGGTCGGCGTACCGGTGCTCATGGCTCAGGCCCTCCCGGTCAGCTCGTAGCCGGCCTCGTCGACGACCTCCGCGATCGCGGCGTCGTCGGGCTCCGCGGCACTGGTGACGGTGACATGGCCGCTGCCGAGGTCGACCTCGACACCGCTGACGCCGGGCAGCTCGCCGATGACCTTGGTCAGCGTGGCCTTGCAGTGGCCGCAGGACATTCCGGCAACGGCGTAGGTGGTGGCGGGCATCGGGTGCCTCCTCGAGGGACGGTTCAGCAGATGGGGTGAATACGGGGCGGGGGTATCCCCGCGCCGACTTCAGGTATACCCCTCAGGGGTATACGATGCAAGCGCCGAAACAACTTGACTCGATACCCCCTAGGGGTATGGTGAAGTGCATGGAAGCCCCGCAATCGAGCGGGAGGCCCGCTATCCGAAGGAGCCACGGCCATGAACAACGGACTGAGGATCACCACCTTCGCCGCCGCCCTGGCAGCGACCTTCGGCGCGGCCTACGGCGTCGGACAGGGCATCGACCCCGTCGTCGCCGACAGCCCTCCGAAGCACCGGGACGAGCACACCAGGCCCGCACCCGAGCAGGCGGAGGGCGACGGCCACGGCGGACACGACACACCCCCCGCCGGCGGGCTGCAGATCTCCGAGGGCGGCTACACACTCGACCTCGACACCCCGCGCGTCACCGCCGGCAAGCAGGCCGACCTGCGCTTCACCGTCCGGGACGCCGGAGGCCGAGCGGTCACCGCCTACCAGCGCGAGCACGACAAGGAACTGCACCTCATCGTCGCCTCACGCGACCTGGTCACCTACCGCCACCTGCACCCCACCCGCGCCGCCGACGGCACCTGGAGCACCCCCGTGGACCTGCCCCGCGCGGGCGGCTACCGCGTCTTCGCCGACTTCACCCCGGCCGGGAAGGACGCCGAGAACCTCACCCTCGGCGCGGACCTCGCCGCATCCGGCCCGTACCGGGCCCGGCCCCTGCCGCCCGCGAGCACCACGGCCCGGATCGACGGCTACGAGGTGAAGCTGTCCGGCGCCCCGCAGCCGGGCAAGGCGAGCGAGCTGAAACTGAAGGTCTCCCGCGACGGCAAGCCCGTCACCGACCTCCAGCCCTACCTCGGCGCGTACGGCCACCTGGTCGCCCTGCGCTCCGGCGACCTCGCCTACCTGCACGTCCACCCGAACGGCGAACCCGGTGACGGCACGACCAGGCCCGGACCGGACATCTCGTTCACGGCCACCGCACCCAGTGCCGGTGCCTACCGCCTGTTCCTCGACTTCAAGCACGAGGGCGAGGTCCACACGGCGGCGTTCACCGTCCGTGCCGGGGGAGCGGCGGCCGGCTCCGGTACCCCCGAAGGGCATGTGGAGGACGGCCACGGGCACTGACCGTCAGCCGAGCGCCCGGTCCAGGTTGAAGGCCGCGCTGATCAGCGCCAGGTGCGTGAACGCCTGGGGGAAGTTGCCCTGCTGCTCCCCGGTGTGGCTGATCTCCTCGGCGTAGAGACCGAGGTGGTTGGCGTAGGTCAGCATCTTCTCGAAGGCCAGGCGCGCCTCGTCGACGCGGCCCGCGTGCACCATGGCCTCGACGTACCAGAACGAGCAGATGGAGAACGTGCCCTCGTCGCCGCGCAGCCCGTCAGGGCTGGAGCGGGGGTCGTAGCGGTAGACCAGCGAGTCGGACACCAGCTCCTCGGTGAGCACGTCCAGCGTCGACAGCCACTTCGGATCGGTGGGGGCGATGAACTTCGTCAGCGGCATCATCAGCACGGCGGCGTCCAGTACGTCCCCGTCCTCGTGCTGGACGAAGGCCCCGCGCTCCTCGGACCAGCCCCGGCTCATGATCCGCCGGTAGATCGTGTCGCGGCACTCCCGCCAGCGCGGCAGGTCGGCGGGCAGGCCGCGCCGGTTGGCCATCCGGATGGCCCGCTCGATCGCCACCCAGCACATCAGCCGTGAGTACAGGAAGTTCCTGCGCCCGCCCCGCGTCTCCCAGATGCCCTCGTCGGGCTGGTCCCAGTGTGCGCACACCCAGTCCACCAGTGCGCACACGTCGTCCCACTGGCCGCTGGAGATGGGCTTGGCCCACTTGTCGTAGAGGTAGATGGAGTCGATCAGCGCGCCGTAGATGTCGAGCTGGAGCTGGTCGGCCGCCGCGTTGCCGACCCGTACCGGCGCCGATCCGTGGTGGCCCTCCAGATGGTCGAGGGTGCGTTCGGGCAGCTCGGTGCGGCCGTCGATGCCGTACATGATCTGCAGCGGGCCGGAGACCTTGCCGTCGCCCGGGCTGATGTGCCGGGTCACGAAGTCCATGAACGCCTCGGCCTCGCCGGTGAAGCCCAGTCGCAGCAGGGCGTAGACGCAGAACGCCGCGTCGCGCACCCACACGTACCGGTAGTCCCAGTTGCGCTCGCCGCCGAGTTCCTCGGGCAGGCTCGTCGTCGGCGCGGCGACGATCGCCCCGGTCGGCGCATAGGTGAGCAGCTTCAGCGTCAGGGCCGAGCGGTGCACCATCTCCCGCCAGCGGCCCTTGTACCGGGAGGCCGACAGCCAGCGCCTCCAGTACGCCACCGTCGCCGCGAACTGCTCCTCGGCCTCGGTGTGCGCACACCGGCGGGGCGTCACATCGCCGCCGACCTTGTCCAGCGCGAAGACCGCCGTCTCGCCCTCGGAGAGTTTGAAGTCGCCGTGTACGTCGGCTCCGTCGGCCTCCAGCGGCACGGTCGCGGTCAGCGCCAGCGCGATCCCCGTCGCCTCGAACACCGCGGTGTCGCCGGTGAGCCGGACGGTGTGCGGCAGGGAGCCGTAGTCGAACCGGGGCGCCACGCGCGTACGGAACGGGATGGAGCCGCGTACGCACACCACCCGCCGGATCAGCCGGTGCCGCTCGGCCTCGGCCGGCCCGCCGCCGACCGGCATGAAGTCCTGCACCTCGCCGACCCCGTCCTCGGTGAAGAACCGCGTGATCAGCACGTTGGTGTCGGGGAAGTAGAACTGCTTGGTCCGCGCCGGCACCGTCGCCGCCAGTTCGAAACAGCCGCCGCGCTCCGCGTCCAGGATCGAGGCGAACACACTTGGCGCGTCGAAGGCCGGACAGCAGTACCAGTCGATGGTGCCGTCGGTCCCGACCAGGGCCACACTGCGCAGATCGCCGATCAGCCCGTGCTCGGCGATTGGCACATAGCGCCGGCCGCCCGGCACGCCCCGGTCCTGTGCGGCTTCGCCCATGACGGCCTCCCTGCCCGGTAGGCGCCTCAGCCCCAGCCTAGAACCGGCGACGGACGTCCGCTGTCGGACAGCCACCGTCGGACTGTCGCTGCCCCCGTCCGTCGGTGGACCCCCGCTGGCGCGCTGCCGTGTCGGGACCGTCGCTGCGGCACGGGTCGCCGTCGGACCGTCGCGGCCACGCCGCCGTTGTCGCGGACCACCGGCGCCGCGGACCACCGGACTACCGGCGCCGCGGACCACCGGACTACCGGCGCCGCGGACCACCGGACTACCGGCGCCGCGGGCCGCCGCCAGCGCGTCGCTGTCAGACCGTCGCCGTCATGCCGTCCCCGCCAGCGCGTCGCTGTCAGACCGTCGCCGTCATGCCGTCCCCGCCAGCGCGTCGCTGTCAGACCGTCGCCGTCAAGCCGCCCCCGGCAACCGTCGCCGTCAAGCCGACACCCTCAGGCCGTGATCACCCGCAGCCCGGCGTCCTCGAAGCGCCGCACCATCTCCGCGCCGACCGCCGTGTCCGTGACCAGCGTGTCCACCGCCTCGGCCGCGCAGATCCGGGCGAACGCCCGCTGCCCGAGCTTGCTGGAGTCCGCGGCCACCACCACCCGTTCCGCCCGCTCGCACAGCAGCCGGTTGATGGCGGCCTCCGCCTCGTCGTGCGCCGCGGCGCCGTGCGTCACGTCGAAGGCGACCACGCCGAGCACCGCCACATCGACCGTGATCTGCCCGAGCACCCCGTCCGCGAGCGGCCCCACCAGCTCGTACGACTGGGGCCGGGCCACTCCGCCGGTCAGCACGATCTTGAACTGGGGCCGCACGACCAGCTCACCCGCGATGTTCAGCGCGTTCGTCACCACGGTCAGCGCGGGCGACCCGGACGCCAGATCCCCGCGCACGGCCAGGGCCCGGGCCACCTCGGTCGTGGTGGTGCCCCCGGTCAGCCCGACCGCCTCGCCCGGCGCGACCAGATCGGCCACCGCCTTGGCGATGCGCTGCTTCTCGGAGGCGCGGCGGGCCGTCTTGTAGCGCAGCGGCAGCTCGTACGACACGCCGTGCACGACCGCCCCGCCCCGGGTGCGCACGAGCATCTGCTGCTCGGCGAGTCCGTCGAAGTCACGGCGGATCGTCGCCGCCGACACTCCGAGCTCCGCCGCCGCGTCCTCGACGTCCAGCCGGCCGCGCTCCACGAGCAGTTCCAGCAGCGCTTTCCAGCGGGCGTCGCGCGACATCCGCACCTCCACGTATCGATCTCCGGCGACCTTAGCGCACCCGATCCTGCCCGAATGCTTGATGTTGCTCGAAAGCTGGCGATATCTTGCAGAAACAATCAGAACGGAGGGTGCGGTATGACGCATGTCGAGGACGAGCTGACCAGCCAGCCCGAGTGCTGGGCGCGCGCCGCGTCGGAGGCGCCCCGGTTCGTCAAGGTGCTGCCGGCGCCGGGGGAGCGGGTCGCGATCGTCGGCTGCGGCACCTCGTACTTCATGGCGCAGGCCGCCGCCGCCCTGCGCGAGGGCGCGGGCCAGGGCGAGACCGACGCCTTCGCCGCCTCGGAGTTCCCCCACGGCCGCCGCTACGACCGGGTCGTCGCCCTCACCCGCTCCGGCACCACCACCGAAGTCCTGGACCTGCTGGGCCGCTTGAAGGGCGGCACCCCGACCACCGCGATCACCGCCGACCCGGACACGCCCGTCAGGGCGGCCGCCGACGCCCTCGCCGTCCTGGACTTCGCGGACGAACGCTCCGTCGTCCAGACCCGGTTCGCGACCACCGCCCTCACCTTCCTCCGCGCCCACCTCGGCCTCCACCCCGACACCGCCGTCACCGACGCGCGCACCGCCCTGGCCGAGCCGCTGCCCGAAGGCATCGTGGAGTGCGGGCAGTTCACCTTCCTGGGGCGCGGCTGGACCGTCGGACTGGCCAACGAGGCCGGGCTGAAGATGCGCGAGGCCGCCCTGGCCTGGGCGGAGGCCTACCCCGCGATGGAGTACCGGCACGGCCCCGTCAGTATCAGCACCCAGGGCACGGCCACCTGGATGCTGGGCGATGCACCGGCCGGGCTCGCCGAACAGGTGCGCGGCACCGGTGCGTTGTGGATCACCGGGGCACTGGACCCGCTCGCCGAACTCGTCCGCGTCCACCGGCTCGCGGTCGCCCTCGCCGCTTCCCGCGGGCTGGACCCCGACACCCCGCGCCATCTGACGCGCTCGGTGATCCTCGAACCCTGACCTGGAGACCTCGTGCCCCTCACCACCACCGGCGAACTCGTCACCTCCGCCGCAGCCGCCCGCTCGGCCGTCGCCTCCTTCAACGTCATCACCCTGGAGCACGTCGAGGCCGTCATCGCGGGCGCCGAGTCGGCGGGTGCCCCCGTCGTCCTCCAAGTCAGCGAGAACGCGGTCAAGTTCCGCGGCGGGCAGCTCCTTCCGCTGGCCCGCGCCGCCGTCGTCGCCGCCGAACACGCCGCCGTTCCGGTCGCGTTGCACCTCGACCATGTGCAGAGCGACGCCCTGCTGCACCAGGCCGCGGACGCCGGCTTCAGTTCGGTCATGTACGACGCGGCCCGGCTGCCCTACGCGGAGAACCTCTCCGCGACCCGGACGGCGGTCAGCTGGGCACACGCCCAAGGGCTCTGGATCGAGGCCGAGTTGGGCCAGATCGGCGGCAAGAACGGCAGACCCCCGCTGGACGCGCACGCCCCCGGCGCCCGCACCGACCCCGACGAAGCACGCGTCTTCGTCGCCGACTCGGGCGTGGACGCCCTGGCCGTCGCCATCGGCAGCTCCCACGCCATGACCACCCGCACGGCGACCCTCGACCACGCCCTGCTCAAGCGCCTGTCGGCCGCACTGGACGTCCCGCTCGTCCTGCACGGCTCCTCCGGTCTCCCGGACGACGAACTCACGGCGGCGATCGCGGGCGGCATCACCAAGGTCAACATCGGTACGGCCCTGAACATCGCGCTGACCGGTGCGATCCGGGAGTTCCTCGCCGAGCGGCCCGAGGCGGTCGACCCGCGCAGCTACCTGACCCTCGCGCGGCAGGCGATGACACGGGCGGTGGCGAGGACCCTCCGGACCCTCGGCGCCGCTACCGCTTGACGGCCTTCAGCACCACGAACTTCGGGTCGCTCGCGACGAGCCGGCTGTTGCCGAACAGCTTCCGCAGCTTGACGTGGTAGCCCAGGTGCCGGTTGCCGATCACCCACAGCTCCCCGCCCGGCCGCAACGCGCGCCGGGCCCCGGTGAACATCCGCCAGGCCGTGGCGTCCGTCGTCGCCTGGTGGGAGTGGAACGGCGGGTTGTTGAGGACCAGGTCGACACTGCCGGAGGGCACGCCCGCCAGCCCGTCACCGACCCGGAACTCGGCATGCCCCCGCACGCCGTTCGCCTTGTACGTCGCCTCCGCCGAGGCCACGGCCTGGAAGGACTCGTCCACGAACAGCACCTCGGCGTCCGGGTCGGCCAGCGCCACCGAGGTACCCACCACGCCGTTGCCGCACCCCAGGTCCACCACCCGGCCACCCCGTCCCCCGGGCAGATGCCGGAGGAAGAACCGCGTCCCGATGTCGAGCCGGTCGGCGCAGAAGACCCCCGCGTGATTGACGACGGTGCCTCCGGCAGCGGGGCCGATGCCGTCCGGCAGCGTGTAGACGTACGGCCACGGATTGCCGGGACGCTCCAGAGCGGGATCCGGCGTGCAGAAGATCAGCCGGGCCTTCTTCTCGGCGAGCGAGGTGCGGGTCGGCCCGAGGATCCGCTCGAACAGCGCCAGCGTCGAGGTGTGGATCTCCTTCACCATGCCCGTGCCGACGACGACCGTCCCCGCGTGCACGGCCGGAGCCAGTCGCAGCAGCTGGTCCTCCAGCAGCGCAAGGCTCTTCGGCACCCGCACCAGCAGCACGTCGATCCGCTCCGGCGGCGGATCCTGCGTGGTGAGCAGCCGCACCGCACCCGGCTCCACGCCGGCCCGCGCGAGGTTGGCCCGGGTCGCCTCCTGCGTGAGGTGGGAGTCGGTGATCTGCACCGGCCGGTGCGCGGCGAGCGCCGTGACCAGCGCGCCCCAGCGGTCCCCGACGACCACGACCGTGCCGTCCAGCGGCACCCGTTCCTCGGCCAGATGCCTCAGCAGGTACTCGTCCGAGGCGTCCCAGGCGCGCAGCCTGTCGCGCGGGTCCTCGGGGAAACGGGTCAGCGCCGGCTCGCCCCACGGCGTCTTCATACGGTCGTCCATCGTGCGACCAGGCTAGCCGAGCCCCAGCTCAGGGCGTGTCGGGCACCATGGAAGGCATGGACGCCGAGTTGTTCCCCAGGGCCCGTACGCAGGTCGCGCCCGGCGCCGTGCACCTGCCCGACTGGCTGGACGCCGAGCATCAGCGCGCGCTGCTCGACGCCTGCCGCGACTGGGCCCGGCCGCCCGCGGGGCTGCGCACGGTCCGCACACCCGGCGGCGGCACCATGACCGCCCGGCAGGTCTGCCTCGGCTGGCACTGGTACCCCTACGCCTACGCCCGCACGGTCGCCGACGGGGACGGCTCCCCGGTGAAGCCGTTCCCGCGGTGGCTCGGCGAACTGGGTCGCCGGGCGGTCCGCGACACCCTCGGCGGACCGGCGCCGGACTACGACATCGCGCTCATCAACTTCTACGACGCCGACGCCCGCATGGGCATGCACCGCGACAGCGACGAGAGGTCCGACGCGCCGGTGGTGTCGCTGAGTCTCGGCGACACCTGCGTCTTCCGCTTCGGCAACACCGAGACGCGCACCCGGCCCTACACCGACGTCGAGCTGCGCAGCGGCGACCTGTTCGTCTTCGGCGGCCCGTCCCGCCTGGCCTACCACGGGGTCCCACGCGTCCACGCGGGCACGGCACCGCCCCCACTGGGCCTGACGGGCCGGCTCAACATCACCCTCCGGGCCGGCGGTCTCTGATGCCCGGCCGCACCCATCGCAGCTGCTCCCCGACGCCTGCCCGGCGGGCTCGGCCACCATCCCGGCGGATCATGGGAGACTCGCCCTCATGAGCGGGAAGGCGGACCCCCGGCAGGCGGGGAACGGGAGCACTTCGAGAGCGCGGCTGGACCGGGGACGCGGAGCACTCGGACCCGCACTGGAACTCGTGCACACCGGACGCGCGCCGACCCGGGCCGTGCTCACCGCCGAGCTCGGGGTGACCCGGGCGACGGCCGGCGCGGTCGCCGCCGAGCTGGAGGCACTCGGGCTGATCCGGGTCGACGCCCGGCCCGGCGCGGCGGCCGGCTCGCAGGGCAGGCCCTCACACAAGCTGGCCGTCGCCGACGACGGGCCCGTCGCGCTCGCGGCGCAGGTCCACTCCGACGGTTTCCGGGCGGCACTGGTCGGACTGGGCGGCCGGATCGTCGCCACCGCGCCCGGCTGCGAGGTCGTCGACGCCGACCCGGCCAAGGTGCTCGCCTCCGTCGTCGCGGCCGGCGCCGAGCTGCTGCGCGAGACCGGTCTGCGGTGCGTGGGCGCGGGCCTCGCCGTCCCCTCCGCCGTCGCCGAGCCCGGGGGACTCGCGCTGAACCCCCTCCACCTGGCCTGGCCCGCGGGCGCGCCCGTCCGGGACATCTTCGCCGAGCAGGTGCGCGCGGCCGGCCTCGAGGGACCCGCGTTCGCCGCGAACGACGTCAACCTCGCCGCGCTCGCCGAGCACCGGCACGGCGCCGGCCGCGGCTCCCGTGACCTGCTGTGCGTGGCCACCGGCCACCGCGGCGTCGGCGGCGCGCTCGTCCTCGACGGCCGCCTGCACCGGGGCAGTTCGGGCCTCGCGCTGGAGGTCGGACACCTCACCGTGCACCCCGAGGGCCGCCCCTGCCACTGCGGCAGCCGCGGCTGCCTGGACGTGGAGACCGACCCGCTGGCCTTCCTCACGGAGGCCGGACGCGAACCCGGCCCCGAGGTGTCACTGCTCCAGCAGTCCATCGACCTGATCCGCCACCACTACGACGACCCGGGCGTCCGCACCGCCGCCGAGGCCCTCATCGACCGCCTCGGTCTCGGCCTCGCCGGTCTGGTCAACATCCTCAACCCGGACCGCATCATCCTCGGCGGCCTGCACCGCACCCTCCTCGACGCCGACCCCGGCCGCCTCCGCGCGGTCGTGGCCGACCGCAGCCTGTGGGGGCAGAGCGGCGGCGTCCCCATCCTGCCCTGCACCCTCGACCACAACAGCCTGGTCGGCGCGGCGGAACTGGCCTGGCAGCCGGTCCTGGACGATCCGCTGGGAGCGCTGACCGCACAGGGGTGAGCGGGCCTCGGCCGTGATCCGACGCGACCGCCCCCACCGGCATCAGGCGTGCCCGCGCCGCTTCCGGGAAGGCGCGCCGCTGAGCGGGCAGGCTGGGTCGCAGGCAGTCCGCCCGCACCGCACCACCGAGGAAGTTGACGCAATGACCGACAATCTCACCGTGAGCGTCCTGGGCACCGGCATCATGGGCGCCGCGATGGCCCGCAACCTCGCCCGGGCCGGACACACGGTCCACGCCTGGAACCGCACCCGGGCCAAGGCCGAGCCGCTGGCCGCCGACGGCGTGCGGATCGCCGACACCCCCGCGCAGGCCGTCCAGGACGCCGATGTCGTCCTGACCATCCTCTACGACGGTCCCGCCGCGCTGGACACGATGCGCGAGGCCGTCCCCGCTCTGCGCCCCGGCACCGTCTGGGTGCAGTCCACCACCGCGGGCATCGAGGGCGTGGCCGAGCTGGCCGCCTTCGCCCGCGAGCACGGCCTGGTCTTCTACGACGCCCCCGTCCTGGGCACCCGCCAGCCCGCCGAGGCCGGGAAGCTGACCGTGCTCGCGGCCGGTCCCACCGAGGGCCGCGAGAAGGTGACGCCGGTCTTCGACGCCGTCGGCGCCCGGACCGTGTGGAGCGGCGAGGACGGGGGGCGGGGCGGTGCCACCCGGCTGAAGCTCGTCGCCAACAGCTGGGTCCTCGCCGTCACGGCCGCCGCCGGCGAGGCCTTGGCCCTGTCCGAGGCGCTCGGCGTCGACCCGCGCGGCTTCTTCGACCTCGTCGCCGGTGGCCCGCTCGACATGGGCTATCTGCGCGCCAAGTCCGAGCTCGTCCTCGAGAACAGGCTCACGCCGCCCCAGTTCGCGGTGAGCACCGCCGCCAAGGACGCCCGGCTGATCGTTCAGGCCGGCGTGGACCACGGCGTCCGTCTGGACGTCGCCGAAGCGGCCGCCGCCCGCATGGAGCGTGCCGCCGCCCAGGGCCACGCCGACGAGGACATGGTCGCGGCCTACTTCGCCAGCTTCGACGAGAAGACCGACTCCTAGGAGGTTCCCCCATGTCCAAGCCGCCGCTGCCGCCCGAGGCCGACGACCTGCTGAGCCGGCCCAACCCGTGCGTCATGGCCACCCTGCGCTCCGACGGCGCGCCCGTCTCCACCGCCACCTGGTACGCGTGGCAGGACGGCCGTGTCCTGATCAACCTCGACGAGGGCCGGGTGCGGCTGAAGCACCTGCGCCGCGACCCGCGCGTCACCCTCACCGTCCTCGCCGGCGACGACTGGTACACCCACGTCACCCTCATCGGCCGCGTCACCGAGATGTACGCCGACGAGGACCTGGCCGACATCGACCTCCTCGCCCGGCACTACACCGGCAAGCCCTACCCGGACCGTGTCCGCCCCCGCGTCAGCGCCTGGATCGAGGTCGACCGCTGGCACGGCTGGGGCTCGTTGAAGGACAGCGACCAGGCCGGCGGCTGAGACCCGTTGACCGGGCCGGTCAGCGCCACTCGGTCGCGAACGCCCGGCCCGGGTTCTCCGTGAGGATGCGCTCCACCAGCTCCTCGCCCACGGCGTGCACGAGCCGGGGCCGCACCCGGCGCAGCAGGTAGGGCATCCCGGGGCCGCCGTCCACCGAGCGGGCGGCGGCCGTGGTGGTGTCCGCGCCCAGCAGCACCCGGTCGCCGAACCCGGCGTCGGCGAGGGCCCGTACGGCCTCCGGCATCCGCCAGTCCGTGGCGTGGTGGGTGAGGGACGGTCCGTCGAAGGCCAGATAGCAGCCGGACTCGGCCGCCTGCCGGTGCACCACGAGGTCGGGGGAGCGGTTGAGATGCCCGAGCACCACCCGGTGCGGCGGCACCCCCAACTCCCCGCACAGCAGGTCCAGTACGTCCAGGGCGCCGGTGCCCATCTCCAGGTGCACGGTGATCGTCGCGCCCGTGGCGTGATGCGCCTCGGCCGCCGCCGCCATGGTCCAGCGGGCGTGCGCGTCCAGCGCGTGGAAGCCGCCCGCGACCTTGACCAGCCCCGCCCGCACCTCCGACGTCCCGATGCCCACGGTGAGTTCGGAGACGAAGACCTCGGCGAGCCGGCCCCGCAAACCGGCGAGCGTGTCCTCGTCGTAGTGCACGGCCTGGTGCAGACCGGTCGCGGCCACCAGGTGCACGCCCGTCTCCCGGGACAGCGGCGGCAGATCGGCGGCCCGCCGCCCGAGCCCGTACGGCGTCCACTGCACGACGGCCCCACCGCCCTGCTCCCGGAACGCGACCAGCTCCGCCCGCGCCGCCGCCACGCTGCGCAGCTCCTGGCCGGGCAGCCGGGGACTGCCGAAGAACACATGGTCGTGGGCGTCACATACCCCCAGGTCGGCGGGAGGCACGTCCCCCAGCACCGTGCGGACCGCGCTCACCACTGGCGTCCCCGGGCCAGCCGGTCCCGGCCCGGCGTGGACAGATGCAGCACCTCGAACACCTCGCCGTCGGCCTTGGGCGCGTCCTGCTCCCATCGCTCCCAGAGGGAGAAGTGCACCAGCTCCCAGCGGCTCGTGTCGACGGCCGCGGCGGCGCACAGGGCCCCGTCCTCCGCCGCCAGCCGCCGGGCCTCACCCACCGCGTCCTCCACGCTTTCGGCCAACGGCACGCCGTCCGGGACGGGTTGGCGGTGCCGTACCGCGAACCGCGGCTGCGAGCCGTGGCCTTCCTCGTACGCGAGGCCCGTCCACTGGCGTGCCGACGGCCGCCCGAAGTCGTCACTGACTCCCTGGAAACCGCCGCCCCACAGGAAGGAGTTCATCCCGTCGACCGTGTTCCAGAGGTAGAAGGGGGCGTACTGGTTGACCGGCGAGCCGCGCAGGCCGCGCTCGCGGATCAGGTAGGCCTTGAGGCCGAGCCCGCCCCATTCGTCGAGCAGGTGACCCCGGCGGGCGACGCGGTCGCGGATGATGCCCATGTCGTACCCGGCGGGCAGGGCGATCTCGTACTGCAGGGCGTGCATGGAGGTCTCCTCAAGAGGGCCGGGGTGCCAGCAGGGAGAGCAGCCCCCGGACCCCCGCGTCGAAGACGGCGGGGGAGCCGGAGGCGCGGGCGAGGACGTAACCGCCCTGGACGGTCGCGACGACCGCCGCCGCGATCTCCCCGGCGTCCAGGCCGGGCGCGAACTGGCCCTGCGCCTTGCCCTCTTCGACGATCCCGGCGATCCGCCCGCGCAGCCAGTCGAGCGTCTCGTCGACCGGTGCGCGCAGCTCGGGACTCGCGATCACGTCCGGGTCCATCGTCAGCCGGCCGACCGGGCAGCCTCGCAGCACGGCCCGCTCGCGCCGCAGGTACGCCTCGATGCGCTCGTAGGGCGTGCCCGGGCCGTCGAGTACTCCCGCGGCGGTGGCGCGCATCTCCTCGGCTGTCCGCCGGATCGCGGCCAGGGCGAGATCGGGCTTGCCCTTGAAGTGGTGGTACATGCTGCCCTGCCCGGCGTCCGCGCGCTCCAGGATCGCCTTGGGGCTGGTGCCCGTGTAGCCGCGCTCCCACAACAGCTCGCGGGTGGACTCGATCAGCCGCTCCGGGGTGCTCATACCACTACTGTACATACTAGTAGTTACAGAAGCGAGGGTGCGGGGAGCAGACGGGACCCGCTCGCCTGCTCCCCGCGGGGTACGCACAGTGCCGCCGGCCGTACGACGACCGGGGACCCCTCGCCGGACGACTCTCGAAAGCGACACCGCACACGAAGCGATCGAGGAGTTGGACGACATGCAGACCCTGGCGCACTTCGGCGACGGCGGGCCCGGCCCGTGGATCCTGCTCTTCCCGGTGATCTGGGCGCTGGTGATCGGCGGCGGCATCGCGCTGCTGCGCCGCACGGTGCGGCGCGGACGCCGCGGCGGCCCGTGGGGGCGGCCCACCGTCGAGAGCGACTCGCCCCTCGCCGTACTCGGCCGCCGCTTCGCCTCCGGCGAGATCGACGAGGACGAGTACTGGCGCCGACTGTCCGTGCTCAACGAGGAGTTCGGCCGTAAGGGAGGCGCGGCATGACCACGGCGCCGTCACCTTCGCGGACGGTGTGCGCACGGACGCCGGCACGGTGGCGGTGGAGAAGACTGCCGCGGCGTACGGCAACCCGGAGGTGCAGACCCGCGGCGCGTACGCGCAGTCCTCGGTGGGCGGCATCGACATGATGCCCTCGTCTGCGCGCTGCTCGCCCTCGCGGTGCTCACCGCGCTCCTCGGCATCGCCGACACGCTGACCCTGGCGATCCACGAACGCACCCGAGAACCGGGCCTGCTCAGGGCCGTCGGCCGGACCCGTGCCCAGCTGCGGGCCATGGTCCGTTGGGAGTCGGTCCTGCTCGCCGCCTTCGGCACGGCCGGCGGGCTCGCCCTCGGCGCCTCCCGCGGCTGGGTCCTCGTCAGGGCGTCGGACGGCGTGAGCGACAGTGCCTTCGCGTTCGCGATGCCGCCCGTGAACCTGGCCGTCGTGGGGCTCGCCGCCGGCGCCCTCGCGAGGCTGCGCCCGGCCCGGCGCGCGGCACGCCTGGACGTGCTGCGGACCGTCGCCGCGGAGTGACGTACGCCCCGGGAGCACACCCGGCGGCGTACGCCCCCGGGACCCCCGAGGGGACGGTGGTCACCGCCCGGTCAACCGGCAACGGCGGACCGGGCGGGAGCATGGTCGGGCCGCAGCCCGTCGGTGGAGACCCCGACCTCGGCGAACCGGCGGGCCGGCTTCTCCTGGACCGTGCGCCGCGAGCGGAGCGACGGCGACGTCACCACGGGGGCGGACGTCGGCAGGGTGAACCACACGACCTTGCCGGACTCGCCGTCCGGCCGGACGCCCCAGCTCTCGCTCATGGCGGCCACCATCGCGAGCCCACGCCCGCAGGTCGCCAGCGGCTCGGCCTCGTCGATCACGGGCATCCGCGGATCCCCGTCGCGCACCGAGACCGTGAGCCGGTCGAGCAGCAGCTCTATCTCCACGGTGCACGTCTTGTCCGGCTGGGCATGCCGGTGGACGTTGGACAACAGCTCCGTCACGCCGAGCGAGGCCCGGTCGATCAGGGGGTCGAGATGCCAGTAGCGCAACTGCGCAGATACGATTCTGCGGACCTGGCCGATCCGCGACGGCAGGGCTTGGAGCTCCACCGTGCAGTGCCTGCTTGGGTAGCTGATCACGGCTGCGACTCCCCGACGTGAGGTCCGGAAGAACACGGGATTCGGATCCAGCAGGGCGCCTGCGTGACACTGCCGCCTGCTGTCGTGTCCGGCGGGCTGGTTCGCAGCGTTATCGCCGGTAAACCCAGAGTGACGTGAGACCAGAGTGACGCAGGGGGTGAGGTACCGCAACTCGCGGACATCTCAGTCGCCACGCCCCGCTGCCCGGCGCACGGCCTCGATGAAGCGCCGCGCGGCCGGCGGACCCGGCTCCCCCGGGGCGGGGTCGTTCTCGCCCAGGGTGAGCAGATACCGGTGGCCGTTGAGATCCGCCGTGGCCCGGTCGTCGGGGCCGAACCAGGGCTTGGAGGCGCGCACGGCCTGTACCGGCGCGCTGTCGATCTCGCTGCCGTAGCTGGTCAGCAGCTCGAGCCGGCCGTCACTGATCCGGACCTGCCCGGCCCGGGTGAGCGACCGCAGCCGCTTCCCGATCCGCACGCCCGTGGCCCTGAACTCCGGCTCTCCCATGCCACCCGCCCCCTAGTGCGCGTCGGTGTACCGGCCCGCTGCGCGCGGTGCCCGGTACGGGCTCGTGTCCTGATCCAGTGTGCCCCGTCCGGACCCATGGTCCCCTCCGGGTGGTGCGTCCCGCCCGGTCCGCACCACGGCCCGGCCGTGCGGTGTACCTCTCCGTCCCCACCCCCCCCCGGGGGGGATGTGGTGCCGGTGACCGGAAGCCTGCTCCGGGAAGCGGTCGTGCCCTGCGTTCACCCCGGCCGGGGCCTTGGTCCCGCCGTGCAGTCTGCCCCCGCCCGGCGCCGAGCACCAGTGCCCGCGAGTCCCCTGCCGGGGGGCGCCCGCAGCACACTCGCGAACGCGCCCCCGGGACCGCGCGCCCCCTTGCCCCGGGTCCTGCCCCTGGGGGCGCTTTGGGGGGCTCAAAGATGCGTTTATGCAGGTGAGAAGCGTGCGCCGGGTGTCTATGATCGGAGGTGTCGGCCCGCGCGACGCGTCGTCGGCGCGCAGCGTTAGGAGCCCCCGTGAGCACTCCCCAGCAGACCCGGACCGGCGTGACCCTCGACGTCGACCACAGCGACGCCGCCTACCGGGCCTGGCTCAAAGAAGCCGTCCGCAGAGTCCAGGCGGACGCCAACCGCTCGGCCGACACCCACCTCCTGCAGTTCCCCCTGCCGGACCGGTGGGGCATCGACCTCTATCTGAAGGACGAGTCGACCCACCCCACCGGCAGCCTCAAGCACCGCCTCGCCCGCTCCCTCTTCCTCTACGGCCTCTGCAATGGCTGGATCCGGCCGGACCGGCCCGTCATCGAGGCCTCCAGTGGCTCGACTGCCGTCTCCGAGGCGTACTTCGCGAAGCTGATCGGCGTGCCCTTCATCGCCGTCATGCCGCGCACGACGAGCGCCGAGAAGATCCGCCTCATCGAGTTCCACTCCGGCCGCTGCCACTTCGTGGACGACCCGCGCACGATGTACGAGGAGTCCGCCCGCCTCGCGGCCGAGACCGGCGGCCACTACATGGACCAGTTCACCTACGCCGAACGGGCCACGGACTGGCGCGGCAACAACAACATCGCCGAGTCCATCTTCCGCCAGCTGCGCCTGGAGCGGTTTCCCGAGCCCGCGTGGATCGTCGCCACGGCGGGCACCGGCGGCACCTCCGCGACCCTCGCGCGCTACGTCCACTACATGCAGTACGACACCCGCGTCTGCGTGGCCGACCCCGAGAACTCGTGCTTCTTCGAGGGCTGGACCACCGGCGATCCGGACGTCACCTGCGACTGCGGCTCCCGTATCGAGGGCATCGGAAGGCCCCGCATGGAACCGAGCTTCGTGCCCGGTGCGATCGACCGGATGATGAAGGTGCCCGACGCGGCCAGCGTCGCCGCCGTCCGGGCCCTTGAGCGCGCCATCGGCCGCAAGGCCGGCGGCTCGACCGGTACCGGGCTGTGGAGCGCGTTGAAGATCGTCGCCGAAATGGTCTCCGAGGGCCGGCAGGGCAGCGTCGTGACCCTGCTGTGCGACCCCGGGGACCGGTATCTCGACAAGTACTACTCGGACGCCTGGCTGGCCTCGCAGGGGCTCGACACAAGGCCGTACACGGCCGCGATCGACTCGCTCCTGAAGACGGGCGTCTGGCCCGACTGAGGCAAGGGCCCGGCTGATGCGACGAGCCGGCTGAGGGCACCGGACCGACTGATGCGACGGGCCGCTGAGAACGGCCCCTCAGGCCGCCAGCCGCCGGTCCAACGACCGCACGGCGTCCCGGAACGCCCGCGCCTGGCCCCCGCGCGCCACCTTCAGGGCCAGCCGGTACGCGGCCGTCCCGTCGGTGGCGAACGTCCACCGCACCCGGGTGCCGGTGCCGGCCGGCGCGAGCCGCCACTCCTCGGCCAGCGCCCGCACGCCCGGCAGGTTGGTGACGTCGATGCGGTAGGCGTACACCTCGGGTGCCTTCGCCGCGATCACCGACTCGCGGAACCGGATGCCACCGGTGAGCGTGATGTCGCGTCCGGCACCGGCGTCGACCGGGCGGGCGGCCGCCACCTGTGGGAACCACTCGGCCCAGCCGGGCACGTCCACGAGCGCGCTGTAGACCGCCGCCACCGGGGCGGCCACCTCCCGTACGAAGACGTGCCGGACGGGCGCGGTCGTGACGAAGTCGGGCCCCACCGGGCGCAGTCGACGAGCCATGGACGCGGCCTCCTGGGCGGGAGCGGGCGATGCCGGAGGCGTCACCCTAGCTGACGCCACGTCAGATGTCTGCGTCGTCCCCGGGCTCCCCGGCCACCACCAGCCGACGCAGATGCTCCGTGACCACCCCGCGCGCCTCGTCCGGCAGGCCGGCGTCCGTCACGAGCGTGTCGATCCGCTCCAGCGAGGCGAACGAACTCAAGCCCACCTTGCCCCACTTGGTGTGGTCCGCGACCACGACCACACGGCGGGCCGACTGCACGAGCCGCCGGTTCGTCTCGGCCTCCGCGAGATTCGGCGTCGACAGGCCGGCCTCGACCGATATGCCGTGCACCCCGAGGAACAACAGGTCGAAGTGGAGCGCCGCGATCGCCTGGTCGGCGACCGGACCCACCAGCGAGTCGGAGGGCGTGCGCACTCCGCCCGTCAGCACGACCGTGGCCGCGCCCTGCCGCGGGCCCGAGGTGCGCTGCGCCGCGTGGAACACGTCGGCGACCCGCACCGAGTTGGTGACCACCGTGAGGTCCGGGACGTCCAGCAACTGGTGCGCCAGCGCGAAGGTCGTGGTACCGCCCGACAGGGCGATCGCCGCACCGGGCGCGACCAGCTTGGCCGCGGCGCGTGCGATGTCCTCCTTGGCGGTCAGCTCCAGGCCGGACTTGGCCTCGAAGCCCGGTTCGTGCGTACTCGCCTCGACCACCGGTACCGCGCCGCCGTGCACCTTCTCCAGCACGCCCTGGCGGGCGAGCGCGTCGAGGTCGCGGCGGACGGTCATGTCCGACACACCGAGCTTGCGGGTCAGCTCGTTGACCCGGACACCACCCCGGCGGCGGACCTCGTCGAGGATCAGGGATCGCCGCTGCTCCGCGAGGAGGTTCTGATTCTCGCTCACGTACGCTCCGGTCCTTTCGCCTCAATGCCGTCCGACACACCCCGCACCGGCTCCGACGAGGACATTCTTCCCGGCTCCGGTGCGAGGACGTCCCATCCTCGCATGTCGCGGACCGGAGAGCGCCACCGCGCCCGCTCGTCGCGCACATGCCACCGTTGGCTCATCTCCGCGCTCCGCTTCATCACGGATCGGGGAGATTCCGTGACAGCAGGTGTGGGGCGGCGCGGAAGTGGAGATCCTTGTGCCCGCACAGGCTGAGCCGACGGCGTGTCACGGGGGAAGTGCGAATCAGTGGAACGAGCGCAGGAACAGGCCTCGACCGGCGGACCGGACGGTCCCGCCACGCGGCCCGGCGAGACCGGAACCGCCCTGGAACTCCTGGTCCACGGCGTGGGCGGCACCACGCCCCAGGAGATGCTGAACGACCCGCGGACGGTGCGGATCACCGGCGACCACACCGCGGCCGTCTTCCGGCGCGCCGACGACGTAGACGCCGAGCACAGCCCGGACGGCCGACGCCGCGACGGACCGGTGCCCGAGGCCTACGTCTGGTGCAACCTCACCTCCGGCAACGGCACCCGCGCCCTGTGGCTGCTGCTCCTGCCGTTCATGGTCGTCAACCTCGCCCACTGGATGCGCCCCACCGCCCACGGCCGCCGCCGCACTGTGCGCCTGTACGGGCTCCTCATGCGGCTCGCGGGGCTCACACTGACGGTGCTGCTCGTCGCGGCGGCCTGCGAGGTCGCGCTCGACCTGGCGGCCTGGCAGTGCGCGGGCACCGCGGCGTGCGCGGACAGCCACTCCTGGCTGGGCTTCCTCTCACCCACCGTCTCGGACGGCGGCTGGTGGAGCGCCCCCGGCCGCAGACTCGCCCTCGCCGCCGTCGTGCCCACCGCCCTGACCGTCCTGCTGTGGTACCTGTCCCGGCGCACGTGGAGCGACTACGAGTCCCAGCAGCCCATCGAGCGGGCCCCCGAGCCCGAGGGCGAGGGCGGACCGACCGCACTCGGCCGGCCCGGCTTCTGGTACGGGCGCCGGCTGGTGGCCCGGCTGCGTGCCGCGCACACCGCCGCCGGCCTGATCACGGTCGCCGCCGCGGTCGGCAGCGCCGCCGCCCGCCACGACCGGCGCCCCGGCGGTCCCGCCGTACTCGGCACCCTGGGGCCGATGCTCGAAGCGGCCCTCGTGGCCTGCGCCGTCGCCGTGGTGTGGGTGGTGTGCCGTCGCGGCCGCAGCGAGAGGCGCCTGGACCGCACACTCGACGAGCGTTTCGTACGGCGCCTGCCGCTCGCCGCACTCGTCCTGCTCGTCCTCTCCCTGCTGTACGCCGGCTGGGACCGCCCGGGGTGGACGTCGGAAGGCCGGCTGCCGGGCGACACGACCTTCGGAGCGATCGCCCTGGTGCAGGGCCTGCTCGTGGTCGTCCTCGGCGTCGTGGCGTACGTCCTGCACCGCACCGACCCCGACCGGCGGGCCGTGCTGCGGGGCCTGGGCGGGCCCGCCGTGGCGATGCTGGCCTGCGCCCTGGGCGGAGTGATGTCCGGCGGCGTGTCCCAGCGCGTGTCCGACTGGCTGGACGGCACCGGGGCGTCGATCGACGGCCCGCCGGTGCTGCTGACCTGGCAGGCGTCCGTGATCCCGCCGCTGCTCGTCGTGCTGCTGGGGCTGTTCGGCTGGCTGGCCCACCGCGCCTGGCAGCTCGCCCGCGCCGAGCGCGTCGCGGTGGCACTCGACTACCCGGACGAGGCCCAGGACCGCGCCCGCACCCGGCGTATCGCCTACACCCGCGCCATGGCCTCCCTCACCGACCGGGGACCCCGCGTCGTCGCCGTCACCTCCGGGGTCACCCTGCTGCTCGGCGCCGGAGCCCTCGTGGGCGCCCTGGTCACCGACGAGACCCCGGGCGAGGCAGCGCAGGGCACCTACCCCGTCCTGCACGGCGCCGCCGAGACCGCACAGGCCCTCGGCTCCTGGCTGATCGGCCTCGGCTTCATACTCTTCGTCACCTGGGGCCGGCGCGCCTACAAGGACGCCGCCGCCCGCCGCACCATCGGCATCCTGTGGGACGTCGGCACCTTCTGGCCCCGCGCCTCCCACCCCTTCGCCCCGCCCTGCTACGCCGAGCGCGCGGTGCCCGACCTGACCTGGCGGATGGCGACCTGGACCCGCGCGACCGGCGGACGGCTGGTCATCTCCGGCCACTCGCAGGGCAGCGTGCTCGCCGCCGCCGCGGCCTGGCAACTCGCCCCGTCCGCCCGCAAACGGGTCGCACTGCTGACCTACGGCTCCCCACTCGAGCGCCTCTACGGCCGCTGGTTCCCGGCGCACTTCGGACCGGACGCGCTCGGTTCGCTGCACCGCGACGTCGACTGCTGGCGCAACCTCTACCGGCTCACCGACCCCATCGGCGGCCCGATGCGCCTGCCCGGCGCGGAGGTCGACCACGCCCCCCTGATGGATCCCCTCGCCTACGGCCGCACCGCGCTCCTGCCGCTGCCCGCGCCGATCCTCGGACACTCCGACTACCAGGCCGACCCGGCCTTCGCCGAGGAACGGCGCACCCTGCTGGCCCGGCTGCGGCCGACGGCCCCGGATGCCCCCGGAGGGGAGACATCGGAGGCGCCGGACGTACCGTCGCCACGGCACGAGCCCGAACCGCCCGCCGCATAGGCGGGCTCATCCTCAGAGCAGCTCGGGCAGATCCTCGGCGTAGAGCAGCGTCAGATCGTCCGTGCTCGGCTCCGGAAGCTGGGCGACCCGGCTCGCGTGCCGCTCGACCATGGCCTCGAAGGTCTGCCGTGCGGTACGGCCGTTGCCGAACGCCGGGCCCTTGGGGAGCACCGTGAAGTACTTCCGCAGGCCCTCCGCCGCGCCCGGCGCCAGCCGGTACTCGTGCTCATCGGCCTGCTGCTCGACGATCCGCAGCAGGTCCTCGGGGCCGTAGTCGCTGAAGGTGATGGTCCGCGAGAAGCGGGACGCCACGCCCGGGTTGACGGACAGGAAGCGCTCCATCTCGGCCGTGTAGCCCGCGACGATCACCACGACCGCGTCCCGGTGATCCTCCATCAGCTTCACCAGCGTGTCGATGGCCTCCTTGCCGAAGTCGCGGCCCGCGTCCTCCGGGGACAGCGCGTACGCCTCGTCGATGAACAGCACGCCGCCGCGCGCCTTCTCGAAGGCCTCCTGGGTGCGGATCGCCGTCGAGCCGATGTGCTCGCCGACCAGGTCGACCCGGGACACCTCCACCAGATGACCCTTGTCCAGCACACCGAGAGAGGCGAGGATCTCGCCGTAGAGCCGCGCGACCGTGGTCTTGCCGGTGCCGGGGGAGCCGGTGAAGACCAGGTGCCGCTTGACCGAGGCCGCCTTCAGACCGGCCTGCTGCCGGCGCCGGCCGACCTCGATCATGTCGGTGAGGGCGCGCACCTCGCGCTTGACGCTCTCCAGGCCCACCAGCGCGTCGAGTTCACCGAGGACGTCCTTGGAGGAGCGGGCGGGCTGCTCGGGCTCGGCGACCGGCGCCGGAGGCTCCGGTTCGGTGCGCTGTCCCGGGACCCCGCCCAGCAGACCGGGGGAGTGGCTCGCCGTCTGCACGGCAGCCTCCCGCGTGGCGGGCTCACGCAGCCCCGCGCTCTCGTCGCTCGTGCAGTCCTCGACGAGCGGGCTCGCTCCGGACGCGGCGTCCGCGCCGCTGTCCGCGAACTCGTACCCCCCGCGTGCGCACCGCTCCGTGCGGCACTTCCGCAGCGTCGTACGGCTGCCGTCGATCACGTGGAAGCCGTAGCCGCCGCTGCCCGTGACCCGGCAGTTCAGGAAGCTGCCCCGGCCGCCCGCCGAGACGTAGACACCGGCTTCCGCGGGGGAGTCGATCGTGCAGCGCTCCACGGTGGGGTCGGCGCCCTTGGTGACGATCACGCCGGTCTGGGTGCCGTCCACCGTGCAGTTGCTGAGCGTGCCACCGCTGCCGTGGTCGCGGAACCAGGCGCCCGTCGCCGCGTCCCGGATGCGGCAGTCGTCGAGCTGCGCGGTCGCGCCGTCGCTCACCGACACGGCCGTGTTGCGCACCTGCGACAGGTCGGTGTCGACGACGTCCGCGCGCGAGCCGCGGTCGAGCACGAACAGCGCGTCCGGCACGTCGTGCACCCGGCACGAGTCCAGGACGGCGGTGGCGCCGTCACTGACCCACACCGCCGGGTAGTCGCCCGTGCTGTCGAAGATCTCGCACTGGTTGGCGTCCACGCGGGTGCCCGGGTCCCACACCGACAGGCCGTTGCGCCCGAACTGCCGCACCGTGGTGCGCGTCAGCGTGAGAACGGAGCGAGAACGCAGGTCGACCGCGTTCTCCGGGATGTCGTGGATCCGGCAGTCGGCCAGCGTCAGCACGGCGTCCGTGTCGAGCGTGACCCCGTCGGCCGTCGTGCGGTGCACGTCGCAGTCGGTGAGGTGCGCGGTGGCCCGGCCGGTGATGTGCACACCGCTGCCCCGGACTTCGTAGATCTCGCAGCCCACCGCCTCCAGCGCGGAGTTCTCCCCGGTCGCCGACAGACCCGAGCCCGAGGTGTGGTGCACCCGGCAGCGCTCCAGGCGGGGATGGGCGCCGCCGCGCACCACCACGCCCGCCTGGCCGGCCGCGACGACCTCGCACTCCTCGAACACCCCGCCCGCGCCGTCGAGTACGGCGATGCCGATGCCCGCCGGGTTGTCGACCGCGCAGCGCCGCACCGTGGGCCGGGCGTTGCCGCGCACCTCGATGCCGGCCGCCGACCGCGTCACGACCCGCACGTCCCGCAGCTCGGGGGTGCCCTCCTCCACCAGCACCGCGGGGGCGGCCGCGTCCTGGCCCTCCACGTGCAGGTCCTGCACCACCGCCGATGCGCGCACGGTGAGCGGCACACCGTCAACGGGCGCGATCCGCACCGACCCGGGGGAGCCCTCGGGACCGCGCAGGGTCACCGCGCGCTGCAGGACGAGGTTCTCCCGGTAGGTGCCGGGCGCGACGGTGAGGACGTCTCCGTCGGCCGCGGCCTCCAGGGCGGCGGCGAGCGATGGGTACTCACCCGTGCGGCGCCGCCACCGCGACGTGCCGGTGTGCGTCACCTGGACCGTGCCCTGTGCCATGGTGTAGCTGTGCCCCCACCTCGGTCGTACTGATGGCTCGTCCGCCGTCGGGGCGCTCCAGCCCGGGGTCGCGACCGCGACCGCCCGGCCCGTCGGGCCTGGCGCGCACGCGGCATCGACACCGGCGCGTCCCTGAGGCTCGCTCGCGCGCGGGTTGTGCCGAACGGTTCGGCCGGACCACCGTAGCGTGCGCGCGGGTGGTGGGTTGACCAGAGCCGGAAGGCGGTCAGCTGCCGGTGCCCGTCCTGCCCCAGTCCGGGCCCGCCCTGTCCCATGCCTGGTCCCAACGGGCGTACCGGCGTCGGACCATGCGCCAGACGATCAGCCGTCTGCCGCCCTCTATGAGACCGCCCGTGGCCAGGGCGGCGCCGAAGCCGGCGAGGACCGCGTGCGTCGAGGCCGTCGCGGAGTCGAGCGGGCGGGCCACCATCCGGCCGTGCCGGTCGGTCCATATCCGGACCGTGTCGCCCCGCTGCGGGTCCTTGAGGCTCGCCAGCACCGGGCCCTGGTGCGGGGTGCCGTCCGGCGCGGTCCAGTCGGCGAGGACGCGGTTGCGCAGATCCCTGCCCGACGAGGTCTCCGGGTCGGCGTCCAGCGGGGAGCGGTCCAGTTTGCGGACCACCGTGGCCGTCACCAGATGGCGCGCCTCGTGCTGTGACCGGACGGAACGCTGCAGCGCGTCCTGAGCCGTCTCCCCGACGAGCGAGCCGGCCACCGGGGCGGCCAGCAGGATCAGCAGCAGGGCGGCCAGTGCCACCCAGGCCTCGGCCAGGTCGGTCGCGCGGCACAGCGGATTGCGCCGCCAGCGCCAGAGCCCCCTGATCGCTCGCACCGCATGCACCCCCTTCCCGCTCCGTGATACTCCCCGGCGGAGCCGTCCACGCACGGACCCGTCGAAGAGAGAGCCACGTCACCTCTCCCCAGGGCCTCTCACGAATTTCTCACACAAGCCCAACGCCCGGACCCGCGGCACGGTTCCCGCCCCCGCCCGCAGGGCTATTCGAGGTTTCCGACCGGGTCCCCGACCCGGATCGTGCCGCGCGACAGCGGTACCAGGTTCTGCCCGAAGACCAGCTTGCCGCCGAGGCGGCGGTGGTGTCCCAGGCTGAACAGGGGCTCGCGGCCGCGCTCGCCGGTGTCCTGGTCGGTGGTGGTCACCACGCAGCGGCCGCAGGTCTTGGCCACGCGGAAGGGTACGTCCCCGATGGTGAGGCGCGACCAGTCGTCCTCGGCCCAGGCGAGGGTGCCCGCCACGACCACGTTCGGCCTGAAGCGGTTCATCGGCAGGGGTCCCTCGCCGGCGTACTCGCCCCGCGCGATCAGGGAGTTGAGGGCGTCGAGCGAGGCCGTCGTGGTGAGCAGCAGCGGAAAGCCGTCGGCGAAGGAGACGGTCTCACCGGGCCGCGCGTACTCCGGGGCGACGGGTCGGCGCGTGGCCGGATCGTCCATGTGGGCCAGGCGTACGGCGATGCCGAGGCAGGAGCTGAACCAGGCGTGCGCGGCCTCGCCCTCGGCCTCGACCGCCTCGACCTTGTCGCGGAAGATCTCCACCGGCACGGTGACGGACGGCCGGGGAACGGGCACCGTCAACGACGTCATGCCGGGCGCGGACAGACGTACGCCGCCACCGGGCCGGGGCTCGGCGGCGACGAGCGCGAGGCGCGGCAGCCGGCGTTGCGTGACGACCTTTCCCCCGTCGTCGATCAGCACCCAGCGCCGGTCCCCGGCCAGTCCCCAGGGCTCCACGTCGGCCTCCCGGGGCGTGACGCCCCGGACCGCCTTGACCGGATGGACGTGGATCGAGTGCAGGTGAGCGTTCCCCATGGGGCCATCGTGCCAGTCGGCACCGACAGCCCCCGGAGGCCGGCTCAGTACCCTCGGTACTGCTGGTTGTTGTACGGGTCCTGATAGGGAGCCGGGGCCGGCCGGGGAGCAGCGGGGCGCATCGCCTCGTAGCCCGCGGGGGCCGCCGGACGCGGCTGCTGAGGCTGCGGGCCGGGGTAGCCGCGCGGAGCGGTGGCCTGCTGCGGGATGTACGCCGCGGGCGCCTGCTGCAGCGGTGCGGGCTGCTGCGCCTGCGGATAGCCGTAGGCGGGCTGGGAGGGAGCTGCCGGAAGGGCCGGCAGCGCCGAAGGGAGCGCGGGCAGGTGGCTGCCCGGCATGTCGTACTGAGCGGGGACCCGGATCGGGGCGATCTGCGGGGTGCCCCGCTCGGCGACGAGCCTGTCGTAGATCGGGGTGTCCGGGAAGGAGGCGGAGTAGTAGCCGCCGCCATAGGTGGAGCGGGGGGAGGTCATGGCACATAAGTTAAGCCCACGATGTGCTGGTTGGGGAGACCGATAAGAGGGTTGTTTTCCGTGTCCGCAGTGACCCGGGATCCCCAATGCGAGCGAACTCGGCAAAAAGGGGCGCCGAACGGGGGCCTGATCGTGTAAAAGCCGAGTTCCGGGCCGGTTACCGGCGGTTGGCGGCAGGTCTGCCGTGCGGTGGTGCGTGGGACTTCGCCGCGGCAAGGAATAGGTTGTGCGCACGGAACTCGACGAACGGCCGGGACGGGCCTGGCGGGGTGACACGCAATGGGGGCGGACATGCAAATGCTGAAAGGTTCAAACACTCCGGTGCCCACCGCGGCGCTGCGGGTGGAATTGGGATGGCGAACCGGACCCGGAGTGCCCGACGCCGACACCTCCGCTCTGCTGCTGGTGAGCGGCAAGGTCCGCTCGGACGCGGACTTCGTCTTCTACAACCAGCCCGCCCACTCCTCCGGCGCCGTCCGGCACGAGGGCAAGCGCGACGCCGGCGGCAGGGTGACCGACACGCTCCTCGTCGACCTCGCGCGCGTGGAGCCCGAGATCGAGACGCTGGTCCTCGCCGCCTCCTCCGAGGGCGGCGCGTTCGGACAGGTCCCCGACCTGTACATCGAGGTCCAGGATGCGGCCCAGGGCACGCCGGTGGCACGTTTCGACAACCCGGGCGCCACCACCGAAACCGCTTTCGTGCTGGGCGAGTTCTACCGCCGCCAGGGCGCCTGGAAGTTCCGCGCCGTCGGCCAGGGCTACAGCAGCGGACTCGAAGGGCTGGCCACGGACTACGGCATCACGGTGGACGAGCCCCAGCAAGCGGCACCCGCACCGGTCGTGGCTCCGGCGCCTCCCGCCGCTCCACCGGCCGCCGCGTACACGCCCCCGCCGATGCCCCGGTCCGCGCCGCCGCCCCCGCCTGCCGCGCCCGTCCGCCTCACCAAGGTGACGCTCACCAAGGCGTCCCCTTCCGTCTCCCTCACCAAGCAGGGCGGCACCTCCGGTGCCCTGCACGTGAACCTCAACTGGGAGGTGCGCAAGCAGTTCTCGGGATGGAGCAGCAAGTTCGGGCGCCCGACGGCGATGCACTCCGACCTCGACCTCGACCTGTGCGCGCTGTACGAACTCAACGACGGCAGCAAGGGCGTCGTCCAGGCCCTCGGCAACAGCTTCGGAGCGCTGCACCAGCCCCCGTACATCCACCTCGACGGCGACGACCGCACCGGCGCCGTGTCGACGGGGGAGAACCTCACCGTCAACCTCGACCACAAGAACGCCTTCCGGCGCATCCTCGTCTTCGTCACCATCTACGAGGGCGCCCGCTCCTTCGCCGACCTGCACGCCTCGGTCACGCTCCGGCCGCAGCACGGCGCGCCGATCGACTTCTCCCTCGACGAGTGCACGGTCCCCTCCCTCGTGTGCGCGCTCGCCCTGATCACCAACACCGGCGATGACCTGATCGTCCAGCGTGAGGCCCGCTACCTGGTGCCCGACCGCGGGGTGAGCCCGCAGCGGACCGTCGACCACGCCTACGGGTGGGGCATGAACTGGACCCCCGGCAGGAAATGACCCCTCACGTCGGCCGTCAGCCCTCGTCGGGCATGGCGTCCGGGCGCGCGTAGGTGCGGCCCTTCCAGGCCGCCCCCCGCCCCCGGTAGTGCTGCACCGCCGAATCCACCGTCATGAGGAGATAGAGGAACGCGGTGAACGGCAGCAGGGGAGCGAGCCACAGCGGCTGCCGGTAGTAGCGGAGCATCGGGACGTACGTCCCCGCCATGACGAGCCACGCGAGACCTCCGAGAAGCGCGGCCGGCGCACGGCCGGCGGCGAGGCCCGACAGGACCGCCACCGGCGGGACCAGATACACCAGCGCCAGCCCGGCGACCGTACCGGCCAGCAGCAGGACGTTGTGCCGCAGTTGGGCGTACGCGCTGCGCGACACCATGCGCCACAGGTCGTGCAGCCGCGGATACGGCCGCACGCTGTCCACCCGCTCGGCGAGCCCCAGCCAGACGCGGCCGCCGCCGCGCTTGACGGCCCGCGCGAGCGCCACGTCGTCGATCACGGCGTGCCGGATCGCGTCCGGGATCCGTGCCCGCTCGGCGCTATCCGCCCGCAGCAGCACGCAGCCCCCTGCCGCGGCCGCCGTCCGCCCCGTCCCGGCGATCCGACGGAAGGGGTAGAGCTGCGCGAAGAAGTAGACGAACGCCGGCACCACGAGCCGTTCCCAGACGCTCTCCACCCGCAGCCGTGCCATCTGGGAGACGACGTCGAACCCACCGGAGCGGGCCGCCGCCACCAGCTCCCGCAGACTGTCCGGCGCGTGCGCGATGTCGGCGTCCGTGAGCAGGAGGTACTCGGGATCACGCGCGCGTGCCAGCCCGATGCCGTGCCGCACCGCCCACAGCTTGCCGGTCCAGCCGGCCGGTGGCTCACCCGGCGATCCCACGGTCAGCGGCAGCCCGCCGTGCCGGCGCGCCAGCTCACGCGCCAGATCACCGGTGCCGTCCGCACTGCCGTCGTCGACGAGGAAGATCTCCGCCCGCCCCGGATAGTCCTGCGCGAGCAGCGAAGGCAGCGCGGCGGGCAGCACGGCCGCCTCGTCACGGGCGGGGACGACGACGCACACGGACGGCCACTCCTCCTGCTCCGTGCGCGACGGCAGCCGCACATCGGTGCGCCAGAAGAAGCCCTGACAGAGCAGCAGCCACAGCCAGGCGAGCAGTGATCCAGCAGCAGTCCACACAACGGCGCTCACGCGCGCAGTCTGCACCACCCGGCCTGCCCGGGACGGCTCATCGTCTATCGTGATCGGGTGAAGATCGCGCTCATGGACTCCGGAATCGGTCTGCTGGCGGCCACCGCCGCGGTACGGCGGCTGCGCCCCGACGCCGATCTCGTGCTCTCCCTGGACCCCGACGGCATGCCGTGGGGCCCGCGCACCCCGCAGGACCTCACCGAGCGCGCCCTGGCCGTCGCCGAAGCCGCCGCCGCGCGCCGCCCCGAGGCCCTGATCGTCGGCTGCAACACCGCGACCGTGCACGCCCTCACCGCCCTGCGCGCCCGCCTCGAACCGGACATCCCGGTCGTCGGCACCGTCCCGGCGATCAAGCCGGCCGCGGCCGGCGGCGGGCACCTCGCCATCTGGGCCACCCCGGCCACCACCGGCAGCCCCTACCAGCAGAACCTCATCCGGGACTTCGCCGGCGGCGTGCCCGTCACCGAGGTGCCGTGCTGGGGTCTCGCCGAGGCCGTGGAGCACGCGGACGAGGCGGCGATCGACGCGGCGGTGTCCGCGGCCGCCGCCCTCACCCCGGACGACGTGACCACCGTCGTCCTCGGCTGCACCCACTACGAACTGGTCGCCGAGCGCATCCGGACCGCCGTCCAGCGCCCCGGCCGTGCGCCCCTCGTGCTGCACGGCTCCGCGGGAGCCGTGGCCGCCCAGGCCCTGCGCCGGCTCGGTGAACAGCCCGCCCCGGGGGCCACTCCGCACGGCACGCTCACCGTGCTGCTCAGCGGCCGCGAGGGCGTGTTGCCCACCTCCGCGTTGGCGTACGCCGAAGGGCGTCTGCTGCAGGCGGTCACGCCCGCGCGCTGACCGGAACACGTCACCGACGGTCACCGGCCGGCCGGACCGGCGCGACGCCCGCCCGGCGCAGTCACGCTCCGCCACGGGGTACCAGCGGAGCGAATCCTGAGTACCCTCAAGGCATGAGGGACCACCGCCACGGCGAGAACGCCCCCCACCCGCACACCGACGTGTGGACCGGCCGCGCCACCAACCGGGTGCAGTGGCTGCTGGCGCTCGTGGGCGCCGCGTGCATGGCGCTCGGTGTCGAGCTCGCCGTCGACTCCGCGTGGACGTCCGGCATCGCCCCGCTGGTCATGGCCGTCGTCGGGTGCATCGCCGCCGGACTGCTGGTCCTCTTCGGAACGCTCGCGTTCGTGCACGTCGCCTTGCGGGTCGACGAGGAGCACCTCGAGGTGCGCTGCGGCCACATCGGCGTTCCCCGCCGCCGTATCCCGCTCTCCGAGGTGGTCGGCGCCACGTACATCTCGCATGTCACCCCTCGCCACTGGGGTGGCTGGGGCTACCGCTGGCGGCCCGAGAAGGGCACCGCGGTGGTGGTGCGACGCGGTGAGGGCGTCGAGCTGGAGCTGTGGGACGGGCACACCTTCACGATCACCGTGGACGACGCGGAGGCCGCCGTACAGGTGATCGAGGCGCGGCTGCGGCCCTCCAAGCCGGGCGCTCCCGCGCACTGAAACGCCGGGCGTTCGTCACCGGCAGTGATCAACGAACGTGGTCACTGGCTGTGATCACCGGCCACCCCGGAGCCGCGGTCGAGAACCGGGCATCCGACCGGTCACCGCGCCGTGGTGTGCCCCGCGCCGCGTGCCCGCATGTCCGGAGTGCGGCCCGCCTGTTCGTCGGCGAGGGGGCGTGCCGTGGCCATGCCCGCCAGCAGGCCCGCCCCCACCGACACCGCCGTGAAGCTCAGCGCGTTGCCGATCCCGGCGATGGCGGCGAGCGCCGTCAGGGCCGCGCCCGCGGTGAGTGCCACCGGGGTCGGGCGCGGGCCGCGCCACAGCGCGTACAGGACCCAGCCGAACGCCGCCGCCAGCAGGGCCACCCCGACGATCCCCTGTTCCGCCGCCTGCTGCAGGGGAGCCGAGTGGGGCTTGCCGTCGGACAGCAGCACATGGGCGGACGTCGCGCTCAGCTCCCCGAAGCGGCCCGGTCCCGCCCCCAGCGCGGTGTCGTCCCCGAGCAGACGCCATGCGTCCTGCCACAACTGCACGCGGTGCGGTGTGAGGCGTCCCTCCAGAGCCGCCACGAACCCGCCCGGTACGGCCCGTGCGGCGACCGCCCAGATCAGACCCGTCACCAGGGCGGCGACCGTGGCCAGTACGGCCATGGCGGAGCCGCGGTGACGGATGCGGCCGGCGGCCAGCGAGCACACCAGTACCGCGAGACAGGTCACCACGCCACTGGTCGAGCCGAGCAGGGCCGCCAGCACCGCGGTCCCCGCGGCCAGCAGCCGCAGGGCGAAGCGAACGGCCGGAACCGGCGCCGCCCAGGCCGCACAGCACGCCGCACCGGCCGACAACGTCAGTACGGCGGCGGTGGCCCCGGCGTGCCCGAGGGGTGCGGCGATCTGCGGGCCCGGAGCGAGGTGCGGAACGGCCACCGTCAGCGCGATGCCGGCCAGTGCTCCGGCGACGGGTGCGCCGACCGGCAGCAGGGCCCCGCCGATCCGCCCGGCGGCGTACCCGGCGGCCACCGCCAGCACCGCCAGGAGAACGCCCTCCGGCCTGCCGTCGTGCACGGCCGCCGTGATCAGGGACCAGGCGGCGCAGGCGCCCAGCACCACGACCCCCGCCGTGTCAGAAACGATTCGTCTCTCGCCGTCCGTGTCCGGCCCGGACACGGACGTCACCCCACTGGAACCCACCCCGCCCGCCCCCCCCGGCGCAACCAAAGCCCCCGACCTGTGAAGACCCCGGTCGCACCGGCCAACAGGGGCCGTACGACTGAGGCTGGCCACACCGTAACGGCTTGTGGGCGGTTTGGGGATGTGTCGTGACGAAATGAACAGGACGTCCGCCGCGCCTACCGCGCTGTCGGCCTCAAGGTCACGCGCCTTACACTCCGGGAGTGACCGTCACCGCAACCTCCGTCGGCGAGTCGGACCAGCTGGAGCCGCGGATCGCGCCCGGGGCGCGGACGTGGGCCCGGCGGCTCGTGCGTCTCGTCCCGGCCGCCGCAGCCGCGCTCTCCGGCCTGCTCCTCTACGTCTCCTTCCCGCCCCGCACGCTGTGGTGGCTGGCCCTGCCGGCCTTCGCCGTCCTCGGCTGGGTGCTGCGAGGCCGCGGCTGGAAGGCGGCACTCGGGCTCGGCTACCTCTTCGGCCTCGGTTTCCTGCTGCCGCTGCTGGTGTGGACCGGTGTGGAGGTCGGGCCGGGGCCCTGGCTCGCGCTGGTGGCGATCGAGGCCCTCTTCGTCGCCGGGGTCGGCGCCGGAATCGCGGCCGTGTCGAAGCTGCCCGGCTGGCCGGTGTGGGCGGCCGCCGTGTGGATCGCCGGAGAGGCCGCACGCGCACGTGCGCCCTTCAACGGCTTCCCCTGGGGAAAGATCGCGTTCGGTCAGGCGGACGGTGTGTTCCTGCCGCTCGCCGCGGTGGGCGGTACGCCGGTCCTCGGCTTCGCGGTCGTCCTGTGCGGCTTCGGACTGTACGAAGTCGTACGGCTCGCCGTGCGGTGGCGGCGGACCGGTGAGGTACGGCGCGCCGCGGCGGCCATGGGCGTGCTGAGTCTGGCCGTCCCCGTCGTGGGCGCCGTCGCGGCCCGGCCGCTGGTCAGCGACACGGCCGAGGACGGCCATGCCACCGTCGCGGTGATCCAGGGCAACGTGCCCCGAGCCGGCCTCGACTTCAACTCCCAGCGACGGGCCGTACTCGACTACCACGCGCGCGAGACCGAGCGACTGGCCGCCGAGGTCGAGGCCGGCAAGGTCGCGCGGCCCGACTTCGTGCTGTGGCCGGAGAACTCCTCCGACATCGACCCCTTCGCCAACCCCGACGCCCGCACCGTCATCGACACGGCCGCCAAGTCCATCGGCGCGCCCATCTCGGTCGGCGGCGTCGTCGAACGGGACGGCAAGCTGTACAACGAGCAGATTCTGTGGGACCCGGCGAAGGGCCCCGTCGACACCTACGACAAGCGCCAGATCCAGCCGTTCGGCGAGTACCTGCCGCTGCGCTCGCTCATCGGCGCCATCAACGAGAACTGGACGGCGATGGTCCGCCAGGACTTCAGCCGGGGCACCAAGCCGGGTGTGTTCACCATGGACGGCGCCAAGGTCGGCCTCGTCACCTGCTACGAGGCCGCCTTCGACTGGACCGTGCGCTCCGAGGTCACCGACGGCGCCCAGCTGATCTCCGTGCCCAGCAACAACGCCACCTTCGACCGCAGCGAGATGACCTACCAGCAGCTCGCCATGTCCCGGGTGCGCGCGGTCGAGCACAGCCGGACCGTGACGGTGCCGGTGACCAGCGGGGTCAGCGCGATCATCATGCCGGACGGCAGGATCACCCAGAAGACCGGCATGTTCGTGGCCGACTCCCTCGTGCAGAAGGTGCCGCTGCGGTCCTCGCAGACCCCCGCCACCCGGCTGGGCATCCTGCCGGAGATCGCCCTCGTGCTCGTCGCGGCCGGCGGACTCGGCTGGGCCGTCGGCGCCGGGCTGCGCGGGCGACGCGACGGTGACGCGTAGCCGTACGCCGTCCGCACGCAGCCCGAATCACGCCAGGGCGCCGGAAGCGGCCCATTAGGGTCGACCGCATGGCTACTCCCGACTTCATCCGCACGCTCCGTGCCTCGGCCGGTCATCAGCTGCTCTGGCTCCCCGGGGTCACCGCCCTCGTCTTCGACGACGAGGGCAGAGTGCTGCTCAACCGCCGCGCCGACACCCGCAAGTGGTCCGTGCTCGGCGGCATCCCGGACCCGGGGGAGCAGCCCGCGGCCTGCGCGGTGCGGGAGGTCTACGAGGAGACGGCCGTACGGTGCGTCGCCGAACGGGTCGTCGTCGTCCAGGCCCTGCAGCCCGTCACGTACGAGAACGGCGACACCTGTCAGTACATGGACATCACCTTCCGCTGCCGGGCCGTGGGCGGTGAAGCACGGGTCAACGACGACGAGTCGCTGGACGTGGCCTGGTTCGACGTCGACGCACTGCCCGAGCTGAACGACTTCGGCCTGCTCCGGATCAAGCAGGCCCTGTCGGACGACCCCACATGGTTCGACCCCACTGCCTCCGGCTGAACTATGGGGCGTGACCACATGGGGTGGGGCTGGGGCGCTGCCTAGGGTCGCACCATGACCGTGCCCCGTGCCCTCCCGGCCCCCCAAGCCTCCCCGCTCGACCTGGGCGGCCGCACCGCGCTCGTCACCGGCGCCGCCGGCGGCATCGGCCGTGCCTGCGCGCTGCGGCTCGCGGCCGCCGGGGCCAAGGTCAGAGCAGTCGACCGGGACGCCGCGGGCCTGGAGGCGCTGGCCGACCAGGGGCGCGGCCTCGCCGGCACGGTGGAGCCGCAGGTCCTCGACCTCACCGACCTGGACGCCGCCGAACTCGCCGCCGCGGGCACCGACATCCTCGTCAACAACGCCGGGATCCAACTGGTGCGCCCCATCGAGGAGTTCCCGCCCGAGGTGTTCCACACGGTGCTCACCGTGATGCTGGAGGCACCGTTCCGGCTCATCCGCGGCGCCCTGCCCCACATGTACGGGCAGGGGTGGGGCCGCGTCGTGAACGTGTCGTCCGTCCACGGGCTGCGCGCCTCGGCCTACAAGTCGGCCTATGTCGCCGCCAAACACGGCCTGGAGGGACTGTCCAAGACCACCGCCCTCGAAGGCGCGCCCCATGGAGTCACCTCGAACTGTGTGAACCCCGCCTATGTGCGCACCCCCCTGGTCGAGAAACAGCTCACCGACCAGGCGCAGGCGCACGGCATCCCGGAGGAACGGGTGCTGTCCGAGGTGCTGCTGCAGGACAGTGCCGTCAAACGGCTCATCGAACCCGAGGAGGTCGCCGAGGCGGTGGCGTATCTGTGCAGTCCGCAGGCGTCCTTCGTGACCGGTACCTCGCTGGTGCTCGACGGTGGCTGGACCGCCCACTGAACAGCCGCTCCCGTCCGCCCGGAGGAGTTGTCCACAGGGCTGACGGGACGGGCCGGTCATGGTGAATCCTGTGAGCATGTCCAGCGATCACGTGCAGTCCGCCGAAATGCCGTTCCTCGAGCTCCTGGCCCGGGGCGCGTCGGCCGACGCCTATGAGCAGCCGGAGCTGCTCGCGCGTGCGGAAGGACGCCCGGCGCAGTGGATCGCCGCGCTCCGGCAGGCCAAGCCGCTCGCCCTGCGCGTGCGCGCCGAGCTGGAGGGGCGACGCCGGCGCGAGGCCGAGCTGTCCGCCCTGTTCGAGACCGCCCACGACCTCGCCGGACTGCGCGACCTCGACGCCGTGCTCCAGGCGATCGTGCAGCGCGCCCGCTCGCTGCTGGGCACCGACGTCGCCTACCTCAGCCTGCACGACACGGAGCGCGGCGACACCTACATGCGGGTCACCGAGGGCTCGGTCGCGGCCCGGTTCCAGCAGCTGCGGCTCGGCATGGGCGAGGGACTCGGCGGCCTGGTCGCCCAGACCGCGCGCCCCTATGTCACCGACGACTACTTCAAGGACGACCGCTTCCAGCACACCCTCACCATCGACGCGGGTGTGCGGGACGAGGGCCTGGTGGCCATCCTCGGCGTGCCGCTGACGCTCGGGCACCACGTCATCGGCGTGCTGTTCGCCGCGGACCGCCGTGCCCGGGTCTTCGAGCGGGAACAGATCGCCCTGCTCGGATCCTTCGCCGCTCTCGCCGCGGCCGCCATCGACACCGCCAACCTGCTCGCCGAGACCCGGTCGGCCCTCGCCGGCCTCGAGCGGGCGAACGAGATCATCCGCGACCGCAGCGGCGTCATCGAGCGCGCCTCCGACGTGCACGACCGGCTCGCCGAACTCGTCCTGCGCGGCGGCGGCGTGCACGACGTGGCCGCCGCGGTCTCCGAGATCCTCGACGGCACGGTGGAGTTCGCCGAGGCCGCCGCCGCGCCCGCCGGCGCCCTGGAGAAGTCCGGCGCGGAGGGGCACGCGGTGCTGCACGAGGACGACTGGATCGCCGCCGTCGCCGCCGGCGGCGAACTGCTCGGCGCACTGGTCCTGAGAGGGCACCCGGGGCTCGACCCCGTCGATCAGCGCACCCTGGAGCGCGCCGCCATGGTCACCTCCCTGCTGCTCCTGGCCCGCAGATCCGCCGCCGAGGCCGAACAGCGCGTGCGCGGTGAGCTGCTGGACGACCTCCTCGACGCCCGCGACCGCGACCCGCGCCTGCTGCGGGAGCGGGCCGCCAGGCTGCACGCCGACCTCGACGCGTGCCACGTGGTGCTGGCCGCACGGCTGGAGGGCACCGCGGCCGACGCCGAGCAGGAGGCGGACGCCCGCAGACGCCTCGCGGCGGCGGCGTCCCACCTCGCCGCCACCCGGCACGGCCTGGCCGCCGCGCGCGACGGGGGCACCGTCCTGCTGCTGCCCCTCGGCCCCGGCGACACCGCGACCGATGTGGCCCGGCGCGCCGCCCGGCACCTGGGCACAGCGGTCCACGCACCCGTCACCGTCGGCGCCTCCGCACCCGCCGAGGACCTCGCCACCCGCCCCGAGACCGTGGCCACGGCCTATGCAGAGGCCCGCCGCTGCCTGGAAGCCCTGCGCGTGCTCGGCCGTGCGGGGGACGGGGCCGCCGCCCAGGACTTCGGTTTCCTGGGGCTGCTCCTGGCCGGCGACCGGGACATCCCGGGCTTCGTCGACCGCACCATCGGCCAGGTCGTCGCCTACGACCGGCGGCGTGGCACGGAACTGCTGCGCACCCTCGACGCGTACTTCGCCTGCGGTATGAGCCCTGCCCGCACCAAGGACGAACTGCACGTCCATGTGAACACGGTCGCCCAGCGCCTGGAGCGCGTCGGCCGTCTCCTCGGCGACGACTGGCAGAGCCCGGCCAGGGCCCTGGAGATCCAGCTCGCGCTGCGCCTGCACCGGTTGTCGGCGCCGGCACAGCACTGACCCCCGTACGCGGGTACGTACGGGGGCCGGAGAGCAGCTGTTTCCGGAGGGTCAGGGGGTGCGGGCGTCCTCCGGAGCGGCGGCCGTCCGGTCCGCGCCCTGTCCGGGGGGAAGAGCGACGTCGGCCAGGTCCCGGTGACGCGTCTCCTGTGCCGCCGCCACCGCCACGACCGTGAGCACGACGGCGGCGATGACGTACAGGGCGATCGGAGTCGAGCTGCCGTAGTCGGACAGCAGCGCGGTGGCGATCAGCGGCGCGGGCGCCCCCGCCGCGACCGAGGCGAACTGCGCGCCGATCGACGCGCCGGAGTAGCGCATCCGCGTCGCGAACATCTCCGAGAAGAACGCGGCCTGGGGCGCGTACATCGCCCCGTGCAGCACCAGCCCGACGGTGACGGCGAGGATCAGATTGCCGAAGCCGCCGGTGTCGATCAACGAGAAGAAGGGGAACATCCACAGCCCGATCCCCACCGCACCGATCAGATACACGGGCCGGCGGCCGACCCGGTCGGACAGCGCGCCCCACGCCGGGATCACAGCGAAGTGCACGGCCGAGGCGATCAGCACCGAATTGAGCGCGGTCTGCTTGGAGACACCGGCCGAGGTGGTGGCGTAGACGAGGATGAACGCGGTGATGACGTAGTAGCTGATGTTCTCCGCCATCCGCGCGCCCATGGCGACCAGGACGTCACGCCAATGGTGCCGCAGCACGGAGACGAGGGGCAGTTTCTCGGACTCCGCGGCGACGTCCGCCTTGCGCGCTTCGGTCTGTGCCAACGCCTGTTTGAAGACCGGCGATTCATCGACAGACAGACGAATCCACAAACCGACGATCACCAGCACCCCGGAGAGCAGGAACGGGATGCGCCAGCCCCAGCTGCCGAACGCGGCGTCCGACAGCAGGGCCGTGAGCAGGGACAGCACACCGGTGGCGAGGAGCTGCCCCGCCGGCGCCCCGGTCTGCGGCCACGACGCCCAGAACCCGCGCCGCCGGGCGTCCCCGTGCTCCGACACCAGCAGCACGGCACCACCCCACTCACCGCCGAGCGCGAACCCCTGGACCAGCCGGAGCACGGTGAGCAGGACCGGCGCGGCCGTCCCGACGGAGGCGTGCGTGGGCAGCAGCCCGATCGCGAAGGTGGCCCCGCCCATCAGCAGCAGGCTCAGCACCAGCAGCTTCTTGCGCCCGAGTCGGTCGCCGTAGTGCCCGAACACCAGCGCGCCCAGCGGCCGGGCGGCGAACCCGACCGCGTACGTCAGGAACGACAGCAGGGTGCCGACGAGCGGGTCGGAGTCCGGGAAGAACAGCTTGTTGAACACGAGCGCGGCGGCGGAGCCGTAGAGGAAGAAGTCGTACCACTCGATGGTGGTGCCGATGAGGCTGGCGGCGACGATGCGTTTGAGGCTGGCGGGGGGTGGGGGAGCGGGGGTTGCGGAGGCCATGGACGCCACTTCCTCGTGTGCGGTGGGGACGGGTACGTGTCGCCACACCGTAGAAACGTGCAGGTCAGGCGCACATGTGGCGGGGCAACATAGTTCGAGGTTTGGCTATGCGTGTGGCCACCATGCCGGCTCACGACAGGGCCCGTTCTGGGGCTCGAAGGTGGTCGAAACGAGTGCTGTTCGTGACGCGCGGTTCGGAGTGATTTGACGGTGCGGTGCTGACTCCCGTGCTGACTTGGTGCTTACTACGCTCCGTTGAACTCGGCCATCTGGGGTTGATCGACTCAGAGTTGGAGGAGTACCGAGAGCGCATGTCCCTGCGTCTCTTTGGTTTGGCGCGCGCGCCGGAGCAATTCGACCCCCGGATGTCCGGGCGACGGGGCGGCCCCGGCCTGCCAGCGGGTGCCGCACTTGACCGATTGGACGCGTGATGGTGGAGCGGCTCACGCCAAGCCAGCAGCTGTCGGCGGCGTCCGCGCCACGTCGGTGAATCTGCAGCGGCCGTAGGGTGCCCGGCGGCCGTCCATGCCTCAGCCCTCAAGGAGATCACCCTGGGGAAGGATTCCCGGTACGTAGCCCCTGGCAGGGGACAGATCCCGCCAGTCGAGGTCTCCCTCCTTCACGGGCTCTGCCCGCCAGTCGTCCTCCTCGTTCATGCTGCGGAACGCCTCGTGCAGGAAGTCGGGAGTACGTCGCTGTCCCGACGGCCAGGGGGGCGCCGGTCCTCGGGAACCGGCCAGGCTGCCGCGAAAAGAGTGCCGCCGACGTAGCGCGTGCGCTCCTGGCGAGGACGGTGGCGGGCGAGCAGGCCCAGGATGTCGCCGCGAAGGCCCGCGATTCCGTTGCGTCGAGCCGCCCGTTCCACACGCTGCAGCACCGGCGCCAAGACCCCGAGCGTCACGCCGAGCGCCGCGAAGCCCGCCACGACGTAGTCGCCCAGAATGAGTGGTTCGTCGAGGAACGGCGCGTAGTAGGCCAGCACATGTAGGTCCGGGTCGACGGAGAGGTCTACGGCGCGAGGGTCGGCTGTGTCCGGGGCGATCGCCGTTAGACACGTGGCGCTGTGGGGGGGAGAGAGAGAAGTGCACCGCGCTCGCGTAGGCGACCTTCGGCGCTTCGCCCTTGATGGTCTTGACTGTCCCCTTCTGTTCCTCCATGGCTTCGCGCAGCTCCTTCGTCAGCGGGCCTGAGGGGCCCTTGGCTTCCGCGACGACATAACCGCCGACGATCCGCTCTCCGAAGAAGTCCGCCCGGCTCCGGCCGGGGGCGAAGGTGAGATTGCTGGATGGCAGAACGTCCGCCATGTGTTCGTCGCTCCACAGGCAGGCCGCTCCTCCAGCACCGGGCCGGACTTCTTCAAGGTATTCGCCGTCGCTCAGAACGGGGATCTGCTCTGGTACGCCCACAACGGCAACGGCGAGCACGACCCTTCACATCATGTATGGGGTCGACCAGACGGGCATCGTGCGGTGGTACCGCTATACCGGCCAGGGTGAGGAGAATGTCACCGGCGTCCGAGGCTGGGACCCGCGGTCCGGCAATACAATCGGCATCAACTGGTGAACCGCCCAGGAGGCGGCGCCGTTCAGAGTATCTGTCCGAGGCCCGACGTCATCATCTCCCGCGCCTGCGCCGAGTCCGCCCTCCTTTTGCGAGCCCACGTCCGCGAACTGCTACGGCATCGACGCGACTAGCAACTCCGGTGCATCCGGGGCACATACCTGGTCTTCGGCGGCCCGGGCAGACTCAATTGCTGAGCCGGGGACCAAGTGATCACTGCGCTTGCGACCTGCCTGGATCGTGGGCAAAATGGTGAATTGGACAGACGTTCGCACGGGCGCCAAGGGGCGACGTAAAGCGCGGTTCAACGGTGCAACGACCTCGCCGGAACGCTGATTCCGCCTCGATTCGCCTTCTTCGCCCTTCCGGCAGCCCTCTCGTGGAGGCCGAACTCTGATGAGTATGCCGAGTGTGCAGCAGTACCGAAACGGCTCCGTCAGTTCGTTGAGTGACGGAGCGGGCGATTTCTGGGCCGTGTGGTGCCCGCAGGAACAGGTCTTCGTCGGGGAGATCTGGCTTCGGGAGGACCAAGCGCACCAGGATTCCCTCAACCACAACGCTGGTTTCGAGCCACGGCACAGGGCCGGCGCTTACCACGTCGTCCATGAGGATGCCGGGACGGACGGTACGTCACCGGAGCTCATCGGGGCGCACCGGAATCTGCGTGAGTTGGCGCGGCCGGACGTCGGGTACCGGAACAGCCCGAACCGGTCGGGTGGCAGCCTGATGGCCCCCCGGGGCATCGTCATCCACTACACCGCCGGCCGGTACGACGGCGCCGTCGGCTGGTTGCAGAACCCCGCGGCCCAGGTCTCGGCGCACTTCGTCGTCGCCAGGGACGGACGCCGGATCCAGATGGTTCCGCTGCCCGACCCCGACGCCGAGGGCCCCAGGGACGGGAAGTACAAAGCTTGGCACTGCAAGAGCGGCAATAGTGTGTACTTCGGCATCGAGCACGAATTCGGGTATCCGGGCGCCACCGGCCCCGGCGACTGGACCGAAGAGATGCTCGACTCCTCAGCGGAACTGTCCGCTTACCTGTGCGCCCTGTACGGAATTCCGATCGACGTGCCGCTCGACGCGAATACCCGCGACTGGTTCACCGGCTTCGGCGGGCACTACAACGTACCGGGCAACGACCATACCGACCCGGGGCCGCACTTCCCGTGGGACTACTACATCGACCGCGTGGAGGCTTACAGCGGCCGCCTGTTGGAGACCCCGCCGGAAGACGCGTTCGCAACAACGGCCGGCGCGGCCGGCTACCGGACTTTGTAACCAGCGCCGAGGAGCCAGCCATGACGGTGCTCTCCGCGTGCTCACCGGCACCCGGTCGGCTCGATGTCTTTCTCGGCGTCGACGACGGTGGCGTGTGGCACAAGGTGTTCGACAGGACATGGAGTCGATGGCGGCCGCTCGGGTGCCCCTGGCCGACGCCGGGGGCACCCGAGGGCGACTGGCTGACCGCGACGTCGAGCGGCCCCGGCCGGATCGAACTGCTCGCCCTCAGCCGCGCGCACGAACTGTGGCACCGGGAATGCGCGGGCGACAGTTGGACGTCGTGGACGCCGCGCGGAACGCTCGCCCGGTACTCCGCCACGGGCGGCTTCACCGCTGCCGCGCCCGGTCCCGGAAGCCTGCACGTCTTCTACTATGCGGGTGTTCGCTTCACGGAGATCGTCCACAGGCGACTGGACGGCGACGAAGGCGCACTCCGCCCAGGCCCGCGGGCCCGCGGGCGACTTGAGGCGGTCCCGGTCGGTCCCCACCGGTTCGATGTCTTCGCAGCCGGCGCCCGGGAGGGGGGCTTCCTCCGCGGGCGTTACGAGGCCGGCCGTGCGACGGCCTGGGACGACCTAGGGCAACCCCCCGGGGACGGGCGGCCTTCCCCCGGGTTCGCGGCGACGGAGCGGGACTTCTTCGCGGTCGGCGGCCGGGGACTGTGGCATCGCGCACTGGACGGGCGGTCGGCCTGGGAGGACCTGGGCGGGGATCTGGTGACGGGGGACGGAGCCGGCGCAGCACCTCTAGCAGCGGTTTCCTGGGGCGCCGACCGCACCGACGTGTTCGCCCTGTGGACGGGCGCGGCGGTGATGCACCGGTCGTCCGACGGTCGCACCTGGTCGGACTGGCAGCTCATCGACGTGTGGAAGGGGGAGACAGCGGCGGACGAGTACCGGGTGCTGCGCCCGGAGGACTTGGTGATGCTGAAAGTGAGATCTGTGGGTCTGCGGGAGCAGGTGCGGCCGGACGGCGTGGTCGAGCTGGTGGGCGAGGGGCCTGGCGGACGGCTGATCGTGGACCTTCCGCCCCAGCACATTGCCGAGTCCGTGCTTGAGTCCGGCACGTCGAGCCGGGGCGTGATGGCCGATTCCTCACAGTTGCATTTCGCCGTCCGCCAGGACTCCGTCGTGCTCTCCGTCGACGGGGTGCTGGACGCGATGAAGCGCTTCCCGCTGGTCACCGCGCCGGACACGGACGGGCGTGAGGTGAGCAGGATCGAACTGCCGTGGCGGATGCTGTCTACTCTGCAGGCAGGCACCAGGTGTGTGCACCGGACGTCTCCGGCCCTGGGCACGGGCGGCGCCACCGAGCTGTGGCACAGCAGGCTCACCGGTCCCGACGGTGACGGGCGACTGAGTATCCGGCCCTACCGGGCTCTGCCCGACGCGTCCGGTCTCGGCACACCGCTGAGCGGGTGGGTGGAGAAGATCGTGGCCGCCGCGGTCCGGAACGCGGACTCGCCAGTGGCGGTCGACCGCCTGATCATGAGCCAGTACGGAGCCTGGTTCTCCGCCTCCGTCCGATGGCCGGAGCTCGCGTGGAGCCATCGGACCGCGATGGGACGGGACATCCACGTCGAGGTGGCGGTGCAGGGCGTCCTGTTCCCCTTCGGACACCGCGCAACCTACATACGGCTGTCGGAACGGCGCTTCGAGCAGGGCCCGCCCGCCCTGGCGGCCCTGCGTAAACGCGAGATCCTCGTTGTCACCGAGCCGGACCGCGATTACGGCATCGGGGCGGGCGGCACGCATGAGCGGGCGTTCCCCTTCCAGCACGTGACGATCCAGCCGCAGCACATCACGGGGCTGGACACGCCGTCCTGGATCGACGGGTGGGGGTTCTGGCCGACGCGCGGCGGCTCGGAAGTCCAGTTCACCGCTCTGGCGCGCGCCGGTCAGGAAACCGTCTCCCTGCGTCTGCCGCTGCTGTTCGTCGGCGATGCCGCGACGGGAGCCGCCAGTGCCGCGGTACTGGACGCCGAGTACGCCCGGGGCCCGCGCACGGCGGCCCGCCGCGACATGGGTCGGCCGACGGCGGTGGTCGGCCGCAGCATCCCGCTCGCCATGCAGTCGCCGACCAAGCCGCTGGAGGGCGCGGTGCAGGAGGTGCAGTCCATGTCCTTTGGCGGCGTGAGCGTGCAATCCCTTCCAGGCTCAGTAGGCTCAGTGAAGTTCTACCCGAAGGTGACACGGTTGGAGGTCGGGCTGCCCGCCGTGCGGCAGCTGATCGGTCCCACGCCGCCCATTCCCGCCGCGTTCACGGACGCGTTCCTAGGGACGAGGCCCGGTGCGGTGCCACCCGAGGCGATGCTGAACCTTCTGGAGTGCAGAACTCTCGACTTCGGTGCGGCGGGGGAGCGGGCAGGGCTGCTCGCGGCGCCAAGCATGTCGGTGAATCAGATCGACCGGGTGCTGGGTCCGGTGGTCGCCGGGCCGGTTGTCAATCCACGCGACCTGTTCAGTGCCGACGCGACGCTGTTCGGAATCGTGCCCCTGCGTGACATCGTCTCCCGCATCACGAGCAAGCCGAAGATCGTCTGGGGACAGGTGCCCGGCACACCGTCGGCGACCTTGACGTGGAAGGAGGATCTGAGGCAGAAGCTCGCGCCCTTCTATCCCGGTTTGAAGTCGTACATTTCCCTGGAGGCGGTGTCGACTCTCGACTCCGGTCGGCCCGTCCTGTGCACGACCGGCAGAATGACGGACTTCTCGCTGGAGATTCCGTCCCACGATGCGGCGCTGGTGTCCCTGGTCTTCCGGGAGGTGTGCTTCACCGCTAACTCGGGTGAGCGGCCGCACCTCACGTTCGACCTCGTCTCGGCCGAGCTCAAGGGAGAGCTCGGGTTCTTGGGGACCCTGGCCACGGATATACTGAAGTCGTTGAACGGCGGGCCCCGGATCGAGGCGTCGGCGGCACAGGTCAAGGCGACGTATTCGGTGAGTGTGCCCACCGTCCCTCTCATGGTCTTCACCGTTCAGAATCTCCTGCTCGAATCCGGCGTCACGTTGTCGCTGACCAATAAACCGATCACGATTGATTTCGCCTTCGGAACGCGGGAACGTCCGTTCCTGGTGACCGTTTCCGGACTCGGCGGTGGCGGTTACCTGGAGCTGGGCGTGAGCGCCGGAGGCCCGGGCGCAGGTCTGCAGCGCTTCGTGGGAGGCATCGAGTTCGGTGCCGCCGTGGCCATGAACTTCGGCATCGCATCCGGAGAGGTGCACGCCTTCGGTGGTGTCGTCTGCAGCAAGGCCGGGGACGGGGTCGAGATCACCGGCTACTTGCGGGTCGGCGGCAGCGTGCGGGTGCTCGGACTCATCGGAGTTTCGATCGAGCTGACGATGAGCCTCACCTACTCCACTGACACCAACAAGCTGAGCGGGTCAGCGAAGTTGGTCATCACCGTGGACCTCACATTCTGGTCCACGTCCGTGACCCTTGAATGCCACAAGAGCTTCGAGGCGCCTCAGCTCGCCTTCGCCGGGGACCTCGCTCTCTCCGCGGCACCGAACCGGGCTCATGCGTCGTCGGTCGAGACGGCACTCGGACCGCAGGGGGAGCAGTTCCCTTGGCAGGACTACTGCCGAGCCTTCACAGGGGTGTGAGTCATGGCAGGGACCGTTCTGGAGAGGCAGTTCACCTGGACCGCGCTGCCGGCTGGGCGCATCATGCCGCTGCCGGGGCAGCCCGAGCAGATGGCGGTGTTCTCGGTGCTGCTGACCCCCCGCCTGCTGGGGCCGGCGGGGCCCAGGCTCACCGTCGGCCACTTCGGCATGCAGAGCTGGCCCGAACGCCTCGCCGCTCTGGGGTTCGATGTCTTCCGCGCCCAGCAGCGGCTTCCCGAACCGCCGCTGCGTGTACCGCATGTCACCCTCGAAGGGCGGCCGCTGCAGTTCTCCGTCGCCGACCAACTACGAGCGTGGAAGGCACTGTTCCCTGCCGACCTCCTGGTGAAGCCTCATCAGCCGGTCGCCTACGACGGCCGCTCCGTCCACGAGTTCCCGGCCTCCGAGGCCGGTACGGAGATCCGCAACGTGTACACCGCCACCGGCCGGGCGCTTGTTGCGTACAAAGGTGAGGATCCGGAGGACAACGCGGAACTGAGGCAGGAGCTGCGGCGGATCGGTGACACGTGGCAGGCTGGAGCCGCGTTGTCGTCCGACGGCCCGGAAGCCAAGCAGACTCCTCTCCAGCGTGCGTACGGATTCTACCGTCGCGACGCCTCGGAGTTCACCGAACAGGGGTCAGGCCGCAGCGAAGCGGAATTCCACGGCGCAGTCGCACGGCTCGCCGACCACCCCTTCCTGCTGCGCACGCTCGGACTGCTGATCGACATGGCGGTGCCCGCCTCCCGGCTGGCCGGTGGGGCAACCGCAGCGGAACTCGCCGTCGTTCCGCAGTGGCCAGCCAACGACCCCCGCCCGCCCGCCCACTGGCGCGACGCCACACAGCAGGACAGGTCTCCGAGAACCTCCTACAGCGTGGTCGGCAACCGCTTCCTTCCGGCGTCCGCCGCGGGCCCGGCATCGACGGAGTTCTCCCAGGGAATGCTCCCCCTGGCACGTACCGGCCCGGCCCCGTCCGGCAACCCACGGTTCGAACTGATGCCGTTCGACGTCGACGGGGCCACGCTACGGCTGGTCGGCGCTGCCCGATCCGACACCGCAGAGGCCTCGTCCGGTGGCCCAGCCGCACCCGGCGCCCTGCCCGCACTTCGTTCGGCGGGCTTCGCCCTGGTCGAGCGGGACCGCCGACGGCAACACGACAAGCAACTGGAACGGGCACGACGACGGGCGACGCCCGAAGGTCTCCTCTCCATACCGCTGGAGGCGGACTCCCTCCTGGGTGGCTACCGGCTGGATGTCTGGGACGACACCGCCGGACGGTGGTTCTCCCTGTGCCGCAGGCGCGTCCGCTACCTTATCGGCGGCGTGCCGGTGGGTGAGGAGGCCGCCGACGGCGGACCGGGCGGACTGCTGGAGGAGGGGTGGGTCCGGCCGGGCCCCATAGCAACGGGCGCCGACGAGCAGGACGCGCTCTACGTGCACCAGACGGTCGCACGGTGGGACGGCTGGAGTCTGGTCGCCGAGCGCCCCGAGAGACCGGTCGACACGGGTGACGCGACAGCGGCAACCGCGGACGGGCAGCCGTTCGAGGCCGTGGTGGAGTGCGAACCGGGGTCGTTGCCGCAGCTGAGATTCGGCCGCACGTACCGCCTCCGGGCGCGGATCGCCGACCTCGCGGGCGGGGGACTGCGGGACAGCGAAGTCACGGCGGGTGAGGGGCGAACTGAAGCCGTGGTGTACCACCGGTACGAGCCACTTCTGCCGCCCGAGATCGTGCCCACTCGTGCGTTCGCCGACGGGGAGGGCCACGACCGCATGGTCATCCGCAGTGACCGGGACACCTCGGTGAGCAACTACTCCGCCGCACACGGGTACCGCGTCTCCGACCTCCGCCAGCTCCTGGCCCCGAAGTGCTCACTCGAGCTGGCGATGCGACACGAGGGCCTATTCGACCGAGCCATGGGACCCGACGCCCCGGCGTCGGAAGTGAAACGACTCTTCGAGGTCGCCAGGCGGGCCGACCGCGACCTCTTGGACGTGCATGGAGCGGACGTCGTGGGAGCCGAGGGCGGTACCGATAGCGAGCCCCCCTACGTCGTCCTGCCTGAGGCAGGGGTCGTACTGCCGTGGCTGGCGGATCCGGCCAGCAATCATGTAACCCTGAACACGCGACCTCGTCCGATCGACCCTGCAACCGGCTCTCCCGGTGAGGTACAGGGCCACAACCTCCCCCTGGTCGCCAAGTGGCCGGGTACCTGGCCTGCGCCCGGTCCGCTGGCCTTGCAAGTGGTGGCCGCTGCATCGGGCTGCACCATGAGCAGGTCCACCGACAGGCGCACCTTCACGGTGGCCCTGGGTCCCGCCGAGCAGGTGAAGCTTGACATTCCGTCCTGTCCAACGGACAACGACATCCGATTGTTCGGCATCGCCCGCTGGATGGACGTCGACCCGAACGACAAGGAGGACCCTGGGTTCCTGCAGATCCTTTCGGGGTTGAACCGCTTGATCACACCGCCGCGAACGATCAGCATCGTCCACGCCGTGCAACGGCCGCTGTCTGACCCCCAGGGACAGTTGACGTCCCAGCGGCGGGCCAGAAGCACCGACACGCTCCTCAAGACCGATCAACTGAAGATCGACATTCCCAGTACCGGTCGTATCGATGTGCACGCCGAATGGACGGACGAGGAGGACCTGCCGCCGTGCCAGCCCCGCCGCACCACGCGCAGGGCGCATGTCGGCTCCTTCGACATAGAGCAGGACATCCCCAGCCGTGCGATCCCGACGATCCGGCAGGAGTTCGGCGATACCCGCCGGCATCACGTCACGTACACGGTGACAGGCGTATCGCGCTTCGAGGACTGTTTCGCCCGCGCCGTCGCCGCCGACCCCCGGGCCTGCCTGGCCGAGGGCGTCCTCCAGCTCACGGACGTCCCAAGCACGGCCAGCCCCCCCATTCCGAAGCTGCTCTACGCCATGCCGACCTTCCGCTGGTCGCACACCTCGGACGCAATGTCGATCACCCGGTCACGGCAGGGCGGCGGCCTGCGGGTCTTCCTCGAACGGCCCTGGTACATCTCGGGGAACGAGGAATCACTTGCCGTACTCACCTGGCCCACCCCACAGGCCACGGCGGAAGCCGAGCGCTACATCAGCATGGCTGGGCGCGACCCGATCCAGGACACCGGTGCTCCACTTGCCGTCGTTCCTCAGGACCAGATCAACGCGGCGGTGAAAGCCCAGGTGTACCTCCCCGAGCTGCAGCGCACGATCGGGGTGTCTGCCTATCCGGTCCAGTTCGACCCTGAGGCCGACCGGTGGTATGCCGACATCGATCTGTCCCCGCTCGTCTCCTCCTCCTATTTCCCCTTCGTCCGGCTCGCGCTGGCCCGCTATCAGCCACACACAACGGACGGCGTGGCCGCCTTGTCGGCGGCGGTCCTGACGGAACCCGCCCAGCTTCCGCCCCACCGGCGGCTGATTGTGACCCGTGAGGGCAGCCGGGCGGCCATCGTCCTCGACGGCCTCGGTCCGGGTGGCCCTGCGCCCAACGTGGTGCGCACCGAGCTGCAGGTACTGGATGCCGCAGGCACGACCGGGAGCTCCACGGGGTGGACCACCATCTTCCGCGCCACCACCGCGCCACTCGGGCAGAAGCACTTTCTGGACATTCCGCAAAGCGGGGCGCGGCCCTTGCGCATCGTCGTCCAGGAATTTGAGACATCTCCGCAGTCCGGCAGCGGCGCTGCCACCACGGTGGGGACGGGACGTCTCATTCACGCGGACATCGTGCCCCTGCGTCAGGGGTGACGCCGAATCCGCAGAAAGGACGAAAGCATCATGGCATTCAGCATGTTCCCGAAGGACACAGACCAGCTCGTGCTCGCGCACCTGCAGCCCACCGGAATGATCCCCTTCAACGTCCCTCCCACCGCTGACAGCATGTTCCTCCGCCTGATAACCATCGGTCCCGACTGTGAACCGTTCGGCGTCGGTGCGCCGCCCATCATTGAACTCCGGGCGGGAACAAGTCGGATCATGGCGGTCCCGGCCGCGCCGGAAGAGGTTGTTTTTAAGGAGCTCGGCCAGGACGTCGCCACCGCTCACTGGACACGCGAGGAACCACAAGACATCTTCACAGTGGAGATCACCATCCTGGAGAGCGCCATCCGGCCCTGGAGGGTGAGATTCATCAACGCCGACCCCCAGCCACTCGGTTTTGTGTGGGTGACGTCCACTTCCGAAGCGAACACCCGGCAGCCACGCGTCTCCCTGGACGGAAGAAGATTCGTGCAGGGGGTGGGCGCGCCGCGTTCGGATTTCACACTAGAGGTGGCCAACATCGGTACCGGAGACCTGAAATTCTCCGATACGGCCGACACCGACGTCGGCGGAGGTTTCATACTCAAGGAGGTTCCTCGCCGAATCGAACCCAACGGGTGCGCGACGCTCAAATTCTCAGCCGAGGCAGCCGAAAGCTCCCAGGACGACGTGGTGATCCCCTATGTCATAGGGTCCAACCTCGGCGATGACACAGAGCGGGAAACAGGAACCATCACTCTGGTACAGGTCGGTCCTCCCCCTGTCGACCCGAAGGACCACGAGAAGGACCACGAGAAGGACAGCAAGGATGCGCAAAAGGATGGCGCAATAGACAAGCCGGGCCATCCTCCGGAGTACACCGCGATAGACGGCCCCCTCGACGCCGACTTCCTGTCCGGAGTGGGTGAGGAACGCCTGACCAGCCAGCTCGTGGAGCTGCAGCGGAACATCTCTCAGCTCGCCCACTTCATTCCCGCTGCGCTGCGACCGGACCTGGCGAGCAGATTCCTCGAACAGGAAGCCGAGACCGGAACCGAGAACCGTGAACCGCCATGTGGCTGATTCTGTGCGATCCGACCGATCCTGTCGGAAACTGGGCACGCCAAGGTCTGAGGGACCGCGGACTGACACCGGTCGAACTCGTCACGCCGGACGATCTGCTCTACTCCACGCAGCTGGATCACCGCGTCGAGCGAAGCGTCGCCGGCTTCCGCGTCCGTCTTGCCGACGGCCGTACATTCGCCGACAGCGACATCACAGGCGCGCTCAACCGTGTGGTTCGCGCGCCCATCGCTCCTCTGGCACTGGCGAGTGAGGCCGACACCCTCTATGCGAAGAGCGAGCTGAGCGCCCTCATGCTCAGTTTGCTCATGTGCATCGCTCCGGTGGCCGTCAATCAGCCCAGCGCACGGGGCTTTTGCGGTGCATGGCGATCAGCGGCGGAGTGGACCCTGCTCGCGGCACGGGCAGGGCTGCCTGTGCGACCGCGGTCCTTGTCCAGTCATGCGGGATCAGAACCTCCCGGCCCTGCGGCAACCCATACACTCGTGGTGTTCAGGGAGAGCGTATTCGGGGGCGAGGACGTTCAGGACCTCATCCCGGCGTGCGTGCAGCTCGCGAACCTGGCCGGTACGGACCTGCTGGAAATAGGCCTGTACCGCGACTCGCGTTCGGTGACCTTCACCAGAGCCACTCCCCTCCCCGACCTGCGCCTCGGCGGCGACCCCCTCCTTGACCACCTGCACAGTCATTTCTACGGCCTGGCGGTCAGAGCATCGTGATCGTCGTCTGCGGGATAACAAGCGATCCGTCGACCGCGCTGGTGATCGCCGCCCTTGACCGGCTCGGTCACACCCATGCAGTGCTGCACCAGCGTCGGTTCGAAGAGACCCCCATCGATGCCCAGATTGTCGGGGCCCAGATCGAGGGGCAGGTCCTCACCGGCCTCGGGCCCGTCGACTGCGCCTCGGTGACCGGCATCTACAGCCGCTTCATGGACTGGACCGTACTGCCTGAAGTATGCGACGGGCCCGAGGAGACGGTAGAGCGCTGTCGGACATGGCACCACGCGCTGAGCAACTGGATCGAAATCGCGCCTGGCTGCGTGATGAATCGCGCGGGCGCATCCGCCTCCAACCAGTCCAAGCCCTATCAGACGCAGCTAATCCGCCAGGCCGGGTTCCAGATACCGGAGACGCTGGTCACCAACGATCCGGAGCTGGTGCACGACTTCAGGGCCCGTCACGGCCTGCTGATCTACAAGTCGATCAGCTCCGTGCGGTCCATTGTTCAGGTCCTCAACGATGACGCGGACGCACGACTCCCTCTCATCCGTGGCTGCCCCGTCCAGTTCCAGCGCCTCATCCCCGGGACCAACGTTCGAGTGCACGTGGCCGCTGGAGCCGTGTTCGCCACCCGGGTCGTCACCAACGGGCTCGACTACCGCTACGCCGATCGAACTGAATTCCTCCCCTGGCAGCCACCCGACGAACTAGCGGAGCGGTGCTCAGTCCTCGCGGACCGCCTTGGCCTGCCCCTGGCCGGCATCGACCTGATCCTGACCGACGACGGCCAGGTTTTCTGCCTTGAGGTCAATCCCAATCCCGCCTTCGGCTGCTACGAGAACCGCACCGGCCAGCCGATCTCCAACGCCATCGCTGTCGGCCTCGAACGCGGGCGACGGTCATGGCGAACTCCCCAGGATGAGGGGGAGGTGTTGGCGGGAGACCCAACCACGACAATCCCTAGGTGACGCCAGGTCAGGCCGGGCAGGCTGGTTGAACAGAGCATGGCAGATCCTGGAGTGCCCGTCCCGCCCGGCATGGTGGGGGCGGCGGACGGCCGCGCGGCGGGCGCTCGCCTCCGAACGTGATCTTCTCGGGAAGGGCCCTCCCTGAGAACACCAGAGCCCTCGGTCATGCCTGGCCGGAACGACCGCCCGGTCCATGCCGGGCAGCGAAACCAGCTGCAACGAGTCGTGCACCTTGGATGCCCTGACCGAACTGGGCTTCAAACAGCGCGGCCGCGTCATCGTCGAACGCCTCACCCGGGCCTTCGAACAGGCCCAGCGCACTGCGGACAAGGACCAGACGCGATGAAACCCCTCGACCCCCTCACCCTCGAACGCATCGCCGTCTCATCGTCGACATCGACGGACCCTTCGAATGCCGCAGTTACCAACTCGCCCAGCTCCTGCAACGCGCCGCCTGGCCATCTCCCGCCGAGTACGACGGCTCACCCCGCATCCCATGGCTCACCGACATCCTCACCAGCAGCATCGCCTGCGCCGACCTAGTACGCCAAGAACTCAACACACATCCCGCCGCCGAGAACCCCGCCATCACCTACGTCTCCCACCGGCCCGTCCTGGGCGAAATCGGCACCGACGGCCACACCATTGTCTTCACCGTCCCCGACGACCTCGAAGACCGGATCCGCCCCCTCGTCAGCAATGAAGACTTCCTCCAACAGCACATAGCACGCGTCACCGAGACGCGGATCTGCGAACAGCACGGCGGCTTACGGCATGGCCCTCATCGCCCTGCTCCTGGACACGGCCCGGCCCCCCGGCTGGATCCAGATGGACGTCCACGACTTCATGGCGATCGTCCGCGAGTACCGAAACTTCGTCCACCTGCGCAAACAACGAGAACGCGGCGTAGTACCCGACCGCGACACCGTCGGCATGTGCTGGGGGACCCTACTCGCCCTTCTCAACGACCTTGAGACCATCCGCTAAATGGGGAGATCGTGTCACTTCACTCTGCTACACCACGGAGGGAGAGGTCTTCGAGCTCGTCGTCCCAGGTCTCTCGGTCAGCCAACCCTGCTCGACGCACGACCGTTGGAGAAAACCGCAGCCCGTACCGCCGCGCTCTCCACGGCGCTGGGCTCGCGGCGTGTGAGCGTGCGGGGACGGCGCCACCGGCCGGGAGGCGCGCGGGCGACGTCGACACAGAGTTCGATCACCAGCGGTCTCGGGTCGTGCTCCGGCACTGCCGCCTATCCTGTGGCGGCGGGCGCCGGCCCGGGGCAGGACGCGACCGGTGTGACGGAGTCGGCCTGGGACAGGTTTACCGTCGTGGTGACGCCGTCCACCTTCAACACGACCGTTCCCCGGCGGGCCGAGACCACCTCGCCGCACACGGATGTCGCGCCCTGCCGGACCATGAGCCCCGGTGGGCTCTTCGCGGGGGCGTACCAGGTCACGCCGACCGCGGACACGAGCAGTGTCGTGCATAGGCAGGTCAGCACGATCCCCGTGTGCAGGAAGCGGGCGCTGGCCAGTGCCTCATCGTGGTCCTGGACCTCCAGCGGCCGCCCGCTCGCATCGTCGGCCTCCGAGAGCCGCCGGGCGTACGGACGACCATGCGCCGCACGCAGCAGGCAGAGCGCGCCGGCGCCGCCCACGCAGAGGGCGGCCAGCAGCAGCAGTCCGGCGGCCGTGGACCAGCCGGGGGCGAGCTGCCCGACGTCGCTGCGGCCCTTGATCAGGCTGAACCCGACGAGTCCGGCCAGGATCGCGCCGAGACCGTTGCGCCAGGCCACGGCGACCTCGCGCACCCGATCCAGCTCCCGCTCCAGGGCCCGTCGCACCGACATGGCCCGCCGGAGCTGGGCGGCGCTCGGCGTGGGGCCGGGCAGCAGACCGCCGCTCATCCACTCGCCCCGGCCGGGAGAGACAGGCTCCAGAAGGCGCCGCAACCAGACGTTCCGTCCGGGGAGCCCTCGTACACCGCCTCGGCCGTGCAGAACATCACGACCGGACGGCCGGGCGCGGGATCCGCGCCGGTGCCGTCCCGGAACAGCTCCTTCACCAGCATGAAGTCCATCTCCTGACCGCAGCGCGGGCAGGGCCCGGACAGCACCAGCGCCGAGCCGAAGTCCTCCAGGGCGAAGCTGGCCGCGGCACGCTGTGCGAACTCCGGGTCGGTGCCGTGCTGGTAACGCAGGGACGGCGGTGTGCTCATCGGTGCTCTCCCGTGGGGTGCTGTCCGGTGCTTTCCGGGCTGCCCGTGTCAGGGTCCGGTGCCGACATGGCCTGTATAGGTGAACGCGCCCCAGTCGGAGAGCGTTTCGAAGGGGCGGCTGGGGGCCGGCGGGGGAGGGGTGGGTGGTGCCGCGGTGGCGACCGGGCCGCGCAACACGCGCAGCCGCTTGGCCAGCGTGCCGTGCGGCAGGTCCCGTAGCCCGGTCTGGGCGGCGCGCAGCGCCTCGGCCGGGGGTGCCCCGTCGGCCCACCGGCCCACGAAGTCGGTCATCACCAGGCACGCGGCGAGGTCGTTGACCGGCCAGGCCGCCGACACCACGCCCCGGGCACCAGCCCCGATGAGGGTGCCCGGAAGGCCCACGACCTCGTCGGGCAGGTCCCGCCCGGCCACGGAGGTGGCGCAGGCGGAGAGGATCACCAGGTCGAGCGCGCCGCGCAGGTCCAGCAGGTCCCTGACGGCTAGGCGCGCGCCGCCGCCGAGGACGAGCGCGGAGGAGAGGGGGTCGGCGGGGTCGGTCTCGGCGTGGCAGGCGAAGTGGGCGACGCCGCCCCCGCGTTGCAGCCAGTCCAGCACCCGCTCGGGCGTGGCTTCCTCGTCCATCAGCAGCAGGGACTCGGCGAACCGGCCGGCGGCCGCCCGTACCTCCCGCTCGGCGAAGGCGAGTTCGCGTAGGCCCATGCCGCGGCCCACCGCCACTCCCAGGTACCGGACCACCCGGGCGGTTGCGCCGGCGGGCAGTACGCGCAGGCAGGGCGCGAAGCCGACCGCGTGGCCGTCGAGGAGGAAGCGGGGCGGGCGGCCGGTGCCGGGTGCGGCGTACGCCGTCTGCCACGGCAGGTGCACCAACTCGCCGACGGGGATCAGGGTGACCGGCGTGCCCTGCTCGGGCACCACCTTGGCCAGGACGTTCTCCCAGGCCCACCGGGCGAACGGGTCGAGCCGCGTGATGTCGCTCCAGGTCCCGTCCTGCCAGGGGGCGAGCGCGGGCGCCCCCAGGCCGTCCAAGGCCGTGGCCCGCACTGCCGAGCCCGTCACCGTGAAGGCCACACCTGATTCAGGGCCCGGAACCAGATAGACGACGGTGCCCCCTTCGGCTCGCGCGTCGTCCGTCCCGGTCGCGCCGGCAGCATCCACCGTCGCGCCGACGGCATCCACCGGGGACGACTGCTGCTGCGCCGGGTCGGCCGCCGTCCCGCGCAGCCGCAGACGCTCGGCCAGCAGCAGCGCGCGGGTGCGCTCCAGACGGGAGACCGCGCCCGCAGCGTCGCCGGACCGCCAGGCCGCCATGGCCACCGCCGCGGGCAGCCCGCGCGAGGTGCGCAGCCAGGTCTCCTTGGCCGCACGCTGTCCCTGCTCGGCCACCAGCCGTCCCACCGCCTGCTCGGCGAGGTCGAAGGCGGCCACGGCCTGCGGAAACCGCTCCAGCCGCGACTGCCACAGGCCCCACTCCATCGAGCCTTCCGCCGCCGCGGCCGGATACCTTTCGCGGGCCACCTCGTAGCCCTGCCGGTAGAGTTCCTCGGCCTCGCGCAGCAGTTCGGGATCCCCGGTCAGCGCATGGCGCAGACGAGTCAGTCCGGCCAGCACGAACACAGCCGACACCCACACCCGCGACGCCGGGCCGGCCTCGGCACGGGCCGCCTCGGCATGGCCCTCCGCTTCCTCGGCCAGCGCCGCCGAGCCGGTGCGTTCGGCCTGCGCGCCCAGGGCGAGGGCCAGTCCGATACGGGCGTTCACCTCGGGGCCCGCCTCCGGCCCGTACTGGGCGAGAGCCTGCCGCTGAGCGGCCACCGCGGGAGCCAGGTCCCGCGGATCGCCGGTGGCCTCGTAGCGTGCCTGGTGGGCATGGCCGAGGTTGCTCAGGACGGCCCGGTGTTCGGCCGGGTCGGCCGGCAGCGCGGCAGCGGCCGTCAACCGCTCCACGGCCTCGTCCAGGTCGGCGGCCGTGCCACGCCGCTCGTACCGCTGGTGCAAGGCCACCGCCAGCCCGCTGTGCGCGGCGACGCTGTGCGGCGACCCCGGGTGCCGCCGGTCGACGGACTCCTGCCACAGCTCGATGGCCTCGTCCAGATCGCTCATCCAGCCGCGGGCGAGGAACCGCTCGTACAGACCGGCCGCAAGGTTCCCTGCCGTCCGGGGCCGGTCGGGGAGTCCGCCCGGATCGGCCAGGGCCCGGCGCAGCAGGTCCACGCCCTGCTCCAGGACCACCGGCTCGGAGGTGAGGCCCGCGAGCCGGACGAGGGCGCTGCCCCAGGCGTCGCGGAAGGAGGCGACCAGCAGGCCGCCTCCGGGCGGCAGATACGGCGCCGCCGCCTCCAGTTTCCGGCAGGCCTGCTCCAGTTCCGACGCCCCGCCGCCCCCGCCCTGTGCCTGGCGGGCGATCCGCGCCTCGGCCGCGGCGGCGGTGGCCCCGACGTACAGCGGCGACCCCGGTTGCACGCCGGCGGCCGCCGCCTCGGCCGTCTCGACGGCGCGGTCGAGGAGTTCCAGCCCGTCGGCGGCACGGGCGGCCGTCTCCCGGAGTACGACGGCGAGGTTGAGCTGGGCTCCTGCGCGCGCGGCAGAGCCCTGCCGCAGTCCGTCCAGGGCCCGCTCGAGCACCGTGCGGGCGTGCGCCAGGTCATCGGGGGCGCCCCGTAGGCGGTACCGCTCGAAATGGGCGATGCCCAGGTTCACCGCGCGCGCCGCCGGGCTCTCCGACTGGGCGAGCGGCGCCGACGGATCGAGCAGCCGGATCACCTCGTCGAGGTCCTCCACCGACTTCGCCCACAGGGCGCGTACGAGCAGGGTGCGGGCGAGTCCCTTCTCCGGAGCGGCGCGGAAGGCGGGGTCGTCCCCGGCGAGGTCCAGCGCCTGGCGGGCACGGTCCACGGCCCGCCCCAGCAGGTGTTCATCGTGGGCCAGCTCTGCCTGTTCGCGCAGGCATTCGCCGAGTACATCCAGGGCGGAGATCCAGGTGTGAAGCTCCTCCGGGTCACCGTCTTCCGGTGAGGGCGGTGGCTCGCCCGCCGCGTCGAGCTCCCTCTCCAGCAGGGCGCCGGCCGCTGCCAGGTCGGCCGGGTCCCCCACTGCCGTGAACCGGTCGGCCAGGCATCGACCCAGGAGCGCCGCGGCCATGAGACGCGGCCAGGTGCCTTCGTCGGCCACGGTCAGCACGGAGCGGAAGAGACCGATCGCCCGGTGGACGTCGTCGGGGTCCCCGCGATCGGTGAACCGGGAGTGGAGGGCGACAGCGAGGCGGAACTCCGCGTCGGGCCGGTCTTCGCTGTCGTCGTCGACTTCCGTCAGGGCGGCGCCGAAGTGCTGCACGGTGCCGTCCGGATCACCCAGCCGCTCGCAGACCGCGCCCGCCATCGCGTGCCACAACTGCCGTTCCTGCGGCCCGAGATCGTCCGGCGGGCCCTGCGCGGCCCGGTCCCGCACCGGACCCAGGATCCGGTCGACGAGTTCCGGCGGCGGCACCCGCAGCTCCGTCAGTTCCGCCAGCGACAACCGCACTTGGCCCCCCTGCGACGTCCGCACCTCGCCCGGCTCCGTGGCGCGATCCTACGGCGAGCGGCGGGTCGTCGACATCCTGATCCGCCCGACCCGTCCAGGCCGGTCCCGTCCCGGCCCGTCCAGGCTCGCCGAGCTGGGCCGCACCGATGGTCCTTCGGCGCCTGGTCCCCGTCGGCGACGGGGACGGGGACGGGGACGGGGACGACCACAGCGTCGTAGGAGCGCGCGTGCAGTCGGCTCACTCTCCCACGTAGACGAACGCGGCCCAGTAGGACGGGGAACGATGCGCCCGCAACCGCTCCCACGGCCGTCTGGCCTTCGTCGGCACGTGGTTTCCGCTCAGTTCCTCGACGTCCGGGTACCTGTCGCGCTTTGCCCCGTTCGGGGCGTCGCGGACCCACTGCTGCGCTCGGCGAAGCGCCTCCGGCGGATCCAGGCCGTCCGATCGCCACAGCTCGTAGAAACGGGCCATGAGAGCCATCGTGCTCGTGTCGGAGACCGACCACAGTGAGCCGACGACACCCGCTACGCCCGCCTGCAGCAGGCCGGTCGGGAGGTTGACGACCTCGTCCGGCAGTTCGGTGCCGGGTACGGCCGTTTCACACGCGGACAGCACGGCCAGGCGCGCGCTCAGTGAGCCGTGCCGCAGGAGGTCGCGCAGCGTCAGCGACTGGTCATGGGCGAGCATCAGCCCGCTCGCCAGGGGCTCGGCCACGTCGGCGAAGCCATGGCAGGCGAAGTGGAGTATGGGATGGTCGCCGAGCGCGTCCTCGACGGCCCGCAGGGTGGCCCGTTCACCGTCGAGCCGGCGGGCGCGGGTGAAGTGCTTGAGGGCCTCCTGCACCTCGCGGCCGGCGGCCGGCAACGGTCCGGCTGCCACCGGGCGCGGATCGTCGACCGCCAGCAAACCGTCGTCGGCGGCGGCGCGGGCCTGCTCCGCCGCCGCCACCCGTGCCCGCGCGTTGGGGGTGTAGGTGAGCAGCAGGTCGTCCAGCGCGTACCGGCGGCCGCTCGGTGCCGTGACGTCTTCCCGCCATGCGGCGTGCAGCGGGAGGAGGCCGAGCAGGCCCGCGGGCACCAGGGCGGCCCGGCCGGCCGGTGCCAGGGCGGTGACGACCGGTTCCATGACGACGTCCCACAGCCAGTGCGTCGTTGCGTCCAGGGCCCCCACCCACGCGACCGGGTCGCTCGCCCGCGCCCGGTACGCCCGCAGATACGTCTCCACCCGTGCCCGCAGCGAGACCGCCGTAAGTGACGGCAGCCAGCACACCTCGACCCGGTCCTCGGCCACCACTAGCGCGTACCCGCCCTGCTCCGCGGCCGCCAGATAGACGAGCGGGGTCGTTGCCGCGGCGCGGACGTCGTCGAAGCCGGGCGGGTCGAGGAACTGTTCGAAGGCAGGGACCTGCCGGATGTCGGCGGCGTCGAGCTGGGTGCGGGCGGTACGCAAGGCGTCGGTGAGATCGGCCTCGGGGGCGGTCGCGGACGGCGGCAGCACCATGTCGGGCCGGTTCGCCTGGGCGAGCGCACGGTGTTCGAGTGCGGCGAGGGCCGTGCTGCTGCGCCGGAAGCGCTCGATGAGGTCCGCACGTCCGATCGCGGCGAGCTGTTCCAGCCTGGCGCGGCTGCGCTCGAGCCCCTCGGAGAGGATCAGGGCCCGCCCCCGTTCGAGCGCCACCGCCGCCGAGACCGCGTCGCCGGACTTCGCCAGCGCGTACGCGGCGGCCACCGCCAGGCCCTGTACGTCGCGCAGCCGCAACTCCTTGGTCGTGCGTGTGAGCTGAGCACGGAACAGCCGCTCCATGGCCTGCAGGCCGTAGCCGTACGCCTCCGCGGCCTCCCTCCAGGAGTTCCGCCGGGCCGCCCACTCGCCCCACACCTGGCTGTCGACGCGGGCGAGTTCCGGGTTGGCCGCCAGGCCTGCGGTCACGGCCCGGCGGAACAATGACCGCGCCTCGTCCGGATCGGCCGGCTCGCCGCCCGCCACGGCGTTGTCGTACCGGTGGCCGAGCACCCGTGCCAGGGTGCTGGGCAGGAACATCTGGCCGTGCACACTGCTCTGGTCCGCATCGGCGGCTCGGCGGAGCACCAGCTCTGCCTCGTCGAGGTCGTGCGGATCGCCGTCCTGCCAGTAGCGGTTCAGCAGCGTGGTGGCCAGACAGTTGGCGATGTTGCCGTCGGCACCGGTTGATGACGAGGCGAGAGCCCATGCCTCCCGCACCCGGTCGACGGCCTCCTGGAGGTGCCGGCCGTCGCGGGTGTGCCGATGTCTGTCGAGAAGTGCGACCGAGAGCCCGATGAGGACCGACAACCGCTCGGACGGGAGACCTGCCGTGTCCGTGGAGGAGATGTCGTACGCTTCACGCCACTGCGCGATCGCTTCGTCCAGATCGGACAGCTCGCCGCTCCGGGCGTAACGCTGGCGCAGTGCGACGCCGAGGTTGACCAGGTGCGGCCAACGCAAGGTCCCTGGCGGTGCCAGGCGCAGGGCCTCGTAGGACAGGTCGATCGACTGCGCGAGGTCGGCCATGTCGCCGGTGCGGAAGTAGCGGTCCCGCAGGACGCCGCTGAGCACGTTCAACGTGACGTCCCGGAACGCAGTCCCGGGCGGGCACAGGTCGACGGCCTGTTGGACGAGTTCGACGCACTCGTCGAGGTCGTCGGACTGCTGGCGCAGGTCATGGCGGAGGTTCAGCGCGAGTCCCAGGTGCAGGAGCAGATCGGCACGGTCGGGTACCGTGGCCGGGGAGAGTGCCAGGGCCTCCCGGGAGTACTGGACCGCCTCGTCGAGGTCGGCCGGTCGGCGGGTTCGCTCGTAGCGGCTCGTGAGGTTGCGGCCCAGTTCGCGGAGCAGGACGACGCGGGCTCTGGATCGGTCCGATGCGAGGCCCAGCGCTTCGCGGCCGTGGGCGAGGGCCTCCTCCAGGTCGGCGAGGTCGCCCCGTCGGCCGTAGCGGACGACGAGTGCCGCGGACAGGGAGGTGAGCACCCTGAACCGGCCGGCGGCGTCGGGCGGGATCAGGGCCTCGGCCGCCCGGAGAGCGTCCAGGCCGGTGTCCAGGTCGGCCGGGTCGCCGTAGGCCGAGTGCCGAGCAAGGCGACAGTCACCCAGCTGCCGGAGGAGCGCGGCGCCCTGCGGCGCATCGGGGAGCGACGATGCGGCCTGGCCCATCAGATCGATGGCTTCGTCCAAGTCCCCTCGCTCACCGGTCTCCTGGTGGCGCTGGGCCAAATCTCCGGCGAGCGCGGCGAGACAGGCCACGTGCGGGAGTGATCCGGGTGGAAGCAGGGCGACGGCCTGCCGGTGTGCGGTGGTGCCCTGGTCGCGGGCCGTCGGATCGTGGACTCGACCGTGGTAGCTCCAAAGCGCACAGCCGAGTGCTGCCAGGACGTCTCCCCGGCGGGGATGCGACACGTCGGTGGATCGTGCCGCGTCTTCCAGACGGTGCAGGGCACGCCACAGCGCGTCGACCTCGCCGGTCCGCCAGTATTCGGTCAGCAGGATCATGCCTCCGACCGCGCGGTCCCACACCGGGTCATCTGTGCGCATGTCCTCGGGCAGCTCGCCGGCGTCCTCGTCGTCCGTGGACACGCGCACCACGTCGTCGAGAAGCTGTGCCAGCCGGGGGAGATCGGCCGGATGGCCGGCCGTGACGGTCGCATCGACGAAGGCAAGGGTGCGGCGCAGAAGGTCGATCGCGCGGCGCAGGTCGGCGGGCGTGCCGCCGGCCAGCGCCAGCAGCATCCGCTCCGTCTCCACCGCGAGGATCCGCGGTCCCGCCTCGTCGGTGAACACTTCAACGGCCTGGCGTAAGGCGGTTCTTGCCTGCGCGTGGTGGTCGTCCGGGTCGCCTCCGGTCTGTTCCGTGTGTGCCCGCGCCAGGTTGTTCATCGTGATGGCCCACAGGACGGGCTGGGACGCCTTCGACAGCCGGGAGACAGCCTTGCGGAACGCGTCGAGCGCATCCTCAGCGTTCTGACCACGGTCCCCCGTACGGTCGTCGAGCAGGGCCTCGCCGAGGAGCCCGTGCAGCGAGCCCCAGGTCCTCGGGGTTTCCTCCGGGCCGGCCAGTTCCAGGGCGCGTCGGATCAGCCCGATCCGCTGCTCCGGCCCGAGACCGCCGGCCGTCGACGGCTCGGTCAGGGGAGCGACGGCGGCCCGCAGTTCCGGAGACAGATCTTCGCCGACCATGTCGGCGATGGCGCCGTCGACACCGATCTGCCGTGCCAGCACGAGAAGGTCGCGGAACTGCTCGTACTGGCGCACGCTGGTGAGATTTCCGGCCTCCCGTAACTGCTCGATCACGAGATCGAACAGCTCTGTGCACATGTCGCTCAGCAATGCGGGGTGGGCGTCGATCGTACGCCGGACGTCGGCCCAGTTCTGGGTGAACACCAACGCGCGCACCGCTTCGACCAGCCCGTTCCGGGCCGCTGCGGCTGACGTCCGGTTTCCTGCGGCGTTGCGCGGAATGGGCATTTGCTCAGCGTACTTCTCCGGGTTGAGGCCGGGCAGGGGGTAGATCCTTTCCCGGACGGCTCAAGGCCCACCTTCCCGCGGCGCCGGGAGAAGGACGGAGAGCTGTGGAGAGTCAAGGCCGAGGTGAGCCCGTGCCTCGACAGCGCGGCTCCAGGGGCGGGTCAGCGCGGGGCTTCCGTGGGTTTCCATCCCCGGACAGTGAGCATGTCGGCTGACGGCCCGGCGCACTCGTCAGAGTCCATGGCCGGACCTCTTCACGCGAGGGGGGCGGAAGCCTAGAAGGCGCATATGCCCACTCCCGCTACCGTGAGTGACCATCCTGGGCGGCCTGTCGTGAAGGCCGCGATCGCTCGGCGGGCACATCCTCGTTCTCAGCCCGGTGACGTAACCGGCGCCCACCACCTGGGCGTTCTTCCACACATACGGTCCGGCCGCGGCATTGGTCCGGGCGGTGCCGGTTGCGGGCGACACGGTGCCGCCCGCAGCAGGCCGGTGGCCGTCCGGCGGAGTCGCTGCACGAGGCGCATCCGGGTCGTCGGTGTCGTCACCTTGCCTGTCGGCAGACCGGCGATGAACGAGACGAGCCGGTCGGAGACGACTCTGCCGTCAGGTCGAGTAGTGCCAGTAGCAGCCGAGGAAGTCCGGGCCCGAGTCGTCGAGGAACCAGTGGCGGGTCCGGCTGTCTCCGGCGTCGCTGCGTGCCTTGACCATGCTGGAGGTGGCCGCCGTACCGGCCGGCACCGAGCGCGTGCGCAGCTTCTGGACGAAGTCGTCGTAGGCGGTAGGTCGTGGGTGCCGAGGTCGACCACCACGACTCGGGGCGACAGGTGCCGGGGTAGCCATGCGGGAGTTGGTGGTCCGCTTGACCTGGTCCCAGGCGCGGGTGCGGGAGGTTGGAGTGGTTCCAGACGTCCAGCGCCTTGCCGCTTCCCCGGCTCGATGCACGCGTGTCCCTTTCGCTGAGGCCAAGGGCGTCACGGATCCCGTCGCCACGTCAGCGGCAAGGGATCCGCCGGTCACTGCGCGGTGAAGGTCCACAGCAGGTTGGTGCTGGAGCCGTAGGTCCACTGCTTGGTGACGCTTCCCGAGCCGACGTCGCCGCCGCCGTCGAGGACCAGGCCGGTGGTGCGGTTCGCGAGTGAATAGCGGTCACCGCCCCGGTGGGTGATGGTCCACTGCTGGTTCGTGCCGCCGTTCCAGGGGGCCTGGCGGGCCGGAGAGCCGTCGTCGGTGGCGCCCCAGCCGTCGGCGACCATGCCGTTCGTGCGGTTGACCAGCCGGTAGTAGCCGCCTCCGACCGCCTCCGCCTGCCACTGCAGGTTGGGACTGCCGTCCCAGGTCCACTGCTTGAGGCTGGACCCGGAGGCCACGTCGCCGCCGCTGTCGAGGGCGAGTCCGTTGGTGGCGTTGGTGATCCGGAAGTACGTCGCCGGGTTGAACCGGACCCTCAGCGAGGTGATCTGGTCGTTGTTGCCGGTGTTCCTGAGGTCGGGAGTGTCGGCGTCGAAGGTCCAGGAGGTGCCGGTGAAGTTGTCGCCGGAGTAGCCGATCACCTGGTATCCGGGGGCCGGCCGCAGGGAGGAGAGGGTACGCGGGCCCAGTCCGGCCGTGGCCAGGTCGGCCGCGGTGTGGTCGCCGACGGTGAACGCGGCGGCCTTGCCGGTGTAGTCGACGTCCGCGAAGGCGATGGCGCCGGTGAGCGGCCGCAGGCCTGGGATCGTGCCGGAGAAGGCGAGCTTGAGGACGTAGGCGCCCGCGCTGTACGGCGCCGACGACGGCAGGGTGATGGTGAGGCCGGAGGAGTCCTGGGTCGGCGTGGGCAGGTCGATGTAGGTGCCCGCAGTCGAATGACCCGTTTTCTGTTCCTCTGGTAGGTAACGCGACTAGCCAGACATCGCATGTCTCACAGGTACTTCATGACTGGTTCGCGTTATTGAAAACGCTGAGCGACCGGATGTGTGCCCGGCGCCGAATGGCCTCGCCGGCGTGCGAGTGATGTGTGAGCTCGGCTTTCCCGGGACTTCGTCCGGAGAGGTGGACGCGTCACACCGACGGTGCCCTTGAAGACATCCAGCCAATGTTGTGCGGCAGGCCGCGGACGACCGACGGGGTGCGCGACGCGAACCTCGGCAGCGTCCGCAGTTCAGCGGAGGGAAGCCCGTCCTTCGTATCAGCCGTGGCCTGGCGCGATCACCGCATCGTCCAGGGTCCGCAGGGCCCGCCCGCGCACCTGCCCGGCACTCGACCCCTTGACGTCGAAGCGCCGGAGGTCGCCGCCCGACACGCTCACAGGCATCCCAGTATCATCATCGTCACGCTCGACATGCGGACTCCGGAACAGGTCGTACGAAACGTGGAACTCCATGGTCAGCACATCCCCGCCGGTCTCTGGGGCGGCCTGCGACCCCATCGGCCGATGAGGTGGGACGTGCCCGCGGAGCACGGTCGGGGGAGGGGGCCGCGTTGTCTCTGACGGACAAGGCCATCGAGCAGATCCGTGAGCTGATCCGGACCGGTGCCCTCCCGCCGGGCTCCAAGCTTCCGCCGGAGCCGGACCTGGCCGCTCAGCTCGGGCTCTCCCGCAACCTCGCCCGCGAAGCGGTCAAGGCGCTGTCCGTGGCGCGTGTCCTGGAGGTCCGGCGGGGCGACGGAACGTATGTCACCAGCCTCCAGCCGAGCCTGCTCCTGGCGGGGGTCGGCGGTGCGGTGGAGCTGATGCAGAGCGACTCGGTCGCCCTGCGGGATCTCATGGAGGTACGGCGGCTTCTCGAGCCGGTCGCCACGGCCCTTGCCGCCACTCGGATCTCCGAGGTCCAACTGGCCGACGTGAAGCGGCACCTGGACGCCATGCGCGAGGCCCGCGACAACGTGGAACAGCTGAACGCGCACGACTCCGCCTTCCACCGCGCAGTCGTCGCCGCCACGGGCAACGAGACCCTCCTCACCCTCCTGGAAGGCATCTCCGGCCGCACACTGCGCGCCCGCATCTGGCGCGGACTGGTCGACGACAAGGCCGCGGCCCGGACCCTCGCCGAGCACGAGGCGATCTTCAACGCGCTGTCCACCCGTGACGCCGTCCTCAGCCAGGCCGCCGCGCTGCTGCATGTGAACAACACCGAGCGGTGGCTGAGGGAGCACCTGCGCTCCGGCGAACCCGTCCCCTTCGGGATCCCAGCGCGAGAGTGACGGGCGGGCGCCCACCTGACCTGCGGCAGGCGCCGGTGCCGGACTTCGGCCTGGCACCGGCGGAGGATTCCACCCGATGGACACCGACGACTAGCGGCTGATGCGTCCGGCCGAGTCGCCACGGTCCTGGATCCTCTGGGCGCGTTGATGCACCGCCCGGCCTCCGACCGGTGGCCGGGCCGGCGACGCCCGGCCACCGATGAGGGACGTGGCTCGGCTACTGGGCCATCTCGTATGTGCCGGACAGCGCCTCGACCCGCTGCCATACGCGCTGTGTGCGCGCCTCGTCGACGACCGGGCGCCGGAGCGAGGCCAGTGCCCACTCCTGCTGCCGTTCGGTCGCCGAGTCCTTGCCGTGCAGTTCGACGGCGTGCCCGGAGAAGTCCCGTACGAGGACGGCGAAGAGTTCGTCGAGTACGTCCTCGTCGAGTCCGGTCAGGCCGGCCTGCTCGAGGACGAGCTGCCCGTGCACGACGAGCGCGAAGAGCTGGCCGATCGACAGGACGAGGTCGAGGTCGCGGCTCTGCTCCGCGTCGGGGGCGGCCGTGGTGACGAACTCGCAGAGCGCGTCGGCCTGTTCGCGCAAGCGAGCGACGTTGGGCAGATGCGCGTACGCCTCGAAGGCCGGGCGCCAGTCGTGGAAGCGCACCGAGCCCAGACCCCGGGCCGGTCCCTGCCGGAACAGGAAGTCGTCGTCGGCCGCGTCGAGACGCGTCGGCACACTCGGGTACTCGGCCGGGTCGAGGAGATGGTTGCGCATGAACTTCAAGATCAGCGCCAGGTTGACGTGGACCGTGCCCTCCAGCTTCGGCAGGCCGCGGATCTCCACGGCCGCCTGGCTGAAGTAGTTGTCCTTCTCGAAGCCCTTGGCGGCGATCACGTCCCACATCAGGTCGATGACCTTCTCGCCCTCGGTGGTCACCTTCATCTTCGTCATCGGGTTGAAGAGCAGGTAGCGCCGGTCGTCCGGGCCGGCGGAGCGGAAGTAGTCGACGGCGCGGTCGCTGAACAGCTTCATGCCGACGAGCCTGACGTAGGCGTCGGTCAGCTCGCGCCGCACGTGCGGGAAGGCGGTGACGGGGCGGCCGTAGAGGACGCGGTTGCCGGCGTGGGTGACGGCCTCGTACATCGCGTGCTCACAGATGCCGATCGACGCGGTGCAGAGGTTGAACTTGCCCACGTTGACCGTGTTGAGAGCGGCGTCGAAGGCGGCGCGGCCGGTGTGCAGGACGTCATCGGACGTTACCGGATAGTCCTCCAGGCGGAACTCGCTGACGAACTTGGAGGAGTCGACGACGTTCTTGACCAGGTGGTAGGCCGGATGACGGCTGTCGGCGGCGAAGAACACATAGCCGTCGGGGCCCTCGACGTCGGTGCGCCGGCCGAAGACGGAGACGAGTCCGGCCACGTTGCCGTTGCCGATGTAGTACTTGGAGCCGGTGGCGCGGAAGCCGCCGTCGCCGTGGGGCTCGAGCAGCATGTCGGTGGAGTAGATGTCGGCGCCGTGGGCCTTCTCGGACAGGCCGAACGCGAACACCTCTCCCTGGGCGAGGAGTTCCGCGGCGCGGGCGCGGGCGGCGGCGTTGTCGCTCTGCCAGACCGGGCCGAGGCCGAGGATGGTGACCTGCCAGGCGTACCAGTAGTCCAGGCCGTAGAAGCCGAGGATCTCGTTGAGCGCGGCGATACGGGCAGTGTCCCACCGCTTGTCCGGCTGCCCTTCCCCCGCACTGGACGACGGCGTCAGGAAGGTCGCGAACAGGTTCTCCTTCGCGGCGAAGGCGAGGAAGTCACCGAGCCATGCGCGGGTCCGGTAGTCCTCGATCAGCTGCCGCTTCCCGCGCTCCTCGAACCAGTCGATGGTGGCACGCAGCAGACGGCGTGTCTCGGGGTCGAAATGCGCGGGGTCGTATGTGCGCGGGTTGAAGAGCAGGTGGTCAGCCATGGTGAGGACCCCTTTCGGCAGGTGGGCGGAGGGAAGGAACGGGGGGTGGGGCGGGAGGTGAGCCTGTGAGCCGGAGAGGAGGAGCAGTCGCGGCCGGTGCGGTGGCGCGGTCAGTGATCCGGGCCGAACCGGGCCAGCGTGGCGAGCACGTCGTCCAGCCAGCCGATCATCATCCGCTCGTACGCGATGCCGCCGCGCAGGACGACGTGCTGGAGCTCCCGCTCCGCGTCCAGCGGCGTATCCGGAGCGGTCGCGCCCGCATCGGGCCCCGTGAAGTCCCGCTCCTCGCCCGCGAGATAGTGCGCGAGCCGGTCCCGGTGCGTCTGCCGGTGCCGCTCCACCTCGCGGATCAGGGCGGCAGGGTCGTCGAAGGCGGCACCGCGGATCTTCACCGCCAGGTCGTGGCGGACGCTCTCCGGCTCGATCGGATCGTGCAACCACGAGGACAGTGCGGCCCGGCCGAGGTCGGCGACGGAGTACTCCCTCTTGTCCGGCCGTCTTTGCTGCGGGACCTCCCGGGCTTCGACCCAGCCGTCGTTCTCCATGCGCTTCAGTACGCGATAGATCTGTTGGTGGGTCGCGGTCCAGAAGTAGCCGATGGACCGTTCGAAACGCCGGGCCAGCTCATAGCCGGATCCCGGCTTCTCCAGGAGCGACACCAGGATCGCGTGCTCGAGCGCCATGCCGACGATCGTGCTATGCAACTCGTTGCATAGCAAGTCCCACCCCCTCCGATGCGACGCGGCTCACGCCCGCACGTGCTCGACGTCAGCGCCCGCACGTCTTCGACGTCAGCACCCGCACCATGGACTCCGCCTGTGCGACGACCTGATTCACCGTTCGGCTGCCCCGTCGTCCAGGGGCGTGTCCGCGGCGGCCGGACTCGGGGCGGGCTGCTGTGTGACCTCCGGCAGGGACTGTTCGGCCCAGATCACCTTGCCGTGCGGGGTGTACCTGGTGCCCCAGCGTTCGGCCATCTGCGACACCAGGAACAGACCCCGGCCTCCTTCATCGGTCGTCGCGGCGTACCGCAGATGCGGTGAGGTGCTGCTGCCGTCGGCCACTTCGCAGATCAGCGTGCGGTCCCGGATCAGTCGGACGTGGATCGGCCCGGCGCCGTAGCGGATGGCGTTGGTGATGAGCTCGCTCAGGATGAGTTCCAGGGTGAAGCCGCACTCCGACAGGCCCCACGCCTCGAGCCGTTGCGACACGGCGTCGCGCATGCCGGAGACGGCGGCGGGGTCGGCCGGCACGTCCCAGTCGGCGATCTGGTCGGGCGGCAGTTCCCGTGTGCGGGCGACGAGCAGGGCGACATCGTCCTTGGGGTGCCCCGGGAGCAGGCTGGCCAGCACGTCCTGGCAGGTCTCCTCGGGCGGCCGGCCGGGGTGGCCCGTCAGCGCATCGCGCAGCAGTTCCAGTCCCGCGTCCAGGTCGCGCCTGCGGTCCTCGATGAGGCCGTCGGTGTACAGGACGAGCTGGGTTCCCTCCTCGAGGCACAGCTCCGCTGTCCGGAACGGCATGCCGCCCAGACCCAGGGGCGGACCGGCCGGCACGTCCGGGAAGGTGACGGTCCCGTCGGGGTGGACCAGCGCGGGGACCAGATGCCCCGCACGCGCCACCACGTAGCGGCGCGTCACGGGGTCGTAGATCCCGTACAGGCAGGTGGCGCCCACGACGCCCGCCGCGGTCTCGGACGTCTCGTTCTGGTCGATGCTTCCGACCAGGTCATCCAGATGGCTCAGCAGCTCGTCGGGTGGCAGATCGAGCGCGGAGAAGTTGTGGACCGCGGTGCGCAGCCGTCCCATCGTGGCGGCGGCGTGCAGGCCGTGGCCGACCACATCGCCGACGGCAAGTGCCACCCGGCTCCCCGGCATGGGGATCACGTCGAACCAGTCTCCGCCCACACCCGACTGGGCGGGGAGGTAGCGGTAGGCGAGGTCGAGGGCGTTCTGCTCGGGCATCGCCTGCGGCAGCAGGCTCTGCTGGAGGGTGACGGCCAGGGCGTGCTCACGGGTGTAGCGGCGGGCGTTGTCGATGCTGATCGCAGCACGGGCCACCAGCTCCTCCGCCAGCGACAGGTCCTCCTCGTTGAACGGCTCGTGCTGCTGCCCGCGCCAGAAGCTGGCCATGCCGAGCACGACGCCCCGGGCCTGGATCGGCGCGGTGATGAGGGAATGGATGCCGTAGTCGATGATCGCCCGGGCACGCTCCGGGTCCTGCAGGCGCCAGCTCGTGGCGGTCGGCAGATCGCTCACCAACTGGGAGTGGCCGCTGCCGTAGCCGCGGGCCTGGGGGGTGGAGGGAACGTAGTCGAAGAGCCGGCCCTGCTCGGAGAGCGGGTGGTCGTCCCGGATGCCGCACACGGCCGCGCGTCGCATGTCCGTCGCCGTGGGGGACGGCTCATCGCCGTGCAGGACGGTGTCGGCCAGGTCCACGGTGACGAAGTCCGCGAAGCGAGGAACGGGGACCCGCGCCAACTCGTCGGCGGTGCGCAGCACGTCCAGAGTGGTACCGATGTGGAGTCCGGCGTCGTAGAGCAGCCTGAGCCGCTCCCGTGCCACCTCGGCCCTGCCGGTGACCGCCTGAAGTTCGGTGGAGTCGCGCAGCGTCACCACGGTTCCCCTGGGACCTCCCCGGTGATCCGTGGGCCGTTGGTTGACCGCGAGCAGCCGCTCTCCCGCGAGGTGCACCTCGTCGGTCGCCTCGCGTCCGGAGGTGAGCAGCGCCCTTGTCTCGGGATCGAGGCCGGGCAATTCCGAGACGAGCCCGCCCTCGACGTCCGGGGGCAGTTCCAGCAGCCGTCTGGCCTCGTCGTTCGCCAGCATGAGCCGCCCGTCGGCGGCCACGATCAGGACGCCTTCCCGGACGGAGTGGAGGACCGTGTCGTGGTGCTCGTACATCAGGGTCATCTCGTCCGGGGCCAGGCTGTGTGTCTGCCGTCGCAGCCGCCTGCCCACCAGCGCCGTGACTCCGGTGGACAACGCGAGCGCTCCGGCGCCGGCGCCCAGGATGATCGGTAGTTGCCGGGTCAGCTGACTCTGGACGTTCTTGACCTTCATCCCTGCCGAGACGAGGCCCACCACCTCGTCGTCGGCGTTCTCGATCGGGACCGTGGCCTGCACTTCGCGACCGAGCGGGCCGTCGACGCTCTCCACGTAGACCTTCCCCGCCAGTGATGGTCCGATCTCGCCCACGAACCTCTTTCCGATGCGGTCCGGCAAGGGGTGCGTGTACCGGATGCCCTTGGTGTCCATCACCACGATGAAGTCGACACCGGCAGCCCGGCGCCCCGCTTCGGTGAGCGGCTGGAGGATCTTGCTCGGATCCGGGGCTTGCAATGCCGCCAGGACGCCCGGTGAGTGCGCGAAGGTCTGTGCCACGGCCGTGGAGCGGCGCCTGGCCTCGGCGTTGGTGTCCCGCTCCGACTGCAGAATGAGAGCGAAGACGCCGCAGGCCACGAGCAGCACCACGAGAGCCACCTGGAAAATCAACACCTGCCCGGCCACGCTCCGCGTGGTCTTGCTGATCACGCGCTTGACCGATAGGTGCTGAAAGCGGGCGAAGGGATTCGCCATGCGACCTTTTTAACACTGGTGATCCCGAGCGGCCAGGGGCCATCCGGTCCATGCCTGGTCGGCGCGGGAATCTGTGGGGGCTGCGTGGTGCGCGACCTCGGGTCATGCGTGGTGCGCGGCCTAGGGTTCAGGCGCGGCGCACGGCCTTGGGTCCCCGCACAGAACTGTCCGCCGCAGAGCGTGCGCCGCACGGCGCCTTCTCCGTGCCCGAGTCCCGTTTAGGTCGATATTATGCATTTGTGATCATGTCTGCACGGTTGAGGCGCAGTCGCCCCGCCTACAGCGGCCGGTGGGAAGCCGCCCGGCTGTCACCCGTGGTCCTGACCGTCCTCATCGCCGTCCTGGCGTTCTCCACGCCCCGGGAGATCGCCATCAGCCGCCTTCTGCCCGCCGCGCCCGCGCTCGCCGCCGCGATGTGGCCCGTGCTTCCCACGATCGGGCTGGGGGCGTTCTGTCTGCTGCTCATGACGGTCCTCAGCCTCTTCTATGCCGATCTGGGGACGCAGTACACGTCGGCCGCCATCGTCGCGGTCACGTTGGCGGCCGCGTACGGGAGTCACGTCCGACTTCAGCGCGAGGAGGTGCTCTTCCAGCTCCGGCTCGTCGCCGACGCGGCCCAGAAGGTTCTGCTGCGCCCGCTGCCGCGCCGCATCGAGGACCTCGAGATCGAGTCGCTGTATCTGGCGGCCCAGGAGCAGGCCCGGATCGGCGGCGACTTCTACGAGGCGCTCGGTACACCGCACGGGGTCCGGCTGCTCATCGGCGACGTGCGGGGCAAGGGTCTGTCCGCGGTGGGTGTGGCCTCGGCGGTGATCGGCAGCTTCCGGGAGGCGGCGTACGACGAGCCCGACCTGCAGGGCATCGTCCATCGCCTGGAAACCACCGTCACGCGCCACAGTGCCGCGTTTCCCGCCCAGGACCAGCCCGAGCACTTCGCCACCGCTCTCCTCGCCGAGATCCCGCCCGACGGCGGTCACATCCGGCTTCTCAACTGCGGCCATCCGCCGCCGCTGATCGCGCACCGCGGGAAGGTCCGGGTCCTGGACCCCACCGTCCCCTCTCCGCCCCTCAACCTCGCGTCGCTCATCGGTGACCGCTACTGGGTCGACAGCGTCGCCTTCTCCCCGGGGGACCAGCTGCTGTTCTACACGGACGGCGTATCGGAGACCCGGGATCACGCCGGCCGGTTCTTTCCGCTGCCGGACTGGATGCGGCTGCAGGACCTGGAACAGCCCCGCGAGCTGCTCGGCGCGCTGCACCGGGATCTGCTCCGGCACAGCGGCGGAAGGCTCGACGACGACATCGCGGCCCTCGCGCTGAGGTGCTCCGACGTGGAGGAAAGGGGAGTCGCCGACGTGGAGGGCTGAGGGCGGTGTTGGTTCCGCCGCCCGAATCCGGTGCTGCCCGCCCTCCTCACGTGCTGCCGACGCTCACCCCCCCCTGCCCGCTCCGGCCCCCACCCCGGGCGACCTGCCACCCAGCCCCGGGATCAGTACCGCCGCCACCGCCAGGTGCATCAGCGCGAGGGAGATCCGGGTGCCGGCGTCCATGCCGTCGCCGAGGAGCGGCAGGAAGGACACGGCCAGTACGGCGCCGGCCGCCCCGGTCCAGATGGCGCGGGCGCGCCGTACCCCGAACCGCTCGAGGGCGGCCAGGAGTCCCCAGCCGGAGAGCGACGCGAGCAGTGCGACAACCGCCACGGGCGCGGCGCCGATGTCGAGCGTCTGCTCGCCATCGGCGATCCGCAGCCGGTGCCCCAGCAGTGGGTCCGCGGCCAGCCACACCAGGACGGGGGCCAGGACGGCCAGGGCCGTAACCCTCAGGCGCCTTCTCCGCGCGCTCACTTGGCACGCCCCGAGAGCGCCCCGTACAGGAAGACCTCCACCAGTTCCTGCGGGGTCAGGTCGGGCTCGTCCTCCGTACGCGGCTGGGTGAAGAGCAGCCCGATGAAGAGGGCCGCGATCTGCTCCGGCGGTCGGCGCAGGGCGGCCTTGTCGGGCTCCAGCAGCTCCGTGAGGGCCGCACGGATACGGGTCGTCGACTCGTTGCGCCCCGCGCCGCGCACCGTGCCGGGGTGCTTGCCGCCGCCGTGCCCCAGCGAGCCGATGATCGCGCCAAGCCGGTCCATGTGCGCCTGCAGCGCCTCGGCCGCCTCCGCGAGCCGGTCGGGCAGCGGCTGGGACACGTCGATCGCGTCCAGCTCGCGGATCGCGTGCTCAGGGGAGAGCGCCTCCGCAATACAGGCTTGCAGCAGCTCGTCCTTGTCGGCGAAGACGCGGAAGATCGTGCCCTCGCCGATGCCCGCGGCGCGGGCGATCTTGGCGGTCGTCACGGCGGAGCCGTACTCCGTGATCAGCGGGATAGCGGTCCGGATGATCATCTCGCGGCGCTGCTCCGGCGACATGCCGGGGGCGCGGCGGCGAGTGGTCTGGTTCTCCTGAGATGCTGTCATGACCCGAGAGTATGAGTGAGTACTCACTCCGTCAATGAGTGAGTACTCACTCCGATCAATGGGATCCCTTCGCCCGAGGGGCGTGAGAGGGAGCGGCCGGCCCGGCCGGGCCGGCCGTTTCGCCGGTCCGGGCGCGGCGCCGGGCACTGTGCGACTCCGCTGAAACGCCCGCCCATAGCAGGCGGAGCGCGTTGGTGCTGTCTGTCGCCGAAGCCGGCTCACCGAACGGCGCCGCCCACCCCGGTCGCGCCCGGTCCCGGACGGTCGCCGGGCGTCGCCGACTCCTGCCCCGTCAGCCGTACATCGCCACGCGGTACAGAGCCGCAAGCGCGTCATCGATGGGATGGGGCCGCGGCCTGCCGGAGGCGTCGAGCCTGTTCCACCGCTGCATGTTCACCGCGACGGACATCTGGCGCCTGCCGTCGGCACGGGTCATTGCCAGCGCTCCACCGCCCCAGACCGTGCCGCCATGGCCCCAGAAGATGCCCTGGCCGGGGCCCTCCATCGGGTGCAGGCCGAGGCCGTAATCGATGATCCTTCCCTCCTGGGAGACGACCGGGACGGTGCGTTGCATCTGGGCCAGCGACGACGGGCCGACGATCTCCCCGGACAGCAGCATGCCGAAGAACCGGTTGAGGTCCGTGACGGTCGATATGAGTGAGGCGGACGGCCCCACCCATGACATGTCGTAGACGCTGTAGTCGCGTGGCGGGTCGATCATGCCGAACCACGCTTCGTAGAGGCGTGAGTGCGGCCCTTCGACGTGCGGTCCGGTGGGGAGTTCGGTGTCCCGAAGCCCGGCGCGCTCGATGACGTTCCGGGTGATGCATCGCTCGGCGGTCGTGCCGGTCACCTGTTCCAGGAGTTGGACGAGGAGCAGGTAGTTGGTGTTGGAGTACACCCCCGGAGAACCGCCCGGGGTGCCGACGGCGGGTGCGGTGACGCCCATCTCGATCAGTTCGACGGGGTCGAACCGTGTGAACCGGTGATCGTCCAGGCTCTCGGGCCCCGTGTCCGCGAGGGCGGGGAACGCCTTGAGGGAGGGGTAGGCGTAGGGGAGGTACTCGGCGAGGCCGCTGGTGTGGTTGATCAGCATCCGGACCGTGATCGCGTCACCGCGCGCTCCGGGAACCAGCTTCGGAAGGTACCGGCCGATCGGTGCGTCGAGACCGATCCGACCGCTCTCGACCTGCTGCAGCACCGCGGCGGCGGTGAAGGTTTTGGTGATGCTGCCGACGCGGTGGCGCATGTCGGCGGTGACGGGGCGGCCGGTGGCGGCATCGGCGACCCCGGCGGCGCCGCGCCAGACCTGGTCGCTGTCCCGTACCTCGGCGAACAGTCCCGGCATCCCGGCGCGGTGGACGTTCTCGATGGCCGCGTCCAGTGCCGCGCAATCCAGTGGGTTCGTCACGACATGCTCCTTTCGTGTTGCCCGGGGGTGTATCGGTCACCTGACCGGACAACGGGGCACGAATGGCATGCCGGCTCGCCCGGCACGTCCATGTCCTCATTATGCACGCGGTGCGTGCAGCGCCAGGTGCACCGATAGGATGAGGTTTCGGCGAGAGGAGCGGGATGGCGGGTCGAAGGCGCTGGTCAACCGAGGAGATCCTGGACGCGGCGGCGGAACTGCTGCGCACGAGCGACGCGGATTCGTTCAGCGTGCGCAAGCTGGCGACGACCCTCGGCACCGATTCCTCCAGCCTCTACCGGCATTTCCGCAGCAAGACCGAACTGCTGCGCGCGGTCGCCGACCGGATTCTTCTGGCCGCTATGGACGGCCACCGTTTTGAGGGCGACTGGAAGCAGCGCATCACGTCACTGGCCCTGCACCTGAGGGAAGCCTTCGGACGGCAGCCCCAGCTCGCCACCGTCTGGGGACGCTACGCGTCAAGCGGTACGGGCTCCCGGCTGGTCATGGAAGAGGTGCTGCAGGCCCTGCGCGCGTCGGGACTGCCCGACGAGGAGATCCCGGCGCGCTACCACCGGCTCGCCGTCCTCATCGCCGCGCTGATCGCCTCCGAGGCCGGGGTCAGCACCGTCACCGCCGCGGAACGCGAGCAGGGCATGGAGCTGTTCCGGGTGGCGGTCCTGGGCGCCGACCCGGAACGCTTCCCCGCCCTGGCCCACTTCGCCCGCGATGTCCGTCCCCTCGGGGCGGATCGTCATGTGGCGTTCGAGGAGATCCTCGCCGCCCACCTCGCCCACATCGAGGCCGCGATCCGCCCGGGCTAGGTCGTGTTCTGGGAAGCGGGTGACTCGTGGGCAGCGAGTTCCTCGGCCATTCCATGCAGCGCAGGCGGGCCGGGGAGAACGTACCGCTACGGAAGGTGCAACCCCAGTGACTCCGCCCGGCACCCGTGCCAGGGCAGAGGAAGGGCACGCCGAGCGCGTGGGCCCTGGCGGCAGCGGCGCGTGCGACCACGCTGTGTTACTCGACCGCCGAGGCTGCCACGCCCAGTCCGGCCCACGCCGACTTCTCCGGTCAGCGCGCCAACTGGTCCGGCGATGACGGCTGGTGGGAGAGCTGGATCGCGGACGAAGACTCCTCCTGGGCCAACCACGGGATCTCCGGGCCCGGTATCAAGGACCACGTCAAGGTCTACTCCAGCGCAGGTCAGGGCGGGCAGACGACGATCTGCCTCACCCCGGGCCAGGAGGTCGGCCACAATGGCGTGGCCAACGACCGGGGCGACTCCCACACGTGGGCGATGAGCTGCTGACGCTCGGCACACGCTCGAAGCCCGCGTCCGGCACCCGCCGGGCAGGGGCCTCGAGCTTCGTCGGGGACCGGATCCGCGCAGGGTCAGCGGTGCTTGACGCCCGACTGCGCGCCCGGGGCGAGCGTCGGTTCCGTGACGGGGACGTCGCCGAGAGCCTGGTCCACCGCTGCCGGCAGGTCCTCGGAGAGTTCCACGGGCGAGGCCGCGGCATTGCTGCGGACCTGCTCGGGGCGGGAGGCGCCGGTGATCGCGGAGGCGACCTCGCCGCGACGCAGGACCCAGGCGAGCGCCAGGGTCGCCATGCTCATCCCGGCCTCCTCGGTGAGGGGGACGAGGCGCTGGACCGCTTCGAGGGCCGCGTCGCCGTAGACGAGGGCTCCTACGGGGCGACCGGTTTCCTGACACGGTCGGACTCGTCCTGGACGAGCAGGGAGAGCAGGGAGGCCACCGAGAGACCGGCCTCGGCCGGGTGGCGCAGCACCTTGTCCGGCTCGATGCGGTAGTTGTTCGTGCGCCCGTCCCGGGTGTGGGAGAGGTAACCGTCCTGCTCCAGATCGGAGATGATCCGCGAGACGGCGCGTTCCGTCAGCCGGCAATGGGCGGCGATGTCGCGGATGCGGGCGCTCGGGTTGTCCGCGATGGCTGCCAGTACGCGCGCGTGGCTGGTGATGAACGTCCATCCGCTGTGGGACTCGGGCACTCCTACCATGTCGAGCATTTTAGGGGGCAGCATTGCCGGAACGCAGATACGTGACATACTTTTCATGCAACTGATGACGTGTTCCCGTCGGGGAAAGCCACATAAGGAGCCCGAAGGTGCCCTGGGACGAGGCCGGTGCGCCGGCGCTCACGCGCGACACCGGCGTCGAGATGCTGCCGGAGCGGGCCACCGCCCACGCCCCCGAAGGGGCAGCGGTGGTGCAGTACGCATGGCTCGGGGCCTGGGTCGTCGCCGCCCGCGGCGCCTACGACATGGACTCGATCCCGCCATTGTCGGACGCCCTGAGGGGCGCGGTCAGGGAGCACCCGAAGGTGGTGCTGGACGCCTCCGGCATCACCTTCGCGGACTCGACGCTGCTCAATCTGCTGATCCTCACCCACCGGACGGGCACCCTGCGCGTGGTCGCGCCGTCACCTCAGCTCCAGCGGCTCTGCGAGATCACCGGGGTCGACGGCATCCTGGAGATGCGCGCCTCGCTGGATGACGCCGCCGTGTCCTGAGTCGCCCTCCGCGTGGCAAGGGTGGGGAAGCCGCTTCCCGGTGCACCGGGACGGCGTCCCGGGCTGCGGGAAACGGCTGGTGACGCGGCGCCGCTGTTCGGCCGAGGCCGGCGGCTCCTGCTTTGTTCGGGGCTTGAAACGTGGGTTAACCTGCGGCGTATTTCCACACCACATCCACATCTGTGAACGTGGAAAACGCATGCACGACAACCGGGCCGCACATCGGCCCGGGGGGTTCCGAGTCCTCGGTTCTCGAGGGCTCTTGGGGAGCGGAACGAGGGTGCGCATGACCAGCGACAGCACTGGGGTCGTCGATGCGGTGCCGGGCGACCAGGAGTTGCGGCGGCTGCTGGCCGGCCTGACAGCCGTACGCGACGGGGACTTCGGTACCCGGCTGCCGGACGACGCGGACGGCCTCATGGGCGACATCGCCAAGGTCTTCAACGGCATGGTCGACCAGCTGTCCGTGTTCACCTCCGAAGTCACCCGGGTCGCCCGCGAGGTCGGTACCGAGGGAACGCTCGGCGGGCAGGCGGAGGTGCCGGGCGTCTCGGGCACCTGGGCCGACCTGACCGACTCGGTCAACGCCATGGCGGGCAATCTGACCACCCAGGTCCGCGACATCGCCCAGGTGGCCACGGCGGTGGCCAAGGGCGACCTCTCGCAGAAGATCGACGTGCCCGCCCGCGGCGAGATCCTCCAGCTGAAGGAGACCGTCAACACGATGGTCGACCAGCTGTCCGCCTTCGCCGACGAGGTCACCCGCGTCGCCCGCGAGGTCGGCAGTGAGGGACGGCTCGGAGGCCAGGCACAGGTGCCGGGCGTGGCCGGCGTCTGGCGCGATCTGACCGACTCCGTGAACCACATGGCCGGCAACCTCACCAGCCAGGTCCGTTCCATCGCCCAGGTGACCACGGCGGTCGCGGAGGGCGACCTCTCGCAGAAGATCACCGTGGACGCGCGCGGGGAGATCCTGGAGCTGAAGAGCACCATCAACACGATGGTCGACCAGCTGTCGGCGTTCGCCGACGAGGTCACCCGGGTCGCCCGCGAGGTCGGCACCGAGGGCCGCCTCGGCGGCCAGGCGGACGTCAAGGGTGTCAAGGGCACCTGGCGCGATCTCACCGACTCCGTGAACTTCATGGCCGGCAACCTCACCGGCCAGGTGCGCAACATCGCGCTGGTGGCCACGGCGGTGGCCAAGGGCGACCTCTCGCAGAAGATCACCGTGGACGCGCGCGGGGAGATCCTGGAGCTGAAGAGCACCATCAACACGATGGTCGACCAGCTGTCGGCGTTCGCCGACGAGGTCACCCGGGTCGCCCGCGAGGTCGGCACCGAGGGCCGCCTCGGTGGACAGGCCCAGGTGCGCGGGGTGTCGGGCACCTGGAAGGACCTCACCGACAACGTCAACGTGATGGCGTCGAACCTCACCGGCCAGGTCCGCTCCATCGCCCAGGTCGCCACCGCCGTGGCGCGCGGCGACCTGTCGCAGCGGATCACGGTCGAGGCCGCCGGCGAGGTCGCCGCGCTGGCCGAGGTCATCAACACGATGGTCGACACGCTGTCGGCGTTCGCCGACGAGGTCACGCGCGTCGCCCGCGAGGTCGGTACCGAGGGGCGCCTCGGTGGCCAGGCCCACGTGCCGAACGTCGCCGGCACCTGGAAGGACCTCACCGACAACGTCAACTCCATGGCCAACAACCTCACCGGCCAGGTGCGCAACATCGCGCTGGTGACGACCGCGGTGGCCAAGGGTGACCTGTCGAAGAAGATCGACGTGGACGCCCGCGGCGAGATCCTCGAACTCAAGACGACGATCAACACGATGGTCGACCAGCTGTCGGCGTTCGCCGACGAGGTCACCCGCGTCGCCCGCGAGGTCGGCACCGAGGGACGCCTCGGCGGACAGGCCGAGGTCGAGGGTGTCTCCGGCACCTGGAAGCGCCTGACGGAGAACGTCAACGAACTGGCGGGCAACCTGACCCGGCAGGTCCGCGCCATCGCCGAGGTCGCGAGCGCCGTCGCCGAGGGCGACCTGACGCGCTCGATCACCGTGGAGGCGTCCGGCGAGGTCGCCGAGCTCAAGGACAACATCAACTCGATGGTGGAGTCCCTGCGCGAGACCACCCGGGCCAACCAGGAACAGGACTGGCTCAAGACCAACCTCGCCCGCATCTCGGGCCTGATGCAGGGCCACCGCGACCTGCCCGTCGTCGCCGAGCTGATCATGGACGAGCTGGTCCCGCTGGTGTCGGCCCAGTACGGGGCCTTCTACCTCGCCGAGGACGGCGACGACGGGCCCGAACTGCGCCTCGTCGGCTCCTACGGCTACCCCGAGGAGAGCAGCCGGCCCTCCCGTATCGCCTTCGGCCGCACCCTGGTCGGCCAGGCCGCGCGCAGTCGGCGCACCATCGTGGTGAACGAGCTGCCGGACGGCTACGTCACCATCTCCTCGGGCCTCGGCGAGGTGGTGCCGACCGCGCTGGTGCTGCTGCCCATCGTCGTCGAGGGCCAGGTCCTCGGTGTCATCGAGCTGGCGTCGGTCACGCCCTTCACCCAGATTCACAGCGACTTCCTCGCCCAGCTGATGGAGACCATCGGCGTCAACGTCAACACCATCGTGGCCAACGCCCGCACCGACGAACTGCTCGTCGAGTCGCAGCGCCTCACCGTCGAACTCCAGGCCCGCTCCACCGAGTTGCAAGTGCAGCAGGAGGAACTGCAGCGCTCCAACGCGGAACTGGAGGAGAAGGCCTCGCTGCTGGCGGCCCAGAACCGGGACATCGAGGCGAAGAACCTGCAGATCGAGCAGGCCCGCCAGGAACTGGAGACCCGCGCCCAGCAGCTGTCGCTGGCCTCGAAGTACAAGTCGGAGTTCCTGGCCAACATGAGCCACGAACTGCGCACCCCGCTCAACAGCCTGCTCATCCTCGCCCAGTTGCTCGCGCAGAACCCGTCCCGCAACCTCACGCCCAAGCAGGTCGAGTACGCGCAGATCATCCACTCCGCCGGTTCCGATCTGCTCCAGCTGATCAACGACATCCTCGACCTGTCGAAGGTCGAGGCCGGGAAGATGGACGTCACCCCCGAGCGGGTGACGCTGCGGCAGCTCATCGAGTACGTCGAGGCCACCTTCCGGCCCATGACGACACAGAAGAGCCTGGACTTCACGGTGACGACCGCCCCCGGCGCGCCCGCGGACGTGCTCACCGACGACTCCCGGCTGCGCCAGGTGCTGCGCAACCTCCTGTCCAACGCGGTGAAGTTCACCGAGCAGGGCGGCGTGGAGCTGAGCATCGAGCCCGCGTCGGACGACGAGGTGCCCGAGGGCGTGGTCCGGGGCGCCGCCGTCGTGGCCTTCCGGGTGAAGGACACCGGCATCGGCATTCCCGAGCAGCACCTGGAGACGATCTTCGGCGCCTTCCAGCAGGCGGACGGTACGACCAGCCGCAAGTACGGCGGCACCGGCCTGGGTCTGTCCATCACCCGTGAGATCGCCCAACTGCTCGGCGGCGCCGTGTCGGTGCACAGCACGCCCGGCCAGGGCAGCACCTTCACGCTCTTCCTGCCCGTGGCCCGCCCCGACTTCGAGGAGCTGCTCAGCCACGGCAGGCCCCTCGACCGGGCCTCGGCCGAACCCGCGCCGCAGGGACTGGCCGGTTCGGTGCCGGTGCCCCAGATCGGCCCCGGCCCCCGGCCCCGGCGCCTGCTCGTCGTGGAGGAGCGCTCGCGCGGTCTGCTGACCCTCGTCGCGGAGAGCGTGGTCGCCGACCTGACACACGGGCGCGCCGACGGTGCTCAGCGGCCCGCGGTCGACGTCATCACCGCCGTCGGCGCGCAGGAGGCGGCCGGTGCGCTGGCCTCCGAGCCGTGCCACTGCGTCGTCCTGGAACTGGGCATGCGCGACGACGAGGCGTCCCGGTTCCTCCAAGCCCTGGAAGGGGACTCGGCGCTGACGAGCGTGCCGGTGCTGGTGCACACCAGCCATCCCGGGGACGCGTCCCTGGACGAGACGCTGCGCTCCCGCTCCGCCGGCGGCGCACTGGAGTTGCTGTCCAGCCTCGACGAACTGCGCGAGCGCATCGCCCTGCACCTGTCCGCCGAGGAACCCGGCGACGTGCTCTCCCTCGTCCGGACCGAAGGGCCGCAGCACCTGACGCCGCCCTCGGTCGACGACGCGACGGCGGGCCGTACCGTCCTCGTCGTCGACGACGACGCGCGCAACCTCTTCGCGCTGAGCGGGATCCTGGAGATGCACGGCTTCCGCGTGCTGCACGCGGAGAACGGGCGCAGAGGCATCGAGACACTGGTGAACAACCCGGACGTCGCCATCGTGCTCATGGACGTGATGATGCCCGAGATGGACGGCTACACCGCGACGGCCGAGATCCGCCGCATGCCGCAGTACGCCGAGCTGCCCATCATCGCCGTCACGGCGAAGGCGATGCCGGGGGACAGGGACAAGAGCCTCGCCTCGGGTGCCACCGACTACGTCACCAAGCCCGTCGACACGCGCGACCTCATGGCCTGCGTCCGCCGCTGGCTGCCCGCATGAGGACACCGGCGCCCGGCCCCCGCACCGGCGGGCCGGGCGCCCCGCAGCGCCTGTCGTTCCGCGCCCCAGGGCGCTCCAGCCGAGGAGCCTCCACACTGTGAGCAAGTCCGAGCAGCCGCGCGAACCGGATCGGGGCGGTGAGCCGAAGCGCGACTCGGCCGCCGGTCCGGAGGCCGAGTCGCCGTCGGCGACGTACGACGGGTTGCCCCTGAGCATCGAGGGGGAGCCGAAGCCCTCCGAGGGCGACGAGCAGGTTCCCGACGGGCGGTCGGGGGCTTCCGGCGAGCTGTCGGAGTCCCCGGATGCCCCGCCCGCCGACCTCGAGGACCTCTCCACCGCATCCCCGGTGGGCCGGCTCGCCGCCACCGTGGAGCGGCTCAGCCGGGAGGTGCGGGCCGCCCAGGCGGAGGCCGAAGGGCGTGCCCTGATCGAGCTCGCCAAGGGCGTCCTCGTCGAACGGCTGAAGTGCGGACCGGCCCAGGCCGCCCGGCAGCTCACCCAGTTGGCCGAGCAGGCCCAGGTCACCCCCCTCGAGCTCGCCGTCGACGTCATCAACCAGGCCGCCCGGGACCGGATGTCCGAGGTGACGGACGCCTTCCTCGCCGCCACCCGGGGCGCCGACGAGGCCGAGGACGAGTCGGCCGCCGTACGCCTGCGCGCGGCGGAGAGCGGCGTACTGGCGGCGGACGACGCCCAGGCCGTCGCCGACGCCCTGCTGGAGCAGGCGCTGCGCCCCCTCGGCGCCGTGGCCGTGGCCATCTGGGCGGCGGGCGCCGACGGTTCGCTCACCCTGGCGGGCAGTGCCGGCTTCTCACCGGCCGAGGCCGCGCGCTGGCGCTATGTCCCGCCGGACGTGGTGACCGTGGCGCGGCGGGGGCTCATCGAGCGCGAGGGGCAGTGGATCACCACCCTCGGCGTGACCGGGCTGCCCACCATCGGCCTGCACCACCATCCGGACGGCGGCCGGGCCGCCCTGCCCGCCGGCACCGGCGGCCGCATCCACGGCGTGCTGGAGATCGCCTGGCCGGAGCCGCTCGCGCCCCAGCCCCCGCAGATCGTCCGCCAGGTGGAGGCGCTGGCCGAACTGTGCGCCCACACACTGGAGACGCACACACCGCCCCAGGGAGCGGCCCAGGAGCCCCGCGTCCTGCCGGACGCCGCCGAGCTGATGGACCTGGCCGACGGACTGCACGACCCCGCCCTCGTCCTGGTGCCGCACCTCGACGCCGACGGGCACTTGGTCGACTTCCGCATCCAGCACGTGAACAGCCGGTTCCTCGACCCGGCGGGCAGGCCGCGGGCGGTCGTGAGCGGCGCGCTGCTCCTGGAGGCCTACCCGATGGCCGCCGGGGACAGCGAGTTGTTCCAGCGAGTCGAGCGGGTCTACGCCACCGGCGAGCCCTTCCGGACCCGCCGGATGAACCTCACCGCCCTCGTCGACCAGGTGCCCCTCTCGGCGGTCGCGGACATCAGCATCAGCCGCCACGGCATGTCCGTCCTCCTCATCTGGCGCATCGAGGACGAGACGGCGCGACTGGCCAGCCTGCTCCAGCACGCCCAACGGCTCGGCCGCATCGGCGGGTTCGAGGAGAACGTGCTCACCGGGGAGATCACCTGGAACGGGCAGCTCTTCGACCTCTACGGACGCCCCCAGACGAGCACCCCGGTGCCCCTGGAGGAGCTGCCGGCCCACGCCCACCCGGACGACGGCGTCTCCATCCGCCGCTTCCTGCGCACGCTGCTGCACCACCAGCGGCCGGCCGCCGCCGCCTTCCGGCTCCAGCGGCCGGACGGGGTGACCCGGCACATCCGGATCGTCGCCGAACCGGTGCTGGACACCGACGACCGGCTGCTCCTGGTCCGCGGGGCCTGCCAGGACATCTCGGCCCAGCACTGGACCGAGGTGGCGCTCGCGGCCACCCGGGACCAGCTGGCCCACACCGAGCAGCAGGCCACCGAACGCAACCGGCTGACCCTGCAGTTGCAGCACGCCATCATGCCCCCCACCCAGGCGCCGTTGCAGGTGTCCGGCCTCCAGGTCGCCGTCCGCTACCGGCCCGCGGAGACCGAGCAGCTGGTGGGCGGCGACTGGTACGACGCCGTCGTCCTGCCGTCCCGGAAGGTACTGCTGTGCGTCGGGGACGTGGCCGGGCACGGCATCGAGGCCGCCACCAGCATGGTCGTCCTGCGCAACGCGCTGCGCGGCCTGGCCGTGACCGGCGCGGGGCCGGGCCAGCTGCTGTCCTGGCTCAACATCGTGGCGCACCATCTGACCGGCGCCGTCACCGCGACGGCGGTGTGCGGACTGTACGACCCGGTCCGGCGGACGCTGCGCTGGGCCCGGGCGGGACACCTGCCGCCCGTCCTCGTCCGGGACACCGAAGCAGCCCCCCTGCCCTTGGTCAAGGGCCTGCTGCTGGGGGCCGTCCCCGAGGCCGTCTATGAGGAGACCGAGCTCCAACTGGCCGCCGGAGACACCCTGTTGATGTACACGGACGGTCTGGTCGAGCGCCGGGACCGGCCCGTCGAGGAGTCCCTGACCCACCTCCTGACCACCGCCCGCACGGCGCCGAGCACGCTCGACCAGCAGTTGGACCGCCTCCTGACCTACAGCAAGTCGGACACCGACGACGACACGTGCATCGTGGGCATCAGGGTCGGGTGAGGGGCGCGGCGCCCTACCGGCCGGCGCCGGTGATGGAGTCCGGCTGTTCCGCCGCCGGGCACAGGGCCCGCAGGTCACCGCCCGGCGGCGTCTGAAGCGGCGGGACGGCCCGGCGTGCGCTCACCGCCGTCCGGCGCCAGACCTCGACCGCCCTCGGCATGCCCGCGGCCGTGCCGACGGAGTGGGTTCCCGGCCCGGCCGTCACAGATCCGGGCGCCGCCCTGTCTCTCTGGTGAGTCAGCACCTCAGCGAATGGAGACAGTGATGAAGATCGTGGTCGTCGGCGGTACGGGCCTCATCGGCTCCCAGGTGTGCGCCCTCCTGCGCGAGGGCGGTCACGAGGCCGTGCCGGCCGCCCCCTCCACGGGCGTCGACACCCTCACCGGCGAAGGACTGGCAGCCGCCCTCAAGGGCGCGGACGTGGTCGTGGACGTGTCGAACGCGCCGTCCTTCGACACCGAACCGGCCCTGGACTTCTTCACCCGCTCGGCCCGGAATCTGTTCGCCGCCGAGAAGGAGGCAGGCGTCCGCCATCACGTGGCGCTCTCGATCGTCGGCGTAGACGAGGTCCCCGGCTACGGGTACTACGAGGCCAAGGTCGCCCAGGAGAACGCCGTGCGCGGCAGCGGCGTGCCCTACAGCATCGTGCGCGCCGCCCAGTTCTTCGAGTTCGTCGCCCCGGTGATGGACATGTCCACCGACGGCGCCGAGGTGCGGCTGCCGTCCACGCGCCTGCGCCCGATCGCCTCCGCCGACGTCGCCGCGGCCGTCGCCGAGGCCGCGCAGGGCGAACCCTCGAACGGCATCCGCACCATCGCGGGCCCCGAGGTGCACGGCCTCGACCGGCTCGGTGAGATCACCCTCGCGGTGAAGCCGGACGGTCGCGCCGTCGTCACCGACGAGACCGCCGGCCTGTTCGCGGGCATGCCCGATGTGCTCACCGGCGACGAGAGCACACACCTCGCCACCACGCGGTACGAGGAGTGGCTGAAGCGGAACTGACCCGTACCGGCGGGGCTACGGGCGGTCGGTCACCCTGCGGGCCGACCGCTCGTACGCCCTCAGCTTCTCCGGCGTCAGGACCCAGTAGAGACCGTCGATGCCCTCGGGGCCCACGGTGGCGCTCACCAGGGCGACGGCCGCCCCGTCCTGCACGAGCAGCAGGCTCGGCTGCCCGTTGGCCTCGACAACGCGGTACTCGGCGCCGGGGAAGAACGTGTGCGCGAAGGCGGTGACCCTGGCCACGCGCCCGGGCCCGACGAGCTCCAGCCGGGCCACGCCGCGCATACCGTTGCCGTCGGCGTAGGCGACGACGTCGGCGGACAGCACGCTCTCCAGCGCGGCGATGTCGCCCTCCCGCGCGGCGGCGACGAAGGCGTCGAGCAGCCGCCGGTGCTGAGCCGTGTCGACCGGTTCCCGGCGCTCGGCGGACAGCCGTTTGCGGGCCCGGCTGACGATCTGCCGCGTGTTGGACTGGCTCAGCTCCAGCATGCCCGCGATCTCGTCGTACGCGTAGTCGAACGCCTCGCGCAGCACATACGCCGCCCGCTCCACCGGGTTCAGCCGCTCCAGGACCACCAGCACGGCCAGCTCCAGTGCCTCGCCGCGCTCCGCGCCGACCTGCGGATCGACACCGGTGTCCACCGGTTCCGGCAGCCACGGCCCCACGTAGGTCTCGCGCCGGACCCGCGCCGACTGCGCCACGTTGATCGCCAGCCGTGTGGTGATCTTCGCCAGGAACGCGCCCTCGTCCAGCACCGTGCTCCGGTCGGCCCCCTGCCAGCGCACCCACACGTCCTGCACCACGTCCTCGGCCTCCGACACGCTGCCCAGCACGCGGTAGGCGATGCCGAACAGCCGCGGACGCAGCCGCTCGAACGCGTCCGCCGCCGCGTCCAGCGCGTCGTCGGGGAGGGGCCGCTGCTGATCCATGTGCCGATGCCTCCGGGGTCGACCGTCGTGTCTCCCGACAGTACGGGCCCCGGAAGACCGGCGTACGCTCCTAGTCCTCGTACCGGGGCGTCCACTGCGCCCGGGCGACGGCCTTGCGCAGCTCCTCCTCCGTGGCCTGCGGGGCCACCCCGTCCTCTACGGCGGCGAGGGCCGCGGCCAGGGCGATCTCGCGGGCGGACTCCCGCATCCCGGTCAGCGGCGGCAGCAGCGGCACGGGCAGGTCGTCGCCGTCCGCCGCCCGGACCGCGCACCGTGCGACGGCCCGGGCGGCGGCCACGAGCATCCGGTCCGTGACACGGGTGGCCCGGCTCGCGGTCACCGCGAGGCCCATGGCCGGGAAGACGTACACGTTGTTCGACTGCGCCACCGGCACCTCGCGCCCGTCGACGGTCAGCGGCGGGAAGGGCGAGCCGGTGGCGATCAGCGCCCGCCCGTCGGTCCAGCGGGTGAGGTCGGCGGGCTCGGCCTCGGAGTGCGAGGTGGGGTTGGAGAGCGGGAAGACGACGGGCCGTTCGCAGGTCGACGCCATCTGCCGCACGATCTCCTCGGTGAACGCGCCGTGCGCCGTCGACAGCCCGATGAGCGCCGTCGGCCCGACGCGGCGCACCACTTCCGCCAGGCCGGTGCCGTCCCAGTCGGCCACCTCGCTGTCGTCCCGCGCGAACTCCCGCTGCTGCGGTGTCAGTTCGGACCGCGAGGACACCAGCAGGCCGTCGACGTCGAGGATCCAGAACCGGGCCGTCGCCTCGTCCTCGGGCAGACCCTCGTCGACCATGGCCGTACGGATCATGTCGGCGACGCCGATGGCGGCCGACCCCGCGCCCAGGATCACCACGCGCTGCTCGGGCAGCGGGGTGCCGGCCACGTCCGCCGCGGTGGACAGGGCGCCGAGCGTGACGGCCGCGGTGCCCTGGATGTCGTCGTTGAACGTGAGCAGCCGGTCGCGGTAGCGGGCGAGGATCGGGTGGGCGTGCGCGGTGGCGAAGTCCTCCCACTGGAGCAGCGTCCCGGGCAGTTCCGCCTCGACCGCCGACACGAACGCCTCGATCATCTCGTCGTACTCGGCACCGGTCAGCCGCCGGTCGCGGCGGCCCAGGTAGCGAGGGTTGTCGAGCAGGGTCTCGTTGTCGGTGCCCACGTCCAGCAGGATGGGCAGGGTGCGGGCGGGGTGGATGCCGCCGATCGCCGTGTACAGGCTCAACTTGCCGATGGGGATGCCCATGCCGCCCACGCCCTGGTCGCCCAGTCCGAGGATGCGCTGGCCGTCGGTGACGACGATGACGTCCACGTCGTGGTCCCGGTGCGGGCGGTTGCGCAGGATGTCCCGGAAGCGGTGCCGGTCCTCCCAGGTCAGGAACAGACCGCGCGGCCGCCGGTAGATCTCGCTGAACTTCTGGCAGGCCTCACCCACCGTCGGCGTGTAGACGACGGGCAGCAACTCCTCCAGGTACTCGGTGACCAGACGGTAGAAGAGGACCTCGTTGGTGTCCTGGAGCTGCCGCAGGTAGATGTGCCGGTTGAGGGGCTTGTCGTAGCCGCGGAACGCCTCGTAGGCGCGGGCCACCTGCTCGTCCAGGGTCTCCACGGCGGGCGGCAGCAGCCCGTCGATGCCCAGCTCCTCGCGTTCGCGCCGGCTGAAGGCGGTGCCCCTGTTGACCAACGGGTCGGCCAGGGTCGTGACGGCGGGGCTGGTGGTGGGGCGGGGGTGATGCGTCGGCTGATCCATGAGGTAACGCCTTCCCGTGACGCGCCGGTTCGTGCGGGTGACGTGTGCCATCCGGGGGAACCACCGGTCCCGTGAAAACGCCCCCCCGGCCACCGATGAGTTCCGCGCCGCCGTCCGGTCTATCTCTCCGTACGCCCCACCGCGCCCCAACGCCCTTCAGGAGACAGTGACATGAGTGTGACGACGCCTCAGTCCCAGGAACAGCGGACCGAGTCCGGCCTTCTCTCCACACGCCCCGTGTGGCTGGTCGGCATTCTGGCCACCCTCGCCGGTGCCGTGGTGACGGAGGCGTTCGCGCTCGTCGCGCGGGCCGCCGGTGTCCCGATGGAAGCGGCGAGCCCCGGGGCCACGGAGGCCGCGGAGATCCCGGTCGGCGGCTTCTTCGGCGGAGTGCTGTTCTGGTCGGTCGCCGGAATCGTCCTCGCGGTCGTCCTCGCCCACTGGGCGAAGCAGCCAGCCCGCACCTTCACCGTGACCACCGTCGCCCTCACCGCGCTGTCCCTCGCCGGCCCGGCCGTCGCCCCGCACACCGCCACCTCCACCCAGATCGTGCTCGCCGCGTCCCATGTGGTGGCCGCCGCGGTCGTCGTCCCGCTGCTGGCGCGCAGGCTCTCCCACGTGCGGCGCTGAACACGTCCCACCCTCCACACCACCGACACGGGCCCGTCGCGCCCAGGCGCCGACGGGCCCGTCGCTGTCCGCCACGCCCCGATCCGGGCGAACCGACCCGAGTCACCCGGCCACGGCCTCGGAGCCACCCCGAACGGCCCAATCCCACTGCGCCGGAGGAGGCGACCGTGGATGACCGGTGTGACCGTGGTGGAAGGAATGCGCGTGCACACGGTGACGAGGAGGCACGATGGCGGAGGCACTGGCCGACGGCGGCACGAAGAGCGCTGCCCAGAAGGGCGGCCCAGGCCCGTCCCCGGGCGACTTCGAGCAGCTCGGCGCCGTCGCCGACGCCGTCCTCTACGAGGGCTACCTCCTGTACCCCTACCGCCGGTCCTCCACCAAGAACCGTGTCCGCTGGCAGTTCGGCGTGTTGTTCCCCCGGGACTGGGTGGAGGCGGACGGCCCCGTCACTCCCGGTGTCTCAGGCTCCGCCGACTCCTGGTACCAGCAGACCGAGTGTCTGCTGCGGGTCGGGCGGCCGGACAGCGCCCGCGTACGCGTGCGGGTCCGCTACCTCCAGATGCAGCGCAAGCAGGTGGAGGAAGCAGGCCGGCCCGTCGAGTCGCTGCACGGCGACGACGGCACGGTGCATCTGACCTTCGACGAGGCCCTGCCGCGCGAGTACGAGATCGAGGCCCCGCTAGGAGAACTCCTCCGGGGCGGACGCACCGTCGCGGTGGGCGCCGAGGCAGGGGAGGACGTCGAACATCTGCCCGATGACGCCGGACGGGTGGTGCGCAGCCGTGAGGAGATCCGGGCCGAGACCACCGTCACCGCCGAGCGGCTCTCCGACGGCCTCTGCCGGATCCGCGTACGGACCACGAACACCGCGCCCGCCCCGCCGCCGCGCACCTTCCGGGACGAGGCACTGCGCCGGGCCCTCATCGCCACCCACACCCTCCTCGGCGGAGACGGGGTGGAGTTCGTCTCGTTGATCGATCCGCCGGCGGACCTGGCAGCACCCGTGCGTGCGTGCCGCAACGAGTTCACCTTCCCCGTGCTCGGCGGCGAGTCCGGCGACACCGGATCCGTCGTGCTGTCCGCGCCGATCATCCTGCCCGACCACCCCCAGGTGGCCCCCGAAAGCCCGGGCGACCTGCACGACGCCGCGGAGATCGACGAGATCCTCACGCTGCGCACGATGCTGCTGACCGACGAGGAGAAGCGCGAGGCGCGGGCCACCGACCCACGGGCGGCGGCGATCCTCGACCGGGTCGACACCATGCCGCAGGAGGTCTTCGAACGGCTCCACGGCGCCGTCCGTTCCCTGACACCGGCCGCCCGGCCGGCGCCCGCCGAGCGGGTGCCGGGTGCTGTCGGCTCTGCGGCACCGGCCGTCCCCGCCGTGGTGTCCGCCGACCGGCTGCCGGGCGCTGCACCGTTCACCCCCATGGCATCCGCCGACCGGCCCGCCTGGTGGCAGGAGGGTGCCGACGACGGTCTCTCCCCGACCACCGACACCGTGCTCGTCGACGGCGTCCGGCTCGGCGGCGGCAGCCGCGTACGGCTCCGCCCCCGCAGACGCGGCGCCGACGCCCAGGACATGTTCCTGGCCGGACGGACCGCCGAGGTCGCCGCCGTCTTCCACGACGTGGACGGCAGCGTCCACCTCGCCGTCACCCTCGACGACGACCCGGCCGCCGAACTGAACAACTGGTACGGCCGCTTCCACTACTTCCGGCCCGACGAACTCGAACCCCTCGAGCCCGCCGGATCCCCGGACGAGCCGTCGGCACCGGCTCCCGCCGCAGCTCCTGCGCGGCACACGTCCGACTCCGAGACCCCCGCAGCGGAGGCCGAGTGACATGACCACCCACAGCAGCACCACCGAAGTCAGCAAGGAGCCCGAACGGTCCGAGGACCGCAAGGGCATAGACGAGATCACCATCCTCTGGATCTCCGAGGGCATGAGCTGCGACGGCGACACCGTCTCGCTCACCGCCGCCGACCAGCCCTCCATCGAGGACCTGGTCCTCGGGCTGATCCCGGGCCTGCCGAAAGTGAACCTCGTCAACAAGGTGCTCTCGCCCAGCCTGGGCGGCGAGGACTTCCTGGCGCCCTACCGGGCGGCCGTACGCGACGAACTGGGCCCGTTCATCCTCGTCATCGAGGGTTCGATCCCCAACCAGAACATCATCGAGGGCGACGGCTACTGGACGTCCTTCGGCAACGACCCGGAGACCGGCGAGCCGCAGACCCTCAACTGGTGGATCGACCAACTGGCCCCCAAGGCCTGGGCGGTCGTCGCCGCCGGCACCTGCGCCACCTTCGGCGGCATCCACGCCATGTCCGGCAACCCGACGGGCTGCATGGGCCTGGCCGACTACCTGGGCTGGGACTACACCTCCCAGGCCGGGCTGCCGATCGTCAACGTGCCCGGCTGCCCGATTCAGCCCGAGAACTTCATGGAGACCCTGATCTGGGTCCTCTACCACGCGGCCGGCTCCGCACCCCCGCCGCCGCTGGACCACATGCTGCGCCCGCAGTGGCTGTTCGGGAAGACGGTCCACGAGGGCTGCGACCGCGGCTCGTACTACGAGCAGGCCAACTTCGCAGCGGACTACAACTCACCCAAGTGCCTCGTGAAGACGGGCTGCTGGGGTCCGGTCGTCAACTGCAACGTGCCCAAGCGCGGCTGGATGGCCGGCATCGGCGGCTGCCCCAACGTGGGCGGCATCTGCATCGGCTGCACGATGCCCGGCTTCCCCGACGCGTTCATGCCGTTCATGGACGAGCCCCCGGGCAGCACCCTGTCGTCCCTGGTCATCAAGCCGTACGGGGCCGTCGTCCGCCGACTGCGCGGCATGACCAACGAGCTGGTCAACCACGAGCCCAGGTGGCGCCACAACAAGCGCAAGCTGACCAGCGGTTACGACCCGCACTGGCGCGCCTGATGAACCCCACCGGGCACACCCCCCACCCCCACACCACCGACAGCGAGGGGCAGTACCGCAGATGACCACCACCGAGGCCCGTCCCACGGACCGCAAACCGCCACAGCTCGTGGACATGTCCTGGGATCCGATCACACGGATCATCGGGAACCTGGGCATCTACACGAAGATCGACTTCGCCAACCGGGAAGTCGTCGAATGCCACAGCACCTCGTCGCTGTTCCGCGGCTACTCGGTGTTCATGAAGGGCAAGGACCCGCGCGACGCGGGCTTCATCACGTCCCGGATCTGCGGCATCTGCGGCGACAACCACACCACCTGCTCCGACTACGCCCAGCAGATGGCCTACGGCGTCAAGCCGCCCCCGCTGGCCGAGCACATCGTCAACCTCGGCGAGGCCGCCGAGTACATGTTCGACCACACGATCTTCCAGGACAACCTGGTCTTCGTGGACTTCTGCGAGGCGATGGTCAAGGCCACCAACCCCGGTGTCCTGGCCCGCGCCGAACGCACCGAGGCGCCCCGCGGCGAGATCCACGGCTACCGGACCATCGCCGACATCATGAAGGCCTTCAACCCCTTCGAGGGCGAGGTCTACAAGGAGGCCCTGAAGGTCAGCCGGGTCACCCGCGAGATGTTCTGCCTCATGGAGGGGCGGCACGTCCACCCCTCCACGCTGTACCCGGGCGGCGTCGGCACGATGCCGCAGCCGACCGTCTTCACCGACTACCTCAGCCGCCTCATGAGGGTCATCGACTTCGTGAAGAAGGCCGTCGCCATGAACGACGACGTCTTCGACTTCTTCTACGAGGCACTGCCCGGCTACGAGGAGGTCGGCCGCCGCCGCACCCTGCTGGGCTGCTGGGGGGCCTTCCAGGACCCCAAGGTCGTCGACTACCGCTACGAGACGATGAACACCTGGGGCAAGGCGATGTACGTCACCCCCGGGATCATCGTCGACGGCGAGCTGGTCACCAACAACCTCGTCGACATCAACCTCGGCCTGCGCATCATGCTCGGCAGCTCCTACTACGAGGACTGGGTCAACGAGCAGCCCTTCGTCACCCACGACCCGCTGGGCAACCCCATCGACATGCGCCACCCGTGGAACCAGACCACCGTCCCGGTGCCGCAGAAGCGCGACTTCGACGACAAGTACAGCTGGGTGATGAGCCCCCGCTGGTTCGACCAGCGCACCGGCGACCACCTCGCCCTCGACACCGGCGGCGGCCCCCTCGCCCGCCTGTGGTCGACGGCGCTCAGCGGCCTGGTCGACACCCCGTACATCAAGGCCACCGGCCACAGTGTGCGCATCTCCCTGCCCAAGGGCGATTCCTTGCCGGAGACCACCCTGGAGTGGCGCATCCCGCAGTGGAGCAACACCATCGAACGCGACCGCGCCCGGCCGTACTTCGTCGCCTACGCGGCCGCCATGGCCCTGCAGTTCCTCGAAGAGGCCATGGGCATGGTGCGCGCGGGCGAGACCAAGGTGTTCGAGAACTACGAGGTGCCCGACGAGGCGATCGGCTGCGGCTTCCACGAAGCGGTGCGCGGCGTCCTCTCCCACCACCTGGTGATCAAGGACAAGAAGATCGCCAACTACCACCCGTACCCGCCCACCCCGTGGAACGCCAGCCCCCGCGACAAGTTCGGCACCCCCGGACCGTACGAGGACGCCGTCCAGGGCCAGCCCATCTTCGAGGAGAACGGGCCGGACGACTTCAAGGGCGTCGACATCATGCGCACGGTCCGCAGCTTCGACCCCTGTCTGCCGTGCGGTGTGCACATGTACGTCGGCAAGGGCAAGACGCTGACCACCCTGCACTCGCCGACGTACGGGGCGAACCATGGCTGAGGCCACCACGGCACGGCTGGCGGACCCGGACGTCGAGGCCCGGCTCGCCCGGCTCGACCAGGCGCTGGACAGCCTCGAGTCCGCCCCCGGCCCCACGACCCGCACCGCGACCGAGGCGGTGGCCCTGCTGACCGAGGTCTACGGCGAGGCCCTGGCCCGCGTCCTGGACCGGGCGGACGAGCAGCTGGCCGAACGCCTGGCCGAGGACGAGCTCCTGGGGCACCTGCTGGTGCTGCACGACATCCACCCCGAGCCCGCCGAACGCCGGGCGGCCCGCGCGGTCGAACGGCTGCGGCCCGCCGTGCAGGAACGCGGCGGCGACGTGGAGTGGGCCGGCGTGGAGGGGCAGGTCGCCCGGGTCCGTCTGACCACGGGCGGCGGCGGATGCGGGTCCGGCTGCGGCGGCGGAGGTGACGAGGTCACCGACGCGGTCCGCGCGGCGGTGCTCGCCGCGGCGCCCGAGCTGACCGCGGTGGAGCCCCTGACCGAGACGGCCCCCGCCTTCGTCCCGCTGACCACGCTGACGCACCGGAGCGCCCCGTGACCACCGACGGGGCCCTGGCCCGCCTCATCCGCTCCTCGGCCGACCGCACGGCGGTGGCCGAGCGGGAGGTGTGCGACCTGTGCGCCGCGCCCGTCGCCGACGAGCACGCCCACCTGTACGACACCGGCCAGCAGGAGGTGCGCTGCGCCTGCGGCCCCTGCTCGGTGCTGTTCGCCGACGCGGCGGCGAGGGACGGCCAGTACCGGCTCGTGCCCCGGCGCCGGCTCCGGCTGCCCAAGGTCGACACGGCCGTCCTGGGCGTACCCGTCGGCCTGGTCTTCTTCGTGCCCCGGGCGGACGGCACCGTCACCGCCGAGGGCCCGAGCCCCGCGGGAGCCATGCGGTGGGAGGTGGACACGGCGGCCTGGCAGCAGCTGGCCGGGACGTGTTCACAGCTCGCAACCGTGGAACCCGACGTGGAGGCGCTCCTGGTGAACACCGTCCACGGCCTCGATGAGCACTGGATCGTGCCGATCGACGACTGCTACCGGATGATCGCCGTCGTACGCCGGGAGTGGCGCGGCATGTCCGGCGGCGGCCGGATCTGGCCGGCCGTCGAGCAGTTCTTCCAGGACCTCACCGAGCGGCCATAGCCACGCACTCCGCAGGTCGGAGGCGAGGAAGGAGAGCACCCATGGGCAACATCAGAGTGGGCCGGCCCCAGGCGAAGCCCGACACGCCCGGGCACATCGCCGGGATGCACCAGGGCAACAAGGGACCGCGCGAGCGGCAGAAGGGGCACCACGCGGACGGCACCGCCGACGCGCGCCGCTCCACGGGGATCCACTGGAAGCGGCATGACGCCCTCGCCGAGACCATGCCGAACATCTCGCCGGGATGAACATCGTGATGCGAACGAGCAGGGAGTCGCCGCAATGAAACGAGCACGCAGAACCGTCATGCGCAGGCGGGGCGGGATGAGCGGGCAGCGGGTGCTGAAGACCGAGGCCGTCCTGGTGGGCGGCGCGGCCCTGGCCCTGCTCGCCTGGGAGTGGCCCAGCCTGAGGCGCGAGATGCGGATCTGGCGGATGGCGGGCGGGTTCCGCGCCGGCCACCGCTACCCGTGAGCCGGCCGTGCACGAACTGTCGATCGCGACCGCGATCATCGAGCGGGCCGACGAGCTGGCCCGGGCGGACGGGACGGACGCCGTCTCGAAGGTGACCGTCCGGGTCGGCGAGCTGGCGGGCGTCGTCCCCGACGCCCTCGGTTTCGCCTTCGAGGTGGCCCGCGACGGCACCGCCCTCGCGGGGGCGCACCTCGTCGTCGAGCAGATCCCCGCGCAGGCCTGGTGCGGCCCGTGCGCCGAGGAGTTCCCGGTGGGCATGCCCCCGTTCTTCTGGTGCCCGCGCTGCGACCAGCCCTCCAGCGACCTGCGCAGCGGCCGTGAACTGGAGATCACCGGGATCGAGCCGGTCCCGGCATAGACAGGAGAAGGGGCCCCGCCGATCCGTCGGCGGGGCCCCTTCTCCTGTCCGGCGGTCAGCAGATGCGCGGCAGCTGCTCCCCGAGCGGCAGGTCCACCACCCGCGTGCCGCCGAGTCCGGTGGCGACCACCACCATCCCCGGATGCTCGGCGACGCACTCGCCGATCCGTGTCGCCCCGGCACCCTGCGGATGGGCCCGCATCGCCGCCAGCACCTCCTCCGCCTCCGACGGCGGCACGAAGGCGACCAGCCGCCCCTCGTTGGCGACGTACAGCGGATCGAGCCCGAGGAACCCGCAGGCGTTCGCCACCGCGTCCGGCACCGGAATCGCCCGCTCCTGGAGCCGGACACCGGTCCCGGAGGCGCGGGCGATCTCGTTCAGGGACGCGCCCAGGCCGCCCCTGGTGGGGTCGCGCAGCACATGGACGTCCGGAGTGACGGCCAGCATCGCCGCCACGAGACCGGCCAGCGGCGCCGTGTCGCTGGCGACCTCCACCCCGAACTCCAGCCCTTCCCGCACGCTCATGATGGCCACGCCGTGCAGTCCGATCGGGCCGCTGATGATGACCGCGTCCCCGGGCCGGGCACGCTGGGGCCGGATGTCCACCCCGGCGGGCACGAGCCCCACCCCGGCGGTGGTGACGTACACCCCGTCGCCGTGCCCGGACTCCACCACCTTGGTGTCACCCGTGGCGATCGTGACCCCGGCGGCCTCCGCGGCCGCCCCCATCGAGCGGGCGATCCGTTCGACGACGCTCAGTTCCACGCCCTCCTCCAGGACGAAGGCGGCGGAGAGGTATGCGGGCACGGCACCGCTCATCGCGAGGTCGTTGACGGTGCCGTTGACCGCGAGGTCACCGAGGCAGCCGCCGGGGAAGAACAGCGGCCGGACCACGTAGGAGTCGGTGGAGAAGGCCAGCCGCGCGCCGCCCAGTTCGAGGACGGCGGAGTCGGCGAGCCCGGCCAGGGTGGCGTTGCCGTAGGCCGGGGTGAAGATCTGCTCCATCAGCTCCGCGGACAGCGCACCCCCGCCGCCGTGCCCCATGACCACCACCCCCTGGTCGCGCAGCGGGGCGGGGCAGGTCCAGTTGGCCGGGTCGACCACATCGGCGAGTCGCTCAGGCAACGGGGGTCACCTCCTGCTGCGCGGTGCCGTCGGCCTGCGGCGCCGGGGCGTTCATCCGGCGGTAGAGGTAGTAGGCCGCGCAGGCGCCCTCGCTGGAGACCATGGTGGCGCCGAGCGGGGTGCGCGGCGTGCAGGTGGTGCCGAAGGCGGCACACTCGGTCGGCTTGATCAGGCCCTGGAGCACCTCGCCCGCCCGGCACTCGGCGGGCTCCTCGGTACGGATCCCGCTCACGTCGAAGCGGTGCTCCGCGTCGTACGCGCGGAAGGCGTCGGTCAGCCGCCAGCCGCTGGCCGGGATCCGCCCGATGCCCCGCCAGGACCGGTCGGTGACCTCGAAGACCTCCTCGATCATGCGCACCGCGGCCGGGTTGCCCTCCTCGCGCACGGCACGCGGGTAGGCGTTCTCCACCCGGTGCTCACCGCGCTCCAGCTGGCGGACCGCCCGGCGGATGCCCTCCAGGATGTCCAAAGGCTCGAAGCCGGTCACGACCATCGGCACGCGGAACCGCTCGGCCAGCTCCGGGTACTCGGCCATCCCCATCACGCTGCACACGTGCCCGGCGGCCAGGAAGCCCTGCACCCGGCACTCGGGCGCCGTCATGATCGCCTCGACGGCCGGGGGGACCCGCACATGCGACACCAGCAGGCTGAAGTTGGTCAGGCCCAGCCTGCGCGCCTGGTGCACGGCCATCGCGTTGGCCGGGGCGGTGGTCTCGAAGCCGATCGCGAAGAACACCACCTCCCGGTCCGGGTTGCGGCGGGCCAGCTCCAGGGCGTCGAGCGGCGAGTACACCACCCGTACGTCGCCGCCCTCGCCCTTGACCCGGAACAGGTCGCGGTCGGTGCCCGGCACCCGGAGCATGTCGCCGAAGGAGCAGAAGATCACCCCGGGGCGCGCGGCGATCTCCAGCGCCTTGTCGATGACCTCCAGCGGCGTGACACAGACCGGGCAACCGGGCCCGTGGATCAACTCGATCTGTTCGGGGAGCAGTTGGTCGATGCCGTGTCGGATGATCGAGTGGGTCTGCCCTCCGCACACCTCCATCAGGGCCCAGGGCCGGGTGGCGGTGGCGCGGATCTCGTCCAGCAGTCGCCGTGCCAGCTGGGGGTCGTTGAACTCGTCGATGTACTTCACCGGGCCTCACTCCCACTGCCCTGGGCCTCCGCCGCCGCGGTACCGCCCGCCTCCTTGGCCGCCTGCTCCCAGGCGTCCCCGAACTCCTCCTCCAGGAGCCCCAGTTCCTCGAACAACTTCAGCGAGGCCAGGGCCGACTCCTCGTCCAGACGCTGGAGCGCGAAGCCGACGTGCACGATGACGTACTCACCCACCTTCACGTCGGACACGTACTCCAGGCACGCCTTCTTCTGCACGCCGCCGAAGTCGATCAGCCCGGTGAGCGGTTCGGCACTGTCGTCGATGGCGACGACCTTGCCCGGCACTGCCAAACACATGGGTCACTCCTCCTGTCGTAGGTGCGCCGCGACCACCAGCTGGCCGAGGGCCAGCCCGCCGTCGTTCGGCGGGACTTCGCCGTGCCGCAGCACCGCGAAGCCGTCCTCTGTCAGCAGCCGCGCGCACTCCTCCTCCAGCAGCGCGTTGGCGAACACCCCGCCGCTGAGTGCGACGGTGGCGAGTCCGGTGTCCTGACGCGCCCGCCGGCAGATCGCCGCCACCGCCCGCGCCACGGCACGGTGGAAACGGGCCGCGAGCACGGCGGCGGGGGTGCCGCGCCGCAGATCGGCGACCAGCGCACCCAGCAAGGGCGCGGGGTCGAGCCCGTCGGCGAAGGCGTACGCGGACCCGTCGGCGCCCCATGCCGACGCGGCCGCCGCCTCCAGCTCCAGCGCGGCCTGCGCCTCGTACCCCGCGCGATGGCACACGCCCAGGAGCGACGACACGGCGTCGAAGAGCCGGCCCATGCTGGAGGTCGGCACACAGGCCAGCTCGCCGGACAACTGCCGCCGGAGCAAGGCGAGTTCCCGAGGTGTGCAGGCGCTCACGCACGGCAGGTCCGCGTCCCACGGCAGTCCCGCGGCCCACAGCCGGGCCAGGGCCAGACGGCACGGGTTGGCGACGCCCGCGTCGCCGCCGGGCAGCGGGGCGGGGGAGAGGCGGGCGTAGCGCCGGAAGCCGGTGTAGTCGGCGAGGAGGATCTCGCCGCCCCAGACGGTGCCGTCGTCGCCGTAGCCCGTGCCGTCGAAGGCGACGCCGATCACGGGGGTGGTGCCGTCCAGGCCGTGCTCGGCCATCGCCGAGGCGATGTGCGCGTGGTGGTGCTGGACCGTCACGGGGGCGTGCCCGGCCAGTCGGGCGGCCCACCGTGTCGAGTGGTACCCGGGGTGCCGGTCGGCGGCGAACACTTCGGGACTCACGCCGGTCAGGCGCCGCAGGTGCGCGTCCGCCCGCCGGGCCGCCTCCAGGGTGGTCAGGTCGCCCATGTCGCCGATGTGCGGGCCGAACCAGGCCTGCTCGCCCGCGCCGAGGCACAGGGCGTTCTTCAGGTCGCCACCCACAGCGAGGGCGGGCCGCACCGGGACCGGCAGCCGCAGCGGCCGGGGCACGTACCCCCGGGAGCGGCGCAGCACCTGCTCGGTGCCGTCGGGCCGCACCCGCAGCAGGGAGTCGTCGCAGGGCGAGGCGATGGGCCGGTCGTGGGCGAGCCAGGCGTCGGCCAGCCCGGCGAGCCGGGTCAGCGCCTCGTCGTCGTCCGTGACGATCGGCTCCCCGGAGCGGTTGCCGCTCGTCATGACCAGCACGCGCGGGCCGGGCGGGTCACCGGGCAGGCCGAGCAGCAGGGTGTGCACGGGCGTGTAGGGAAGCATCACGCCGACGTGCGGGCTGCCGGGGCAGACGCCGGGCGCGAGTGCGCCCGCCTCTCCGCGCCGGCGCAGCAGGACGATGGGACGCCGGGAGCCGGTGAGAGCGGCCCGTTCGGACGCGGAGAGGTCCGCGATCCGCCGTACGTCGTCGAGGTCCGCGCACATCACGGCGAACGGCTTGCCGCCGCGTGCCTTGCGGGTGCGCAGGGTGTCGACGGCCCGGGCATCGGTGGCGTCGCAGGCCAGGTGATAGCCCCCGAGGCCCTTGACGGCGACGATCCGCCCGGTGGCCAGCAACGCCCGTGCCGATGCCAGGGCTTCGGCACCCCGGGCCGGACGGACCTCGCTCCCGGGCGCCGGCACCAGGCGCAGCCGGGGACCGCAGTCGGGGCAGGCCACGGGCTGGGCGTGGAAGCGGCGGTCGAGGGGGTCGCCGTACTCCCGGGCGCACGCGGCGCACATCGGGAAGCCGGCCATGGTCGTGACCGCCCGGTCGTACGGCATGCCCGTGGCGATGGTGAAGCGGGGACCGCAGTGGGTGCAGGTGACGAACGGGTGCCGGTGCCGCCGGTCGGCGGGATCGGCCAGCTCCCGCAGGCAGTCCGGGCAGGTCGCCGTGTCGGGCGGGAGGAGGGTGCTGCCGGGGGAGCGGTCGGTGGAGCGGATGCCGAAGGTGCTCTCGGCGCCGGTGACGGGCAGGTCCTCGAAGCCGACACCGGTGACGGTGGCCAGCGGCGGAGGCTCCGCGGTCAGCCGGTCGCAGAAGTCGGCGACACCGTCCGGCGGGCCCTCCACCTCGATGAGGACACCGCTCGCCGTGTTGCTCACGAAGCCCGCGAGCGCCAGTTCGGTGGCCAGGCGGTGCACGAACGGGCGGAAGCCCACGCCCTGCACGGTGCCCCGAACGGTGACGCGCCGGCGTACCGCCCCGGTGGCGGGCGCCGTCACGGGACGAGGCCGGCTTCGGCGCCCTCGTGCGTGTGGGTGTGGGTGTGCGGGCGGGGCGCCAGGGGCGGCCGGTGGGCGGGGGCCCCGTCCCGGACGGCCAGCACACGCTCCAGAAGAGCGTCGGCCCCGGCGCCGGTACGGGCACAGGACCGCATCACCTCCACCCCGGGGTTGACCCGCTGGACGTTCGTCTCGAAGGCCGTCTCGTCGAACCCGGCCGGCCCGGCCAGATCGGTCTTCGTCAGCACCACCAGATGGGCGGACCCGAAGGCCGTCGGGTACTTCAGCGGCTTGTCCTCGCCCTCCGTGACCGCCATGAGCACGATCCGCAGGCTCTCGCCGAGGTCATAGGACGCGGGGCAGACGAGATTGCCCACGTTCTCCACGAACAGCAGCGACGTGCCCGCAGGCAGCCAGCTCTCCACGTGCCCACGCAGCTGCCTCGCCTCCAGATGGCACAGCCCGTCCGTCAGCAGCTGCTTCACCGGGGCTCCCGACCGGGCCAGCCGGTCGGCATCGTTCTCGGTGGCCAGGTCGGCGGTGAGGGCGGCCACCGGAAGGCTCCGCTCCACCGCCCTGGCCAGCACCCGCCCGAGCAGTTCCGTCTTGCCGCTGCCCGGGCTGGACAGCAGGTTGACCACGCTCACTCCGCGCCGGGCCAGCTCCTCGCGCAGGTCCGCGGCCAGACCGTCGTTCTTCGCCAGGACGGCCTGGGTGACCTCGTCCAGGGAATCGCACATGGGCGCCGCTCCTCGCGGGTCGGTAGGGAAATCGTTCCGCTACCGATCCTCCGCGCCGCCGCCCACCTTGCCCGGCAGCCCGGCCGAGGACAGGGCGGCGGATTCGTCCGGGCGGCTCAACGGGGGCGTGGCCGCCGGGTCGGCGAGCAGTACCGGCACCAGAGTGTGCAGCGCCGCGACGGCCCGCCCGACCGCCTCGCGCACCGTCGTGCTGATGCCCGGGGCGATGTCCTCGTCGGCGGGTGCCCGCACCTCGGGCTCGCAGGCCAGTACAAGGACGCGGGGGAGGGGCTCGTCACCCAGGTGGGCGGCCAGGGCGAGGACCTTCGCCGGGTCCATGCCGTGCGCCTCGGGCGGCGGGCCCGCCGTGGCGCCGTCGGGCAGGTCCGGCTCGATCAGCGACAGCGTGCCCGGCTCGTGCCCCCGCACGGCCGCGTCGACCAGGACGGCCGTGTCGTAGCCGTCGAGCAGCTCGTACGCGAGGTCCATGCCGCGGATGCCGAAGTCCCGCACCCGCACCTCCGCAGGCAGCGGGTCCTGGTCCAGGGCGCGGATCACCTCGGGGCCGAACGCGTCGTCGGCGAGGAAGATGTTGCCGACCCCCGCCACGAGGAGCCGCGCGCTCATCGCGCGTCCTCGGTGGCCAGCGGCCGGGCGGAGCCGTTCGGGAGCTTGCGGACGAAGGCGGACCGCAGCGCGTGGTAGGGCGCCTCGGGGTCGAAGAAGACGGCGCGCATACGGGCGAGTTCGGCCCGCCGGTACTCGGCCAGGGGGCGGGCGAGCTCGTCCGCGTGGCGGGCCGTGGCCTTGGCGGTGATCCGGCGCGGAAGGTCCGGGTCCGCGGCCAGGTCTGCGGCCAGGCGCTCCACCTCGGGGGCGAACTCCTGGGCCGTGACCGGCACCAGACGGTCCACCAGCCCGATGCGCGCGGCCGTCGCGGAGCTCACCGGCAACGCCTCGGCCGTCAGCCGCTCGGCCGTCTCGGCGCCCACCCGGCGGGGCAGCGAGTACGTCCAGTACTCCGACCCGTACAGGCCCATGTTCCGGTAGTGCGGGTTGAGGACGCTGCCCGTGCGGCACCAGACCTCGTCGGCGGCCAGGGCGAGCATGACACCGCCGGCCGCCGCGTTGCCGCCGAGGGCTGACACCACCAGCCGGTCGGTGGTGCGCAGCACCGCCTCGACCACGTCGTCCATGGCGTTCAGATTGGACCAGGACTCACCCGCCGGGTCGCTCGACGCCTCGATGACGTTGAGGTGGATGCCGTTGGAGAAGAAGTCGCGGGCGCCGCCGAGCACCAGCACCGAGGTGGGGCGGGTGAGGGCGTACCGCCAGGCGGCGAGCAGCCTGCGGCAGTGGGTGGTGCTCATGGCCCCGCCCGGGAACGAGAAGGCCAGGAACCCGATGGGACCGCGCTGCCGGTAGCGGATGTCGGTCCAGGTGGTGCGGTCCGGGGGCAGTTCCAGCGGTGCGGCGATCTCGGGCAGCCAGTACGGGCGGTCGTACGCACCCGGCATGCCCGGTGCGCTGCCGGGCGGGGCCGGGAAATGGGCGAGCACCGAGGCCGCCGGGCGACGGAACGGCGCGGGGTCACCGGAGCTCTTGCGGGGGCGCAGCTCCGGGATCCACACCGCGCCGTCCCGGGTGGCCCGGCAGAGCGCGCCGGCCCGGGTCGCGAGCAGTTCCCCGGGCTCCCCGCGCAGCCGGTCCTCGGGGTGACCGCCGTGCAGGAACACCTCCTGGCCGCAGATCTCGTCCCGGACGCCGGGCTGTGAGTCGGCGCCGCGGAGCTTGCGCAGCACCGTCGTCGTGCTGTCGTGCTCCCAGTCGATCCGCCGCTGTTCCTGGCGGAAGTAGTCCCGCCACACCACGTGGGCCCCCGGTTCGCTCTGCGGGCGCGGCTTGTAGGACCCTTCGGCGTAGCGCCGCACGGCCTGCAGCACGGCGGCCGTGGCCGTGTCCGCCACCTCGTTGCGGTACATGTCGCTCTTGCCCACCGGAGGCACCGGGAAGGTGCCGTCGGCCCACACGTCCCCCGCGTCCATGGCCGCCTCGGCCTGAAGCACCGTCACGCCCCACTCGGACGCCTCCTCGGCGATCGCCCAGTCCAGCGACGACGGGCCCCGGTCACCGGGTGGCCCCGGGTGCACGATCAGGCAGGTGTGCTCGCGCCACACGTCTTCCGGCAGGGCCGACTTCAGCATCGGGGCGACGATCAGCTCCGGGCCCACCTCGCGTACGGCGGCCCGGACGGCGTCGGGGCCGTGCGAGGCGAGCACGACCTCCACGTGGTGCCCCTCGTCCGACAGTTCGGCGAACACACGCTGGGACAGGCTGTTGAACGCGCTGGCGACGAGCAAGATGTCCATGACATCGCATGGTCGCCGGTCGGGGGAGGGCGGTGAAGGACCACGGCGGCGTTTCGCGGCCGGCGACCGCTTCCGGCCGAACGGGTAAGCGGAACCTGAGCGGAATACCGGTCGGCCGTCGCCCGCGAACGTATCCGGTGCCGCGGGCCTCGTCCGCGACCCGGTCGCGCACCGCGACACCGGCACCCGGTACTACCTGTACGTCACCGCCGACACGCGGGCGAACCCGTGCTGTGCGTCGCGGGCCGCGGTCGGCCGAGCGCCGACGAGGCCGGTCAGGTGCGGCACGGTGTGGAACGCTGGGTGTGATCGGCCGCGGTGCGGCCCCCGGACACGGGGGGGGGGGGGGGAGAGCGATGACGCGAACGGGAGGGCGGGCCGGCGGTGCGCCGCGCAGCGTGGACGTGGCCCGGCTGGCCGGTGTCTCGCAGAAGACGGTGTCGCGGGTGCCCAACGGGGAGCGGTACGTCTCCGAGGACGTACGCCGCAGGGTGCTCGCGGCGGCCGGGGAGCTCGGCTACCGGCTGAACAGCGCCGCCCGGGCCCTGGCCTCCGGGCGGACCCGCTCCATCGGCGTCGTCACCCTGGGAACCGCCCTCCGCGGCCCCGCGTCGCTGCTGATCGGCGTCGAGCGCCCGTCGAGCGGGGCGCCGACGCTGTGAAGCCGGGTGCCCGTCGAGCGGGGCGTTCCGCCCGCGCTGCGGGTGGCCGCCAAGAGCCCACCGCGCGGCACGCCAGCGGCCCGGGCCCCCCGCCAACGGCCCGCTGTGCGGGTACTGCCTGTCCAGCCGCGCCTCGCCCGCGGCAGCGCCCGCCCGCATTCTCCCTTGCCTGGGCCGTGCGCCTGACGCACGCTGTTCGTATGGGTGCGCAAGACGGCCCCGGCCCCACGCTGATCAACTCCGTCCAGCGGGCCATGCGCCTGCTGGAGGCGGTGAGCGCGCACGAGAACGGCGCACCGGCCAAGCAGCTGGCACGTGAAACCAGCCTGCCCCTGGCCACCGCCTATCACCTGCTGCGCACCCTGGTGCACGACGGGTACGTGCGGAAACTGGACGACGGCGGCTTCGTCCTCGGCGACAAACTCCAGACCCTGCAGTCCACGGGGCGGGCGCAGGCACTGCTCAGCCGCGTCCGGCCCACCCTCGCCGCGCTGCGCGACGAACTCGCGACGGCCGCCTACCTCACCTTCTACGAGGAGGGCGAGATCCGGGTCGCCGAGATCGTCGACGGCCCCGGCATCCCCCGCGTCGATCTCTGGGTGGGCTTCGAGGACGCGGGACACGCCACCGCGCTGGGCAAGTCCGTCCTGCGGGAGCTGGACGAAGAGGCCCGCCAGGAGTACCTCTCCCGCCACCACCTCGCCGACCTCACCCCGCGGACCATCACCAGCCTCCCGGTACTCCTCCAGCGGCTGGAGGCCCCGCCCATGGCCCCGGCCATCACGGACCTGGAGGAGTACGCCCTGGGCACGGTCTGCGTCGCCGTCCCGGTCTACAGTGGGGACACGCTCGGCTCCCTCGGTGTCTCGCTGCCGTCGAACCGGCTCTCCCGGCTTCCGGAGATCCGCGAGCGGCTGCTCCCGACCGCGAGCCGCGTGACCCGGAGCCTCTCGCTCACTATCTGAAAATCCGCTTCTTGCCGGGGACCACTCTCACCCCGTTTTCTGTATAAGTCAGACATTTCCGGGATGTGCGCCGGCACAGGTGAGGACTGCGGACCCAGACATGAGCCAAGCCCGTAACCATGGCGTCGACCACCGGCCGGTACGGCCGTTCAGGAGCCGGGTGGCCGGTGCCGGGACTTCGGCCCGCAGGCGCGCCGTCGCACGGCTGGCCGTCGGAACACCCGTCCTGCCCGTCCTGGTCATCGCCCTCGTCGTGTCCGCCGACCTCGCCGGCGGAGCCGGGATGATCTGGCTGCCCCTGCTGGCGGCCGGGCCCGCCCTGGCCGCCACGACCAACGGGCCGCGCGGGGTCCTCTGTGTCGGCTTCCTCGCCGCGGCGCTCGGCCTGGCACTCGGGATCCGGGACGGCGTACCGGCCCGGGAACTGACCGCCGTACTGTCGGCCCTGGTCGCCGTCACCCTCGCGAGCGGCCTGGCCAGCGCCCTGCGCGGACGCCGGGAACGGGTGCTCGCCGCCGTCCGCTCGGTCGCGGAGACCGCCCAGCACGCGCTGCTCAGGCCGGTGCCGTCGACCGTGGGGCCGTTCCAGGTGGCCGTGCGCTACAGTGCCGCGGCGGCGGAGGCCCGTATCGGCGGTGACCTGTACGCGCTGATACCCACCCCGCACGGGGTGCGGCTGATCGTCGGCGACGTGCGCGGCAAGGGACTGCCCGCCGTCGGGACCGCGGCGCTGGTGCTCGGTGTGTTCCGTGAGGCCGCCCACGACGAAGCCGACCTCCTCGCCGTCGTCGACAGGATCGAGCGGAGCCTCGCCCGCAACCTCGGCCACGACGACTTCGTCACCGCCGTCGTCGCCGGATACCCGAGGGCCGGGCATCTTGAGGTGGTGAACTGCGGGCACAACCCCCCGCTGCTGGTGAGCGCCTCCGGGGCCATCAGCACGGTCGAGCCCGCACGCCCGGCCCCGCCCCTCGGACTGCGCGCCCTCACGGGCCACCCCCCGGGGCTCCAGGTGCTCCCCTTCGCCGACGGCGACCAACTGCTGCTCTACACCGACGGTGTGACCGAGGCCCGCGACGGCGGCCGCGCCTTCTACCCCCTGGCCGAGGGCCTGGAACGGCACGTCTCCCACGAGCCGTCCCACACCCTGGGCGCGCTCCACGACGAACTGCTGGCACATGTGGGCGGCCGGCTGCACGACGACGCGGCCCTGCTCCTCATCCGCAAGCCGGCCGCACGCCCCACAGGCGCGGACGTGGCTGCGGCGACCCCCGGGGCGAGCGTCCTCGCCCCGGTGTCCGAGGCGAAGTGCTGCCCTTGACAGCCGCCGCGGCCGGTCCGGGTCACGCCTCGCGCAGGTCCTTGACCCGGCGGAGTTTGCCGAGGGAGCGCTCCAGGGTCTCCGGTTCGACGATCGTCACCTCGGCGGTGATGCCGATGCCGTCCTTGACGGCCTTCGCGATCGTCCCGGCCGCGGCTTCGCGCTGCTCGGGGCCGGTACCCGGGCGGGTCTCGACGCGGACGGTCATGTGGTCCATGCGGCCGCGCCGGGTCAGCTGGATCTGGAAGTGCGGGGCTACGCCGGGCGTGCGCAGCACGATCTCCTCGATCTGGCTGGGGAAGACGTTCACCCCGCGCAGGATGATCATGTCGTCGCAGCGGCCGGTGATCTTCTCGATGCGGCGGAACGCGGGGCGGGCCGTGCCGGGCAGCAGCCGGGTCAGATCGCGGGTCCGGTAGCGGACGACCGGCAGGGCCTCCTTGGTCAGGGACGTGAAGACCAGCTCGCCCTCCTCGCCCTCGGGCAGCACCTCACCCGTGATCGGATCGACCACCTCGGGGTAGAAGTGGTCCTCCCAGACGTGCAGCCCGTCCTTGGTCTCCACGCATTCCTGGGCGACACCCGGCCCGATCACCTCGGACAGGCCGTATATGTCGACGGCGTGGATGTCCGTCCGCTCCTCGATCTCGCGGCGCATCTCCTCCGTCCACGGCTCGGCACCGAAGATGCCCACGCGCAGACTGCTCGCGCGTGGGTCGAGGCCCTGGCGCTCGAACTCGTCGAGCAGGGTGAGCATGTAGGACGGGGTGACCATGATGATCTCGGGCCGGAAGTCCTGGATGATCTGCACCTGGCGCGCGGTCATGCCACCGGAGGCCGGGATCACCAGGCAGCCGGCGCGCTCGGCGCCGTAGTGCGCGCCGAGACCGCCGGTGAACAGCCCGTACCCGTAGGAGATGTGCACCTTGTGGCCCGGACGCCCGCCGGCGGCGCGGATCGAGCGGGCCACGAGGTCCGCCCACATCGACAGGTCGTTCTCCGTGTAGCCGACCACCGTCGGGCGGCCGGTGGTGCCGCTGGAGGCGTGCACGCGCCGCACCCGGTCCATGGGGACGGCGAACATGCCGAAGGGGTAGGTGTCCCGGAGGTCGGCCTTCGTGGTGAAGGGGAACCGGGACAGGTCCTCCAGCGAGCGGCAGTCGTCGGGGGACACCCCGGCCGCGTCGAACTTCTTCCGGTACGTCTCCACGTTCTCGTAGGCGTGCCGCAGGCTCCGGCGCAGGCGGTCGAGCTGGAGCTCCCGCAACTGCTCGCGCGTCAGGCGCTCCGTGTCGTCGAGCAGATCGTGGGGGAGGGGCTCGCCGCGCCGCTGCCTCCCGGGCCTCGTGGCCCCGGAGGTCGTCGTCTCGCTGGTCATCTAGCACTCCTCCGGCCTCGTGCTCCTGATGCTCCGGCTGCGGCCCCGGAACTCCGCGATCACCTCGTCGCCCCGCCGGACCGTCACGTCGTAGAGACCGCTGCGCCCGTAGCGGGTGCGCTCCTCGGCCCGGGCCACGAGTTCGTCGCCCTCGTACGAGGGGGCCACGAAGGTGATGTCGGCGCCCGCCGCGACGGTCACCGGGCCGTGGCTGTTGCAGGCGCAGGCGAAAGCGCTGTCGGCGAGCAGGAAGACATAGCCGCCGTGGACGATCCCGTGGCCGTTCACCATGGCCGGGGTCACGGTCATCCGCAGCGTGGCGGTCCCTTCGCCCTGTTCCCGCAGCTCGATCCCGAGCCCGCGGGAGGCCTCGTCCGCGGCGAACATCGCCTCCGCGGGCGGCGTCGCGTCAGCGGTATGGGTCACTTCTCGCACCACCTCATGGGCCGACCGAACATTCGGTTAGCTGGCGTTGCCATGTAATCGAGCCGCTTCGAGGCCTGTCAAGGGTCCAGGACTTGCCCGAGGGGTCTTACCAAGGCGCGCCGGCGTGTCCTACGATGTACCGAACGAATGGTCGGTTGGGAAGTGGGACGGATGGATACGACACGCTCCAGCCCCGCGGGGACGGACGGCGGCGAGCCGGATCTCCAGCAGCACTTCGACGCGACGATCGCGCGGGACCAGCGCATCGAGCCGCGCGACTGGATGCCGGAGGGTTACCGGAAGACACTGATCCGGCAGATCGCGCAGCACGCGCACTCGGAGATCATCGGCATGCAGCCGGAGGGCGAGTGGATCACCCGCGCGCCGTCGCTGCGCCGCAAGGCCATTCTCTTCGCCAAGGTCCAGGACGAGGCCGGGCACGGGTTGTACCTGTACTCGGCGGCGGAGACGCTGGGCGCCGACCGCGCGGACCTGACCGAGCGCCTCATCGAGGGCCGCCAGAAGTACTCGTCGATCTTCAACTACCCGACGCTGAGCTTCGCGGACGTCGGGGTGATCGGCTGGTTCGTGGACGGCGCCGCGATCTGCAACCAGGTGCCGTTGTGCCGCTCCTCCTACGGGCCGTACGCGCGCGCCATGGTGCGGATCTGCAAGGAGGAGTCGTTCCACCAGCGACAGGGTTACGAGCTGCTGATGACGATGATGCGCGGCACCCCGGAACAGCGCGAGATGGTGCAGGACGCCGTGAACCGCTGGTGGTGGCCGTCACTGATGATGTTCGGGCCGCCCGACGACGCCTCACCCAACTCCGCGCAGTCCATGGCCTGGAAGATCAAGCGGCACAGCAACGACGAACTGCGGCAGCGCTTCGTCGACATGACCGTCCCGCAGGCCGGGAAGCTCGGCGTGACGCTCCCCGACCCGGAGCTGCGCTGGAACGAGGAGCGGGGCCACCACGACTTCGGCACGCCCGACTGGGACGAGCTGATGCGGGTCATCAAGGGCGACGGCCCGTGCAACGACCAGCGGATGGAACGGCGCCGCACGGCCCACGAGGAGGGCGCCTGGGTGCGCGAGGCGGCCACCGCCCACGCCGCCAAGCAGGCGGCCCGCGAGCGGAAGGGAGCGGTGGCATGACCGCCGACAAGCAGGACTGGCCGCTGTACGAGGTGTTCGTACGCGGCAAGCGCGGCCTGAACCACGTCCACGTGGGATCGCTGCACGCCGCCGACGACCGCATGGCCCTCACCCACGCCCGCGACCTGTACACCCGGCGCAACGAGGGCGTGTCCATCTGGGTCGTGCGCTCGGAGCACATCGCCGCCTCGACCCGCGACGAGAAGGACCCGTTCTTCGAGCCCAGCGCCGACAAGGTCTACCGGCACCCGACCTTCTACGACATCCCCGACGACGTCCCGCACATCTGAAGGAGAGGGCATGAGCGACGACCACGTCTACATGACCCTCGCCGAGGGACACGAGGACGACACCCGCTGGGCCTACGGCACCGGCTTCGAGGACCCCCTGCACGGCGTCGACACCGCCGTGCCCGACGCCGTGGACGCCGGTGAACTGGCCGCCCTCTGCGTCACCCTGGCCGACGACGCCCTGGTCTGCGCCCAGCGGCTCGCCGAGTGGACCACCCGCGCCCCCGAGCTGGAGGAGGAGGTGGCGCTGGCCAACATCGGTCTCGACCTGCTCGGCCAGGCCCGTCTGCTCTACTCCCGCGCGGGCCAGGCAGACGGCACCGGCCGCGACGAGGACGCCTTCGCCTACTTCCGCGACGCCGCCGCCTTCCGCAACGTACGCCTGGCCGAACTGCCCAACGGCGACTTCGCGTTCTCCGTCGTGCGGCTGCTGGTGTTCGCCAGCTGGCGCCTCGCGCACTTCGAGCGGCTCACCGCACACCGCGACCCGGTGCTCGCGGCCATCGCCGCCAAGGGCGTGAAGGAGCTGACCTACCACCGCCAGTACGCGGCCGAGTGGGCCGTGCGCCTCGGCGACGGCACCGAGGAGTCGCACCGCCGGATGCGCAGGGCACAGGAGCAGGTCGCGCCCTACCTGGGCGAGCTGTTCACGGCGTACGACGTCCGGGACGAGGTCGTCGCCGTGCTGCGCCAGGTCACCGAGGCCGCCGGGCTCCCCATGCCCGTCTACCGCCCGCTGCCCGGCTCCGGCCGCGCCGGGGAGCACACCGAGCATCTCGCCCCGCTGCTCGCCGAGTTGCAGGGCGTGGCCCGCGCCCACCCGGAGGCGACATGGTGACGGCACTCCTCGACGAGCGACGGGCCCGGCACATCGCCGAGCAGGTGCCCGACCCCGAACTGCCCATGCTCACCCTGGCCGACCTCGGCGTACTGCGCGAGGTGAGCCTGGCCCCGGACGGCACCGTGGTCGCGAGCCTGACCCCGACCTACTCGGGCTGCCCGGCGATGGCCGAGATGCGCGCCGGCGTGGCCGCGCGGCTGCGCGAGGCGGGGTACGAGCGCGTCGAGATCCGCACGGTCCTCGACCCGCCCTGGAGCACCGACTGGATCACGGCGGACGGCCGCCGCAAGCTCGCCGAGCACGGCATCGCCCCGCCCGGCGCCGCGCCCGCGCGCGCCGCCGGCCCGGTCCCGCTCGTCCTGTCGCCGGCCCGCCGCTCCGTGCCCTGCCCCCGCTGCGGTCACCCCGACACCGAGGAGACCTCCCGCTTCGGCGCCACCTCCTGCAAGTCCCTGTGGCGCTGCCTCGCCTGCCGCGAGCCGTTCGAGTACGTCAAGGAGATCTGATGGAGGACCTGATGGAGCCGGCCCCCACCCCGGCGGCCCGCCCGCGTGCCCGCCGACGTCCGGTCTTCCACCCCCTGCGGGTCGCCGCAGTGCAGCCGCTGTGCGAGGACGCGGCAGCCGTGAGCTTCGACATCCCGGCCGAACTGGCCGAGGAGTTCACCTTCGCCCCCGGCCAGTCCCTCACCCTGCGCCGCGACATCGACGGCCGGGACGAGCGCCGCTCCTACTCGATCTGCGCCCCCGCCGGCACGGCACCGCGCATCGGCGTTCGGGTCGTGCCGGGCGGCCTCTTCTCCTCCTGGCTGGTGCACGACGTACGCCCCGGCGACACCGTCGAGGTGATGGCACCCACCGGCGCCTTCACCCCCGACCTCACCACTCACGGCCACCACGTCCTCATCGCCGCCGGCTCCGGAATCACCCCCATGGTCTCCATCACCGAGTCCGTCCTGGCCGCCGACCCCCGCTCGCGCGTCACCCTCCTCTACGGCAACCGCCGCACCGGCACGGTGATGTTCGCCGACGATCTCGCCGACCTGAAGGACCTCTACCCGACGCGGTTCCAGCTCGCCCATGTCCTCTCGCGCGAGCCCCGCGAAGCAGAGGTGCTCTCCGGCCGCCTCGACGCCGAGCGGCTCTCCGCCCTCGTCGACGCCCTGGTCGACGTGGAGTCCGCCGACCACTGGTGGCTGTGCGGCCCGCACGGCATGGTCCGCGCCGCCCAGCAGGTCCTCACCGGCCTCGACGTGCCCGCCGACCGCGTCCACCAGGAACTCTTCTACGCCGACGACGAGCCCGTCCGCGAGGTCCACCACGCCGAGACCGGCCCCACCGGCCCGGTCAGCCAGGTCACCGTCACCCTCGACGGCCGCTCCACCACGTCCCCGCTGCCCCGCGACCGCACCATCCTGGAAGGGGCGCAACAGACCCGCCCCGACCTGCCCTTCGCCTGCAAGGGCGGTGTCTGCGGCACCTGCCGCGCCCAGGTCACCGACGGCAAGGCCGACATGCGCCGCAACTTCGCCCTCGAACCGTCCGAGGTCGACGCCGGCTACGTCCTCACCTGCCAGTCGTTCCCGGTGTCGGAGGAGCTGACGGTGGACTTCGACACCTGATCCTCGCCTCGTCACCGCCCCTGGCCACCGCGCAGAACCCGCAACACCGTGAGCGCCACGTGCAGTTCGGTACGGCGGTCGCCGGATTCGAGGTCGGTGTCGAGGAGGCGTTCGATGGTGCGCAGGCGCTGGTACATGGTCTCCCTGGACAGACCGCCGCGACGGGCCGCCGTCGTCTTGTTGCCGGCGGCGTCGAGGTAGTGGCCCAGGGTCGTCAGCAGGTCGGTGCCGTGCCGGGTGTCGTGGTCGACGAGCCGGCTCAGCCGCCGTTCCGTGTAGTCCTGGATCCGGGTGTCCTCGCGCAGCGCGTACAGCAGCCGGCGCAGGTCGATGTCCGGCAGCTCGTGGAAGGAACGGTCCGCGGGGAGGGGCTGTCCGGGCGGGGTGGCCTCTATGACCCGGGCCGCCTCCCGGAAGGAACGTGCGGTGTCGGCGAGGTCCGCCACCTCCGAGCCGACGCCGATGATCGCCTCGGGGGCCAGAGCCAGCGCGGTGCGGCTCAGCCGTTCGGCCACGGGACGCCAGGGCTGGGCGGGACGCAGGGCCAGCAGCACGCCGAGGCGGCCGGGGGAGAGCTCGCCGACCAGGGCCGGAATCCCGGCCGACCTCAGCTCCCGGTGCAGCCGCGTCTCCGCCTCGCTCCCCTCCGCGCCGGGGCCCGGATCCACGAGGATCGCCAGGAAGACACCTGCCTCCGTGGGCAATCCCAGCGCGGCGCAGCGGGCCCGGACGTCCTCGGCGGAGTGGTGGCGCTGCTCCGCCAGCTCCCGCAGGACGGTGCGGTGGGCCGTGTGCTCCCACGGCGTGGAGTGGATGAGCCGGGCCACGGTCAGGGCCATCGCCGTCCGCTCCAGGACGGTGACGTGCTCCGGGCCGAAGACCGGCCCGTCGGCGGGCAGCATGGCCAGACGCCCCCAGCGTTCGCCCTGGTAGGAGACGGGAGCGGTGAGCCAGCCCTCCGGGCCGCCCACCTCGGTACGGTCGCCGCCGGGCTCGGCCGCACGGGAGCGCCGCTCCCAGTCCCCGAGCGCCTCCTCCACCGTGCTCCCCGAGGGCTCGCAGATCAGCGCCTGGTGCACCAGGTTCTCCAGCACGACCGTGCGGCCGCTCATCTCCGCCGCCGCGCGCACCACGTCCTCCGGCCCGGCCCCGCGCAACGTCAGAGCGGTGAACGCCTCGTGGATCCGCTGCGTCCGCCGCATCGCGTCGGCCTGGTTGCCGAGGATCAGCGCGTGCACGACCTGGGTGACCTCCAGGAAGTTGACGTCCCGGGCGAGGGTGACCAGGGGGAGTCCCCGGGCCCGGCAGGCCTGCACGAGGGCATCGGGCGGCCGGTGATAGCGCCGTACGAGTTCGATGATCAGGGCAGCCGCTCCCACCTCGGTGAGTTCGTCGACGTACCGGCGGACGCCCGCGGCGTCCTCGGGCAGGGGCATACCGGTGGTCAGGACCAGCTCGCCGCCCTTGAGGAAGGAGGCCGGGTCCGTCAGCTCGGTGATGTGCACCCACCGCACCGGCCGGTCCAGCTGGGCCAGTCCCGTGACGACCTGAGGCTGTCCGGCGGCCAGGACGGGCAGGGCCAGGACGTCGGCGAGGGTGGGTGCGCGACCGGCCGGGGCGGAGTCACGGCAGGCCGTCGGGGGGTGCTGGTTCACGATGCCTCCCTGCGTGCCCGGTCACTCTGACAAGCGGGGCTGACCTGCGCAAGAGCAGTCCACGGGTGGGACAGGGGGTGCCTGGGGGGTGCGGCGGTTGACACAACGTCCGAACAACGGGTTCCGGCCGGACAGATCACGCGTTGTCGGCGGTCGCCGCGGCTTGGATGCTCGGACACCGGAGCTGAGCCAAGCAACCACACCTCGTCGTACGGCCGGGAGACATCATGACCGCACTGTCGCCGCACCTTCGCCAGGCCACGCCCGTCGTGGCGGCCCGGGGCGAGGGCGTCCACCTCTACGGCGAGGACGGCCGCCGCTACCTCGACTTCACCGCCGGCATCGGCGTCACCAGCACCGGGCACTGCCACCCCAAGGTCGTGGCGGCGGCGCAGGAGCAGGTGGGCACGCTGATCCACGGCCAGTACACGACCGTCATGCACCAGCCGCTGCGCCGTCTCGTCGACAAGCTGGGCGAGGTGCTGCCGGCCGGCCTGGACAGCCTGTTCTTCACCAACTCCGGCAGCGAGGCCGTGGAGTCGGCGCTGCGGCTGGCCCGCCAGGCCACCGGCCGGCCGAACGTCGTCGTCTGTCACGGTGGCTTCCACGGCCGCACCGTCGCCGCGGCCTCCATGACCACCTCCGGCATCCGCTTCCGGTCCGGCTTCTCCCCGCTGATGAGCGGCGTGGTCGTCACCCCCTTCCCGACGGCCTACCGCTACGGCTGGGACGAGGAGACCGCGACGCGTTTCGCCCTGAGGGAACTCGACTACACCCTCCAGACGATCTCCTCGCCGGCCGACACGGCGGCGATCATCGTCGAGCCGGTCCTCGGCGAGGGCGGCTACGTTCCCGCGAACCGTGCCTTCATGGAAGGCCTGCGCGAGCGGGCGGACCGGCACGGCTTCCTGTTGATCCTCGACGAGGTGCAGACCGGCGTCGGCCGCACCGGCCGCTTCTGGGGCCACGACCACTTCGGCGTCACCCCCGACATCCTCGTCACCGCAAAGGGCCTGGCCAGCGGCTTCCCTCTCTCCGGCATCGCCGCCTCCGAGGAACTGATGACCAAGGCGTGGCCCGGCTCGCAGGGCGGCACGTACGGCGCCAACGCCGTCGCCTGCGCCGCCGCCTGCGCGACGCTGGACGTCGTACGCGACGAGAAGCTCGTCGAGAACGCCGAGGCGATGGGCAAGCGGCTGCGCCAGGGCCTGGAGGCCGTCGCCGACCGCACCCCGGGCATCGGCGACGTCCGCGGCCTCGGTCTCATGCTCGCCACCGAGTTCGTCACCGAGGACGGCAGCCCCGACCCGGAGACCGCCGCCCGCGTCCAGCGCGCCGCCATCGACGAGGGCCTGCTCCTGCTGCTGTGCGGCGCCTGGAACCAGGTCGTCCGCATGATCCCGGCGCTCGTGATCGACGAGGCGGGCGTCGACGAGGGTCTCCAGGCCTGGGCGAACGCGGTCGAGGCCGGGACGTCGGGAGCGTCGGGCCGATGACCACCGCCACCCGCGACCTGGCGGGTCTCACGGCCCGGCTCGCCGAGCTGGCGCCCGGTCTGCGGGTGGAGACCGGCCCGGGGGCCACCGGCCCCTACGCCTATGACGCGTCCAACTACCGTGTGCCGCCGCGGGCGGTGGTCTTCCCGCGTTCCGTCGATGATGTGGTCGGCGTTGTGCGGGCCTGCCGTGAGGCGGGTGTGCCGGTCACCGCCCGGGGCGGCGGCACGAGCATGGCCGGCAACGCCGTCGGGCCGGGGGTGGTGCTGGACTTCTCCCGGTACATGAACCGGATCCTGGACATCGACGTCGAGGCGCGCACGGCACGGGTCGAGGCGGGGGTGGTGCTGGACGCGCTGCGCAGCGCGACCGCTTTGCATGGTCTGGATTTCGGTCCGGATCCGTCGTCGCACAGTCGATGCACGCTGGGCGGGATGATCGGCAACGATGCGTGCGGGAACCGGTCGGTGCGTGACGGGCGCACCAGCGGGCATGTGGTCGCGCTGGAGATCGTGACGGCGGATGGTGTGCGGGCCGTGGCCGATCACACGGGGCTGCATCCGGTCGACCCTCGCGAGGGTGCTCTCGTCGCCCGGCTGGAGGCGGACCTCAAGCGCCTGGTCGGTGAGAACCTGGCGTTGATCCGGACGGAGCTGGGGCGTATCCCGCGTCAGGTCTCGGGTTATCAGCTGCACCATCTGCTGCCGGAGAACGGCTTCGATCTGGCCCGTGCGCTGGTGGGCACGGAAGGTTCCTGTGCGGTCGTCACCGCCGCGACGGTCCGTCTGGTGGCGACCGCACAGGCCTCCACCCTCCTCACCCTCGGCTACGAGGACGTGGTCGCTGCGGCCGAGGACGTGCCGGAGATCCTGCGCTTCGCGCCCAGCGCGGTCGAGGGCATGGACGAGGCGATCGTGGCGACCATGCGCGCCCGCCGCGGACCGGACTCCGTCACCGGCCTGCCCGAAGGCCACGCCTGGCTGTACGTCGAACTCGAAGGAGACGACCCGGCCGAGGTGCACGCACGGGCGGACGCGTTGCTGGAAGCCCTCGAGGCGCAGGGGCGGTTGACCGGTGGCCGGGTCGTGGAGAGTCCCGCCGAGCGGCGCTCGCTGTGGCGGGTGCGTGAGGACGGGGCCGGGCTCGCGGCCCGGCTGGTGGACGGCGGGGAGTCCTGGCCCGGGTGGGAGGACGCCGCCGTCGCGCCGGAGAATCTGGCCGCCTACCTGCGGGGGTTCCGCAAGCTGCTGGCCGCGCACGACCTGACCGGTGTGCTGTACGGGCACTTCGGCGCCGGGTGTGTGCACGTACGCATCGACTTCGACATGGTCACCGACGCCGGCCGGGCCGTGATGCGGCAGTTCCTCGCCGAGGCCGCCGCCCTGGTCGTGGAGCATGGCGGCACGCTGTCGGGTGAGCACGGTGACGGACGTGCCCGCGGTGAGCTGCTTGAGGTGATGTACAGCCACCGGATGATCGCCGCGTTCGCCGCGTTCAAGCAGGTCTTCGACCCCGAGGGGCTGCTCAACCCCGGCGTCATCGTCGACCCCGCCCCACTGGGCGCCGACCTGGCGCTGCGTGAACTGCCTCTGATGGACACGACGTTCGGCTTCCCGCACGACGAGGACGGCTTCGCCGGTGCGGTGCGCCGGTGTGTCGGGGTCGGCCGCTGCCGCAGCGATGCGGGCGGGGTGATGTGCCCCAGTTACCGGGCCACGGGCGAGGAGAACGACTCCACCCGCGGCCGGGCCCGCATGCTCCAGGAGATGGTCCGCGGCGAGACAGTGACCGACGGCTGGCGCTCCACCGAGGTGCGCGACGCACTCGATCTGTGCCTGTCGTGCAAGGCCTGCTCCAGCGACTGCCCGGTCGGCGTCGACATGGCCACGTACAAGGCGGAGTTCCTGCACCAGCACTACAAGGGCAGGCTCAGACCCCGCTCCCACTACTCCCTCGGCTGGCTGCCGCTCACGTCCAAGCTCGTCGGGTACGCGGCCCGCCCGCTGAACGCGCTGCTGCGCGGACCCGTCGGGAAGCTGCTCGCGCGCCTCGGCGGCGTGACCACCAAGCGCCGGATCCCGGCCTTCGCCACCCGCCGCGCGCTGCGCCGTGCCCTCCGCGCGTCGAGGACCGGCGAACCGGCGAAGACGCTGCTTTTCGTGGACAGCTTCACCCGCGCCTTCCGCCCCGAGGTGGCCGGGGCCGCCAGCCGCGTACTTGCCGACGCCGGCATCCCCTGCACGGCCGAGGACGACCTGTGCTGCGGCCTGACCTGGGTGAGCACCGGACAGCTGTCCCTCGCGCGCCGCATCATGGCCCGCACCGTCGCCCGCCTCGACAACGGCGACGAACGGCCTATCGTCGTGACCGAACCCAGCTGCGCCGCGGCACTCAAGCGTGACGTGCCCGAACTCCTCGGCACCGACGCCGCCCGGCGTGTCGCGGCCCGTGTCCACACCCTCTCCGGAGCCCTCACCGACCTCGCCGAACCCGGCTGGACGCCCCCGGAGCTGCCGGACAACGTCGTGCTGCAGACCCACTGCCACGAGTACGCCACCTTCAAGGGCCGCCACCCCCGCGACCTGCTCGGCCGCCTCGGCGTACGCAAGGTTGACGAGGCCGAGGGCTGCTGCGGACTCGCTGGCAACTTCGGCTTCGAGGAGCAGCATTACGACACCTCGATGGCCGTCGCCGACCTCGCCCTCAAGCCACGCCTCGACGACATCGACCCGGGCACCCCGGCCGTCGTCGTGGCCGACGGCTTCAGCTGCGCCACCCAGATCGACCACCTCGCCGGAGACCGGGGCATCCGCGCCCTGCACCTCGCGGAACTGCTCGACCCCTCCGCCGACCGGCCCGGACAACCAGGAGAGAACTCATGACCGACACGCCCACGCAGTTGTTCATCGGCGGTGCCTGGGTGGACGCCGCGGACGGCGCCACCATGCCCGTCGACGACCCGGCGACCGGCGAGGCCCTCTGCCATGTCGCCGACGCGGGCATGAAGGACGCCAAGCTCGCCGAGGAAGCGGCCGTGCAGGCGCAGGAGGCCTGGGCGCGTACGGCGCCCCGGGTGCGCAGCGAGATCCTGCGCCGCGCCTACGAGATCATCCTCGAGCGCACCGACGAGCTCGCCCACCTGATGACGGCCGAGATGGGAAAGCCGCTCGCCGAGGCCAGGGGAGAGGTGGCGTACGCGGCCGAGTTCTTCCGCTGGTTCTCCGAGGAGGCCGTCCGTATCGACGGGGGACTCACCACCCTGCCGGACGGCCGCAACCGCATGCTGCTCTCCCGCCGCCCGGTCGGCCCCTGCCTGCTGATCACCCCGTGGAACTTCCCGCTGGCCATGGGCACCCGCAAGATCGGCCCGGCGGTCGCCGCCGGCTGCACGATGGTGCTCAAGCCGGCCCCGCAGACCCCTCTCTCCAGCCTTGCCCTCGCCGCGATCCTCAAGGAGGCCGGGCTGCCGGACGGCGTGCTGAACGTCGTCACCACCTCCCGTGCGGGGGAGGTGTGCGAACCGCTCCTGCGCGGCGGGCGGATTCGCAAGCTCTCCTTCACCGGCTCCACGGCCGTCGGACAGTTGCTGCTCGCCCAGAGCGCGGAGGCGGTCGTACGGACCTCGATGGAACTGGGCGGCAACGCGCCGTTCGTCGTCTTCGAGGACGCCGACCTGGACAAGGCCGTGGACGGCGCGATGGTCGCGAAGATGCGCAACATGGGGGAGGCGTGCACGGCCGCCAACCGCTTCTTCGTGCACCGCTCGGTGGCGCAGGAGTTCGGGCGGCGTCTTGCCGAGCGGATGGGCGCGCTGGTCGTCGGTCCGGGCACCCGCGACGGCGTCGACGTCGGCCCGCTGATCGACCGGCGGGGACGCGCCAAGGTGGAGGAGCTCGTCGCCGACGCGGTGGAGCGCGGGGCGCAGGTGCTCGTGGGCGGCCGTACCCCCGAAGGCCCCGGCTGTTTCTACCCGCCGACCGTGCTGGCCGACGTCGATCCCGGCAGCCGTCTGATGGACACGGAGATCTTCGGCCCGGTCGCCGCGATCCTCACGTTCGACGACGAGGACGAGGTGATCCGCCGGGCCAACGACACCCCCTGGGGCCTGGTCGGTTACGTCTTCACCGAGGGCCTCGACCGCGCACTGCGGGTGAGCGAGCGGCTGGAGGTGGGCATGGTGGGGCTGAACACGGGCCTCGTGTCCAACCCGGCCGCGCCGTTCGGCGGCGTCAAGCAGTCCGGGCTGGGCCGCGAGGGCGGCCGGGTGGGGATCGACGAGTTCCTGGAGTACCAGTACCTCGCGGTGCCCGTGAGCTGACGGCGGTCATGATTTCTCGACTCCAAGGAAAGAAAGAACATGTCGTTCCTGAAGACCATCGACACCAACCCCTCGTTCGCGCCGCACGAGTCCGGCCCGCTCCCGGAACGTCTGGTCTCCGGCGACCCCGCGTTCCTGACCTGGCCCCAGGACATCGCCCGCGGCGAAATGATCCATACGGGAGTCTGGGAAGCGACGCCAGGCGAGACGCGCTCGATCAAGGGAGAGACCTTCGAGTTCTGCCACATCCTCGCCGGCGTCGCGGAACTCACGCCGGAAGGCGGCGAGCCGGTGGTCTACAAGGCGGGCGACAGCTTTGTCATGAAGCCGGGCTTCGTCGGTGTCTGGAAGACGATCGAGACGGTGCGCAAGATCTACGTGATCGTGAAGTGACGCCGACGCCCGAAGGCGCGACGCCCGACCCGCGACGCCCGCGGAGCCGGGACCCGCGTCAGGCCAGGTGCCGGGCGGTGATCTCCGCCGCCGTCTCGGCGACCAGCCGGCCCAGCTCGGGTAGCCGGCCGGGCTCGAAGCGGGAGTCGGGCAGGGAGACGGCCACGGCGGCCAGCGGTGTGTCCTCAGCGTCGAGCACGGGTGCCGCGATGGCGCAGATGCCGTGCAGGTACTGGTTGTGGTTGACGGCGTAGCCACGCTCTCTCACGCGGCCGAGTTCCGCGCGCAGCTGCCCCGGGTCGGTGATGGTCTCCTCGCCGTAGCCCTCCAGCGTCTCCGCGGTGACCTCTGCTATCTCGGACTTCCTCAGATGGGCCAGGACGGCGTGCCCGGCGGCGGTGGCGTGCAGGGGCGAGGTGTCGCCGATGGCGTGGAAGGTGCGTACGGCGTGGTCGCAGTCGACGCGGTCGACGACGACCATGCCTTGCAGGGCGTCGGGCACCGACAGGTGGATGGTCTCGTTCACGGCGTCACGGAGCCGGATCATGGGTTCACGGGCGGCGGCGAACAGGCTGGAGCCCTGCAGTGCGGTCGGTCGTACGGCCAGGACGCGGGCGCCGATCTCCCAGCGGGTGGTGTCCTTGCGATTCGCCCGCAGCCAGCCTGCCTCGTTGAGGGTGACCAAGGTGCGCTGCACGGTGGACTTCGGCAGCCCGAAGATCTTCGTCAGCTCTCCGACGGTCACGGGTTGGTGTCGGGCGACCGCCTCCAGAACCCGCAGTGACCTGGTGACGCTCTTCATTTCCATTAGATGCCCCCTCAGGCCCGTGGATCCTGGTTCTCACTTCGCGACTCCAGCAAGGAGTCACCGGTCATGATCTGTGCCGGAATGCAGCATAGCATGCCACAATGTGGTACACGGCCGGGGTTCGGTAGATCAGTGGACCGGCCTTGCGGTGTGCAGGGGTCCCGATATCCCGCGGCGGTGGGCAGCGGCAGGGCCCTGACCCAGGCCTGCCGAGCCGCGTGGTGCGGCCGCTCTGCGTCCGGCCTTCCCCCGGCCGGGCGCAGAGCGGTGGCTGCCGTGACACATGACCGAGGGCCGGCCTCGCACACGTCGGCATGCGAGGCCGGCCCTCGGGTCGACGGCTTGCGGTACGGGTCGTCGTCCGCCGTTCAGGCGCCCAGGCGGCGCTGTGAGATCTCCGCGGCGGTGTCCGCGACGAGGCGGCCCCACTTGGGCACCTGTTCCTCGTCGTAGCGCGCCTCGGGCATGGAGACGGCCACGGCCGCCAGCGGGGTGCCGTCCTCGTCGAGCACGGCGGCGGCGACGGCGCAGACGCCCGGACGGAACTGGTTGCGGTTGACCGCGTAGCCGTCGGTGCGGATTCGGTCCAGCTCGGCGCGCAGCTCGTCGGGGTCCCCGGGCGTCGTGTCGCTGAACCGCTCCAGCCCGGCCTCGATGAGGTCTTCGACGTCCCGCCTCGGAAGGTGCGCGAGTGCGGCGCGCCCGACGGCTGTGGCGTGCAGAGGTGAGGTGTCGCCGATCGTGTGGAAGGTGCGTACCGGGTGGTCGCAGTCGACGCGGTCCACCACGACCATGCACTGCAGGGCGTCGGGCACCGACAGGTGGATGGTCTCGTTCACCGCGTCCCGAAGGCGAACCATAGGCTCACGGGCGGCGGCGAACAGACTGGAGCCCTGCAGTGCGGCGGGCCGTACGGCCAGGACGCGGGCGCCGATCTCCCAGCGGGTGGTGTCTTTTCGGTTCGCTCGCAGCCAGCCGGCCTCCGCCAGTGAGACCAGCGTGCGCTGCACGGTGGACTTCGGCAGCCCGAAGATCTTCGTCAACTCCCCCACGGTCACGGGCTGATGCTGGGCGACCGCCTCCAGGATTCGAAGCGACCTGGTGACGCTCTTCATTTCCATCCGGTTTCCCCCTGTTAATCCTCGAAATTTCTGCTGGACACCCTCTTGACTCCCCGCTGAAGCCGCTGTCATTCTCTGTGCCAGATTCTAGCACGGTATTCCACATAGTGGCACGGTCTCGGAGAGATCCCCCGGAAGTGAGCCGGACTGCGAGACGCGGCGGTTGTGAGCCGCAGGTCCACATGGGGGACCTGGCTCCCGCCCAAACCATCTCGAATCGAACAATCCTCACGTCGAAGGCTCAGCATGCGCCTCGGCGTTACGAAAGGAAAGCCCTGTGTCAGCTGCCAGGAAGCGCGTCGCGGTGATCGGCGTCGGAACGATGGGCAGCCAGGCCGCCTGGCGGCTGGCGGCCCGCGGCGCCGAGGTCGTCGGATACGACCGCTACGCTCCCGGCCACGACCGCAGCGCGGCCGGCGGTGAGACCCGGATCTTCCGCAGCGCGCACTTCGAGGACTCCCGCTACGTCCCGCTCCTCAAGCACGCCGACGCCCTGTGGGAGCAGCTCCAGCAGGAGACCGGCCGCGAGCTGCGCCGGCTGACCGGATGCCTGCTCATGGGGCCGACCGACCACCAGCAGATGGCCACCGTCCTGCAGTCCATAGCCGACCACGACCTCGACCACGAGGTGCTGGACGCCGAGGCGCTCGCCAAGCGGTTCCCGCAGTACCGCATCGAGGAGGGCGACGCGGCCGTGCTCGACCGCCGCGCCGGGTTCATCCGCCCGGAGCTGACGATCCAGACCGCCGCCCGCCGCGCCGAGCAGCTGGGCGCCGTGATCCACCGCTACACCACGGTCCGCGAGATCGTCCCCGTCGAGGGCGGCGTGGAGATCCGCACCGACGCCGGCAGCGAGCGCTTCGACACCGCCGTCGTCACGCCCGGCCCCTGGGTCAACGACCTGCTGCCCGACCTGCCGTGGGAGGTGGAGGTCCGTCGCCTCGTCAGCGCATGGTACGTGCCCACCGCCCCCGACGCCTGGTTCGGCGAGGAGCGCCCGGCGTTCATCCGCACCGCCCCCACCCACTGCTACGGCCTGCCCTCCCCGGACGGCATCTCGGTCAAGCTCGGACTCTCCCGCGCGCTGCACCGGCTCGCCGACGACCCCAACCAGCTGGACCGCACCGTGCGGCCCGAAGAGCTGGAGATCTTCTCCGAGCTGATCGGGCGTTACCTGCCCGACCTGTACCCGGACCCCACTCGCCTCTCCGTCTACATGGAGGGCTACACCGAGAGCAGCCGCCCCCTGGTCGGCCCCCTGCCCGGCGCCGAGAACGTCATCCTCCTCGCCGGCTTCTCAGGCCACGGCTTCAAACTCTCGCCCGCCTTCGGCGACATCGCCGCGGACCTCGCGCTGGACGGCGCCTCGCCCCAGCCCATCGGCTTCCTCTCCACCGTCGGCCGTACGGAGGCATGACCATGCAGGACACCCCCCTTTCCGTCGGCTCTCTGGCGGCCCGGCCCGGCACCAAGGCCCGCGGCACCGTCCCGGTCGATCTCGGCACCCTCACCGCGGACATCCCGGTGATCCTGGTCAACGGAGTCCGCCCGGGTCCCCGCGTCGTCATCACCGCCGGTGTGCACGGCGGCGAGTTCACGCCCATCGAAGCCGCCGCGCGCCTGGCAGACCTGCTGGAGCCCGGAGAGGTGAGCGGGCAGGTGATCGTCTGTCCGGTCGCCAACCCTCCCGCCGTGTACCAGGGCCGGCTCAACGTCTCCCCGGTCGACGGCGTGAACCTCAACCGTGTCTTCCCCGGTGACCCGGCCGGCGGCCCCACCGAGCGGCTGGCCGCCTGGCTCTTCGACCACCTCGTCGACGGCGCCGACGTCTACATCGACCTGCACTGCGGCGGCATCGACCAGGTCCTGCGGGACTTCGTCGGCTACCGCCGCACCGGTGACCCCGACCTGGACAAGGCAACGGCCGAACTGGCAGGCTCCTTCGGCATTCAGGACGTCATCCTCGGGCTGACGCCCGAGGGCGGCAACAGCCACGCGGCCGCCGCTCGCCGGAACATCTCGGCGGTCCTCGTCGAGGTGGGCCAGCTTGGCCGGCGGGACGAGGCCACCGCCCTCCGCCGTGTCGACGGGCTACTGAAGGCACTTCGCCATCTCGGCGTCCTCGACCAGGACGGCTCCGCTCCGGAACCGATCCGCGAGTGGGTCTGGTCCGGCGGCGTCACCGCCGAGGCCACCGGCCTGTGGTACCCGGAGTTCTCCTTCGACGCCGACGTCATCGGCGAAGTCGCCGAGGGCGACCTCCTCGGCCGCATCATCGACCCGACCGACGGCACCGAGCACACCGTCCACGCCCCGGCCGACGGCCGGATCTTCTACGGCATGCACGGCCTCACCGTCGCCCCCGGCAAGGAACTGGCCGCCCTGGCCGTCCCGTGGGACCCCGACACGGCCGCGCGGGCCGACACCTTCCGGGCCCCCGGTCTGGGCGCCGGATCAGACGAGGCGGAACCCCGCCCCTAGACCCCCCTTCCAGCCGCCCCCCAATCCACGTCCCCAGCCGCTCCCCTTCCCACGGCCAGTACCACCCAGGAGGCACACGATGAAAGATGCCCGAATAGACCGCAGACTGTTCCTGCGAGGAATAGGCGGGGTCACTGCGGGTGTCGCCGCCGCGACCACCCTCTCCGCCTGCGGTACCGGCACCAGCCGCGCCTCGGCCGGCGGAGGCAAGGGCGGCAAGACGGTGGTCGTCCGTGACAGTGGCGGTTCCTATGGTGCGGCTCTGCAGAAGGCGATCTACACGCCGTTCACGCAGGAGACCGGTATCCAGGTGAAGGTGCTGAACCTGGACGACGCCCCGCTGCTGGCCCAGATCAAGCAGGGTCGGCCGCAGTGTGACCTCATCAACAACTCGATGATGTCGCACACCAAGTACGTGAAGCAGGACGCGCTGGAGGCGCTGGACCTCGACCGGATCAAGAGCGTGAAGAGCGCGAAGATCCCCGAGAACCAGATCACCGACCATGCCGTCGGCAGCAGCTTCTACGGCGCCTGTATGGCATATCGCACGGACGCGTTCGGGGGCAGGAAGCCGGAGTCGTGGGCGGACTTCTGGGACACCAAGGCGTTCAAGGGCGGCCGTTCGATGTGCAACCCGGACGGTGACCTGCCTGAGTTGGAGTTCGCGCTGCTGGCCGACGGCGTGCCGATGGACAAGCTGTATCCGCTGGATGTGGACCGGGCCTTCAAGGTGCTGACGCGGCTGCGGGGCGACATCAAGAAGTTCTGGGACAGCGGCCCGCTCCCCGGTGTCCTGCTCAGCCGCCAGGAAGTGACGATGTCCACCGTCTGGGACGGCCGGCTCGCCGATCTGGAGAAGCAGGGTGTCCCGGTCACCCGGCAGCTCAACGGTATGCGACGGCAGTTCCAGGGCTATGCCATCGCCAAGGACGCGGCGAATGTGGACGCCGCCTACCAGCTGATGGACTTCTCGCTGCGGGCTGAGAGCCAGGCGGCCCTGGCGAAGGCGTTCCCGTCGAACCCGTCGTCCCCGCTGGCTTACGCGAAGCTCACCAACGAGGAGCGATCCGCGCTGGCGGGTGCGCCGGAGTACTACGACAAGGGTTTCGACACGGACATCGGCTGGTGGCTGAAGAACGAATCGGCCGTCACCAAGCGCTGGTTGGAGTGGGCTCGTGGCTGAATTCGGTATCGCGGCACCGTCGGTGAAGGTGGCCGGCGACAAGCCGGCCATCGCGACCGGCAAATCGCTGTCGGTAGTGGCCCTGCGTAAGACTTACGGCGATGTCGTGGCTGTCGACGAGGCGTCGATGGAGATCGCGGCGGGGGAGTTCGTCACCTTCCTGGGTTCCTCGGGGTCGGGCAAGACCACGACGCTGATGATGATCGCCGGGTTCTGCGAACCGGACTCCGGCACCATCACCGTCGGGGACCGTGATGTGACGCGGCTGGCGCCGCAGAAGCGGGGCCTGGGTTTCGTCTTCCAGCAGTACCTGCTCTTCCCGCACATGACCGTGCAGGAGAACGTCGCGTTCCCGCTCACGCTGCGCGGGGTGGGCAAGGCCGAGATCCGCCGCCGGGTCGGGGAGACGCTGGAGATCGCGGGTCTGTCCGGGTTCGGCGGCCGTAAGCCGCGTGAGTTGTCGGGTGGTCAGCAGCAGCGGGTGGCGTTGTGCAGGGCGCTGGTCTACCGGCCGCCGGTCATCCTCATGGACGAGCCGCTGGGCGCTCTGGACAAGAAGCTGCGTGACCAGCTCCAGGTGGAGATCAAGACGATCCAGCAGGAACTCGGCCTGACCGTCATTTATGTGACGCACGATCAGGAAGAGGCGCTGGTGATGTCGGACCGTATCGCGGTGATGCGCAACGGTCTGATCGAGCAGTTCGACACCCCCCGCGAGCTGTTCGAGCGGCCGAGGACGCCGTTCGTGGCGGACTTCCTCGGCGCGGCGAACTTCCTGCCCGGGCGTATCGAGCAGCACGACGGCGAGCACACCCTGGTCCGTCTTACCCAGTCCGGCACTCTGTTGAAGGCGCGCCGCCACCAGCTGGCCTCCGGCACTGAGGTGAAGGTCGCTGTGCAGCCGGGTCGGTTGCGGGCCTGTGGCACCGATGACGGGTTCTGTACCGGCACGGTGGAGACCGCCACTTACGTGGGCACGCTGGTGCGCGCCGGGGTGCGGATCGACGGTGGTGACGGGCCGCTGCTGCGCCTGGAAGTCCCCGCCGGCCGGGGCCCCGTGGCCGGCGAGCGGGTCGGGATCAGTGCGGATCCCGAGGACGTCAACCTCTTCTCCATCGACGAAGAGGCGGGGTGAGTCATGGCTGCCACCCTCACCGCGGGGGCTCCGGCTCGTCCGCGCAAGCTGCTGGCTTCGCGCCGGACGCGGGTCGGGATCCTGTACGCGCTTCCCGTTGTCGTGTATCTGCTGGTGCTGTTCGTCTACCCGATCTTCTCCACGCTGCTGCTGAGCCTGAAGGACGCCGACGGCTCCTTCACGCTGCACTGGTACGCCGACGCCCTCACCGGGGTCAATCTGTCGGTGCTGTTCACCACGCTGCGGATCTCCGCCGAAACAGCCGTGCTGAGCCTGGTGTTCGGGTTCGTTCTGGCCCAGGCCATCACCCGGCTCAAGCCCATCCTGGCCGGCTTGGCGATGCTGGTCGTGGTCGTCCCGCACTTCGTCTCCGCGCTGGTGCGCACCTACGGCTGGATCATCATGCTCGGTGACAAGGGCCTGGTGAACGAGACCCTGACCGCCATGTCGGTCCCCGGAGCGCCGTTCCAGCTGCTCTACAACGAGTTGGGTGTGGTCATCGGCACCACCTCGATGATGCTCCCCTACACGGTGCTGCTGCTGTATGGGGTGATGCGCGGGGTGGACCGGCGGCTGCTGGCGGCCGCGTCGAGTATGGGCGCGGGCAAGGTGACCATCTTCCGGCGTATCTATCTGCCGCTGGTCGCCCCGGGTCTGGCCAGTGCCGGGCTGCTCAGCTTCATCCTCTCGCTGGGCTACTACATCACCCCGGCCCTGATGGGCGGACCGAACCAGACGATGATCGCCACCCTCATCAACCAGCAGGTCACCAAGGAGAACCAGTGGAACGGGGCGGCCGCCCAGGGCGTGATCCTGCTGGTCCTCACCCTGGCCGGACTGCTGCTGGTGAAGGTCGTCACCTCGCTGGGTGCCAGCCGTAAGAAGAGGAGCGCGTGATGATGGAACTGCGCAAGACCCTCGCCGGCCGCATCGCCCTCACCGCGGTCGCCACCGTGATCCTGTTGTTTTTGGCGCTGCCGATCGTCGTCATCCTCGTCACCTCCTTCAGCAACAACGCCTTCGCCTCCTTCCCACCCGAGGCATGGACGCTGAACTGGTACAAGGCCCTGTTCGCCGACGGCAGCAAATGGCCCGCCGCACTGTCCCTGTCCGCACTGGTCGCTGCCCTGAGCACCGTGTTCTCCCTCATCATCGGAGTGACCGCGGCGACCGGCCTGGTCCGTAGTGAACTGCCGCTGCGCTCCGCGGTGTTCGCCCTGGTCCTGGGGCCGCTGGTCATTCCGCAGATCGTCACCGCGCTCGGGCTGTTCCTGTTCTTCGAGCCGGCCGCGATGCTGGGCAGCCCCATCGCGATCGCGCTGGGTCACACGGTGCTGGCCGCACCGATCGCGGTGCTGATCCTGATCGCGACCCTGCGCGGCATCGACGAGCGCCTGGAGGACGCCGCCGCCAGCATGGGCGCCGGGCGTCTCACCATCGCCCGGAAGATCACCTTCCCGCTCGCGGCACCCGGCATGATCGCGGCAGCGATCTTCTCCTTCATCACCAGCTTCGACGAGTTCTACATCTCCCAGTTCCTCTCCTCCGTCGACACCGTCACCCTTCCCGTCCAGGTCTACAACTCCCTCACCTTCGAGATCGACCCCAGCGTGACCGCCGTCAGCGCGATCCTCATCGCCTTCGCCATCCTCGCGCTCGGCCTGGTGGCCCTGGTGCGCTGGCTCGGCTCCGGACGGCAGGACTCCCTGCTCTCGGTCGAGAACACCGTCGGCGTCGCCAACCCGGGAGGCGAGGCCGTATGACCACCGCCGCCGCTCAGTTGACCGCGGCCACCGCTCAGCGGCACCTGCTGCTGCACATGACCGCCAACGGATCGCTCGGCGACGAGGGCGAAGACCTCCTCGTCGTCCAGCGAGGGGAGGGCCCGTACATCGACGACGCGGACGGCAGGCGCTACATCGACGGCCTGTCGGGGCTCTACTGCTGCCAACTCGGTTACTCCTACGGCCCCGAGTTCGCCGAGGCTGCCGCACGGCAGCTGCGCGAGCTGTGCTACAGCCCGCTGTGGACCGGATCCGCGCACCCCTCGGCCATCGAACTCGCCGAGCGGCTGTCCAGGATCGCCCCCGTCGACATCGAGCACACCTTCTTCTCGAGCGGCGGCGCAGAAGCCGTCGAGACCGCCTGGAAGATAGCCCGCCGCTACCACGCCCTGCGCGGCGAGCCCGGCCGCACCAAGGCGATCGCCCGGCGCGGCGCCTACCACGGCCTGACCGTCGGAGCGCTCTCGCTCACCGACGACCCCGGCCTGACGGAGCCGTACGGTCCGCCGGCGATCGACACCCGGTTCGTCTCGAACACCAACCGCTTCGGTCTCGCACCGGAGTTCGCCGACGACGAGGTGTACACGGCCTGGCTGCTCGCCGAGCTGGAGGCGACGATCCTCACCGAGGGGCCCGAGACCGTCGCGATGCTCATCGCCGAGCCGGTGCAGAACCGGGGCGGCTGCATCACCCCGCCCCAGGGGTACTGGCAGGGGTTGCGGGCGCTGGCCGACCGGTACGGCTTCCTGCTCGTCGCCGACGAGGTCATCACGGCCTTCGGCCGGGTGGGGGAGTGGTTCGGCGGCGACCTCTACGGGGCCCGCCCGGACATGGTCACCGTCGCCAAGGGCATCACCGCCGGGTACGCCCCCCTGGGCGCGACCCTGGTCGGCACCAGGATCACCGAGGTCATCAACCGGCCCGGCGCGGTCCTCAACCACGGCTACACCTTCGCCGGACACCCGCTGAGCACGGCCATCGCCCTGCGCAACCTGGAGATCATGGAGCGGGACCGCGTCCTGGACAACGTCCGCGGTCTCCAGGGCGACCTGGCCAGGCGCATGGGTGCCCTCAAGGACCTGCCGATCGTCGGCGACGTCCGCGGCACCGGCTTCTTCTACTCCTGCGAACTCGTCGGCGACCTCGACGACGGCGCTTTCAGCGCCAAGGCCCGAACCGAGCTGATCGCCGACCTGATCCCGCGCCGACTGCGCGAGGCCGGACTGCTGGCCCGCGTCTACAACCGCTCCGCGCCGCTGGTTCAGATCGCGCCCCCGCTGATCAGCGACCGCGCCGTCCTCGACCGTATCGCCGCGATCATCGCGGGCGTCCTCGCCGAGGCCTCGTCCCGCATCTGATCCACGTATTGGGAAGGAACCACATGTACTCCATCGGTCCGCTGACCGTCGCTCCGGGTGAGCGTGCTCATGGCCTCATCCCCGTCGGCACCAGCAGCTACGGCGTGGAGCTCGGCATACCGTTGATCGTCGTCAACGGCGTCCAGGACGGCCCCGTCCTGTGCGTGGACGCGGGCGTGCACGGCGACGAGTACGACGGCCAGGAGGCCATCCGCCGCGTGCTCGCCGAGATCGACCCGGCCACGCTGCGCGGTACCGTCGTCGGTATCCCCTGCCTGAACACCCCGGCGTTCGAGGCGGCCGCCCGCGCCAGCGGCATCGACCACCTCAACCTCAACCGGATCTTCCCGGGCGACGCGGAGGGCTCGTACTCGCAGCGTCTGGCCGCCACCTTCGTCGAGCAGGTCGTGCCGGCCGTCGACGCCGTGGTCGACCTGCACACCGGCGGCGCCTACGGCGAGATCGCCCCGCTCGTCATCCTCCAGGGCGGCTACGAGGACCTCGCGACGGACCTGGCGCTGGCCGCCGGGCACGAGCTGGTCTGGAAGGGCGGCAAGTGGGGCGGCACGGTCCGCCATCCCGTCCTCGAGGCCGGCAAGCCCGCCATCACCATCGAGTGCGGCGGCGCCACCTACCGCGAGACCAACGTCGAGCACCACATGAACTCGATCCGCAACATCCTGCGCAGCCTCGGCCTGATCGACGGCGCGGCGCAGCTGCGGGACACCTACACCACGGTCTCCGGCACCTTCGCCCGGTCCGCCTCCGGCGGCTTCTTCGTCGCCTGCGCCGAGCCGGGGGAGACCTGCAAGGAAGGCGACCTGATCGCCACCATCACCGACCACTACGGCACCACGCTGGAAGAGGTCACCGCGCCGCAGGACGGCATCGTGCTCTGGGTCCGCCGGATCCGCACGGTCCGCCCGGGCGACGAGGTCGTCATCTTCGGCGAGGTGCTGGGGGAGATCCAGCCATGAGCGGCGAACTGCCACCGACCGGACTGCAACTGACCGAGCTGCTGATCGACGGCAAGCAGGTCCCGGCCGCCGACGGACGCTCCTTCACCGTCCTCGACCCGTCGAACGACACGGCCATCGCCCAGGTGGCGCTGGCCGGCAAGGCGGACGTGGACCAGGCGGTGGCCGCCGCGCGCGCGGCCTTCACCGCTCCCGAGTGGGCCCGGATGCGGGCCGCCGACCGGGGCCGGATCCTGTTCCGCATCGCGGAGGCGATCCGCTACCAGGGCGAACGGCTCGCCCGCCTGGAGAGCCAGGACGTCGGCAAGCCGCTTCGCCAGGCGAAGGCCGACGTCGAAGCGGCCGCCCGCTACTTCGAGTTCTACGCGGGCGTCGCCGACAAGCTCGGCGGTTCGACGATCCCGCTCGGCCCCGGCCTGATCGACTACACCGTCCGCGAGCCGGTCGGTGTCTCCGGCCACATCATCCCGTTCAACTACCCCCTGCAGAACACCGCGCGCGGCTCCGCCCCGGCGCTGGCCGCCGGCTGCACGGTCGTCCTCAAGCCGTCCCCCGAGGCACCGCTCACCCCGCTGGAGATCGGCAGGATCGCCCTGGAGTGCGGTCTTCCGCCGGGCGTGCTGAACGTCGTCCCCGGTGACGGCGAGACCGGTGCCGCCCTCGCCGGCCACCCGGACATCGACCAGGTCACCTTCACCGGCTCGGTACCGACCGGCATCAAGGTCGCCCAGGCCGCCGCCGCCAACGTGGTGCCCTCGGTCACCGAACTGGGCGGCAAGTCCCCGGTCGTCGTCTTCGCCGACGCCGACTTCGACCTGGCGCTCGGCGCGGTCGCCGCCTCCGCGTTCGGCAACGCCGGGCAGACCTGCTCGGCCGGTACCCGGCTGCTCCTCCAGCGCGGCGCCGAGGAGTTCCTGGACAAGCTCGTCGCGCACGCCGCCTCCCTCAGCATCGGCCCCGGTCTCAGCGACCCGGACGTCGGCCCTCTCGTCGCCGCACGGCAGCGGGACCGGGTCCTCGGCTACCTGGAACTGGCCCGCGAGGAAGGCGCCGTGGCACGGGCCGGCGGAGGCGCCCCCGCCGACCCCGAACTGGCTGACGGCTACTACGTCCAGCCGACCGTCCTCACCGGCCTCGACAACCAGGCCCGGTGCGCCCGCGAGGAGATCTTCGGCCCCGTCGTCACGGTCATCGAGTTCGACGACGCGGGCGAGGCCCTGGAGATCGCCAACGACAGCCCGTTCGGCCTGGCCTCGTACGTGTGGACCCGGGACATCGACAAGGCCATGCGGATGGCCGAGGGCATCCGGGCCGGCCAGGTCTATGTCAACGCCACCGGCGTCGGCACCGGCGTCGAACTGCCCTTCGGCGGCTACAAGCACAGCGGCTGGGGCCGGGAGAAGGGTCTCGAAGGCCTGGCCAGCTACCTGCAGACCAAGAACGTCTGCATCGGGTTCGGGAACCGGTCATGAGATACCGGACGCTCGGAGAGCGCGGTCCGACCGTCTCGGTCGTCGGCGTGGGCGGCAACAACTTCGGCGCCCGTCTCGACGAGGAGGGCACCAAGGCCGTCGTCCACGCCGCGCTCGACGAGGGGATCACCCTGTTCGACACCGCCGACATGTACGGCGGGTCCGGCGAACGGGGCGGCTCCCGCGGCGACGGCGAACGGCTCCTCGGGGCCGCGCTCAAGGGCAGCCGTGACCACGTGGTGCTGGCCACCAAGTTCGGCATGGAGATGAGCCGGGAGGCAGACCTGTACGGACCGCGCGGATCCCGCGCCTACATCCGCTACGCGGTGGAGGCGTCACTGAGCCGGCTCGGCACCGACCGGATCGACCTGTACCAGTACCACGAGCCGGACGGTGTCACGCCGCTGGAGGAGACGGTCGCCGCGCTCCAGGAACTGGTCCACGAGGGCAAGATCCGGTATGTCGGCTGCTCCAACCTCCCGGCGGAACAGGTCACGGACGCCTTCGTGTCCACTCAGAACCGTTACCACCTGCTCGACCGCGGAGTGGAGCAGGACCTGATCCCCGCCTGCCTGCGCCACGGCGTAGGTCTGCTGCCGTACTACCCGCTGGCCAACGGCCTGCTCAGCGGCAAGTACCGGCGCGGCGAAGAGCCCCCGCCCGACAGCCGGCTGTCCTGGCGGCAGGGCTGGCTCACCGATGCGGCCCTCGACAAGGTCGAGGCGCTCACCGAGTACGGCGCCGAACGCGGCCTGACCCTCCTCCAGGTCGCGGTCGGCGCACTGGCGGGCCTCCCCGCCGTCGGCTCCGTCATCTGCGGAGCCATGACACCCGAACAGGTCACCGCCAACGCGGCGGCGGCCGACTGGATACCGAGCCCGGCCGACCTGGCCGTACTCGACGCGATCGTCGCCCCCGGCGGACGCGTCGTCTGAAGCCCCCACCCCCTCTGAAAAACCGCGAGAGACCAAGGCTGGACACCATGCGAGAGATCGTCACCTTCGACGCCTATGCGACCCTGATCAACTTCGAGCTCGGCCCCACGACCCTGAAGGTCCTCGAGGACCGGCTCGATCTGGACAACCTGGACGTCGACGAGTTCCTCGACGACTTCCGCGTCATGCGCTTCCAGGCCGTCCTGGAGGCCTACCGCCCCTACCACGAGGTCCTGCACTCCAGCCTGCGCAACGCCATGCGCCTGCACGGCCTGGAGTACCGCGAGACCGACGGGGAGGCCCTCGTGGACGCCGTCCCCACTTTCGGCCCCTGGCCGGAGGTCCCCGCGGCCCTGCGGCAGCTGAAGACCAAGTACGAGATCGCCATCATCTCCAACTCCGACGACAACCTGATCGCGCGGAACGTCAAGAACATCGGCGTCGATTTCGACTACGTCATCACCGCCCAGCAGGCCGGTGCCTACAAGCCGGACCGCCAGACCTTCAAGCATGCCTTCCGGACCATGGGTGTCGAGCCGTCGCAGGTCATCCACGTCGCGCAGGGCTGGGAGTACGACCACATCCCGACCCGCGACCTGGGCCTGAAGCGCCGGGTGTGGATCAACCGCTACGGCCGCAAGGGCAGCGCCGACTACCAGCCGTACGACGAGCTGCCCGACCTGTCGGGCCTGCCGAAGCTGCTCGGCTGCTGACCGACGGCGCACCGGCGAAACAGACCGAGAAGACAGAGGACGCACGCCATGAAGCAGATCCCCTACTGGATGGACACTGCCCCCGCCCTGCCCGACCGTTCCGGGAAGGACCTGCCCGACGAGGCGGATGTGGTCGTGATCGGCGGCGGCCTCACCGGCCTGTCCACCGCTTACCACGCCGCCCGCAAAGGTGCCCGGGTCATCCTCGTCGAGAAGGACCAGGTCGGTTCGGGCGCCTCCGGCCGCAACGGCAGCCACTGCAATCCCGGCATCACCATCAGCCCGGCCCAGGCCCGCAAGCGCTACGGGCAGGAGCGCGCCCGCGAGCTCTACGACGCGTTCCGCGACGCTGTGGACGTCGTCGAGGAGATTGCGGTCAGGGAGAAGATCGACTGCGACTTCCACCGTGCCGGGCGCCTCGGCGCGATCTGCAAGCCCCAGCACTTCGAGGGCCTGCAGGCCAAGCAGCGCGACCTGGCCGAGAACTTCGGCCACGAGACGGTCGTCCTGAGCAAGAGCGAGCTGCGCGCCGAGCTGGGCACGGACTACTACCACGGCGCCCTGCTCGACCCGCTCGGCGCTGCCATACACGTGGGCAAGTTCGTCGTCGGCCTGGCAGACGCCGCCGAGCGTGCCGGCGCCGAGATCCACGAGCGCAACGCCGCCACCGGCCTCACCCGCCTCCCTGGCGGCGGCTTCATGGTGGAGACCATGCACGGCACCATCCGTGCCAAGCAGGTCATGGCGGCGACGGATGCCTACACCGACCAGTCGATGCCGTGGTTCCGCAAGCGGCTGATCAACGTCGGCAGCTTCATCATCGTCACCGAGCCGCTGGGGGAGGCGCGCGCCAAGGAGCTCATCCCCAACGGCCGCCTGCTGGTCGCCCAGAAGAATGTCGGCAACTACATCCGCCTCACCCCGGACAACCGCCTCGCCTTCGGCGGCCGGGCCCGCTTCGCCCCGTCCAACCCGGCCTCCGACATCAAGAGCGGTGACATCCTCAAGCGGGAGATGACCGAGATCTTCCCGCAGCTGGCGGGGGTGCGCATCGACTACGTGTGGGGCGGCATGGTCGGCTTCTCCTGGGACCGCATTCCGCACGCGGGCGAGGTCAACGGCCTGTACTACTCCATGGGTTACTGCGGACATGGCGTCCAGATGGCCACCTACATGGGCCGCGCGGTCGCCGAGATGATGGACGGCAATCCCGAGGCCAATCCGATGCGCGGCTTCGGCTTCCCGAAGGTGCCCGTCCCCTTCTACAACGGCACTCCCTGGTTCCTGCCGTTCGGCGGCGCCTACTACAAGGCGAAGGACCGTCTGCTCTGAGCAGGTACCGACGCCGGTGACACCACGGGGGCCTTGCGCGCGGTGACGCGGAAGGCCCCCACCCCGCCTCCCGAGACAAGGCCTCCAGCCTCATGAACAGCGTGACCCGCATCGAGCACGACCTGCTCGGTGACCGGGACGTTCCCGGCGACGCGTACTGGGGTGTCCACACCCTGCGCGCGACCGAGAACTTCCCCATCACCGGGACGCCCATCTCAGCCTACCCGCACCTCATCGATGCCCTCGCGGCCGTGAAGGAGGCAGCCGCTCTCGCGAACGAGGAGCTCGGGCTGCTGGAGCCGGCGAAGGCGGCGGCGATCGTCGCCGCGTGCCGGGAGATCCGTTCCGGCAAGCTGCACGAGCAGTTCGTCGTGGACGTCATCCAGGGTGGTGCCGGCACCTCGACGAACATGAACGCCAACGAGGTCATCGCGAACCGGGCGCTGGAGTTGCTGGGCCATGCCAAGGGCGAGTACCGGTACCTGCACCCCAACGAGGATGTCAATCTTGGTCAGTCGACGAACGACGTCTACCCGACCGCGGTGAAGATCGCGACGGTGTTCGCGGTGCACGGCCTGCTCAAGGCGATGGCAGTGCTCCAGAACACCTTCGCCCGCAAGGCCGTCGAGTTCCGCGACGTGCTCAAGATGGGCCGTACGCAGTTGCAGGACGCGGTGCCGATGACGCTCGGCCAGGAGTTCTCGGCGTTCGCGGTCATGATCGACGAGGACCGGTCCCGTCTTGCCGAGGCGGTGGAGTTGATCCATGAGATCAACCTGGGTGCCACGGCGATCGGCACGGGGCTGAACGCCCCTGCCGGGTATGCCGAATCGGCCCGCCGTCACCTTTCCGACATCACCGGACTGCCCTTGGTCACCGCGGCGAATCTGGTGGAGGCGACGCAGGACTGCGGGGCGTTCGTGCAGATGTCGGGTGTGCTCAAGCGGATCGCCGTGAAGCTGTCCAAAAGCTGCAACGACCTGCGGCTGCTGTCGTCCGGGCCGCGTGCGGGTCTCGGTGAGATCAACCTGCCGCCGGTGCAGGCCGGTTCGTCGATCATGCCGGGCAAGGTGAACCCGGTGATTCCCGAGGTCGTCAACCAGGTCGCCTTCGAGGTGATCGGCAACGACGTCGCCATCACCATGGCCGCCGAGGCCGGACAGCTCCAGCTCAACGCCTTCGAGCCGGTCATCCTGCACTCGCTGTCGGAGTCCATCACGCACCTGCGGGCCGCGTGCCTGACGCTCGCCGACCGTTGCGTGGACGGCATCACCGCCAACACCGAGGCACTGCGGCGGAGCGTGGAGAACTCCATCGGGCTGGTCACCGCCCTGAACCCGCACATCGGGTACACGGCGGCCACCGACATCGCCAAGGAAGCCCTGGCCACCGGCCGGGGGGTTGCCGAACTCGTCCTGGAGAAGGGCCTGTTGCCCGCCGGGCGGCTCGCCGATCTCCTGCGCCCGGAGGTTGTCGCGGGCCGCGGCCAGGTAGTGGTCTGACGGGAATGAAGATGAGACTTGAGAACGTCAATGCCGTGATCACCGGAGCGTCGAGCGGGATCGGTCAGGCGGTCGCGTCCCACTTCCGTCGCGAGGGTGCCAACCTCCTGCTCACGGGGCGGCGGTCCGAGCCGCCTGAAGAGCATCCGGACGAGCTCTACCTCGCGGGAGACCTGAACGACGAGGACTTCGTCGCCCGGCTCGCCGCCCGAGCGGCGGACCACCTCGGGGACGTCGGAGTGGTCGTCCTCTGCCATGGGCTCCAGGCGTCCGGCCCGCTCACGGACATGACCTACGACGCCGCACGCGACGTGCTGCACAGCAACCTTCTGAGTTCGTTCCTGGTCATGAAGCACCTGATGCCGCTGGCTCCCGAGCAGGGAGCGTCGATGGTGTGCGTCAGCTCGCGCCTCGGCATGGTCGGCATGCCGGACCAGACCCTGTACTCCGCCGCCAAGGGCGGGCTCATCGCGCTGGCCCGCGGCGCCGCCATCGAATGGGCGCCCCGCAACATCCGCGTCAACGTGGTCGCGCCAGGTCTGACGATGACGCCGCTCATCGAGGCCGCGTTCCAGCGGCGTCCCGACCCCGCTGCCTATCAGCGCCTCAGGGAGGACTCCATCCCGCTGCGCAGACTCGCCACGCCCGAGGAGGTCGCCGACGCCGTTCTCTTCCTCGCCTGCCCGGAGTCGTCGTACGTCACCGGTGCCGTACTGCCCGTGGACGGCGGTTACACGGCGTTCTGAGCCCACGGCGCGGGCGTCGGGCAGGCCCAGCCTACGCGTGCTGATGGAGCCGGGCTTTAGGTGACGGTAGATCTGGAAGGTGATCTCGAGGGTCTTGTGGCCCATCAACTCGGCGACGTCGGTGATGGGAATGCCGTGCGTGAGGCAGTTGGAGGCGACCTGCCTGCCGGAAGGCGTCCGAACAGCCGGCTGGCTCAGGCCGGCGCGGCTGGCGATTCCACAGTGCGGCTTTCTGTGGGCGGTTGTGGCAGGATTCTTGCTGACCTGATGCTGATTTTGCTGACGCATCGTCAGGCTGGGGTGAGTGGCTCCTTTTTCCCAGCTTCGGCGCTTGTGTAGGCGTTTGCAGGTTCGGTGGCGCCCGGACCGATGCTGACCTGGCCGTCGGTCGAGTCAGGCGTTGCGGAAGGGCAGCGTCGCTCACACTGCCGTCTGGTGGAGATTGCACACGATTCCGATGTCGCCGCTGTCTGTCGGCACTGCCGCTCGTCTCCGATCCGAAAAGCGCCGCGCGGAGAGTGACCACCAGGTTCTTCGTCTCCCGGCGGTACAGATATGACACGTCGCTGACCTGCACAGTAGCGGCCATGTGCGGCTCATTGGGGCGTCATCGCGTGGAACATCATCGGCCTGCTCGCTGGCGCCATCGCCAAGGCTTTGATGCCGGGCAAGGACCCGGCGGCATCATCATCACCATGCTCATCGGCATCGTCGGCGGTCTGCTCGGCGGTCGGCTCGGCAAGGTCATCTTCGGCGTCGACTCCATCGGCGGGTTCATCGATCTCGCCACCCGGATCGCCGCGATCGCCGGCTCCGTCATTCTGCTCGCCCTCTGCCGCCTCATCACCGGCAACCGGCATTCGCACCGTCACGCGACCCACTGAAGGCGCAACTCTTCCGGACACACCTGGACGACTCCCTTCCTGTTCGCAGGACGGAGCCGTCAGCGTGTACGGCCGGCCCCCGTGGCCCACCCGCCGGTTGCCGTCGTCCGGGGTCCACCACGTCCTCCCACCTTCCTCGCAGGCGCCTGTGAGGAAGGTGGCATGATCGTGCTCCTCGTGGGCAGGCGACCGGCGTGAACTGCGCCCCGGCCGAGCTCGTGTCACGGGTGAGCTCTTGCCTGGTCCAGGCCGGCTTTCAGGTGCTGGGCGAGGCGGACAGCGGGATTCCGGGGCTGCGTGTGACCGAGGTGTCCGCGGGCGCGCTGGTCAGCTGGACGGCCTCGGACGGGTTCACCGCGCTCGCCCGTGACCAGGCAGGCCGTGCGGCGAGCAACGACAGCATGAGAATGATCGTGCAGACCGCGGTAACAGGGCTGCTGGTACAGCTCGGACACACCGTCACCGACACGCCTGATGGCGGTGGCTTGGTGGTGCTCGCCGAAGCGGTCCTGCCACGGGGCGACACGGGGAGCTAGGGACCGGCCACCCGACGCACCGGGCGCTGGCAGTGTGCGTATGCGGGGGAAGTCGGCGTCGCTCGCGGCGCTCCCGGCCGGCGGCGCCACCCCGCACGCCGGCGCCGTGCCCACCCCGACCGCTTCCCGCCGAATTCGCCCCTGTGGTGCCCCACTTCACGGCAGATCGTCAGGGAAGGCGGTGAGGCCGACGGGAGCGCAGGCTGTTACTGGGGGCGGCGTCCGGTGATGTCCCCGCCGGGGTCGTCGGGTAGGGCTATGCGGGCGGTGATGCGTTTGCCGACCGGCTCCCGCTGGGCCTCGAAGCCCTGGGCGACGGCCATGACGATCTCCAGCCCGTGCTGTCCGACTCTGTCCGCATCGGCGGCCCGCCCGCTGGCAGGACGGGATCGCTGTCCCACACGACCACTTCCACGACGGCGCCCATGACGCGTGGATCCATCAGGCGGGGCCAGGGGCGTACTTGCGGGCGTTGGTGACCGGCTCGCTGACCACCAGCTGGGTCAGGTCCATCGCGCGAGCGGACACCGGCAGGCCGTGCTCCGCCTGGACACCGGTAAGGAATTCCACCGCCCGGTGGCGCACTCGCGTTCGCCGTAGCGTCGACGCAGGCTACCGGCGCACTATCACGCCGGGGCCTTGAGTCCCATCAGCGAGCGCAGTCGAGGAAACGGTGGCGGACACCCACTGAGCAGCCCGGCCCGGCCATCTGTCGATCGACCACACCACCGTCGACGGCATCCGGTTGGTCACCCTGCGCGGCGAGATCGACCACGCCGTCAAGGACATGCTCAGCGAGGCCCTCCCGTCCTACGACGGCGCGGTGCCCCTGCGGACTGTGGTGGACCTCAGCGGCGTGACCTTCATGGACTCCAGCGGCATCAAGGCGACTTCGTCGCCGCCCACCAGGCCGCGAGTGACGATCAGGGATGGCTGCGTATCACCGGCGCCCAGGAATCGGTGCTACGGCTCCGTGAGATCGCCGGCCTGGACGAGGTCATCGGCCGCCATCCCCCCGTCGACCAGGCCCTGACCTCCAGACCCGCGCCGTTCCCGGCCACCGCGTTTCTACTGGGACCGGGAACGGCAGCCGCTGCGGCGTGGTCATCCCACAGTCTCGCAACTGCGTTTCCTGGGCGGCAGCGGCCATTTCCCCGGCCGTCGCGCAGCGTGCCGGTCGGCAACTCTTCCTGAGACGTCAAACTCCGAGTGAATCAATATCTGTTCCCCAGGGATCAGATTTTGGGGGGCCGGGCAGCGGGAGTTTTTGCCGCGAAGAGCAGAGTGGAATTATCCACCGCACACGGGCCGCTCCGGCGTGCTACTGTCTATCTCAGTTGCAGTTGTGGTTCCCGAAACTTCAAGTGCCCCACCAGGCTTCTGCCGGTCGGGAGCATTTTTGTATTTCCGGTCATTTCCGGGCGGGGTAATCATCGCGGCGACACGGCGTCCGCGCGGTGCGGATGCCGATGCACTGCCCCAAAGGAGATATGACATGGCTGCTGGTACCGTGAAGTGGTTCAACGCGGAAAAGGGCTTCGGCTTCATCGAGCAGGACGGTGGCGGCGCCGACGTGTTCGCCCACTACTCGAACATTGCCGCGCAGGGCTTCCGTGAGCTGCTCGAGGGCCAGAAGGTGAACTTCGACATCGCGCAGGGCCAGAAGGGCCCGACGGCCGAGAACATCGTTCCGGCCTGACGCTCACGCGCAATCCGTAGCTGGGGCCCGCATCCTTCGGGGTGCGGGCCCCAGCTGCATGCGTATCCCGCAGCGGCTTTCACCCGCGGGACGCCCCCGGAGGAATCCGCAGTACCACCACAAGCGGTTCCTCCCTCAGGACGCGGACGCATCCTGAGGTGCTGCACCGCAGCCGGCGCCCGGATCTCAAGGTCCTAATCGCGTCACCCATTTCAGCACCTGCGCCCACGGATATATCCGCCGGCCAGATCTGCATTCTTTTGCCACCGGTCCATACTTGTAATTCTCCATGCCGTTCATCGCAGCGGGAATTCCTTGATATGTGCCACATCGAGGAAGGTTCCGCATGAACCGCACGTACACGAGCGACCGCCCCACCCCCACCCGTGACGGCCGTGCCGGCGCCGGAAGGGGCGGCAGCGGCTACGGCTCGCAGGCACCGCGCCGTACCGGCGCCCCCGTCCGCTCCGGCGGTTTCGGCCGTCGGCCCGCCGCGATGCGAGGTGAGTTCGCGCTACCCAGGACGATCACCCCCGCGCTGCCCCCGGTCGAGGGCTTCGCCGAGCTCGACATGCCGGAGCAGCTGCTGGCCGAACTCGGCAGGCAGGGTGTGACCGTGCCGTTCCCGATCCAGGGAGCGACGCTGCCGAACTCCTTGGCGGGCCGTGACGTACTGGGCCGCGGCCGCACCGGGTCCGGCAAGACGCTGGCCTTCGGCCTCGCCCTGCTCGCCCGCACCGCCGGACAGCGTGCCGAGCCCCGCCAGCCGCTGGGGCTGATCCTCGTACCCACGCGTGAGTTGGCGCAGCAGGTGACCGACGCGCTGACCCCGTACGCCCGCTCCGTGCGGCTGCGGCTGGCCACGGTGGTGGGCGGCATGTCGATCGGCAGGCAGGCCAGTGCGCTGCGCGGCGGGGCCGAGGTCGTCGTCGCGACCCCGGGCCGGCTCAAGGACCTCATCGACCGCGGCGAATGCCGGCTGAACCAGGTGGGCATCACCGTGCTGGACGAGGCCGACCAGATGGCCGACATGGGCTTCATGCCCCAGGTCACCGCGTTGCTCGACCAGGTGCGCCCGGAGGGGCAGCGGATGCTGTTCTCCGCCACCCTGGACCGCAACGTCGACCTTCTGGTACGCCGCTACCTGACCGACCCCGTCGTGCACTCCGTCGACCCGTCGGCCGGTGCGGTCACGACGATGGAGCACCACGTCCTGCACGTCCACGGCGCAGACAAGCAGGCCGCCACCACCGAGATCGCCGCCCGCGACGGCCGCGTGATCATGTTCCTGGACACCAAGCACGCCGTCGACCGGCTGACCCAGGACCTGCTCAACAGCGGGGTGCGGGCCGCCGCGCTGCACGGCGGCAAGTCGCAGCCCCAGCGCACCCGCACGCTGGCGCAGTTCAAGACGGGTCACGTCACCGTGCTGGTGGCGACCAATGTCGCGGCGCGCGGCATCCACGTCGACAACCTCGACCTGGTCGTCAACGTCGATCCGCCGACCGATCACAAGGACTACCTCCACCGCGGCGGCCGTACCGCCCGCGCCGGCGAGTCCGGCAGCGTCGTCACCCTGGTCACGCCGAACCAGCGCCGAGGCATGGTCCGTCTGATGTCGGCCGCCGGAATCCGGCCGCAGACCACCCAGATCCGCTCGGGCGACGAGGCCCTGAACCGGATTACCGGAGCTCAGGCCCCGTCCGGTATCCCGGTCGTCATCACCGCACCGGTGGTCGAACGCCCCAAGCGCAGCGCCACGTCCCGAGGCCGCCGCCGCCCCGCCTCGGCGACCAGGCGCACCCCCGTACGCCAGTCCGGCTTCGGCACGGTGGCCTAGAACTTTCGTGATCAGGAAGCCGGCCCATCTCTGCAGGAGGCACCCTTTGACGCTGGTTCAGACGCAGCCCCGTTCGGCGGACGCCGACCCCATGCACAGGACGGCGGCGGAGGTCATGGACGCGGCCGGACCCCAGGTCTGTGACGACATGAGCGTGGAGGTGGCGCTGGCCGTCATGGCCGCCGCACGCACGGGCCGACTGGTCGTCTGCGACCAGGACGGCCAGTGCACCGGCCTGGTCACCCGTACCGAACTCGCCGCGGTCCGTGACAGCTCCGACTACACGGACCGGGTCCGCCTGCGCGACATCCTCGGCGACCACGGTTCGTTCGCCTCACCCGTGACCACGATGGCCGAAGCCGAGCACGCGATGCGCACCCGTCGGCTCGGTGTCCTGCCGGTGGTCGACGAGCAAGGCAGCGCCCTGGGCGTCCTCGCCCTCTCCCGCTGAAACACCTGGCCCCTGGTCGGACCGTTCTCCCCCTCTTCTCTCTGTGAGGCCACATGCGCTGCGTCATCGCCCGCTTCCCCTTCGAGCTCACCAAGGGCGGCGTGCTGGAATCGATGAAGGGCATCAAGCCCGAACCGGTCACCGGCGAATCGGTGATCATCGGCCGCCGCCACTACCCCGTGAAGCAGGTCGGCCAGGTCGTCACGCGCCAGGACCGCCGTGACTTCAGCTCCGCCGAAGTCCTGCGGGCCATGGCTCAGCTCGGCTTCACCTGCCGCGCCGTTCCCAAGGCCGCGCCCCTGGGCAGTCTCAGCCCGATGCAGCACGCCTCCGCGATGCTCGGCACCCCCGTCACGGTCTGACGGGGTAAACAGACACGAGCCGACACCTGAACAGCAGTGTGGGCCCGACCGGTACGCCGGTCGGGCCCACACTGCGTGCAGCCGGTTCCCGTCACCGCTGCCCTGCCGCAGTTCCTTCGGGGCCCTGGTGCCAGTACGGCGCCAGGGCCCCTCCACGCGTTCCACAGAGCGGTGCAATGACAGCAGACGACACGTTCGGCCGATTCGATGACGACGACTACCCCGCGAACACCATGGGCCGGGCCGCCGAACTGCTCGGCACCACACAGGGCTTACTCCGGGCCATCGGCGAACACCGCCTCATCACCCCGCTGCGCTCCGCAGGCGGACATCGCCGCTACTCCCGCTACCAGTTGCGCGTTGCCGCCCGCGCCCGGGAACTCGTCGACCACGAGACCCCCATCGAGGCCGCCTGCCGGATCGTCATCCTTGAAGACCAGCTCGAGGAAGCCCAGCGCCTCAACGCCGAATACCGCCGCGCCGCCGAATCAGCGAGCCCAACGGCAGCAGCATGAGGCGAGCGTGCCCGTCAGCGTCGGTGGGCGCCGTACGCACGGGCTCGGTGTGCGGTTGATCATTTCCTGTGGTGACGCGGGGTGTTGGCGTGTAGCGTCTGCGTCAGCTGTCGTGGTTCGGAATTCCCTCTTGCCCACGCCTTCGGTGTGGGCGTTTTGCTGTGCTGTGCCGCAGGGACCAGGGCGATCACCTCCGTCTGCCACAAGGAGTGGGAGGCGTTCATCGACTGGAAGGCATGAGACATGGCTACGGGAACTGTGAAGTGGTTCAACGCGGAGAAGGGCTTCGGCTTCATCGCGCAGGATGGCGGCGGCCCGGATGTCTTCGCGCACTACTCCGCGATCAACTCCACCGGCTTTCGTGAGCTCCAGGAGGGCCAGGCCGTGACGTTCGACGTCACCCAGGGCCAGAAGGGCCCGCAGGCCGAGAACATCAACGTGGCCTGACCTCGCAGACCTGGCCGAGAGATCGCGCACGCCGCGTCCAGGTGGCCGCCGCCCCTGCGGGTTCTGCCACCCACCCGGACGAAGGCGCCTGCTCTCGTGCCGGCCGGCAGGATCAGGGGCCGCGCAGCAATGGCTGCGCGGCCCCTGATCTGTGGAGGGCACCGGGGCCGGTGCGACTTCGGCCCGAACCTCCCGACCTCAGTCGCTGCAAGCGTCGTCGGGCACGGGCGCCGCATGTCCTGCGCGGCTGCCGTGAGCTCGAAGGAGTCGACGCTCAGACACTCCTCCAGGCGTCGAGGAAGGCTTTCCGTCCAGCCGGATCGTCCGACCTGCGGTCCGCGTGCAGGACGCGCCAGGCGGTGAGCTCGATATCTCGGAGCCACAGTTCTCCGATGACCTGTGTCTTGACGTCGGGCAGATGGTCGGACTCGACGAGGGCTTGACCGATCACCTCCCCGGCCGCGACGCGCTGGGGCGCGGTCATCTCATCGACGGCCGAGAGGATCTGCCGGGCCAGGGCGGTTCCTTCTCCTGCCAGGGAACGCAGCACCGGAGCCTTGATGTTGGCGGGCAGCAGGTACGCGGTGCCCGACGACCTCCACAGGTCCGACCAGAAGCGTTCTCCTGCCTTGGTGGGGGCAGGTAGCGCGGCCAGCAGCCCGAGGAGACGGCCGGTGGCCGCATAGCCATCGGAGTGGGCGGCTGCGACCACCGCGATCCCGGCGACGCGCTCCACGTCGAGCTGGCCGGCTTCGAGATGCGGTGCCAGGTCCAGTTGGTGTTCCAACTGGTCTGCCAGGGCGGTGGATACGTGGGGGCGGACCTCAGGAAGCATCGGCGATCCTTGCGCGTAGGCGAGCGGAGATGCCCGCTCGGAAGCCCTGATCGTTCCCATGACCAGCCGTTCTACTCGGCTTCGGCACGCCCGATCGGTGGAAGCCTCAAGGGGACTGGAGTTCACACGGCGGCGAACCGGCCCGCGCCCGGCGACGTAACTCTGGGGTTCTGGACCGACCTCCCGTCATGTGTCCGGGTGAGGTTTCCTAGCATGACCGCATGATTGCCAGTGACGCCCAGGAGCCCGGGGGAGGACGAGAAGCTGTGTCCCGGGACGCCGCTGAAGTCGATTGTGGTCACGTCGCGTCAGCGCGCGGAGAGCGCCGTGCAGACGGGCTGGCCGACCCATCACAGGGCGACCATGCGGGGGAGGGGGCTCACTCGGTTGCTGCTCTGGTGGAGCGGGTGTCTGACCTGGCCGAGCCGATCAAGCCGAGGTTGCGTGGCTGGCTCCATACCGGAATGGTCCCCGCCGCACTGATCGCAGGCGTCGTGCTCATCTGCCTGGCCCGTACTCCGCAGGCGGCCCTGGCCTGCGCCGTGTACTCGGTCACCGCCTGGCTGCTGTTCGCGACCAGCGCCATCTACCACCGCGGCACCTGGGGACCGCTCGGCGAGGCTCTTCTGCGACGCCTCGACCACGCCAACATCTTCCTGATCATCGCCGGCACCTGCACCCCCTTGGCGGTGCTCCTCCTCCCGCCGGACCGGCGGTCCGTGCTGCTGTGGATCGTCTGGACGGGAGCGTTGGCCGGCATCGCGTTCCGGGTCCTGTGGGTCGGAGCTCCGCGCTGGCTGTACACCCCGTGCTACCTGGCGCTGGGGTGGGCACCGGTGAGCTACCTGCCCGACTTCCTGCACACCGGCGGAGCGGCCGTAGTGGTCCTGATCGTCGTCGGCGGTCTCCTCTACAGCGCGGGCGCGGTGGTCTACGCCCTCCAGCGGCCCGACCCCGCACCCCGCTGGTTCGGCTTCCACGAGGTATTCCACGCGCTGACCGTGCTGGGCTTCACCGCGCACTACACCGCCATTTCCCTCGCCACCTACTGACCCCGCGAAAGCGTTCCGGTCCACCGCTCATCGCCCACGTCGCAGGGTGCTGGACCGCGACGGGCCGGGCGGTCGCCGACGCAATCGCCCCGCGGGTGAAAGCCGTCCGCGGTCCGGCCTGCAAGCTGGCTGCTCTCCAAGGCCGACGCTCGGTAATCAGGTGCCGGGGGAGAAGCGAAAGGAAGACGAGACAGCGGTCTTGAGCTGACGTCGGAGGGGCCCGTGTTCGAGGCGGAAGACATCAGGGATGGCGAGGCCACGACGTGGTCGACTGTCAGCGCCACGGACAGCGAACTGCTCGCGGGGGACGAGAGGGGTCTTTGCGCACGACGAGCCGGCCTACCGAACGGGTGCGGGCGGCGAATGTTGCCTCGCCCGCCGCACCGACTTCGTCGCCTGGCGGGCCGGGCAGGTGTGACTTTGATCGGTGGTTGGCGGGTGCCGCAGCCGGACCGGCTGGTCGCGTAACGTCTTTGATCTCTGGTCGGCGGGTTCCTAGATTGATAGTTGGCGGTTCGGAGACCGTGATCCGTGACTCAACGTGAGGAGGGTCTCCGCCCGCCGACGTGGATCAGAAGTGCGTTGCGATGCCGAACACGCGGCGGAGTTGTGCCATGTCGTGACGATCGCGCTCCGAGGGCTCGCAGCCCTGGTGGAAGTAGACCTGCTGTTCGGTGGACAAGCACGCGACTGACGTCCCATGGATGGTGCCCGTCACGAAGCACGAGGACGGGTAGGTGAAGGGGCGCCCGGGTTCGGGTGACGCCTGTACTGCTGAATGCAATAAGCGCTCAGGCGAGAGCCTGGAGGCCGGTGGGCCACAACAGAGTGGTGGCCGCCCAGGTGAACCCTGCGCCGAAGGAGGTCACGACGACTCGTTGCCTGGCTTCCAGTTGCCCGTCGATCGCGGCGTGACTTAGCAGCAGGGGGATCGAAGCTGCAGAAGTGTTGCCGACTCGGGCGATGTTGGACGGTACGCGTTCGGCCGGAATGCCCAGGGCGTTGGCTACTGCTGCGCTGATGCGTGCGTTTGCTTGGTGGAGGATCAGCCTGTCAATGTCCTGGGCGGCCCATCCTGCTGCGGTGGCTGCCTCTTGAGTCACGTGAGTGATGCGGCGCACCGCGTGACGGAATACCTCGTTTCCGTGCATGCGTACGTAGAGATTCTCCAGGTCGGCAGTGGTTCGTGAGGGGCTCCGGGACCCGCCACCGGGGATGACGATGGCGTCTGCGTGCTCGCCGTCGCTGCCCCATACGGCTGGTCCGAGGGCTCCGGGTTCGTCGGCGTGTCCGGCTGTGAGTACGACTGCACCCGCTCCGTCACCGAAGATCGGCGCGGTGGATCGGTCGGCGGGGTCGATGACGGCCGACATCTTCTCCGCTCCGATGACCAGTACGGTGCCGACGGTTCCCGCGTGGATGAGTCCCGCTGCGGCAGTCGTTGCGTAGACGAAGCCCGAGCATCCTGCACCGAGGTCGAAGGCGGGCACTTGGCACAGGCCGAGTTGGTGGGCCACCACCGGTGCGGTGCCAGGCACGTGATGGTCCGGAGTGGCGGTGGCCAGGATGACGGCGTCTACGCGCTCGAGCTCCGCCGATTTCATTGCCCGCAGTCCTGCCTCCACGGCCAGGTTACTGGTGGCAGTCGCCGGATCGGCGATGTGTCGCTCGGCAATACCGATACGGGTGCGGATCCATTCATCTGTCGTGTCCAGGCGTGCTGCAAGGTCGGCGTTGCTGACTTTCAGTGGGGGCAGATAGGACCCCAGGCCGATCAACCGCGCGGCAGGCACCGGCGACGGAGGCATGGCTTTACGTGCAAAGATCAACGGTTTGTCTTCTCTGTGCTCGCTCGTTGGCGTCAGCGGAAGGGATGCCTTCGGAATTGCGGACTGACCGGCTGCGCGTTGTGATCCCGCCGGCGTGCTGCCGCTGCGGCCGGTGATGACCGGCGCTGTTGACTGGGGAGCCGGGGCGCGACTACGCCTCGGGCACTGCGTGTGGTCGTTCTGTCTGGGGGTGGAGACCCTGCTCTTGCGGACTCGCGTGGTCGGGGGATGATGCTGTCCGTTCAGCTACGAGGCTGACCAGGTCGTCCATGGTGGTCGGCTTCGCCAGCTCGTTTTCGGTGATCACGACGCCTAGGCGCTCTTCGAGAATCATGGACAGCTCGGTCACCGCCAGGGAGTCGATGCCGGCTTCCTCCTGCGTCGCCTGACGCGTGATCGATTCGGCCGGCAGGTTGCCCTGGTGGACCAGGATGCCTTTGATGAAGTCGAAATCGATGACGACTGCGGTATCACGGGCAGCGGCAGGTACGGGGAGCGTCACGCCGGCGTGGGGAAGTTGCTCCGCTCGGCTGCCCGCCTGAGGGTCGTCGTCAGAGCGCGGGAGGTCGCCCACGGCGTCGTGGAACAGACTGGGCAGCTGGTTCAGGCCGGGGAGGGCGGCGTCGGTAACGAAGCAGATGCTGGTGGTTCCGTTGTAGCTGCAGGCCACGATCGACGCCGGCTGGTGCCGGGGGAGCCAGGTGAAGGGCTGGAGGCGGGTGACGGGGTCCTGTTTGTAGCGCAACGGCCGGTGGACGGCGAGGTAGGACGTGCTGATCGTGGCTCGGTCGGGTGTGGTCAGCCGGGTCGCCAGAGCATGGAAGGCGCGTGCGGGGACGAGGTCCATCACGGAGCGCATGGCCTTGTGGCGGGCCGGGTCTTTCGTGGTGCGGGTGGCGGCGATGACGTGGTCGAGGCGGCCTTCGGCTGTCGACTCGTGGCAGGGCAGGGGCGCGGGTGCGAAGGTGAAGAAGTTTCCCGGCCGGTCGTGGTCCTCGGTCCGGCGCAGGTTGACCATCGTGATCGCTGGGAGCGGCCTGCCGGCGCCGAGGGGCCAGGATTGTGCTGCCCATGTGCGCAGGGCTCCGCTGAGGGCGGCCAGGAAGCCGTCGTTCGTGTCGCCGCCGCGGGCGGTGGCGGCTTGCCGCAGCCGCTGGGTGGGGACATCCGCCCAGTTGATATCGCGGTGGCCGGTCAGGGACAGTTCGGTGTCGCTCCAGGCGTTGTTGATGGCGCTTGCGGTGAGCATGCCGCGCACGGTGCTCAGGTAGGCCGCGGCGCCTGCCCGGAGCGCTGGGCGCGTGGTGGGCGAGGGTGCGGTGCCGAACAGAGCGGTAAGGGTACCGAGGAGGCCCATACCGTCCTGGGTGCTGTGGTGCGCTCGCAGGCAGATGGCATAACGCCCCGGGGCGTACCCGGCCAGCAGCCAGATGTCCCACAGTGGGCCCTCGGCGGGCAAGGGGTGCGCGACAAGACCGGTCAAGGCCGTATCGAGGTGCTGGTCGCCTGATGGCAGGTGCTGTTCGCGGACGCGGTGGTTAAGGTCGGGGGCTGGGTCGTGGTGCCAGCGGGCTTTGAGTCCGGGGCCGTGGAGGTAGTGGGTCAGGCGCGGTTGGTCTTTCAGGTGGGAGCCGACATAGGCGCGGAGTTCGCTGAGGGTTGGAGTGGTTCCTTCCAGGTGGAGGATCACTCCGATGGTCTGGGAAATCGTGGGATAGACCTGGGCCATGTCGTGCATGGTCAGGTCCATGGGCCTGGGACGCAGGGGCACGGTCACGGGGTTCTCCGCGGTGGTGGTTCGGTGGGGTGGGGGGACAGACGTCAGGTCAGGCCGGTGTGAGCCGGAGAATCGGCTGGAAGTGTCCCGAGCGTTGGGCGAAGGAGACGTAGGTTGGCCCGGCTTGGATGAAGTGGTTCCGGGCGGCGGTCCGCTCGATCCCTTTCAGACGGTCGGTAGCGGCTCGGTCGAGGTTGGTCGGGGACTCGTCGCATCGGTGCACGTGGCTCCCGGATACGGCCAGGGGCCAGTCGATGCCCGCTGCACATCCCGTGGCCAGGCATAGGTGCCCGGGCAGGGAAGCCGGTTTGGAGCGCGGTCTCATGGGGCTGTCCTCCGGGCGAGTTGCGCATTGCTGTGCTGGCGGCCCGGCACGGCAATGCGGGGTGGCCGGATGCGAGGGGTGAGGTGGCACAGAGCGAGAAGAGTGAACGCGTCGGCCAATACGGGGACGTGATACGGGAAAGGACGCGGGCCGAGCATGTCGGGAACGGAGCTGATGCTGCCGTCGGGACGCTGCTGCGTGAGCAGGTAGCCAGTGGCGTGCGCAGCGGGAGCAGGGTCGCGCTGTCCGGCCAGGATGATCAGGGCGTAGGCGGTGCTGATGGCATCGCTTGAGGCGCCGTCCCTCTGTCCGAAGCCGCCGTCCGCGTTCTGTGTGCTCTGCACCAGGCCCGCGATCCGACCGCTCATGTCTTGGACAGTCAGAGAGGCCTGCCGGTGGAGGGTGGCGAGGTAAGCCCTGAAGAGGGTGTGCAGGCGGCTGCTGCTCCAGCCGGGGGGAAAGGAGCCGTCAGGCATCTGACGGTCGGCGAGGAAGCGCAGAGCAGGCTGGATGAGGTGACGGTGGCGGTCCTGGGTGCTGAGCGCGTTGATCGCGGCGGCGGTCATGCACGCCTCGGAGGGAGTGCCCGCTCCGTAGGTGGGGAATCCGCCGTCGGCGCCGCGGACCGCGACCAGTGCGTCCAGGGCACGCTCAATCGGGTCGCGGTAGGCGACCGGGTCCAGCTGATGCAAGAACTCGACTGCGACGGTGGTGCAGTCCGTGTCTGAGAGCTCAGCATGGTCGGTGTACGACCAGCCGCCGTTCGCGTGCTGAAGATGCACAAGGTGCCGGGCGATGCGGTGCATCACCTCACGCGGTGCGCCGGCACTGCCCAGAGCCAGACCCACGACGACGGTGCTCCACGTGTCGGTGTCCGTGACGAAGGGCAGGCCGCCGTCCTCCCGCTGATGCCTGAGGGCAGTACTCAGGCCGGCATCGACGACGCTCTCCATACCGGGGACGTCCACGAGGGCATGCAGGACTGACAGGTGAATGAAGAGGTTTCCCTCCCACACCCTTCCCGGACGTTGGGTGGATGCCAGCCGAGTGACATCCTCCCCGCCAGCGCGATTTCTACCTACCGCCCGGCCCAGGATCGCGTTCACCGCAACGGTCTGCACCGCAGCCCAGGGATGGAGCGCGCTCACATCGACAGCATGGGGAGCGGCGTCGGCATGGTCGGTAGCCACGCCCAGCATGGTGAAGATGGCCTGCACCAGGGCTCGTTTGCGTGAACCGGTGAAGTCCGGTACCCGGCTGACGATGTCCTCGAGGGCCTGGCGACGCGCCGGCTGCCTGGTGCCCCGGCCCAGGGCAGCGGCGGCTACGGTCGCATCAATAAGGTCTTCGCTGTTCTGATGGCGCTCCAGGTAGCTCACGATGCGAGTACGCGCGTCGTGGTGGCCAGATCCACACCGCTCCACCAGCGCCAGGGCGAGCGCGGATTCGAGGACCCGACTGCGGCAGGCGTCGCGCACGGCACCGTCCGTACCCACCCGGTTCAGCACGTGCACCAAAAGACGTCCGCGCCCGGCAGGCAGCGCTGCTGGGAAGTGCGACGGCAGCCAGGCCGGGGGGAGCTGCTCGGCGGCAGGGGGTCTCATCGGTGGGACAGTCCTTGGATGGCGCGTAAAACACGGTCGAGCGTGAATCGGCAGGGCGGGCGAACGAGGCCGGTCACACGGGCCGGGGCGCCCAACGGGCATCGAAGCGATGGGTGACGCCAAGCCAGTGCAGCGTCGCGGCTACAAAGGACCCGAGTGCCGCCACGTAACGCCGTATTTCCTCCCGCTCAGTTTCGGGAAGGGCAATCGCCGTCAGCGAAGCGGCCAGGGCATGGAAATCCCTGACACGGTCATCGCGCATTGCCGTGGCGTGCTCGCGTGCCGAGGACAGGGAGCAGTCGCGCTCACGGCTCACCACCGTCACCAGGTTGTCGCGGCCCTCCCGCAGGTCATCCTCGGCCGATACCAGGTCATTGCTCCAGCCGGCCACATCAGCCACGGCCCGCCGCAGGGCCCTCATGAGGTCCTCCCCCATGGGCAGGCCGGGCCAGGGCGCGCCAGCGGTGCACTCCAGGATGTCTGTCATAGGCAGGGCGGTGATGGTCCGGCGACGCCGCAGCACGTAGTCACTGAGCCCCATCGGGGCCCGGTCGATGCGGCCGGCGGCCTCTTCCTGCATGGCCAGGGCGAAGTCGCGGTAGTCGGCAACGAACCGCTTCCGCCACTGAGGGGACATCCGCGGAGCCGTTCGCCGCCACAAATCATCCAGGGCCTGCTCAATCCCGCTGGCGGATCCGGCAGGGCCGCCGGTGATCACGTTCAGCAGCCGGGTGAACAGCGACGCGACCTTTTCCGGCCGGATATCGACCCGGCTGCGGTCGAACCGGTCGTCGACCAGACAGATGAATGCCGCCCACTGCGCCGTCAGTTCCAGATCGGCGTCGCTCGCCTCCGGCACCGTCAGCTCAGCGAGTTTCCCCAGCCGCATAGCAAGCAGACGCCCTTCTTCAAAAGCGTCAACCACCAGCCTCAAGCCCCGCGCCCATGCCAGCACCGCAGCGCTGGTCTTCTCAGCCCGAACCTCACCCAGCAGACCAGCACTGACAAGGCCGGCACCAGTCTCCCCCCACATCCGACTCAGCCCAACCCCGGTACCACATCGACACGGCCCGCCAGCGTGGCCAGGCTGCTCCCAGTGGGAACCGGCGACGTGCCGAACGCTCGAGAGAACACCGCCGCACCGTCCGGCTTGAGCGTCGTACTGAACGGCCTGCCCTCAACCGAGCCTGGCGAATTCACGGAGGGCATAGTGACCGTGATCTTCGTCATGTCGAGCTCGTACGTGGACAGATCAACCGGCAGCGTCGCTTCATCTCCGACCGTCGCATCCACCAGCATCGACCGCTGCGCCAAGTCACCGTGCGCTCCGGTGAAGCGCAGAGTGCGCCCGTCCGAGGCCTTGGTGAAGGTCAGTCCACCACTCGCCGTCCAGGACCCCTCGGTCAGGTCGAGACTGATCTTGCCCTTCATCGGCCACTGCACGCACGGAGTCGGCCCTGAAGGGTCCAGCACAGCCGGAGCATCAGCCGCCATCACGACTCCGTCAGCCGCCAGATGCTCAGCCGCCGCTGAAGACAAGCACCACGTGGTCGTCCCTGCGACAGGCATCACGGGTCCCGCAGCCACTGCCGCAGTCACGCCAACGGCTGACAGGGAAACAAGAGCAGTGGCGATCACCGTGCGACGTCGCATGAGCAAGCCTTCCGTTGGACGGCTGCCAGAATTGCCCATAACACCTCCAACATCTGGTGAGTGAACGTTTTCGCACCCGAAGTTCACCTGAAGGCGTGAGGCCCCGCTCCAGCTGCGTGGCGACGAGAACGCACACGTCGGTCCACCACATCGGCCACCTCGCGTGCGGGTTCCGTTTCAATACCCGTCCTGTTCGGCCGCACCGCGACCTGGGGACACCCCGGCACGCCCCAGGTGCTCGCCGTGCATCTGCAACGGGACCACGAGAAGCGGACGTTCAGCTTCGAGGAGGCCCCGCTGCCGCTGCCCGCGATGGCGCATCCTGGCTCATCCACCGCGGCTGCCCGCGCGATGCCATCGGCCTCGACCCCGAGCTGGGCCCGCCGCCGACTGACGAGGCCACGCGAGCACGCCTCGCCGACGACGGCGACCACTACGCCATGGGCTATTCCTACACCAGCGACGACCCGGACGACATGGTCGTCGTCGTGGCACTGCGTGCCCTGGACGCTCACCCTGCGCGAGGGCGGCTTCACGGTCGACGAGGCCCGGCAGTGGTGCGACGACCGGCTCACCGGCGAGGCCGGCCCTCTCCCGCCGGTCCGCCCGGCAGCCGCCCGGCCGGTGTGGCGAAGGCCCCTGCCTCGCGCCAGGCCGTTCGCGCTGAGCGCTCAGCCCGATGCGGGCGGCGCAACATAGCCGACGATCGCCGGTTAGCCTAACCGGCGATTCTCCGGACTCTTATACAGCCGCCGGGGCAACCCCCGCGGCGCCCTTCCATACATTCCCCACGCCTTCACGGAGGCTTCTTCCGCATGCGCTCCACCCGAATTGCCGTATTCGCGGCGATGCTCGGCGCACTCGCGCTGCTGGTGCTGTCTGCCACCACCGCCAGCGCCGCGACCGTACCCACCGCAGCAACCGCCGCCCCCGCCGCCAGTTGCCATCACAGACAAGACGACCGGCGTCGAGGGCTGGGTCTCCGGCACTTACGTCTACCGGGACGTCCGTATGCGCCTGGACTGACCGGGCTTCAGCACGTCCCGGCAAGCGGCTGATCCGCCGAGTACAGGGCCCCTCACATTCCCTACGCATCGGCCCAGCCCAGCCCGGAACAGGAGTTCCCCCTTGTTCGACGGCATATCCGAGGATTCTGCGGATGTCGTGGGCGTGCTCACCGAACGGATCGCAGCGCGCTTCGACATGGGCATGGACCAGTTGAAGGCCGCGGTCGCCGCCGCGCCGACCGCGAATCCCGACGCCACCGACGTCGTCAAGTGGCACAACCTTCTCGTCGAGGCTCAGTCCGTGCTGGAGCGCGCGAAGGACGACCTCATCGCCGCACTGCAGACCAGCCCAGCGAGGTCGACGACCCGACGATGGGCCTTGCCCACCGGGTGAACGCGGCCGTCACTGCCCGCGACGGCCGGGCCATGGTGGTGCGCTGACTCCTCGACCCGAATGCCCCAAGGAAGAAAGACCTCGCCGCAGAGCGCCTCGCCCGCCTTCGGCCCCGCACCAGGCCTGCGGTGCAGACCAGCGCCCCCAACCGGCCCGCGGGTTCAACCGGTACCGGGCTATCCGCTCCGCCCCCCCGCACGACCGGTGCTCACCCCCGTTCGGGAACGACTGCCACGGGACAGGCTGCGTGATGGAGCACGGCATGTGTGACGCGGCCGACGTGAGGGCCGAAGCGTCCGTGAGGGTGCCGGGCGCCTACGACGAGGAGGGCGGCGTCCGCCGAGGCGTCGAGCAGCGCGGCGCGGGCCGGGCCCTCGATGACCCGCCGACGCACCTCGACTCCTGGATGCTCCTCGGTCTGCGCGCGTAGCCCGCTCTCCAGAGCCTCCACGGCACGCCGCCGGTGCACACGGGCGGGTTCGCCGGTGAAAGGGGCGTGGTCGGTCGCCTCTTCTGCCGGGACGTCCCAGGCCCACACCGCCTCGAGCGGCACACCGCGCCGGGCCGCCTCCCGGAACGCGAACCGCACCGCCGCCGAGTCAGCCGGTTTGTCGGGGACGCCCACCACCACACGCCGCCCACGGCTCCGTGGCCCGGTCCGGTTGTCGTGGGCGCCGCGCACGACGACCACCACACCATCGGCGCGCCCGGCCACGGACAGACAGACCGAGCCGGACAGCAGCTCGGCGGCGCCTCCCCGGCCGCGAGACCCGATGACCAGTACGGAGGCCTTGCGCGCCGCACGACGGAGCACGGGTACCGGCCCCTCGGGCACGACCTCGGTGGTGACCTCGGTGCCGGGGACGCGCTGCCGGGCGCGCTTCGCCGCGGCCACCACGAGCACGTCGGTGAGTATCTGCTCCGACCGCTCCTGCGCCGCGGGGAAGACCGCCTGTTCGTAGCGCTCCCACAGCGAGGCGTACACCACGTGCAGGGGGACGCCGCGCAGCGCTGCCTCGTCAGCGGCCCAGTCGACGGCCTGCAGGCTGGCCTCGGAGCCGTCGGCACCGACGATCACCGGCAGGTCCATGTCCTCATCCCTCTCTCGTGCACCGCGTCGGTCGTGTGCGACGACGGCTACCCGGGCGGCCGGGTCAGTTGCTCGCACGACCCCACCGCGATCCCTGCTTCCGCCACTCCGCCTCCCACGCACGGCTCCGGCGCCGGTCGAGGACGACGCGCGCTGCGTAGAACCCGGCGGCTGCCGCGGTGGCGACGCCGAGGAAGGCGGCGGCCCCCATGAAGGTTGCCACGATGTCCGCCTGGCCCGGTGTCTGCGGTTCGGTCGTGAGCCGGTCCTCCCGGTCCATCCACACGGCAACCCGCTCCCCGGCCTTCAGGCCGGCGTTCACCCGGGTCCTGCCGGTGTGCGATGTGCCGTCAGCCGCGGTCCAGCGCACTGTCGTGATGACGTGGTCAATGGCCACTTCACCGCTGACGAAGCCGCGGGGCGCTTCGCGGACCAGGACGGCGGTGGCCGGGCGACGCTCCGCGCGTTGCCGGGCGAGTGAGTCCACCGTGGCCCGGGCGCTCAGTACACCCGCCACAGGGCCGGCCACGGCCGTCACGAGCCAGACGGCCAGCAGGATCCAGGCCTCCAGGACGTCTTCGCGGCGACGCAACGGGCTGCGGCGCCAGCGCCACAGGTGTGATCGTCGGACGGTTGTGCTCGGAGTCATCGTGCTCACCTCCGGCTTCCGTTTCCACCCTTGCGCCGAAACGGCGTGGGCGGGAGGGGCCGTTCGGGCAGGACCGAAGCCTCACGCGGACCGACGGGCCTTGTCGTCAGGGGGAGTGCATGCCGCTCGGGCCGTGTGCGTCAGGGGCGTCCCCGGGGCACTGGGCAGGGCCTCAGCCGGGAGTCCCCTCCAAGCGGTGGCGCAGATTTGAGTCCACGGACACCACGCCGTCGACGCCGCCGCACAGGCGCTCGATGACGGGGATGATCTGCTCCGTCTCCACCCGGCCCTTGAGGGTCACGCGGCCGTCGCGCACGGCCACCGCCACGTCGGAGGGGGCGAGGCCCAGAGTCCGGACGAGGACGTCACCGGTGATCTCGTCGCGCAGCGCCTCGTCCCGGCGCAGGAACACGCGCAGCAGATCAGCACGGCTGACGATGCCGACCAGCGTCTCCGTCTCGTCCACCACGGGCAGCCGTTTGACGCGTTCGGTGTCCATGAGACGCGCGGCCTCGACGACCGTCCACTCCGGCCGCGCGCAGACCGCGGGAGCGCTCATCAGCTGTTCGGCCGTGATGCCGTCGTTCGCGGCGCGAGCCCCGTTCGACGCGTTCGGCGACCGCGGCAGGCCGCTGGGGTCGGGCCGTGCCGCGACCGTGCGGAGCAGGTCCGCTTCCGACACCACTCCGACCGGGTGGCCGATGTCGTCGACCACCGGCAGGGCCGTCACCTCGTTCTCGGACAGCAGGCTGACGATGTTCTTGAAAGGCGTGTCCCGTCGCGCCAGGACGACGCCGTGGGTCATGAGATCTCCGACGGTGCGGTGCTGCATGACGCTCCTCCCTCCGGTCCCGCGACCGACTGCGGGGCACGCCGGCCTGGCGGTCGTCCGCATGTCTTCGCACCTTCAGCCTGACCGGAGGCCGTGGTCCTGCGCTTGGGGCCATGGTGCAGAGCAAGGGGTCTGTTCGTCCCGGTCCGCCGGGACCTTCGGCCCGTTGGTGCCGGCCCCGTACCGCCCCCGCTCCGGTGGCGGACGCACGTATCCCGACCCGAGCCCGGGGACGCTCCTGCGCGTGGCCGACGCGCTGGGGACCACGCTCCTGGGACTCCAGGGCGGTGACCAGGAGCGGCCTCCAGGCCGGGGAGAGGCGCTCCACCACCCCCGCCTGCAGGAGCTCGGTGAGCAGCAGTGCCGCGCACTGCTCTCGACACACGGCGTCGGGCGGGTCTCGCTGACCACACCGCGCGGACCCGCCGTCTTCCCCGTCATCTACGAGAAGTGGTCGACGACGCACCGAGCCGGGGCTGGAGCGTCCTGGTGGTCGGCGTGGCCAGGGCGGTCACGGACCCCGACGCGATCGCCACCTTCGAGGAGCAGGCGCACACGAAGCCCCGGGCCGGAGGCCGGCGCACGCTGTGGGTGTCGATCGGCGTCGATCGTCTGACCGGGCGCCGCATCACGGCCGACGACTCCTGACCGCACGCGTGCCTCGTACTCCCGCCCGTCTCGCGCCTCGCACTTCTGCCCGTCTCGCACAGCGCCGGCGAGCAGGAGATCCACGCGGCCTCTCAGCGAGGGACGTCGCGGGGGCCGCGATCAGTGGTCGGGTTCCTTCTCCTGACGGACCACGACGACCGGGCATGCCGCGTGCTGGGCACATCGCTGGCTGACGGACCCCAGCATCGCCCGTGCGAAGCCGCCTATTCCCCTCCGGCCCACGACGAGAAGCTCGGCCCCTTCGGAGGCCTGGATCAGCGCCTCGGACGGGTCCCCCTGGACAAGGTGTTCCCGCAGCCGCGGCGGACGCTCGCCAGGAAAGACGGCGCGTACCTCCTGCGCGAACCGTTCCCGCGCCTGCTCCAGATCGAAGTCCGGGTCGGCCGCCGGTCCGCTCCAGCCCCGGGCGGACGGCGTGTCCCAGACGTAGACCGCGTCCACGGCACCGCCGACCATCCCTGCGTGACGGACCGCCCACCGCAACGCGGCACGGGAGGCGGGAGACCCGTCCACGCCCACGACCACCCGTGGAACAAGTTCAGAGGATTGCATGGTGACCTCACTCAGCAGTGGCTGTCCCCGTACTCCACGCTGCCCGGACCGGCGCGCGGGAGGAAGGGCCGACCGGCCCTGGTCGGGCCATCGGGACCGGGAGCGGGCCGGGCCGTTCGGCCCATGACGTCCCGGGGGGCGTGGGCGAGGCGGAGGTGTCGGGAAACCTTCCCGGGCAGCGGAGGACGTCATGCACGGCTCTGTGTACACAGTGAGCGATCAGGCTGTGCGCGCGGCCGCCTAGGGGCGAGAGGACGGCCGACCAGGTGAGATCTTGTCCACGTACTTCATCCGGGTTCCCCCACCCGTACTCCGCCGGACAGGGCCAGATCGACGTCGACCACGCCTTCGACGGAACGCACCAGGCGGGCGACGATCGGCACCAAGGAGGTGTCCCGCACGCGTCCGGTCAGGGTGACGACGCCGTCGGTCACGTGCACCTGCACGGGCTCTGGAGGGGCGGGGAAGAGGGGCACGAGGATCTCGTGACGGATCTCCTCGGCGATCTCGTCGTCGGTCCGCAGGAACACCTTGAGGAGGTCGGCGCGGCTGACCACGCCTTCGAGGAGGCCCTCGTCGTTGACGACGGGCAGTCGTTTGACGTTGCGCTGGGCCATGATGCGGGCCGCCTGTGCGAGTGTGGCGTCGGGATGGACGGTGACGGCGGGGGTGCTCATCACATCGGCGGCCGTCATCCCTCCGGCCTTGGACAGATCCGACAGACGGCGCATCTGCGTGGCCCGGTCGGGGTCGCTGTCGCGGAACTCCTCCTTGAGCAGCAGATCGGCCTCGGACACGACGCCGATCACCCGGCCCTCACCCTCCAGCACGGGAAGGGCACTCACCTTCCACTCGTGCAGAAGCTTGACGATGTCCTTGAACGAGGCGTCTCGGCCCACCGCCACGACGGTGTGGGTCATGACGTCGCGGACGATGTGCGGGCTGATGCGCATGGTGTCCTCCTCGGGGCGTCGGGTGCGGGCACACGCCCCGAAAGGCGTACGCCAGGCTGCCTGGGGTTCTCCGGGATGACCGACGGGCCGCAGCCGGCATCCGCTCGGCGCTCCAGAGCTTCTCGCTCCGCGGGCGCGGGAACGTCTTCGGCACCTTCCCGGACCACGGGGCCGATGACCGTGCGCCGCCGCGCACCCGGGAGCCGGACCGGGGCACTCGACCCGCCCCTGTCCAGGACGCCGTCCGCCGGGCTGTTCGTCATCGTCGTCCTCCGCCTCCCGCTCGGGCCCCTGGTGCCAGCCTGTGCCTCCCGGGCCCGCGACACCACGGGCCGCCCGGTACCGTCATGGGGACCTTCGGCCTCCCGTGACCGATGCAGACGTTCGAGAGCTCACGACAGCACCGAGCATTCCTGGCGGGCCTACCCCCGGCCGCTCCCGGACGCGGGTCCCGGCTTCTCGGAGAGGCTTCAGGCGCGCAGGGAGGCGAGCCAGCCGGTCAGGAGCCGGTTGATCTCGGCGGGACGCTCTTGCTGGATCCAGTGGCCGCAGCCGTCGAGGATCTGGGAGGAGACCAGGCCGGGCAGGGTGGTGGGATACGCCTTGATCGCATCGGCCATCCACGTGGTGGAGGCGTCCAGGCCGCCACCGATGAAGAGGGATGGCCGGGTGAGGGGGGCGCCGTCGTAGTCGGCGAGATCTTCCCAGTCCCGGTCCATGTTCCGGTAGCGGTTGAGCGCCCCGCTCACGCCGGTCCGCTCGAACTCCCCGGCGTAGACGTCCAGGTCGTGCTCGCTGAGCCAGACGGGCAGCCGACCGGTGGGGAAGCGGTCGCGCAGCCTCCCGCCTCGGCTGACGAAGTGCGGGCCGGGTGCGTCGGGGGCGGGCATGGTGTCGGCGGACAGGGCGGCGTAGAAGCCCGCGAGCCAGCCGCGCACGTCGGGCTCGATCTCCGCCTCGGCCCGGCCGGGCTCCTGGAAATAGGAGACGTAGAACTCCTCGTCCCCACCCAGCCGCGCGAAGACCGTGCTGGGCCGCGGCCCCCCGCGCGGGGCGTAGGGAACACTGAGCATCCCCACCGCGCGAAAGACGTCCGGCCTGACCAGGGCGGAGTTGGCGGCGATGACCGACCCCCAGTCGTGGCCGACGACCACCGCGGACTGTTCGCCCAGGGCATGCACCACGGCGGCGTTGTCCTCCACCAGCTCCAGCATCCGGTACGCCTCGGTGTCGCCGGGCTTGGAGGAACGGCCGTACCCGCGGACATCGATGGCGGCCGCGCGGTACCCGGCCGCGGCCAGGACGGGAAGCTGGTGGCGCCAGGAATACCAGGACTCCGGGAAGCCGTGCACGAGCAACACCAGCGGCCCGGTGCCTTGCTCCACCACGTGGATCCGGCCCGCGGGCGAGGAAACCAGCCGGTGCGTGACTGCCGTGGCCTGCTCCGACATGACTCCTCCAGGATCCTCGATCTGCCCCGCGCCGAGGCAGGTACCCGATCATGCGAGGAGCGGCGCGGGCGTGGCGAGTCTTGTTGCCGGTCCGGCAAAGCCGTTCCGGGCGGGCACGGTCGCCTCAGGACGTGGCGATGCGCTTCGCCCGGGCTTCGTCGGGCTCCGGCCGTTCGGACAGGGGCGACCGGCCCCCGCTCCGACCGCGACGGACCCCCTCCGGGGATGGGCCGAACGTCCTCGGCCGGGGCCCGACCGTCCCTGCCTCCGATGGAGTCGGGGTGGGACCGTGGGAAGGAGACCCCCTGCTGCACGTGGTGGCAGCCCGAGAGAGAGGCGGTGGGGATCATGGAACTGCCCTTGATCGTGGGCGTCGACGGATCGGACGGCAGCATCCTGGCCATCGACTGGGCGGTGGACGAGGCCGTCCGCCTCGGTCTGCCGTTGCGGCTGGTCCATGCCTCCCTGTGGGAGCGCTATGAAGGCGCGTTGCCGTCGCTGGGCCGGGAGCGCCCCTCGGAGCGGGTGATGGCGGACCACATCGTGGCGTCCGCCGAGGAGCGGGTCCGACGCCTCAGCCCCGACCTGAAGGTGACGGGCGAGGCGGTGGCCGCTGAAGCGGTGTCCGCCCTCCTGAGCGAGGGCGACAACGCGTCCGCCCTGGTGACCGGGTCGCGCGGTCGGGGAGAGCTGAAGGGGACACTGCTGGGCTCGGTCAGCCTCGCTGTCGCGGCCCGTGCGTACTGCCCGGTCGTCGTGGTCCGGGGCGACAAGGCCGGTCTGGCCGGTACGCACGGCCGGATCCTGCTCGGTGCCGGGGAGCCCGACACGAGCGGCGAGGCCGCCCGGTTCGCGTTCCGTGAGGCCGAGGCCCGTGGGTGCGAGCTCGACGTCGTCCGCGCGTGGCGTCTTCCGCTGAACGAAGGCGCCGACCCCCCGGCACCCGCCGAGGCTCCCGTGTACGAGCACGAGGCGCAGGCCTCGGGCCTGGTGGACGAGCTGGTGGCCGAACTCATGGCCGACCACCCTGCCGTGCGGGTGCGCCGGGCCACGGTCGAGGGACCGGCACGCAAGGTGCTGGTGAACCGCTCGGCCGCCGCCGACCTCGTGGTCGTGGGCGCGCGGCGCCGGACCGGCCACTTCGGCCTCCAGCTGGGCCGGGTGAGCCACACCCTGCTGCACCACGCGGACTGCCCCGTCGCGGTCGTGCCCCAGCGGACATGACCCCCGTACGGCCTGTACAGGGCCGATGAACGCCCCGGTCTCGCGCGACACGCTCGTTGTCGGGGAAAGCCCAGGCGATGTCCGCCTGGGCGACACTGGTCCGGCCGGGCCCTTCCTCCAGGGCACCCGACCCCGGAGCCGCGAAGGGGGCAGCCGTATGACGGCCTGGACCTGGGAGTACGAGGGATACGATCCCGCCCGGCAGCGCCTGAGGGAGACGCTGTGCACCTTGGGCAACGGTCGCTTCGCCACCCGCGGGGCACTGCCCGAGTGCGTGGCGGACGACGTGCACTACCCGGGTACCTACGCGGCCGGCTGCTACAACCGGCTCACCTCCGACGTCGGGGACCGCCACGTCGAGAACGAGGACATGGTCAACCTGCCCAACTGGTTGCCGCTCCGCTTCCGGCCCGCGGGCGGTGAATGGCTCACACCCGACAGCGCGCCGGTGCTCGCCCACCGTCAGACCCTCCTCCTGGACGCGGGACTGCTGGACCGCGTCACCCGGTACGGCCTGGACGACGACCGGGTGCTGTCCGTACGGCAGCGACGTCTCGTGCACATGGGCGACCCGAACCTCGCCGCCCTGCGCACCGAGTTCACCGTCGAGGGCGCCACGACGGAGCTGGAAGTCGAGGCGGCGCTCGACGGGGGAGTCACCAACGCCGGGGTGCGCCGTTACCGCGGCCTCGCGGGGCACCACCTGACCCACGTGCACACCGGTACCGCCCGCCCCGGCACGGTGTGGCTGCGCTGCCGCACCCGTACCTCGGACATCCGGATCGGCATGGCGGCCCGGCTGACCGCCGGCGCACCGGTCGCCGAGACGCACGTACACCCCCGTGCGCTCCAGCATCTGCGGCTGACCCTGGAACCCGGCCGCACCGTCACCGTCGACAAGACCATCGCCCTGCACACCTCGCGCGACCCGGCCATCAGCGACCCGCTCCAGACCGCCCTGGACCGCGTGGGCGCCGCCCCGGGTTTCGAGGCGCTCCTGCGGTCGCACCGCACCGCCTGGAAGCTGCTGTGGCGCCGGGCCGCACTCGACGTCCCGGGCGAGCCGGGATCCATCCTGCGGCTGCACCTGTTCCACCTGCTCCAGACCCTCTCCCCGCACACCGCGGACCTGGATGTGGGAGTGCCGGCCCGCGGGCTGCACGGCGAGGCCTACCGGGGACACATCTTCTGGGACGAGCTGTTCGTGCTGCCCTACCTCAACCTGCACTTCCCGGAGGTGTCCCGCGCCCTCCTGCGCTACCGCCACCGGCGCCTGGACCGGGCGCGCGCCGCGGCACGGGCCCTCGGCAGGCGCGGCGCGCTGTATCCGTGGCAGAGCGGCAGCGACGGCCGCGAGGAGACCCAGCGCCTGCACCTCAACCCCCGCTCCGGGCGCTGGCTTCCCGACCACTCCCACCTCCAGCACCACGTCGGCTCGGCGATCGCCTACAACGTCTGGCAGTACTGCGAGGCCAGTGGTGACGCGGAGTTCCTGCACACCAAGGGCGCCGAGATGCTGGTGCAGATCGCGCGCTTCTGGGCCGACTCGGCCACCTGGGACGAGAAGCTGGGCCGTCATCGGATCCGGGGTGTGGTCGGTCCGGACGAGTATCACGACGCCTACCCCGGCTCCCCATCACCCGGCCTGGACGACAACGCGTACACGAACGTGACTGCGGCCTGGGTCCTCACCCGCACCTTGGAGGTGCTGCGCGACCTCCCGGAACCCCGGCGACGCGAACTCCTCGAACGCGCCGCGCTGGACGGCGGTGAGCTGGAGCGGTGGGAAGAGGTGTCCCGCACCCTCCACGTCCCCTTTCACGACGGGGTCGTCAGCCAGTTCCAGGGCTACGGGGACCTCGCCGAACTGGACTGGAAGGGCTACGCGAAGCGGTACGACGACATCCGGCGGCTCGACCGGATCCTCGAGGCCGAGGGCGACACCGTCAACCGCTACAAGGCGTCCAAGCAGGCCGACGCGCTGATGCTCGGCTACTTGTTCTCACCCGCCGAGCTGCAGGGCCTCTTCCGCCGGCTGGGTCATCGGCTGGACGAGGAGATCTGGCGGCACACGGTCGACCACTACCTCGCCCGGACCAGCCACGGGTCCACCCTCAGCGGTCTCGTCCACGGCTGGATCCTGGCCCGCGCCCGCCGCGCCGACGCGTGGCAGTTCTGCCAGGAGGCCCTGCGCGGCGATGTGGCCGACCTGCAGGGCGGCACCACGGGTGAGGGCATCCACCTCGGCGCGATGGCCGGTACCCTCGATCTGATCCAGCGCGGTCTCACCGGGCTGGAGACCCGCGAGGGGGCGCTGTGGCTGGACCCGGTGCCCCTGCCGGAGCTGTCGTCGTACGGCTTCTCGCTGCAGTACCAGGGGCACTGGGGTGTGCGGCTGCGGCTGCGGAGCGGTCTGCTGGAGATCTCCGTGCCGCACTCCGACCGCCGGCCGATCACCGTGTGCCTGCCCGACCGGACCGTCGGGGTCGAGCCAGGGGAGACGAGCCGGCTGCTGCTTCCGGGCTGAGGGCTTGCGGCCCCGGAGAGCCGCCCGGCCGTTCGGCAGCACGACGAGGGCCGACCGGCCCGAGCGGACGCCACTCATCTGGCCGAAGATGAAGAAGATGAACCCTCAGGGCACCGCCAAGGAGGAACGTCATGAAGGGCTTCGTTTTCCACGGCACCGGGAAGTCCGCCTGGGAGGAGGTCCCGGACCCGGGCATCAAGGACCCCACCGACGTCATCGTCCGGGTCGACGCCGTCACCATCTGCGGTACGGATCTGCACATCCTCAAGGGCGACGTGCCGGAGGTGCCTTCCGGGACGGTGCTGGGTCACGAAGCGGTGGGCGAGATAGTCGAGACCGGCAGCGACGTGCGCACCGTACGGCCGGGGGACCGTGTCCTCGTCTCCTGCATCACCGCCTGCGGCCGCTGCCGCTTCTGCAGGGAGGCAGCATACGGCCAGTGCCGGGGCGGCGGAGGCTGGATCCTCGGGCACCTGATCGACGGCACGCAGGCGGAGTACGTCCGTGTGCCCTACGCCGACCTCTCCGTGCATCCGCTGCCGGGTGGGCTGACGAGCCAGGACGCCGTCCTGTTCGCCGACATCTTCCCGACCGCCTACGAGGTGGGCGTGATGAACGGTGCCGTACGGCCCGGTGACACGGTCGCGGTCGTCGGGGCCGGGCCCATCGGACTCGCCGCGATCCTCACCGCCAAGCTCTGCTCACCCGAGCGGATCATCGCCGTCGACCTCGCCGACTCCCGGCTCGAGGCCGCCAGGCGGCTCGGCGCCGACGCCGTCGTCCCCGTCCGCGACGACCCGGAGCAACTGGTCTCCGACCTCACTGACGGCCTGGGTGCCGACGTGGTCATCGAGGCCGTGGGTGTGCCGGAGAGTTTCGAGATGTGCACGCGCATGGTGCGGCCCGGCGGACACGTGGCCAACGTCGGTGTCCACGGCAGGCCCGCGACCCTGCACCTCGAAGATCTGTGGATCAAGAACGTGACCATCACGACCGGACTGGTCGACACATCGTCGACGCCCACTCTGCTGAGGATGGCGGCCTCCGGCCGCCTGCCGACCACGTCGCTGGTGACCCACACCTTCTCCCTGGACCAGATGGAGGAGGCCTACGAGGTCTTCGCGCACGCCGCCGACACCGGCGCGCTCAAGATCGTGCTCGGCGAGCCTCCCCACGACGAGCTGGCCGTCCCGGCGGCGTGACCGTGGCGGTGTGCGGGATGGCGCGTGCACCAGCAGACGTCGTCGTCCGGCACATCCCTGTGCGCAGGTCCTCTCCGGCGTCATGGGTCTTCTGGTCACTCCATTGCGCGGCCGATGAGTTTGCGGCTTCCGGCCGGTCCAAGCTCGTGACAGCCCAGGAAAGGACACCGCCATGTCGGAGCTTCTCGTCGACTTCATCACCTCCCTCGACGGCTACGCATCGGGAGAGGGATGGCCCGGGTTCTGGGGCCTCGAAGGCCCGGAGTACCTCGCATGGCTCGGCGAACAGCCCAAGGCCACCTACTTGATGGGAGCGAACACCTACCGCCTGATGTCGGGCTTCGCCGCAGGCGAGGTCCCGAAGGGCCAGGACGAGTTCAGGCCCGAGGAAGAGGCATCCGTCGACGAGCTCACGCAAGCGTCCAAGGTGGTGTTCTCCTCCTCACTCGAGGAGCCACTGACCTGGGCCAACTCCACGCTCGTCCGTGACGACGCCGTCGAGGCGGTCCGTGCCATGAAGTCGAGCGGCTCGGGGCTCCTCAGCACGATCGGCAGCCTCAGCCTGTGCCGATCCCTGCTGCGTGCCGGACTCGTCGACCGCTTCCGGGTCGTGATGTTCCCGGTGATCACCGGTGCCACGGGCGAAGAACGCATCTACGACGGCTATCCGGACGTTGCCCTCGAGATGATCGAGCACCGCACCTTCGACGGCCGCATCCAGCTGGTCGAGTACAAGCCCCGCGTGCTCGAACACCCGCCGCTCGGCGCCCCTGCGTGACGTCGCCCCGTCCGCCGGTCTGGACACCCGCCAGGCCGGTGCCGGCGGGCCGCGGAGCCAAGACCTCATAGCGGGCGAACGGCCAAGGCCGGTGCTCGGCGAGGCGTCGGGCCACCGTCTTGAACGGCGTGTCGTGCTCGGCGCGGACGATCGGGCCCCATGGTCGGCCAGGACCTCGGCCGCCGTACCGCCGAGCCCGAACAGGATCAGTGTCCCGAACACCTCGTCCTGAACCAGAGCCGCGGGCTCACAGGCGGATGATGACCAGCACCGTGTCGTCGGTGTTGCCGGAGGACGGGAGGAGGTCGGCCAAGAGGGCATCGGCCAGGGTCTCGGGGCCGGCGCTGCCGTGGCGGGCGAGGGCGTCGGCGAGGCGGGCCAGGCCGGCGTCGATGTCCTCGTCGCGGCGTTCGATCAGGCCGTCGGAGTAGAGGACCAGGGTGGCGCCCTCGGCGAAGGCCGTACTGGCCTCCGGCCGCGGGACGTGTTCGGGGCGCGCGCCGAGAGGCGGATCGGTCGCCTGGTCGAGGAAGGTCACCGTGCCGTCGGGGTGGAGCAGGGCGGGCGGTGGGTGGCCCGCGCTGCTGTACCTGAGGGTGTGGGTCTCCCAGTCGATGTAGGTCTTCACCACCGTGGTCGACTCCGCACCTTCGACGTGGCGGGCGTACAGTCCGAGGGCTTCCAGCGCCCTGGCCGGGCCGTCGGCGACACGGGCGGCCGCGCTCAGCGCGCTGCGCAGCTGCCCCATGACACCGGCCGCTTCCAGGCCGTGGCCGACGACGTCTCCGACGGCGACGGCGATGCGGTCGCCCGGCAGGTCGACCAGGTCGTACCAGTCGCCGCACACGTTCAGGGTGCCGACGGCGGGCCGGTAGCGGACGGCCGCCCGATGGTGCCCGACCGGATCCGGGGCGGGCAGCATCGCCGCCTGCAGGGCCAGGGCGACCTCGCGTTCGCGCGCATGGGCCAGACGCAGGCGTTCGTTGACTTCCTGCAATTCACGGGAGCGGGTGTAGAGCTCGGCCTCCAGCACGCGTGCCCTGCTGCTCTCGCCGCCCGTGCCGCCGCGGGCGCGGGCGTGGATGAGCTCGGTGACCTCCTCCACCCGGTGCGCGATCAGCGTCACCCGCCTGTCCGGGCCCAGCACGGGTGCGTTGACCGGGCTCCAGAAGTGTTCCACCCAGTGGCCGGGCCGCTCGGGGTCCTCGATGTCGTAACGCAGCAGCGCCATGGTGTCGCGCTCGCCGGTGGCCACCACGCGGAGCATCGACGCCTGGGTCTCCCTCATGCCGGCCGCGGCCGGGTCGTTGGGGTTCTCGGGGAAGACGTCGAAGATGTAGCGGCCCAGCAGTTGCTCACGGGTGCGCCCGGCCAGACGGAGGAAGTCCTCGTTGGCGTCGGCGTACACCAGTTCGGGGGTGAGCAGAGCCACCATGCCGGGCAGGGCATGGAAGACCGCCTCGTAGTCGATCTGCGGTTCCGTCATGTGTTGCCCGCCTCGGCGCCGACCGTCACTGTGCGGCTCCACGATAGAAGTGAATGCGCCACGCGGTCGTGCCCGCTGCTCCAGGCCCCCCGGAGTCACCTGGGTGGCCCCGCCATGCGCGTGACATGTGTGGAGCCGGGGCACCGGAACGCAACGGTGACAGCCGAGGGGGTGTCAGTTCCCGTACCGCAGCGGGCGGTGGGCCTCGTACTCGCTGCCCGCCGCCAGTCCGTACGTCACCGAGCGGTGACGACACCATCCGCCTGTGGGACATCACCGACCCGGCCCGCCCCGGATGCTGGACGCTCACCGGGCACGAGGGGAACGTCAAGCCCGTGGCCTTCAGCCCCGACGGGAGGGCCCTGGCCCCGGGCTCCGACGACCGCGACGTCCGTATCCGGGACCTGACCGACCCGCACCACGCCGTCCCCGTCGCCGTCCTCGAGGGTCATCGGCATTTCGTGGACGCCCTCGCCTACAGCCGGGACGGCCGTACGCTGCTGAGCGGGAGCGACGACCGTACGGCGAGACTGTGGGACGTGACCGACCGCGCGCACCCCGCTCACCTGGCCCACCTCACCAACCCCCGCGGTACGGTGAAGGAGGTGCGTCCTCTCGCGGCGAACGGCACCTTCCTCACCGTGACGGCCCGGAGGTGCGGCCGCGACTCCGGATGCGCCACCGACGTCGGCCCCGGATCCCGCTGGGCGGCCTTCCACCCACCGGCGTGCCCCTCGAACCGCATCGCCCTGGCACACCCCGACTCCTCCGACTGCTTCCTGCCCGGGGGCGTCCGGGATCAGTAGCCGTAGATCATCTTGTAGGCGACCTCGGGGAGGAACTGGCCGGCCGAGGAGCCGCCTCCGACGCCGCAGTTGCCGTCGGACTCACCCGGGGTCTTGATCCACAAGAGCATCTCGGCGCCTCCGCCCGACTGTGTGGGGGTGCCGATGCGACGGCCTGAGGGATTGCACCACTGGCCGTTGGAGCCGTTGCCGTTGCGGCTGGTGTCCACGACGAACGGCTTGGTGTAGCCGTAGCGGGAGCTCAGTTCACGGTTGACGGCGTTGCCGTAGGCGGTGTTCTCGGCGGTGGTGATGTAGTTGGAGATGTTGAGCGAGAAGCCGTGGGCCTGCCGGAGGCCGGCTTCGTGCAGGCGCCGGGCCATGGTCGCCGCGTCGGCCCAGCGCGGATTGCCGGCGTCCATGTAGACCCAGGTGTTGGGGGCTTGGCGGCTGAACGCCGCGACGGCCCCCGTGAGCATGCCCTCGCGTTCGTCGATCTGTGCCTGGTTCATGCAGCCGTAGTCCCCGAGGGAGTCCGGCTCGAGGATGACCACGGCCGGGCGGCTGCCGATACCGCCGGCGAACTGGGCGATCCAGTCGGCGTAGGCGGACGGGGAGGCGGCTCCGCCTGCGGAGTGCCCGCCGCAGTAGTCGCGGTTGTAGACGTTGTAGGCGACGAGGACGGGCAGTTTGTCGGCGCGGTCCGCCGCTCCCGCGTACGCGCCCGTGGCGGAGCCGATGGCGCCGCTCCAGGAGCCGAACCAGCGGGCCATCGGGGTGTTGGCGATGGAGGCGTTGATGGCGGCGGCTCGGCCGTCACCCTGGTTGGCGGCCACCCACCTCTTCGGGCTGGAGTCGGGGTCCACATAGAACCCACTGGTCATGGTCGTCGGATCGGCCGCGTGCGCGGACGGTGCGACGGCGAGCGCCAGCGGCGCGGTGAAGAGTGCTACGGCCAAGGCGCGGAGTCGGCGGCGCATGACTGAACCTCAACTTCCTGGCAGGGGTGTGTCGCACCTCTGGTCCCGAGCGTGCGACCTGAGCGAGAGCGGTGGTACGCCTGGATTGGGAGCGCTCCCACTGGAAGCGCTCCCAACAGCACTGGAAATTCGTTGGGGTGTGCTCGGTATGGTGTGGCGGGGTGGTTGAGGTGTCAAGAGTCTCTGCGCAACTCGAGGCACAGGGACGGGAATCAGCCTCTGGGGTGCGAAACTGGAAGCGGTCCCAGTCCTGTGGAGGTAGGGACTCTCCGCCTGCCCTGTGCGTCCCTCGGGTGGGTGGCACCGCCACGAGCCGGGGTGAGACGCTTTCCCGTCCAGTCGTGAGGGAAAGGCTCGTGGTTCATGGCAGAAGGTGCGCCGCGTCGGCAGCCGACGCTCGTCGAGGTGGCCGAACGCGCCGGTGTTTCCCGTTCCGTGGCTTCCCGTGCGCTCAACAACGCTCCTCACGTGAGCCGTTCCAAACGTGAGGCGGTCGAACGGGCTGCCCGGCAACTCGGCTATGTGCCCAATCCGTCCGCCCGTGCGCTCGCCACGCGGCAGACGGGTGCCGCCGCCCTGATTGTCTCGGGAGAGGATCCGTCGATCTTCGCGGACCCCTTCTACGCCCAGGTGATCGTGGGCGCGTCGCAGGCTCTGGAGGAGGCCGACCTGCATCTGATGCTGTGTCTGGCCGCGTCCGACCGGGGCCGCACACGGGTGGAGGAACTCCTCCGGTCCAGGGGGGCCGACGGCGTCATGCTGATGGCGCTGCGCGAGAACGATCCGCTGACCCGTATGGCCCAGGAGGCGGAGATACCCGTCGTGTTCGGAGGACGCCCGGTCGGTTCGGCTCCCCGGTGGTACGTGGACGTCGACAACGTCGGCGGAGCGCGGGAGGCCACCGAGTACCTGGTGTCGCTCGGCCGGACTCGCGTGGCCGCGATCTGCGGGCGTCTGGACACCGAGGCCGGGCGCGCCCGCTACCGCGGCCACCGGGACGCCTTGCTGGCGGCCGGCCTCGATCCGTTGCCGCCGCAGGAGGGAGACTTCACCGAGCCCAGCGGAGCAGCCGCCATGGCCGTACTGCTGGCCGACCATCCCGACCTGGACGGGGTGTTCGCCGCCAACGACAACATGGCGGCGGGGGCGCTGCGCATGTTGCGTGCGTCCGGCCGGGCGGTCCCTGACGATGTCGCCGTGGTGGGCTTCGACGACCTGACCGTCGCCCAGGTCGCCGATCCGCCCCTCACCACCGTCCATCAGCCCGTAACGGCGCTCGGACGGGAGATGGCGCGCATGCTCGTCACGCTCATCAACGGACAGGAACCCACCCCGTTGATCCTGCCCACACGGCTGGTCACCCGCTCAAGCGCCTGACCGGTCCGCGCCGGCGGACATGACGGTGAGGCCGGCTCCGGGCGGCTGCCGCGCACTCCGGCATGTCCTCGGACGACGGCAAGTACCGCCTGGCACCCGGCGGGACGTCCACTGGCGTGGGCCCCGCACGAGCGGCGGGGCCCACAGGGTCAGCAGGTGGCGTTCGTCTGGGTGAGCAGACCCAGCCGCCACGGCAGGGTGTCGTAGTCACCGCCGGCGTTGGGGTTCATGCCCTGGTAGAGGTACTGGAGCCGGCAGGCGGGGATGGTGAGTGTCTGGTCGTAACCGGCGCGGATCATCTCGCCGTGGCTGATGTCCCTGGTCCAGGCTCCTGACGGGAAGGTGACGTTGTTCGCCCTGGCGAAGGGGTTGCTCTCGGACGCGGCCAGCGGGGTCCAGGAGCCGGCGAGGCTGGTTGTCGTCCAGGAGCGGAAGTAGCGTCGCCCGTCGGATCCGATGGCCTCGACGAGGAGCAGATACTGGTTGGAGCCCTGCACCTTGTACACGTTGCTCGCCTCGAAGAGGGCGTACTTGGAGTCCCGGGCCGCGATGACGGTGTTCGTGAAGCCGTTGGGGAACTGGCCGACGCTCGTCTGGGAGCGGTACAGGTGTCCGTTGTCGTCGGAGGAGAACAGGTAGCAGTTGGCGCTGTCGCAGATCACCCACATGTCGACCCAGTGGCCGTTGCCGATGTTCTGCTTGATGATGTCCGGCATCGACGAGTAGAAGTTGCGCGGGGCGCTCCACCCGTTCGGGTTGCTGATGTCGGGGTTCGTCGAGTACGAGGCGTTGCCGGTCTGGTACACGAGGTACCACAGGCGTTGCGGCGCGTAGTAGAAGACCTGCGGCGCGGCTCGGTACCCCTTCCCGATGGCGCTGCGGTCGAGGTAGTGGTGCGTGGCCGAGCCGGCCTGCGACCAGTCGCTGAAGTTCAGGTAGACCAGGTTGTACCCGGAGGAACTCGCGGTACTGGCGAACACGTGGTACTTGCCGTTGTACTGGACGACCGTCGGATCCTTGATGCCGGCGATGTTGTGGGTGGCGTCCGGCTTCGGCGATACCAGCGTGCCGCTGGAGCTCCAGGAGAAGCGGGAGGGCAGCGCGGCTGCGGACCGGGGTGAACGGGTGCCGGCCTGCTTCACCGCGACCGAGCCGCCCATCGAGGTGAGCGCTGACTGGTAGGCCGCCTTCTTGTTCCCGTTGCGGTCGAACAGCAGGGGGTTCTCCTGGCTGCGCCAGGAGTCGCTGTCGCGGATGCCCCAGACGGTGATGCCGGTGCAGCGGGCCACGTTCATACAGGCCCTGACGGTGTTCGCGTACGCGTTCGGGGGTGCCTGCGCGATGTCCAGTTCGGTGATCTGCACGTCGACACCGAGGGCGGCGAAGTTCGACAGCGTCGTCTGGAAGCTTGCGGGCGGGCCGCCGGCGCCGAAGTGGGCTTGGAGGCCGACGCAGTCGATGGGCACGCCGCGCGCCTTGAAGTCGCGCACCATCCGGTAGACGCCCTGGGTCTTGGCGTCGCTCCAGTTCTCGATGTTGTAGTCGTTGTAGCAGAGCTTGGCGGCGGGGTCGGCGGACCGCGCGGTGCGGAAGGCCTGCTCGAGGAAGCCGGTGCCCAGGACGTCCCGGAAGACCGAGCTGCGCAGCTGGCCGCTGCCACCGTCGGCGAAGGCCTCGTTGACGACGTCCCAGGAGTGGATGCGGCCCTTGTAGCGGTTCATCACCGTGGTGATGTGGTTGTTCATGACGCTGCGCAGCGTGTTCGCGTCCCTGATGGAGTTGACCCAGCCGGGCAGTTGGGAGTGCCAGACGAGGGTGTGGCCGCGGACGCGCTGACCGCGGGCCGCCGCTCGGTTGACGATCTGGTCGGCGGGGCCGAAGGTGAACGAGCCGCGGGACCGCTCGGTCGCGTCCCACTTCATCTCGTTCTCGGGTGTGACCGAGTTGAACTCGCGGTCCAGGATGGTGGTGTACGTGCCGTCGCCCAGCCTTCCGGCGGCCACCGCGGTCCCGAAGTACCGTCCGGACTGGGCCGCTTGGGCCCCGAGCGTGGACGCCCGGACGGTGTCGGGTACGGCGGTCGCGGCACCGGGCGTCATCAGCGCGCCGATGGCCAGCAGGGATAACACCGACGCTCGGCGACGGCCGAGCCGTGTGAGCGGGTTCATGGTTCTCCTTCACGTTCGTGGGGGGTTCGGGGGTGCGGTCGGTGGGGCCGGATCCGGGCCTGGAATGACGAGGCCATGACATGTTTGCGGCAGGGTTCGTCTTGTGCCACCCCTCGTCCGTGTCGTACGCCAGGGTCGAAGTGATCCCATCTCTGTTCGTGATGTCGAACGCGAAACGACTCATCGAGCATTCTGGATGATAGGAGGCTGGCCGATGCCGTCAATACGTCTCGCATGATTCGTATGACGCATCGAAACATTCGAATGCCCTCGGCCTGGATGAAGGCAAGCGAGGACAGCGAAGGTCAATGGTGTTGACATGTTCGGACGCCTCTCTAGTATCCGAGAGGCCCAAAGTTTCCGAACGGCAGTCGAAATTGCGAACGTCTCGCCCCCGCCCAGTGGTGTCATGAATATGACACGACGCCCCTTCCGGTAAAGGAGCCCCGGTGCTCATACGGTCTGGCAGACGACTGCTCCGCGTCCTCGCGGCCATGGTGACGGTCACGGCGTCCCTGACGGCCTCCGCTCACTCCACCGCCTCGGCCGCGCCCGGCAGCCCGGCGCTCACCCCACCCTTGGGCTGGAACAGCTGGAACAGCTTCGGGTGCGGGATCACCGAGACCCAGGTTCGTCAGGCCGCCGACGCGATGGTGTCCTCGGGCATGCGGGACGCCGGCTACCGCTATGTGGTGGTCGACGACTGCTGGTTCGACCCGCAGCGAGACGCGGCGGGCAACCTGCGGGCCAATGCGGCCAAGTTTCCGAGTGGGATGAAGGCGCTGGGGGACTACATCCACGGCAAGGGCCTGAAGTTCGGCATCTACCAGGTGCCGGGCGAGCGCACCTGCGCGCAGGCCACCGGAGGCTACCCGGGATCCACGGGCAGCAGGGGGCACGAGGCTCAGGACGCCGCCACGTTCGCCTCATGGGGCGTCGACTACCTCAAGTACGACTGGTGCTCCTCCAGTGGCACCCGTGACGAGCAGGTCGCGCGTTTCACGCTCATGCGCGATGCCCTGCGTGCCACCGGGCGGCCGATCGTCTACAGCATCAACCCCAACAGCCTCCACGCCATCACCGGCGCCGCATACAACTGGGGCGAGGTCGCCGACCTGTGGCGGACGACCGAGGACCTCCTCGACATCTGGCAGAACGGCAACACCAACAGCTATCCGATGGGCGTCGGCAACGTCCTGGACGTCACCGCGCCGCTGGCGGCGCAGTCGGGACCAGGGCACTGGAACGACCCCGACATGCTGGTCGTCGGCCGGCCCGGTCTGTCGCTGACCGAGTCCCGCTCGCATTTCGGCCTCTGGGCGCTGCTGGGCGCACCGCTCATGGCCGGCAACGACATCCGCACCATGTCCGCCGACGTGAGCGCGATCCTGCGCAACTCCCGCCTGCTGGCGGTGAACCAGGACCCGCTGGGCGCGGGCGGGCGCAGGGTGCGTGACGACGGCAGCACCGAGGTGTTCGCCAAGCCGTTGTCCGACGGCTCGGTCGCGGTGGGCCTGTTCAACCGGGGAAGCGGCACGGCGACGGTCACCACCACGGCTGCGCAAGTCGGCCTGTCCGGCGGGGCGTTCACCCTCACGGACCTGTGGACCGGCGGCACTTCCAGCACGTCCGGGCAGATCTCGGCGAGCGTCCCCGCGCACGGCGTGGCCGTGTTCCGGGTGAGCGGGGGCAGCCCGCTCGCCGCCACCACCTCGCGGCTGCGTGGCAACGGGTCCGGCCGCTGCCTGGACGTGGACAAGGCCTCCACCACGGCCGGGGCCACGGTACTGATCTGGGACTGCCACACGGCCGCCAACCAACTGTGGACCACGTGGGCCGGTGGCGAGATCCGTGTCTTCGGCGACAAGTGCCTGGACGCCTACGACCGGGGCACCGTCAACGGCACCCGCGTCATCACCTGGCCCTGCAACGGCCAGGACAACCAGAAATGGACCGTCGGCTCCGACGGGTCGGTCCGCAACGTCCACGCCGGGCTGTGCCTCGACGTCGACCGGGCCGGCACCGCCAACGGAACCCCGCTGGTCCTGTGGACCTGCAACGGCCAGGCCGGCCAGAAGTGGAACCGCGCGTGAGGGACGTGGCACACCCGCGGCCCGCAGAAGAGGAGTCGGCGCTCCGGAGCACGGTTGCCAGAGCCGGACTCAGCCGTCGAGGGGCTCGTAGTCGAACCAGTCGAAGTGGACGGTGCCTGCCGCGGCGTACATGCCGATGACGCGACCGGTGAAGCCGCCGGCGACCTCGGTCGACAGGTAGCGGCCGTCGAGGGTCGCCAGCTCGGTGAACGCGCCGTCGGGCTCCTCGAAGCCGAGGGAGACGACGTCGGGTCCCGTGCACGGCCCGTGCGGAGACGGCGGTTCCGTGATCGTGACGGCGAGGACCACCGGCCCGGCGGGCACGGACCGTGCGGCCACGACCGTGCGCAGGGAGCCGACGCGAGCGACCACCCGCACCCGGGTGCCGGACACCTCGACCGCGTAATGGTGCCGCTCGTCGAGCCGGACGGCGAGGCCACCGCCGCCCTCCGCGGCATCGACCAGCGTGCGGGCCCGGCACGACGGATGCTGCTGGCGCCGGCCGGTGAACACCACGTCGGACTCGTCCAGGGAGCCGCCCCGGGCGCGGAGCGTCAGCCACCCGGGGCGCTCCTCGGTGGTGCAGTGTGCGGCGGGCCGGTCGCGCAGGGAGATCCAGGACGGCCCGAGTCCGGTGAGCTCGAAGTCGTCCCGGGGCTGCACGACGGGTCCGGGGGAGAGCGGCCACGGGAGTTCGGGCAGGTCCAGGGCGACCTCGCCGACGACCGGCCAGTCGTCCACCCAGGTCACGGGGGCCAGGAAGGTCTCCCGGCCGAGCACGTGCCAGCCCGGCGTGCCGCCGCACGGTCGCACGCCGAGCAGCACCATCCACCAGGAGCCGTCGAGGCCTTGGACCAGGTCGGCGTGCCCGGTGTTCTGGACGGGGTGGTCGGTGCCGCGATGGGTGAGGATCGGGTTGGCCGGGCACGGCTCGAACGGACCGGCGGGGGTACGGCCCCTGGCGATCGAGACACCGTGGCCGCGCTCGGTACCGCCCTCGGCGATGAGCAGGTACCAGTAGTCGCCGATCCGGTACAGATGCGGCGCCTCCGGGGCCTTGGCGCCGGGCCCGCCGGACCAGAGCCTGCGCGGTGTCCCGTACGTCTTCCCGGTGGACGGGTCGATACGGACCTGGGAGACCCCGGCGACCGTGCACCAGCAGGTGCCGTCCTCGTCCCAGGCGAGGTCGGGATCGATGCCCGGAACCCCCGGCGCCCGGATGGGATCCGACCACGGTCCGGCCGGGTCGGTGGCCGTGACGATCAGGTTGCCGCCGCCCTCGCTGCAGTTGGTGACGATCAGCCAGAAGCGGCCGTCGTGGTGGCGCAGGGTCGGGGCGTAGATCCCGCCGGAGGAGGGCGTGGAGGCGGGCAGGCGCAGTTGCTCGGGCCGGTCCAGGGCGTTGCCGATCTGCGTCCAGTGCACCAGGTCACGGCTGTGGAAGAGGGGCACTCCGGGGAAGTACTCGAAGCTGGAGCAGGCCAGGTAGTAGTCGTCGCCGACGCGGCAGACGCTCGGGTCGGGGTGAAAGCCGGGGATCACGGGGTTGGTGAAGTGTCCGGGCCCTGCCTCATGCACCCGGCGGGAGGTCCCGTTTTCCTTGGTCATGCCGGCCCACCCCTTGTCGTCGAAGCGCTTCACTTCCATTCGCACGTTAACGGGCGTCTTCCGTGTGGAACAAGGGTCCCGACCGGGCTGCGCCTTCTTGCACTCGTCAATCGACAACGTGAGGTAGTGGTGAACCGTCTGTCGAAGCGCTTCGACACCGAAATGGAGCGTGGCGGGAGCCGGGGACGGCCCGCCGGATACGGATCTCAAAGCGTCTGGGGCTCGCCAAGGGTCTGAGCACACCAGATCGTCTTGCCGTAGGTGGTGTGCCGGGTGCCCCACCCCTGGGTGAGCTGGGCGACGAGCAGCAGGCCCCGGCCGCCTTCGTCGAAGGCGCGTGCCCGGCGCAGGTGCGGTGCGGTGCTGCTGGCGTCGGAAACCTCGCAGATCAGGGAGATGTCGCGAATCAGCCGCAGCATGATCGGGGGCTCGCCGTATCTGATGGCGTTGGTGACCAGCTCGCTGACGACCAGTTCGGTGACGAACGACGCCTCCTCCAGGCCCCAGGCCTCCAGCTGGTCGAGGGCGAACTTCCTGGCGCGCGGCACCTGTGCGGGGTCGGGTGGGACGTCCCAGTCGGCGACATGCTGGGGATCCAGCGCGCGGGTGCGGGCGAGCAGCAGGGCGGCGTCGTCGGTGCGGCGTTCGACGAGCATGGCGTCGATGACCGTGTCACACAGGCCCTCCAGCGACGTGGCCGGACGGTTCAGGACCCGCAGCAGCGCGGCGACCCCCTGGTCGGCATCGCGCTCGCGGCTCCCCACCAGTCCGTCGGTGTAGAGGGCGAGCAGGCTGCCCTCGGGCAGCTCGAGCTCGACCGCCTCGAACGGCAGCCCTCCGATACCGAGCGGTGGCCCCGGCCGGGCGGGAACCGGGGCCCTGGTTCCGTCCGGGGAGATGACCAGCGGCAGCGGGTGACCTGCGCTCGCCAGGGTGAAGCGGCGGGAGACCGGGTCGTAGACGGTGTAAAGGCAGGTGGCCCCGAACTCGCCCGTCGGCTGGAAGCCGCCGGCGGGCTGGAGATCGCTGGCGAGATGGATGACCAGGTCGTCCAGGTGGGTCAGCAACTCGTCCGGTGGCAGATCCACGTCGGCGAGCGTGCGGACCGCCGTGCGCAGCCGGCCCATGCTGGCCGAGGCGTGCAGGCCGTGACCGACCACGTCGCCGACGACCAGGGCGGTCCGGGCACCGGAGAGCGGAATGACGTCGAACCAGTCACCGCCCACTTCCGAGCCGGTCCCGGCGGGCAGGTAGCGGGACGCCACCTCGAGTGCCTCCTGGACCGGCAGCCGCTGCAGCAGCAGGCTGCGCTGCAGGGTCAGCGCGGTCGTGCGCTCGCGTGCGTACCGACGGGCGTTGTCGATGGCGACGGCCGCTTTGGCGGTGAGCTCTTCGGCGAGGATCAGGTCGTCGGCCGTGAAGGCCTCGGGCCGGTCGCTGCGGGAGAACGCGACCACGCCGAGCAGCGCGCCGCGCGCCCGGAGCGGCACGGTGATACGGCCGGTCGTCCGCTGCGCCGCGAGGGACTCGTCGATCAACGGATTGCCCGGCGGCCAGTGCGCCGGGTCTGCGGCGAGCCCGGGCCCGAAGGCCCACTCGCCGCCAGGACCGGGCTCGGTCGCGAGCTGAACCGTGGACCTGCCGGTGGCCATGCAACGGGCGGCGACGGAATCGGGAGCGTGACCGACCGGGGCAGGGTGCCCGGAGGCCTGGTCGGTGTCGTACGCCGTGCTGTGCCGGGCGGCGCGGCGGAGCGCGATGGCTTCACCGGAGGCAGGGGACAGGGGTGGTTCCTCTCCGCGCAGCACCTCGTCGAAGAGATCGACGGTGACGAGGTCGGCGAACCCCGGGACCGGGGTCCTGGCCAGTTCCTGGGCGGTGCCCAGCACGTCGAGTGTCCGGCCGATGCCACCACTGGCCTCGTTGAGCATGAGCAGGCGCTGCCGGGCCCAGTACTCGGCGCTCATGTCGAATCCCCAGTTGGCGACCGCGCGGACCCTGCCCTCGGCATCCCGTACGGGCCACATGCTGGTCGCCCAGGCGTTGGCGTAGTCGCTGCCGAGCGGACGGAAGACGGTGATGAGACGCGCGGGGTCACCGGTTCTCGCCACCTCGGAGAGCTTGTCGGTGTACGCCCTGTCGTCCAGATCGGGGAACAGCTCGCGGTACTTCTCGTCGAGCACCTGCTCCTCGGAGTGCGCCATCACTCGGCACGCGGAGGCGTTGACCCACAGAAACCGCAGCTCAGGGTCGTAGACGCCCAGAGCGAAGGGGCACTGCTCGAAGGCCAGGTCGGCGATCACCGGGCGGCGTTCCCAGCGGTGGACGGTCATCGCGTGGCCCAGCAGCCGGCCGTCGGCGCCGAACAGCGGATGAGCCGACACCAGGGCGTCGACCGTGGAACCGTCCCGGTGGCGCAGGGGGAGGAGCTCCGCCTGGCCGGGACCGCTGCCGGAGCTCTCGGGGAAGCCGGGTGGTGGGGGAGCGGCCAGCAGGTCGGTGACCGGGCGCCCGACGGCGTCCTCCGCCGGCCAGCCCAGCAGCAGCCGCCCGCTCTCGCTCCAGCCGCTCACCACGCCGTCCGGCCCCACCACAAGCACGGCAGCGCGGGCCTCCTGCTTGCCGGCCATGTCCACGCGCCTCGCCTCCGTCCGGACAGCCGTGCCTGTCAGCGCCGGTTTCCAGCCGCACTTTCCAGCCTAGGTCCGCTTCAGCACCATGGCGCCCCGGCCGGTGCCTCGGCCGTCGTGGGCCGAGCCATGCCGCGGGCAGTCTCGGGCGTCCACGGCTCACCGGGGTTGACTGCGTGGAGAAGTCGCGGGTGCCGAGGTCGCCCACCACGGGCTGAGCGCGCCGTGACGCACGCCGGCGTTGCTGGTCCGCTCGCGCCGCCACGCCAAGGGCAGCGTCTCCGGCGGCTCCTGCGCGGTGAAGCGCCGCGACACGTTCGAACTGCCTTCCCGGGTCCACTGTTTGAGGCTGGAGCCGGAGGCGACGGTGCCACCACTGCCCCAGGGCTGGGCCGTTGGCGGCGTGGATGATCCGGCGCCGACCGGCGGAGTATCGTCCCGCCCGGTGCGGCGCGACCGGACGGGACACTTCTCCGGCCGCTCGGCGAGGACCGACCCGACAGGTGCGGGACGGGCGTGAGGCGGCCGTGCCGGGCGTCCTTCACCACCCCTCAACTACTCTCCCAGGCCTACGAGTTCACCGCCGTGCGTCGGCCGGCCGACGGCCGCCTCGCCTCATCACCGGGTTCCGGCAAGGGGAAGCGCCATGTCCGCTCCGGGAACGTCCGGAGTGCGGCCGCGAGAGGTGCGGTCGGGTCACCTTCTTCTGCCCCGTGACCGCCGGATCCCTCGATTCGCCGGTCAGGAACTTGACCTTGACACAGTGACAAGGTTTTCACTGGGGCGCAGGAGGTGGTCCCGATCAACGCGACCGACGTGACGCCGCAGAACACCCGAGTGACCAACGCCCTGAGCGCCCAGGACTTGTCGATCCGGCTTCAGGCGGCCATGGCGGTCGGCTCGAACCCCGACCCCGTGTTCCTGGAGCCGCTCGTCGAGCGGTGCGCGGTCGAGCCGGACTTCTTCGTACGAGACACGCTGTCCTGGGCGCTGACCCGTCTCCCGCCGGAGATCACCCTGCCCCGGCTGCGCCGGGAGCTCGACTCCGAGCGCACCCAGGCCCGCAGCCAGGCGCTGCACACCCTCTCCAAGATCGGCGACAGGAGCACCTGGGCCTGGATCACCCGCGACATGCTGCGGGACGCCGATGACGAGGCCGCGCGGACCGCGTGGCGCGTCGCGGTCGTTCTCGTGCCCGAGGACGAGGAGAAGGAGCTGGCCGGCGAACTGGTTCTGCAGCTCGGCCGCGGCGACCGGAAGGTGCAGCTGAGCCTGAGCCGGGCCTTGGCCGAGCTCGGCGACGTGATCAAGCCCGCCCTGGAGAGGGCCGCGGAGAGTTCCGACCCGGCGGTGGCCGCGCACGCCCGTGCCACCGAGCTGCTCCGGCAGAACCCGGAGACCGCGTTTGACGCGGTCCTCGACGAGGCGAGGCGCGTGGTCGCACTCGGTCCGGAACGAGCCGCGGAGGCTTCGGAGGCCGGGGGTTGCTGATCGGCGATGTGGCCCGGCGCTCCGGGGTGAGCACACGGATGCTCCGGCACTACGACGCCCTGGGGCTGGTGCGGCCCACGGGCCGCACCGTCGGTGGCTACCGCGAGTACTCCGCCGAGGATGTCCGCAGGATCTTCCACGTGGAGAGCCTGCGGTCCCTCGGGCTCTCGCTCAAGCAGATCGGCCGCGCGCTGGAGGACCCGGCCCTCACGCCGTCCGCCCTGGTCGGCGAACTCATCCGGCAGGCGGAGGAGCGCCTGGCGCGAGAACAGGAGCTGCTCGAGCGGCTCCGCGCGATCGACGCGTCGGCGCCCACCGACTGGCAGGCAGTGCTGCGCATCGCCGAACTCATGCGGGAACTCCACTCGGCCAGCGCCGCCCAAAGACAGCAGGCCGTCCTGGCCCGGCCGGAGGACGTGCCGGTACCCCCCGAACTGCTGGCCGAGGCGGTCCTGACCGAGTCCGACCCGCATGTCGCGGGAGCCCTGCGCTGGGCGCTCGCCCGCTCGGGCGGCGACGGCGTGCCGGCGTTGCGCGGCGGCATGCACGCGGAGGACGCCGACGTCCGGCGGCGCGCCGTGCTGGCGCTCGCCGAGATGCCCGAGGCTCCGGGTGCGGCCGCGGTGCTCGAGGACGCCCTCGGGGACCCGGACACGACGGTGCGCAGGCACGCGGCTCTGGCTCTGGGCAGGCAGGGGGTGGCCGCGGCCGTGCCCACACTCGTCGGCATGGTGGTGGAGGGATCCAACGACGTGGACGCGGCGGAGGTTCTGGGAACGCTGTCCCTGGACCCCGGCTGCACGGACCGGATCACGACTGCCCTGATCGATGAACTGGCCGCGCCCACCGCGGACTCCGCGACGCGGATCCGCCTGGCCCAGGCGCTGGTCGAGCTCGCGGGGACCGCCGCGCAGGAGGTTCTGTGCCAACTGGCCCACGACGACGACGGCGCCGTCGCTCTCGTCGCCTCGGCCCTGGTCGGAGTTCTCACGGAGCGGACCGTCGCAGACCACGCCGACGACCATCCTCCGTGCCCATCTCCATGAACGCTTACCGCAGTTCACCCGGGAACCGTCCGGGAAGGACTCCGAGGAACCGACGCATCGCCCTGGAGGACATCAGGCGCAAGACGTCTTGAGGTTGTCTCCGGGCAGGCCGAGCGCGGCGATGATGTCACGCGTGGTGTCGGCGAGTTGGGGCTGGTACGGGACCGCGCTCCACGGTCCGGCCGTCGCGGCCGGCGTCCGGGGCCGCCCCAGGGCCGCCCGTCTCCGCGTACTCGCGCCGAGCGTCACGACGGGCCGGTGGCCCCTTCGATGATCACGCCGGATCGGCAGGGCGCTTCTCCCTGATCCGCTGGGCGACGTCGCGCAGCTTGATGTTGTGGTTCTGGGAGATGTTTCGCAGCACGCTGAAGGCCTCCTCGTCGCTCATCCCGTGGCGTTCCCTGAGGATGCCCATGGCCTCGCCGATGGCGTGCCGGGTCTCCAGGGCGTGTTCGAGCTGGTCGATGGTGCGGGCGTCCGCGAGGGCGACAGCGGCGTGCGAGGCGAGCAGCCAGCCGGCGGTCGCGATGTCCTCGGTGAAGGTGCCCGGGCGGCGGGCGTACAGGTTGAGCGCGCCGAAGTCCTCCTCGTGGGTGTAGAGCAGGACCCCGGTCATGCTGCCGATGCCCAGTTCGCGCGCGGCCTCGGCGTAGCGCGGCCAGTCCGGCTGGGGCCGGGTCATGTCAGCGACCCGGAAGACCCGGTCCTCGTCCGTGCGACGGGCGAGGTCGAAACACGGGCCCTCGCCCAGCTCGCCCTGCCGGCGGTCGGATTCCTCGACCATGTCGCCGTACGAGGCCAGCGTGACGGCGCGGCCCTTGCGCACCGCGAGGATCCCGGCCGCGTCACAGCCGTCCACCAGCTTCACGGCCGACATCGCGATCTCGTCCAGCGTCTGCTGCACCGAGTCCTGCTTCAGCAGGCTCCGCGCGAGCAGGGCCATCTCCTCGGCGAACTTCTGCCAGTCCATGCCTCACCGTCCGCGTCGATCACCAGTCCGGCCACCCTACGCACAGCCTGGTCCCTCACCGTCGAAGGCGCCAGGACCTGAGGGTGTGGCGTGGGCCTCGGAGGCTTCCCGGAATTGTGAGAGTTCCCTTCACCCAGGTCCCGCCCAACGTCGTAGGCCGCGGCGCGCGATGCGGGCTCCTGTTCCTGTGCATCCGCCGTCCATTTCCGCCCTCCGGGAACGTACGGTGCCGTATACCCCCAGGTCACGCCCGTATGGTCGGGCTCATCGTGCGGAGTGAGCGGGTCACCTTCGCGCTGACCCGTCGGGAGACCAGCCCCGCCCCGCCCTGCCCCCGGCGGGTGGGCCGTCGAGATCACGAGATCGCACAGGACGTGTGTCGCCGACGTCCCCGTCCCATAACCTCGTTCATGGAGGTCGCAGAGGCCACGTGGGTTCACCGTGAGGAGGCGAGGGTGCTCGGCAGGAGCACGGGGGTGCGGTTGTTCGCGGGCGTTATGCTGGCGGTCTTCATGGTGCTGGTCGGCCCCAGTGCACCGACCGGTGCCCTCTTCGCCGGAGCCCAGCCCGCGGAAGCCGTCAGGGACGTCGTCCCGAACCGGGTCATGACGTGGAACATCTGCAACCCCTGCGAGGTGAGCGACGTCGACAGGGCCGCGGAGATCGCCGCGTCCGCGCCCCAGGTCATCGGCCTGCAGGAAGCGTGTGTGCGTGACGTCGAGCGGATCCGGGAGTATCTGGAGAACCTCCACGGGCTGGTCTACCACGTCGAGTACGGATCGGTTCTTCGGAAATGGGGCCGCTGCGGAGGCACTCCGTGGAATCCGGGGGCCTTCGGCCAGGCGATCCTCTCGGCGGCACCGATGACGGACCCCGTCAACGTGGAGTATCCCGACGGCGGCTCCGAGGACCGCGGGTACATGGCCGTCACCACCACCGTGGGCGACCGGTCCGTCCGGGTCTTCAACACGCACCTCGCCCAACGGCGTCAAGAGGCGGTCCGGGCGGAGCAGACGCGCGTCCTCGCCGCAGAGATCGCCCGGCACGACCGCGCGATCCTGCTCGGCGACCTCAACGCCGTGCCGGACTCTCCCGAACTGCGCGGGATCTGGGCACTGGCCACGGACGCGGACCCGCAGTGCCGTCCGTCGCCCACCGGCACCTGTCAGCCGACCACCGACTGGCAGAGCAAGTTCGACTACGTGTTCCTGCGCGGCTTCGTCCCGCTCAGGCACCGCGTGCATCCGACGCCGTATTCGGACCACCACCCGTTGCGCACCGACGTCGACCCGGCCTGACCCGAGCGGGCACCCCGGCCGGGCTCGTCCCGGTCCCGCCCGGCCCGCCCCGTCCGGACCCCTCGGAGTGGGCATACGGGCCGGTCGGCGTGAGGCTGGAGGGCAAGCCACGGGACCGCGGACCGGCGTGGTGGCCCGGGCGTCGACTCTCTGGAGACCGTGGGAGCGCGCGGCCACCCGTGGAGGTACGCGCCGAAGCCCAGTACGGAACCGCCGCCAGCGTGCTGCTCGGTGCCGCCCGCGAGGCCTCTCTGCGCGTGGTCGGCAGCCGGGGGCCCGGGGGCCCGGGGGATTCGCGGGGCTGCTGCTGGGGCTCGTCGCCCAGCACTGCGCCCAGCACGTCGACTGTCCGGTCGTCGTGTTCCGGGAGGGCGGACGGTGAGTCCCCCCTGTGCTCTCGGGGAGGGGCATCCCGACCGTGCGCCGCGGTCGTGGCGGTCTTCGGGGGCACCGGTTGCGTGGTCGCCCGCTCCGCACCGAAACGGCGCCACCGGGACACCCGGCGTGCGGCCTGCCCCGGCGTAGCGGCGGCAGCACCGGCCGCCGCATGCCGAAGACGCTGCTCTCGGCTCGCGACTCGCCCCGCTCGACCCCTGGAGCCGGACGAGCGGGGAAGGGCCGTCGCGGGGAACCGCCTCCCGACACGATCGCGGAACCGCCTCCCGACACGATCGCGGCGAACGCGATGCGGCTGCTGCGCGTTCCTGACCGCCCCACTCCGCCCTGCTCCGCCCCGCTCCTCCGCGCCGCGTCCCGTCCCGTCCCGCCCCGCCCGGCACCCCGGCACCCCGGCACCCCGGCACCGCGATTCAGCGGCCCGCACGGCCCACGAGGAGGACGCGCGTGGCCGGGCGACGTGGAATCTGCTGTCGTGGGGGCATACGGGGAAGGCAAGCAAGCAGGGCATGCCGGTGACAGGGACGCCGGCCTGATCAGCAGGGAGGCCGCGATGACGGGGCCGGACCACGCGGAGACCGTTCATGGGCCGCCCGTGTCGACAGCGTCCGTCGTGCTGGCCGGGACGCTGGAAGCCATCGGCGCCGGCGCCTACGTCGTGGACGAGCGAGGCTGCATCATCGCCGCGAACACCCGTGCCGAACAGCTCCTGGGCCGGTCCACCCACGACCTGATCGGGCATGACGCGCACGACCTGCTGCACCGCGGCCCGCAAGGGGAGGACCTGCCCCGCACCCAGTGCGCCATGCGGCAGGCCTTCCACGCCGGACGCACGGCCCAGGCCGACGAGGACCACTTCGCCCGCGCCGACGGCACCCTGCTGCCCATCTCCTGGCTGATCACGCCGTACGACGTCGGTGGCCGCCACGCCGGCACGCTCGTCGTCTTCCACACCCCCGACCAGGAACAGGCCCCCGCCCCGCCGCTGGATCTCGCGGCCCAGCCGCTGTCGGAGCTGCACCGGCTGGCCCTGCTCGCCGAGACCACCGCGCAGCTGACCTCCACGCTCGACGTCGACGAGGCGCTGCGCAGGCTGGTGACCCTGGTCCTGCCCCGCCTCGCGGACTGGGTGGTCGTCGACCTGATCACCGAGCGCGACGAGGTGTGGCGTTCCATCGTGGTCCACGCCGACGGTGACACGTTCACGCACCGCGAGGACTTGCAGGGGCCGATGCCGCCGGTCCCCGAGGAATCCCCGATGCCGCTGTCCCGGGCCCTGCGCGGCGTCGCCTCCAACCTGGCCGGCCCGCAGACCTACCAGGGGGCACCGGACTCCGGCATCGCGGTCGAGCAGCGCCGCCTGTTCGACGCCACGGGCATGCACTCCGCGGCCATCGCGCCCATCCGCAGCACCCGCGCGGTCCTGGGAGCGCTGACCCTGGGCCGCGACGAGAACCCGGCGCCCTTCACACCCGTGGACCTGCCCCTGATCGAGGACATCGCCCGCCGTGCCGGCCTCGCCCTCGACAACGCCCGCCTGTACCAGCGCCAGCGCAAGGTCGCCGAGACGATGCAGAACCATCTGCTGCCGCAGATGCCGGGTGTCTCCGGCCTGCAGATGACCGTTCGCTACCTGCCCGCCCCGGACGCCTCACAGGTCGGCGGTGACTGGTACGACGCCTTCCCCCTGTCCGACGCCTCCACGGCCCTGGCCATCGGAGACGTCGTCGGCCACGACCTGGAGGCGGCGGCCGGCATGGCGCAGGTCCGCAACATGCTCCGCGCCTACGCCTGGTCCCAGCACGAACCGCCCAGCCGGATCGTCGAACGGCTCGACGAGGCGATCCAGCACATCACCGACGTCGACATGGCCACGACCATATTCGCCCGGATCGAACCGGCCGAGGACGGCCACTGGCAACTGTCCTGGACCAACGCCGGCCACCCCCCACCGTTGCTGATCAGCCGGGACGGTCTGGCCGAGTACCTCACCGACGGCCACGGCATCCTCCTGGGCACGCAGACCGGCACCCGGCGCCCGGACGCCACCACCCAGCTCCCGCCCGGTTCCACCCTGGTGCTGTACACCGACGGCCTCATCGAGGCGCCCCGCCGCACCCTCGATGAAGGGCTCGACCGGTTGCGCCAGCACGCCGCCGCCCTCGCCCACCGGCCCCTGGCCTCGTTCACCGACCAGCTCCTGCGCCGTGTCCGCCCCGCGGGCAACGACGACGACGTCGCCGTCCTGGCCCTGCGCGTCCCCGGGAGCTGACCTGCGCCGAACCCGGGCGTGAGCTGGTGAAGCACCCGTGAAAACCCGGTGGAGGGACTGTCGGTGGGTCCCCTTATGCTGCACCGGAAGATCACGCGGGACAGGGGAGGGCGCGGCATGTTCGGCAAGCTGTTCGGCAGGAGTGCGGAGAGACCGGCGGCGGATCCGTACGCCCTTCCGGTGCCGCGCAGGCAGAAGAACGGGATGTACACGCTGCGCGCGCTGGGGGACACGCGGGTGCTCGCGCTGATCGAGGCGGCCGACGCGGGTGACTGGGACGCGGTCAAGGCGGCACTGGCCCCCTTCGACCTCGGCCGCGACCATGCGGTCCTCGGTGAACTGGCCGAGCTGGACGGTGTGCAGGACTGGATCGGCGGGGCCGTCGAGGAGGACAAGGAGCACCGGGCGACGGCTCTGCTCATATCAGGGGCGCGGCACATCTCCTGGGGCTGGGAGGCGCGTACCGCCGAGCGCGCCGTGAACGTCACGCAGGACCAGTGGCGCGTCTTCCACGAGCGGCTGGAGATCGCCGAGGAACACCTGCTGGAGGCCGCCGAGCTGCGGCCGGACTGGGTCACACCGTGGCGCCGGCTCCTCACCTCGGGCCGCGGCATGTCACTGGGCCCCGCCGTCAACGAGGCCCGCCGCGACGCCGCCCTGCGCCGCGACCCGCTGGACACCGAGACCCACATCGAGTGGCTGTCGCAGTTGCAGCCCCGCTGGGGCGGTGAGCCGGGGCAGGCCCTGGCGTTCGCCCAGGAAGCGTTCGCCCGCGCCCCGCACGGGCACCGCCTCGGCTGCGTGATCGCCATGGCCTACATCGAGGAGTGGGTCGAATCGGACCGCGGGGACTACCTCGTCACCTCCGAGATCCAGGCGCAGTTGCGCGAGGCGGCCGACCACAGCATCCTCCACCCCGCCTATGTGCGGCGCCCGGGCTGGCAGCAGGACTTCAACATGTTCGCCATGGCCCTGTCCCTGGCCGGTGAGCGCCACACGGTCCGGCGCGTCTTCCAGACGCTGGACGGTGCCTACACCACGTGGCCCTGGGTCTTCTTCGCCGAGCCCGAGAAGCAGTTCGCCCGCCGGCACCGCCGCGCCTGAGCCTCCGGCCTCGAAGGGCCCACGCGCACACCCGAGTTCGAGCCCGGGCGCTCACGGCCAGGCCCGAGTTCGAGCCCCATCGCCCGAGTCCGATCCCGAGCGCCCGCGCTGAAACGCCCGGTCTCCGCGCGCCATGCCTCGCGCACCCGCCCGGCCCCGGTGCCTCCCGCGCGCCACTCGCCCTCCCGTCACCCCTCCCACCCCGGACTGCCTCATGACTCTCCCCGACACCGCCCCGAACGCACCCGGCGCCGATCGCACCTTCCAGGTGGACCTGCGCGGCCTCGTCGACCTCCTCTCCCACCACCTCTACTCCAGCCCCCGCGTCTATCTGCGCGAACTGATGCAGAACGCGGTGGACGCGCTGACCGCCCGCCACGCCCTCGAACCGGCCGCCCCCGCCGACGCGTTCGGCGTCCGCCTGTACGCGGACGGGTCGGTCGTACGCGTCGAGGACGACGGCGTCGGTCTCACCGAGGCCGACGTGCACAGCTTCCTCGCCACCATCGGCCGCAGCAGCAAGCGCGCCGACCGGATCGCCGAGCAACGCGCCGACTTCATCGGCCAGTTCGGTATCGGCCTGCTCTCCTGCTTCCTGGTCGCGGACGAGATCCACGTCCTGAGCCGCTCCGCCCGCACCCCCGACGCACCCGCCGTGGAGTGGCGCGGCCGCGGCGACGGCAGCTACACCGTCCGCACCCTGCCCGCCTCCGCCCGCCCCCGGCCCGGCACCACCGTCACGCTGACGCCGCGCGCCGACGCGGGGGAGTGGACTCGCCCAGCACAGGTACACGCCCTGGCCCGCCACTTCGGCTCCCTGCTGCGCCATCCGGTGACCTTCGACGACGGAACCACAGCCGGCACCGGCGGTGTCACGGACGCTCCGGGCGTGTCCGTCAACCCCGAACCCGCCCCCTGGGCCCGCACCCACCCCACCCCGGGAGCCCGTTCCCGTGCCCTGGCCGCCTACGGCGAGGACGTCTTCGGCTTCAGACCGCTGGACACCATCGAGCTGGACCTGCCGGCCGTGGGCCTGAAGGGCATCGCGTGCGTGTTGCCCGAGACCGTGCCGGCCGGCCGCCGCCACGGACACCGCGTGCACGTCAAGGGCATGCTGCTGTCCGAGCAGGCCGAGGAGATCCTGCCCGAGTGGGCGTTCTTCGTGCGCTGCGTCGTCGACGCCGAGAGCCTGCGCCCGACGGCGTCCAGGGAGTCCCTGTACGAGGACGACACCCTCGCCGCCGTCCGCGACGCCCTCGCGCAGCGGCTGCGCGACTGGATCGCCCGGGTCGCCGCCAGCGACCCGGACCTGCTCGGCCGCTTCCTCCAGGCCCACCACCTGGCCGTGAAGTCCCTCGCCGTCCACGACGACGAGATCCTGCGAATGCTGCTGCCCTGGCTGCCGTTCGAGACCACCGACGGGCACACCACCCTGGACGAGTTCGCACGCACCCACCGCACCGTGCTCGTCACGTCGAGCGTGGAGGAGTTCCGCCAGGTCGCGGCGATCGCCTCGGCCGCCGGGCTCGGCGTCGTCAACGGCGGCTACACCTACGACCGTGAACTGGTCCACCGGCTGCCGGAGATCAGGCCCGAGGCCACCGTCGCCGACCTCGACCCGGCGACCCTCACCGCCCACCTCGACCCCGTCGACCGGGAGACGGAACTCGCCGCGGCGGCCTATCTCGCCCAGGCCCGCGATGCCCTCGCCGTCTTCGACTGCGACGTCGCCCTGCGCACCTTCCAGCCCGTCTCCGCGCCCGCCCTGCTCATCGACAGCCGCGAGGCCCGGCACGAGCGCACCCGCTCCCAGCTCGCGCGAGAGCAGGAAGGCGGCCTGTGGGGCGACATCCTCGGCGCCCTCCGCCAGGAGGCGCCGCGGGCCCAGCTGATCCTCAACCAGCTCAACCCGCTGGTCCGCACGGCCGTCTCGATCGACGAGCCCGAGCTGGCCCGCACCAGCGCCGAAGCCCTCTACGGGCAGGCCGCGATGCTGTCCCGGCGCCCGCTCAGGCCCGCCGAGTCGAGCCTCATCAACCGCTCCTTCCTCGACCTTCTCGCCCACGCCCTCCGCAAGGACAGCTGACGATGCCGACCACACCCCAACCGCAGAACACGGACGAGCTGTACCAGGCGCTCCAGGAAAACCAACGCCGCCCCTACGGCCGCACCCGCACCGTCACGGCCGAGGAACTCGTCGACGTCGCCGAGCGGTTCGCCGAGCCCCTCCCGCTCGTCCGCACCCTCCTCGAACTCCAGGAGGCGTACACCTACGGCTCCGAACCCCGGAAGTCACCCGTCGTCTTCGCCCGCCTGCTCACCCTCTTCGACGAGCAGCCCGACGTCTTCAACGACAACCTGCGCCACCTGCTGTTCTGGCGGTTCAAGTGGGTGGCCAACGCCCTGCGCGCCCTGCCCGAGATACCGCTGGCGAGCCTGCGCCAGTGGCTGACGGAGATGCGCGACCGCTACGAGAAGGCCGGCCTCGGCCTCCACCCCTACTACGGACAGGCGTACCAGCTCGCCGCCCACGTAGGCGAGGACACCACCCTCGCCTACGAGCTGTGGGCGGGCCGTACTCGCACCCGGCTCAGCGACTGCGAGGCCTGCGAGATCTGCGAGCGCGCCCTGTACCACCTCACGGCGGGCGACGACGAGCGGGCCCTGCGCGCCTGGGAGCCCGTCCTGGCCGGCAAGGAGTCCTGCCAGGAGGAGCCCGCCCGCTCCCTGTCGTACGCGCTGCTGCCCCTGCTGCGCACCGGCCGCTCCGACCGGGCCCGCGACCTGCACCTCGCCGGCTACCGCGGCTGCCGCCGCAACCCCTCGATGTCCGGAGAGGTCGGACGGCACCTCGAGTTCTGCGCGCTGACCGGCAACGAGGCCCGGGGCCTGGAACTGCTCGCCGAGAACCGGAACCTGTTCGACGAGGTCGACTCGCCGCTCGACCAGCTCGACTTCCTCACCGGCGTGGAGGTCCTCCTCCAGCGTGTCGAGGTTCTGGACCACGGCGAGCTGCCGGCCGCCGGATACGCGGGCCGCACCTGGACCGTCACCGGCCTGCGCACCGAAGTGAGGGGGCGCGCCGACGACCTCGCCGCCCGCTTCGACGCCCGCAACGGCACCACCACCCACACCGACCGCCGCAGGACCCGTCTGGACCGCGCCCCGCTCCTGGACACGCTGGAGCTGACCCTGCGCACCCGCAGCCTGGACGACGTGGCCCCGGCAGCCCCCGTCGCCGCGGCCCCCGCCCGCCCGGTGGCCGCAGTCCCCGACACGCTCCCCGAGCTCGTCCTGCGCGCACGGGCGGCGGACGAGCAGGGACACCCGGACGCCCGGGCCTGCTGGGCGCGGCTGCGCACGCTCGTCGCCGCCCGCGACTACACCCACCCCGACGACCCGGCCGTGGGCCCGCTCGCCCGACTGCGCGCGGACCTGCTGACCGACGAGGCGAACCGGGCGTACGAGAGGGACGAGTTCGCCGACGCCGCCGCCCTGCACGAGGAGGCCGCGGCCCTGTACGACGACGCCGGCGCACCCGGGGACGCCGCCCTGGCGCACGCCTGCTTCCTGCTCGCCACCGCCGAGATCCCGGCGGAGGACGATGGAGGACCCGAGGGAGAGGCCGGAGGACCCGAAGCGAAGGCCGCCCGGCTGACCGCCGCCCACGCGTCCATGGTCCGCATGCACGAGGAGACGCCCGGCCTCACCCCGCACCAGGAGGCCCGCCTGCTGCGGCTGCGGGCGTCCGCGCTCGCCCAGCGCCTGCAGACGACGGGGAGCCAGGAGCACGTCACGGCGGTCTTCGCCGAGGCGGACCTGCTGCGCGAGTTCGCCACCCGGCACGACCTCGCCGTTCAGATCTCCATCGCCCACCTGCTGCGGGCCACCACGTACGCCATCTCCGGCGACCTGCCCACCGCGGTCACCGAGGCCGACGCCCTTCTGGAACGGCTCCGGGCGCACGGCCCCGCCTGGCACCTGCCCCGCACGTGCGGCCTGCGCGGCCGGCTCCAGCTCGTCCTCCAGGACCCCGAGGCCGCGTACACCGCCCTGGCCGAGGGCCTGCGCCTGGCCGCCGACTGGCCCGCCGAGGCAGTCGGCGCCACCCGCCTGCACACCGATCTGGCCGAGACCTGTCTGCGCCTGGGCCGGCCCGACGAGGCGCTGCGGCACCTGACGCGCTCGGCGGAGCTGGACCTGCGCCACGGCAGCCGCACCGACGCGTACTGCACCTACAGCAACGCGGCCCAGCTCAGCCTCGATCTGGGCCGTGTCGAGGACTGCATCGCGCTGCTCGACTCCCTGCTGGCCGAACCGGAGGTGGCCGCCGGAGGGCTGGACGACCGGCTCGTCGCCCAGCTGCGCCTGACCCGGGCCCGCGCGCTGCATGCGGGGGAGGACCTCAAGGCCGCCACGGCGGAGTTCGTCGCCCTCGCCGCCGAATCGGCCGGCTGGGGCGACGACCCGGGCAGCCACGCCATGATCGCCGCGGAGACGGCCGTACTCCTCGCCGAGTCCGGGGAGTTCGGCCGGGCACGCGAGGCCGCCGGCCAGGCACTCGCCGCCCACGCCCGGGAGCCGCGCTACGAGCACCTCAGCAATTCCCTGCGCGAAGTCGCCCGTCTCCAGGCGCAGCGGCAGGGCGCGGACGGCCTGCCCGACGCCCTCGCCCTCCTCGCCGACGCGGGCCGGGTCGCCGACGCGGCCCACGCCGCCGGGTACGAGGCGCACGGCCGCTCCCTGGACACGGCCCTGGCCTACGAACACGGGCGGGTCAACGCCTACGCCGGCGCGTACGAGGACGCCCTGGTGGCCCTGGAGAAGGCCCTCGCCCTGCTCGGCGAGCCGGGACGGGAGGACGACCGGGCCGGCGAATGGGCCGAGTGCGTCCGCCTCGCGGGTGCCGTGGAAGGCCTCTACCTGGAACGCCCCGCCCCCGCCCTCGCCCGTCTGGACGCGGCGATCACCCGCCTGACCGCGCTCGGCCACACCGAGGAGACGGAGTCGCTGGTGTCCCTGGCGGCCCGGCTGCGCGACGAGGAGTGACGCGCGGGGCACGCCGGGGGCGGAACGCCGCCCCCGGCGTGCCCCGCGTCCTTCTCATCCGCTCCGCGGTGCGCCGCCGACGCTGTCGCGGTGCTCGCGCACGGCGATCCTGGCCAGCTTCGTCAGCATCATGCCGTCGCGGATCGAGGATCAGGTTCATGGCGATGCGGACTCACGACTCCGGCACCCCCAGGCAGACGCGCGGTCGCCGGACCCGCGGCGATATTCGCTGGTCGTGGTCCCTGGGCGGCGCTCATACTGACGCGGTGGATCCAGTGACACTTGAGACCGGGCGTCTCGTGCTGAGGGCCTTCGAGCCGGGTGACGTGGACGCGGTGCACGACGCCTGCCAGGACGAGGACATCCAGTTCTACACACCGGTCCCCGTGCCGTTCCGGCGGCAGGACGCCGAGAAGAGGGTCTGCGCGGAGTGGCCCGAGGCCTGGGCCACCGACAAGGACTACATCCTCGGGGCGTTCCGCAAGGACAGCGCGGCCCTCGTCGGTTCCTACTGCCTCACCAAGGTCAGCCAGGGCGTCTACGAACTCGGCTACTGGGCGGTCAAGGAGCAGCGCGGCCGGGGCTACTCGGTCGAGGCCGCGCGGGCGCTGTGCGAGTGGGGGTGGGCCACGCTCGACGTCCACCGCATCGAATGGTGGGCCATGACCGGGAACACCGGCTCGCGCGCCGTCGCCGAACGGCTGGGCTTCACCGTCGAAGGGACACTGCGCAGCCGCGGTATCGCCAACGACGGACGCCCCCACGACTGGTGGGTCGGCGGACTGGTGAGGCCCTGACGTGGAGCGCGCCGAGAGACGCGGCATCGTGGGGCGCGGTGTGCGGGTGGGCCCGCTGATGGCGTGCGCTCCGGTCCTTCCGTGGGCCGCTCTCGCCCTGGGGGTGGCCCTGGTGGAGTTCCTCCGCCCCGGCGGGGACACCCGGCTCGCCGACCGGGACCTGCGCTACGGCGGGATCCTCACCGGAGGAAGCCTGCTCGCCGGCGTGCTGACGGGGCTGATCCTCGCGGGCGGACTGGCCCTCGCGTCCCGCGTCGTCACCCGCCCGTGGGGACTCACCCTCGCGGGAGCGCTGGTCGGAGTGCTCGCCTTCCCCGCCGTGTTCGCGGTCGTCGCGATCGGCACGGACGGGGCCGTCGCCCAGCTCGGCACGACCTTCCTCGCGTGGCCGGTCATGACGACGGTGGCGGCCGAGCACGGCTCGGACATCGCGGGCCGCACCCGCAGACGCCCGTGGCTGTGGCCGCCAGGGCCGGCCCAGGGGCGGAGACCCGCGCCGATGACGGCCGACGCGGGCCCTGAACGCCCGTACCGTGCCTCGTAGTCCGGCCTCCGCGATGGTGGGAACGGGGCAGAGCCGACTGGTCGTGGTGCGGGGTAACAGCGGGAGCGGGAAGTCGTCCGTCGCGGCCGGGATCCGGGAGAGATTCGGGCGGGGGCTGGCGCTCGTCGCGCAGGACAATCTGCGCCGGATCGTGCTGCGGGAGAGGGACCGGCCCGGCGCGGCGAACATCGGCCTGATCGATCTGACGGCCCGCTACGCCCTCGACGCCGGGTACCACGTCGTGGTCGAGGGGATCCTGTACGCCGACCACTACGGCGAGATGCTCACCCGGCTGCGGTCCGACCACCGCGGGCCGACCCACGCGTACTACCTCCACGTGCCGTTCGAGCAGACCCTGCTCCGTCATGCCACCAAGCCGATCGCGCACGAGGTCGGCGAGGCGCAGCTGCGCGAGTGGTACCGCGAACTGGACCTGCTGCCCGGCGGCGTCGAGACCGTCATCGGCGCCGACAGCACCCTGAGCGAGACCGTGGACCGCGTCATGCTCGACACCGGCCTGGCAGCTCTCCCCGCGCTCGACCTCTAGTCACCCGTCCGTACGCACCGCAAGGCGCCGGCGATGTGCCGCGGTCAGGATGGACGATGCCGGGGCGCCCGCATCGGCAGCTCGGTGCTGCCTGACGCGACGCGCGGCTGTCGCTGCCCGTACGCGCGAGGGAGAGGTATGACCGAGACCGACGAGGCCGGGACCTTCTCTGCCGGGGCCGAATGGCCCTCGGAGCACCGTGACCCGAGTACCGGCGTCGTCGACCTCCGGCGCGTCGGGGCGAACCCGGACTTCTGGTACCCGGTCGCCCTGTCGAAGAACGTGCGCAGCAAGGGGGCGTTCGCTACGGCCTTCGCCGGTGAGCGCATCGCGCTCTACCGCGGGGAGAGCGGCACCGTGTACGCGCTGGAGGACCGGTGTGCCCACCGCCAGGTCCCGCTGAGCATGGGCGTAGTGGAGGGCGAGGCGCTGCGCTGCTGCTATCACGCCTGGGCCTACCGGGGCGACGGCCGCATCTCGCAGATCCCGTACCTCTCCAAGGGGGACGGACGGCCGCCGCGCGGCGTGCGCGGCTACCCCGTCCACGAGGCGTACGGCCTGGTGTTCGTGTTCCCGGGCGACCCGGACAAGGCGGCCGTCACCCCGCTGCCCGACCTGCCGGCGTTCGGCTCGCCGCGGTACAGGACGATGACGTACTCCCGGACCGTGCGCTGCCACTACTCGTTCATGCACGAGAACCTCCTCGACATGAACCACCAGTTCCTGCACCGGGGCGTGGTCGGCAGGCTCCACCCCGAACTGCTCGACTTCCGGACCGACGAGCGGTCGGTGGAGGCCCGGTACCTGTTCAGCCACGCCGGGGGCAAGCGGAACCGCGGGGCCGGTCTGCTGGCCGCCGAGGGCATCGGCGGCAGCGACTCCCGGGACGTCATGACGATCCGCACCGCGTACCCGTACCAGACCCTCGACCTGGTCCCGGAGAACGCCGAACGGCCGGCCTTCCGCCTCTGGGTCGCCTACGTGCCCGAGGACGCCGAACAGCGCCGGTGCCACACGTTCGGCCTGCTCATGATCGAGAAGCCGCGGATCCCCGGCGCTCTGCACCTGGCCTGGCCGCTCATCCGGCGCTTCACCGAGCGGGTGTTCGCCGAGGACCGGATGGCCGTCGAGGCCGAGCAGCGGGCCTGGGACGAGCAGGGCGAGGACCGCAACCGCGAGGTGTTCTCCCTGATCCTGGACGTCCGCGAGGTCCTGCGGACCAACGGCGTCCCCATCCGCCCCCGGGGCGGCGCGTGCGGCGCGGCCTCGATGTGCAACGGCCAGGACGGCGGGCCGTCGCCGGTGCCGAGTGCCGACGGGGTCGCGCGCCAGGGGGACGGACACGGACCGGCCGAGGTCAGGCGAGGAACTCCGTCAGCAGCCGGTTGAGTTCGGCGGGTCGCTCGGTGGGCAGGGAGTGGTGGGAGGAGCCGGGCAGCATGACGACGCTCGCCCCGGGCACGAGCCGGCGTGCGGCGGCCGCCGCACGCCGCGGATGGTGGGCCCGGCTGTGTTCGGCCAGGAGGACCAGCGCCGGGACGGTGCAGGCCGCGAGATCCCGCGGGGCGGGGCGCCGCAGGGCCACGACCTTCGAACGGCGGGCAGCGGCGGTGCTCTCCAGGAACGCCTGCCACACCGGATCCTCGGGGTCACGGCCCGTCTCCCACCGGTGGAAGGCGCGCACCCGCCCGGGGGTGGGCTTCAGCAGCATCGGCAGGGCGTGCGCGAGGTAGCGCGGGCTCATGCCGGTGAAGCAGCCGACCGGGTCGAGCAGGGCGAGCCTGCCGAGCCGATGGGGCGCGTGCAGGGCGTAGTTGAGGGCGATCCAGGCCCCGTAGGAGTGGCCGCACAGGTGCGCGCCGTCCAGCTTCAGCTCGTCGAATAGCGCGTCGAGCCACGCCGTGAGGTCGGCGGCGCCGCGCAGCGGTGCTCCGTCGTGCACGCTCCGGCCGATGTCGCCCATGAGGTCGACGGCGTACAGCCGGTGGGTGGAGGCCAGGGCGCCGGCGTTGGCGAACCAGGCCGTCGAGGTCGTTCCGCCGCCGGGCAGGAGAACGAGGGGCGCACCGTCCTCACGTCCGCCGACGTGGACCCGGGTGCTGCCGTAGGGGGTGGGGACGTCGACGCTGTCCACCTCCACGGGCCACCGTCGCAGGACGGCGTCGTACGCCGCGAAGAACGCTGCCGTGTCATCCATGTCCCCACCCGTATGACTCGCTCACCGATATTCTCGATATGCGAGACATTAGGGGAGTGAAGCATGGACGACCAGGATCCCGGTCTGCAACTGGTCCATCTGTTGCGGGCCGTGACGATGGAACTGGACCTGTTCGCGGCCGAGTTCGCCGGACGCAACGGGCTCCATCCCACGGACGTACGGGCGTTGATCCACCTGCTCGACGCCGGCCGGGAGGGCGTGCGGGCCACCCCCGGGTGGCTGGGGGCGCAGTTGGGAGTGAACTCGGCGTCGATAACTGCCCTGGTCGACCGGCTGGAGCGGCTCGGGCTGGTGCGCCGCGAGCGGGACACCCGGGACCGCCGGCGTGTGCTGCTCGTCGTACAGGACGAGGCCGTCCGGCTGGGCTGGTCCTTCTTCGGGCCGCTGATCCACGAGATGGTCGGCTCGATGCGGTCGTTCGACGCGGCGGAACTGGCGGTGGTGCGGCGATTTCTGCTGACCATGCGCGATGTCGCCGCGGCGGCGCGGCGCGGCGGACGGGACGACTCCGGGAAACGCTGAGCTTCCGTCACCGGCGGCCGACAGCGGATGCGCACATGGAGCGCGCCGGCGTCGGGTCGACGGCTTTCCCGTCTGCCGGCGCCGGTCACTCACGGCCGGGGATCGATCCGCCGCCACCGCGGGCGGGGCGTCGGGCCCCCGGCGTCCCGCCGCCGGGGCACAGCGCGGGCACTGGCGCCGCACCCGCTCCGCGGCGCCGCCGGACTCCGGGAAGGTATCCGGTCGGCCGATGTGCGGAAGGCGGACCGGCCGGGGGACAGGACGCAGACCCTCGCGTCGCGGCCCTCCTCCCGGGCGTGCACCTCACCGGAGGGGCACCAGGCGCCGGCTGCCCCTCCTCGTCGGAACACCGCCCGGATGCCGTGACGGGGTACCGCTTCGTGCGCGCCGCGGTGGGTCAGCCCGCCGGGTGGTCGACGTGCAGCCGTACCTGCTCCTCCAGCCGCCGCAGGCTGGTGTCCAGGGCGTCGCCGACGGCCTGCTCGCCCGGGTCGTGGCCGGCGTCGAAGAACGACAGGTGCACGGTCACCTCGCTGGCGCCGCCGTCGAGACCGGCGACTTGCAGCCAGCCCGCGTAGCCGCCCTGGTCACGCGTGCCCCACTCGAGCCGCATCTGCTGCCGCCGGGCACGCAGCACGGCGGAGGTGTCCTCATCGGTGCGGTCCTCGTGCACGGTGACGGCGGGCAGCTCCCCGGCCTCCACGTGCAGGGCCTCCGGCAACCAGCTGTTCAGCCGGCCGACGTCGGCGGCCTGGTCGAAGACGTGCTCCGGCTGCGCGGGCATCGTGCGGGAACGTTCGTACTCGGTCATCGTCCTACCGACCTCACCTCGGGAGTCGTGGCCCGCACCGCGTTCCCGGGCTGGCCGGAGCCAACCGTGAAATGCCCCGCCCGCAAAGGTGCGGACGGGGCGTTTCACCCTTGCTCAGAACCTGGGCTGGGGGGACTGCGCCTGGACGAGTTCCTCCGCCTCCGCCTCCGTCTCCACCGACGGCGGGGAGCCGGCCAGCGGCTGGTTGGCGGTCTCCCGCATGCACAGCACCGCGATGACACCGATGACCGCGGCACCCATGGCGTAGTACGCCGGCATGAGGGTCGAGTCGAAAGCGCTGATCAGAGCGGTGATCACCAGAGGCGTCGTGCCGCCGAAGACCGAGGTGGCCAGGTTGTAGGCCACCGAGAGCGACCCGTAGCGCACCTGCGTGGGGAATATCGCCGGCAGGGCCGCCGACATCGTGCCGAGCATCGCCACCAGCGACAGCCCCATCAGCAGCAGGCCCAGGGTGATGAGGGCGATGGTGCCCTGCCGGATGAGCAGGAACGACGGCAGGGACAGGAACAGGAAGCCGAGCATCCCCGTCATCAGCAGCGGCTTGCGCCCGAAACGGTCCGAGAGCCGTCCGACCTGGTTGATGACGCACATCTGCAGCACCATCACGACGAGCAGGATCAGCAGCCCGTGGTTGGTCCCATAGCCCAGTTCGTCGGACAGGTACGTCGGCATGTACGACAGCAGCATGTAGTCGGTGATGTTGTACGCCGCGACGAGTGCGAGGCACAGCAGCAGCGGCCGCCAGTACCGGGTGAAGATCTTCCCGAGGTCGGCGGCCGCCGAGGTCTCCACGGCGTCGGCCGCCTCGGTCGCCTTGGCCTGGCCGCCCTCCAGCTTCTGGAAGGCGGGCGTCTCGTCCAGCTTCAGCCGCAGGTAGAGGCCGATGAGGCCGAGCGGGGCCGCGACCAGGAAGGGCACGCGCCAGCCCCACGACAGCATCTGGTCGTCGCTGAGGAGCATCTGCAGGACGACGACGAGGCCGGAGGCCCCGACGTAGCCGGCGAGCGTGCCGAGCTCCAGGAAGCTGCCGAAGAAGCCGCGCCGCTTGTCGGGCGCGTACTCCGCGATGAACGTCGAGGCGCCCCCGTACTCCCCGCCCGTCGAGAAGCCCTGCACCAGCCGGAAGAAGATCAGCAAGGCCGGGGCCCACAGGCCGATCACGGCGTGCGAGGGGACCAGACCGATGGCGAAGGTCCCCACCGCCATCATGATCATGGTGAGGGAGAGGATGCGTTTGCGGCCGACCTTGTCCCCGAGCGGCCCGAAGACCATGCCGCCGAGCGGACGCACCAGGAAGGCCACCGCGAACGTCGCGAAGGAACCCAGCAACTGGGCGGTGTCGCTGCCCGAGGGGAAGAAGACCTTCCCGATCGTCGACGCCAGATAGCTGTAGATGCCGAAGTCGTACCACTCCATCGCGTTGCCGAGGGCGGCGGCCTTGGTGGCGCGCTTGACCGCCGCGTCGTCGGTCACCGTGATGTCGCTGCGGCGCAGCTTCGGGTGACGTCGTTTCTCGATCGCCCGGAACAGCACGCGGTGTCGTCTCACAGCCGCGGGATCCACCGACTCGTCGTTGTCGGGCGCCGCCATCACGTGGTTCCTTTCGCCGGTCGTCCTTCCAAGCACAACGCCTGCACGAATCTCGCGTGCTCAAACGACCTCCTTCGCGCGGCGTCCGATTGATCACGGAACGTGATGAGCGGGCGCTCAGGCCGGGTCGCGGGCCACCGCGACGTCCGGGAGGATCGCCGGGGCGGGAGTGTGCTCCCGCCCCGGCGGGGGAACCTGTTCCGCCGGGTGCGTGCCGGGTGGAAGGAGCCCAAGTGACAGCGTCGGCGGCGGGCGGCCGGAACCAGGGCGGGCAGCCGGACGGGTATGAGCCGGACCCGAACCGGTGGCGCGCCCTGTGGGTCACGCTGGTCGCCGGTTTCATGAGCCTGCTGGACGTGTCGATCGTGGCCGTCGCCCTGCCCACTGTCCAGCAGCAGCTGCACGCCTCAGCGGCCGAGGTGCAGTGGGTGGTGTCCGGCTACGCCCTCTCCTTCGGCCTCGCCCTCGTCACCGCCGGCCGCCTCGGCGACGCCCTCGACCGGCGCCGCATCTTCCTGATCGCCCTCAGCGGCTTCGTGCTCTTCAGCGCGGCCTGCGGAGCGGCCCCGAACATCACCCTGCTGGTGGTGGCCCGGCTCGCCCAGGGCCTGGCCGCCGGCTTCATGGCCCCGCAGAACTCCGCGCTCATCCAGCAGATGTTCCGCGGCGGCGAACGCGGCCGGGCCTTCGGCTTCTTCGGCGCCACCGTCGGCATCTCCTCCGCCGTCGGCCCCCTCACCGGCGGCCTGATCCTCGCCCTGGCCGACGGCGCCCAGGGCTGGCGCTGGATCTTCTACGTCAACGTCCCCATCGGCATTCTCGCGGTCCTCCTCGGGCGCCGCCTGCTGCCCCGCACCCGGCGCTCCGGACGGGAACACATCGACCTGCCCGGTGTCCTGCTTCTCGGCCTCGGTGTCCTCGCGCTCATGTACCCGCTGGTCCAGGCGGAGTCCGGCGGCCTCACCCGGCTGTGGTGGATGTTCCCCGCCGGTGCCGCGCTGCTCTTCGTCTTCACCCGCCGGCAGCGCCGCCTGGTCGACCGCGGTACCCAGCCGCTGCTCGACCCGCGGCTGTTCACCACCGTGCGCGGCTACGCCGTGGGCGCCGGCGTCGGCACGCTCTACTTCATCGGCTTCAGCGGCGTCTGGCTGGTGTTCGCCCTCTTCTACCAGCACGGTCTGGGCTTCTCCCCGCTTCAGTCGGGCCTCGCCGTGACCCCCTTCGCCCTCGGCTCGGCCGTCGCCGCCGCCGTCTCCGGGCGGCTCGTGGACCGGCTAGGCCGCCTGCTCACCGTGGGCGGGCTCACGGGCGTGATCCTCGGGCTGGGCGGCACCGCGCTGCTGCTGCGCTTCGCACCCCTCGACGTCGCGCCCTGGATCGCCGCTCCGGTCCTGTTCCTCGGCGGCGTCGGCGGTGGGTGCGTGATCTCCCCCAACATCACCATGACGCTGCGGGACGTGCCCGTGCACATGGCGGGAGCGGCGGGCGGCGCCCTGCAGACCGGTCAGCGGCTCGGTGCCGCGGTGGGCACCGCCGCCCTGCCCGGCCTCTACTACCTGGTGCTCGGCAACAGCAGCGACGACTACCGCGGCGCCCTCTTCGTCGCGATGGCCGCCGGGCTCCTCGGCATGGCCGCGTCCCTGGCCCTGGCGGCGTACGACTGGCGCCGCGACCGGCGCACGCGGGAGCCGCACGGCCCGTGCCCGGACGACATCGCCCACAGTCCCGTGCACGCCCGGCAGACCTGAACGGTCACGCCTCACGAGGCCTGAGGCTCCGGCCGGTGCGGGGCGGGTGCGTCATCGTCCGGCTCGCCGCGCAGCGCGCCGAAGGCGAAAGCCGCCGTGGACGCCAGGATGAGCAGCGCGAGCGGCCCCCAGATCGCCGGAACGGCCCAGAGCGGCCAGTCGTTGGCATCCTGCGCCCAGAGCGTCAGGATCGCCGTCGCGCCCAGGCCGACGCCGTGCCACCGCACCCTCTTCGCCGCCGTCGCTCGACGCTCGTCGCCCCGCGCGAAGAGCGGCCACACCCCGCCCACGATGGCCGCCAGGCCGAACGACACGCAGTCCGGCGCGCCGCCCGGACGGTCCTCGGGCCAGCCCACCGGGCTGTCGGACGTCTGCTGCCGCCGGCCCTCGACGTCCCGTACCTCGACGACCCGGCCGTGCCAGATCACACCGACGACCCTCTCGCCCGGCTCCATCTCGACATCACCGGCTCGGTCCGCCGGAACGTGACCTCCCACGGCTTGCCCGACGGCAGCACCGGCTTCGCCTCCGGGGCCTCGCCCCGCGTCCGGCGGTTCATGGTGGCGCTCCGTACGGTGAACTCCTGTTCCCACACGCACCCCGACGCCTTGAGGGGAACCGCGGCGCAGGCCGAGGTGCCGCGGTACTCCCTCTCCCGCTCCAGGCCCCGCCGATCTCGCGGGCCGACGCCACTCCGACGCCGAGCGTCACGACGGCGAGCCGTATCCACACCACGGACCGGCATGGCTCCGTCCCTCGACGACACGGCGCTTCATCCCCCTCCGTGACATCCGGACCCCGGAGCATCGGTACACGCCTCAGGCAGCGGTGTGGACCCGCCGCCCCTCGACGAAGGTCTCCAGGACCCGGGTCGCGGCGATCTCCTCGGGTGGACCTGCGAACGGGTCGCGGTCGAGGACGACCAGGTCGGCCGACTTGCCCACGGCGATGCTGCCGGTGATGCCGTCGAGGTGGTTCGCATGGGCGCTGCCCGCCGTGTGGGCGGCGATGGCGGTGCCCAGGTCGAGGCGCTGTTCCGGGAAGAAGGCCGGCGTGCCCTGTGGGGCGTCGGGAGAGACGCGGTTGACGGCGACATGGATGGCCTGGAGCGGGTCGGGGCTGCTGACGGGCCAGTCGCTGCCGGCCGCGAGGGTCGCCCCGGCCCGCAGCAGATCGCCGAAGGGGTACTGCCGGGCGCCGCGTTCCGCCCCCAGGAACGGCAGGGTCAGTTCGTCCATCTGCGGTTCGTGGGCGGCCCACAGCATCTGCAGGTTGGCGCTCGCACCCAGCGCGCGGAAGCGCGGCAGGTCGCCGGGGTGGACGACCTGGAGGTGTGCCAGGTGGTGCCGTGTGTCGCGGTTGCCGTTGGCGGCCCGGGCGGACTCCACGGCGTCGAGCGCCTCACGCACCGCGCGGTCGCCGAGCGCGTGGAAGTGGACCTGGAAGCCGGAGGCGTCCAGCTCGGTGACGTACTTCCGCAGCTCGCCCGGCTCGACGAAGCTGATGCCGCTGTTGTCCGAGGTACAGCCGCAGCCGGTCAGATAGGGGGACAGCATGGCGGCGGTGTGGTTCTCGGCGATGCCGTCCTGCATGATCTTCACCGTCCCGGCGCGGAACCGGTCCCGGCTCAACTCCTCCCTCCTGGCCACGAGTTCGGTGATCTGCTCGGCGCCACGCTCGCGGTCCCACCACAGGGCGCCGACGACCCGCGCGGTGAGCAGGCCCCGGTCCAGCGCCGTCAGATAGGCCGGAGCCGGGTCGGTCAGGTTGGCGTAGGTGCCGACGATGGCGTCCTGCCAGGCGGTGACGCCGTGGGAGTGCAGCACGGCCTGGGCGCGCAGCAGACCGGCGAGCTGCTCCTCCGGCGTGGGGTCCGGCACCAGCTTGCCGACCAGGTGGACCGCGCCCTCCTGGAGCATCCCGGTGGGGTTGCCCGCGGCGTCCCGCTCGATCCGGCCGTCGGCGGGGTCGGGGGTCCGGGCGTCGATGCCCGCACGCTCCAGGGCGCGGCTGTTGACCCAGGCGCCGTGGTGGTCGCGGTTGGGCAGGAAGACGGGGCGGTCCGGGACGATCGCGTCGAGGGCGGCGGCCGTGGGGGAGCCGCCGGGGAACGCCTCCAGGGACCAGCCGCCGCCGGTGATCCACTCGACGTCCGGATGCTCGGCGGCGTACGCCCCGATCCTGCGCAGGTACGCGCCCGCGTCGGCGGTGTCGCCCAGGTGGCACAGGCCCAGTTCGAGGCCCGCGCCCATCGGATGGACGTGGGCGTCCTGGAAGCCCGGCAGCAGCAGCTTCCCGGCGAGGTCGACGACCTCGGTGCGCGGCCCGATCAGCTCGCGCACCTCGTCGTGCCCGACGGCGACGATCCGCCCGCCGCGTACGGCCACCGAGGTGGCGCGGCTGCGGGCAGGGTCGACGGTGTGCACAGGACCGCCGGTCAGGACGAGGTCGGCGGGTCCCGGGGCAGGGAGGTGTGACATGGGGGTGAACTCCATGGAGGGTCAGACCGCCGTGCGGTCCATCGGCAGGGTCAGGGCTTCGGCGTCGGTGCCGCGCCCGGTCGTGAAGTAGGGCGAGCGCCGGACGTACTTGGCGACGGCGGCCATGCCGAGGCCGGCGAGCACGATCGCGGCGGGCAGCGAGAACATGAACCAGCCGTTGGCCGGGCTCAGTTCGAAGTGATCGCTCATGGTGAGGTACGAGTATCCGAGGTAGCCGCCGAGGCCCAGCAGCACCAGCCCGGACAGGGCGGGCACGGCGACGGCAAGCAGTGCCTCGCGCGGTCCCTCGTGCAGCGCCGCACGGAACCGCACGGCACAGGCGAGCGCGGTGAGGCCGTAGTAGAGGGCCACGATCAGGCCGATGGCGTTGACGGCGGCCAGCAGCATGTCGCTCAGCTTGGGGATCGCGAAGGCGAGCACGGCGATCACGGCGGCGACGGACATCACGACGACCGTCCCGGCGGCCGGAGTGCCGAAGCGCGGGTGGACCCGGGTCCACAGCGGGCCCATGGTGCGGTCCCGCCCCATGGCGAGCAGGCCGCGTGCGGTGGGGATCAGGGTGGCCTGCACGGAGGCGACGGCGGAGAACATCAGGGCGATGAGCGGCAGGGTGGCCCAGGGCTCGGCGGCCAGCTTCTCCCCCAGATAGGGGAGGGCCTGCGGGCCGTTGCGGACCAGTTCGGCCAGGCTCATCTCCCGCTGGAAGGCGACCGAGGCGAAGAGGAACAGGCCGAGCATCGCGAACAGGGCGATGAGTCCGCCCCGGGCCGAGTCACCCGGGTCCTTCGTCTCCTCGGTGACGCTGAACGCCGCGTCCCAGCCCCAGAAGAAGAACACCGCGAGGACCATGCCCTGGGCGAAGGCGGTGCCGCTGGAGATCTCGAACGGGTTGAACCAGGACAGCGACACCGCGTGGTCGCCGGTGACCAGGGCCCAGCCGCAGAACCCGAGCAGCACCGCGTACTCGAAGACCAGCAGGGCGAACTGGAACCGCGTCGCGCTCCGGACGCCGGTGACGGCCAGGACGGTGAGGGCGAGCAGGATCACCAGCCCGACCGCCGTGCAGACGCCGGTGGACGTCGGATCGAGGGCGACACCGGCCAGGCTGTGCAGACCGGCCTTGCCGGCGAAGGCCAGCACGACCGAGCCCATGATCGCGCTGGTGTAGGCGCAGAAGATGACCGAGCCGACCAGGGTCACCCAGCCGGTGAGGAAGCCCGGCCAGGGTCCGAGGGATCTGCCGACCCAGGTGTAGCCGTTGCCGCAGTTGGGTTCGGAGCGGTTGAGGCGGGCGTAGGCGAGGGCGATGCCCAGCACCGGAAGGAACGCCAGCAGCAGGAGCGCCGGGGCCTGCAGGCCCACGACGGTCGCGATCGTGCCCATGCCGATGGCGATGCTGGTGGTGGCCGCGGTGCTGGACGCGGCGATGGCGACGCCGTCGACGACGCCGAGGGAACGGCGCAGCGCGGGGCGTGGCGGAGGCGGTGCGGACGACATGACTGGCTCCTCGGGGGACGGGTGGGAAGAGCCGCGCGGGACTGTGATGGAACAGCCGGGGGCCATATTGGGTCAACCCTGTTGACGTAAGGCGACGGGGGCCGTTCACTGCGTTACGCGACAAGGCTCCGGTCGGCGAGAGGCCGCCGGCGCGCGAGAAGACCGCGGTGCGAGGAGAGGAGTCCCGGTCATGACCACCCGTGTTCCGCAGGAACGCCGGCGCCGGAGACCGACCCGTTCGGGGGTCCTGCTGTCGGAGGACCTGATCGTTCAGACCGCGTTGCGGCTCATCGGGGAGCACGGACCCGAGGCGCTGAGCGTGCGCCGGCTCGGTGCGGCCCTGGGCTGCGACCCCACGGCGCTGTACCGCTACTTCCACGGCACCGACGACCTGGTGCTGGCCATCGCCGACCGGATCATCGGCGACGCCATGGCCGGCTTCACCCCCGGGGACGACTGGGTGGCCTCGCTGCGCGAGATGGCCCTGCGGGTCCGCGCGGGATACCTCGCCCATCCCCGGGCGGCCGCCATGGCCGCCCACCGCGTGACCCGGCGCCGGAACGAGATCCGCGCCGTCGAGACGGGGATCGGCCTGATGCTCACCGCGGGCTTCCCGGCGGCCGACGCCGCACGGCTCTACCTCACCTTCATCGACACCGTGCTCAGCCACGCCGCCACGGAAGCGGCGTTCCACGCGCTTCCCCCGCAGCAGCGCGAGGCCGACCGCCGGTCGTGGCGGGACGTCTACCAGGACCTCGATCCGGTGACCCACCCGTCCCTGACCGCGGTACGACAGGAGCTGCCCGCGATGGCGGACAGCTCCTTCGAACAGGCGGTGGACCTCCTGCTGGAGGCCCTGGCGGCCCGGGCGCGGGCTCTCCCGCGGAGGTAGCGAGCCCGTGCTACAGCACCTCGGCCCGCCCGGGGGTGTCGTCGAGGAAGCCGCCCGACTGGTGCTGCCACAGCTTCGCGTACGCCCCCTCGACCGCGAGCAGCTCCTGATGGGTGCCCTGCTCGACGATCCGGCCGCGGTCGAGGACGACGAGCTGGTCCATGCCGGCGACCGTGCTCAGCCGGTGCGCCACCACCAGTGCGGTCCGCCCGTCCATGAGCCGCCACAGCGCCTCTTGGACCAGCAGTTCGCTCTCGGAGTCCAGGGCGCTGGTGGCCTCGTCGAGCAGCAGGATCGGCGCGTCCCGCAGGATCGCCCGGGCCAGAGCGACCCGCTGGCGCTGACCGCCGGACAACTTGACGCCCCGCTCGCCCACCATGGTGTCGAAGCCGTCCGGCAACGCCGCGGCGAACTCGGTGACATGGGCCGCCTCGGCCGCCCGGCGGATCTCGGCGTCGGAGGCGTCCGGCCGGGCGAAAGCGATGTTGTCCCGCAGGGTGCGGTGGAACATCGCCGGATCCTGCGGCACGTACGCGATCCGCCCGCGCAGGTCCGCCTGGCGCACCCGGCTGATGTCCTGGCCGCCGATCAGGATGCGGCCGCCGTCGATGTCGGTCATCCGCAGCAGCAGCCGGGTGAGGGAGGTCTTGCCGCCGCCGGACCGGCCCACGAGACCGATCTTCGCCCCGCTCGGCACGGCCAGGTCGAGTCCCTCGAAGAGCGGCCGGCCGCCCCGGTGGGCGAAGGTCACCTTCTCGAAGCGGATGTCGGCGGCCCGGGACCGCAGCGGCTCCGGGGAGGGAGGGTCGAGCACGGTCGGCGGCACCAGGAGCAGTTCGGTGAACTGCGCGGCCTCCGTCATCGAGCTCTCCAGCCTGCGGTATATCTGGTTGAACTCGAACATGATCCGAGTCGCGTTGTTGTAGTAGGCGAAGGCGACCACGATCGCCTCCACCCCGTGCGCTCCGCCGCCCAGCGTCACCGCGAGCAGCAGGCCCATCGCACTGGTCAGGACGGACATCGGTGCGACGAGCGTGTCGATGCGCAGATTGCCGTAGTCCCACGACCGCATGGTGAGCCGGCGCGACCTCGCCACCCGGGACCGGTGTTCGGCGGCCTCGCGCTCCTCGGCGGCGAACGCCCGCACCGTGTCCATGTTCATCAGGCTGTCTGCGACATGGCCCGACACCCGGGCGATCGCCTCCTCACGCTGGTCGACGAGCGCCTGGCGGCGCCGGATGAGCGGCACGACCAGTGCCGCCGTCAGCGTGATCATCACCAGGAGACCGACGACGAGCAGCGGTTCGTAGCGCCACAGCACCACCGCGCCGAACGTCAGCGGCACGAAGCTCCCAACGATCTGGAACGTCAGCGTGTCGACGAACTGCTCGAAACGCGAGGCGAAGCTGAGGACCCGCTTGGTCAGCGAACCGGCGAAGTTGTCGTGGAAGAACGTGGCGTCCTTGGCGAACAGTTCGTCCATGCCGACCACGTACAGGTGCTCGATGCCCAGGGCGTCGAGGCGGTTGAGGCAGTGCAGGGCGACGCGCCACAGCGCCTCCGCGACCAGCAGGACGCCTGCGAAGGCGAGCACGTACGGCAGCATCGCGCCGACCGCGACGTCCTTGTTCCCCGCGATGTCGCCGACGAGCTTGGCGACGATCAGCGGCGCGACGTAGTTGATTCCGATGTTGCCCAGCGCCGAGAGCAGCATCGCGGGCGCCGTCCACCGGCGCAGCCGGGACAACTCCCTTCCGTAATAGCGAAGTGCGAGAAGTACCGAGCGCCTGCCCGGTAATACTTGTGCGTTTCCGGCGTTTCCGGCGTTTCCATCCCACCCCTGTGTCGTCCTGTGGCCGCCCGCCACGCCGCGCGTGCGGGCAGGGGCCATCGCCGCAACGGATGTGTGAGGTTTCGGGTCGAGTCCGGAAGTGTCCCGCGATGCCGGCCACGGCGTCCAAGCCTTTTCCGGCCGGAGGGTGGTGAGCGGGGAGCGCCCCGGGGCGCGGCGGGCGGATTCGGGGTGGGACGGTGGCGCGCACCGGAAGGGGAGGTGAAGGCGCCCCTGCCGGTGCGTCAGGCGAGGTCGGAGAGGTCCTGCGGGGTGAGGCGTCGTGTCCGCCGCCGGACTCACCTCGGACGGCGCCCTGCGCCTATCCCCGACGCCCTCGCGCTCGCCGCCTCGGGAGGGGTCGACCCCGGGAAGGTCGTCTCCCACGTCATCGACTGGGAGGACCTGCCGGCCGCGCTGCCGGAGAAGCACCTCAAGCCGGTCTTCGTCCGGGCCGGGGCCGAGGACGGGTCATGACGCGGCGCTGGAGTCCGGGCGCAGCGTGAAGACCTGGTCGAGGCCGACGAGGGTGAGGACGCGCAGCAGGTTCGCCGGTACGGCGGCCAGGACGATGTCGGCGTCGGCGGCCAGGGCGTGCTGGCGGGCGGCGAGCAGGGCGGTGATGCCCGAGGAGTCGCAGCAGGCGAGGCCGGACAGTTCGAGGACCAGACACTGCCCCGGTGACAGGGGGAGTTGGTCGAGCCGGCCGCGCAGGACGGGGGCCTGGTCGAAGTCGAGGTCGCCGGCCACGTGCAGCACGGGCCCGGTCGCGCTGTCGCGCTGACTGATGCTGAGCGGGTTCATGAGGTGTGGTTCGTCGCGGGGTCTATGAGGGAGGGGGTGGCGGGAACGCCGAGCGCCAGCAGGGCGGTGTCGTCGTCGAGGCCGTCGCCGAAGCTCTCCAGCAGCCCGGTGAGGGCGGTGATCACTTCGTGCGGTGAGGCGGGGGCGTGGTCGGCGGCGAAGGCGTGCAGGGCGTCCTCGCCGTACAGGTCGTCGCGGCCGGGGCCGGTCCGAGCCTCGGTGAGGCCGTCGGTGTACAGCACGACCGTGTCACCGGGCGCCAGGACGGTCTCGGCGGTGCCGATCGGCGCGCCGGGGACGACGCCGATGAGCAGCCCGCCGGGGGTGGGCAGGAACTCGGCGCGGCCGTCGGACCGCAGCACGAGCGCGGGCGGGTGACCACCGGAGGCGAGGCGCACGGTCGTCGGCCCGTGCTCGCCGCCCGGCTCGACGATCCCGAAGATGCAGGTGCAGTACCGGGGATTGCCGTCGCCCGTGTACCGCTCGTGCAGCACGGCGTTCAGCGTGCTCAGCGCCGAGGCCGGATCCGGGTCGTGGTGGGCCGCGGCGCGCAGGGTGTAGCGGGTCAGCGAGGTGAGGGAGGCGGCCTCCGGGCCCTTTCCGCACACGTCCCCGAGGAAGAACGCCCACCGGTCCCCCGCCACGGGGAACAGGTCGTAGAAGTCGCCGCCGAGCTGGTCCGGCGCCGCCGTGTGGTAGTGGACGGCCGACTCCAGGCCCGGCACGGCGGGCAGCGAGTCCGGCACGAGGGAACGCTGCAGGACGGCGAGCGCGTCGGCCAGCCTGGCCCGGTCCGCCTCGGCCTGCCGCCGGGCCTCGTCCGCCTCGGCGTGGGCACGCTCCGCTTCGGCGCGGGCCCGCTCGGCCTCCTCGCGGCGGCGCAGGAGCTCCTTCTCGTAGGAGCGGCGGTCCGAGGCGTCGAAGACGGTGATCCGGATCAGCAGGGGCTCGCCCTCGCTGCCGTGCTTGATCACCGCGGAGACCAGCACCGGCAGCGGGCCACCCTCCTGGCGTCGCATGTCCAGGGCGATGCCCCTGAGCTCCCCCTGCATGCGCAGCAGGGGAGCGAAGTGCGTCTCGTGGTACAGCTTCCCGCCGATGCTGAGCAGGTCCGCGAAGCGTTTGCGGCCCGCCACCGCCTCACGGTCCAGCCCGAGCCAGTCCAGGAGGGTGTTGTTGATCTTGGCGATGGTGCCGTCCATCATCGTGGACAGGTAGCCGCAGGGCGCGGACTCGTACAGGTCGTCCGCGCTGTCCTCCAGCAGCGCGGTGAACGCCGCGTCCGTGCTCGCCTCGCCCCCGGTCCCGGTGGGCTCCGGCACGCCGCCGCCCGTACGGCACATCACTGCAGGGACTCCAGAAAATCGAGGATCGCCCCCGTGGTGGCCTGCGGCGCGCTGAGCTGCGGGCAGTGCCCGGTGGCGTCGAGCGTGACCAGCCGGGAAGCGGGGATCGCCGCGTGCACGTAGGCGCCGACCTCGCGGGGCGCGATGGCGTCCTGCTCGCACTCCAGGACGAGGGTCGGCACGGAGACGCCCTTCAGGTCGTCGCGGCTGTCGGTGAGGAACGTCGTACGGGCGAAGACGCGGGCGATGTCGGGGTCGGTGGCGCAGAAGCTGTTGGTCAGCTCCTGGCCCAGCTCCGGCCGCTCCGGGTTGCCCATGATCACCGGGGCCATCGCGGACGACCAGCCCAGGTAGTTCGCCTCCAGGGAGGAGAGCAGCTCGTCGATGTCCTCCGTGCTGAAGCCGCCGCGGTACCCCTCGTCGTCGATGTAGCACGGCGAGGGCGTCACCATCACGAGCGCCCCGATCCGCTCCGGCGCCGCCTGCGCCGCCAGCACCCCGACCATGGCACTCACCGAGTGCCCCACGAACACCGCCTGCCGCAGGTCCAGCTCCTCGCAGACGTCGACGACGTCGGCGGCATAGCCCTGGAGCGACGCGTACCGCTCCTCGCTCCAGGCCGCGAGGTCCGAGCCGCCGGAACCGACGTAGTCGAAGAGCACCACCCGATAGCGCCGCGAGAGCTCCGGCACCACCAGCCGCCACATGTTCTGGTCGCACCCGAACCCGTGTGCCAGGACCAGCACGGGCGCGTCGTCGGGGCCCACGACGTTGACGTTGTTCCTGCCACGGATGTCCATGCCGACCATGCTCCCACCTCGGCCGGAGGGATTCGACGGCGGGCCGACGGGCGACGCGGCGACGACACGGAAATCAGCCCAGGTAGAGCGGCACCTTCGAGGCCAGCTCGCCCAGCCGCGCCTGCTCCTCCTCCGTCGGCTGCCGCCGCCCGGTGCCGACCAGCAGGGCGTCCACGTCGTGGAAGGCGGACGGGAACGGGCTCCCCGCGATCTGCTCCAGCATCTCCCGCGACCGGACGAGACCCTCCGCGGGCGGCTGCTCCGCGTCCGGGAGGCAGGCGATCAGGTCGAGGTGGTGCAGCGTCCACTCCATGACGTACGTGGAGAGGAAGTCGCCCACGGTGAGGATCTCGTCACGGGTGCCGACCCGCCCGGCCGGGTCCGCGAGCAGGGCCGCGCGGCCCGCCGCCGAGCCGACGTCGTCCAGATGGAACTTCAGCAGGCTCGGATCCTCGTACGCGGCGGCCAGCCGGACGGTCAGCGCGTCGAGCGGGTCGTCACCGGTCGGCGGGGCGGCGGAGACGTCCCAGTAGGTCAGCGCGTCCCGCGTCGGTTCCCGGTCGGACGGGGTGGCCAGCGTGATCAGGACGTCCTGGGCATCGACGATCAGATGACACACCAGGTCCCGTACCAGCCAGCCCGTACAGCCGGACGGCCGCCCGAAGTCCTCGTCGGAGAGCTCCGCCACCGCCGCGCGCAAGGCCGTCCAGGTGTGAGAGAAGAGATCCACCTCGACACCGTAGTGCGACGCCGCGACGCAGGACCAGCAGGTTTCGGGCGACCGCCGGCGTCACGCACGCGCCGGCGCCCTCACCCTCCGGACGCCCCCAGCCGTCCGCCCACCAGGGCGGCGAGTTCGTCCGCTGTACGCGGGCCGGGCTCCGCCTCGGCCAGCAACCCCTGCGCGCGCAGGAGCTCCGCCGCAGCCGCGCCCCACGGCAGGCGCAGCCCCGCCTCCCGCAGGAGGTCGGTGCGGGCCAGCGCCGCGGCCGCGGGACCGGTGCGGACACCGGACGGGGTGAGGAGCGCCGCGTCGTCGGCCCAGCGCAGAGCGAGGTCGACGTCGTGGGTGGCCATCACCACCGTGGTGCCGGCGGCGCGGAGGCCGTCGAGGGTCGTGAGGAGCCGCTCCTGGCCGTCGGGGTCGAGCCCGGCCGTCGGCTCGTCGAGGACGAGGACGCGCGGCCGCATGGCGACCGCGCCCGCGATGGCGGTGCGCTTGCGCTGCCCGTAGGAGAGCAGATGGGTGGGCCGGTCGGCCAGGGCCGTGATGTCCAGGGCGGCGAGCGCCTCCGCCACCCGCGCCCGTACCTGCGCGTCGTCGAGGCCGAGGTTCAGCGGCCCGAACGACACGTCCTGCTCGACGGACGCCGCGAACAGCTGGTCGTCCGGATCCTGCACGACCAGCTGCACCGTGGTCCGCAGCCGGGTCAGCCCCTTGCGGTCGTACGACACCGGCTGCCCCTGGACCGTCAGCCGCCCCTCGTGCGGCTTCAGCCCGCCGGAGAGCAGCCGCATCAGCGTGGTCTTGCCACTGCCGTTGCGGCCCAGCAGGGCCAGCGAGCGCCCTTCGCGGATGTCGAAGTCGAGCCCGCTGAGCACGGTCGGGCCGTCCTCGTAGGCGAAGGACGCGCCCCGCAGGGCGACGAGGGCGGGCTCGCTCATGTCAGCGGCCTTTCCAGTACGAGGGTGAGGACGGCCAGCGCCGCGAGGAGCGCGCAACTGACCGCCGTGAAGCGGACGGAGACCCGGGCCTCGGGCACCAGGACGCGCAGGGTGCCGTCGTAGCCGCGCCCGGCGAGTCCCGCCTGGAGCCGGGTCGCCCGGTCGAAGGCGCGGACGAACGCGGTGGCGCCGAGGCCGGCCAGGGAACGCCACTCCGCGGCCCGGTGGGTGTGCCCGAGCCGGGCCGCCTGGGCCTCCCGGATACGCCGCATGGAGTCCAGCAGCAGGAAGCTCATCCGGTACGTCACCAGCGCGACGTCGACGACCGGCGCGGGAACCCCGGCCCGGACCAGACGGGGCAGCAGGTCGGACATGGGTGTGGTGAAGGCGAACAGCAGCACGCCCAGGGAGGCCGCCGAGGTGCGCAGCAGCAACTCCCCGGCCCGGAGCGGCCCGTCGTCCGCGAGGGAGACGAAACCGCCCGGACCGCCGACCTGGACGAGCAGCGTGACCGCGCCGGTCACGCAGAAGCCCAGCGGCACCCGGTAGGCCCGCCACAGCCGACGGCCGGGCACACCGGCCGGCCCCAGCAGCACCACCAGGGCGGTCAGCAGCACCAGGGCCGCGCCCGGCCAGGGCGGCAGCGAGATCGCGAGCACGGTGAGGCCGAGCCCGAGCACGGCCTTGTCCACGGGATGGCGGCGGCGCCAGCGACTGCTGTGCGCCGCCGCGTCGATCGGCAGCACCCGGGCTCAGTCCTGTTCCGCGGTGGACTTCCCGGCGGCGCCGGCGAGCGCGCTGTCGGCCTCCCGCTCCAGCGCCCGCTGCTCGCCCTGCCTGCGGCCCCGGCGCAGACCGAAGTAGTAGGCGAGGACCCCGGCACCGAGAGCCGCCTGGAGGGAGAACAACGCCGACTCGATCTCACCGGACGGCGGTTCGTACAGCGGTGAGAACCACGGTTCGTAGTCCGGCTTCAGCTCGGTGATCGCCGTCTCGGCCTCGCCGTCGGAGCCCGTGAACGGCTCCTTCTTGTGGTCGCCGAGACCGAGCGCCAAGGGCAGCACGGCGAGCGCGGCCACGAGGAACAGCAACACCAGGTTGATCTTCGTGTTCCTCTTCATCGCGCCGCCACCTCGGTCTCGGTCCGGGTCTGCTTCTTGGCGAGGAGCACACCCAGCCGGGTCAGTTCGCCCTTGCTGGACTGCACCAGCAGCCGCATCACGAGCACGGTCAGCAGACCCTCGCTCACCGCGAGCGGGATCTGCGTGACGGCGAAGATGGAACCGAACTTGCCGAGCGCGCCCAGGAATCCGCTGCCCGGGTCGGGGAACGCGAGCGCCAGCTGCACGCTGGTGACGCAGTAGGTGGACAGGTCGGCGACGAACGCGCCGGAGAACACCGCCACCATCAGCGGCGCGTTGGAGCGCCGCAGCAGCTTGTAGACGGCGTATCCGGCCCAGGGGCCGACGATCGCCATGGAGAAGACGTTGGCGCCGAGCGTGGTCAGGCCGCCGTGCGCGAGCAACAGCGCCTGGAACAGCAGGGTGATGGTGCCCAGCACCGCCATGATGGGCGGCCGGAACAGGATGGCTCCGAGGCCCGTGCCGGTGGGGTGGGAGCAACTGCCGGTGACGGACGGCAGTTTCAGGGCGGACAGGACGAACGTGAAGGCGCCGGACGCACCGAGGAGCAGAGTGCTCTCGGGGTGCTCGCGCACTTCACGGGTGAGCGACCGGACCCCGTGGACGACGAACGGCGCCGACGCGACGCCCCAGGCGACCGCGTGCGCCGGAGGAAGGAAACCCTCGGCAATGTGCATGGCTCAGCAGACCCTCTCCAGCACCTCGTGGATGGTTGACGCGCCTTGGCCGGTCTCCTGGCTGACGGGTACCACCGCCCGGACTCCGCCTTCCCGGGTCACAAGGACCCAGTGGCTGCCCGTGAGGGCTGGAGCCGGACTTCCCGATTCACAGTGGCGAGGGCCGCACCGGCATCACACCGGATTTCCCGTTCACCAAGGCCTGGTGACAATAAGGCCGGGGTAAGGGCGATGACAAGCCACCCAGGGGGCGCGCGAGGGGGCGCCCACTCGCACACCGGCGCATCCCCCGGCTGATCCACACGCCACGGTCAGGGGCGCCACCGTGCGACGTCCGGGCCGTGTCAGCCGTCGCCCTCGTCGTCCCCGCCGCCGTCGCCTTCCCCGTCATCCCCGGCCTGGCCCGGCTTCTCCGGCGTCGGCTGCTCCGGCCCGCCCGCGCCCGCCTCTTGCGTCGGAGCCGGGGATCCGGGTGCGGGCGCGTCGGGTGTCGGGGAAGCGGCCGGCACGGACGGAGTGACATCGGCCACGGTGCCGGTGGCCGGCGTGCCGGCCACCCCCGGACCGGCCGCCGGACCGGCCCCGGGACCGGCCTCGGAACCGGCGGACGAAGACGACGCGCTGTCGGTGGACGGCGTGGCGGCGGGGCTGCTCGCGGTCGGGGACGCGTCGGGCTCGGTGCCCTCCGCGGTCGTGTCGGGTGAGAACCAGCGCATGCCGATGAGCATCGCGGCGAGGAAGAGCGCCGCGGCGGCGGCCGTCGCGGCCAGTCGCGACCGGTTGCCCGGGCCGCCGCGCCCGCGGGAGCGGCCCGAACGCCCCGCCTGGGCCGCCCGGGCCGCGCTGCGGTGTCCCGTGGTGGCGGGCAGGGCGTACGTGGTCGGGGTGCCGGCCTCGGCCGCCGCGTACGGCCCCGGCCCGGCGGGCATCGCCGTGGACGTCGTCCTGGGCCGCGGCGGCGAGGCCTGCGGCAGCGGCTCGGGCAGGCCACGCCAGGCGCCCCCGGCGAACCACTCGGCGGCCTGCTGGGCGGTGGGCCGGTCCTCGGGCTGCTTGGCGAGCAGACCGAGGAGGTAGTTCTCGAACGCCGGTGGCAGTCCGGTGACTCCGAGCTCTCGGGGCGGCACGGGGGCGGAGTCGAGATGCTGGTGGAGGAGGGCCACGGCGGTGTCGGCCTGGAACGGTGGACGTCCGCTGAGGAGCTGGTAGAGCACGCAGCCCAGGGAGTACATGTCGGAGGCGGGACCCGCCTGCTTGCCCAGGGCGCGCTCGGGAGCGAGGTAGAGGCCGGTGCCGACGATCTGCCCGGTGGCGGTGAGCGCGGCGCCCGGGTCGTCGAGGAACCGCGCGATGCCGAAGTCGCCGATCTTCAGGGTGCCGCCCGTGTCCAGCAGCAGGTTGGCGGGTTTGACGTCCCGGTGCACGATGCCCTGCCCGTGCGCGGCGGCGAGTCCGGCGGACGCCTGTGCGGCCAGATCGGCCACCTGCTCGGCGGGGAGGGCGCCGGAACCGGCCAGCACTCCGGCGAGGCTGTCGCCCTCGACCAGCTCCATCACCAGGTACAGCCGGTTGTCGTACTCGCCGAAATCCAGGACGCCGACCACGTTGGGGTGGTTGAGACGCCCGGCGGTCTGAGCCTCCAGACGGAACCGGGAGGTCGCCGTGGCATCGGTGTCCTGGGGGAGCAGCAGCTTGAGGGCCACCGCTCTGGCGAGCGTCTCGTCGTACGCGCGCCAGACCTCTCCCATTCCACCGCGCCCGATCTCAACATCCAGCCGGTAGCGGCCCGCTAGCAGCACTCGTCCTCGTCTCACGTGTGGGAAAGTCGTTGCCGCAGGCCGAACTCCCCGCTTACGCACGGGGATTGGTGGGGGGTGCCGCAGCCGACCCAGGATACTGGCGCGGCGCGGCCACCGAACTCCGCAGCGGTGTCCGCGAAGGGTGCGCTCCGGTGATTCCCGGAGCGAACCGGAACGAAGGGGTCGCCCGCCGGGGTGACACCCCGGCAGGCCCGGTTGCCTCGGAGCGCGAGCGGGGTCTCAGCCCCCGGTGCCCGCCTCCTTCGCACGGCGCGGCAGCAGGGGCACCGCCAGGGCCGGTACGGCCGCGAGGACCAGCCACGGCACGGCGGCCGGCAGCCCCAGGTCGAGCAGCGAGCCGGTGGCCGCGCTGCCGGCCAGGACGATCAGACCGGAGACGGACGACAACGCGCCCATGTAGAGCCCGAGCCGGCCCTCTTCGGCGAGGTCGGGCACCCAGGCGCGGGCTGCGGGCACCACCAGCATCTGCCCCACGGTGAGCAAGATCACGAAGCCCGCGGCCGGCAGCAGCCCGGCGGTGCCGGTCCAGCCTGCCGGGCGGGCCGCGGCCACCACCGCGAAGCCGGACGCGATCAGCAACAGTCCCGCGGTCATCGAACGGCGCAGATCGAGCCGGTCGCCGGCCCAGCGGGTCACCGGCAGCTGGGTGAACACCACCAGCACCGAGGACAGGGCGAAGAGCCAGGACAGCGGCGCCTGGGAGCCCGCCGCGCGCTGCACCTCGTCCGGCAGGGCCAGATACAGCTGGTTGTAGGCGAGCAGATAGGTGCCGTAGGCACAGCACAGGGCGAGGAAGCGGCGGTTGCGCAGCAGGGCGCGGGCCCCACCCCGCTTCCGGACGCGGACCCGGCCGGGGATGTGCTGCGGCATCAGCCACAGGTGCCCGGCCAGGACGAGGACGAAGACCGCGGCACCCGCGAGGCACGCGGTGCGGAAGTCCACGGCGAGCAGCAGCGCGCCGAGCAGCGGCCCGGCGAACGCCCCGATCTGGCCCGCCACGCTGAACAGGGCGAGGACCCGGGTGCGCGGCCCGTGGCCGCCCTCCTCCCAGACCACCGCCTGGCGGGCCACCTCGGACTCCACGGCCGGGGAGAACAGTGCGGCGGCGAACCCGATCACCAGCACCGCCCCGATCACGGCCCCCGGCGCCCGCGCGTACCCGAGCCAGACGAACCCGGCGATCCGCAGCACGCAGCCCGCCAGCACGACCGGTCGCACCCCGAACCGGTCGACGAGCCAGCCGCCGACCACGAACAGCCCCTGCTGGCTGAAGGTGCGCAGCCCGAGCACGAACCCGACCAGCCAGCCCGCCATGCCGATCGCGCTGCCGAGATGTGCGGCGAGGAACGGCAGGACGGCGTAGAAGCCGATGTTGAAGGCGAGCTGGGTGAGGATCAGCAGCCGCAGCAGCGGCGACAGTTCCCGGCACAGGCGCCAGGTGCTGTCACGGGTCCCGGCGTCGGACCTGCGGGCGGCCTCGCGGGCCGGTGCGAGGGGGGCGGGGTCGGTCATCGTTCTTCTGTCTGTGAGGCGGACACGGGCGTCAGGAGGGCGTCGGGGTGGTCCGGTCGCCGGAGCGGGGCCGGCACGACCCGGTCCGCGGGTGGTCCGGCCGGGCCGGCGGGCCGGGTGCGCCGCCGGGGAAGCCGTACGCCGCCCGCGGCCGTCACCGCGAGGGCCCCGAGCAGGGCGAGTACGGCGGCGGGGAAGAGGACGGCCCACGGGGCGCGCTCGGCGTACGGCTGGTTCTCGGCCAGCAGCAGGCCCCAGTCGGGGGACGGCGGCTGGGCGCCCAGCCCGAGGAAGCCCAGTGCGGCGAGGCTGAGCGCGATGCCCGGCAGGCGGAGCAGGGCGTGCCGGGCGACCGGGGGCGCGACGGCGGGCAGCAGTTCGTGCCGGAGCAGGTACCAGCGGCCGGCGCCCAGCGCCCGGGTGGCCGTCAGGTGCGTGGTAGCGCGCTCCTGCCGCAGCAGGGAGGAGGTGTGCGCGGCCAGCGGGGACCAGGCCACGACGGCCACGGCGAACGCGGGCGTCCAGGTCCCGCTGCCCAAGACGCCGGTGACGAGCAGCCCGGCCAGTACCGGCGGTACGGCGCTGAGGGTGTCGACCAGCGGCCCGGACACCCTCGGCAGCAGCCCCAGCAGCAGCCCGGCGGCGAGGGCGGCGGCACTCACCGCGAGGGCGGTGCCGAGGGTGGTCAGCGCGCCGTGGGAGATGCGGGCGAGCACGTCCCGGCCGAGCGCGTCCGTGCCGAAGGGATGCTCGAGTGAGGGGGCGCGCAGCCGGTCGAGGGTGTCCAGGGCGAGCGGTTCGCGGGGCAGCCCGAAGCCGATGACGGCGGCCAGCAGCCCTCCATAGAGCAGGGGGAGGGTGCGGGGTGCGGGCGGCCGGGGCCGGTGCAGGGACTGCAGGGCGCCGTCGCGCAGCGCCGGACCGATCAGCAAGCGGGCGGCGAGCCGGGCGAGGAGCCCCGCGGTGGCCGCGAGCAGGACGAGGGCGAGTGTGCCGGTCTGCAGGACGGGCAGGTCCTGGGCGAGTGCGGCGTGCAGGGTGAGCCGGCCCAGGCCCGGGATGTCGAAGATCTGCTCGACGGCGACCGACCCGCCGGTCAGGCCCACCACGAACAGCGCCAGGTTCGGCAGCAGTCCGGGCACGCAGCGGCGCACCGCCTGCCGCGCCACGCACCTCGACGGCACACCGCGTGCCGCGGCCGCCATCGCCCAGGGTTCTCCGAACGCGCCGGGCAGCAGGTCGTCGAGCATCCGCCCGAGGACCGCCCCGGCGGGCAGGCCGAGGGCGAGCGAGGGCAGCACCATCCACTGCGGCCCGTACCAGCCCAGGGCGGGCAGCCAGCCCAGCTGCACGCCGATCACCGAGGCCAGCACCGCGGCGACGAGGAACTCGGGCAGCGCGGCCAGCACCGCCGTCGCCGACCCGCCGGGGCGACGCGCCCCGAGCCGGCCCCGCGCGCCCAGCCGGAGCGTACGGGCGCAGACGGCGGCCACCACGCCCGCGGCGACCACCAGAGCGCCGGCCATCAGCAGCAGCGACGCGCCGAGGGCCTGTACGACGCCGGGCAGCACCTGGCTGCCGGACACCCAGGACGTGCCCGCGTCGCCGTGCAGCAGCCCACCCAGCCAGCGGCCGAGCAGGGCCGACGGGCCGTCGTCCAGGCCGAGGTCGTCGCGGATGGCACGCAGGGTCTCCGGATCGGGGTCGCGGTCCGCCGACCGCGCCCTGAGCACGGTCAGCGCGGGGTCGGTACGGGACAGCCACGGCAGCAGACCGATACCGCACACCAGGGCGGCCACGAGCACGGTCCGCCACAGCAGCGCCGGGGCGCCACCGCCCGCGAGTGAGCGCACTCGGGCGGCGGCACCGTTCGTCCAGGGTGTGTTCGAGGTGTTCAGCGCCGGGTCCCCGTCCCTATGAGGGTGCGCTCGTACGGATCGGGCAGCGCGCCCCGGACGGACGTCGCGATGCCCGCGACGAGCTTCTGATGCACCAGCGGGATCACCGAGTCGGTGCCGAGGACGGCCGCCTCCGCCTTCATGGCGGCGTCCTGCCGCTCGGCGGTGCCGGACTCGGCCTGGGCGGCGGCGACCAGCTTGTCCACGTTCCTGTCGCACAGGAACGACAGGTTGTTGGAGCCGTCGCAGGTGTAGTCGCTCGCGAGGACGGTGACCGGGTCGCCGGTGTCCAGCATCATGTTGCGGGAGAAGACCGAGGCGTCGAACTTGCCGCCCAGCAGGTCGCCTTCCAGGCGCGCGTACGTGCGGACCTCCAGCTTCACCTCGAACCCCGCCTTCCGCAGCTGCTGTTGGAGCACCTGGGCGGTCTCCGGAAGCTCGGGCCGGTCGCTGTAGGTGGCGAGGGTGATGCGCTCGCCGTCGGGGCCGGTCGCCCGTGCCCGCCCGGCCGGTTCGACGCGCTTGCCGGCGGCCCAGGTCAGGGCCGGGCCGAACAGGCCCTGCGCGGGCACGGCGTACCCCTCGTACGCGCCCTTGGCGATGACCGAGGTGTCGATCGCCTCGCGTGCGGCCGCCCGCAGCCCCGCGTCGGTGAACGCGCCGGACTTGGTGTTGAGGTACAGGCTGCTGTTGCGGGCGGTGTCGACCTCGTGGATCTCGTCCTTGTCCAGGGAGGCGACCTGGGCGACGGGCAGGGACTCGGCGATGTCGGCCTCGCCGGTGCGCAGGGCGTTGGCGCGGGCGGTGCCGTCGGAGACGAACCGGGCGGTGACGCCGGACGCCTGGGCCCGGCCGCCCCAGTAGTCGTCGAAACGGTTCAGCGTGGCGGCGGTGTCGCCGTCGATCCTGGTGAGTGCGAAGGGGCCGGTGGCGGTGCCGACGACGTTCACCGTGCCCTTCTCGTCGTACGCCTTCGGCGCGAACACCGCGAGGGAGGGGTTCGACAGCCGCAACGGCAGAACGGGGTCGGCCTCGGCGGTGCTGACCCGGACCCGCTTGTCGTCCTCCGCCGCGGCGGTCAGCTTCACACCGGAGAGCGCGGACGGCGCCGGGTCGGCCTTCCCGGCGGCCGTGAGGGCGACGGCGACGGCCTGTGCGGTGACGGTCCCGCCGTCCTGGAAGCTCGCGTCCCGCAGGGTGAACACCCAGCTCCGGCCACCGTTCTCACTGCTCCACGACTCGGCCAGCGCGGGGACCGCCGTGCCGTTCGCGTCCAGCTTGGTCAGCCCTTCGGTGACGCCGAGCCGGGACAGGAGCATCGCGTCCTGGCCGTACGGCGAGTAGTTCTCGGTGGGGGCGAAGGGCAGGGCGACACGCAGCCGGGCGCCGTCGCCGGAGCCCGAGTCGGCCGACGCGTCGTCGCCGGAGGACGCGAAACAACCGGAGAGCAGGGGCAGCACGAACAGCCCGGCTATGAGCCGGCGGGGAGTTCTCATAGTGTATATGAATACCATTTTCGTTAAGCGAGCGGTATCTCGAAGTGCACGACGCCGCCGCCCCCGCCGGGCACCTCGTCCCGCTCGTCGCAGACCACCTTGCCCAGCGCCCGCCACAGGTCCATCGCGCCGGGGGACCGCGGATAGGTGTGCAGATACACGGACCGGTATCCGCCGTCGGCCAGGGCGAACTCCAGCAGGCCGTCCACCAGTTGCCGGGCCAGCCCGCGCCGCCGGTGCTCCGGGCGCACGTAGACCCGCCGGAGCTGAGCCGTCTCGCCCGAGGGGAACCGCTCGGCCAGCCAGTGCGGGTTCGGCGGGTGCTCAGGTCCGCGCGCGTCGAGTGCCGCCGTGGCCGCGACCGTTCCGTCCTGCTCGTCCACGGCCACCAGCAGCGTGTGCCGGGGCGGCGCGACGTAGAACGGCACCGGGTCGATGATGTCGGCGTGCCACCGCGGCACGTACCCCGTGCCGAAGTCGCGGTACACGGCGTCGAGCATCACCGCCCGGGCCCCGTCGATGTCGGCCGCGCCGGCTTCCCTGATGCTGTACTTACGCATTTGCGAATCATATGCAAGAGGGGTTCGGGGTGTCGGCCGGGGGCCGCGGGCTCCCCGAGCCGGCCGAGGCGGCGCCGCGGGGAGGTGGTCGGTGCGGAACCGGGCCCGGTTCCGCACCGGCCGAGGCGGCCCGGCTCAGCTCTCGGACGGGGCGAGCACCACGAAGTCCGCGTTCGCCGGGTCGAGGCAGACGGCGAGCCGGCCGACGCCCTCCACGTCCTCCGGGCCCATCTGCACGCTGCCGCCGCTCGCGTCGACCTGGGCCACCGCGGCGTCACAGTCGTCGACGGCGAAGACCGGGTGCCAGTACGGCCGCCCGCCCGTCAGTGTCAGCTCCTCCTTGCGGAGCTGCATGAGCCCGCCGTGCATCCGGTCCTCGGGGAGCCCCGAGGGGGTGATCAGGGTGTAGGTGCCCGCGCCGCCCGGCAGCGGCATGTCGCTGAACTGCCAGCCGAAGAGAGTGCCGTAGAACTCCCGAGCGCCCGCGGCGTCGCTCGTGTACAGCTCGGTCCACGACAGCGAACCCGGCTGGTCCACCAGCTCCAGGCCCTTGTTCGTGCCCGGCTGCCATACGGCGAACTGACCGCCCAGCGGGTCGCTGTACTGCGCCATCCGGCCCCAGTCGTCGAGGTCCATCGGCGGGACCCGTACGGTGCCGCCCGCCTGTTGCACGTCCTGCGTCGTGGCGTCCGCGTCGGTAACGCTGTAGTAGAGCATCCAGGCCGGGCGCGCGCCCTCCTCGGTGAGCTTGCCGAGCCCGGCGACGATCTTGCCGTCCTTCTTGAACATCCCGCCCTCGAAGTCCTCGCTCTCACCCATGGACTCGTAGTCCCATCCGAGGACGGCGCCGTAGAAGGTGGCGGCGGCCCGGACGTCCGGAGCGCCCAGGTCGAGCCAGCAGGGGGAGCCGGGGACGTACTCCGTCGTGATCATGGCGATGCTTCCCTTCCACGGGGCCGGTGTGCCCAGCGTGACACCGAGCACGGCCCGTCGCCCGTCGGCCGCTCGCCGTTCGGGGGACCCCGGCCCACGCGGGGGCGGCGTCAGTGGACGGACAGCCCGCCGTCGACGAAGACCGACTGCCCGGTCACGTAGGCGGACGCCGCGCTCGCCAGGAAGACCGCCGCACCCGCGAAGTCCTCGGCGAGACCGTTCCGCCCGACCATCGTGCGGGCGGCCAGGGCGGCCACCCTCTCCGGGTCCGACGACAGTTGCGCGTTGAGCGGTGTCATGACGAAGCCCGGCACGAGGAGGTTGCAGGTGACCCCGCGCGGCGACCAGGCCTCGGCCTGGGAGCGCGCCAGTGCCTCCAGCCCGCCCTTGGAGGCGCCGTAGGCACCGCTCTGGACGAACGCGCGATGCGCCTGCTGTGAGCTGATGTGGATGATCCGCCCGTACCCGCGCTCCGCCATGCCGGGCCCGAAGCGCTGCCCCAGCAGGAACGGCGCCTCCAGGTTGACCGCCATCGTGGCGTCCCAGACGTCCTCGCCGAGCTCGTCCATCGGCGGACGCAGGTTGATCCCGGCGCTGTTGACGAGGATGTCGGGCTCCCCGAACACCCCGGCCGCCCGCTCGGCGGCCGTCCGCACCCCCTCGCGGGTGCTCAGATCCGCGCTGACCCATGCGGCGCGGCACCCCTGGGCCGTGAGCTCCTCGACCGTCGCGACCAGCCCGGCCTCGCCCCGCGCCACGACCACCACGCTCGCCCCCGCCCGGGCGAGTGCGCCGGTGATGGCGCGGCCGATCCCGGAACTGCCCCCGGTGACCACCGCGACCCGGCCCTCCAGGGAGAACAGCTCGGAGAGGAAGTCCTGCGCGGCCCGGGACGGCGGAGTCGCTCCGGGCGGCCGGGTCTCCCGGGTCTCTTGGGCCTGCTGGGTCTGCTGGGTCTGCTGGTCCGGCTGGGGCGAAGGCGTCGGGTGGGTCGTCATGGCGACCCACTCTAGGTCGAAGATCCGGCCGGTCGTCGAGCGGTGCACAGCACCGTGCGGGAAGGTCCGGCGAGTCCCGGCAGATCTCTCACATAGATACCCCTGGGGGGTATATAGTCGACGTCATGGACCACACCGCTCATGAACCTGAGAAGCATCACGGGTTGCGCCGGCACGGGACCGCGTCCTGGGGCACCGCCGTGAAGGCGACGCTGCACTGCCTGACCGGGTGCGCGATCGGCGAGATCCTCGGCATGGTGATCGGCACGGCGGCGGGATGGGGCAACGTGCCCACCATGGTGGTGGCGATCGCGCTCGCGTTCCTCTTCGGCTACTCGTTCACCCTGTACGCGGTCCTGCGCGCCGGCCTCGACCTCAAGGCCGCGATCCGGGTCGCCCTCGCCGCGGACACGGTCTCGATCGCGGTGATGGAACTCGTGGACAACCTCATCATCGCGCTCACCCCGGGCGCGATGGACGCCGAACTGTCGGAGGGTCTCTTCTGGTACGCGCTCCTGGGCGGATTCGCGGTCGCCTTCCTGATCACGACCCCGGTCAACAAGTGGATGATCGGCCGCGGCAAGGGCCACGCCGTGGTCCATGCCCACCACTGACGCGATGTCACTTCTGGTGCGGCGCCGGGGAACCCGGCGGGACCGGGAGCCGTTGCCCCCGTATGACGGATACCGTGTGGGCGGGGCAATGGCTCCCCTTGCTGATCGTCGCGGGCGCCCTGGCTGTGGTCATGGGCCTCTTCGCCTGGCTCTCGTCCGTGGTCCGGCGCCGCGGACTCGCCGGCTCGGGCTTCCGCGCGGCCATGGCCTCGTACGAAGAGGCCTTCAGGGTGACCGCCCACGACTCCCACTACGAGATCCAGGCCCAGGCGCAGGCCCAGAGCCCCGCCGCGGCACCCGGCGACCCCTGGCGCCCCGCCCGGGACACCTCGGACGGCGTCAGGGGAACACGGCGCCCCCGCCCCCGGAGCGGACTACGCCGCCGCTTCGGGGCGTGGCAGCGGAGAGCCGTTCGGGGCCGGTGACGGGGCGACACGCTGAGAGTGGCTGGTGACGCAGCGGCACGCGGAGAGTGGCCGGTGACGCCGCGGCATGCGGAGAGTCGCTCGGGGCCCGTCACGCCGCGGGTATGCGGCCCGCCTTTCGTCGAACGCCCCCATACAGCCGCCGTGCCGCAGCCGCTTCAGCTCTTGAGCAGGCGCACCTGACCCTCGGGGAGTTTCGGCCACCAGTGGTGGTAGCGCCGGTAGACCTCGGTGTCGCGGCCGGCCAGCAGGGTCGTCAACGACGCGGCCTCCGCGGCGAGTCCGTCCCACACGGCGGCCGGCAGGTCGTGGAAGGCCATGGCCTCGATGCCGCCGTCGAGCGCGCGCCACACGCCGGCGACCCGGCCGTCGACCAGAAGCGTGGGCAGTACGTCACCGTTCACCCGGATCACCAGACGGCGATAGGCCGGGGGGATCACGCGGCTGCGGTCGGCATGGGCCAGCAGGACGCTGTCCCACATGGCCATCAGCCGGGGCGGGGCGGGAGTGTCCGCCGGTGGGCGCGAGGCGCCGGGCACGTCGTACAGGAGGGTCCCGTCGGGTCCCCGCAGTTGCTCCACCGCATCGTCGAGGGCGACCAGTGCTCGGCGTACCGGCGCCCGCGGCACCATGGCGAACTGCGCGACGTCCGCCACCGAGGCGGGCCCGAAGCCCGCCAGATAGCGCAGGACGAGGTGGTTCAGCGCCTCCGCCACCGTCTCCCGCCCTTCGGGCACGGGACCGGTCCGCGCCGCGACGAACGATGACCGGGCGCCGAACGACCACGGCCCGCCGGTCGGGACATGGAGCAGCGGCGCGTACGCCTTGAGCCCCCACCACGCCCCGGCCTTCTTCTCCTCACCGACTCGCTCCGCCAGCCAGTCCTGCACCTCGGCGGCCGTCCGCGGCCGGTCCGCGAAGTCCAGCAACTCGGGGACCAGCGCCTGGCCGTCGGCCGGCGTGAGCCCCGCCGCGGCGAAGCGGTACCCGAGCCGTGAGGCGTACAGCGTCTGCTGCATCGCCTCCCGGAACACCTGATAATCGTCGGCGTGGACCGCGTGCAACGTGATCCGCATCAGGGTCGCCTTGACCACCGCGCGCCCCGCGAAGGCGGCGTCCAGCCCGGCCGGCGCGAACCCGGCCAGCCGGTTCCACAGCGCCACGTACGGTGAGGCGGGGTGCTGCGCCTGCAGTGCCACCACACGCCGCACCGCCTCCCCGCTCTCCATCGCCTCCCGCCCCAGCAGCAACTGGCGCCCGAGGGTGGCTCGATTGAGCTCCTGCGCGGTGATGTCCACGCCGGGGATTCTGCCGTGGCCCGGCCGGAGTCGCCGACTCCAAGGCAGTGCTCTGGATCACATGGCTTGGATTGAGTGTCCGGCGGGGGAGTTGTCCGTACCCATGGGTGTCGGGGCGGGGCCGGATGCGAGGATGAGGCGCCATGACAGTCGGGTGGTGTGCTCGCACGATACGGGCCGCGGTGTTCGCGGCCGTCTGTGTCGTGCTCGCCGCCCTGGGGCACGTCATGATGTCCGGCGACCACGTGCCCCTGTCGACGCTGCTGGCGGGCTGGGCCGTGACGGTCGTGGCGGGCTGGTGCCTGGCGGGCCGCGAACGCGGACCCGGCCTGGTCGTCGCCGTCGCCGTAGCGGTCCAGACGGCTCTGCACTCGGCGTTCTCGCTCGGACCGCCGACGCCCGGGGCACCTGGGACGGACTCCATGGACATGCCGTCCATGAGCCACGGCATGGGATCCATGAGCCACGGCATGAGCTCGGGCGCCATGGAGTCCATGTCCCCGCACACGGTGCACCTCCCCGGCGGCGACTCCTCCCTCGGCATGCTCGCCGCCCACCTCCTGGCGGCGCTGCTGTGCGGCCTGTGGCTGGGCCACGGCGAGCGGGCGGTCTTCCGGCTGCTGCGCGCCGTGGGCAGCCGGCTCGCCGCACCGCTGCGGCTCCTGTTCGCCCTGCCCGCACCGCCGCCCCCGCCCGTACGCCCACGGCGACGGTCGTCGAACCGCACGCCGCGCCTCCTCCTTCTCGTCCACGCGATCACCACCCGGGGACCACCCGTGGGGGCCGCTGCCGCCTGACGGCAGCCGGTGACACCCCGGGGCAGCCCCTGTGCGCCCCGGCCGCGGCCGTACGTCCGGTCCGACGCGTCATCCGCAGGCGGTCACGCCTCCCGACGCGCCGTACGGGCACGCCCGCCTCCCCCCCCCTCACCGGACCGCGCAGGTACACGCGCACGTCCGACCTCACGGCCTGCCTGCCCGTGTGCCCGTGGTCCCGGAATCCCGAGAAGGACATCAGGTGATCACTCCTGCCCTGCCCCTTGCGCACGAGAGATCGGCGTCGGCCGACGAGTCGATAACCGCCTGGGCGCTGGCCGCCCGCGGCGGCGACTCCGCGGCCGTCGACCGCTTCGTGCGCGCCCTGCACCGTGACGTCATCCGGTACGTGGCCCATCTGTGCGCCGACCCGCAGGCGGTGGACGATCTGGCGCAGGACACGTTCCTGCGGGCGCTCGGCAGCCTCCACCGGTTCGAGGGCCGTTCCTCCGCGCGGACCTGGCTGCTGGCGATCGCCCGGCGCGCGGTGGCCGACAGCATCCGCTACTCCGCCGCCCGCCCCCGCCCGGCCGACCTCCCGGACTGGGAGCCGGCGGCCGAACTCGCCCAGCCGCGCGGCCTGCCCGGCTTCGACGACGGCGTAGCGCTGCTGGAGCTGCTGGCCGGACTGCCGGACGAACGCCGAGAGGCATTCGTCCTCACGCAGCTGCTCGGCCTGCCCTACGCGGAGGCGGCGGCGCTGAGCAACTGCCCCGTCGGCACGGTCCGTTCCCGCGTGGCCCGCGCCCGGGCGACGCTCCTCGCCCTGCTCGCCGCGGCGGAGGATCCGGGCCCGGCCCTCGTCGCGGCCTGACACATCCAGGCCGACGGTGCCCGCCGCTACCGCCGGCGGGCACCGCTCACTTCAGGCGCCGCACCGACTGCCGGATCACCAACCGGGTGCTCAGCACCACGTGGTCGGCACCCGGAGTCCGCTCCTCCCGTTCGAGCGCCAGCCGTACGGCGGAACGGCCCAGTTCCTGGACCGGCCGTTGCCGGACCTCGACCCGCACGAGATCACCCAGGTGCAGGTGGATCTCACGGTCTTCGACGGGCGGGTCGTCTTCGAGCGGTGAGGGCTGCGCTCAGGCCGCTCGCACCATCGTGCGCCGGGCCCCCCACCGCCGGTTCCGGTACCGCCCGGCGGCCCGGCACACCGCGTAGACCGTGAAGGAGATCGTCGTGACGTAGGGGCTGATGGGGATGCTGCCGCCCAGGGCGAGCAGGATGCCGCCCTCGATGGAGACCACCGCGAACAGCACGCTCAGCAGGGGCAGCAGCACCGGCGAGGCGGTGACGCGGGCGGCCGCCGCGGCCGGGGTGACGACCAGGGAGAGCACCAGCAGCGCGCCGACGATCTGCACCGACAGGGCGACCGCGAGCCCGAGCACCAGCATGAACGCGAAGGAGAGCGTGCGCACCGGCACCCCGCGGGCCTGAGCCACGTCCGGATCCGCGCTGGCGAAGGCGAGCGGGCGCCACATCACCGCCAGGGCGGCCAGCACCAGGACGGACGTGCCGAGCAGCCATGACATCTGCGGGGTGTCCACGGCCACGATCTGCCCGGTGAGCAGCCCGAACTTGCTGGCCGCCCGGCCCTTGTAGAGGGCGAGGAAGAGCACGCCGAGTCCCAGGCCGAACGGCATGATGATGCCGATCACCGAGTTGCGGTCCCGGGCGCGTGTTCCGAGGACGCCTATGGCACCGGCCGCGAGGAGGGAACCGGCGATGGAGCCCGCCACGACGTTCGTGTCCAGCAGCAGCGCCGCCGAGGCACCGGCGAAGGACAGTTCGCTGATGCCGTGCACCGCGAACGGCAGGTCCCGCATCAGGACGAACACCCCGGCCAGCCCGCCCACCAGGCCGAGCGCGACGCCGGCGACGAGGGAGTTGCGGACCAGGGCGAGGAGTTGGCCGTAGTCGGTGAAGTCGAAGATCTGGTGCCAGATCCCGTCGGCGAGTGTCATGTGCGCACTCCGTCCGTCTCGTGGGCCTGCTCGGGGTGGTGCGGCGGGCCGGCCGTCTCGTCGGGAGCTCCCGCGACGACCACCCGGCCCCGGACGCGTACCACGTCGACCCGGGTGCCGTAGAGGCGGGAGAGCGACTCGGAGGTCAGCACCTCGTCGGCGGTGCCGACCCGGTGGCCGCCGCGGGCCAGGTACAGCACCCGGTCGGCCAGGCCCAGCACCGGGTTGATCTCGTGCGTCACGAACACCACCGCCGTGCCGTGGGAGCGGCGCCGGGCGTCGATCAGCCCGGTGACGGCCCGCTGGTGGTTCAGGTCCAGCGACAGCAACGGCTCGTCGCACAGCAGCAGGCGGGGGTCGGTCGCCAGGGCCTGCCCGATGCGCACGCGTTGCCGCTCGCCGCCGGAGAGCATCCCGAGCGGGACGTCGGCGTAGGCCGAGGCGCCGACCGACTCCAGGATCCCGTCCACCCGGCGGCGGACCCCGCCGGTGCGCAGCCGCGGCCCGAAGCGGTGGCCGTCGATGCCGAACCGGACGAGGTCGCGGGCGCGCAGCATGGCCTGCGCGGACAGCGCCGCCTGCTGCGGGACGTAGCCGATGTGCCGGGCGGCCTCACGCGCGGGCCGGCCGAGGACCGTCAGCGTGCCGGCGGACAGCGGCTGACGGCCCAGCAGGGCCCGGACGAAGCTGGTCTTGCCCGCGCCGTTCGGGCCCAGCACGGCGAGGAACTCGCCGGGCCGTACGTCGAGATCGAGACCGCTCCACACCTCGCGGTCGCCGTAGGACAGGGCGGCCGCGCGCAGGGCGACGACGGGCGTGCCGTCCTGCCGGGGTATCGGGGTCACTTGGCCAGCGCGCTCGCGAGCGCGTCGAGGTTGGCGGTCATCCAGCCGAAGTAGTCCTTGCCCGTGGGCAGGGTCTCCGTCACGGGCACGACGGGGATGCCGGCCGCCTTGGCCGCCGCCTCGGCCTTCTCGGTCTGGGGGCCGGAGGTCTGCTCGTTGTAGACGAGGGCCTTCACCTTCTTGGCGCTGAACAGCGCGAGGCTCTCCTGGAGGACGCGCGGCGAGACGTCGTCGCCCTCCTCGATCGCCTCGCTGAATGCCGCGGGCGTTCTGTTCACCAGGCCGCTCGCCTCGATCATGTACAGCGGCACCGGTTCGGTGATGGCGACGCCGTCGCCGCCGTGTGCCTTCTTGATCCGCGCCTCTTCGGCCTCCAGCGGCGCGAGCTTCGCCTTGAAGGCGGCGGCGTTCTTCCCGAAGGCGGCGGCATCACCCGGGTCGGCCTCGGCGAGGGCGGTGGCGATCCGGTCGGCGACCTTGGCGACGGTGGGGAAGTCGTACCAGACGTGCTCGTTGAGTTCCCCGCCCTTGGGCGCGGTCCGGCCGGACACGCCGACCGCGTTGATCACCTGGGCGGAGTCGTCGTGTCCGCTCTTGAGCATGTGGTCGACGAAGTCGTCGTAGCCGCCGCCGTTCTCGATGACGACCTTCGCCTTGGACAGGGCCAGCTGGTTCTGGGGGTCGGCCTCGTAGGAGTGCGGGTCCTGGTCGGGGTCGCTGATGACCGACGTGACCTCGACCCGGTCGCCGCCGATGCGCCGGGCGATGTCGCCGTAGACGTTCGTGGAGGCGACCACGGCCACCCGGGCCGGTGCGCTCTTGGCGTCGGCCGAGCCCGACGAGCTGCCGCAGCCCGCGAGCAGGGCCAGTGACGCACTGGTCAGCAGCGCGAGGCGGCGGGACGTGGACAGGGACATGACTCCTCCAGGGCGGACGTGCACAGGGGTGATCGGCAGGCATCACGCTAAGTGGGAATGAATGTCAAAAGCGGTTCTGGGTCGAAGTCATGTGAAAACCATTGCCAACTGTTGATGATGCTTGGACTGTCTATCCAAGTCCTGGACTTGTGGTCTAAAGTGGTGGAGGTGAGAGGAGGAGGGATGGCCGACGAGAGGGATGCCGAGCGGGATGCGATCCTCGCCGCGCTGACGCCGGTCGTGGACGGAATCGCCGCGACCTTCGGACCGGTGTGCGACGTCGTGCTGCACGACTACCGGAACCCAGGGAAATCGGTGGTCGCCGTGGCCGGATCGGTGACCGGGCGCGAGGTCGGCGGCGCGATGAGCGAGATCGGCATGCGCGTCCTCGCCCGCGGCGACGAGGCGGAGGACGACCTGAACTACGTCACCCGCACCCGCAGCGGGACACTGGTGAAGTCCTCCACGATGGTGCTGCGGGACTCCACGGGAGCCGTGTTCGGCGCCCTCTGCGTCAACGTGGACGTCAGTGCCGTCACCCAGGTCCACGGCCTGCTCGGCGCGCTCGCCGGACTCGACGCCGCCCCGGCGGAGCTGCCGACCACCACCTTCGGCAACGACATCGACTCCGTCGTCGACGCCCTCGTCGACGTCCACCAGTCGAAGCAGCGGGGCAGCTGGGCGGAGCTCGACCGCGCGGAGCGCCTGGAGCTGTTCGGCGGGCTGGACAGCCGCGGTGTCTTCGCGGTGCGCGGCGCCGTCGAGCAGGTCGCCGCCCGGCTCGGAATCTCCCGCGCCTCCGCCTACAACTACCTGTCCCGGGCCCGGGCCGCCCACGACACTTCCACCGGAGGACCCGCGTGACGACCACCACCCCACCGGTCACCCTCGACGACGTCCGCGACGCCGCCGCCCGTCTCAAGGGGGTCGCCCACCGCACACCCGTGCTGCGCTCGCGCACCCTCGACGCCCTGGTCGGTGCCGAAGTCCACCTCAAGTGCGAGAACTTCCAGCGCGTGGGCGCCTTCAAGTTCCGTGGCGCCTACAACGCCGCCTCCCGTCTCACCTCCGAGCAGTTGTCCCGGGGCATCGCCGCCTACTCCTCCGGCAACCACGCCCAGGCCGTCGCCCTGGCGGCCCGTGAGCTGGGCACCACCGCGGTCATCGTCATGCCGGAGGACACCCCGCCGTCGAAGCGTGCGGCCACCGTCGGCTACGGCGCCGAGATCGTCACGTACGACCGCTACACCGGCGACCGCGTCGCCATCGCCGAGGCCCTCGCCGCCGAACGCGGCCTCGCCCTCATCCCGCCCTACGAGCACCCGCACGTCATGGCCGGACAGGGCACGGCCGCTCTCGAACTCCTCGAAGAGGCCGGAGAGCTGGATGCGCTGCTGGCGCCGGTCGGCGGCGGCGGGCTGATGGCCGGCAGCGCCACGGCGGCCAAGGGCCTGCACCCGGGCATCCGCACGGTCGGCGTCGAGCCGGAGACCGGGGACGACACGAAGCGCTCGCTGGAGGCCGGCCGGCGCATCAGCATCCCGGTCCCGCACACCATCGCCGACGGCCAGGCCCTGCACACACCCGGCGAGCTGACCTTCTCGGTCAACCGACGGCTCCTCGACGACGTCGTCCTGGTCACCGACGACGAGATCCGGGACGCGATGCGATTCGCCTTCGAACGCCTGAAGATCGTCGTCGAGCCGAGCGGCGCCACCCCCCTGGCGGCGCTGCTCACCGGCCGGGCGGGCACCCTGCCGCGCCGGGTCGGCGTCATCGTCTCCGGCGGGAACATCGACACCGGGCGCTTCGCCGAGCTCTGCGGCAGCGGCGGCTGAGCGGGGGCTCCCCGAATGGCGGCCCCGGGTGGCAGGGCGGACAATTGAGAGGTAGCGGGCCGGCCGCCGACGGCGGTGTCCAGGGCCGCCGGGGCGAGCCGGCCCCCGGCTGCGGAGTATCGCGGCCGGAAGGGAGCCCGTCATGCTGGAAGTGAAGACGCTCGACAAGCCCGACGAGCGGCGTGATTTCCCCCGCGGCCACCTCGAAGCCATCCACATGACGGAGCTCGACTTCGCCGTGGCCACCTTCGAGCCCGGCTGGCGCTGGACGGAATCCGTGGCCCCGATCGCGGGCACCGCGACCTGCCAGATGCATCACTACTGCTACATGGCCCAGGGCCGCATGCACATCCGCATGGACGACGGCGGGGAGACCGAGGTCGGCCCCGGCGACGTCTTCGTCTGCTCGCCCGGTCACGACGCCTGGGTTGTGGGTGACGAACAGGTCGTGGTCTACGACTTCGAGGGACAGACGGCGAAGGAGTACGCGAAGCAGGAGTAGCATCCACCGGCCGCGCGGGCGCCTCATACGGTGATCACCACCTTCGCCCGCGCGTGTTCCACCTCCAGGTACCGGATCGCCTCGGCCGCCGCGTCGAGCGGATACGTCCGCTCGACGACCGGGGTGATCTTCCCGGACTCGGCCAGCTCCCGCAGCGTCCCGAGGTTCGCCCTGCTCTGCCGCGCCGACACCTCCAACAACCGCTGGCCGCCCGCGAAGGGCGCCCGGAGCCGCCGTTTGAGGAAGAGCCCCATCGGCCCCACGACGCTGCCGCCCTCGTACACCCCGCCGCCGGACAGAACGAGCGTCCCGGAGGGGGTCAGCACGCGCCGGAACTCCCCGAGCGAGCGGTTGCCCACCAGGTCCAGGACCACGTCGTACCGCCTGCCGCACCGGGCGAAGTCCTCCCGCGTGTAGTCGACGACCCGGTCCGCGCCCAGCGAGCGGACCAGATCCACGTTCCTCGTGCTGCACACGCCCGTCACCTCGGCGCCGAAGGTCTTGCCGAGCTGCACGGCGAAGGTGCCCACGCCCCCCGACGCCCCGTTCACCAGGACCGTCTGCCCCGGCCGCACGCCGGCCACCTCGCGCAGGGCCATGAGGGCGGTGTTCCCCGCCAGCGGCACCGCGGCGGCCTGCTCGAAGGTGAGGTTGGCGGGCTTCGGGCCCACCTCGCCGTCCCGCGCGCACACGTACTCCGCGAACGCGCCGTCCGCCTCCCCATACACCTCGTCGCCGGGCTCCAGCCCCGTGACCCCGGGCCCCAGCGCCTCGACACGGCCCGCGAAGTCCCGGCCCCGCACCGGCATCCTGGGCCTGCGCAACCCCATCACACCGCGGCCGAGCAGCGGGTCGCCGCGCATGAAGTGCCAGTCGTAGGCGTTGACCGAGGCCGCGTGCACCCGCACCAGCACCTCACCGGCCGCCGGCACCGGCCTGTCGATCTCCCGGAACTCCAGCGTGTCCGCCGAGCCGTACCGGTCCTGCACCACTGCCTTCATGAGGCCCCCTCCGCTCCCGGCGAGCGTAGGGCGTCCCCCGGGCGCGGACCATCGGGGACGAACCCTGATCTTCTCCGGGGTCGCGCCCCTTCCCTCTCCCTCCGGGCAACCCTCCCCTTGCCCTCGGAAACCGATCGGTTTACGCTTCACGGCATGGGAAACCGATCGGTTTCCGAACTGAGGACGATGAGGGAGACCCCATGACCGCCATCGAAGGTTCCGTCGCTCTGGTCACCGGCGGCAGCCGTGGCATCGGCAGGGCGCTGGTCGAGGCCCTGTACGAGCGGGGCGCGCGGAAGGTGTACGCCACCGCCCGGGACCCGCGCACCGTCACGCACCCCGACGCCGTACCGCTGGCCCTGGAGGTGACCGACCCCGCATCCGTCGCCGCGGCGGCCGAACGGGCACAGGACGTCACCCTGTTGATCAACAACGCCGGTGCGTCGGTCAACGCCAACTTCCTCGACTCGCCCGTCGAGGACGTGCGCCGCGAGTTCGAGACCAACTTCTACGGGCCGCTCCTGGTGACCCGGGCCTTCGTCCCGGTCATCGAGCGCAACGGCGGCGGCCACATCCTCAACGTCCACTCCGTGCTGTCCTGGATCGGCCTCGCCGGCTCCTACAGCGCGTCCAAGGCCGCCTTCTGGTCGCAGACCAACTCGCTGCGCCTGGACCTGAAGCCGCGGGGGATCGACGTCACCGGTCTCCATGTCGGCTACGTGGACACGGACATGACCGTCGGGGTCGACGCCCCCAAGTCCTCGGCCGGATCCGTCGCGGCCCAGGCTCTCGACGGCATCGCGTCCGGCGCCTACGAGGTGCTGGCCGACGACGTCTCGCGGCAGGTCAAGGCCGGGCTCGCGGCCGACCCCGCGGCCCTGTACCCGCAGCTCACCGCCGCCTGATCACACCGGCAGCAGCCGCGCCACCAGTGCGCTCAACTGCCGGGCGTTGCGGCACTCGTGCATCGCGACCAGCTCGGCGTAGGCAGGCGCGACGGAGTCGCCCGTACCCCAGCGGGAGCGCTGCTCCGGGTTCAGCCAGTGGACACGGCGGGCGCGTTCGGCGATCTGCCGCACGGCGGGCAGATTCGGGTCGCTCCGGTTCGTGCGGGCGTCACCCAGCACGAACACGGTCGTGCGCGAACCGACCGCGTCCGCGTACCGCTCGGCGAACTCGCCCAGCGCCATGCCGTAGTCACTGCTGCCGTGGTAGCCCGTGACCGCCGCCTCCCCCTGGATACGGCTGCTCAGCCCCTCCGGGTCGGCCCGCCCGCGCTCCAGCAGCCCGGTCACCTCGTCGATCCGGTTGACGAAGGCGAACACACGCACCTTGCTGAACTGCTCGTGCAGCGCCTGCACCAGCAGCATCGTGAAGTCGGAGAAGCCGGAGACCGACCCCGACACATCGCACAGCAGCACCAGTTCGGGACGGGCGGGCCGTCGTCGGCGCAGCACCGGCCTCATCGGCACCCCGCCCGTCGACAGCGAACCGCGCAGGGTCCGCCGCAGATCGATCGTGCCCCGCGAGGCGCGACGGCGCCGCGCCGCCAGCCGGGTCGCGAGCTTGCGGGCCAGAGGCTGAACCGTCCTGCGCAGCTCGGCCAGCCGGTCCTGCCCGGCGAACAGGAAGTCGACCCGGTCGGCGGTCGGGGCCACCGCCCGCCGGGCGATCTCGTCCCGGCCGCGCCGCTCGGCGACCCGCCGCCGCGCCTCGGCCGCCACCAGAGCGCGGAAGACGTCGATGCGCCGCCGGACCTCGTCCTCCAGCAAGCGGTCCGCGAACCCCTGACTCCCGCCCTGCCCCCGGACGTTGTCGCGCACCCGGGCCAGCAGTGTCTGCGGCCGCAGCCGTTCCAGCGTCTGATACGACGACCAGCCGTCCGACTCCGGCGAGGAACCGTAGCCGCCGAAACCGTCGACCGCCTCGATCGCCAGCCGGCCCAGCATCGCCCGGTCGTCGGCGGTCAGGGCGTCGGCCAGCCGGTCCCGCAGGTCCTCCCGCCCGGCTGTCCGCTGCTCCGGCCCGCCGACGCCGCGCGGGAAATAGAGGTCGAAGACGGGGTCGAACACCTGCCGTTGTCCGGCCCCGTGCAGCAGGGTCGCCGCGAGACCCTCGCGCAGCAGCTCCCGGTCCGCGAGGCCGAGTTCCCCGACCGCCCGCGCCGCGTCGACGGTCTCGCCGGTGCCGATCCGCATGCCGTGCGCGCGCAGCGCCCCGACCAGGGACGTCAGCCGCTCGGCGACGCCCGGCGGCGTCGTCACAGGGCGTCCAGGTCGAGCTTGGCCGAGGCCTTGAGCACGTCGTCCTGGTGCTTGAGCAGCACTCCGAGCGTGGCCCGCACGACCGTCTCGTCGAGGGATTCGGCGCCGAGGGCGAGCAGGGTGTGTGCCCAGTCGACGGTCTCGGCGACCGACGGCACCTTGCGCAGGTCCATCGCCCGCAACGCGCCCACGACCCGCACGACCGAGCGGGCCAGCGCCTCGTCGAGGCCCGGCACCTTCAGCCGTACGATCCGGCGCTCCAGCTCCTCGTCCGGGAAACCGATGTGCAGGAAGAGGCAGCGCCGGCGCAGCGCCTCGGACAGTTCGCGGCTCGCGTTCGACGTGAGGACGACGAAGGGGCGCCGCGTCGCCGTGATCGTGCCCAGCTCGGGGACGGTCACCTGGAAGTCGCTGAGCACCTCCAGCAGCAGGCCCTCCACCTCGACGTCCGCCTTGTCGGTCTCGTCGATCAGCAGGACCTTCGGGTCGTCGCCCCGGATCGCGGTCAGCAGCGGCCGCGTGAGCAGGAACTCCTCGCTGAAGATGTCCGTACGGGCTTCGTCCCACGTCTCGTCCCGGCCCGCGCTGATGCGCAGGAGCTGCTTGGCGTGGTTCCACTCGTACAGGGCGCGGGACTCGTCGACGCCCTCGTAGCACTGCAGGCGGACGAGCCGCGCCCCGGCCACCGTGGCGACGGCCTTGGCGAGTTCCGTCTTGCCGACACCGGCCGGGCCCTCCACCAGGAGCGGCTTGCCGAGCCGGGCAGCGAGGAAGACGGTCGTGGCGACGGCGGGGGAGGCGAGGTAGCCGGTCTCGGCGAGACGAGCGGAGACGTCGTCGACGGATGTGAACAACGGGGCCTCCAGGACGGCGGCGTGGGACGGACGGTCAGAGCACTATCTAAGCGCTTGTTCACCCACGTTGTCACGGGGTTCTCCGGTCGGACGGACGCTCTAAACCGATCGGTTTCCCAGGAGCCCGGGGCGAGGTACTCTCGTCCGTATGGCCACGACCGACAAGGCGTCCACCAGGGACCGGCTCCTCGACGCGGCGGCCGAGTTGTTCTACCGCGACGGCGTCTCCCTCGGTGTCGAGGCGCTGTGCCGGAGCGCCGGAGTCTCGAAGCGGTCCATGTACCAGCTCTTCGCGAGCAAGGACGAGGTCCTCGCGGCCAGCCTGGCCCGGCGGCTCCCCGAGTACGAGGCGCGGTTCGCGCCCGGCCCGCAGGAGACCGGCAGCCCGCGCGCGAGGATCCTGCACGTCTTCGAACGGCTGGAGAAGGCCTCGGCCGAGCCGTCCTACCGGGGCTGCCCCTATCTCGCCGCACTGGTCGAGCTGAAGGATCCCGAGCACCCGGCGAGTGTCGTCGCCCGGGGGGCGAAGGAGTGGCTGCTGGACTTCTTCCGTACCCGGGCGGAGGAGGGCGGTGCGCGCGACCCGGAGCTGCTCGCCCGCCAGCTGATGCTGGTCTTCGACGGTGCCAGCGCCCGGGGCGGGGCTGGGATCGAGACGCTGGACGGGCTGACCACGGAGACCGTGACCGCGCTGCTGGACGCCTCCGGCGCGCGGTGAAGGGAGCGGCCGCCGAGGCGACTGCCCTGTTCGTCACTCACGCGGCCGACGCCACCACCCTCACCGCCGGCGCCGGGGCGATGCCGAAGAAGACGCCGGCGACCGTGAGCACCAGGCCCTCCACGCCCACCACGCGAGATCGCCCACATGGTCGTCTACCTCGCCTCCGACCAGGCCTCGGCCACCACGGGCGGCGCCCTGCGGGTCGACGGCGGCTACGTCGACTCGATCCTGCCCTGATCCCCTGGATCAGTCCTCGCCGACCAGGATCACCTCCAGCGTGCGCGGACCGTGCACCCCCTCGACCCGGTCCAGCTCGATGTCACTGGTCGCCGACGGCCCGGAGATCCACGTCAACGGGCGCGCCGGATCGAGGCGCTCGAGCCCCTGCGGCACGGACGACACGACCTGGCCCGGAACCCGTACGACACAGATGTGGTGGTCCGGGACGAGCGTGATCCGGCGGCGGCCCTGGTCGGGCGAGCCGTCCAGCACCAGGGTGCCGGTCTCGGCGATGGCGACCGCGCAACCGGTGACCACGCTGTCGACCCGGTCCAGCTCGTGCGCGGTACTCGCGGCTCGGTCGTGCACCTGCGTCACGTCGGACGCCTTGAGCCAGTACGGCGGCAGTCCGGGCGGGACCAGCACGGTCCGCGAGCCTCGCTCGGCCAGCAGCCGCATGATCAGATCCGCCAGCTCGCCGTCCGTGCAACGGTGCACGAGCGCCCGGTAGTCCGCCAGGTTCTCCGCGAGCAGGTCCACCGTCTGCGCGGCGCTCCGCCGCCCGTGCTCACGGAGGTAGTCCCGCGAGAGGGGTGTCTCGTCGGCCGGCACGTCCGCGAGCGCGCGCCGCACCCGCCCCAGAATCCGTTCCCTGCTGTTCACCTGTCCCCGTCCTTCCCACCACGCGTCCGCTGCCACCAGTCCCGGAACGGCTCCGCGGGCACCGGCGGCAGCTCCCGGGTCCCGCTCCAGGCCCGGCCGGGACCGGGCAGCGTCCGGGGATGGAAGCGACGCGTCCGGGAGGCGGCGCGCTGGCCCGTGCGCAGCGCGCCCGGGTGCAGGAACGCCCAGCGTGCCGCGCGCATCGCCGCCCGCTCGGCGGCATGCCCCTTGGCGGGCCGCAGCACCACCTTGTTGCCGGCCCGCGTGACCTCGCCGCCCTGAACGACCCGCTCCCGCAGGTGCACCAGCACCTCGGGGATGTCGATGGCGACCGGGCAGACCTCGTAGCACGCCCCGCACAGCGACGACGCGTACGGCAGCGAGGCGTCGATCTCGCTGCCCGTGCCCCGCAGTTGAGGGCTGAGGATGGCGCCGATCGGCCCCGGGTACACCGACCCGTAGGCGTGGCCGCCCGCCCGCTCGTAGACCGGGCACACGTTGAGGCACGCCGAGCAGCGGATGCAGCGCAGGGCCTGCCGGCCGACCTCGTCGGCGAGGGTGTCGGTGCGGCCGTTGTCCAGCAGCACCAGGTGGAAGTTCTGCGGACCGTCCTCGTCCGTGGTGCCGGTCCACGTCGAGGTGTAGGGGTTCATGCGCTCGGCCGTGGAGGAGCGGGGGAGGGTCTGCAGGAACACCTCCAGGTCCTGCCACGTCGGCACGATCTTCTCGATGCCGACGACCGAGATCAGCGTCTCGGGCAGGGTCAGGCACATCCGGCCGTTGCCCTCGGACTCGACCACCACGAGCGTGCCCGTCTCGGCGACCATGAAGTTGGCGCCGGAGATGCCGACCCTGGCCCGCAGGAACTTCTCCCGCAGGTGCAGGCGGGCCGTCTCGGCGAGTTCGGCCGGTGTGTCGGTCAGGCCCTCGGGAGCGGGGCGACCCCACTCGCTCATCTCGCGCGTGAAGATGTCCCGGATCTCGCCCCGGTTGCGGTGGATGGCGGGGACGAGGATGTGCGAGGGCCGGTCCTTGCCCAACTGCACGATCAGCTCGGCGAGATCGGTCTCGTAGGCCCGGATGCCCTCGGCCTCCAGCGCCTCGTTGAGCCCGATCTCCTGCGTGGCCATCGACTTGACCTTGACGGCCTCCGGCTCGCCGGTCATCTTCACGAGCCGCGTGACGATCTCGTTGGCCTCGTCCGCGTCGGCGGCCCAGTGCACGACGCCGCCCGCGGCCGTGACCGACTCCTCCAACTGCACGAGGTAGCGGTCGAGATGGCGCAGCGTGTGGTCCTTGATGCGCTTGCCCGCCTCGCGCAGCTCGGCCCAGTCGGACACCTCCGACACCGCCTTCGCCCGCTTGGCGCGGATGGTGTGCGTGGCGTGCCGCAGATTGCCGCGCAGGGTCGCGTTCCCCACGGCCTCGCGCGCGGCCTCCGGGAACGCCGGCATACCGAGATACGTCCCGCTCATACGGCCGGTTCCTCCTCCGTGCTCGCCAGGATCTCCGCGATGTGCACCGGCCGCATGCCGGTCCGCAGCCGGGCCATCGTCCCGCCGATGTGCATCAGACAGGAGTTGTCGGCCGCGCACAGCACCTCGGCACCCGTCGACTCGGCGTTGCGCACCTTGTCCGCGCCCATGGCCGCCGAGACGTCGGGGTTCTTCAGCGCGAAGGTGCCGCCGAACCCGCAGCACTCGTCGGCCCCCGGCAGTTCGGCGAGTTCCAGGCCCTTCACCGCCTGGAGCAGCCGCCGCGGCCGCTCGCCGAGTCCGAGTCCGCGCAGCCCGTGGCAGGTCGGGTGGTAGGTCACCTTGTGCGGGTAGTACGCCCCGACGTCCGTCACACCCAGCACGTCGACCAGGAACTCGGTCAGCTCGTACGTCTTGGGCACCACGGGGGCCAGGGTGGCCGCGAGGGTGTCCCCGCGTCCCTCGGCCCGGGCCCGCTCGCCCATCCGCGGATACAGCTCCCGCACCATCGCCCCGCACGACCCGGACGGCGTCACGATCGCCTCGTACGCGCCGAAGACATCGGAGAAATGCCGGGCGAGCGGCTCGGCCTCGTGGCGGTAGCCGGTGTTGTAGTGGGCCTGCCCGCAGCAGGTCTGCCCGCTCGGGAAGTCGACGTCGACACCCAGCCTGGTCAGCAGTTTCACCACGGCGCGCCCGGTGTCCGGATACAGCGTGTCGTTGACGCAGGTCAGGAACAGGGCGACACGCATCGCGGCTCCTTGTGGTCGATCATCGGATGAGTGAAGCGTAGTCCCGGGACGAGAGGCGGGGGAGACCCCGTCAGTGCCCGGCGAGCCGGGCCTGCGCGGAGTGCCATCGCTCGGTCCCGCCCCGGGGTTCGTACCGCGTGAGCGGCTGCGTGTTCACGAGCAGGCGCCGCATTCCGGCCAGGTCACCGGCCAGCCCGTGCGCCCGCGCCTGCACGAGGACATTGCCCAGCGCGGCGGCCTCGGTCGGCCCGGCCACCACCGGCAGCCCGCAGGCGTCGGCGGTCAGCTGGCACAGCAGCGCGTTGCGGGTGCCGCCGCCGACCACATGGACGACGTCGACCGCGTGCCCGGCGAGCCGCTGGGCGTCCTGGACCGCCGTGCGGTGCGCGAGGGCCAGGGAGTCGAGGATGCAGCGCGTCACCTCGGCCGGCGACTCGGGCACCGGCTGCCCCGAGAGCCGGCACGCCTCGGCGATCCGCTCGGGCATCCGGCCCGGCGCCAGGAACGCCGCGTCACCCGCGTCCACGACCGAGCGCAGCGCCGGGGCCCTGGACGCCTCCAGCAGCAGCGCGCCCAGATCCGGGTCGCCCCAGGCCCGCACGCACTCCTGGAGCAGCCACAGCCCCATGATGTTCCGCAGATAGCGGACCGTGCCGTCCAGTCCCAGCTCGTTGGTGAAGTTGGCCGCCCGGCTCTCCTCGGTCAGCACCGGCGCGTCCAGCTCCAGACCGGCCAGCGACCAGGTGCCCGTGCAGATGTAGGCGAAGCGCTCGCCCGACGCCGGTACGGCCGCGACCGCCGAGGCGGTGTCGTGCGACCCCACGGCCGTCACCGGCACCGGACCGGCGAGCCCGGTCTCCTCCAGCACCCCGGCGCGCAGCAGCCCTGACGGATCGCCGGGCCGCCGCAGCGGTGCGAACAGGTTCAGGTCGATGCCGAGCCGGGACGCGAGGCCGTACGCCCAGTCGCGCGTCCGGGGATCGATCAGCTGGGTCGTGGACGCGTTGGTCAGCTCGGTGCCCTGCTCGCCGGTCAGCCAGTACGTCAGCAGGTCCGGCATCAGCAACAGCCGCCGGGCCCGGGCGAGCTGGGCCGTCGATCGCGCGGCGGTCAGCTGGTACAGGGTGTTGAAGGGCGCGTACTGCAACCCGGTCGCGGCGTACAGCTCCGCCGCGGGCACCGTCGCCCACACCTTGTCCGCGACACCCTCCGTCCGGGAGTCCCGGTAGTGCACGGGGTTGCCGAGCAGCGCCCCGTCCTCGTCCAGCAGTCCGTAGTCGACGGCCCAGCTGTCGATGCCGACGGAGTCGAGTCGTCCACCGCAGTGGGCACCTGCCGCCTTCAGGCCGTCCAGCACCCCGGCGTACAGCCCGAGCACATCCCACCGCAGCCCCTCGGGCACCCGGACGGGCCGGTTGGGGAAGCGGTGCGCCTCGGCGAGCTCCAGGCTGTCCGGGCCGACGCGGCCGACCATGACGCGCCCGCTGGACGCGCCGAGGTCGACCGCGGCGTAGGACTTCACGGTCGCGCTCATCGCAGGAAGGCGGCCGCGACGCCGGCGTCGACCGGGATGTGCAGACCGGTCGTGTGGGTGAGGTCGCCGCCGGTCAGCGCGAACACGGCGTTGGCCACGTGCTCGGGCAGCACCTCGCGCTTGAGGATGGTCCGCTGGGCGTAGAACTCGCCCAGCTTCTCCTCCTCCACCCCGTACACGGCGGCCCGCTTGGCCCCCCACCCGCCCGCGAAGATGCCCGAGCCGCGCACCACACCGTCCGGGTTGATCCCGTTGACCCGGATGCCGTGCTCGCCCAGCTCGGCGGCGAGCAGCCGCACCTGGTGGGCCTGGTCGGCCTTGGTGGCGGAATAGGCGATGTTGTTGGGACCGGCGAACACGGCGTTCTTCGAGGCGATGTAGACGATGTCGCCGCCCAGCTCCTGGGCGGTCATCACCCGGGCCGCTTCCCGTGACACGAGGAACGAGCCGCGCGCCATGATGTCGTGCTGGAGGTCCCAGTCCTTGGCGGAGGTCTCCAGCAGCGGCTTGGAGATCGAGATGCCCGCGTTGTTGACGACGAGGTCGACTCCGCCGAAGGCCAGCACGGCCGCCCGGAACGCCTCGGCGATCTGCTCCTCGGAGGTGACGTCCACCGTCACGGCGACGGCCTTGTCGGGTCCGCCCAGCTCCTCGGCGACGGCTTCGGCGTTCTTCGCGTCGAGATCGGCGACGACCACACAGGCGCCCTCGGCCACGAGCCGGTGCGCGATGGCCTTCCCGATGCCGCTGCCGGCCCCCGTCACCAGCGCCACCCGGGTCGCCAGCGCCTTGGGCTTCGGCATCCGCCGGAGCTTGGCCTCCTCCAGCGCCCAGTACTCGATCCGGAACTTCTCGGACTCCTCGATCGGCGCGTACGCGGACACGGCCTCGGCCCCGCGCATGACGTTGATGGCGTTCACGTAGAACTCGCCGGCGACCCGGGCGGTCTGCTTGTCCTTGCCGAAGGAGAACATGCCCACGCCCGGCACCAGCACGATCGCCGGGTCGGCGCCGCGCATGGCGGGGGAGCCGGGCTCGGCGTGCCGCTCGTAGTAGGCGGCGTACTCCTCGCGGTACCCGGCGTGCAGCTCCTTCAGCCGGGCGATCGCCTCGTCGAGCGGCGCGCTCGGCGGCAGGTCCAGCACCAGCGGCCGCACCTTGGTCCGCAGGAAGTGGTCCGGGCAGGACGTCCCGAGCGCGGCGAGGCGCGGGTGCTCCGCGCTCGCGAGGAAGTCGAGCACGACCTCGGAGTCGTCGAAGTGCCCCACCTGGGGCCGGTCCTGCGAGGCGATGGCCCGCACGTACGGGGCGAGCGCGGCGGCCCGCTCCCGCCGCTCTCCGGAGGCGAGCGCGGCGTACCCCTCGATCACCGGTCCGAAGGGCTCGGGCTTGCCCCGCTCGGCCAGGAACGTCTCGGCGGTCCGGATGATGTGCAGCGAGTTCCGCTCGCACTCCTCGGAGGTGTCACCCCAGGCGGTGATCCCGTGCCCGCCGAGGATGCACCCGATGGCCTGCGGATTGGCTTCCTTCACGGCGGCGATGTCCAGCCCCAGCTGGAAACCGGGCCGCCGCCACGGCACCCACACCACGCTGTCCCCGAAGCACTCGGCGGTCAGCTTCTCCCCGTCGGCGGCACACGCGAGCGCGATCCCCGAGTCCGGGTGCAGATGATCGACATGCGCGGCCTCCACCAGCCCGTGCATGGCGGTGTCGATGGACGGAGCGGCCCCGCCCTTGCCGTGCAGGCAGTAGTCGAACGCGGCGACCATCTCGTCCTCGCGCTCGACACCCGGGTACACGTCCACGAGCGCCCGCATCCGGTCCAGCCGTAGCACGGCGAGCCCGGCCTCCGTCAGCGTCCCGAGATCCCCGCCGGACCCCTTGACCCACATCAGCTCGACGTCACCGCCGGTGACGGGGTCGGTCTCGGTGCCTTTGGCGGAGGCGTTGCCCCCCGCGTAGTTCGTGTTCCGCGGGTCGGCCCCGAGCCGGTGCGACCGGGCGAGGAGGGCGTCAGCTTCGGGATGAACGGCCATGAACAGTTCCTTTGCAACGGAGGGTGTGTATCTCAGGGGCGCGGGGAACTGCGCGACCAGCCACATGCGGCCCGCAGCCCGAATCGGACAGAACCCGGCAGACGCTCACGCTCCCCAACCGGCCTGCTGCCCACCCACGCGCTCAGCGACGATCCGCTCAGCCCATCCCGACCCCCGATACGCTGCGATGGGGTCGGGGTCCAACCCCATCTCCTCCCGAACCTCCCGCAGCAGAGGCCGTACATCCGTGTTGTACGCATCCATCACCACGGCGTTCGCCTCCAGCACGTCGCCCGCCCGCTGTGCCGCGGCCAAGACGTCACCGTCGACCAGCAGCGCCTTCGCCGTGGCCTCCTGCACGTTCATCACCGACCGGATGATCGCCGGGATCTTCGCCTCGATGTTGTGACACTGGTCGAGCATGAAGGCGACCTCGGGCGAGAACCCCCCACCCCGGATCACCTCGTACATGATCCGGAACAGCTGGAACGGGTCCGCCGCCCCGACCATGAGGTCGTCGTCCGCGTAGAACCGCGAGTTGAAGTCGAACCCCCCGAGCTTCTCCTCGCGCAGCAGCGTCGCCACGATGAACTCGATGTTCGTCCCCGGCGCGTGATGCCCCGTGTCGACGACGACCTGCGCCTTGGGCCCGAGCTTGAGGCAGTGGGCGTAAGCGGTACCCCAGTCCGGCACATCCGTCGTGTAGAACGCCGGCTCGAAGAACTTGTACTCCAGCAGCATCCGCTGCCCGTCCCCGAGCCGCTCGTAGACCTCGGCGAGCCCTTCGGCGAGCCGGTCCTGCCGCCCCCGGATGTCGTCCTGCCCGGGATAGTTCGTCCCGTCGGCGAACCACAGCTTCAGATCCGTCGAGCCCGTCGCGTCCATGATGTCGACGCACTCCAGCAGGTGATCCACGGCCTTGCGCCGCACGGAGGCCTCAGGGTGACAGATGCTCCCGAGCTTGTAGTCGTCGTCCTGGAAGGTGTTGGAGTTGATCGCCCCGAGCTTCACGCCCCGCTGCTCGGCGTGCTTCGCCAGCGCCGCGTAGTCGTCGACCTTGTCCCACGGAATGTGCAGGGCCACCGTCGGGGCGACACCGGTGAACTCGTGCACCTTCGCCGCGTCGTCCAGCTTCTCGAACGGGGTGCGTGGCACACCCTGCTGCGCGAACACCTTGAACCGCGTGCCCGAGTTCCCGTAGGCCCACGACGGCGTCTCGACGGCCTGTGTCTTGAGAGCGGCCTTCGCCGCGGCGAGCTCGGTCACGTCAGGCTCCAGTGACATCGGGTCGTGACGACCAACGAATGAAACGATTCAGGACGCGAAGTTATGGGCCTCCCGAAGGGGTGTCAACCCCTCCGGCCGAGACGGTTTCCTGTGACCCATGCGTGACCTTGTGTCCCCGAAACTTTTTCGACCGGAACCCATTGACGTGACATGCGCGGCCCGCCTAACGTCCCGGCAACCCAGTTGAAACCTTTCACGACGCCGAGAGGGCCGACCCGCCGGCGTCGTCGAGGAGCCCTCATGACCCACCCGTCCACCACGGGTCCGGCCCCGGTTCTCGCGCTGAGGGACGTCTCCAAGTCCTTCGGCGCGGTCCGTGCACTGCGGGACGTCTCCCTGGAGCTGTTCCCCGGGGAGGTGCACGCACTCGCCGGTGAGAACGGCGCCGGCAAGTCCACGCTCATCAAGACGCTCGCCGGAGTGCACCGCCCGGACGCCGGCCAGGTGCTGCTCGACGGTGCGCCCGTCGCCTTCCACGGACCCGGCGACGCCCGCGACGCCGGCATCGCCGTGATCTACCAGGAGCCCACGCTCTTCCCCGACCTGTCGATCGCCGAGAACATCTACATGGGCCGCCAGCCGCGCCGCGCCCTCGGCCGGATCGACCACAAGGCCACCCACAACGCGACCGCCGCCCTGATGGAGCGCCTCGGGGTCGAACTCGACCCCGACCGGCCAGCCCGCGGTCTGTCCATCGCCGACCAGCAGATCGTCGAGATCGCCAAGGCGCTCTCCTTCGACGCCCGCGTCCTGATCATGGACGAGCCGACCGCCGCCCTCACCGGCAGCGAGGTCGCCCGCCTCTTCGGCGTCGTGCGCACCCTGCGCGACCAGGGTGCGGCGGTGCTGTTCATCTCCCACCGGCTGGAAGAGATCTTCGAGATCTGCCGCCGGGTCACCACCCTGCGCGACGGCGCCTGGATCGCCAGCGAGCCCCTGGAGGGCATGACCGAGGACGACCTGGTGCGCCGCATGGTCGGCCGCGACCTCGACGAGCTCTACCCCAAGCAGGAGGTGACGCCGGGCGAAGTCGCCCTGAGCGTGCGCCGGCTGACCCGCGAGGGGGTCTTCACCGACGTCTCCTTCGAGGTCCGGCACGGCGAGATCGTCGGCCTGGCCGGGCTCGTCGGCGCCGGGCGCACCGAGGTCGCCCGGGCGGTGTTCGGCATCGACCGCCGGGACGCCGGAGAGGTCTCGGTCCACGGCACGTCCCTGGTCAACGGCGCGCCCTCCGCCGCCATGGCCGCCGGAGTCGCCCTGGTCCCGGAGGACCGGCGCGCCCAGGGCCTGGTGATGGACATGTCCATCGAGCGGAACATCGGGCTCACCGGGCTGCGTACGACCGTGAAGGCCGGGCTGATGGACCGCGGCGCCGAGCGCAGCCGCTCCCTCGACTGGGCCGTCAAGCTCCAGGTGAAGTACGCCCGGATCGCCGACACGGTCAACACGCTCTCCGGGGGCAACCAGCAGAAGGTCGTACTCGCCAAGTGGCTGGCCACCGGCCCGAAGGTGCTGATCGTCGACGAGCCGACCCGCGGCATCGACGTCGGCACCAAGGCCGAGGTGCACCGGCTGCTGTCGCAGCTCGCCGCCGACGGCGTGGCCGTCCTGATGATCTCCTCCGACCTGCCCGAGATCCTCGGCATGGCCGACCGCGTGCTGGTGATGCACGAGGGCCGGCTCACCGCCGAGATCCCGCGCTCCGACGCCACCGAGGAAACCGTGATGGCCGCAGCCACCGGGAGGGCCGCCGCATGACGGTGATCACCCCGCAAGAAGCCCCCGTGGCCGACGTGCCCAAGTCGAGCGGCACCCGGCTGGTCGACCGCGTCTTCAAGATGCGCGAACTCGCCATCCTGCTGGTCTTCCTGGTGATGATCGGCGTCACCCAGGCGGGCAACAGCGAGTTCCTGTCCGAACAGGGCATCAAGGACCTGCTGCTGAACGCGACGATCCTGGTCCTGGTCGCCACCGGCCAGTCCCTCGTCGTCATCACCCGCAACGTCGACCTGTCCGTCGGATCCACCCTCGGCATCAGCGCGTTCGCCGCCGGCACGTACCTCCAGGGCGGAGGAAACCCCGTCGTGGCGATCGCCCTGGCGGTCCTGCTCGGCATCGGCTTCGGACTGCTGAACGGACTGCTCGTCAGCCTCGGCCAGGTGCCCGCGCTCGTCGTCACCCTCGGCACGCTCTACATCATCCGCGGCATCGACTCCATCTGGGTCGGCTCCCGCCAGATCACCGCGGCCGATCTGCCCGGCGGATTCGTCGACTTCGGCTCCGGCGGCATCTCCGCGGTGCCGTACCTGGCACTGATCGCGCTGGCGGTCCTCATCGCCACCGCCTACTACCTCAGGCACTTCGCCGGCGGACGCGAGCTGTACGCCCTCGGCTCCAACCCCGAGGCCGCCCGTCTTGCCGGCATCCCCGTCCGCAAGCGGATCCTCGTCGCGTACACCTTCTGCGGCGCACTCGCCGGACTCGCCGGCGCGATGTACCTCGCCCGGTTCGGCAACGTCGACTCCGGCACCGGCAACGGCTACGAACTGACCGTCGTCAGCGCGGTCGTGGTCGGCGGCGTCGTCTTCACCGGCGGCTCCGGCAGCGTCTACGGGGCGGCCCTCGGCGCCCTGCTCCTGACCTCCATCAACAGCGTGCTGCCGGCCCTCGGCGTCAGCTCCGTCTGGGTGCTCGCGATCAACGGCATCCTGCTCATCCTCGCGATCGCGGTCGACCGGGTCGTCGCGCTGCGCGTGGCCTCCGCCCTGAAGAAGAGGAACGCCCGCCATGGCTGACATCTCCCTGAGCCGAGCGGTCCGCTGGGACACGGTCGTCGGCGCACTCCTCGTCGTGGTCCTGCTGTTCTCCTTCGGTTTCGTCGACGGGTTCGGCAACGCGCTCAACCTGTCGTTCCTGATCGGCAACACCCTGCCGATCGCGCTGATCGCCCTGCCGATGACCCTGCTCGTCGTCTCCGGCGAGATCGACCTGTCGGTCGCCTCCACGGCCGGACTGTCCGGCGCCGTGATGGGCGCCCTGTGGAACCAGGGCATGACCATCGAGACGATCATCCCGATCTGTCTGCTGCTGGGTGTGGTGTGCGGGCTGGTCAACGGGCTGCTGGTGACCAGGCTGGGGCTGCCGTCCCTCGCCGTGACCATCGGCACCCTCGCCGCCTACCGGGGCATCGCGCAGATCGTGCTCGGCTCCGACGCGGTGACCGACTTCCCCACGCAGTACCTGGACTTCGCGGCCGGGCGGATCGGCGACACATTCATCCCGTACGCCCTCCTGCCGTTCCTCGTCCTGCTCGCCATCGCCGTGGTCGCACTGCACGCCACACCGTTCGGGCGGTCGCTGTTCGCGATCGGCGCGAGCGAGGAGGCGGCCCGCTTCGCCGGCATCCGGGTCAGGCGGCAGAAGCTGATCCTGTTCACGCTGACCGGACTGATGGCCTCCCTGACCGGCATCTTCTGGGCGCTGCACTACGCCAGCGCCCGCTACGACAACGCCACCGGCCTCGAACTGTCCGTCGTGGCCGCCGTGCTGCTCGGCGGCATCGACTTCGACGGCGGCAAGGGCACGCTCGGCGGTGCCATCGCCGGGGTGTTTCTGCTGGGGGCGTTGCAGAACGTGATGAGCCTCCAGGACGTTTCCGCGCAGTCGCAGATCGTCGTCACCGGCGTCCTGCTCGTTCTGTCCGTGCTCGGTCCCCGGGTCGTGCGGCAGATCTCCACGGCGAGGGCGGGCCGCAGAGCCGCCTCGACTCCCACCTCGTAACCCAGCCCTTCCTCGTAAAGGACCAACGCCATGCGTAAGTCAACCCTGCGCCGCAGCTGCGCGGCCCTCGCCACCGCCACCTCGCTCGCCCTGGCCCTCACCGCCTGCGGCGGCACCACCAAGAAGGATGTCGCCGACGAGGGCGCCTCCGCCGCCACCGCCGGCAAGGCCGATCCGAACGCGGCCACCAAGAAGGGCCTCACCGTCGGGTTCCTGCCCAAGCAGGTCAACAACCCGTACTTCACCAGCGCCGACAAGGGCGGCGAGAAGGCGCTGAAGGAGTTGGGGTCCAGCTACAAGGAGGTCGGGCCGTCCAGCGCGACCGACACCGCCGGGCAGGTCTCCTACGTCAACACGCTCACCCAGCAGCAGGTCGACGCGATGGCCGTGTCCGCGCAGGACCCGGGCGCCCTGTGCACCGCGCTCAAGCAGGCCATGAAGAACGACATCAAGGTCGTCACCTACGACTCCGACACCACGCCCGACTGCCGCAACGCCTTCGTCTCGCAGGCCTCGGCCGAGGACCTGGGCCGTACCGAGGTGCAGTTGCTCGCCAAGCAGATCGACTACAAGGGCGAGATCGCGATCCTGTCCGCGGCGCAGACCGCGACGAACCAGAACACCTGGATCGACTTCATGAAGGACGAGCTGAAGAAGCCCGAGTACAAGAACATGAAGCTGGTGAAGACCGCGTACGGCAACGACGACGCCCAGCAGTCCTTCCAGCAGACCCAAGGCCTGCTCCAGGAGTACCCGAACCTGAAGGGGATCATCTCCCCGACCACGGTCGGCATCAAGGCCGCCGCCCAGTACCTGTCGGGCTCCAAGTACAAGGGCAAGGTCAAGCTGACCGGCCTCGGCACCCCGAACGACATGCGCAAGTACGTCAAGAACGGCACCGTCGAGGCGTTCGAGCTGTGGGACCCGGCCAAGCTCGGCGAACTGGCCGCCCGCACCGCCGTCGCCCTGTCCTCCGGGCAGATCACCGGCAAGGAGGGCGAGACGTTCAAGGCAGGCTCCATGGGCGAGTACACCATCGGCAAGGACGGCGTGATCAGCCTCGGCAAGCCGACCGTGTTCGACGCGAAGAACATCGACCAGTTCAACTTCTAGACCCTGGGAGGTCGTTGATGCAGCGCGTGTGCTTCCTGCTGAAGGTCCGGGCGGACCGCCTCGACGAGTACCGCGAGCGGCACGCCGCGGTGTGGCCCGAGATGCTGAAGGCACTCTCGGAGACCGGCTGGCACAACTACTCGCTCTTCCTGCGCGAGGACGGACTGCTCGTCGGCTACCTCGAGACCGAGGACTTCGCCGCCGCCCAGGCCGCCATGGAAGCCACCGACGTCAACGCCCGCTGGCAGGCGGGAATGGCGCCGTTCTTCGAGTCGCTGGACGGCGCCCGGCCCGACGAGGCCATGAAACCGCTCACCGAAGTGTTCCACCTCGCATGACGATGGAGTCCACGAGATGCACAGACGTACGTTGCTGGCCGCCGCCCTCGCGGGAGCAGTGGTGACCCCCGCCCTCGCCTCCGGCACCGCGCGGGCCGCCGACCCCGGCCCGTCGGTCACCCGGACCGGCACCACCACGCTCGACGGCCAGGCCCTCTTCTTCGTGTCGTACGACGGTCTGGTCAACAACAACGCGTTCCAGAAGAACGGCCTGCTGACCTACAAGGGCTACCAGTACGCCGTCTGGTACACCGCCGACCGGGGCGCCGTCGTCGGCCGCCGTGTACTCGGCGCGAGCACCTGGTCGACCGTGAAGGTCGGGCACACCCTGCGTTACGACGACTCCCACAACGTCATCTCCATGGGCGTCTCCAAGGTCGACGGCCGGCTGCACCTCAACATGGACTCCCACAGCGACGGCTTCACCTACGTCAAGTCCGTCGCCGGGCTCATGGACAACCCGGCGGGGCTGAGCTGGACCGCGAGCCGCTTCGGCGCGCCCCAGTCGACGCTCGACGGCCTGGCGCTGACCTCGCAGTTCACCTACCCCCAGTTCGTCTCCACTCCGGACGGCAAGCTCCAGCTGAGCTACCGCGTCGCCGTCTCCGGCAACGGCCGCAACGCCCTCGCCGAGTACGACGGCACCAAGTGGACCAATCTCGGCGAGTGGTCCGGCTCGACGGGGACGTACACCAGCGAGCACGGCTCCTCGACGGCCCGCAACATGTACCTGCACGGCATCGACTACGACCGGAACGGCCGGCTGCACTCGTTCTTCACCTGGCGTGAGCAGAACGGCGCCGTGATGTGCAACGGCGGCGGCATCACCAACCACGACACCGGCTACGTCTACTCCGACGACCGCGGCCGCACCTGGCGCAACAACGCGGGCAGCGTGGTGGGTGTGACGGGCGGCTCCGACAAGGTGTCCGTGACCGACGCCGGTCTGGTCGTGGACCCGCTGAACCCGGACCACTCCCTGATGAACCAGGAGAGCCAGTTCACCGACTCCGCGGGCCGGCCGCACGCGATCATCTCCTACGTGCCCGGCCGCTTCGGCCAGTGCACCACGAACTACGTCGCGAACCGCACCGCCAACGGCCGTGCCTTCCACGTCCGCAAGAACGCCTCGGGCACCTGGCAGAAGACCGAGATACCGGTCCCGCTGAACTCCAGCCAGCGCACCAAACTGATCCTGGACAAGTACGACAACGCCTACGCGGTCTTCCCGTTCGGGCGGATCGCCGCGGCCTCCGCCGCCTCCGGCTACACCGACTGGAGGATCCTCTTCGACGGCAGTGGCCTCAACGCCTTCGGCGAGGTCGTCATCGACGAGACGCGGGTCGCGCAGGACGGGGTGCTGTCGTTCATGTACCAGGAGAAGTCCAGCGGCACGACACCCTCGGCTCTGCACGTGATCGACTTCCGCCTGCCCGCCTGACCACATCGGTTCCCGGGGCGGCGTGCCGGTAGTGTGAAGCCGCCCCGGCCGCCGCCCCCCCTCGTCTTCCTCTGGAGGTCCCTGCCCGATGGCCCAGTCGGTGGGTATCAAGGACGTCGCCCGCGTCGCCGGAGTCTCCGTCGGCACGGTCTCCAACGTGATCAACCGCCCGGACACGGTCGCGACCGAGACCCGGGCCCGGGTGCTGTCCGCGATAGACCGGCTCGGCTACGTCCGCAGCGAGTCCGCGCGCCAACTGCGGGCGGGCCGCAGCCGCATCATGGGGCTGCTCGTCCTCGACATGGGCAACCCCTTCTTCGTCGACGTGGCACGCGGCGCCGAGCGCGCCGCCCGCCGGGCCGGACTCGGCGTGATGGTCTGCAACAGCGCCCAGAACCCGGGTGAGGAGGCCGAGTACCTGTCGCTCTTCGCAGAGCAGCGGGTGCGCGGTGTGCTGCTCACCCCGGCCGACGCCACCGGCCGCAACATCGAGGCGTTCCGCCGGCACAACATCCCGTTCGTCCTGGTCGACCGGGTCGCCGAGGGCACCACCGAGTGCTCGGTCTCCGTCGACGACGTGGCGGGCGGCGCCCTCGCGGTACGCCACCTCGTCGACGCCGGGCACCGTTCCCTCGCCTACGTCAGCGGCCCGCCCGGACTGAACCAGGTTCGCGACCGCCGTACCGGCGCGCTGGAGGCGCTCGCCGAGGCCGGGCTCGGTCCCGACGCGCTGCGCGAGCTGCCCACCGAACGGCTGGACGTCGCCGCCGGCCGCGACGCCGGGGCCCGCCTCCTCGGGCTCGCCGACCGGCCCACCGCCGTGTTCTGCGCCAACGACCTGCTCGCCCTCGGTGTCCTGCAGGCCATGTACGCGGCCGGCGTCGGCGTCCCCGACGACCTCGCCATCGTCGGCTACGACGACATCGAGTTCGCGGCCGCCGCGGCCGTCCCGCTCACCTCGGTGCGGCAGCCCGCCGTCACCATGGGCGCCATGGCCGCCGACCTGCTCCTGGAGGAGACGGAGGAGGACGGCGCGGCGCGCGCCCACGAGCACCGCAGGGTCGTCCTCCAGCCCGAGCTGGTGGTGCGCCGCTCCAGTCTGTCCGCCCGCTAGGTGCTCAGTCCCTCGCGCCGTCGTCAGGAGCGCGCGAGCCGGGCCGCGAGATAGGGCGCGGTGGCGCTGCGGCGGGTCCTCGCCACCTTGGCCGGCGGGCCCGCTGCGACCACCCGCCCACCCGCGTCGCCGCCGCCCGGCCCGAGGTCGATGACCCAGTCGGCGGTGGCGACCGTGTCCAGGTCGTGCTCGACGAGGACGACCGTGTTGCCGGCGTCGACGAGCCGGTGCAGCTGTCGCAGCAACAGCGCGATGTCCGAGGGGTGCAGCCCCGCCGTCGGCTCGTCGAGCAGGTAGAGCGCGTGCCCGCGGCGGGCTCGCTGCAGTTCGGTGGCCAGTTTGATGCGCTGCGCTTCACCACCGCTGAGTTCCGTCGCGGGCTGGCCCAGCCGCAGGTACCCTAGTCCCACCTCGCGCAACGTCTCCAGACTGCGGGAGGCGGCCGGGACGGCGGACAGGAACTCGGCGGCGGCGTCGACGGACAGCGCCAGTACTTCCGCGATGTTCTTGCCGCGGTAGGTGACTTCCAGCGTTTCGGCGTTGTACCGGGCGCCCCGGCAGGTCGGGCACGGCGCGTAGGTGCCGGGCAGGAACAGCAGTTCCACCGCGACGAATCCCTCGCCCTGGCAGGTCTCGCACCGCCCTTCGGGCACGTTGAAGGAGAACCGCCCGGCCGAGTAGCCGCGCGCCCGGGCCTCGTCCGTCGCCGCGTACAGCTTGCGCACCGCGTCGAACAGCCCCGTGTACGTGGCCAGGTTGGACCGGGGAGTTCGGCCGATGGGCCGTTGGTCGACCAGGACCAGCCGGTCGAACGACTCGACCCCCGACGTGTCCTGGACGTCGACCTCCAGCTGCGCCTCGTCGGGCTCCTCGGGTACGAGTCCGAGGTGGCCGCGGACGACCTCGGCAAGCACTTGCGTCACCAGCGTCGACTTCCCGGAACCGGACACGCCCGTCACCGCCGTCAGTACGCAGAGCGGTACGTCGACGGACACATCGTGCAGATTGTGGCGGGAGACGCCGCTCAGGTGCAGCCAGCCGTGCGGTGTGCGCGGGCGGTGATCGAGCGGCTGGGCGCGCCCGAACAGGTACTGGCCCGTGGCCGACTCCCCGACCCGCTCAAGACCGGCGACCGGGCCGCTGTACAGCACGCGTCCGCCGCCCTCGCCCGCGCCGGGGCCGATGTCGACCACCCAGTCCGCCCGCCGTACGACGTCCATGTCGTGCTCCACGACGAACAGCGAGTTGCCCGCCGCCTTCAGGCGGTCCAGCACGTCCAGCAGCGGTTCCGCGTCAGCCGGGTGCAGGCCCGCGGACGGTTCGTCGAGGACGTAGACGACGCCGAACAGCCCCGAGCGCAGCTGGGTGGCGATCCGCAGGCGCTGCGCCTCGCCGGGCGACAGGGTCGTCGAGCGGCGCCCGAGGCTGAGATATCCGAGGCCCAGGTCGAGCAGCACGTCGATCCGCGCGACCAGATCGCCGCAGATCCGGACCGCGACCTCGGTCGTCTCCCCGGAGCGGGCGGTCGACGTGGTGGCGTCGGCCTCGGACCGCCCGGCGACGGGCCGCAGCAGCGCCACCACCTCGGTGAGCGGCATCGCGTTGATCTCGGCGATGGAACGTCCGGCGAAGGTCACGGCGAGCGCCTCGGGCCGCAGTCCGCTGCCGTGACACTCGGGGCAGGGCACACTCCTGACGAACCGGAGCGCCCGTTCGCGCATCTTCTCGCTCTTGGAGTCGGCGAGGACGTGCATGACGTGCTTGCGGGCGCTCCAGAATTTTCCCTGGTAGCCGTAGTCGACGCGCTCCTCCTCCGGCTCGATGTACACGGAGGGCTGCTCGTCCGTGTACAGCAGCCAGTCCCGGTCCTTCTTCCTGAGCCTGCGCCACGGTCGGTCGATGTCGATCCCCAGGCCTTTCACGACACTGCGCAGGTTGGCGCCCTGCCAGGCGCCCGGCCAGGCGGCGATCGCCCCCTCGCGGATGCTCAGCGAGGGGTCCGGGACGAGCAGGTCCTCGGCGACGTCGTGCACGACGCCCAGGCCGTGGCACTCCGGGCAGGCGCCGGCCGCGGTGTTGGGTGAGAACGACTCGGCTTCCAGCCGTGCGGCCCCGGGCGGATAGGTGCCGGCGCGGGAGTACAGCATGCGCAGCAGATTGGACAGCGTGGTGATGGTGCCGACCGTCGAGCGCGAGCTGGGCGACCCGCGTCGCTGCTGCAGGGCCACAGCCGGTGGCAGTCCGGTGATTTCCTGCACGTGCGGTGCGCCGACCTGGTGCAACAGCCTTCGGGCGTACGGTGCTACGGACTCGAAGTAGCGCCGCTGGGCCTCCGCGTAGAGCGTGCCGAACGCGAGCGAGGACTTGCCCGAACCGGAGACGCCGGTGAAGGCGACCATCGCGTCCCGCGGAACGTCGAGATCGATGTTCCGCAGGTTGTTCTCACTGGCGCCCCGGACATGCACGAAAGGGTCGGTCGCGTCCTTGTTCACCGTTCCTGGTTACCTGATCGCGCCGGGAACCGCGCGACGGGCGCCGTCACCGGGCCCCGCTCACACGAGCATCCCGAGAGCCCGGTATGAGCCGCTTCCAGGGAATGTTCGAGGGTGCCTCACCGTTGATGCGTATGTGGGCGTGAAGGGAACAGTGTCCCCGGGCCTCACCTTTTGCCCATGAGGACGATCGTTCGGCTGAAGCCTCATGGAGCCCCCGCCGCGAGGCGACCGCCCTTCGCGCCCACCCTCGATCGGCCCCGGCTGGGGATCCCCCGAACCAGTCGGGGCCTTCGCCTGCCCCCTGCTGACGCCCTTCGAGCTCGGGTCCCACGTGCTCGCACCCTTCGCGTCGGCCAGAGATTCGATACACGGCCGGGGCCTGAACGACCGTTCAGCAAGGTTTCATGATCGAAGGGCTCACCCGCGGACGATCGCTGTGATGAACTGGGACGCGGCCCGAAAATCCGTCCGTCCCGGGAGCCCTGTTGACCGTCAGCTACCGCCAGCCCGGAGTCGTCCTCACCGACCACCGCTTCACCGTCCCCCTCGACCACGACCGCCCCGGGGGCGAGACGATCGAGCTGTACGCCCGCGAGGTCGTCGCGAGCGACAAGACGCACCTGGACCTGCCGTGGCTGCTCTACCTCCAGGGCGGCCCCGGCTTCGGCGCGGACCGCTCCGTCGGCCGGCCGGGCTGGCTCGGCCGGGCCCTCAAGGAGTACCGCGTCCTGCTCCTCGACCAGCGCGGCACCGGCCACAGCACACCCGCCAACCGCCAGACGCTCCCACTGCGCGGCGGTCCGGCCGAACAGGCCGACTACCTCACGCATTTCCGCGCCGACTCGATCGTCCGCGACTGCGAGGCCATCCGCGCCGAGCTCACCGGCGGCAAGCCCTGGACCGTCCTCGGACAGAGCTTCGGCGGCTTCTGCGTCACCAGCTACCTGTCCCTCGCCCCCGAGGGCCTGGCAACGGCCGTGATCACCGGCGGTCTGCCCGCCCTGGACGCCCACGCCGACGACGTCTACCGGGCCGCCTACCCGCGCATCGAACGCAAGGTCGCCGCCCACTACGCCCGCTACCCGCAGGACACCGAGCGCGCCCGCCGCATCGCCGACCACCTGCTGCACCACGACGTGGTCCTGCCGAACGGCTACCGGCTCACCGTCGAGGCCTTCCAGTCGCTCGGCATCGTCCTGGGCACCGGCGACGGCACCCACCGCCTGCACTACCTCCTGGAGAACGCCTTCGTCCGCACCCCGCAGGGCTCCACGCTCTCCGACGCGTTCCAGGAGCAGGTGCAGGCCATGCTCTCCTACGCCCGCCATCCGCTGTACGCACTGGTCCACGAGTCGATCTACGGCCAGGACGACCGGCCCACGGCCTGGTCCGCCGAGCGGGTCCGCGCCGAGTTCCCGCAGTTCGACGCCGCCAAGGCCCTCGCGGGCGACGAGCCGCTCCTGTTCACCGGAGAATCGATTCACCCCTGGATGTTCGACTGCGACCCGGCGCTGCGCCCGCTGCGTGAGACCGCCGACCTGCTCGCCGCCCGCACCGACTGGACACCGCTGTACGACCCTGCCCGCCTCGCCACCACCACGGTGCCGGTCGTGGCGGCGGTCTACCACGACGACATGTACGTCGACACGGCCCACTCCCTGCGCACCGCCCGCACGATCCGGGGCCTGCGCACCTGGATCACGGACGAGTTCGAGCACGACGGCATCCGCACCGGCGGCCCCCGCGTCCTCGACCGGCTGCTGACGCTCGTGCGGGGCGAGGCCTGATGCCGCGCCGTACGCCCGGCGATGTCGGCGGCGCGCACTAGTCTGCGGGCATGACGACCACTCAACTGCAGCCCATGCCCGACGACTGGCGGCGTGCCCTCGCGGTCGTGGCGCACCCGGACGACCTCGAGTACGGCTGCTCGGCGGCGATCGCGGCCTGGACCGACGAGGGCCGCGAGGTCGCCTATGTGCTCGCGACCCGGGGCGAGGCGGGCATCGACACCATCGAGCCAGCGCGGTGCGGGCCGCTGCGCGAGCGGGAGCAGCGGGCGAGCGCGGCTGTGGTCGGCGTGTCGGAGGTGGAGTTCCTCGACCACAAGGACGGCGTCGTCGAGTACGGCACCGCCCTGCGCCGCGACATCGCCGCCGCCATCCGCCGGCACAGGCCCGAGCTGGTCATCACGCTCAACCACCGCGACACCTGGGGCGGCGTCGCCTGGAACACCCCGGACCACGTGGCCGTCGGCCGGGCCACGCTGGACGCCGCCGGTGACGCCGGCAACCGGTGGATCTTCCCCGAGCTCGTCGAGCAGGGACTCGACCCCTGGGACGGAGTGCGCTGGGTCGCCGTCGCGGGTTCCAGCACGCCCACCCACGCCGTCGACGCGACGCCCGGGATGGAACGGGCGGTGCGCTCCCTGCTGGAACACCGCACCTACATCGAGGTGTTGACCAGTGAGGACCCGGAGACGTACGTGCGCGGCTTCCTGACGCAGCACGCGGAGAGGACGGGGGAGCGGTTCGGGGGCCGCCCCGCGGTGGCGTTCGAACTGTTCAGCAGATGATCAGCGGTTGACGAGCAGACGACGGGGGAGCCATGACAGGCAGCGAGGCACTGGCCCATCGGTTCGAGGAGCACCGAGGACACCTCAAGGCGGTGGCCTACCGCATGCTCGGATCGCTCTCCGAGGCGGAGGACGCCGTCCAGGAGGCCTGGCTGAAGCTCAGCCGCACCGACACGAGCGACATCCAGAACCTCGGCGGCTGGCTGACCACGGTGACCGGGCGGGTCTGCCTGGACATGCTGCGCTCACGCACCGCCCGCCGCGAGGAGCCGATGGGCGACACCCAGGACACCGTGGGGGCCTTCGTCCCGGACCCGGTGCTCCGGCCCCTGTCGCACATCGACCCGGCCGAGGAGGTGCTCCAGGCCGACTCCGTGGGCCTGGCCCTGCTCGTCGTGCTGGAGAACCTGACGCCCGACGAGCGGCTCACGTTCGTGCTGCACGACATGTTCGCCGTGCCGTTCGACGACATCGCGCCGATCGTGGAGCGCAGCGCCGCCGCGACCCGGCAGCTGGCGAGCCGCGCCCGGCGCCGGGTGCGTGGCGCGACGCCGTCGAACGAGCCGGACCTCGGCCGGCAGAAGCAGGTGCTCGACGCCTTCCTCGCCGCCTCGCGCGCCGGGGACTTCGAGGCACTGGTGGCCGTCCTGCATCCGGATGTGCTGCTGCGGGCCGACTCCGGCGCCCTCGTGCGGGGGGCGGCCGCCTCCAAGCTGGTCCAGGGCGCGAAGTCGGTGGCGGAGCAGGCGCTCATGTTCGCCCCGTTCACGCTGTCCGCGGAGCTGGTGCTGGTCAACGGCTCGGTCGGAATGATCAACGCACCGGAGGGCCGCATCCAGTCGGTGATGGGCGTGACGATCGCAGACGGCCGCATCACCGACATGTACATCCTGGCCGACCCCGAGCGGCTGCGGCGGCTGGAGGCGCCCCGGGCGTGAGGTGACCGCACCTCACCGGTGACGTGTCGTTTCGTATGCTGAACTGCATGCGAGATCATCACGTCGGGCTGACGGAACTGCGCGGCGACTGCGAACGGTGTTTCGGACTGTGCTGCGTCGCCCTGCCCTTCGCCGCCTCGGCCGACTTCGCGGTCGACAAGGCCGCCGGCACGCCCTGCCGCAACCTCCGGGAGGACCACCGCTGCGGCATCCACGCCAGGCTCCGGCAGAAGGGATTCACCGGCTGCACGGTGTACGACTGCTTCGGTGCCGGGCAGCAGGTCTCGCAGATCACCTTCGGTGGGCGGGACTGGCGGACCGGGCCGCCGGAGCAGGCCCGCCGGATGTTCGACGTGTTCCCGGTGATGCGGCAGCTGCACGAGCTGCTGTGGTACCTGACCGAGGCGCTCGCCCTGCCTGCGGCCCGTCCCGTCCACGCCGAGCTGCGCAAGGCGCTGGCCAAGACCGAGGAGCTCACCGCCGGAACCCCCGAGGAGCTCGCCGGACTGGACGTGGCTGCGCACCGCCAGGAGGTCAACGTCCTGCTGCTGAGGACGAGCGAGCTGGCCAGGGCCGGCACCAGGGGCCGCAGGAAGGACCGCCGGGGCGCGGACCTCGTCGGCGCCCGCCTCAAGGGCGCCGACCTGCGCGGTGCCAGTCTTCGCGGTGCCTGTCTCATCGCCGCCGACCTCACCGGCGCGGACCTGCGGGGCGCCGACCTGATCGGCGCGGACCTGCGCGACACGGACCTCACGGACGCCGACCTGACCGGGGCGTTCTTCCTCACCCAGCCGCAGGTGAACGCCGCCCGGGGGAGTGCCGGGACCCGGCTGCCCGGGTCAGTCACCCGCCCCGGGCACTGGACGGCGCAGGTCTGAGGCCGGCTCCGGCACCGCGGTGCGCCGCTCCGGGCGCAGCCGCAGTCCCTCCGGCATCAGCGTCAGCCGCTCCGTCACGCGCAGTCGGTAGGCGGGGTCGGCCCTCAGCTCGTAGCGCCGCAGCAGCAGCCCGAGCACCAGTGTGGCCTCGTGCAGCGCGAACTGACGGCCGATGCACGCCCGCGCGCCCGTCCCGAACGGCTTGAAGGTGTGCGGGGGCCGCGACCGTACGGCCCGCGCGTCGAAGCGGTCCGGGTCGAACCGTTCGGCGTCCGCGCCCCACACCTCGGGGTCACGGTGCAGCATCGGCGTCAGCACCAGCGCCCAGGCCCCGCGCCGCATGGGATGCTCCCCGGCCAGCACCGTGTCCTCACGGGCCTCCCGGGAGAACGCGGGCGCGGTGGGCCACAGCCGCAGCGACTCGTCCAGCACCCGGCGGACGTAGCGCAGCCGGGCCACTTGCTCATAGGCGGGTTCCGCCGTGTCCCCCCACACCCGGTCCACCTCGGCACGGGCCCGGGCCGCGATCTCGGGGTGACGGGAGAGGTAGTGCAGGGCGAAGGAGAGCGCACCCGAGGTCGTCTCGTGCCCGGCGACGAGGAAGGTGATGACCTGACGGCGGACGTTCTGCGGCGCCAGCCGCTCCCCGGTCTCGGGGTGGGCGGTCTCCAGCATGCGGTCGAGCAGGTCCCCGTCGCCGCCGCCGGTGGCGCGCCGGGCCCGGACCAGTTCGTCGACCGTGTGGTTGAGGTGGGCGATGTCGGCCGCGTTGCGGCGGGTCGCGCTCCGCAGCAGCAGGGGAGCCAGCGGGAAAGGCACGGTGTTGAGCCGTTGCGCGTAGGTCAGCGTGCCCACCATGGCCGTCACGAACGGATGCGGCCGGGAGCGCTCGAACGAATCGAAGTCGTGCCCGAAGCCGGTGCGCGCGATCGTCTCCAGCGTCAGCTTGGTCATGTCGCCGGGCACGTCCACCGCCCGGCCCGTCGCCGCCGCCCGGTCCCAGTGCTCCGTCAGCCGCCGGGCGACGTCCAGCATCATCGGGTGGTAGCCGGCCATGGCGTCGCGGCTGAACCCCGGCGCGAGCACCTCGTGGGCCAGCTGCCAGTTCGGCTCGTGGTTGTACGCCGTGAACAGGCCGTCCCCGGCGACCGGCCGCAGGTTGGCCACGCCGAGCCCCACGTGCTTGGCGAACCGCGCCTCGTCCGCGAGGTCGGCCGCGTGCCGGGCACCCCACACGAACACGAACTCCTTGCCGAACGCCTTCCGCCGGAACACCGGCCCGAGTTGGCGGGCGTAGCGCAGGGAGTCCTGAAGGGGAGTGCTCCGGTTGACGCCCACCACGTCGCCGAGCAGGGGGATCCGGCGCGGCGGATGAGGGATGCGCTCCAGCTCCGGCCAGCCCAGCTCGGCACTGCGGAAACCCTTGGGCTCCCCGGTCCGTGTCGGCGCCTGGGTCATGACGCGATCTCCTTTGATCCGGCGGCGGGTTCGCACGTGTTGTACGTGGGTTCAATAGCGCGGTTCAGTGTGGTCCGGTTGTTGAACCGACGTCAAGTAAAGTGCGGGCATGGCCGCCAACCAGGGCGGGCGCACGCGCCGCCGGCTCAGCACCGAGGAGCGCCGGGAGCAACTCCTGTCGGTCGGGGCCCGGCTGTTCTCGGAGAGCCCCTACGACGACGTGTGGATCGAGCAGGTCGCCGAGATCGCCGGGGTGTCACGCGGGCTGCTGTACCACTACTTCCCGACCAAGCGGGACTTCTTCGCGGCGGTCGTCGAACGCGAGAGCGAGCGCATGCTGCGCATGACGGCGGCGGTGCCCGGCATCCCGGTCCGCGAACAACTAGCGGCCGGACTCGAGACGTTCCTGGAGTACGTCGAGGCGCACGCGCACGGCTACCGGGCCTTCCATCGCGCCGACGCGGCCGGCGACCAGGTGGTCCGGCGGGTCTACCGGCGCGCCCTGGCCGCACAGGAGCGGCAGATCCTCGCCGCGCTCGCCGCGGACCCCGAATTCGGGCCCGCCTTCGAGGACCGGCCGGAGGTCCGGCTGGCCGTGCGCGGCTGGCTGGCGTTCACCACGGCCGTCTGCCTGGAGTGGCTGCGCGGCACGGAGTTGGGCCGGGAGCAGGTGCGCGAGCTGTGCGCGCGCGCCCTGCTCGGCGTTCTCACACCCTGAGAGGTCTCGCACCGAGCACGTGGCGTGGTTGGCGTGCGCCTCGATCTTCGGTAAGTTAGGTGAGGCTTACCTAAGGAGGTCTGGGATGGGTGACGACAGCCACAGCTGGACGGCGGCTCCCGCCGCGGCGGAGCGGGCGCGTTCGGTGCTCGCCGCCGCGTGGTCCTGCTCCGTGACCGCGGAGGGCACGCGGGAGGAGCTGGTCGGCGCGCACACCGTGGGCGAGGACGGCCGGGTGCTCGTGGAGGTGCCGGAGGACAGCGCCCTGCTCGCGGCCGCGATCTGCGCGCCCCGCGGCGAGCCGTCCGCCGTGCTGGAGTTCGCCGACGTCGCGCCCGTCCCGGTCCGCGACCGGATCCGCTCGCGGCTGTGGCTGGCGGGCTGGTTCGCCGTCGAGGGGGAGCGGCTCGCCTTCACCCCCACCCGTGTGGTGCTGCGGCAGCCGTCCGGCTCCGTGGTCGTGGACCGCGACGAGTTCGCTGCCGCCGGGCCGGATCCGCTCACCATGGCCGAGGCCCGGCTGCTGACGCATCTCGCCGACTGCCACGCCGACGCCGTCGAACGACTCACCCGGCTCGTCGACTCCGACAGCCTGCACGGCGCGGTCCGCGTCCAGCCGCTCGCCGTCGACCGGCACGGACTGACGCTGCGCATCGAACGCGCCCGCACCCACGGCGACGTACGCCTCGCCTTCCACGCGCCCGCCGACGACGTCGCGCAGCTCACCGAACGCATGCACATCCTGCTCGGCCAGGCCGCCGCCGCCTCGTGCCCGCGGGCCCTACAGCGGCAGCGCACAGACGGCGACGGGTGAGGGGAACGATTCTCCTGCGCGCCGCAGTTCGCCGCTCGCCTCGTCCACGTGGAAGACGGTGACGGTGGAGGACTTCTGGTTCGCCGCGAAGAGCAGCGAGCCCTCCGGCGAGAAGGCGATCTGCCGGGGGAAGTCCCCGCCCACCGGCACTGTGTCGAGCAGCCGGAGCCGGGCTCCGTCCGCCTCGACGGCGTAGCGGGTGAGGCTGTTGTGGCCGCGGTTGGCGAGATAGGCGTGGCGGCCGTCGGCGGTCACCAGGAGCTGCGCCGGGTAGTTCGTGCCCGGACCCGTCCCCGTGGACTGCGCCTCGCCGACGGTCACCCGGCCGGAGGCCTTGTCGTACGAGCAGACCGCGACGGTGTTGTCGACCTCGTTGGCGAGGTAGGCGTACCGGCCGCCCGGGTGGAACGTGAGGTGGCGCGGGCCCGCGCCCGGCCGGGTGTGCGCCTGCGCGACCTCGGTGAGCGTGCCCGCCTTCTCGTCCAGCCGGTAGGTGTAGACGGTGTCGGTGCCCAGATCGACGGCGAGGACATGGCCGCCGTCCGGGCTCGTGACGAAGTGGTGGGCGTGCGGGCCCTCCTGGCCGGGGCCGGGCGGCGGGCTGGTGTGCCGGACGAGGTCGGTGCGCTCGCCGAGAGCGCCCGAGGCGTCGATGGGATGCACCGCCACACTGCCCGAGCCGTAGTTCGCGCTGAGCAGCCAGCGCCCGCCCGGATGCACCGACAGATGGCAGGGCGCCGCCCCGCCGGTGCTCCGGCTGCCCAGAACCGTCCGGTCCGACAGCCGGACGGCGGTCACCGCGCCGTCGTCGCGCTCGTCCACCGCGTACAGCGTGCCGCGGTCCGGGTGGATCGCGAGAAACGACGGGTCGCCGACGCCGGTGATCGTGCCGCCGCCGGTGATCCGGCCCGTCGCCGAGTCGTACGTGGCCAGGCCGATGCCCTCGCCGCCGCCCTCGACGGACGTGTAGGTGCCGAGGTGGAGCGGGCGGGGGCCGGAGGGGCGGCGGGCTTCGCGCGACGGGCCCGCACTCGCCTCGGGCGCCGTGACCGGAGGCGTCGCGGGCGCGGGTGCGTCGTCACAGGAGGGCAGTGCCGCCGCGGCGGTCCCGCCCGCCAGTGCGCCGACGAATCGGCGCCTGCTCCAGCCACCACTGTCCATGTCGCCCCTCAGGTCGTCACCGGTCCCCGTCGTGACTGCCACCCTGGCGCCTCCCGGCCCCTGCGTGCAACAACGGCAGGGGCGTTGCGCGTGGCCGATGCCGCCGTGGCGGGTCCGGCGGTCCCCGGCCGTGACGCCCCCGGGCCGGTCACCAGTCCCCGTCCTCGACCGGCCTGCCCGGGGCGTCCTTGAGCTGCTGTGTCTGCCCCGGCGTGGGCGGCTGCCAGGGCTCGTGGTCGTCGCCGAGCCAGTCGCCGACCGGCTTCACGGACTGGAGCGCGTCCGTGGGGACCAGGTCATCCGCCTCCTCGTCGAAGTAGTCGAACCAGGGCAGGCCCGCGCTCGTGTACGCGGCCCGGTCCACCGGCGACGGCGGTGCGGCCTCGCCGGTGATGCGGCGCCACTCCGGCGGCGTCACCAGATGTACGAAGACCCGGCCCGCCGGCTGCTCCGCCCAGTGCGAGAGCGGCCGGTCGTCCTGGTAGACCTCCTGCCGCATGGAGCCGCCGACGCCCAGGCCCATCGCGGCGGCCGCGCGCGGAGCGCTCGCCGGTGCCGCGGGCGCGGCTCCGGGAGCCGGCGGGGCCGCCATCGGCATCGCGGCGCCGTAGCCACCGGCCGCCGGGGCTCCGTAGCCACCGGCCGCGGGACCGCCGAACGCGGCCGGCATCGCGGCTCCGTACCCGCCCGGCGGCGCGGGCGCCGGGGGCACCTGCCGCCGCCGCTCCTCCTCACGCCACCGCGCGAGCTCCCGGTCGTTCAGCGGGAAGGACTGCAACTGCACACCGCCCCATACCTCCTCGCCCGTGACCTGCCCCTCGACGGTGGCGCCCAGGCCGAGCGGGACGGCCACGAACTGGCGGACCGTGCCCGTACCGGAGTTGATCCCGTCCAGCCAGGGCTGGCGGGGGAGCACCACATAGTTCTGCGGGTCGCGCGCCGGTCGGTCGCTCCAGGGCCGGCCCGAGACCGCGCACACCTTGCCGACGCCGACCTGGAGCGCGGCGGGCTCCGAGGTGCCCGCGAAGCTCAGCCACATCGCCTCGCGCAGATACACCGACAGCATGACACCGCCGCGCGCCCGCCACGCCTCGGGAACCCGGTCCGCGTAGTCGGCGACCCGTCGTACCGGGAACTCGCCGAGGCCCGGCGGCAGGGGGTGGGTGCCGGTCTCCGGCAGGCGCAGGGTGCGGATGAACCGCACGGCCACCCCGCCCGGCAGCCGCAGTGTGTTCCCGTCGATCCGCACGGTCGTGTCGGCCATCGGCCCGCTCCTCGCATCCGGTGCCGGCTTCCTGCCGGCGTTCCCCTCAGCGAGAACGCCCGCTGAACCCCGCGCGGTTCCGCCACAGCTGCTCGGTGACGCCCAACCGCTCCCGCAGCCGCGTCAGCCGGGGCAACCGGGCGCGCTGCTCGCGCGACACGCGGTCCAGTTCCTCGAACAGGCGCCGGGTGCGGTGCTCGGTGTCGAGCTCGTCGAGGATGCGGTTGACCTCCGTCAGGACGGCTCCCGGCAGCTGCCAGTGCGCGGGGTCGCGCTCGGCCTCCTCGCGCAGCAGCAGGGCCAGCTTGTCGCGGGTGCCCGCGGCGGTGTGCAGTTCTGCGGCGAGGCGCTCCTCCGCCGACTCGGCGCTCGCGCTGAGGTGCGTGGTGACCAGCACCGCGAAGCTCACCACGGCGTCGGCGATCTCGGACAGCAGCTGCTCCAGGGCGGCGCCCGTCTCGGCCTCGAACAGCGGCTTGGGATCCCGCTCCTTCGCGAGGTCGGTGAGGGAGCGGGCGAGCACCCGCAGGACGACCGTGCAGATCTCCAGCGTGTCCAGGCCGGTGCGCATCACCACCCGGTGCAGCACGCTGTCCTGCACACGCGGGTTGAGCCGCAGACTGTCCTCGGCCTGCCGCAGGGCCGCGTCCACCTCGACGATGTCGTGGTCCAGCCGGCGCGCCTCGTGCAGCTGCTTCTCCGCGCGATCCACGGGTGTGCCGCCCGCGGCCTCCTCGCCCATGCGCAGCATCAGCTGCCGCAGCCGGCGCGCCAGACCGTCGATCGACTCGCCCGCCTCCTCCACCCACACCGGCGGAGCCAGCAGCAGATTGCAGGCGAGCCCGACGGACGCGCCGATCAGGGTTTCGACCACCCGGGCCCAGGCGTAGTCCCCGACGCTGGTCACGCCGAGGACGAGCATCGCGCTGATCGCGACCTCGGGGACGTACTCCTCCACCCGGACCAGCCGCCCCACCACCAGCGAGGCCAGCAGGAGCATGGCCAGGCTCCACCAGGTCAGGCCCACCAGCAGGCTGAACGCGATGGCGACGAGGACGCCGGTCACCACGGCGTTCACCCGCCGGAAGCCGTTGGTGATCGTGGCGTACAGCGTCACCTGGACGACCAGCAGTGCCGTCAGGGGAGCGGTGAGAGGGGCCGGCTCGGGGCTCAGGCGCAGCGCGATGACGTAGGCGATCGTCGCCGCGGTCGCGGACCGCAGCGTCTGGACGACCACGGGATCTCGACGCTTCCTCACGATCCGCTCGGCGTGCGCCGTCCACTCACGTACCTCTCGCATCCTGGGGCTGTTCCCCTTCCCGGCGCATCGAACGCATCCGTCGGACACATCCATGAAGGACGCTCATGAAGGACGTTAGCGCCGGGGCACACCACGGGCGACCGAGGGGATCAGGCGTACACCTTGTCGAGGAAGGCGGCCAGATGGCCCCTGGTCCGCTCGATCTGCTCCTCCACGGTGAGGCTCTCCTCGAACCGGGACCCGGCCTCGAGCGCCTTCTTCCCGCGGATGTACAGGGAACAGGCGAGGTCGGTGCACATGTACGCCCCGACGGAGTTGCCCTCGCGCCCGGCCGCCCCCGCCTTGCGCGCAGTCATCAGCGCGACCCCGCCCCGCGGGTGCGTCGTCAGGCACAGCGAGCACATGCTGCGGTGCAGGAACCCGCGCTGCGCGGCCTGGAACCGCATCGACACGCCGACGAGTCGCCCTGCCCGCTCGGTCACCAGGTAGCTCCGGTCGGGCGCTCCCGGGTCCCGCCACCCGAGGAAGTCGAGATCGCCCCAGGGGCGCTCGCCGAGATCCCGGGGCACGGCCAGACGCTTGGCCTCGCCCTTGGAGCAGTTGATGAAGGAGGTGCGGATGTCCTGCTCGGTGAGCGGCTGCACGGGAGCTCCTGAGAGTGATCGTCGCGAAACCTAGGGATCCTAGGTTTGGGGGCCAGGCCAGGTTAGACAGCCGTGACGCGGGGGGCCAGCGGATTTCCGTCAGGCCTCGCGTCGGGGCCGGCGGAAGGCCGTCAGGCCTCGTCGCCCGGGGCTTCCCGGTCGCGTGAGACGTCCGAGACCTCCGGCGGCCAGACCCCGGCCCTGAGCACCCCGAGCGCGTAGGCCCGGGCCACCAGCTCCGTGCGGTTGGACGCGCCCCAGCGGGACGACAGCCGGCGCAGGTGGTAGGTCACGCCATCCGTGGTCAGGGCCGTTTCGCGGGCCGCCCGGGCCGTGGTGGCGCCGGCGGCCGCAAGCGCCAGGATGCGGGCCTCCATCGGTGTGGCCCGGACCGGTCCGGCGGGTGCGGCGGGGGAGGTGGCGCGTTCGGCGTCCACCCGGAGCATCACCAGCAGGGCCGGGGTGTCCTCCGCCGAGTCGCTGACCGGATCCGCCGTGAGTTCGCCGGAGCGCTCCACGCCGCCGGGGGCCCGCCAGCGCACCGACACCTGGTAGCGCGAGCGGTGGCGCAGGCGCAGGGCCTCGGCGATGCGCTCCACCTGCATGGCCTCCCGCGGGCTGAACAGGTCCAGCACGTCACGGCCGCGCAGCCGCCCCGGCGTCGTACCGCACTCCGCGGCCATCGCCGGATTGGCCAGCAGCACCGCCCCGTACACGTCGCACACCGCGACCGGCATCGCGACCCGGTCGAACAGGAGCAGGGCGCGGTTGCGCCACGTCACGGCCTCCTGCCGGGCCAGATCCACGAGCCTCTCCTGCCATGCCGGGCCGCCCTCGCGCAAGAGCGGCGCATCTGCTTGCACTACACAATCATGTAGGGCCAGGGCACGGCCTCCCGGGCCCGGTGGATCACGCTGGTGCGCAGTACTTCCGTACCGCGAAAGGCAGTTGCCGCGTCATGCCCCCCACCGGACAGACTCCCCTGACCGCCGACGCCCTCCCCGGCGTCCCCGTCGCCGACATCTCCGCCACCGGCCCCGGCGGCGCGCCCATCCAGCAGGCCATGGACCTGATGCGCGAGCATGGCCCGGTGTTCGTGCGGCGGCTGTACGGGCGGGACACCCTGTTCGTGGGCGACCTGGACCTCGTGGCCGACCTCGCGGACGAGCAGCGGTTCGCCAAGCACATCGGGCCGGGGCTGGAGAACGTCCGCGAGTTCGCCGCCGACGGCCTGTTCACCGCGTACAACGACGAGCCCAACTGGGCCAAGGCGCACGACATCCTGATGCCCGCCTTCGCGCTGGGCTCGATGCGCACCTACCACCCCGTGATGCTGAAGGTCGCCCGCCGGCTCATCGCGTCCTGGGACCGCGACGCCCGCGCCGGGCAGCCGGTGAACGTGCCCGACGACATGACCCGCATGACGCTCGACACCATCGGACTCGCCGGTTTCGGCTACGACTTCGGCTCCTTCGAGCGGGCCGAGCCGCACCCCTTCGTCGAGTCGATGGTCCGCTGCCTGGAGTGGAGCATGACCCGCCTGGCGCGCGTCCCGGGGCGGGACTACTCGGCGCAGGACGCGGCCTTCCGCGACGACTCCGCCTACCTGGCCCGCGTCGTCGACGACGTCATCGCCGCGCGCACCGGCACCGACCAGAGCGACCCCGACGACCTCCTGGGCCTGATGCTCACCGCCGAGCACCCGGCCGATGGCACCACACTCGACACCGCCAACATCCGCAACCAGGTCATCACCTTCCTGATCGCCGGCCACGAGACCACCTCCGGCGCCATGTCCTTCGCGCTGTACTACCTCGCCAAGCACCCCACCGCGCTTCAGCTGGTGCGGCGCGAGGTCGACGAGCTGTGGGGCGACCGGACCGACCCCGAGCCGACGTACGACGAGGTCGGCAGGCTGACCTACACCCGCCAGGTCCTCAACGAGGCCCTGCGGCTGTGGCCCACGGCCGCCGTCTTCTCCCGGCAGGCCCGCGAGGACACCCTGCTCGGCGGGCGCGTCCCACTGCGCGCCGGGCAGTCCGCCCTGGTCCTCACGCCCATGCTGCACCGGCAGTCCGTGTGGGGCGACAACCCCGAGCTGTTCGACCCCTCCCGCTTCACGGCCGAGGCGGAGGCCGAGCGGCCGGTGCACGCCTTCAAGCCGTTCGGCACCGGCGAGCGCGCCTGCATCGGACGGCAGTTCGCGCTGCACGAGGCGACCATGCTGCTGGCCATGCTCGTCCACCGCTACCGGCTGAGCGACCACGCCGACTACCGGCTCACGGTCAAGGAGACCCTCACCCTGAAGCCCGAGGGCTTCACCCTCGCGCTCGCGCCGCGCACCCCCGCCGACCGCGTCCACACGCCGCTGCCCGGCGCCGCCCCGGTCCAGGACGCGGAGTCGGCCGAGCCGCAGGACCTCCCCGCCCGGGTCCGCCCCGGCACGGCCGCGCTGTTCCTGCACGGCAGCAACTACGGCACCTGCCGCGACGTCGTGGGCCGGCTCGCCGACGAGGCCGCCGCGATCGGCTGCGACACCGAGGTGGCCCCGCTCGACGCCTACGCGGGCGGCCTGCCCACCGACCGGCCCGTCGTCATCACCGCCGCCTCCTACAACGGCCGCCCCACCGACGACGCAACCGCCTTCGCCGTCCGGCTGGAGGAGACCCACGACCTGTCCGGCGTGACGTACGCCGTTCTCGGCGTCGGCGACCGCAACTGGGCCGCCACCTACCAGCACGTCCCCACCCGCATCGACCAGCGACTCGCCGCGTCCGGCGCCGGCCGCCTGCTGGAGCGCGCCGCGGCCGACGCGTCCGGCGACCTCACCGGAACCGTCCGCGCCTTCACGGCCTCCCTGCGCAGCGCCCTCCTGGAGCGCTACGGCGACCCGGACGCCACCACCCCGGACGCCGAGCCCGCCACCGCGTACGAGGTCCGCACCGTGACCGGCGGCCCGCTGGACGCGCTCGCCGAACGGCACGCACTCGTCCCCATGCGCGTCACCGAGGCCCGCGACCTCACCGCGCCCGGCTACGCGCGCCGCAAGCGGTTCGTCCGGGTCGCGCTGCCGGACGGCGTCACCTACCGCACGGCCGACCACCTCACCGTGCTCCCCGCCAACGCCCCGGACCTCGTCACACGCGCCGCCACCGCGCTCGGCGCCGACCTCGACACGGTCCTGGACATCCGCGCCACCCGCCCGCGCCGCGACGGCATCGCCGTGGACCGGCCCGTGACGGTACGGCAGCTCCTCACCCACCACGTGGAGTTGCAGGAGCGCCCGAACGCCGGGCAACTGGCCGCGCTCGCCGCCGCCAACCCGTGCCCGCCGGAGCGCGCGGCCCTGGCCGCCCTCGTCGACGACCCGCGCACCCTCGTGGAGATCCTGGAGGACCACCCGGCCCTGCGCGGCGCCCTGGACTGGCCGCGGCTCCTCGACCTTCTCACCCCACTGCGCCCGCGCCACTACTCCATCTCCTCCTCGCCCGCCGTCGATCCCGGCCACGTGGACCTGATGGTCTCGCTGCTTCGGGCACCCGCCCGCTCCGGCCGGGGCGTCTACCGGGGCGCCGGCTCCGGCCATCTCACCACCGTCGAGCCCGGCGACACCGTGTACGCACGCGTGCAGCCCTGCCGGGAGGCCTTCCGCATCGACGTCACCACCGGCTCGGCACCGGTCGTCATGGTCGCGGCGGGCACCGGCCTCGCCCCCTTCCGCGGCGTCATCGCCGACCGTACGGCGGCCGTCGCCGCAGGTGCCGAACTCGCGCCCGCCCTGTGCTACTTCGGCTGCGACGCCCCCGACGCGGACTTCCTGCACGCCGAGGAACTGCGCGCCGCCGAGGCCGCCGGTGCCGTGTCCCTGCGCCCCGCCTTCAGCGAGACCCCCGAGGGCGAGGTGCGGTTCGTGCAGCACCGGATCGCCGCCGAGGCGGCCGAGGTGTGGGCCCTGCTGGACGCCGGGGCGCGGGTGTACGTCTGCGGAGACGGTTCCCGAATGGCGCCCGGGGTGCGGGAGGCGTTCCGTACGCTGTTCCGCAAGCACACGCAGGCCGTCGACGGCACGGACGAGGCCGCCGCCGAGCAGTGGCTCGACGGCCTGATCGCGGACGGGCGTTACGTCGAGGACGTGTACGCGGCCGGCTGACCGGAACGGCAGGGGAGGGGTGGGCACACGGTGGTGGACTCCTGGGAACGGGCCCGGCACGTCCTGGCGGCGGCGGGCCTGGACCCCGGCCGCCTCGCCCACCTCGCCCCGCTGACCGGTGGCACGTACAACACCGTCGAGGAGCTCCGCCTCACCGACGGCGGCCGCTACGTGCTGAAGATCCCGCCCGCCCCGGCCGTCCCCGGTCTGCGGCACGAGAAGCGGCTGCTCGTCTCGGAGGCCGAGTTCTACCGCGCGGCCGCCCGGGCCGATGTCCCCGCGCCGCACGAGGTGTCCGCGGGGGCCGACTTCCTGCTGATGACGGCCGTCCCGGGCGAGCCGTGGGACGGCACGCTCACCGACGCGGAGCAGATGGCCCTGCGCATGGAACTGGGACGCCAGGTGGCCCGCCTGCACCGCGTGACGGGCCCCGGCTTCGGCTACCCCTCCGGCGCCCTCGGCCCGCTCGTCCCCGACTGGCGCACCGCGTTCACCGCGATGTTCGACGCCGTCCTCGACGACGCCCGGCGCTACGGGGCCCGGCTGCCCCGTCCGGTCGACGCGGTGGCCCGTACCGCGGCGTCCGCGTACGGCGCCCTCGCCGAGGTCACCGACCCCTGCCTCGTCCACTTCGACCTCTGGCGGGGCAATATCCTCGTCGACCGCGCGGACGGAGAGGCCCGGATCGGCGGCCTCATCGACGGGGAGCGCATGTTCTGGGGCGACCCGCTGGCCGACTTCGTCTCCCTCGCGCTCCTCGGCGACATCAGGCAGGACGAGGAGTTCCTCGCGGGCTACCGGGAGGCCGGCGGCCGGGCCCGCTTCGACACCGGGGCCCGTCTGCGCCTCGCCCTGTACCGCGCCTACCTGTACCTGATCATGCTCACCGAGACGGTTCCCCGCGAGGCCGGCGAGGAGCAGCGGCGCTGGGTGCGGGAGAGGGTCGCCCCGGAGCTCGTCGCGGCCCTGGACGAGATCGCGGAGGCCTCCTGACCCGCCCGGTCGGCCGCCAGTTAGCTCACATCGTGAAATAAGGGTTGGAGGAATGTCGCGCCGAGCCCGCCCCGACGGTATGTTGCAGGTCGGACAGGGGATGCGAGGGGAGCCACATGGCGGCGGGGAACGGGCGCACGGTACGCGATCTCAGGCGGGCCAACCGTACGGCCGTGTTGCAGAGGCTCTACTTCGACGGCCCGCTCAGCCGCTTCGAACTCGGCCCGGCGACCGGCCTGAGCTCCGGTTCCGTCAGCAATGTCGTCGCGGACCTGGTCGCCGACGGACTGGTCGAGGAAGCCGGCAGCGTCGACTCCGACGGCGGCCGCCCGCGCACCCTGCTGCGGGTCGCGCCCGGCAGCGGCCACATGATCGGCGTCGACGTCGGCGAGACCCGGGTCCGCGTCGAGCTCTTCGATCTCACCCTCACCGAACTCGCCCGCGCCGAGCGCCCGCTGTCGCCGCAGCGGTACGAGGTCGAGGCCATCGTCGACCACATCCGCCACGGCATCGCCGAGGTGCTGGGCACCGCGGGACTCGCGCCCGAACGGCTCCTCGGGGTGGGTATCGGCGTCCCTGGCATCGTCGAACGCACCGCGGACCGCGGCGCGCTGGTGCACGGTCAGACCATCGGCTGGGACGCCGTCCCGCTGGAGGCACTGCTCCGCGCCGGCTCCCCGCTGCCCGACACGGTCCCGTACTTCATCGACAACGGCGCCAAGACGCTGGGCCAGGCCGAGATGTGGTTCGGAGCCGGACGCGGCGCCCGCAACGCCGTCGTGGTGCTGTTCGGCTCCGGCGTCGGCGCCAGCCTCGTCACCCCCGACGTGGAGCAGGGCCGCGCCGTCGAGTGGGGGCACCTGACCGTACGCGTACGGGGCCGCCGCTGCCGGTGCGGGGCGCTCGGCTGTCTGGAGGCGTACGCGGGCGCCGAGTCGCTGCTCGCCCGCTGGCGGGAGGAGGGCGGCCGCGTCCCGGACGGTACCGACGAGGAGACCGCCCTCACCACGATGCTCGCCGCGGCCTACCCCTCCGAGGGCGCTGCCGCCGACCCCGTCGCGCTGGCCGTCCTGGAGGAGACCGCCGAGTACCTCGGGGCGGGCCTGTCCGACCTGATCAACCTCTTCCAGCCCGAGCGCATCCTCATCGGCGGCTGGGCGGGCCTGGCGCTCGGCTCCCGCTTCCTGCCCGCCGTACGCCGCCACGCCATGTCCTACGCACTGCGCCACCCGGCCGGGAAGGTGACCGTCGACCTCGGCCGGCTCGGACCCGACGCGGTCACGGTCGGCGCCGCGATCCTGCCGCTCGCCGACTTCTTCGCCCGTGGCGGACGCCGCCCCGACCCGGCACCGGAGTACCCGTTGCCGGCTTGGCGCACGGCGATTCAGGAGAGGACGCCGCGCTGAGGTTTCGGCGATCACCGCGGAGGTACTCGCGCGGCGTCCGGACCACAGAAGGGAGCACGCCGTGACCGACCACCGCCTCGAAGGACCCGGCGAGAACGGTGAGCCCGTCCCGCGGGACATGCCGGACCAGCAGGCCGACGACGGCGAGGACCCGTGGGAGGTCGCCCCGCGCTTCACGGGCACCGGCGAGAAGGACACGGACAGGAACGACGACGAGACCGACGAGCCCGCCGGCGACGTCCCCGACACGGACGAAGCGGGGACGGGCCGGCAGGGAGCACCGCACTCGGGAACGGTTCACCCCGAGCACCCGGTGCCTGACGAGCCCTCCGCCTGAGGAGGGCATCCCACCGGGGGCCGCAGCCGGCTGTGGGGGTCGGCTGCGGCCCCCGGGCATGTCCCGGTCTCCCGGGGAACCGTCCCGGGAACCCGCCGGGGCCTCCCGGGGAGCTGTTCCGGGAATCCGCCGATCTCCCGGGTCAGCCCACTTTGCGTCCCCGCATCGGCTCCGTGCGCGCCCCCGCCCCCTCCCGGAGGCCCAGCAGGAACTCCTCCAGCACCTCGGGCGCGGTGTGCTCCGGCCGCCAGCCGAGTTCCGTGCGCGCACGCGTGCAGTCCATCAACGGCAGCCGCAGCACCGCGTCGAACAGGTGCGGGGAGGCGGGCAGCAGATGCAGCCCCCAGGCGGCGGCGACCGCGGCCCGGGCCGCACTGCGCGGCAGCCGTACCGGACGTGCGTCGAACATCTCGCCCAGCAACCGCGCGTCGACCGGTGGGTCGGCCGCCAGGTTGAAGGCGCCCCTGACGTCGGAGCGCAGCGCCAGCCGGTACGCGTTCGCCGCGTCGTCCGTGTGCAGTGCCTGCACCCGCAGCCCCGGGATGTCGGGCAGGAAGGGCAGCAGCTCCGGGCGGGCCGACGGACCGGGCAGGAAGCGACCGCCGAAGATGCGGCGCTGCTCGCTCGCCGATTCCCGCTGGAAGAGGAAGGCGGGCCGCATCCGCACCACCCGCGTCCCGGGGTGGTCGCGCTCGAACGTGTCCAGCGCCCGCTCCAGATAGGCCTTCTCCCGGCAGTACGCGGCATCCGGCCAGCCGTGCGTCGGCCACGACTCGTCCACGGCCTCGTCCTTCGGGCCGGGGGAGTACGCGCCGACCGACGAGGCGTGCACCAGCGCCGGCACGCCCGCCGCGGCCACCGCCTCGAAGACGCGCATGCTGCCGAGCACATTCGTCCGCCAGGTCGCGGCCGGGTCGTGCGTCGGCTGGAACGCCCAGGCCAGATGGACCACCGCGTCGGCGTCCGTGAACCGCTCCACCAGGTCGGACCGCTCGGAGGCCAGATCGACGGCGGCCCAGTCAGTCTTCGGTGGCGACCAGTCGGGGATCCGCCGGGCCAGGCCCAGTACGGCGGCGACCTCCGGGTCCTGCGACAACGAGCGGACCACGCTCGTGCCGACGTTGCCGGTGGCGCCCGTGACGACGACCCTCATGCCCGTTGCGCTGCTCACCTTGCGCTCCTCTCGGCCGCGTGGTTCCGCGAGAGGTGACCGAGTACCCGGGTGGTGGCGCGTCGTGCACCTGGGCAGAGGGAAGCCCCGGCCGGACGGGGGAATCACGGCCGGGGCGGCTCAGGGGCAGGTCCTGTCCGGACCCACGTCTTGTTCAACGGGCAACCACTGCGGGGTGTTCCGCCCGCCGTACACCCGCCCGGTGAGGTGCGTCACTCCTCCCGGTCGCCCGGGACCGTCTCGGCCCAGAGATTCTCCGCCTGGAGCAGCAGCGTGCCCAGGACCGCCGTGCGGGCGGCTCCCTCCCCGGCGTGCCGGCGCAGCTTGTCCTGCAGCTCCTCGTGCAGGTCCTGCATGTCCTTCTCGGTCTCCTCGTCCGGCCGGGCGGTCGCACCGCCGTCGAGCAGACTGTCCGCCTCGGCGCACAGCGCGTCCCCGATCAGCTCCAGCAGACGCGCGTACGAGCGCAGCGCCGGACCCTCGGGCGGGGCGGGCGTCCGCTTGTCGTCCACGGACACCGCGAGCGCCCGGGTCAGCGTGGCGACGTGCCCGCTGACCCGGCTGAGCCGCTCGTCCTCGTCCACCGCCGGCAGCGCGCCCTGGTGCGGCACGCGGTGCAGGGCGCGCAGCGGGGCGTAGGTCAGGCGCAGGCTCTCCTGGCTCCACCGGCGCGCCGAGCGCAGCGCTTTCAGGCGGTGGTCCAGCCGGTTCGAGGCGCTGACCCAGCCGGAGGCGGTCTCAGCGTCCCACTCGCCCTCGCGCAGATCGCCGGCGACCGTGTGCAGCACCTCCCCGGCCTCCCGGGCGAGCGCCGCCAGGTTCTCCCGTACGTCCCGCAGATGGATCGGCGGCAGCACGAGCGCGTTGACGGCGACGCCGATGACGGCGCCGATCGCGGCCTGCCCCACGCGGTGCCCGACGGCCGACAGGCTCACCATGCCCGAGGAGATGGTGAACAGGGCCGTGGTCGCCGCGTAGATGCCCTGGTCACCGAAGCGGGGCCAGTTCGCGAGCAGCATCAGCACCGGCACGGACAGGGCGAGCGCGCCCGTCGTGTCGTCGGTGATCGCCTGGGCCCCCGAGGCCACCAGCGTGCCGACGCAGATCGCGCCGAACTGCCGCGCCCCCTGCACCAGGGAGCTGAAGACCGTGGCCTGCACCAGCACCAGCGCCACCCAGGGCGCCATCAGCGCCAGCGGGTCCCCCATCCAGACGCCGCCCACCAGCCAGGCGAGCACCGCGGCCCCGGCCGCCTTCAGCGACTGGACGACCAGGTCCCGCTCCCGGCCGGGCCCGCGCCACGCCGCCCGCGCGGCGTTCCAGGCACTCCGCATGTCGCGCCGCACGGCATCCACCGGCCGGGCGGCACGCGTTCCCTGCTCCAGATGGCTGATCCGCCCCTGGGCCGTCGGCGCTCCCCGGGGCCGCCCGCCCGGGGTCGCCCCGGTGTCATTTTCGTCGTCCTTCCGCCCACGGAAGGCTCCCGCCGCCCGCCGTACGGCACTCTTCGCACGCGTCATGCGCTGCGGGTATCCCCGTGACCGGGGGTTTCACGTCGTTTCATGACAGTGAACCGTCATCGAGGGCGGACAGCAGGTGCGCGGGGCCGGCGTAGACCGCGTCCGCGCCGGCCTCCTCCAGGTCGGCGCGCGGGATGCCGCCGCACAGCACGCCGAGGCAGCGCACCCCGGCCCTGCTGCCCGCGCGCATGTCCCACACGGTGTCGCCGACGAACACCGCCCGCTCCGCCGGCGCCCCGGCCAGCTCCAGGGCGTGCTCCACCGGCTCGGGGGCCGGCTTGCCCTCGTCGACGTCGTCGGCGCTCGCCGTGGCGCTGATGGCCTCGTCCGCGTCGATGGCCCGGCGCAGCGCCCCGAGCTCCGCGCCGCCCGCCGAGGTGGCCAGCACCACCGTCCAGCCGTCCCGGTGCAGCCGCCGCAGCAGGTCCCCTGCCCCCGGCAGTGCGGGCAGCCGGTCGAAGTACTGTCCGTACAGAGCCTTGTGACCGGCGCTGATGTCGGCGTCCTGGCCGGTGTCCCGGTCCTCGCCCAGCAGATGGGCGACCAGATCGGTCGACGGCAGGCCAACGGCCCGGTGAACGGCGTGCATCGGCACATCGTGACCCGCCTGTCGGAAGGCCTCCCACCAGGCCACGACATGCAGATGGTTGGTGTCGACCAGTGTGCCGTCGACGTCGAACACGGCCGCCCGTCCCGCGCTTCCCATAGGTGCAGTCCCTTCCACTCCGGCCGCGCGGGTACCACGTCAGGCGCCCGCCACGCCCTCCGGGACCCGCCGTTCACGGGTCCAGGCCAGCAGCTCGTCGAGGGACCACGTGGTCACCACCCGCTCCGGCGGCACCCCGCACTCCTCCGCCCGCGCGCACCCGTTGATCTGCCAGTCCAGCTGTCCCGGCGCGTGCGCGTCGGTGTCGACGGAGAACAGCACCCCCGCGTCCACGGCCCGGCGCAGCAGCCGCCGCGGCGGGTCCAGCCGCTCCGGCCTGCTGTTGATCTCCAGGGCCGTGCCCGTCTCGGCGAGTGCCGCGAACACCTCGTCCGCGTCGAACTCCGACTCGGGCCGCCCCCGCCCGGTCACCAGCCGTCCCGTGCAGTGCCCGAGCACGTCGGAGTGCGGATCACGTACGGCGGCGACCATCCGCCGGGTCATCGACCTGGCGTCCATGCGCAGCTTGGAGTGCACCGACACCACCACCACGTCGAGCCGGTCCAGCAGCTCCGGTTCCTGATCGAGGGTGCCGTCCTCGAGGATGTCGCACTCGATGCCGGTCAGCAGCCGGAAGGGCGCCCAGCTCTCGTTCAGCCCGGCCACCACGTCCAGTTGCTCCCGCAGCCGTTCGGGCGACAGCCCGCGGGCCACCGTCAGCCGCGGCGAGTGGTCGGTCAGCGCCGCCCACTCGTGGCCCAGCTCCGCGGCGGCGCGGCCCATCTCCTCGATCGGGCTGCCGCCGTCCGACCAGTCGGAGTGCAGATGGCAGTCCCCGCGCAGCAGCGCCCGCAGCTTCTCCCCGCCCCGCACGGCGGGCTGCTCGTGCGCCTCGCGCTCCAGCTTGTCCAGATAGCCCGGGACCTCGCCGGCCAGCGCCTCCCGCGCCACCTGCGCCGTCTTCGGACCGACCCCCTTGAGCTTCTCCAGCGACCCGTCCGCCGCCCGTCGACGCACCTCGTCCCCGCCCAGGTCCTTCAGCACGCGGGCCGCCGTACGGAAGGCGCGCACGCGGTAGGTCGGTGCCAGGGACCGCTCCAGCAGGAAGGCGATCCGGTCCAGTGCCTCGACGGGGTCCATCGCCACCTCCACCTCAAGGGTTCCCCAGCACCCGGGAGGCCGCACCCGACGGGCGCGCGGTTTGCCCGTCGTCCCCCCGGGTACTGCGATGCCTCGTCCCGGCCCCGTCGACGAGGAGGCTCTTCATGTCCGCCCCCAGCGCGTCACCCGGCAAGGTCGCCGTGATCACCGGCGCCGACTCCGGCATCGGCCGCGCCACGGCCGTACGCCTGGCGCAGGCGGGCATGGATATCGGCATCACCTATCACAGCGACCGCAAGGGCGCGGAGGAGACGGCCGGCGAAGTGCGCTCGCACGGGCGGCGGGCCGAGGTCGCCCGGATGGACCTCACCCGGCTGCCCGACGCCGCCGACACCGTCGACGACCTGTGCGAGCGGCTCGGCCGCATCGACGTGCTGGTCAACAACGCCGGGACCGGCACCATGACGCCCTTCCTCGACCTGGAGCTGTCCGACGTGCGCGAGGTCCTGGACGTAGATCTCGTGGGGCCGTTCCTGTGCGGGCAGAAGGCGGCCCGGCACATGATCGCGCACGGCGAGGGGGGCCGGATCGTCAACGTCACGTCGGTCCACGAACACCAGCCGCGGGCGGGCGCCGCCCCTTACTGCGCGGCCAAGGGCGGTCTCGGCCTGCTCACCCAGGTCATGGCGCTCGAACTGGCCGAGCACCGCATCACCGTCAACGCGGTCGCGCCCGGCGAGATCTCCACGCCCATGACCGGGCAGGAGGACACCGACCCGCACACCGAGAGCCGCCCGGGCATCCCGCTCGGCCGGCCCGGCGACGCCCGCGAGGTCGCCGCCGTCATCGCCTTCCTCGCCGGCCCGGACGCCTCGTACGTCACCGGCGCGTCCTGGAGCGTCGACGGCGGCATGCTCCGGATGGGCCCGCAGGCCGGTTCACACCTGTCCGGTCACGACTGGCGCCGCCCCTGAGCGGCGGGGCGGACCGGCGGGCGCCCTGGACCCGCGCCGGCGCCGGTCGCGTTCTACGCTCGATGCATGACCGAAAGTGCGAGCCTGTACATAACCCACCCGCGGATCATGGTGCTCGGGGTACAGCCGGGCACACCGCCGTTCCGGATCGTGCAGATCGATGGCGAGGTGGTCGGGGAGGCCCGGGCCGTCACCGACGTGCTGGCCGCCGCGGCCGCGTTCGGGATCACCGTGCACGACATGGACGATCCGGACGTGGTCCGCTGGGTCGGCGGCGACAAGTTCACCTGGACCGTGCACTAGGCCCTGGACCTCGACGTGCGGGCCCTAGACCTCGTCGGCCGACGGTTCCTTCCCCGCCCGGCCCGCGCGCGGCTTGCGCGCGTGCACGGCCCTGCTGAGGCGACGGCCCAGGAGCAGGTAGCCGATCAGCGCGCCCGTCGTGTTGAGGATGACGTCGTCGATGTCGAAGGCGCGGCCGGTGACCAGGGCGCCCTGGGCGAACTCCACCAGGAGCATCACGATCGCGGTGAGGAGCAGCACGCGCAGGATGCCGCGGGTGCGGGGGGCGACCACGGGCACGAGGATGCCGAAGGGAATGCCCAGCAGGATGTTGCCGCCGATCTGCTTGAAGGCGTCCCGCAGTTCGGGCTGGTCGAGGTAGGCCTTCAGGGAACTGCCCGGCTGCAGATTGCTGTGGGTCAGCGCTTCCGAGGCGGGTGAGGGCTGCAGGGTCAGCCGGGCCAGCACCACGGCGAAGGCCACCATGAACGTGAACGCGCACAGCATCGCCAGCAGCCGGGCGGGCCACGGGAGCGGGCGTCGCTCGCTCCCGGACCCGGTGGTCCGGGGACGTGAGGCTGCACTGGCCATGGAAAGTCCTCCAGTCTTCAACGTCCCTGCGTGACAGGGCGGTTACCCCCGGTCGGGCCGAAGATGCCGTGGGGGGTTGTTACCGGCCACGGTCCCCGGCGGTGTCGCCGGGGACCGTTACCCTCGGTTTGCCCGCGATCCGCCGGGGCACTCCCGGCGGGAAGCGGCCGCGTCCCGCCGCCTGGGCGGTGCACGGACGACCGCCCCGTGGCTCCGGGCGGGCGGAGGTGGCGTGTGCACAGGCTCGCCGCACCGAGGCTGTCTGTGTCACTTGCCCTCGACCTGCTCGAGCCCGCCGTCGGTGCGCGTCGAACGCGTGAAGACGGAACTCCGCTCGGCCGCCGACGCGCCGGCCGCCGGCGGAGGGAGCCCGCGGGCGTCGGGGCCGGGCTGTTCGGAGAGGCGGGCGCCGGACGGCAGGAGCGGACCCGCGGCGACCGGTGCCGCCCTCCTCGGCGCGCTCGCTGCCGGGGCCGCGCGACGGGCGGTGCCCCGCCGGAAACGGCTGGATCCGCGCCGCGACACTCGCCCTGGGCCCCGGTCCGACCGCGGCCCTGTGGGGTGTCGCCCATGGCCCGTCGCGGCGCCGGGGCGTCGCGCGGAACCCGTCCGCCGCGGTCGCCTGACCGGGCCACCGCTCCTCGCCCAGGGCTACGACCGCCCCTTCTACGTCGGTCTCGCCCTGGTCCTGGCCCCGCTCGGCCCGGTGGGCACGCGCGCCTTCGCCCATCTCCTCGCCGACGACTCACCCCCCCGCCAGGAGCGTCACCCGGGCGGGACCGACCGGGAGACGGCGAAGCTCCCCGTGATCGGAGCCCTGCGGACCGACAACTCGTCGCCTCACGCGCCCGGGCCGGCGGGACGCGAGCCGCGGACACACGGGGGAGGGGAACGCCGCCGTGGACCAACCCCTCGGCGGTCTCGGCCTCGCCGGACCGCCCCCTTCGCCACCGCGCTCGGCAAGTCCGTCGCGGAGGAACCCGTGGGCGCCGCGCTCACCGGGCTGTGCGAGCGCGCTCACCGTGGTGGCGGTGCTGCGCGTCGCCGCCCGGGTGGTCCTCGGCCGCCGGCCGCGGGCACCCGAGGAAGGCGACGGCTACGGGACGACGGGGTCCGGCGAGGGGCCCGGCAGCGATCGTGCCGGGCCCCGGGCCCCATCACCGTGGGAGCTGCTCAGCTCCCGTACGAGACACGCACCTCCTTGAAGCCAAGGGAGCGCAGCAGGCCTTCGAGCATGCCGGTGGTGTTCGACTCGGCGCGCGCGGTCAGCTCGCTCTCCTTCGCCGCGTCGCCGATGTGCCGCACCGCGAGCTTCTGCACGGCCTGCTCCCCGTTGGGGTTGTCCGAGAAGAGGTCGCCGAGGCGGTCGAAGAGACCACGCTGCTTGGAGACCGCGTAGGAGCGGTCGGGGTCGAGGGCGGGCTTGCCCAGCTGCGCGTGCGGCAGCCGGAGCGTGGCGGACGTGCGGTCGCCGTTGACCTTCACGTCGTTCTCGCCGATCTTGCCCAGGTCGACATAGGCGTCGACGGTGCCGGCGCCCACGTACAGGGTGCGGGTGCCGCGGATCGCGTCGGGCAGGAGCTTGGCATCCTTTTCCAGGTCCACGACGACCTGGAAGTTGCCGGAGGCGGCGTCGTAGCGGCTGATGTCCTGGATGGACTTCAGCAGCGCGGGACCGGACCGGTCGTGCGTCTCGGTGCCGAACAGGTCCTTCAAACCCGGGAGCACGCTCAGCCGGAGCCCGGCGAAGAACACGACCAGCACCAGCACGAGTGCGGCCACCACCTTCGCCCAGCCGGGCATGCGCCTGGGGAGGCGCTTGACGGGAGTCGTCATGCGACGGCCCTCCTTCCTACTGTCCGGATGCCCGCCACACCTCCTGCCAGACCGCCGAGTTGAGGATGGGACGACTCCGGTGGAAGCACGCGGGGCGCGCGTCCGTCAGGGGCGGGACGTCGCCTCGGGCTGCTCCAGGGCGGCGTCCAGCGTCGGCTGCGGAGGCAGCAGCCGGGACAGGCCGGTGATCCGCAGGACGCGCAGCGTCAGCGGGTGCGCGCAGACGAGGAGCACATGGCCCCGCCGGTCGAGCACCCGGCTGCGGGCCCGGTACAGCAGTCGCAGTCCCGAGCAGTCGAAGAAGTCGATCCGGCTGAGGTCGATCACGATCCGGGCGGCGGGGCGGTCGGTCTCCCGGTCCAGGTGCGGGGAGATCTCCGCGGCCGCGGCGAGGTCGATCTCGCCGCGGAACTCCAGCACCGTGTGTCCCCGTTCCTGACGGACGCGCAGATGCCGGGTGAGCGGTGCAGGTTCCTGCCGCACGACGAGATCGCCTCCAGCCTGCTCCGTGCGTGGGGAGGGGCGACGGCCTCAACGCCGTTCCCCGCTCTGCAAGTTACCCTCCAACGAGTGAATTTGAGCATGTTCGATTGACATATGTCTTTGAATTCCGGCCGAGTTGGCCGACGTTCACGCCGGGGCGTACGCGGGCGTGATTCCGGGGGCGCGTAGCGGCGGCCCGGCGCAGCTACGACAGGGCGTGCCAGGCCTTGGTGAGCGCTTGACGGAACTGCTCGGTCTGGTGCGCGGTGAGGTCGTGCACCATCCGCTCCTCCAGTTCCCGGACGGGCCCGGCATGCCGGGCCAGCAGCTCACGGCCGGAGTCGGTGAGCAGGATCAGCAGCTCCCGGCGGTTGCGGGGATTGCGCTCCCGGAGCACGAGTCCGCGGCCCTCCAGGGAACGGACCAGGTCCGCGATGGACTGGGCGGTGACGAAGGAGTCGCGCGCCAGCTGGGCCGCGGACAGCCCGTCGTGCCGTTCGAGCACGGTCAGCGCCGTGTACTGCAGAGCGGTGATCCCGGAGGGTCTGACCAGCTCGTCCAGATGGGAGCGCACGACGAGCTCCACCTGCTTGACCATGTAGAGCAGGGAGGGGGACGCCTTGGTCACCGGTGTGTCGAGCATGGAGGCAGGCTAGACCATTGACAGGAAACCTGTCCGTAAAGAGACTGCGCACAGACAGGAAACCTGTTTGTTGAAATCTTGGCGACGACGCTGAGGAGTGGCGATGACCACCTTCGAGAGCACACCCGGGCAGCTGTTCATCGGGGGCCGCTGGCACGAGGCCGCGGACGGGGCGCGCACCGAGGTGATCGACCCCTCCCGGGGCAGGGCCGTCACCACCGTCGCCGAGGCGGGCCCCGCCGACGTCGACGCGGCCGTACGCGCCGCCCGCGAGGCCTTCGACGACGGCGCATGGTCCGGACTGAGCGGCCGCGAGCGCGGCCGGGTGCTGCAGCGCGTCGCGCAGCTGATCCGGGAGAACGCCGACGAGCTCGCCGCACTGGAGAGCCTCGACGTCGGCAAGCCGATCACGCTGTGCGGCGCGGTCGACGTCACCAACGCCGCCAACGACTACGAGTACTACGCCCATCTCGCCCAGAGCCAGGACGGGGCACTGCGCGATCTCCCCATGAACGCCCTCGCCTACACCAAGCGCGAGCCCCTGGGCGTGGTCGCCGCGATCACCCCGTTCAACTTCCCACTGATCCTGGCCGGTTCGAAGCTCGCCCCGGCGCTGGCGGCCGGCAACACGGTCGTCCACAAGCCGGCCGACGAGACACCGCTCAGCGCCCTGTACATGGCCCGGCTGCTCCAGGAGGCCGGCGTCCCCGACGGCGTGGTCAACGTCGTGACCGGCACCGGCCCGGTGGCGGGGGAGGCGCTGCTGCGGCACCGGGGTGTGGACAAGGTCGCCTTCACCGGTTCCACAGCGATCGGCCGGCACGTGGCGAGCGTCGCCGGGGAGGCGCTGAAGCCCGTCACCATGGAACTCGGCGGGAACGCCGCCCACATCGTCTTCGAGGACGCCGACCTGGAGAAGGCGGTCGGCTCGGTCATCAAGGGATTCGTCTTCAACACCGGCCAGTTCTGCATGGGTGGCCCGCGCCTGCTGGTGGCCCGCTCGGTGTACCCGACCCTGCTCGGCATCCTCGCCGAGGCCGTGCCCGGTGTGCCGGTCGGCGACCCCCGCGACCCGGCCACGGTCATCGGCCCGATGGCCGCAGAGAAGCACCTGAAGAAGGTCGAGGAGTACGTCGCCCTGGCCCGCCTGGAGGGCGCCCGCATCGTCTGCGGCGGCGAGCGGCTCGACCTCGACGGCGGCTACTACTACAAGCCCACCGTCATCGCCGACCTGGCGAACGACTCCCGGGTGATCCAGGAGGAGATCTTCGGGCCGGTCCTCACCGTGCAGCCCTTCGACGACGAGGACGAGGCCGTCGCCCTCGCCAACTCCACGCCGTACGGCCTGGCCTCGGGCGTCCAGACCAGCCACCTCGCCCGCGCCCACCGGGTCGCCGACCGGCTCCAGGCCGGCATCGTCTGGATCAACGACTGGGCGATGCTCGACCCCGCGGTGCCCTTCGGCGGGGTGAAGGACTCCGGCTACGGCCGCGAGTACGGGCCCGAGGCACTCGCCGGTTACACCAAGGTCAAGTCCGTCGTCGTCTCGCTCGACTGAGACACCGTCAAGGAGCCATCGCGATGTCCACACCCACCCGAGCCGCGGTCGTCGAGTCCGGCGGCGCGCCCTTCACCCTCTCCGACGTCGTCCTCGACGCGCCGGGCCCGCACGAGGCGCTGGTCCGCATGGTCGCCACCGGCCTGTGCCACACCGACCTGGGGGTGGCGAGCGGCGGACTGCCCTTCCCGCTGCCCGGTGTCCTGGGCCACGAGGGCGCGGGCGTCGTCGAAGCCGTCGGCCCCGCCGTCACCGGCGTCGCGCCGGGCGACCACGTGCTGCTCTCCTTCACCTCCTGCGGCGACTGCCGCAACTGCCGCGGCGGGCATCCCGCGTACTGCGCGACCTGGCTGCCGCTGAACCTGCTCGGCGGCGGCCGGGCCGACGGGACGAGCACGATCAGCCGGGACGGCGTGAGCCTGGGCGGCCACTTCTTCGGCCAGTCCTCCTTCGCGGAGCTGGCGCTGGCCGACGAGCGCAGCCTGGTCAAGGTCGACCCGGATGTGCCGCTGGAGTCGATCGCCCCGCTGGGCTGCGGCGTGCAGACCGGGGTCGGGGCCGTGTGGAACGTCCTGAAGCCGGAGACCGGCGGCACGGTCGTCGTCCTGGGGGCCGGAGCGGTCGGCCTGTCGGCGGTGATGGCGGCCGCCCTGTCCCCGGCCACCAGGATCGTCGCCGTCGACCGGGTCGCCGAACGCCTGGCCCTCGCGGCGGAGCTGGGCGCCACCCACACCGTCGACACGAGCGGGACGGACCTTCTCCGGGCCCTCGCGGAGATCACCGGCGGGCAGGGCGCGGACGGGGTGGTGGAGACCACCGGCCATGTCGGTGTCCTGCGGCAGGGCGTCGACGCGCTCGCCGCCCGCGGCACCCTGGTCGTCGTCGGCGCCCCGCCCTTCGGTACCGAGGTCGCCCTGGACGTCAACGGCCTCCTCGGCGGCAAGCGGATCGTCGGTCTCACCCTCGGCGACAGCGAGACCCGGACCATGATCCCGGCCCTGGTCCACCTGGTGAAGAACGGCCGGCTCCCGCTGCACCGCCTGATCGGCACCTACCCCTTCGAGGACATCGACCGGGCGGTCCAGGACATGCGGTCCGGCAAGACGATCAAGCCGGTCCTGACGTTCTGACACCGCCCGCCCGGTGCCGGTTCAGTCGTTCAGCAGCACCAGCTTCCCCGTCGTACGGCCGGTGTCGCCGAGGGTGTGTGCCTCGGCGGCTCCGGCCAGGGGGAAGGTGCCGGCGATCGTGGCGCGCAGCTTCCCCGCCCCGGCCAGGTCCGCGATCGCCTCCATGCCGCCGCGGTCGGCGTCCACCAGCATCCGCAGCGCCCGGACGCCGAGCCGCTCGGCCTCCTCGTAGAGCTCGTCCGAGCCGCCCGGGAGGATCGACACCAGGACGCCGCCGGGGCGCAGCACGCGCAGCGAGCGCAGAGAGGTGTCCCCGCCGATCGTGTCCAGCACGACGTCGACGTCCTTCACGGCCTCGGTGACGTCCGTCTCGCGGTAGTCGATCGTCTCGTCGACGCCGATCTCGCGCAGGAACGCGTGCTTGCCCGCGCTCGCCGTGCCGACCACGTACGCGCCGCGCGCCTTGGCGATCTGCACCGCCACATGCCCGACCCCGCCGGCCGCGGCATGGATCAGCACCCGCTGCCCCGGCCGGAGGCCCGCGTGCTCGGTCAGCGCCTGCCAGGCGGTGAGCGAGACCAGCGGAAGCGCGCCCGCCTGGGTGTGGTCGACGGCGGCCGGCTTCCGGGTCAGGGCGCGGACGGGGGCGATGACGTACTCGGCGTGCGAGCCGTGGCCATAGGGATAGGGCAGCATGCCGAAGACCTCGTCACCGGGCGCGAAGGCCACGACGCCGATGCCGACCGCCTCCACCACCCCGGAGACGTCCCAGCCGAGGACGAAGGGCGGCTCGCCCAGGAACCCGCCGGTCGCGCGGTGCTTCCAGTCGGTCGGGTTGACCCCCGCGGCCCGCACCCGGACCAGTACCTCGTTCGGCTTCGGTACCGGGCGCTCGATCTCCACTTCCTTCAAGACCTCGGGACCGCCGAGGACGTCCTGGCTGATGGCTCGCATCGTGTTCTGTGTGCTCATGGTCAACCAGCGTGCCGTCCCCCACACCGCCCGCCAATGGCAAGATTGCCAACATTCGATAAGATCGTGCCATGCGGCGTGAGCGAGTGGTGGTCCTGGCCCTGGACGGGGTCTATCCCTTCGAGCTGGGCATCCCCAGCCGGATCCTCGGCGCGGCCGATGACCGCTACGAGGTCCTCACCTGCTCGGTCGACGGCCGTCCGGTGCGCACCAACGCGGACTTCGGCGTCACCGTGGAGCACGGCCCCGAAGCCCTGGCCACGGCCGGCACGGTGGTGATCGCGCCCGTGGCGCCCGCCCACCTGGCCGACGAGGTGTCCGACGACGTCCTGGCCGCGCTCGCGCTCATCCGCCCCGGCACCCGCATCGTCTCGATCTGCACCGGCGCCTTCGTCCTCGCCGCCGCCGGCCTCCTCGACGGCCGCCGGGCGACCACCCACTGGCAGGTCGCCGACCGGTTCCGGCGCATGTTCCCGCGTGTCGACCTCGACCCGGACGTGCTGTTCGTCGACGACCATCCGTTCCTCACCTCCGCCGGGGCCGCCTCCGGTGTGGACATCTGCCTGCATCTCGTCCGCAAGGACCACGGCAGCAAGCTGGCCAACAGCGTCGCCCGCCGCTGTGTCGTCCCGCCCTTCCGGGACGGCGGCCAGGCCCAGTACATCGAGCAGCCCGTCCCCGAGCAGGGCGCCGCGAGCACCGCCGGCACCCGAGCCTGGGCCCTGGAGCGCCTCGACGAACCGCTGACTCTCGCCGATCTCTCCGGCCACGCCCGGATGAGCCAGCGCACCTTCGCCCGCCGCTTCCACGACGAGGTGGGCCTGAGTCCCGGCCGCTGGCTGATCCAGCAGCGCGTGGTCCGGGCCCGGCACCTGCTCGAATCCAGTGACCTGACCGTGGATCAGATCGCCGGCCGGGTCGGCTTCGCGACCGGCGCATCCCTGCGGCAGCACCTGAACGCGGCGATCGGGGTCTCCCCGCAGGCCTACCGCCGCACGTTCCAGACCGCCCGCTGACCTCCGCGACCTCGGCGTACGTCACGGTCCGCGGCCTGCCGCAGGCCTGACGCGCCGCCAATTCCATTGACAGCAAAGCCATTTGTCGACCTGTTGTCTTCTGTCAGAGCGTGACGGAACCCTCACCTCCGGCGGGTGGTCGCGGTTGATCCTTTCGGGTCCAAACCCGATAAGGTTCCAATCGGCGCTGCGAGTTGACGCGATCGCGTCCGATCGACTCGCGGTGCGTACTCATGAGTGCGATCCACACCCCCCCTGTTCGTTCGTGTTGCTTCGAAGGATGCAGATGGAACTCGCCACTCCGCCACCGGCGGCGCGGGCCCCTGTCGCCTGGTACAGCTGGTGGTTGATGCCGCTGGGCTTGGGAGGCGGGACCGTTGCCGCCACGTTCATGAGCTCGGAGCGAATAACCGTGGCCGTCGCCGGAGTCGCGGCGACGGCTGCCAGCGCCGTGTGTGTACGCCTGCTGCTGCGCACCCGGTCCCAACTGCACCGGGCGGAGGGTTCCTTCCGCGCCACGCAGGCCGAGCACAACCAGCAGTGGCAGCAGCATATGGCGGGACTCGAACGCAAGTTCGCCGCCGAGCGTGCCGGCCTGGAAGCGCAGCTCAACGAGCAGAGCGCGACGTACGAGCGGCGCCTGGCCGACCAGAGCGCCACGTACGAGACGCAGCTCGCCGACCAGAGCGCCACCTACGAGTCACAGCTCACCGAACGGTCCCGGGCCTATGAGGAACGGCTGGCCGAGCAGGCCACGTCCTACGAGGCCCAGCTCGCAGACCAGGCCGAGGTCTGGCAGGAGCAGCTGTCCCACCAGCTCGCCGCGGTCGCCCGGCTCGCCGACGAGCAGCTGCCCGCCGCGATGGAGAAGCTGCGCGCCGGCGACGCCATCGACGACCTGCTGCCCACGGTCAGCCAGTGCGCCAAGGTCGGCTCGGAACTCCAGGCCGAACTGCGCAAGCTGCTGCGCACCTCCCTGATCGGGCTGGAGGCGGAGTTCGACCGCTCCACCTCCGCCGAGCAGGCCGTGATCAGCATCGGCAACCGCATCCACGTCCTCACCAGCAAGCTCCGCGGCCGGTTGCACGAGATGCAGGGCGAGCACGGCCGGCTGCCGGCCGTCGCCCGCGGTCTCATGGAGCTCGACCAGGAGCTCGGCCCCGCCGACTCGCTCGCCGCGAGCATCGGAGTGCTCGGCGGCTCCGACCGGCCCGGCCGCCAGTGGCAGGAGCCCCAGCGGCTGCTCAGCGTCGTGCGCGGCGGCATCGGCCGGATCAAGGACTTCCACCGGATCCAGGTGCGCCACCTGCCCGAACTCGGCGTCGACGGCGGCCTCGTCGACCACCTCACGCTGGTCCTGGCCCACCTGCTGGACAACGCGGCCCGCTACTCGCCGCCCACCGAGCCGGTGCTCATCTCCGGCAAGGAGGTCCCCAACGGCGTCGGCATCGAGATCCAGGACTCCGGCAAGGGGCTGAGCGAGGAGAAGAAGCGCGAGGCCGAACACGCCCTCGCGGGCACCGCGCCCGGCGCCGGACTCGGCGGCATCACCGAGGACGCCAGCATCGGCCTGCGCGTCGTCGGCGCCCTTGCCCGCCGCTACGGCATCCGCGTCACCTTCGCGGACTCGCCGTGGCTCGGTACCTCCGTGGTGATCGTGGTCCCGCACAAGTACTTCAGCCCGCTGCCCACGGCCGCGACCGCGCCGTCCGCGCCCGCCCCGCAGGCCCGCACCGCCACCGCGGCCCCGGCTCGCGAGACGGCCACCGTGCCCGAACCACGGGCCGCGCAGGCGGAGGCCGGGGAGACCACGCCCGGTGGACTGCCCCGGCGCCGCAGCAAGCGGAGCGAGACGGAGGCGCCCAGGCCGGCCGAGCGGACCGACCGGGGCCCGGTGGCCGCCGTCCCGCCGGACGCGTCCTTCTCGGGTCTCGCCGCCTTCGCCACCGCCGGACGCGACGCGGCGGAGGCCACCGAGGCGGCCGGCGACCGCGACACCCTCGCCGGCCGCGAGTACACCGAGCACCGCACCGAAGAGAGCGACTAGTCCCATGACGCAACAAGGAACAGATGTGAGCTGGGCGCTCCGCGATCTCGTCGAGAGCATCCAGGAGATCCGCTTCGCCCTCGTGGCCTCCAGCGACGGCAAGGCCATCACCTCCTACGGCGCCGAAGACCCCGACGACGTCGACCGCTTCGCCGCCGTGGTGGCCGGCCTGCAGGCCCTCGCCCAGCCGGTCGCCGAACAGTTCCCCAAGTACGCCGGGCAGCTGCGCCTCGCGATGATCGAGGTGGACGGCGGGCACCTCTTCGTCGTGCGCGCGGGCGTGGAGACGTACCTCGGCGTCCTCGCCAGGGAAGGCCTCGACCAGGGCCTGCTCGGTCACCAGATGAGGGACCTGGCCCGCAGGATGGGTGAACTCCTCGGCACCACTCCGCGCCTGGAGGAGCACTCTGGATGAGTGCTCCCCGCAGACCGTCGGACCCGTCCGGTCTCGAGCGCTACTACGTCCTCACCGGCGGGCGCAGCGGACCGGGCGGTTCGGCGTCGAGCCTCGACGTGGCGACCCTCGTCGTCTCCCGCGCCGCCCCGTTACCGGGCATGCAGCACGAGCACGAGGAGATCCTCCGCCGCTGCCGCGACCCGCTGTCGGTCGCCGAGCTCGGCGCTCACCTCGGGCTCCCCTTCAACATTCTCGCGGTGCTGCTGTCGGACCTGCTGGACGCAGGTCGCGTCGAAGCCCGTAACCCCATCCCGGCACACGAAGCCGGCCGCGGGCCCGACCTCGCGCTCCTTGAGGAGGTACTGAGTGGACTTGAAAGGCTTTGACCAACCCGGAGGCTCGGCCGGGGACACCCGTTCGGTGAAGGTGATGATCGCCGGCGGGTTCGGCACCGGGAAGACCACGATGGTCCGGTCGGTCAGCGACATCAAGCCGCTCACCACCGAGGAGACCCTCACCCAGGCCAGTGCCGACGTCGACCATCTCATCGGCGTCGCCGACAAGACGCAGACCACCGTCAGCCTGGACTTCGGCAAGATCGGCATCAACGAGAGCCTGGTGCTGTACCTGTTCGGCACGCCCGGGCAGGAACGCTTCTGGTTCCTGTGGAACGGGCTGTTCAAGGGGGCCCTCGGCGCCGTCGTCCTGGTGGACACGCGCCGCCTGGAGTCCAGTTTCCGGGCGATCGAGGAGATGGAACGGCTGGAAGTCCCCTTCGTGGTCGCGCTGAACGTCTTCCCCGACTCGGGGAACTACCCGGTCGAGGAGATCCGGGACGCCCTGGACATACCCGAGCACACCCCGGTCGTGGCCTTCGACGCCCGTGACCGGGCCTCCAGCCGGGACGTCCTGGTCGCACTGATCCACCATCTGAAGCAACGCTCGGCCGTGGCCCTGGAGCCCCGATGAACGACTCGACCGAATCCGGACTCCAGGCCGTGCGGGGCTGCCCCGTCGCCCATCACGGGGCCGACCTGACCCGGCTGTACGGCCCGGACGCCGCGACCGACCCGATGGGCATCTACGAGCGGCTGCGCAAGGAGCACGGCTCGGTCGCGCCGGTCCTGCTCGAAGGCGACGTACCCGCCTGGCTGGTGCTCGGCTACCGCGACAACCGGCGGGTGCTCGACAACCCCCGCCAGTTCAGCCGGGACGCGAGGATCTGGCGGGACTGGCGGGAGGGCCGGATCGAGGAGACCTCGCCGATCATGCCGATGGTCGGCTGGCGCCCCGACTGTGTGTCCCAGGACGGCGAACCGCACCGCAGGCTGCGCGGCGCCGTCACCGACGGGTTGCAGGCGGCGACCACCCGGGGCGTCCGGCGGCACGTCACGCACTTCGCGAACAAGCGGATCGACGCGTTCGTCGACGCCGGAAGCGCCGACCTCGTGGCCGACTACGCCGAGCAACTGCCGATGCTCGTGCTGACCAGGATGCTGGGCCTACCCGCGGCGGACGGGCTGCGCCTGATCGAGTCGTGCGCCCAGGTCTTCAAGGGTGGTGAGGGCGCCCTCGAGCACAACGACCGGATCATGCAGATCCTCGGGGAACTCGCCGAGCGCAAGCGGGCCGAGCCGGGCTCCGACTTCGCCACGGCCCTGCTGGAGCACCCGGCCGGCCTCGACCACGACGAGGTCGTCAGCCATCTGCGCCTGGTGCTGATCGCCGCCCACACCACCACCAGCAACCTGCTGGCCCGGGTCCTGCAACGGGTCCTCACCGACGCCGCCCGGCTGTCCGGTCTGGTCAGCGGGGAGCTGAACATCTCCTCGGTGGTGGAAGAGGTCATGTGGGACATCCCACCGCTGTCCGTGCTGCCGGGCCGGTTCGCGACCGCCGACCTGGAGCTCGGAGGCCATCACGTCCAGGAGGGAGAGCTGCTCATCCTGGGCCTGGCCGCCGGCAACCTCGACCCGGAGGTACGGCCCGACTCGGCCGTCGCCGTGCAGGGCAACCAGTCGCATCTGGCGTTCAGCGCCGGACCGCACGAGTGCCCGGGGCAGACCATCGGTCAGTCCATCATCGAGGTCGGCGTGGACGTCCTGCTGCACCGGCTGCCGGACCTGCGCCTGGCCGTACCGCCGGAAGAACTCGGCTCGACCGCCTCCACGTGGGAGTCCCGGCTGGACAGCCTGCCGGTCGAGTTCACCGTCTAGGCCACGTCGGCAGCCTGTTGCCCGGCCGGTTTCCGGCCGGGCAACGCCGTGCGTGGGTGCAGGCGGTGGCTCACACGCTCAGCGGGCCGTCGACCGAGCTGCGTCCGGGGAGGCCTCGCGGTGCCGCGACGTCGTCCTCTTCATCGCCCTTCGGCCCGGGCCGTTCTGGGCACGGCCCGGGCCTTCAGGGGTGAGGCGTCAGCCGTCGAGCCAGTCGCCCGCGACGCCCGTGGGACGGTATCCCGTGGCGTTCCAGAGGAAATGCGGGTGGGCACAGCCGAACATGTAGGCGAGCAGTGCGGTGTCCTCCCTTCCGGTCTGAGGGTCGTGCAGGGCGTGGAACCTCTCGGATCCGACTACGCCGGCGTCTTGCTGGACATGACGGGCGCGGTCCGGCGAGGGTGCGTCGCGGGATGCCTCAACGGCGGCGATGTAGGTGCGGCGCAGGATCTCCCAGGTGCTGTCCGTGTCGCCGGACCAGGGGCCGTGCAGTGCCTCGAAGGCATGGAGCTCGGCGTCGAAGAGGGGCCATGTCCGGGGGAACTGGGCTCGACAGCGTGCGGACAGCTCGGCGGTCCGGGCGCTCAGTGCAGGTGCGGTGGGCCGCGGGGCGAAGGTGAGGGTGGTGCCGTGGGTGAGGATGCCGGTGCACGGGTTGGGCTGCAGGTCGCACAGCGGGCACTCCTCGGCCGGGGGGAGGCCCTGGGTGATGCCGTCGAACCACAGGGCGTGGCGGCCCGTGAGCCCCATCCAGACGATGGTGGTGGTCAGCAGCCAGGTGTTCCACATCGGGCTGTGGGCCTCGGGCGTGCAGCCGTACTTGACGAGGGCTATCGCGCAGGCGGCGTAGAGCGCCTTGGTGTGGGTGGGCATGTCGGCGAGCCAGAAGTTGCTGATCTCGCCGGTGAGGGCGTCGGCCCGTACATCGGCCATGTCGTCGATGACGCGGCACAGCAGCAGGGAGGCGAGGTTCTCCTCCTGCCAGAGTTCGGTGTCGGGGGCCACGTGCCAGAACAGGCAGTCCAGCATCTGCAGGGCTGAGTAGGCGCCCTGGTCGAGCGGGTTGGTCTGGGGGAGCGTGACGCCGCCCGCGTCGTGCTGTTGGAGCCAGTACTCGTCGACGGATCGCTTGTGGGCCGCGAAGAGTCCGGAGACCAGGGCCCGTGCGCTGTTGGTGCTGAAATTCTCGGCCAGGCGGCCTTCGACGTGTTGGGTGAGGCGCGTGGTGTCGATAGTGTCGACCACGCGTTTGTATTCGTGGAAGACGAGGATGTCGTCCTCGAAGCGGTGGCGGTGGCCGAGGTCTCGTTCGAGGTCGTTCATCTGCCGGGTCCAGGACCATCCACCGGTCAGGACGCTGTCGAGCTCCCGGCGGTGTGGCCAGGTCTTGACGGTGAGGGGGCGGCCGGCGCTCTGCCGCCAGCGGTAGTCGTCCAGCGTACGTGCGGGGGGCGTGGGCAGCCGACGGCACAACGGGCAGGCGCAGACGCTTGTCTGTTCCTCCTCGCGCGACGGGGTGATTGCCCGGCTCCGCCAGGCCCCTTCCAGCATCGCGCAGGTCAGTCTGCAGACCTCGATGTCGGTGCCGACCTGGGGGAAGGCTGCTTCGATCATGCGCAGGCTCGTGTCGAGGTGCCTCAGCCTGGCGTAGCCCTCCTCGTCGGGCGGGAGGAACGCGGGCCGCGCCAGATGGAGGGCTCCCTCCACCTGCAGCGTGGTGCTGGAGTGGGGGGAGCCGAATGCGTTCAGCCGCTGCTGAGCGGCGTTCTGGGACCTTCGGTACTGCTCCGTGCTCACCTTGATGTGTTTCAGCAGGAGGCGGGCCAGGCTGTTCCCCGCCTCCGTGGGGTGGAGCTGGGCGCTTGTCTGCGCCGGGAGCGAGCTGTCGGCGGACGCCTTCGGAACAGCACCTGCGACTCGAGATTTCACACCGGTCTCCCAATGAGCTGTGGTCCTGGCAACGGCACCGACCGACCGCGGTCGTCGACCGGCCGTGCCCGGGAATCTTGTGTACTTTCCGCGACGGCCTCGCCGGACAGCCGGACTCACGCGACCGGCTACGGCTTCTGCTACGAACGACCGCGGGGGGCGCGACTGCTGCGACGACGGCACTCCTGCTGCGAGGCGAGCACCTGCATCGCCGCCTCAGCCGTGCTGATCAGGAAGCACTCGTGGCCCGTCAGACGTAGCGCGACCCCTGGATCCGAGATGCGCTGCATCGCCCGAGGCGTGTGGGTGGCTGACCGGGGTCTCGAAGGGCAGGTCGAACCGGACGTCCTGAGGCATGCGTTTCCTTTCGGGAGACGGAACGCAGAGTCCCCCCACCCCTACGAGCGGACGGTGCCGTGACCGTCCGCACACTCGAACTGGGCTTCGCAGTCCGAAAGTTGAACCGAGAAGCGGTACGAGGCTGCCCATGACGTGAATGAGCCATTCCGTGACCCTGCCGTGATCTCCGTTACTGCCCGAAGCGCGTGAGCTGCGTATACTCCCTCGCCCCTCACCCGGTACCGGCTCGTCCACCGAGCCTCCGGAGCCGCGGAACGCCACACTGGTCGAAGTCCGTTCGACGACCGACCAGGAGGCGCACCGACGATGACGTCCGTACCCGTACGCAGCACCGAGCAGCGCAAGAAGGACACCCTGCACCGCCTGGACCACGACGTGGACGCCTGGGTCGCCACGGCCGACGGCGCGTCGGGGACGCCCTACCTCGTCCCGCTGTCCTTCCTCTGGAACGGCTCGTACCTGCTGTTCGCCACGCCCGCGTCCAGCCCCACCGGACGCAACCTCGCCGCGTCCGGCCGGGCCCGCGTGGGCATCGGGCCGACCCGTGACGTGGTCATGGTGGAAGGCACGGTGGAGACCGTCCAGCCCGGTGAGCTGACCGAGCAGGACGCCGAACTCTTCGCCGCCAAGACCGGGTTCGACCCCCGCCGGCTCGCCACGCCGTACCTCTACTTCCGTGTCGTGCCGCGGCGGGTGCAGGCCTGGCGGGAGGCCGATGAACTCGACGGCCGTGAACTCATGCGTGACGGACGGTGGTTGAAGTCCGACTGAATCGGCCGGGCCGGGATATCCGCATGGTACGGACCCGCGGGGCACGACCGCCCCGCGGCCGAATCCTGCGGAGGAGACATGGCACTGGTGAAAGCGGGGGTCCTCGTGCTCGACTGCGCCGAGCCCGAGAAGCTCGCCGTGTTCTACAAGGAACTGCTGGAGGGGGAGGAGTCGGACGCCACCGCCAACCGGGTGGAGATCAAGAGCGCCGACGGCTTCCGGATCGCACTGCGCCGGGACGTCAACGCGACCCCGCCCAGCTGGCCGCGTCCCGAGAACTCCCTCCAGGCCCACCTGGAGTTCGTGGTCGACGATCTCGACGCGGTCGAACGCCGCGTCATCAGCCTCGGCGGCCGCCCCCTGGAGGCCAAGGAGCCCTCGGGCCCCCTGGAGGAGCGCGGCTACGCCGACCCGGCGGGCCACTCCTTCACCCTGCGCCGCACCGCTCCGACGGCACCCAAGCAGGGCTGAGCGCGGCGTACGCCCGGTGCCGACAGGCCCAAGGGCCTGCCCGCCGTCCTGCGCCCCGAGTCGCGCCCACCCGTGAAGACGATCCAGCAGGACGGCCGAGCGCACAGGACGGCCCCGCCCGGTACGGTGCCGGGCGGGGCCGCGTCGCTGTCAGTCCCGGCCGCCCTTCTCGCCGACCGGCCAGGTGCCGGTCGAACGCTCGATGGCCTTGGCACCCGCGCGGTCCACGGCGCTGCGCACCACCGCGAAGATGGCGCCCTGGATCGCGGCGGCCAGCAGCACTTCGCCCCAGCCGCGGTCCTTGTCCAGAGCGTCGGGCGCGTCCTCCTCGTTCCGGATCGCCATCCACGTCTTGCGGAAGGCGAGCCCGGCCAGCCAGCCGCCCGACCAGCCGAGCACGAACCCGAGGGGCTGGTACGCGAGGGACATCTTCTTCTTCTTTGCCACGGGAACTCCTTGGTAGCTGAGGGGTCGAAGCGGTCAGGGGGTGTGCGCCGCCGGGATCCGCTCCTCGGCGCGGACCGGCCCGGGCGGTGTGCCGTCGCCGAACGGCCGGCCGCCCAGTTCCTCGCGGTGGTGGGGGGTCAGCCAGCCGGACAGGTCCGGGCCCAGGGGGACGATGCGGGTCGGATTGATGCCGGTGTGCACCTGGTAGTAGTGGCGCTTGATGTGGTCGAAGTCGACGGTGTCGCCGAACCCGGGGGTCTGGTACAGGTCGCGGACGTACGCCCACAGCACCTGGTTCTCCGTCAGCTTCCAGCGGTTGCACTTGAAGTGACCGTGGTAGACCGCGTCGAAACGCACCAGCGTGGTGAACAGCCGGATGTCCGCCTCGGTGATCGTGTCGCCGACGAGGTAGCGCTGCCGCTCCAACCGCTCCGCGAGCAGCTCCAGCCGCCGGAACACACCCGAGCAGGCGGCCTCGTACTCCTCCTGCCCGGTGGCGAAACCCGCCTTGTAGACACCGTTGTTGACGTCCTCGTAGACGCCCGCCATCACCTCGTCGATCTCGTCGCGCAGCTTGTCCGGGTACAGGTCGGGCGCGCCGTCCCGGTGCAGGGCCGTCCACTCGGTCGCGAGGTCGAGGGTGAGCTGCTGGTAGTCGTTGGTCACCAGCCGGCCGCTGGGCACGTCCACGATCGCCGGCACACTGACACCGCCGGGGTAGTCGCTCTCGCGCCGGTCGTAGGCCTCGCTGAGATAGCGGATGCCGAGGACCGGGTCGCGGTCGTCCTCGTCGAGGGTGAAGCGCCAGCTGCGGTCGTCCTGGATCGGGTCGGTGACGGCCAGGGACAGAGCGTCCTCCAGGCCGAGCAGCCGCCGCGAGACCAGTGACCGGCTCGCCCACGGGCAGGCGCGGCTGACGACCAGACGGTAGCGGCCGGCCTCGACCGGCCAGCCGTCCCGGCCGTCCGCGGCGATGCGGTCCGCGAAGTGTGCCCTGGACCGTTTGAACGTCCTCCTTCCGTAGCCGGTGTTGCCGTCGTCGCCGTCGTCGCGGCTCATGGGGGTGACCTCCTTGCCCTACGTGGACCCTGGTGAACGCGTTCCCCGTTTTCCGCCGACGGCACGGTGTGAGCACCGCCGACCGGGGCAATCGGCGTGGGTGACTGATGAAGGAAGTGATCGCAGGACCCGCGTCACCGTGCTGGTGGCGCTCGCAGCCAATCTGGTGATCGCGGTGGCCAAGGCCATCGGCGGCCTGGCGGCGGGGTCGCCCGCCCTGCTGTCCGAGGCGGCCCACTCGGTGGCCGACAGCCTGAACGAGGTGTTCCTGCTCGCGGCGCTGCGCCGCAGCCGCCGTCCCGCCGACCGGCGTCACCCTTTCGGCTACGGCAAGGAGCGGTTCTTCTGGTCGCTCCTCGCGGCCGTCGGCATTTTTGTCATGGGTGGCTGTTTCTCCTTCTTCCAGGGTTTCGAGGCCCTGACGAGCGGTGCGGAGGAGGAACTCGGCGGCTATGTGGCCGGCCTGATCGTGCTCGGGATCGCCCTTCTCGCGGAGGGCGGTTCGCTGCTGCGGGCGCTCTACCAGGTGCGCCGGCAGGGCGGCGCCGGTGCCGGGATGCGCGATCCGGCACTGCGGACGGTCGTCGCCGAGGACGGCACCGCGGTGCTCGGCGTCACCCTGGCCATCGTGGGCATGGCCCTGCACATGGTCACCGGCCAGGTGGTGTGGGAGGCGTCCGCCTCGCTCGCGATCGGCGCGCTGCTGGTCTACGTGGCCTTCCGGCTGGGCCGTGACGCCCGCGACCAGCTGATCGGCGAGGCGGCGGACCCGGAGTCGAGCGGGCGGATCGAGTCGCTGCTGCGGGCCCAGCCGGAGATCGACAGTGTGGAAGCGCTGTTCACGATGAAGACGGGCCTCGACACGGCTCTGGTGGCCGCCCGCGTCGACCTGGTGCCCGGCCTGGACAGCGAGCGCGTGGAGGAGGTCGCCGTCCGTATCAAGCAGTCCATCGCCCGGACGGTGCCCGAGGCGGACCAGATATTCCTCGACGTGACGGACCGGCTCGCCCGCGAGGCAGCGGAAAGCCCCGCCGCGACGGGGGAACGCGGCGGGGCCTGAACCTCGCGTGCCCCCTCGCTACGGGTTCACACCCCCTGGGAGCAAGATTTTTCGCCGGCTGCCCGCACGGGGCAGCCGGCCCCGTACTCAGCCGCCCTCGGCCGGCTCCAGGACGAACACCGGAATCTCCCGGTCGGTCTTCTCCTGGTAGCCGGCGTACGCCGGGTACGCCGCGACGGCCCGCTCCCACCAGGCCGCCTTCTCGTCACCGGTGACCTCACGGGCGATCATGTCCTGCTTCACCGGCCCGTCCTGGAGCTCCACTTGCGGATCGGCCAGCAGGTTGAAGTACCAGACGGGATGTTTCGGCGACCCGCCCAGGGAAGCCACCGCGGCGTAACGCCCCTCGTGCTCCACCCGCATCACGGGTGTCTTGCGCAGCTTCCCGCTTCGCGCGCCCCGTGAGGTCAGGATGACGACCGGCATCGTCGAGCCCTGGAGTGTCGTCCCCTCCTTGCCGCCGGAGCTCTCGTACAGCTCGACCTGCTTGCGCACCCACTGCGTCGGGCTGGGTTCGTACTCGCCTTCGAGAGGCATGGCATCCGTCCCATCGTCGCGTCCGCGGCTCATCGCCATCTGCCTTCAACACCCGTGCCCCCGGGAATCATCCGTACCCGGCCGGATCGGGCCGGAAGCGGACCTCACCCCGGCGCGAGCGCCATCCGCACGGCCAGAGCCGTCATCACCCCGCTCGCGGCCAGCGCCGTCGCCAGCCGGCCCCGATGGCCGGTCAGCGCGCGGCCCAGCAGGGCGCCGCTCCCGGCCAGCAGCACCTGCCAGCTCGCGGAGGCGGCGAACGCCGCCAGCACGAACACGCCCTGCTCCAGTGGACCGGCCGGTCCACTGGCCTGCGAACCGAGCACGAGGGCGGCGAAGTAGATGACGGTGGTGGGGTTGAGCAGGGTGATGCCCAGCAGGCCCAGATAGGCCCGGGCCGGACTCGGGGGAGCGGGGGCGGTCCGGGTCGCGAGCCGGTGGCCGCGGTGCTCGCGCAGCGCGGTGACGGCGCCCCATGCCGCCAGGGCGAGCAGCACGAGCACGCACACCCACCGCAGCGGCCCGAGCACCGGCCGCAGCGCGGACGCCAGAGCGGTGCCCCCGAGGGTGGCCGCGAGGGCGTAGAGCCCGTCGGCGGTGGCGACGCCGAGCGCGGCGCAGGCCCCGGTGCGCAGGGAGGTGCGGGCGGTGAGGGAGACGAGGTAGGTCCCGACGGCGCCCACGGGGACGGCGATGCCGTACCCGGCGAGCAGCCCCGCGACGAGCGCGCCCGTCATGACCGCGGCGGTGTCGGTCCTCCCCGGCGGCCGGACTGCTGCTGTCGGCCCGCGGCGGAAGCGGCGGCGGACAACGGCGGGAGAACGGTGAACGTAGACATGGCCGGATCCTGAGCCCTGCCCTGCCGCGCCGACAACCGGTTTTCGCGTCGGTGCCGGCGCGCACGCGCCCCCGGCACGGGTGGCGGACCCGCGACACGCGCCACCGCTCCCGGTGTTCGAACGGCAGGGCGGCGTTCCCCGGCCATGTTGCCGGTGTCGGCGATCTGGCCGAACTTCGCGTCGCCTCATTAGATGCCTGGGGCATCTAATGAAGATCGGTACGACGTACTACTCGTCTGCGAGGTCTTCATGACGGACACGACCGCACCCGTCGCCTTCCCTCAGAGCCGGACCTGCCCCTACCACCCGCCCGCCGCCTACGACGCGCTGCGCACGGAACGCCCCCTGACCCGCATCACCCTCTTCGACGGACGCGAGGCGTGGCTCGTCAGTGGGCACGCCACGGCCCGCGCGCTGCTGGCCGACCCGCGCCTGTCGTCCAACCGCGACCGGCCCGGCTTCCCCGCCTCCACCAAGCGCCTGGCCGGGATCCGCAACCGCAGAACGGCCCTGCTCGGCGTCGACGACCCCGAGCACCGCGCCCAGCGGCGGATGGTCGTCGGGGACTTCACCCTCAAGCGGGCCGTCGAACTCCGGCCACGGATCCAGCAGATCGTGGACGAGCGGCTCGATGCGATGATCGCCGCGGGCCCGGTCGCCGACCTGGTGAGCGCCTTCGCGCTGCCCGTGCCCTCCATGGTGATCTGCGCCCTGCTCGGCGTCCCCTACGCCGACCACGACTTCTTCGAGGCCCAGTCGCGACGGCTGCTGCGCGGCCCCGAGGCCGCCGACGTGCTCGCGGCCCGCGACCGGCTGGAGGCGTACTTCGGCGAGCTGATCGACCGCAAGCAGCAGGACCCCGGCACCGGCCTGCTGGACGACCTGGTCCACCGGCAACTGCGCGAGGGTGACCTCGACCGCGAGGGCCTGATCGCCATGGCCCTCATCCTGCTGGTCGCGGGCCATGAGACGACCGCCAACATGATCTCACTCGGCACCTTCACCCTGCTCCGGCATCCCGAGCGGCTCGCCGAGCTGCGCGCGGACCCGCGGCTGCTGCCGGCCGCGGTCGAGGAACTGATGCGGATGCTGTCCATCGCGGACGGCATGCTGCGCCTGGCCGTCGAGGACATCGAGGTGGCCGGGACGACGATCCGCAAGGGTGAGGGAGTGGTCTTCGCGACCTCCGTCATCAACCGTGACGAGACGGTCTACCCCGACCCGGACACACTCGACTGGAGCCGGTCCGCCCGTCACCATGTCGCGTTCGGCTTCGGCATCCACCAGTGCCTCGGCCAGAACCTCGCCCGCGCCGAGCTGGAGATCGCGCTGCACAGCCTCTTCGACCGGCTGCCCACCCTGCGCCTGGCCGCCCCGGCCGAGGAGATCCCCTTCAAGCCCGGCGACACCATCCAGGGGATGCTGGAACTCCCCGTGACCTGGTGAGAGGCCTCCGCACATGCACATCGACATCGACCAGGACGTCTGCATCGGCGCGGGCCAGTGCGCCCTGACCGCCCCGGACGTCTTCACCCAGGACGACGACGGCTACAGCACCCTGCTGCCCGGCGCGCAGGGCGGCGGCAGCCCACTGCTGCGGGAGGCGGCCCGCGCCTGCCCGGTCAACGCCATCACCGTGTCCGAGACGGTGGGCTGACCCCGGGCCTCACCCGGTGTCCAGGAGCCGCCGGGCCGCCTCGCGCGCCTCGGCCGCGGGCTCGGCGCTCCTGGTGACGCCCGCCGTGACCATCGCACCCTCCGCCAGCAGGAACAGCTGTCCCGCCAGCGCGTCGGGCCGTCCCGCCGCCGCCACGAGCGCGCCGAGGTACTCCCGGAACGCCCGCTTGTGCGCGCGCACCTGGCCGGTCACCCGTTCCGAGGTGGCGCCCAGCTCGCCGTACGCGTTGAGCCACGCGCAGCCGCGAAAGCCCGGCTCGCCGAACCACCTTCCGAGCCAGTCGAACACGGCCAGGAGCTGCTGCTCCGGCTCCGCGTGCCGCTCGACGTACTCGGCCAGCCGACCGCGCCAGCGCGTGTCGCGCCGCTCCAGATACGCCTCGACCAGGAGCTCCTTCGCCGGGAAGAGCTGGTAGAGCCGCTTCAGCGAGACCCCGGAAGCGCCGCGGACGTCGTCCATCCCGACGGTCTGCACCCCCCGCCCGTAGAACAGCTCCTCGGCGGCGTCCAGTGCCCGCTCCCGGGCCACTGCACTGTCCATGGGATGACCCTCCTTGACGCGAGAACGAGCGTTCTCCTACGGTAGCAGCCCGATGGAGAACGCTCGTTCTCCTGTGCTGTCAGGGAGGATCCATGACCGCCCGCCCGCCGCTGCCGCCCTTCACCCGCGAGACCGCCGCTCAGAAGGTCCAGGCCGCCGAGGACGCCTGGAACACCCGCGACCCGCACAAGGTCGCCCTCGCCTACTCGCCGGACTCCGTCTGGCGCAATCGCGGCACCTTCGTCACCGGCCGCGCCGAGATCGCGCGGTTCCTGACCCGCAAGTGGGAGCGCGAGCGGGAGTACGCGCTGCGCAAGGACCTGTGGGCCTTCGACGGCAACCGCATCGCCGTCCGCTTCCAGTACGAGTGCCGGGACACCGACGGGCAGTGGTGGCGCTCCTACGGCAACGAACTGTGGGAGTTCGACGAGCACGGCCTCATGACCCGCCGCGAGGCGAGCATCAACGACGTGCGGATCGAGGAGAGGGAGCGCCGGATCCACGGCCCCCGGCCGGAGACGGAACGCGGAGGCACGTTCCCCCTGAGGTGAGTCCGGGGAGTCGCTAGGGTCTTCCGGATGACCCGACAGGCCGCCCCCAAGCCCTTCCTCTACGTCGTCGTCTGCGCCGCGGGCATCGCCGTGGACGTCAGCAAGCTGATCACCGCCGCGCAGGAGCGGGACTGGGAGGTGGGTGTCATCGCGACACCCGTCGCGATGAACGGCTTCTTCGACACCGCCGCCGTCGAGGCCCAGACGGGCCGACCCATCCGCTCTGCCTGGCGCACCCCGGGCGAGCCGCGTCCCTTTCCGGCACCCGACGCCGTGGTCGTCGCGCCCGCCACCTTCAACACCGTCAACAAGTGGGCGGCCGGCATCGCCGACACCCTCGCCCTGGGCACCCTGTGCGAGGTCGCGGGGCTCGGGGTGCCGGTCGCCGTCCTGCCGTGCGTGGCCGGCGCACTGGCCGCCCACCCCGCCTACCGGGACAGCGTCGAACGGCTGCGGGGGATGGGCGTGCGGTTCGGTGAGCCGTACACGGGAGAGCCCGGGGAGGACGGCGGCCGGCCCGAGTTCGGCTGGGAACGGGCCCTGGACCTGGTCGGACACGGCTGACGGTCACACCCCGGCATCGGCGGTGACGGCCTGTCAGGCAGCCCGCACCGGCCGCGCCTTCGAGTGCACGCGAGCACGTACGCTCCCCGTGGAAACCCTCCGAAGGCAGGAGCAGCATCGATGCAGTACGTGAAGCTCGGTTCGACGGGCCTGGACGTCTCGCGGATCTGTCTGGGGTGCATGACCTACGGGCTGCCCGACCGCGGTACGCACGAGTGGACCCTCGGCGAGGAGGCCTCTCGCCCGCTGATCCGGCAGGCGGTCGAGGCGGGGATCACCTTCTTCGACACGGCGAACGTCTACTCCGACGGCACCAGCGAGGAGATCGTCGGCCGGGCCCTGCGCGACTTCGCCCGCCGCGACGAGATCGTCCTGGCCACGAAGGTGCACGGCCGGATGCGCCCCGGACCGAACGGCGGCGGACTGTCCCGCAAGGCGATCATGACCGAGCTCGACCGGAGCCTCACCCGCCTCGGCACCGACTACGTCGACCTCTACCAGATCCACCGCTTCGACCCGCACACTCCGGTCGAGGAGACGATGGAGGCCCTGCACGACGTCGTGAAGGCGGGCAAGGTCCGCTACATCGGGGCCAGTTCGATGTACGCGTGGCAGTTCTCCAAGGCCCAGTACACCGCGCGGCTGAACGGCTGGACCCGCTTCGTCTCCATGCAGAACCACTACAACCTGATCTACCGCGAGGAGGAGCGCGAGATGCTGCCCCTGTGCGAGGACCAGGGCGTCGCCGTCCTGCCCTGGAGCCCCCTCGCGCGAGGCCGGCTCACCCGGGACTGGGACACCGGCACCGAGCGCAGCGCCACCGACACCTTCGGCAGCACCCTGTACCAGGAGGGCGACCGGGCCATCGTCGAGACGGTCACCCGCATCGCCGGGGAGCGGGGCGTCCCCCGCGCGCAGGTCGCCCTCGCCTGGCTCCTCCACCAGCCCGCGGTGACCGCTCCGATCGTCGGCGCGTCCAAGCCCGGGCACCTGGAGGACGCGGTGGCGGCCGTGGAGATCGAGCTGAGCGACAAGGAACTGGAGGAACTCCAGCGCCCGTACGGTCCCCACCCCATCGCCGGGCACTGAACAGTCACTCGAAGCTCAGTGCGGGCCCTGCGGTTCGAACTCCGTTCCGCAGGGGCCCGCCCCCTCGCTCTCCGCCAGCTCCACCCTCGCCCCGCTCATCTCCAGCGTCCGGTAGAACCGCCCGATCCGCTCCGCCGACCGCCCCACGTAGTGCCCGATGAACGACCGCCGGAACCGCTCGGCCGCCCGGTTCGGCTGCGAGCCGTGCACCAGGCTCCCGTTGAAGAACAGGACGTCTCCCGGCGCCATGTCCACCGGCACCGGCGCCAGCCCCGGCGGCGGGGGAACGTACTCCCGGGCGAAGGACACGTCCGAGTCGGCCGTCTCAGGACAGAACAGGTCCATGCGGTGCGTGCCAGGCACGACCTCCAGCCCGCCGTTCTCCCGGTCGATCACGTCGCAGGCCACCCATGCGGCCACACACGTGCCCGGCTCGACCCGCAGGTAGAAGTTGTCCTGGTGCAGCGCCTGCCCCCGGGCCCCGGGCGGCTTGAAGTAGAACATGCTCTGCGCGGCCAGCACCTCCTCCCCGAGGAGCGCCTCCAGAACCGTCCGCAGCCGGGCGTCCAGCAGGACCTCGCGTGCGCGACCGTTGATCTCGTGCGGGTGCATCACCCGCGGCCAGACGTGCAGCGGATCAACGCCCGGCCCGTCATCGGCGCGCGGCTCGAAGTGCCCGGGCACCCGGCCGGCCGCCCGCAGCGCCGCGAACTCACCGCACAGCCGCTCGATCGCGTCGGCCCCGAAGAGCCCGCGCACCACGGTGAAACCGTCCTCCTCGAAACTCTCCCGGTACCGCCGGAGCCCGGCGGGGTCCAGGATGGAAGCGCCGACGGCGCCGTTGCCCGTGACTGTCATGAACGCACTCCTCGGTCAGGTGTCCTCGCTCCAGAACGCTAGGCCGCGCAACCGCCCAGGAGGATGCCCGTGCGTGCTGACGGATTGCCCGACACTGCTGCGCACCCCGACAGCGGGGACCCCGCCCCGCCGCCCGGGCTGGTGGTCCTCGGCCACTTCGACCAGCCGCCCGGCTACGGCGTCAGCCGGCCGCACGGATCCGCGAGCTGGCTCTTCACCTGGACCACGGCGGGGCGGGGTCGGCTGTGGCAGGGTGGTGCGCGGACCACGGCCGACGCGGGCGAACTGGTCGTGCTCGCCCCCGGTGTCCCGCACGGGTACGCCGTCGCGCCCGGGGCCCACCACTGGCGGTTCTGGTGGGCGCACTGCCAGGCCCGCCCGTCCTGGGCCGCGTGGCTGCGGCCGTACGCCACCGGCGACGGGATGTACGCGGTCACCTCCGCCCCGGCCGGGGTGCACGGCCGCGTCGGGACGGCGTTCCGGCGGATGCGCGCCGACGCCCGCTGGACCGGCACCGGGGCGCCGCCCGAGGCCTCACCCCCGAACACGCAGATCGCCGTCGCGCACGGCAGCGCGGCCCGCGAACTGGCCCTGTGCGCACTGGAGGAGGTCGTCCTCCTCACCACCGCCGGTGCCCGGCCGACCGCGCCCCGGCCCGGCATCGACGCTCGGATCCGTCGCGCCCAGGAGCTGATCGACGCCGACCCGGGCGCCCCGCACACCGTCAGCTCGCTCGCCGGGGGCGTCGCGCTGTCGCCGTCGCGCTTCGCCCATCTGTTCAGCCGGCAGCTGGGCCGGTCGCCGATGCGCGCCCTGCGTGAGGCACGGCTGCGTCATGCCGCCCGGCTGCTGGAGAGTACCGACCTGCCCGTGGAGCGCGTGGCCGCGGCCTCGGGTTTCGTCAGCCCGTTCCACTTCAACCGCGCCTTTCGCGAGCGCTACGGGGAACCGCCCGGGGCGTACCGCACGACGCACGGCGGTCCGCCCGGCTGAGCACTGCTATTGGTTCCGGGGGAGGGCGGGAAAGGGCGGCGTGGAGAACAGGGCCGGCGGTGTGAGCTGCTGTTCGGGTGGGGACCCAATGGTTTCCGGGCCGGTGCCGGAGGCGGGCGAATGCGAGCAGCTAAAGGGGGCGGACCGCATGGAAATGCCTTTCGCTCACCTGATTGACATTTTGTCAAAAGGCGTTGGCCGGGCACGCAATGCGCGAAACCGTCGGTTCACTTGTTCCCTGTCGTTGAGCTGTGCAAAGGTGTGCCCTGTCGGCGTGTCCACAACACGCCGTTCTTTCGTATGCGCGAGGCCGCCGGGCCGGCATACCCCTTGGTATGGACTTTATTCCGTATGTCCTTGAGAGGAATGCAGCCTTGAAAGACGCAGGCCCGTCGAATTCCCCGGCCTCGGCCCGCAGGTTCGGTGCGACGGACGAGCAACTGAGCGCGGAGCTCAGGAAGTGGACCGGAGCGACGCCCGCGCTTCACCCCGTGGGCGAACTGCTGGACCGGCACTGGGAGGCGGCCTTCGCCTACGCCCGGCTGTGCACCGACGGCCCGCGCTCCGCGGGAATGCTCACGACCGCGGCTTTCACCCGGCTTTTCGGCGAGACCCTCCGGCAGAACGGCCCGTCCTCCGCCTGGCGGCCCCACCTGCTCCTCACCGTGCGGCGGATCGCGGCCGAGTGGGCCGGCGACCACCGGCTCGACTCCCTCCACCCGCAGCTGCTCACCGGGACGGGCGACGGGGACCGCCCCGCCTCCCGGCTGCTGCCCTCGCAGCACCGGCGCCTGCTGTCCGGGGCCTTCCAGCGGCTGCCCCAGTCCGCCCGCTGTCTGCTGTGGCACGTCGAGGTCGAGGCCGAACCGCTCGTCTCCCCGGCCGGGTTGCTCGGCCTGGACGAGGAGGGCGCGCGGGTCGAACTGGGCCGGGCCCGGGACCGGCTGCGCGAGGAGTGCCTCCAGCTGCACCGTGAACTCGCTCCCGACGAGGAGTGCCGGCGCTATCTGCGCCTGCTCGACGTGACGTACCGGCGCGGGGGCCTCGACATCGACCCGGATCTACGCGCGCATATCGAGGGCTGCGGGCACTGCAGCGCCGCCGCCGACCAGCTCGACCAGTTCAACCACGACCTCGGTGTCGCCCTGTCGGAGGCGGTGCTGGGCTGGGGCGGGCGGGACTACGCGCAGAGCCGGGCACACGCGGCGGGGGAGCGGGCCGGCGGGCGGGATGCCGCGGAGCGCGAGCGGCCGGGACGTGTGGCCGGTGCGGCCACGGCCGTGATGCCGGCCGGTGCGGCGCGTGACCTGTTCCCGGACCCGGTCGCCCTGGCGCGCGAGGTCTTTCCCGACCCGGTCGATCTGGCGTACGAGATCATTCCGGACCCGGTTCGCGCACCGCGCGAGTCCTTTCCCGGCCCGGCCCGTGAGGGGCGGCGCGAGCCCTTCCCGGATCGGGTCGGCGGGGCGGGTGGGGTCTTCCCGGATCAGGTCGGCGGGGCGCGCGAAGCTTCTCCGGATCGGGTCGGCGGGGCGGATGGGGTCTTGCCGGATCCGGCCCGCGCGGCGCGTGACGCCTTCCCCGGCCCGGCCGGTGAGGGCCGTGAGGTCTTCCCGGACCCGGTCGCCCTCGCCGGCGCGGTCGGGGAGTCGTTCACCCATCCGGGAGGCCCCGCGGCCACGCCGCCGTCCCCTCGCATACCCCGGGGAGTGGACCCGGCCGCGGGCACCGCACAGGCCCCGGCCCGCGCGGACCGCGCCGTACCGCCTCCCCCCGCACCCCCGGCCCGTCGTCCCGAAGGCCCCCGGACCGCCGCACGAAGATCCGCCCACAAGGCGGCCCGCCGCGCCGCCCGGCGGCGCAACCTCACCGCGGGCATCCTGACCGTCAGCGGTCTGGTCGTCCTGCCGCTGGTCCTGTGGTCCACCGGCAACTCCGGCGACGGCGCGCCGGCCGGTTCCGACCGGCCCACCGGTGAGGTCCCCGACTCCGACGCGGGCGAGGCGAGCGGCGACTCGTCCTGGGCCGGGGCGGGCGAAGCGGAGAAGGGCGCCCTGAGCGGCCGGCTGCACAACGTCTCCTCGGGCCTGTGCGTGGGCATCGACGGCGAGAAGGCCGTGGCGGGCGGGGAGGCAGAGCTCGCGCCCTGCTCCGCGGAGGCCGCCCAGCAATGGACGTACGAGACCGACGGACTGCTGCGCAACGGCGCCGCCCCCGACCTGTGCCTGGACTCGCAGCTCGGGTACTCGGTGCGGCTGGCCCCCTGCACGGGCGCGTCCCGGCCCGACCCGAAGAACATCCGCTACGACTTCACCCTCCAGGGCGCCCTCGTGCCCCGCTCGGACCAGGACCTGGCCCTGACCCCGGCCGCCACCGACGGCTCGGGAGCCCTGGTCCTCAAGGCCCGGGTGGACGACGAGGTCCAGCGCTGGGTGATCGACACCTCCAAGGCCGACCTCCAGATGGAGGCCGTCACCTGGAACGCCGCCCTTCCCGCCCAGCGCTCCACGCCCGCACCGACCCCCACCCCCACCCCGTCCAGGACGCCCGTGCCCACCCCGACGCCGTCCGTGACCTCCCCGGCCCCGCGACCGACGCCGAGCGGCCCGGCCGCCACCGACTCGCCCTGCGACCGCTACGGCTACTACTGCGACTCGGACGGCCGGTACGGCAACCCGGGCTACGGTTACCCCGGTTACGGATACGGCTACGGCGGCTATGGCTACGGAGGCGGCCGCCGCTGACGGGGCGGGCGCTCAGGCTCCGACGACGGTCAGCGACAGCCACAGGGCCACCACGGCCGGCACCAGCGCCGCCGGTGTGGTGAGCAGCCCGAGGCGGGTGAACTCCCCGAGTCCGACCCGGGTCCCGTGCTGCTGCACGATCCGCCGCCACAGCAGGGTCGCCAGCGATCCGGCGTAGGTCAGGTTGGGGCCGATGTTCACACCGAGCAGCACCGCCAGCACGGCGCCGGGACCGGACCCGGCGGTCAGGGGCAGCAGCACCAGCACCGCGGGCAGGTTGTTGATGAGGTTGGCCAGGACGGCGGCCACCGCGGCCACACCCAACAGTGTCAGCAGGCCCGATCCGCCGGGCAGAACGTGCCGCAGCGCGTCGGCGAGCCCGTGGTCGACGACCGCACGCACGACCACGCCGAGCGCGAGCACGAACGCCAGGAAGGCCGGGGACGCGGACCGCACCACCGTCAGGGGGGTGGCCCGCCGACGCACCAGCGCCCGGCCGGCCAGCACCAGCGCACCGGCCAGCGCGGCCCACGCCGGTGCGATCCCCACGGCGGAGGCCACCACGAAACCGGCGAGCGTGCAGCCGACGGTGACGAGGGCGAACAGCGGGAGCGGCTCGGGACGCGGCTCGGCGTCGGGGGAGGGGAGGGGCGCCGCGAGCTCCTCGTCGAAGAAGCGCCGGAACACCAGGTACTCGGCGCCGATCGCGACCAGCCAGGGCAGCGCCATGAGCGCGGCGAAGCGGGTGAAGCTCAGCCCGCTCGCCGTGAACGCCAGCAGGTTGGTCAGGTTCGAGACCGGCAGCAGCAGCGAGGCGGTGTTCGACAGATGGGCGCACGCGTACAGGTGCGGCCGGGCCCGCACGCCCATGCGGGTCGCGGTGGCGAGCACCACCGGGGTGAGCAGGACGACGGTGGCGTCCAGACTGAGCACGGCCGTGATGACGGACGCCAGCGCGAACACCGCGGTCAGCAGCCGTGTGGGGCGCCCCGCCGCCCAGCGGGCCATCCACGCCCCGCACGCGGTGAACAGCCCCTCGACGTCGCAGAAGTGCGCGAGCACCAGCACGGCCGCGAGGAAGCCGACCACGGGCCCCAGCCGCTGGATCTCCTCCCAGGCGTGATCCGGCGAGATGACTCCGAGGGCGACGGCCAGTCCGGCGGCGGGCACCGCCAGCACGCCCTCGGGCAGCCCCTTCGGGCGGGCGACGGCCCAGACGAGCACGGCGACCAGCAGCGTCACGGACAGGACGGCGGCGAGCGGGGTGTTCAGGGCGGGGTCCTCCGGGCGCGATCAGGCGGGCCCGCCCAATGAAACCAGGCCTCGGTAAGAGGCCCTCGGCGGCCCCGCGGTCCTGGTCGAGGACCATGGGCCGCAGCGACTGCCGCCGGTGACTCAGATCTCGTCGTCGAGCAGGGCCAGCTCCGCCCAGATCGTCTTGCCCTCGCCGGTGTGCCTGCTGCCCCATCGCTGGGTGAGCTGGGCGACCAGGAGCAGCCCACGGCCCCCCTCGTCCCAGGTCTTGGCCCGGCGCAGGTGCGGCGCCGTGTGGTTGGTGTCGGACACCTCGCAGATCAGGGTGGCCGCGTCATGGATCAGCCGCAGCCGGATGGGCGGGGCGCCGTAGCGGATGGCGTTGGTGACCAGCTCGCTCACGACCAGCTCGGCGGTGAACGTGGCCTCGGTCAGCCCCCAGCGTTCGAGCTGGTCGACGACCTGCTTGCGGATGGGCGCCACCAGTGCCGGGTCGGCGGGGATGTCCCAGGTGGCGACCTGGGCGGACGGCAGGCCGCGGGTGCGGGCGAGCAGCAGGGCCACGTCGTCGCTGGAGCCGCCCGGCGGGAGCAGCGTGTGCAGCACGCGGTCGCAGATCTCGTCCAGGGAGTCGGAGGGCGCCGACAGCGCCTCGCGGAGCATCCGGCCGCTCGCGTCGACGTCCCGCTCCCGGCTGACCAGCAGCCCGTCCGTGTGGAATGCCAGGACGCTGCCCTCCCGCAGCTCCACCTCGGTGGACTCGAACGGCAGCCCCCCGACGCCCAGCGGCGGCCCCGAAGGCAGGTCGAGCTGCTGCGCCGGGCCGTCGGGAGGCACCAGCAGGGGCAGCGGATGCCCGGCCCGGGCCAGGGTGCAGCGCCGGGAGACCGGGTCGTAGACCGCGTACAGACAGGTCGCGCCCACCTCTCCGGCGCTGTCGTCCCCGCCGGATTCCTCCGACAGCCGGACGACCAGGTCGTCGAGGTGGGTGAGCAGTTCGTCGGGGGCCAGATCGATGTCGGCGAGGGTGCGCACGGCGGTGCGCAGCCGGCCCATGGTGGCCGAGGCCTGGATGCCGTGGCCGACGACGTCGCCGACGATCATGGCGACCCGCATCCCGGACAGCGGGATCACGTCGAACCAGTCGCCGCCCACGCCGGAGCGGGTGGCCGGCAGATAGCGGGAGGCCGCCTCGATCGCCGCTGTGCGCGGCAGAGTGCGGGGCAGCAGACTGCGCTGCAGGGTGAGCGTCGTCTCGCGCTCGCGGGAGTAGCGGCGCGCGTTGTCGATGCAGACGGCGGCCCGGGCCGTGACCTCCTCGGCCAGCAGCACGTCGTCGACGGTGAACGCCTCGGGGCGCCGGAAGCGGGTGAAGACCGCCACCCCGAGGGTCGTGCCCCGGGCCTGCAGCGGAACGGACATCGTGGAGTGGATGCCGTACTCCTGGATCCGCTGGAAGCGCACCGGGTCCCAGGCCAGCCACCGCTCGAGGTCGCTGGAGGAGCCTGTGGCCACGACCGTGTGCCCCGCGACCAGCGAGGCGGACTGCGGGGAGTTCTCCGGGTAGACGTCCACCTGCCCGGGCTTGGCGACGGCCTCGGGACTGCCCTTGTTCACCGACTGGTGGGCGGACCGGCGCAGACTCAGCGGCGGGACCGGCGGTCCGGCGGACTCGCCGCCCTGCTCCTGCGGGTCGAGCAGGTCGACGCTGACGAAGTCGGCGAGCGCCGGGACACACACGTCCGCCAGCTCCTGGGCGGTACGGGTGACGTCGAGGGTGGTGCCGATGCGCACGCTGGCCTCGTTGACCAGCTGCAACTGCTCGCGTGCGCGGTACTGGTCGGAGAAGTCGTGGGCGGTCACGCACACGCCCCGCACCCGGCCCGCCCCGTCGGTGAGCGGCGCCATCCGGGCCAGCCACGCGTGCGCGCCCCGGTCCTCGCCGGTCGCCTTCATGTACGTCTGCATGTCCTCCCGCCGGCCGGTGCTCAGCACCCGGCGCAGATGCTCCTCGAGCTCGGCGTTCGGCGGCCGGCTGCCGACGTCGGTGGGCCTGAGGCCCAGCATCCGTCCGGCGGGCAGTCCCAGCAGATCGGCCATGGCCTCGTTGACGCCGCGCAGCCGCAGCCGCTCGTCGAAGATCATCGTGGCGCAGGGCGACTGTGTCAGCGCCATGCGCACCAGCGGGTCGTCCGCGAGCGCCTGGTCGGCGGTCTCCGGCGGGGACACCGCCAGCCAGTCGATCGCTTCCGCTGCGTCCGGCGGTCGGCGGTGGGCGAGCACCCAGAGGGTGACGGGGTGGCCGTCGCGGTGGCGGAGGGTGACCGTGCCGCTCCAGCGGGAGTCGTCCGGCACGGTCGGCGGCTCCGCGCCGTCGGCCAGCAGGTCGGCGGCGGGGCGGCCCACGACCTCGGCGGCCGTGTGGCCCAGCAGGCGGCGGGCGCCCTCGCTCCACTCGGTGAGCGTGCCGTCGACGGCGATGACGGCACGGGCGGCCACGCCATCGTCCAACGCCTCGTCCGGACTCATCGTCGCGACTCCATGCGGACACTCACAGTGAACAGGGAAGTCAGTTGAGTTCCAGCGTAGTCCGTGGGCGCCCGGCGTGGACCGGTAACCCCGCTGCCGCCTCCCCGGGCCGGGGTCAAGGCACAAATCCGGCCGAAGCCGTCCGTGAGGCAGAAGGGAGCTTCCGCGCCCTTGACGGCCGTGTGTGACACGTCGACAGAATCTGTTTGTTCGCGATCAGTTGTGAGTACTTCTGGGCCCTGATGAGGGAGAGCCGTCATGTCGGTCAGTCGCAGATCGGTCCTGCTCGCCTCCGCCGCCGCACCCGCGGCCGGGACGCTGCTCGGCGCCCCGGAGGCGTGGGCCGCCGAGCAGGCGCGTGGCGCGTCCGGCCGCCGGACCGTCGCACTGCGCGACGGCTGGCGCTTCGCGCTGGTGAACCCGGGTGGCATCACCGACCCGACCGGCGCCTACGCCGACGCCCACCTCCCCGCTTACGACGACTCCGGATGGCGTGAGACCGCCGTTCCGCACGACTGGAGCATCGAGCAGACCCCCACCACCGAGCACGGCACCACCAGCGGCACCGGCTTCCTCCCCGGGGGCCTCGGCTGGTACCGCCTGGCCTTCACCCTGCCGCCCGCCCTCACCGGCAAGCGTGTCTCGGTGGAGTTCGACGGCGTCTACATGGACTCCACCGTGTACTGCAACGGCAAGGAGGCCGGCCGTCACCCCTACGGCTACACCGGCTTCGCCCTCGACCTCACCGACCTGGTGCACACCGACGGCACCACCGAGAACGTGATCGCCGTCGAGGTCCGCAACCGGCTCCCCAGCAGCCGCTGGTACTCCGGCAGCGGCATCTACCGCGAGGCCCGCCTGGTGATCACCGAGCCGGTGCACGTGGCCCGCTGGGGCACCCGCGTCACCACGCCCGAGATCTCCGCCGCGCGTGCCGTCGTACGGGTCGGCACGTCCGTCGTCAACGCCTCCGGCGCGGGCGCGGACGTCGAGATCGTCTCCCGGGTCGTCGACCGCACGGGCCGGACGGTCGCCCGCACCTCCTCCACCGCGGCCGTCACCGGCGAGCACACCGAGACCCAGGAACTCACCGTCCGGCGAACGGAGTTGTGGGACTTCGAGACACCGCACCGCTACACCCTGCACACCGAACTGCGCGTCGGCGGCCGAACGACCGACACCCACCGCACGGTCTTCGGCTTCCGCACCTTCCGCTTCGACCCGGACGAGGGCTTCTTCCTGAACGGCACCCGCCACAAGATCAAGGGCGTCGACCTCCACCACGACCTGGGCGCGCTCGGCGCCGCCGTCAGCATCGACGCCGTCCGTCGGCAGCTGGAGATCATGCGTTCCATGGGCGTCAACGCCCTGCGCACCTCCCACAACCCGCCCGCGCCCGAGGTGATCCAGGTCTGCGAGGAGCTCGGCGTCGTCATGCTGGTGGAGGCGTTCGACTGCTGGCGCACCGGAAAGAACCGGTACGACTACGGCCGCTTCTTCGACGAGTGGTGCGAGAAGGACGCCACCGAGATGGTGCTGGCGGCGCGCAACTCGCCCGCCGTGCTGAGCTGGTCCATCGGCAACGAGGTCCCCGACTCCACCTCCACCGCCGGCCTCGCCATGGCCGAAAGGATCATCGGGGCGATCAAGGCCGTCGACGACACCCGCCCGCTGGTCATCGGCTCCGACAAGTACCGCCGCCTGCCCGCCAAGGGCTCCGCGGCCGACCTGATGCTGGCCAAGCTGGACGGCCTCGGCCTCAACTACAACACCGCCGCGTCGGTCGACCAGCTGCACGCGGCCTACCCGCACCTGTTCCTCTTCGAGTCGGAGTCCTCCTCGGAGACCTCCACCCGCGGCGCCTACCAGGAGCCCGAGCACCTCAACACCGGCGAGAACCACACCCCGGGCAGACGCGCGACCTCCTCCTACGACAACAACCTCGCCTCCTGGACCATGAGCGGCGAGTACGGCCACAAGAAGGACCGGGACCGCAAGTGGTTCGCCGGGCAGTTCCTCTGGTCGGGCATCGACTACATCGGCGAACCCACGCCCTACGACGTCTTCCCGGTCAAGGCGTCCTTCTTCGGCGCGGTCGACACCGCGGGCTTCCCGAAGGACATGTACCACCTCTTCCGAAGCCAGTGGACCAGCGAACCGATGGTCCACCTGCTGCCGATGACCTGGAACCACGACAAGGGCGACACGGTCGAGGTCTGGGCGTATTCGAACGTCGGCACCGTCGAGCTGTACCTCAACGGCGAGTCCCTGGGCGTACGGCGCTTCGACACCAAGAAGACCCTCGACGGCCGCTCGTACCTGGAGACCACCGAGGCGACCGGGGACGACAAGACCGTCACCGACGGCCCCTACCCCGGCAGCTACACCAGCCCGAACGGCAGCGCCGGCAAGCTCCACCTGACCTGGAAGGTGCCCTTCGAGCCCGGAGAGCTGAAGGCCGTCGCCCGGCGGGGCGGCGAGGTGGTCGCCACCGACGTGCTGCGCACCGCCGGAGCCCCGCACGCGATACGCCTGACCGCGGACCGCCCCTCCCTCGCCGCGGACGGCCGCTCCCTGGTCTTCGTGACCGCCGAGGTCGTGGACCGGCGCGGGGTGGTGGTGCCCGACGCGGAGCACCTGCTGTCCTTCGAGGTGGCGGGCGGCTCCCTCGCGGGGCTCGACAACGGCCGGCAGGAGAGCGCCGAGCGCTATCAGGCGAGCACCCGGACCGCCTTCCACGGCAAGGCCCTCGCCGTCGTCCGCTCCGGCACGAAGCCGGGCGAGGTGAAGGTGACCGCCCGCGCCGAGGGACTGCGCGCGGGCACGGCTACCGTACGGGCCACCCGGGCGCGGGACCGGGCCGAGACGGCCCCGGCCGTCTTCGGGCCCGAGCACCCGGCCCCCGTCGACCACCCGCGCGCGGACGCGAGCTACTCCGGCCGTCCGGACACCCTGCCCGCCGCCATGCTCGACGGCGACCCGGCCACCGGCTGGTCCAACGGCTTCTTCAAGCAGGCCACGCCCCTGCTGCCGGCCTTCGACGGGGCACGGGCCGAGGACTGGGTCAGTGTCGACCACGGGCGCGTCCGCGGCTACGACCGGGTGGACGTCTCCTTCACCGTGGACGCCACACACAGCCTGCCCGCGGCGATCGAGGTGGCGGTCTGGGACGGCCGCGCCTGGCAGGCCGCGCGGAACACCGAGATCGGCTGGGCCACCGCCTCCGACGCCCCCACGGTGATCACCTTCAAGGCCGTCCGAGGCTCACGGATCCGGCTCACTCTCACGAGCCGCCACCCCGGCGAGCCCCGGGGAGCGGTCCGCATCAGCCGGCTCGTCGCCCCGGTCGCCTGAGCCCCCGGGGCCAAGGTCCGGACGGGCGGTGAACAGCCAGTCCCGTCCGGACCGTTGACGGGGCGTCACATCAACCACAACCATGGCCTGCGTCCGCATCTGGGAGCGCTCCCACGCCGAGCGCCACCCGCACCTCCCCCAGGAGCCCAGACGTGAAACGACGCAGAACCGCCCTGCTGTCCCTGACGGCCCTGCTGGCGACCGCGCTCACCGCGCTGCCCTCCTCGCCGGCCGGGGCCGACGAAGTCGAGCAGGTCAGGAACGGCACCTTCGACACCGCCACCGACCCCTGGTGGACGACCAGCAACGTCACCGCGGGTCTGTCCGACGGCCGGCTCTGCGCCGACGTCCCCGGCGGCACCGCCAACCGCTGGGACGCCGCCGTCGGGCAGAACGACATCACCCTCGTGAAGGGCGAGTCGTACCGCTTCTCGTTCAGCGCGACCGGGACACCCGCCGGGCACGTGGTGCGGGCGATCGTGGGCCTGTCGGTGTCGCCCTACGACACCTACCACGAGGTGACGCCGCAGCTCAGCGTCTCCGGCGACCGCTACTCGTACACCTTCACCTCGCCCGTCGACACCACCCAGGGCCAGGTCGGCTTCCAGCTCGGCGGCAGCGCGGACGCGTGGCGCTTCTGCATGGACGACGTCTCGCTCCTCGGCGGAGTGGCGCCGGAACCGTACGAGCCCGACACGGGGCCCCGGGTGCGCGTCAACCAGGTCGGCTATCTCCCGGCCGGCCCGAAGAACGCCACCCTGGTCACCGATGCCACCGCCAAGCTGCCCTGGCAGCTGAAGAACTCCCGCGGAACGGTCGTCGCCAGGGGCACGACCCTGCCGCGCGGGGTCGACGCCTCCTCCGGGCAGAACGTCCACTCCATCGACTTCGGCGCCTACCGCGCCAAGGGCACGGGCTTCACGCTCGTCGCCGACGGCGAGACCAGCCGGCCCTTCGACATCGACGCGAGCGCCTACGAGCGGCTCCGGCTGGACTCGGCGAAGTACTACTACACCCAGCGCAGCGGCCTCGCGATCCGCGACGACCTACGGCCCGGCTACGGCCGCCCGGCCGGTCACCTGGGCGTGGCCCCCAACCAGGGCGACACCGCCGTGCCCTGCCAGCCGGGCGTGTGCGACTACACCCTCGACGTCAGCGGCGGCTGGTACGACGCCGGGGACCACGGCAAGTACGTCGTCAACGGCGGCATCTCCACCTGGGAGCTGCTGAGCACCTACGAGCGCGCCCGCACCGCCCGCACCGGCCGGGCGGACAAGCTCGGCGACGGCACACTCGCCATCCCCGAGAGCGGCAACAAGGTGCCCGACATCCTCGACGAGGCCCGCTGGGAGCTGGAGTTCCTGCTGAGGATGCAGGTGCCCGACGGCAAGCCGCTGGCCGGCATGGCCCACCACAAGATGCACGACGAGCAGTGGACCGGCCTGCCGCTGCTGCCCGGTGACGACCCGCAGAAGCGCGAACTGCACCCGCCCTCCACCGCCGCCACCCTCAACCTGGCGGCCACCGCCGCGCAGGCCGCCCGCCTGTACCGCCCCTACGACAAGCCCTTCGCGGGCAAGGCGCTGGCGGCCGCACGCAAGGCCTGGACCGCGGCGCTCGCCCACCCCGACCGCCTCGCCTCCGAGAGCGACGGCGTCGGCGGCGGCGCCTATGCCGACAGCGACGTCACCGACGACTTCTACTGGGCGGCGGCCGAGCTGTACCTCTCCACCGGCGAGAAGCAGTTCCGGGAGTACGTCCTGAAGTCCCCGGTCCACACGGCCGACCTCTTCAAGCCCATCGGCTTCGACTGGGCCCGCACCGGCGCGGCCGGCCGGCTCGACCTCGCGACCGTGCCGAACGGGCTGCCCGGCCGGGACAAGGTGCGCCGGTCCGTCGTCCAGGGCGCCGACCGCTACCTGGCCACCCTCAAGGCCCACCCCTACGGCATGCCGTACGCACCGGACGGCAACACCTACGACTGGGGCTCCAGCCACCAGGTCCTCAACAACGCGGTCGTCCTCGCCACCGCGTACGACATCACCGGCGCCGCCAAGTACCGGGACGGCGCACTGCAGAGCATGGACTACATCCTGGGTCGCAACGCGCTGAACATCTCCTACGTCACCGGCTACGGCGAGGTCAGCGCGCAGAACCAGCACAGCCGCTGGTACGCCCACCAGCTCGACCCGAAGCTGCCCAACCCGCCCGAGGGCACCCTCGCGGGCGGGCCGAACTCGAGCATCCAGGACCCCTACGCACAGAGCAAACTCCAGGGCTGCGTCGGCCAGTTCTGCTACATCGACGACATCCAGTCATGGTCGACCAACGAGCACACGATCAACTGGAACGCCGCCCTGGCCCGCATGGCCTCCTTCGTGGCGGACCAGGGATAGGGAAGGGACCGGACAGCGGTGCCGCGTGCCGGGGGAGTCCGCCGACAGGACGCCCCCGGCACCCGCGCGTAACCTGGTGACATGCCAGCGGTGCGGGTCGACGGCATCGAGGTCGCGTACGACCGGGTGGGCCAGGGCCCGCCCCTCGTGCTGGCGCACGGCGCCACGACGGACGCCCGGCTGTTCCGTACCCAGGCCGAGGACCTGGTCGACGAGTTCACCGTCGTCGCCTGGGACGAACCGGGCGCCGGCCGGTCCTCCGACGTACCGCCCTCCTTCACCCTGGCCGACTACGCCCGCTGTCTGGCGGCCGTCGTCGAGGACGTGGACCTGGGCCCGGCCCATGTCCTCGGCCTGTCCTGGGGCGGGACCGTCGTGCTGGAGCTCTACCGGCAGCACCCCGGGCTCGTGCGGACACTGCTTCTCGTCGACACCTACGCGGGCTGGAAGGGCTCGCTGTCCGCCGCGGAGGTGCGTTCCCGGGTCGAGGGGGCGGAGCGCATGCTCGCGGTCCCCGCCGAGGCCTTCGCACCGACCATGCCCGGCCTGTTCGCCGGGCCGCCACCCGCCGATGCCGTCCGCCTGCTGTCCGTGATGTCGGCCGACACCCGCGCCCAGAGCATGCGGACCGAGCTCACCGTCATGGCCGAGGCCGACCTGCGGGATCTGCTGCCGAGGATCGAGGTGCCGACGCTCCTGCTGTGGGGCGAGCTCGACGCCCGCTCACCCGTGGACCCCGTCGCCCACCAGTTCCTCGAAACGATCCCGCGGGCGACGCTGGTCGTGCTCCCCGGCATCGGGCACCTGAGCAACATCGAGGCACCCGAGCCGTTCAACCGGACCGTCCGGGAGTTCTGCCGCGCTCACTCCTGACCGGACCCGCGGACCTCCCGGCGCCGCGGCTCGTGCCCGACGAGTTCCCCCGGGCGCTCGTGGGCGGTCAGGGTGTGCAGCCGGGCCCGGTCGAGCGGCTCGTGCACCTCGACGTACTCGCCGTGCGGCAGCCGTTTGATCACGCCGGTCTCCCGGCCGTGCGCGACGAGCTCCTTGTCGCGCAGTTGCAGCCCCAGGCAGATCCGCCGGGTCACGACGAAGACCACCGCCGGCACGACGAACATCCCGGTCCGCACCGCCCACGTCACCGTATTGATCGACAGATGGAGGCGGGTCGCCACGATGTCATTCCCACCGCCCGCGAGCAGCACCAGGTAGAGGCTGATCCATGCCGCCCCGATCGCCGTGCGCACCGGCCGGTTGCGCGGTCGGTCCAGCAGATGATGCTCGTCCCGGTCGCCGGTGAACCTGGCCTCCAGGAACGGATACACGCCGATGAAGAGCAGCAGCAGCGGAAACACCACGATCGGGATCAGCACGCCCAGCACCAGGGTGTGGCCCCACCACGTGATCTCCCAGCCGGGCATGATCCGCACCAGGCCCTCGGCGAAGCCGAGATACCAGTCGGGCTGGGCGCCCGTGGACACCTGGTCGGCGCGGTACGGGCCGTACGACCACACCGGGTTGATCGTCGCCACCGCCGCGATCAGCGCGAGCACCCCGAACACCAGGAAGAAGAAGCCGCCCGCCTTCGCCAGGTACACCGGCATGAACGGCGCCCCCACGACATTGCGCTCGGTGCGCCCGGGCCCCGCGAACTGGGTGTGCTTGTGGTACACGACCAGCAGCACATGGACCGCGATCAGCGCCGCCATGACCCCCGGGATCAGCAGCACGTGCAGCGAGTAGAAGCGGGCCACGATGTCGTCCCCGGGGAACTCGCCGCCGAACAGGAACATCGCCAGGTACGTCCCCACGATCGGCACGGACAGCAGCGCGCCGTGCACGAACCTGAGGCCGGTGCCGGACAGCAGGTCGTCCGGCAGCGAGTAGCCGAACAGCCCCTCGAACAGGCCGAGGAACAGCAGCAGCCAGCCGAACAGCCAGTTGATCTCCCGTGGCTTGCGGAACGAGCCCGTGAAGAAGTGCCGCATCATGTGCGTCAGCATCCCGGCGACGAAGACCAGCGCCGCCCAGTGGTGCAGCTGCCGTATCAGCAGCCCGCCGCGCACGTCGAAGCTGATGTCCAGGGTGGACGCGTAGGCCTCGGACATCCGCACGCCGTTGAGCGGGACGTAGCTCCCCTGGTACGTCACCTCGTTCATCGACGGGTGGAAGAACAGCGTCAGATACACGCCGGTGAGGACCAGCACCACGAAGCTGTACAGGCAGATCTCGCCCAGCAGAAACGACCAGTGGTCGGGGAACACCTTGCGCAGGTACTTCCTGCCCAGCGTGTGGATGCCGAGCCGCCCGTCGAACCAGTCGGCCAGCTGCTCGCCGCGCCCGGCGCTCACGCCGCCGCCCCGGGCAGGTGGGCGAGCTTGTCCGGGTTGGCCACGACGTAGATGCCGCGCACCCGGTCGCCCTCCGGGGTGAGGTCCAGGACCAGGACGGCGAACGGCGCGTCGCCGTCGAACAGGATTGCCGCGTCGTCGCCGTTCACCCGCCGGTAGCGCCAGACGGGGTGGTCCGGGCCGCCCCGGCCGGACGTGAGTAGCCGGGCCACCTTGTCCCGGCCCTGCACCGGCCGCAGACTCGCCCGCCGGCGCTTGCCGCCCGCGTCCGTCCACGCCGTGACGTCCGGCGCGAGCACCTCCATCAGCTCGGCGATGTCGCCGCCGAGCGCCGCCCGCACGAACCGCTCGGTCGCCTCCCGGCGCACCCGCGGATGCGCCTCGTACCGCGGCCGCCGCGCGTGCACGTGTTCCCGGGCCCGGTGCGCCAACTGCCGGACGGCGGCGGGGGAGCGGTCGATGACCTCCGCGATCTCGGCGTGCGGGTAGCCGAACACCTCGCCCAGCACGAACACGGCCCGCTCCAGTGGGGTCAGCGACTCCAGCACCACCAGCATGGCCAGCGACACCGACTCCGACCGCAGGGCCGGGTCCTCCGCGGTCTCGGTGTCGCCGCCGACCAGGGGCTCGGGCAGCCACGGGCCGACGTACGTCTCCCGTCGGCGGCTGATGACCGTGCGGCGGCGCAGCGCGTGGTTGACCGCCACCCGGACGAGATAGGCGCGCGGGTTGTCGACGCCTGCCAGGGGAGCTCCGTCGCCGCGCGCCGTCCAGGACAGCCACGTCTCCTGCAACACGTCCTCGGTGTCGGCGACACTGCCGAGCATGTTGTAGACGACGCCGAACAGCAGCTCGCGATGGTCGACGAAGACACCGGTCGCCTCGTCGAGCGGGGCGTCGGTGCCGGGTACGGAGATCTCGGTCATGTGTGGGCCTCCCGTGAACGCGCTCACCACTGCGAGCCGGACAGGGCCGCGAAATGTGACACCGCACGGCTCGATGTGACCCACATCTCAGGCCGCTCCTCTCTCAGGTACCGTCAGGCGACCTGCCTGACCTGGGGGTATTTACCAGTCAGTACCCGAGCGGTACCGTGAGGGCATGCCAGCTCTCAACGTGGAGTTCAGCGACCGCGAGCTCGAGGACCTGCGGCAGATCGCCAAGGAGCGCGGTACGTCCATGAAGGCCCTCGTGCGGGAGGCGGCCGCGGCCGACATAGCCCGCCACCGGGCCCTCCAGGAGGGCGCGGAGGCCTTCCGCCGCTTCTTCGCCACCCATGCCGACGAGTTCGCCGCCGCGTTCCCCGATGACGAACCGCCCGCCAAGGGCGAAGGGCGGGCCGCCTGAGCCATGGCACCCGTGATCCATATCGACGTGCCCTGGCTGCTTCAGCGCCACGAGGAGGTCCTGCCGGACCAGCCCACCGTCAACGACTTCTCCGCGCTGGTCGCCGCCGTCGCCCGGCACCGCGTCGACCCGCCGCGCCTCGGAGTGAACTCCGACCCGGCCTGGCGGGCCGCCGCGCTGCTGCACAGCATCACCGTGCTCAGGCCGCTGCCCTCAGCCAACGCCCGCTTCGCCTGCGCGACCGCCGTGGCGTACATGTTCGTCAGCGGTGTCGGCATCGACCCGCCGTACGGCGCCCTCGTCGACCTCGCCCGCGACCTGTTGTCCGGCGTCACCGACGTCTACGGAGCGGCGGACCGGTTGCGCTCCTGGCAGATCTGAGGAGCGGGCTCCGGCGCCCGATTCACACAGGCCGCAGGGAAATGTCGAAAACGGGTGCGACCTGCGCATATCCGTTCCCCGCTTCTGACTTTCTGTCAATGGCGGGGATGTTGTCCGGGCGCCTTGTTGGCCGTGTGGGGGTTGTGCAAGAGTGAAACGCGCGTGCGGGGGGAATGGCCGGGTGTCGCACGTGATTTGTGGACCGCGTCCGATTCGCCGTCGGTGAAATCGCACCTCCCGCGCCCGCCCGAAAAGGTACGCACCAACCGGGCCTCCTTTTCCGGCGGCAGGACTTCTGTGTGCCACACGCGTGGGAAGGAACCATCTCAGTGCCCACCCCCCACCCCCCTCGTCCCCCGTATCCCCCGCCCGGCGGGGATCCCGGGGAATCCGATGAATCACTCGCCGCCCCGCTGAGAGGCAGCCCGGAGGGCGAGGTCGCCGCCCATTCCGTCGCGCTGCTGATGGCGCGGCACCACGAGTCGGTGCACGACTACGCGGTCATCTGTCTCGCCTCGTCGGCGCAGGTCGCCGCGATGGTGACCGGGACCGCCTTCCACCGGACACTCAACCGTCTGGCCTTCGGCGAGTCCGCCGTCGCGCTGCGCCCGGCCCTTCTGGTGACCGTGCGCGACACGATCCGCGAGTGGTCCGGCGACGATCGAATATCGGCCGTTCTGCCCGCGTTGCAGAAACCGGCCGGAGGGCGCGGGCTGCGCGCCGCGACAGCCATGACGCCGGAAAACCGCATCCTCGCGGAGCGGGCATTCCAGGCACTTCCCGCGGCTTCGCGGTGTTTGCTCTGGCATGTCGAGGTCGAGGCAGATCCTTTAAGCGTCCCGGCCGGACTGCTGGGCATGGACACCGACATCGCGTCGGCGGCCCTCGAACAGGCGCGGGACAAATTCCGTGAAGGCTGTGTTCGTGCCCATCGCGAACTCGCGCCCACGCACGATTGCCGGTTCTACAACCGCCTCCTCGACGTCCCGATCCGCCGGGGCGGCGCACTGCTGCCGGACGTCCAGCACCATCTGGACGAGTGCCGCTACTGCCGGGACGCGGCGGAACAACTGAGCCATTTCGAGGGCCCGCTGGGGCCGTTGGTCGCCGAGGCGGTGCTCGGCTGGGGCGCCCGCCGCTACCTCGACTCACGCCCGGGGCGCGCGTCGCACGGCACGCGGGGTGCCCGCGCGGGCCGGCGCGGCGGCGGACGGCGGGGCGGCGGACGGCACGGGCTGCTGTCCCGGCTCCCGGTGCCCGCCCGGGTGCCGGAGGCGATGCGGTCGTCGCGGGCGCTGCTCTCGGGCGTCGGCGCGGTCTCGGCCGGGGTGCTGGCGACGGTGCTCATCATCAGCGCGTCGTCCTACGACGGTGGGGAGGCCGACCCGGCCGGCTCCGACAGCGCCGCCGGCGGCCGGGGCTCCTCGTCGGTGACGCCACCCGGCACCGCCGGGCTTCCCGCAGCCGAGGGCGTGACACGGCTGCGCAACGCCGGTGCCGACCTGTGCCTCGACATCCGGGATCTGCCGAAGGAGGGTGCGGGCACCAAGCTGGCCCCGTGCTCGGCGGTGTGGACCCAGCAGTGGACGTACGAGGACGACGGACTCCTGCGCAGCGTCGCCGATCCCGGGCTGTGCCTGGACTCCCACAAGGACGCCGGTGTCGTCGTCCTCGGCACCTGCGCCGACGCGGACGCCGAGCGGGGCGACGACGTGCGCTACGACCTCACCGTGCAGGGGGAGTTGCTACCCCGCTGGGACGAGCAGCTCGCCCTCACTCCGGCCGACGACGACCCGGACGCCGACATCGTCGTCAAGGTCCGCGACCGCTCCTCCGAGGCCCAGCGCTGGCGGCCGCAACCGCTGCCGACGACGGAGGGCTCCCTGTCGATCGAGGAACGGGAGGACCAGGCGGCCCGACAGGTGACACACGCCGACGGCCGGACCGCCTGACGGCACGCCCAACGGCCTGAGCGGGGGCTGCGTGGCCGACGAGCCGCGCGGCCCACCCTCAGGCCGGATCCTCGACGAGGTCGGCCGGGCCGATGGTGCTCGGCGTCGCATGCCCCGAGAGGGCGAGCGTGAGGTCGAGTTCGGCGAGCAGACAGCGGATGACGTGCTCGACACCGGACCGGCCGTCGAGTCCGAGGCCGTAGACGTACGGGCGGCCGACGAGGACCGTGCGGGCGCCGAGGGCGAGGGCCTTGAAGATGTCGTCACCGGTGCGGACACCGCTGTCGAAGAGGACGGTGAGCCGGTCGCCCACCGCCTCCGCCACACGGGGAAGCGCGTCGGCCGCCGCGACGGAGCCGGCCACCTGGCGGCCGCCGTGATTGGAGACGACCACGCCGTCCATGCCGGCGTCGGCGGCCAGCCGCGCGTCGTCCGGGTGCAGGACGCCCTTGAGGACGATCGGCCCGTCCCAGTTCTCGCGCAGGAACGCCAGGTCCGGCCAGCTCTTGGCCGGGTCGGAGAACATCCCGACGAAGTGCATCACGGCCGCGTTCGGAGCCTCGTGCACCGGCTTGGCCAGACCCGCCTGGAAAGCCGGGTCCGAGAAGTAGTTGGCCGTGCCGACCCCGTGCAGGAACGGAAGGTACGCCTGGTCGAGATCACGCGGCCGCCACGACAGCAGCGGCGTGTCCAGGGTGACGACCAGCGCGGTGAACCCGGCGGCCTTCGCCCGGTTCAGGAAACTGCGGGCCACCTCCGGGTCCTTCGGCCAGTACAGCTGGAACCAGCGCTCGGCGTCCCCCATCGCCTCGGCGACCTGCTCCATGGGCGTGCTGGACGCCGACGACAGGATGTACGGCACCCCCTGTGCGGCGGCGGCCCGGGCCGCGGCGGACTCGGCGTCCGGGTGCATGATCGACAGCACGCCGACCGGGGCCAGCGCGAGGGGTGCCGGCAGGGCGCGGCCCAGCACCTCGACGGACAGATCCCGCTGGTGCACGTCACGCAGCATGCGCGGCACGATCCGGCGGCGCTCCAGGGCCGCCCGGTTGGCGCGGGCCGTACTGCCGTTGCCCGCGCTGCCCGCCACGTAGCCGACCGGGCCGGGCCCGAGCCGCTGCTCGGTGAGCTCCTCCAGCCGGGTCAGATCGGTGGGCAGCCGGGGTACGGCACCCGTCATCCCGTTCAGATAGATCTCGTACTGGAAGTCCGCCCACTGCTTGCCCACGTACGCCCCGCCTCTCGTCGTCTCCTCGTCGAGACCGTGCCGTACGGGCGACGATACCGAGCGGTATGCGTTCCGGTGGATCAGGGGCGGATCGCCGCCTCGTGCAGGACCCGGGCCAGTGCGCCCGGCTGCGAGAACATCGGCCAGTGGCCGGTGTCCAGCGTCACCAGCTCCCAGCGGTCGCTCCCGAGCAGCGCGGCCACCGCCGGCATCGGCTCGTCCCCGTCCAGGAGGCACTTCACGTACGTCGCCGGCAGCTCACCCAGGGGGCGGGTGAGGACGGCCGGTTCGGTGAGCGTGACACCCGGGTGCGGGGTCGCTCCCACGATCCGGGCGATGTGCTCGTCCGTCAGCCCCTGCCCCGCGTAGTCCTCGGGGCCGAGCGGCGGCCAGTACCCGCCCTGCGCGTCGATCGTCCGCCGGACGTGCTCGCTGGGCCAGCCCGACAGGAACGACTCCCCGTCCACGGGCACGTTCGCGTCGACGAACACCACGCGCCGCAGCCGTTCGCCGATCCGCTCGGCGGCCTGCCCGACCGGAACGCCCGCGTAGCTGTGCCCGACCAGGACGACGTCCCGCAGACCGAGCCGCTCCACCTCCTCGACGATGTCCCGGACGTGCGTCTGCTGCCCGGACGGCCGTGTGTCCCGTCTCTCGGCGAGGCCCGACAGCGTCACCGCGTGGACGTCATGCCCGGCGCCGCGCAGCCGCGCGGCCACCCCGTCCCATGCCCACGCCCCGAGCCATGCCCCTGCCACCAGTACGAAGTCGGTCATGCGGGCAACGTAGCCGAGGGGTCCGACAACGGGTCACTCCTCGTCCGCACGCGGTGCGGGGTCCGGCTCGGAGTCCGGGCCCTGGGCCCTGACGCGCTGCACGTGTTCGAGGGACTCGCGCAACTCGGCGAGCCAGTCGTCCGTGTGACGCTGGACCAGGCGGACGCACCAGGCCAGCGCGTCGCTGCGGCTGCGCGCGACGCCACCGGCGATCAGTGTGTCGAGGACCTGGCGTTCCGGCTGGCGCAGCCGCGTCATGACCGGCGCGGCCACATGCGTGAAGAGCGTGCGCCGCCCGCCGCACTCGACACCCCAGGACACCTTCCGGCCGAACCGGTGCTCGGCCTCCCGGGCCACGGCCATGCGGTCCTCGCGGGTGCGCTCCCGGAATTCCTGCACTCGGCTCTCCAGAGCCGCCTCCCGTTCGGCGGCCGGGGCGTCCCCGGCCGCCCTGGGAACGGGGATGCGGCCGATGACGGTGATCTCCTCGCGGTCGACCGTGACCTCGGTCAGCTCCTCGAAGAGGTCGTCGGGCAGGCGACCGGCGAACCAGCCGCGGAGCTTCTCTCTCTGCTCGTTCGTAATCATGTAATGACGATTACTCGGCCGTTCCATGAACACAAGGGGTCGCCAAGCAGTCGGCCGAGAGCGGAATCGGAATGTTTCAGGCCTATTAACGAACACACGAGAATCGGCCATCTGGCCGCTTCCTGATCCGGGAGGCCGCGCGGTTACGGGCTTCGGACGCGCGCGTTCCGTAACTTCACGCCACTGATTCAACACGCAATGTTACTGAAACCCGTGGGGTCGATGTGTGTTTCCCCGGCGGACTCGGCAGACTCGCGATCGCCGCTCCGGGCACCGACCGAGCACGGACCGGCACACCCTGTAATCGAAGCGGAAGGATGCACACAATGCGGAACACCGCGCGCTGGGCCATGATCCTCGGCATGACGGCCACCGCCGTCTGCGGACCCCTCACCGGGGCCGCGCTCGCCTCCCCGGGTCAGGCCCCCACCGCGCTCTACGCCCCGTCGGCCCTCGTTCTCACGGTGGGCCACGGCGAGAGCGCGGTCGCAGCGACTCCGGAACGCGCGGTCACCCTGACCTGTGCCCCGACGGCCGCCGGCACGCACCCGGCGGCCGGCTCGGCCTGCGCGGAACTGCGCGGCGTCGGCGGGGACTTCGACGCCCTGACCGCGAGGGGCGGCGTGATGTGCACCAAGCAGTACGACCCCGTGGTCATCACCGTCGACGGCGTCTGGCAGGGCAAGCGCGTCTCCTATGAGCGGACCTTCTCCAACGACTGCATGAAGAACGCCTACGGAACGGGCGTCTTCTCCTTCTGAGAGGGCTCGACCCACAGACCGGGATCGCGCTGAATCCGTGAAGCGCAGCGGGCCGTGGCTGGGGAGCCGGGCCGTTGTCACGGGGAGTCGCGATCTCGTGCGAGGGGGCCGGCGGGCGGAGTGGGGCCGCCCGCCGGCCCCTGGGCGTTCCTACGGCCGGGGTCTCACGCCCGGTCGCGGTGGCTCGTGTCGCACCATGGGTAGCGGCGGCTGCGGCGGCACGTGCACAGGGCGACGCGGAAGCGGTCGGAGCTGACGACGGAACCGTCCTCGAGCTCCACCTCCACCGGGCCCTCCACCAGCAGCGGGCCCTTGCGCTGGACGGTGACGCGGCGCGGCGCGGCAGGCCGGTCAGACGGGGAGTTCGGCACGGACGACCACCAGCTCTTCCTTGTCATCGGCGGCGGGCAGCAGCCCCCGCTCCCGCAGCCAGCGCTCTCGGCCGCGCAGCACGGGCCCGAGCGCGATCCGGCGCCGACGGGTCACCGCGGCCTTCAGACCGGCCGTGCGCAACTGCCCGACGGTCAGGTCCGGGCCGCTGAGCGCCGACTGCACGAGCAGCAGCACCCCGCCCGGGCGCAGCAGGCCGGGCGCCTCCCGGCAGATGCGGTCCACGACCATCCGTCCGTCGCCGCCCGCGTCCCAGGCCCGGGCCGCCCCCCGGGGCGGCCTGCGATGACCGTCGGGCGCGGGGACGTACGGGGGATTGGCCAGGATCAGATCGAACGTCTTGCCGTGCACGGGTTCGAAGAGATTCCCGTGCCGGATGCGGACCGGGAGCCCTGCGAGCCGGGCGTTAACCCGCGCCGCCCATACGGCACTCCAGGACACGTCCACGGCGGTCACACGGCTGCCCCGGCGCGCGGCCTCCAGGGCCAGGGCGCCACTGCCGGTGCCCACGTCGAGGACCTCCGCGCCCGGAGGCAGCGGTTCGTCGTACAGGGCACCGGCCAGCAGCTCGGTGTCCTCCTGCGGGGCGTACACGCCCGGGGGTACCAGTGCAATCACGGACGCCGAGTACCCCGGCAATCAGGAGATATGAGCTGCTTCCTGGGCAAGCGGTGCATGGAGTGACGAACGTGCGGCGTGCCAGTCGGTGAGCAGCCGGGCACCGAAGCGCGCCTCGACGAACTCGGTGGCGTCGATGCCGAAGACGACGTCCGGGGCGAGATGCGGCTCCTGCTCCAGCAGCCCGCCGATGACCTCGTGACGCACCACCTGCTCGTGCACCGCGTCGGCCTCGACGTGCTCGTCGTAGAAGTGCTCGGCCGCGGGCCCGGCGCCCGTGCGGCGCATCGCCTCGGCGAGCCGCCGCGACCCCGGGGACGAGGTGATCTCGACCGTCGCGAAGTGCCCGACCAGGGCGCCCCTGAGAGCCCGGTGCAGCCCGAACAGCGACATCATGTTCACGGTGACCAGGGCCTCGGCGGAGGCGGCGTCGAGGTAGCGGCCGTACGTGGTGTCCAGGCCCAGGTCCGTCATCAGGTCGGCGAACAGGGCCGCGTGCACGCGCTCCGCGCGGCCGCCGCCCCACTCGTCGAACTCCACGGCCGCCATCCCCGCCTTCGCCCGGCCCCACAGCCGCGGCAGCACCCAGGCATGTGGGTCCGCCTCCTTCAGGTGGTACAGGGAACGCTGTGCCGCGTACTCGCGCACCTGCCACAGTTCGCCCTCGGCGCGCAGGAAGTGGGTCACGCCGGTGCCCTCGACGGGCTCGACCAGCAGGCCGGCCAGCGCCTCGTCCACGCTGTCGTGGACGTGCGCGTCGGTGCGCAGCGCGGACAGGAAGCGGTGCTCCATGGCGGCGCGGGTGCGCAGCAGCTCGGGATCCCACTCCCGCTCCGGCGAGACCTCCGCGAAGCCGCGGTAGTGCAGCTCGTAGCACAGGTACAGGGCGAGCTGGAGATCGTCGCCGTACACCTCGGCGCGGGCGACCTCCTCGAGGCGGGGCAGGCGGCCGGCTCCCCGCAGATACGCGCCGACACCCCTGCTCAGCGGGCCGCGCGGGGCCGGCAGTCGTGGTCCTTCGTGCTCCATGTGCGCCGGGTACCCGCCCGACGACCGAGGTCACCCCTCACGACAGCCCTGAAGCCAGGGGCCGGGCCGGGCCTGCCGTGCCGGTCTGGTTCTGGTCCTGGGGCGCGGGGGTCTCCTCCTCTGTTCAGGACGGCGCGGGCGTCAGCCGGAGGTGGCGGCGATCCGCAGCGGCACCGGGTCGGAAGGAGCGGCCTCCTTGCTGCCGCGGGAGACCTCCGCCCACCAGGAGGGGCCGTCCTCGATGTGGCGCAGCAGCACGCCCTCGCGGATCGCCCAGGGGCAGACCGTGACGGCCTTGATGCCGGTCAGCTTCAGCGCGGTGTGCCCGACCACCGCTCCCGCCAGGCTCTGTGCGGCGCGCGGGGCGGAGATGCCGGGCAGGTGCGCCCGCTCGGCGGCGGGCAGGGCGGCCAGCCGTGTGATCGCCGCCCGCAGTTCGGAGCGGTGCATCTGCCGGTCCACGAAAGGGCCGTGGCGTCCGGGTGCGGCGCCGCACAGCCGCCCCAGCTGCTGGAAGGTGCGGGAGGTGGCGACCGCGGTGCGCGGGCCCTCCCAGCGGATGCGCGCCGCGACGTCCCGCAGCTGATGGCGGACCTTGCGGCGCAGCGCCCGCACCCGCTCCGGCGACGGCGGGTCCTCGTCCTCGAAGAACTCGTGCGTCAACCGCCGAGCCCCCAGCGGCAGCGAGGCCACGAAGTCGGGCAACCGGCCGCGCCCGAAGGCGACGTCCAGTGTGCCGCCGCCGATGTCGAGCAGGGCGAGCGGCCCCGACCGCCAGCCCATCCAGCGCCGCGCCCCGAGAAACGTCAGTTCGGCCTCGACCTCACCCGGCAGGGTGCACAGGTCGACGCCCGAACGGGCGCGGACGGCGCGCAGGACCTCGTGCCGGTTCGGCGCGTTGCGCACCACGGCGGTCGCGAACGCCAACGGACCGGCCGCACCCCACCGGTTGGCGGTCCTGCTCGCCTCGGCCACCGCGTCGACGAGTTGCCCCACGGCCTGCTCCGGGACGGGTCCCCCCGGTGTGATCTGCTCGGACAGCCTCAGCCGCCACTTGGCGGTGTGCACCGGCAGCGGCACTCCGTCCGCCGCGTCGGCGACCACCAGTCTGACCGCGTTCGATCCCACATCCACCACGCTGATACGCATGGGCGGTGGGTACCCACTTACGCGGCAGGCCAACAGAGCGCACGCGCGCGACCGGCGAGGACGCGCCATCGGCGGGCCGTGAGCACCTGGAACAAGGGCCCGGCAGGACCAGCCTGTATTCCTTGACGCGCATATAACCGTCGAGGCATATTGGAGTCATGTCCGACGCCGCCCTCTGGACCGCGCTGGCCGATCCCCACCGGCGGGCCATCGTCGCGCTGCTCCTGGAGCGGCCCCGGCCCGTCGGTGAGATCGTCGAGGCGTGCGGACTGAGTCAGCCGAGCACCTCCAAGCACCTCAAGGTGCTGCGCGAGGCGGGCCTGGTCCGGGTGCGCCAGGACGCGCAACGCCGTGTCTACGCCCTCGACCCCGCCCCGATCGCCGCCCTGGACGCCTGGCTCGCCCCCTACCGCGCCCTCTGGAACAAGAGCCTCGACACGCTGGGCCGCCGCCTCGACGAGACGCCGGACGCCCCCGAACCACCCGCACCGAAGGACTGATCCGCCATGACCGCCGACCTCACCGGCACCTATCTGACCCTGGACGACGGCCGCCCCGCCGTCCGTTTCAGCCGCGTCTACGACCATCCCGTGGACCGCGTCTGGCAGTTCGTGACCGACGCGGACGAGCTGGAACGCTGGTTCCCTTCCCGCGCCGAGATCGAGCTGCGTCCGGGCGGCACGATCACCTTCAGCGGTGACCCCCACATGGAGGGCTCCACCGGCCGGGTCCTCGCCGTCGACCCGCCCCGGCACCTGGCGTTCGAGTGGGGCGGGGACGAACTCCGCTTCGACCTGGAGGAAACCGGCGACAAGAGCACCCGTTTCACTCTCACCAACGTCCTCGACGCCCAGGACAGCGCCGCCCGCAACGGCGCCGGCTGGGAGGTGTGCCTGGCCGCGCTGGACGCCCGGGCGCGCGGCGAGGAGACCTCCGGTCCGCACTCCGGCGCCGACGCGCCCTGGAAGGAGCTCTACGCCGCCTACGTCGCGGCGGGGATGCCCTCCGGCGCGCCGGTACCCGGACTGGACTGACCGCTACGCCATCTGACGCCGCACCAGCTCGTGCAGCCGGCCTCCGGTGTCGGCGAGGAGCTGCGCGGGCGGGCCCTGCTGGATGACCTTGCCCTCCTCCATCACCACGACCCGGTCGGCGTCCAGCACCGTCGACAGCCGGTGCGCGATGACGATCCGGGTCGCGTTGAGGGCCTTGGTGCTCTCGATCACCGTGCGCTGCGTCTCGTTGTCGAGCGCGCTGGTCGCCTCGTCGAAGAAGAGGATGCGCGGCCGCCGGATCAGCGCCTGGGCGATCATCAGCCGCTGGCGCTGGCCGCCGGAGACGGCTCCGCTGCCCGCGACGATCGTGTGCAGGCCCATCGGCATCCGCTTGATGTCCTCGGCGAGACCGGCCATCTCGGCCGCCGCCATCGCCTCCTCCGGCGTGTACGGCTCGGTGCCGCAGATGACGTCCAGGATCGAACCGGTGAACGGCTGCGCGTTCTGGAGCACCACACCGCACTGGCGGCGCACCGCCGACTGGTCGAGGGCCGCCAGGTCCTGCCCGTCGTACAGCACGCTGCCCGACACCGGCCGGTCGAAGCCGATCAGCAGCCGCAGCAGCGTCGACTTTCCGCAGCCGCTCGGGCCGACGACCGCGACGAACTCGCCCGGTCGCACCTCGAACGACACGTCGTCCAGGACCAGCGGACCGTCGTCCGAGTAACGGAAGGACACCCGCCGTGCCTCGATCGCCCCGCTCAGCGGACCCGGCCGGGTGCTCGCCGTGCGCACCTCCGGCGTCGCGTCGAGCACCGGCTTGATCTCCTCGAACAGCGGCAGCGCGGCCACCGCCGAGACGAACGAGCCCGTCAGCTGCGTGACGGAGGTCAGCACCATCGTCACCGACGTGTTGAAGGTGAGGAACGCCGCCGCCGACATCGAGCCCCGGGCGGGGCCGGCCAGCAGCATGAACATCAGCAGGGTGCACAGCGGCAGGTACACCGCGCCCAGCACCGTCGTGAGGTTCTTGATGCGGCCGACCTTCTGCTGGAGCTCCCGGCTGCGCGCGAACTCCGAGGCCCACGCGGCGTACGCGTAGTTCTCGGCCGCGGCCACCCGCAGCTTGGGCAGACCCCGCAGCGTCTGGAACGCCTGGTTGTTCAGCTTGTTGGAGAGCACCACGAGACGCCGCTGCCAGCGCACCTGCCACAGCCCGAGGCCCAGGAACACGGCGGCGATGACGACGAGCATGCCGATCGCGGCCATCGCCATCGGCACGCTGAACCACAGCAGCAGCCCCAGGTTCATCGCGCCGACCGTCACCGACTGGGCGACCGTCGGTCCGACCCCCGCCAGCAGCCGGCGGATCGAGCTGATGCCCATGGCCGCGCTGGCCAGTTCGCCCGTGGAGCGCTCGGTGAAGAACTTCGTCGGCAGTCTCAGCAGCCGGTCCCACACCGCCGGCTGGAGCGTCGCCTCGATCCGGCCCTCCAGCCGCAGGATCGTGAGGTTCTGCAACAGCATGAAGGCCGCCGCCACCACACTGCTCAGCATCACCGCGAGACACACCTGCACGATCAGGTCCGTCTGCGCCTTCGGCACGAACTCGCCCAGCACCTTGCCGGTCGCGATGGGCACGAGCGCGCCGATCGCCACCGTCACCAGACCGCTGAGCAGCAGACCCGTCAGGTCGCCGCGCATGCCCTGCATGCAGAACCGCAGCAGCCTCAGCGGACTGAGCCCCCGCTCCGGCAGCGGACGGTAGAACATCACCGCGCGCGGCTCGAACTCTTCGGCGTTGGCCTTCTCGACCGGCGTCTCCCGGCCGGTCGACGGATGCACCGCGACATAGCCGCCGCGCCGCCACAGCAGCGCAACCGGCGCGCCCGACAGGGCCCGCTGACCCACCAGCGGCCCCACGTTGTCCCGCCACCAGCGGCCGTCGAGCCGTACCGCCCGGGTACGCACGCGGGAGGCCAGGGCGACCTGCTCGACCGGGTCGAGGCGGTCGCCGCCGGTGCCCTTCTGGGTCGGCTCGGTGATACGGATCCCGGCCGCCTGCCCGACCAGCTTGCAGGCCGCGTACGTGGCGTCCGCGTCGGCCGCGGTCGTGCGCTGGGAGGAGCGCTTGCCGATGGAGGCGAGCAGCGTCTGGTCGGCCTGGGCGCGCACCGCCTCACCGGCCTTGATGCCCTCGGCGGTGCGCGTCTCGTGGGTGCGCTCCAGCTGCTCGATCCAGCGGTCCAGCGTGGTCAGCAGCCGGTACTGCTGGTCGACCATGGACTGCCACAGCCCCGGATCCATCAGCAGGTCGGCCGCGGCCTCCGCGCCGTACAGCGAGCCGTACTGCACACTGCCCGGCGGCACCTGCATCCAGAACACGTCGTCGTCCGTCGGCGCGGCGGCCCGCTCGGTGGCCATCGGCGCCTGGAACAGGATCGACAGGCTGCGGCCGACCCCGAGGGCCAGCGCGTACTCCAGCGGACTCGTCGTCGGCGGCACGTACTGCGGGTTGCCGTACTCGTCGTACGACCAGGTCGCGGTGTTGGCGGGCTGGTACAGCTCGCGCAGGCCGATGCGGTGCACCACGCAGTCCCGCAGCGGCCGGGCCACCAAGGTGTGCTGCGGTCCCGGCACCGGGCCGAGCACCAGCGAGCCCGCCTCCAGCCGGCCCAGATGGTGCCAGTGGCCCTGCTGCCCGGCGTCGACCGCGAACAGGTCCACGGCGCCGGAAGCCACCAGCCACAGCACCTGCGGGCCTTCGAGGTCGAGGCGGTTGAACCCGGCGCAGTCGATGCGCGAACCCATCTGCCCGAAGGCGCCCAGCACCAGGTCGCCGTCGTGTCCTTCGTGAACGGCCGTCATGTCACCGCTCCCTGACCAGTGCCGCGTACGCGCCGCCGCGGGCCACCAGGTCCTCGTGCCGTCCCCGCTCCACGATCGTGCCGTGCTGCAGGACGACGATCTCGTCGCTGTCGCGCACCGTGCTCAGCCGGTGCGCGATCACCACACAGGCGCAGCCGCGCCGGCGCAGGTTGTCCATCACGACCTGCTCGGTCTCCGCGTCCAGCGCGCTCGTCACCTCGTCGAGCACCAGGATGCTCGGCCGGCGCACCAGCGCCCGCGCGATCTCCAGGCGCTGGCGCTGCCCGCCGGAGAAGTTGCGGCCGTCCTGCTCCACCTTGCTGTGGATGCCGCCGGGCCGGCGGGTGATCACGTCGTACAGGGCGGCGTCGCGCAGGGCGTCCTCCACCGCGTCGTCGGGGATCGACGGGTCCCACAGGGCCACGTTGTCGCGGACCGTCCCCTCGAAGAGGAACACGTCCTGGTCGACGAAGGAGACCGAGGCGGCCAGCGCCCCCCGCGGGATGTCCTCGATGCGTTGCCCGTCGATGCGGATCACGCCCTCCCACGGCGCGTACAGCCCGGAGATCATCCGGGACACCGTGGACTTGCCGCTGCCCGAACCGCCGACCAGCGCCACCTGCTGTCCGGGACCCACCGTCAGGTCGAAGCCGGTGAGCAGGGGCTTGTCGAGCGGGCTGTAGCCGAACGTGATGTTCTCCAGCTCGACATGGCCCTGGAGGCGGCGCGTGGACTCGCCGGAGCCGGGGCGGCCGTAGAGCGGGTCGGCCTTGAAGTTCTCCACGTCCTTCAGCCGGGCCACGTCCGCCGCGAAGTCCTGGATGCGGCCCGCGACACCGTTCAGCCGGGTCAGCGGGGCGGTGAACCGGGTGACCAGCGCCTGGAAGGCCACCAGCAGACCCACCGAGATGTGCCCCTCGACCGCCCGCATACCGCCGATCCACAGGATCAGCGCGCTGTTGAGGGTGGCGAGCGTCGGCGCGACCACGCCCAGCCAGGCACTCGGCACGCCGAGCCGCTGCTGCTCCTCCAGGGTGGTGGCGTGCTGCCCCGCCCACTTGCGGAAGTAGCCGTCCTCGCCGCCGGTCGCCTTCATCGTCTCGATGAGCTGAAGGCCCGTGTAGGCGGTGTTGGTGAGGCGAGCCGTGTCCGCGCGCAGTTTCGCCGTGCGGGTCGCCCGCAGCCGGATGACGACCCGCATGGCGACGACGTTCAGCAGGGCCACGCCGATGCCGACGAACGTCAGCTGCGGGTCGTAGGTGTAGAGCAGTACCGCGTACAGGACGACCACGATCGCGTCCACGCCCGCCGCCGCGAGGTCGCGCGACAGGGTCTCGGACACCGCGTCGTTGGACTGCAGGCGCTGCACCAGATCGGCCGGGCTGCGCTGCGAGAAGAACGTCACCGGCAGCCGCAGCAGATGCCGCAGGAAGCGGGCGCTGGACAGGGTGGATGAGATGATGCGGCCCCGCAGCAGGTTGGCCTGCTGGAGCCAGGTCAGCACGACGGTGAGCAGCACGCACGCCGCCATCGACGTGAACAGCACGCCGAGCAGCGAGGTCTGGTTGCCGATCAGGAACTCGTCGATGTAGGTGCGGCTCAGCGCGGGCACCGCGGCGCCGACCGCCACCAGCAGCAGACTCGCCAGCACCGCCGCGGGCATCGTGCCCGCCGTACCACGCAGCCGGGCGGGCATCGCGCCCAGGACGCCGGGCTTGCGGCCGCCCCGGGCGAAGTCCTCACCGGGTTCCATCACCAGGACGACACCGGTGAAGCTGCCGTCGAAGTCCTCCATGGGGACGAACCGGCGGCCCTTGCCGGGGTCGTTGATGTAGACGCCGCGGCGGCCGAAACGCCGCCCCATACCGTCGTAGACGACGTAGTGGTTGAACTCCCAGAACAGGATGGCCGGCGACTTCACCTCGGCCAGGGCGGCCACGTCCATCTGCATGCCTTTGGCCGTCAGGCCGTAGGAGCGGGCCGCCTTCAGCAGGTTGCTGGCGCGCGAGCCGTCCCGGGAGACACCGCAGGCGATGCGCAGCTCCTCCAGCGGGACGTGCTTGCCGTAGTGGCCGAGCACCATCGCCAGGGAGGCGGCGCCGCACTCGACGGCCTCCATCTGGAGCACGGTGGGGGTGCGGACGGTCTTCGCCCGGGCCTTGGGCACCTTGCGCTTCGGCGGGGCGGCGCGGCGCCTGCTCCGGGGCTCCTGAGCGGTCGCGCTCATGGCAGCAGCCAGTCGACGGGGTGCTGGTCGGCCAGCCGGATCGAACCGGAGGCCAGCGTCATGGAGGTCAGCTTGAACGGGGGTCCGTCCGCGGACGACCACCTGTACCCGCTCTTCGTGGCGGAGGACTTGTCCAGCCGGACCGTCACGGCCACCGGCCTGCCCTTCTTCGTGAACTGCCCACCCAGCTGGCTGTCCCCGAGGAACGCGGCGATCTGCTGCGGGGACTGGGCCGAGCGGTCCACCGCCTTCACATGGCCGCGCAGCACGCCGTACTCCTGCGTCGGCACCGACTGCACGGTCAGGTCCACGGCGGCGTCGTCGGGGATCGAGGCGGCGTTCTCGGCGGGGACGTACACGGTCGCGTAGAGCGGGTCCCCGGTACGGGCGACCTTCTCGACGGCGGCGACGTTCGCGCCGGTCTGGATGATCTGCCCGACGGTCGCGGCGAGCGCGGAGACACGGCCCGCGTCGAGCGCGCGGACGACCGCTTCGCCTTTGGCCGTACGGACCTTGAGCACCGGGGAGCCCGCGGGTACCCGCTGTCCCTGCTCGGCGAGCACCGCCGTGACCTGGCCCGCGACGGGGCTCTGGAGGAGGTAGCTGCCCTGCCCGTGCGTGATGATGGCGGGTGCGCTGACGGTGGAGGTCACCGAGCCGGTCACCGCCCACACCGAGGCTGCGGCCATCGCGACCACCGTCACCGAGAGCACGAGCCAGCCCTGCGGGCGGGCGAAGCGCACCGGCAGATCGAGTTCCTCCGGTGACTGGAGCTTGGCGAGGGCCTGTTGGCGGAACTGCAAGGAACTTCCCTCACCCGTAGAAGAGGTACTCACGGCCGTGGCGAACGTGCCGGCGACCGTGCAAGAGGTGCATGCGGAACCCGAAGAACCCGGAACCGCCGGCTGCGGTTCCGGGAATCAACGGCACAAAGGCTCGATCAGAGGCCGGAGACCAGGCCGGTGACCGGGGCCGTGTTGAGGCCGGTGACACCCTCGACGGTGCCGACGGCCGTGTCGACCAGGCCGGAGACCGGAGCGATGCCGTCGACGGTGTCGGTGACGGTGTTGACGGCGTTCACGGACAGGCCGCCGGAGATGGCGTCGAGCTGGGCGTCGGCGATCTCGACGGTCTCAACCTGGGGGGTGGAGTTCATGATGGAACTTCCCTTCATATGGATATCTCACAAGGGGGGAGCGGCCCCCTCTGGGGACAGATGACGGCCGCGACCGCGAGCACCGGGCGTCCGTTTCCGAACGCCCTGAGCGGCTCCCGCGGTGCGATGGATCAAAGCACGCTGCGGGTCCACGCTTCCAATCAACCACCCCCCTCACCAGGGAACTTGCGCCTCCACGGCACCGTTCCGTGCAGGTCTGGACACCGCTTGGCGGCGAGTTCTTCACACGTGACACCGCATCGGCGCATCCCGGCCCTTGCTCCGGGGGCAGGCGAATCCGGCACTCCCGCACCAAAGGCGTGTCCGACGCGGCCGGGGTGTGGATAACCCTCCTTTCGGTGACCGGGTTGAGCATTCGATGTGCAGATTCGCTGAAGCCGGGATCCGGCTCTGTGAGGGCGACAGATCGTTCCCGGCCGGATACGGAGCGTTTCGTTCCGCGATGCCGGAGCGGTGCCGTAGCTGAAGGGCCGTCATCCGGCCATGACTCTCCGCGGGCCGGCCGGGCCCGCCCTCCTCGACCGGCCCATGGGAACAGGGGAGTCGCGGACCGCGCGGTCGGTGGGCGGGCAGCGGGAGTTGGCTGATTCCGCGATGCGAAGGGATCACTTGCAATCGGAATTGAACGCCCCGCACGGCCCGTGCGTACCAACAGCCATCCAGGCGCCCCCCAAGCTGCCGGACGGCGGCACAGGCTCCGTCCCCCCAGGAGGAGAGAAGTTTGAGTCACAAGCGAATTCCGAAGCGCAAGGCCGCGATAGCGGCGGGCGGCGTGGTGGCGCTCGGCGCGGCCGCGATCCTGCTCCCCAACGCCAACGCCTCGCAGGACGGTTCGTCCGGCGACGCGGCGGCCGCGCCGAAGACACTGAAGGCGGGCGACGCCTCGGATCTCGCCTCGCAGCTCTCCGGACTCCTCGGAGAGGCGTTCGGCGGCTCCTACTACGACAGTGCCAGCAAGCAGCTCGTCGTCAACGTCGTTCCGGGCGACGACAACAACGTGGTCGTGCAGGCGAAGGCGGCCGGTGCGAAGGTCCGCGAGGTCGACAACAGCTGGTCGGAGCTTCAGGACGGGGCGTCGACGCTGAAGTCCGAGGCGACCATCGCGGGCACCTCGTGGTCGATCGACCCGCGGACCAACAAGCTCCTGGTGACCGCGGACAGCACCGTGACCGGTGCCAAGTGGGACAGACTGGAGAGCACCGTGAAGGAGCTCGGCTCCGACATGGCCACCATCAAGAAGTCCTCCGGCACCTTCAAGCCGTTCGTCTCCGGAGGCGACGCCATCTTCGCGGGCGGCTCGCGCTGCTCCCTCGGCTTCAACGTCACCGCGGGCGACGGCTCCCCGGCCTTCCTGACCGCCGGTCACTGCACCCTCGGCGGCAACGAGTGGTCCGACACCCAGGGCGGCCAGCCGATCGCCACGGTCGACCAGTCCACCTTCCCCGGCAACGGCGACTTCGCACTCGTGAAGTACGACGACCCGGCGACGGAGGCGCCCAGCGAGGTCAACACCGGCGACCAGACCGTGCCGATCACCGAGGCCGCCGAGGCGACCGTCGGCCAGCAGGTGTTCCGGATGGGCAGCACCACCGGGCTCAACGACGGCCAGGTGCTCGGCCTCGACGCCACGGTGAACTACCCGGAGGGCACGGTCACCGGCCTCATCCAGACCGACGTCTGCGCCGAACCCGGCGACAGCGGCGGCTCGCTGTTCACCCAGGACGGTCTCGCCATCGGCCTGACCTCCGGCGGCAGCGGCGACTGCACGGCCGGCGGTGAGACGTTCTTCCAGCCGGTGACCACCGCCCTGGAGGCGGTCGGCGCGACCCTCGGTGCGGGTGGTGCCGCTGGCGGCGGTGCCGGTGCCGGTGACGAAGCCGGTGCGGGTGCGGGCGACGAAGCAGGTGCGGGCGACGAGGCCGGTGCCGGTGCCGGTGAGGAAGCGGGCGCCGGTGAGGAGGCCGGAGCCGGCCAGGAAGCCGGGGCCGGTGAAGAGGCCGGTGCGGGTGCCGGTGAGCAGGCCGGTGGTGACGAAGCGGGTGCCGGTGCCGGCCAGGACGCCGGTCAGGGTGTCGAGGACAACTCTGGTCTGACCGAGTCCCGCTGACCCTGCTCAAGCCGTCGGCAGCCGGTCCGACGCCGCCGGCCCGGTCCCGCCCCCTTCCTGGCGGGACCGGGCCGGCCACCGGCGTTTCCGCGGCGCCGCGCCCGGGGGAGCTACCCGAGGGCCCTGATCAGCAACAGGGCGATGTCGTCGAGCCGTTCCTCCCCGTCCGCGTGGTGCCGCCCCTGATGGACGAGGCTGTCGGCCAGCTCGTCCAGCGGCAGGTCCCCGGCATCGGCCAGCCGCCGGCCCAGATCCGCGAGGGCCTCCTCGAAGTCCGTGCCGGGCGACTCGACCAGCCCGTCCGTGTAGAGGACGAGCAGCGAACCGGGGGGCAGGGCGACCTCCGTCGTCGGATACACCGCCGAGGCGTCGATGCCCAGCAGTGGGCCGCCCGCCAGGTCGAGGACGCGGACCTTGCCGTCCGGCCGCCTCAGCAGCGGCGGGGGGTGCCCGGCCCGGGACATCACGGCCCGCCCGTGCTCCGGGTCGAGCCGCAGGTACAGACAGCTGGCGAACAGGTCGGCCCCCAGGTCGAGCAGCAGCCGGTTGGTGCTGCGCATGACCTCTTCGGGCGCCTGCCCCACGGTCGTGTACGCGCGCACCGCGGTGCGCACCTGTCCCATCAGACCGGCCGCCGTCACGTTGTGGCCCTGGACGTCCCCGATCACCGCCGCCGCCGTCCCCTGGGAGCCGACCAGGTCGTAGAAGTCGCCGCCGATGTCCATGCCCTGAGTGGCCGGCACATAGCGGCCGACCGCCTCGATGCCGGGCAGTGACGGCAGGGAGTGCGGCAGCAGCGCCTCCTGGAGGCCGTGCGCGAGCCGGTGCTTGGCGTCGTAGAGCAGGGCCCGCTCCAGCGCCTGCGCGATCAGCCCGGCCATGCTGGTCATCACCGCCCGCTCCTCCGTCGGGAAGGGGTGGGGCTCGGCGTAGGAGAGCACACAGGTCCCCACCGGGCGGCCCTGGGCGATCAGCGGCAGGTAGGCCCAGGCGGCGAAACCGTCGGGGGTCGCGAGCCGCGCCGGGTACAGGCGCTCCAGCTGCTCCTGCGTCTCGAAGAACGCGGGCACGCCCGTCCGCAGCACCTGGATGCCGGGTGTCGACTCGGTCAGAGGCATCCCGTCGAACCGTTCCACCACGCGCGGGTCCGGGTATCCGCGATGCCCGAGCACCTGCAGCCGGTTCGCCCGCGAGCCGAGCACGACCAGGGCCTGACTGCCCACGGCCGGGGCGATCTCGTCCGCGACCAGCTGCACCACGTCCTGCACTCCCACCGCCTCGGTGAGCGCACCGGCCAGGTCCAGCACCTGCGAGATGGTGACGAGGCGGGACGGCGTCCCGTCGGGCGGCGGTGCGGTCCGGTTCATCCGGGACACGGCCCGGGACCTGGTGATGCGGACGCTCAGACCCGTCGTGCTCGGGTACAGCCGGAACGACAGCCATTCGCCGGGCGGGCGCAGCGCCACGAACGAGGTGACGTGCTGGCTCAGCAGCGCGGCCCGGTAACGGTCCTCGTACACCGGGTCGTTGAGCCACGGCACCGACGCCCACAGCTGGGTGCCGAGCAGCCGGCTGACGGGGACGTTCAGCAGCTCGCCCGCCGCCGCGTTGACGAAGCCGACCCGTCCGTGCAGGTCCAGCGAGACCAGCCCGTACGGCAGCCGGCTCACCATTCGGGCCGCCTCGACCGTGCCCAGCGTGCCGGCCATGCCGCCCACCAGGGGGGAGGCGAGCAGATCGGTCTCGGGGTGCGGCGGGATGCTGTGCTCGGCGGCCCGCTCCAGCCGGACCGCGAGCCGGCCGCAGGCCGCGGTCAGATGATCGCGCTCGTGGTCGGACATCTCCGCCGGATGCGCGCCCGGCCAGGTCACGAAGACCGCGCCGTACACGGTGGACTCGGTCGCGACCGGCACCGCGGCCAGGGCGAACGGGTAGGGCAGCACCACGGCGATCCGCGGATAGTGGCGGGCCATCTGCTCCTCGCCACCGACCCACACCAGCCGTCGCTCGCGCGCCGCGTCGGAGACCGGGATCGGCGAGCTCAGGCCCACCCGCTCCCAGGGCGCCGCGAAAGCCCGCGGCAGACCGGCCATCACCGCCATCTCCAGCACCGGCTGGTCCGGTGCCATCAGGTACACCGCGCCGGAGTGAGCGTGCACCTCGTCCATCATCGAGGCCAGCGCCAACGAGAGCAGGGGCCGGCCGACCGGCGTCCTGGCGGTCGCCGGCGCCTGCGCGGACGACTGTCCGTCGGACACGCCGACCACCTCCTCGCACGGCCGCGCGACCGGCCCCAGGAACAAATCTCCCCCCTGACGGCCGGTCCCGCACGACGAGCGGTTCCGCGACGGGCCTGGTTACCGACGGTCACATGCGCTCCGGCCCCGGCGGGAGCGCCCACGTACCCCGACTCCTCCGACCCATGCCCCCGTAGTCGAAGCGTGGCCGGGCGTACGGGCGCTGGGCGTGCGCCCCCGCGCACCCTGATGGCTGGTTCTCCGCGCCCACGCTGGGTCACGGTCACGAACAATGGGGCACGCGCTCACCAGGACGAGGGGGCGTACGGCGAGCGGAGGGGTGGCAGTGATCCGGGTGCTTCTGGTGCACGACGAGTGCCTCGTGCGGTCGGTGCTGGCGGAGTGGCTGCGGCGGGAGACCGACCTGGCGGTGCACGACACGTCGTGGCGCGGTGCGCCGGGCATGGTGCGGTCGGTCCGGCCGGACGTGTGCGCGGCGGACCTGGAGTGCACGGACTCCTACGGCATCCCTCCGCTGGGCGAACTGTGCCGGCCGGGCCCGGAGCGCGTGCACCCGCGATTACTCGTGCTCGCCACCGCGAGTCGGCCGGGCCTGTTGAAGCGGGCGGCCGAGGCGGGGGCGCTCGGCTACGTGGACAAGGAGGGATCCCCGCAGAATCTGCTGCGCGGGATCCGCCGCGTTGCCGAGGGGGAACGTTTCGTCAACGACTCGCTGGGCTTCGGGTTCCTCAAGGCGGCGGAGATGCCGTTGACCCGCAGAGAACTGAGCGTGTTATCCCTCGCGGCCGAGGGAGCCTCCATCGCGGAGATCGCCGGGAGCCTGCACCTCTCCCACGGGACGGTGCGCAACTACATGGCCGCCATCACCCGCAAGACCGGGGCCCGCAACCGCATCGACGCGATACGCATCTCGCAGGGCCAGGGCTGGCTCTGATCACCGCCGGGCCGGTGCGGGGATCCAGCTCCCGACGAGGTCCCGGTACAGCCCGGAGGACCGCATCAACTCCTCATGACTGCCGTACGCCGTGCTCCGGCCGTCCATCACCAGGACCCGGCCGGCACGGCGGGCCGAGCTGATGCGGTGGGCCACGACCACCAGGGTCCCGCCCGGCCGCGCGGCGAACGCCCGCTCCGCACGCTCCTCCGTCCCGGGGTCCAGATGGCAGGTCGCCTCGTCCAGCAGGGCGAGCGGGGCGTACGACAGGTAGGCCCGGGTCAGGGCGATCAGCTGCCGTTCGCCGGCCGACAGCGCCGCCGGATCGATCCGGGCGTCGAATCCCCCGAGCCGCTCGGCCAGCGGGGCGAGCCCGACCGCCTCGGCCGCGGCCAGCAGTTCCTCCCCGGGCACCGGGCCGGGCCGCAGATACGCGAGGTTCTCGGTCAGCGTGCCGCTGAACACGTATGCCTCCTGCGGGATGAGCACCCGCGCGGCGGCGACCTCCGGTCCGGGCACGGGATGTCCGCCGACCCGGATCGTGCCGTGTGACGGGGCGAGCAGCCCCGCCACGAGTGCGGTGAGCGTGGACTTGCCGGCGCCGCTGGGACCCACGACGGCCAGGTGCGCGCCGGGCGGGAGGGTGAGATCGAGATCCTGGACGACGGGCGCGCTGGCGGGACCGTAGGCGAAGGTGACGGAGGCGAGGGAGAAGGCGGGGTGCGGGGCACCGTGGCCCGCGGTGGCGTCCGCGGGCCCGGGCCCGGTGTCCGGCGGCCGGGCCGGGCCGGTGTCCTTCCCGGCGAGCCTGCGCAGCACCACCGTCAGGCGGGAGCCGCTCGTGCCCAGACCGTGGATCAGGTTGCGCAGGGCCGGGAGCAGGGACTGGGTGACGTAGGCGAGGGCGCCGACCAGGGCGCCCGCGGTGACGCCGTGGGACAGGAGCCAGGGTCCGGCGGCGAGCAGCAGCACGATCGGCAGCTGGCCGCCGATCGTCAGGGACGCCACGCGCAGCACACCCCAGTGGGCCAGGGCGCGTGCCGCCCGCAGTTCCGACTCGACCCGTTCCCCGGTGCCGGCGGCGATCTGCGCTTCCGCGCCGGTCGCCGTGATGTCCCGCAGGCCGGGGCAGACGGTGCCGAGGTCACCGGCGAGGGCCTCGTCCGCGACCAGGAACGTCTCCTGCCGCCGGGCGAGCGGTCGCAGCGTCGCGGCGAACAGCGCCATGCCCACGATCAGGGGCGGCCCCACGATCAGCAGGAGCGGCGGGGCGAGCGTGAACAGGCCCGCCAGGGCGCCTGCGGCGGTGAACACGAAGGAGCGGGAGACCATGACCAGTCCGGCGAAGGTGTCCCGCGCGATCTCCACCTGCTGGGTGAGCCCGGACAGCGACCCCGCGTCCCCGGTCCGCACCCCACGCGTGACCACCCGCTCCACGAGCAGGTCCCGGAGCGGTTCGACCAGCGCGGCGACGGCGGCGTAGACCCGGGCGGTCCCGTACGCGCCGAGCAGGACACCCAGCCCGGTCACGGCCAGCCAGACCAGTCCGACATCCGCCCGCCCGCGCAGGAACCCCTCGTCCAGGGCGCGGGCGGGCCCGTACCCGATGAGGAAGGTCTGCCCGGTCTCCAGCACGGACCAGGCGGTGAGCCGCAGCAGGACTCGTCGGCGTGCCAGAAGGAAGCGCAGGCCCCGGGTGGGGAGGGCGGCTCCTGCCGGGGCGTCGGCGGCCGTTTCCGCGTCCTGCCCGCGTCGTCCGCGCGTACGGATCCGGGCCGTCATGTCAGCGCCCCGTCCCCGGCAGCCGCACCCGTACCCCTCGGGCCGTTCATGCCGTCACGTCCCTCCCTGCTCGTCCCGCCCCGGGTGTCCGGACCGGCCGCGGACCGCCGCTGTCCGTATCCGTGGGGTGGGGGTTCGCGCCGTCCCGGAGCATCGCCTGGTCGTCCGTATCCGTGGGGTGGGGGTCCGCGCCGTCCCGGAGCATCGCCTGGTCGTCCGTATCCGTGGGGTGGGGGTCCGCGCCGTCCCGGAGCATCGCCCGGTCGTCCGTATCCGTGGGGTGGGGGTCCGCGCCGTCCCGGAACACCGCCCCGTCGTCCGCATCCGTGACGTCGAGGCCCGCGCCGTCTCCGAACACCGCCCGGTACTCAGGGAACCGCCACAACTCCTCGTGCCGCCCCACCGCCCGCACCCGCCCCCCGTCCAGCCACGCCACCGCGTCGGCACACGCGGCCGTCGCGCCACGGTGGGCGACCAGGAGCCGGGTGGTGCCCGGTCCGTCGCCGAACAGGGCGTCGGTGATGCGGCGTTCCGTCACCGTGTCGAGGCTGGAGAGGGCGTCGTCGAGGATCAGCAGGCGACCGCCGTGGGCGAAGGCCCGGGCGAGACCGAGCCGTTGGGACTCGCCGCCGGAGCGCGGGGCGTCGGCGACGGGCGTGTCGTATCCGTCGGGGAGGCGGCGGACGAAGTCGTCGGCGAGGGCCGTGCGGGCCGCCTCGCGGACCAGGCCGGGGGAGGGGGACGGCAGGCCGAGGCCGATCGCCTGCCCGACCGTGCCGCCGAGGAGGGCGGGGCGGGCGAAGGCGTAGCCGACGGCGCCGCGCAGGTCCTCGTGCGGCAGTTCGCGCAGCGGCACACCGTCGAGGAGCACCTCACCCGCGTCCGGATCGGCCAGCCGTCCGGCGAGCGCGGCCAGCAGCGACTTGCCCGCTCCGGACCGGCCGACGACGGCCAGGGTCGTGCCGCCCGGCACGTCGAGATCCACCCCGTCCAGCACGGTGCGGCCGCCGCGCCGGGCCGTCACCCCGCGCAGCTCCAGCCGCCCGGGGCCGTCGGGCAGCCCGCGGGTGCCGTACGCGGTGGCGGGCTCGGTCTCGACCTCGCCGAGGCGCCGGGCCGCGGCCCGGGCCCGGGCCAGGCCCGCGAGCCGGCCGACCAGCACGCCGACGCCCGTCGCGAGCACCGCGTACCGGGAGGCGGCGAGCACCTCGCCGACCGAGAGCCGGTCCCGGGTGAGCAGGACCCCGGCCACGGCGACGACCGCGAGTTGCAGCAGCGGCGCCACGGCGACCGCCCGGGCCGCAGCCCGCCCCTGCACCCGCCACATGCGGTGCCCGGCGCTGGACAGATCGGGCAGCGGCCGCAGCACCCGGGCTGTCTCCCGGCCTTCCGTGCCGGCCGCCCGGACGGTGCGCACGCCCTCGACGGCCTCCGCCAGCGCGGCCGCGATCCGGCCCTGGGCCCGCTGGTAGCGCGACGCGCTCTCCGAGGTGTCACGGGAGACGGCGCGCAGAAGAAGCGCCAGTACGGGGGCCCCGGCGAGGAACACGGCCGCGAGCCACCAGTCGATCAGACCCAGCGCGACCACCCCGCCGACGGGGCCGGCGAGTGCGGCCACGAGCGCCGCACGGGCCGCCGGAGTGGTGCCCGCCTCGGCGGCGTTGCCGACCAGGCGGGCGACGAGGTCACCGGAGCCGAACCGGTCCGCGGCGCGCGGCCCGGCGCCCAGGACGTGCCCGGTCAGCCGACGGCGCAGCCATGCGGTGGTACGGGCGTCGACGGTGCCGGTGAGGACGGTCTGGACCGCGTCGAGCAGCCCGAGCAGCAGGACGAGACCGGCGCAGCAGAGCACCCAGCGGGTGGCGGGGGCGTGCGCCAGCACAAGATCGAGGGCCCGGCCCAGCGCGGCCGGCAGCAGCAGCCCCGCACCTGTCGCGGCGATGCTCACCAGGCACAGCACCAGGCAGCGCGCCCCGCTGTACCGGGTGGCGTCGCGCAGCAGGGCGCGGGCGTGTCCGGCCGCCGGGTCGTCGTCGGCACGCGGGGTCATACGGGCCTTTCCTGGGGCGGGACGGACCCCGGGCGGCCCCTCCCCGAAGGGAGAGAGCCGCCCGGAGCGAGCAGACCGCAGGTCAGAGACAGAGCAGAACGCTCGCGGCGCTGATGCAGGAGAGCAGGCTCACCGTGCTGTTGCCGCCGGTCGTGCGCTCTTCGGTCTCGATGGTCTGCAGGTCGAGAAGTGCCATGGTGTGTCCTTCCGTTGGGTGTCCGTCCGTGGTCATCCGTGGGGACGGGGTGGTGTCACGACTCCGCGGGATCGCGGAACCGCGTCAGTGGGGCCGCCTGTTCGGCGGCGGGAGAAACGGCAGGTGGGCGTCGGTCGCCGGGTCGAGGGCCGCGCCGAGGGCCAGCAGGCACCCTGCCGTTCCGGTGGCGAGGTCCATGGAGAGCCGCATCATCTGGTGCCCGGGGAAGGCCAGTTGGCCCTGGTAGGCCATCGCGAACCAGCCGAGCCCGGCGATCTGCGCCGCCAGCCGGTCCTCCGTCGCACCCGGTGCGGTCGTGCGGCTGAGGTGCAGGATCATCCCGGCGCGGCCCTGGAAGAGGCCGGGCTGCGCGTAGAACCGCGAGGTCGCGGCGGTGATCACCCCGGAGCGGGCCGTCCCGAACTCCCCGTCCAGCGCGGGGGAGTGGGTCACGAGGTCGTCGAGGACCATGCCGAGGCCCGCGCTGCCGTCGCCGAGGTAGGGCAGCGTCCGCCAGCCCTCGTCGACCTCCAGCGACCCGTTCTCGCGGGTCACGCAGGACGCCAGGTCCCGGCGCAGGGCCACGGCAGCCGCCTCCAGCCAGGCCTCCTCACCGGTCCACTCGTACTGCCGCAGCATGAGCAGGGCGGGGCCGCTCGCGCCGCGCAGCAGTCCGGCGCGCGGCCGGGACGTGGCCGGGACGGGCTCGGTGAGCCGCTGGACGAGGATCCGCGCCGCCTCATGGGCCCGTTCGCCCAGCTCCGCCTCGCCGGTCGTAAGGGCCAGCTGTCCGAGAACGAGGCCGAGCCCGGCCAGTCCGCCGTGCAGGTCGGACGAGAGGTTCTGCCACCGTTCGGCGAGGATGCCCTCGACCAGGTCCAGTGCCCGCTGCCGGTGGCCGAGCCGGTCGAGGACCAGGGCGACGCCCGCGAGCCCGTCGTACAGGCCGAGCGGGGTACCGATCGGGGCCGGTGCCGTCCGGTCCAGCAGCCAGCGCTCGCCCTCCTCGTACCGCTCGGCGCCGGCCGCGTCCAGCGCGAACAGCACCCCCGCGGCGCCGTGGGCGAGCCCGAGCCCGCCACCGTCGGAGAACTGCGCGACATCGCCGGGGAAGAGCCTGTCGTCGCGCTCGGGGGTGGCCGAGGCGAGGATGGCCTTGACCATCGAGTCGCGGCTGTACGGCCAGTCGCCCGGGTCCACCGGCGAGGACGGAGCGGCCACCGTACGGCCGGACACCTCCCGGGTGATCTCGGTGACCGCCTCGTCGAGGAACTCGCGTGGCACGTCCGGGAACTGCTCCGCGATCACCTCGGCCAGGTGCGCCGCCTTGCCCCGGTCGACCACGAACAGCGTGGTCACGGGCAGGAACAGGGCCAGGCGCAGACAGGCCAGCGCATAGCGGTCGATGTCGGCGCCCCGGCGGTCCGGCGGCGCGAAGAACCCGGGGTGGGCGACGACCTGGCGGCCGTTCTCCCCGACCGGGGCCGCGGCCTCGAAGTCGAGGAGGAACACCGTCTCCTCGTCCGGGGCGACCATGATGTTGAAGACGTGCAGGTCGTTGAAGACGATGCCCCGGGCGTGCACCGCCGCCACGGCCTCCTCCACCCTGCGGTGGATGCGCAGCGCCCACGCCGTGTAGGAGGCGACGGCCTTCGCGTCGGGGTCCTGGGTGAGCAGCGGATGCCGCTCCGCGAAGAAGGCGTTGAGCGGACGGCCCTCCAGGAAGTCCATCACCAGGAAGCGGTGCCCGCCGAGCTCGAACCAGTCCCGCACCTCCGGGACCACGCCCGTGCCCGCGACCTGCTCCAGCGCCTGCTTCTCGCGCTCCAGCCGCGCGATCGCGTCGGCCCCGTCCGAGGCCAGTCCCGCGTGCGGCCGCCCCTCCTTGAGGACGATCTTGCGCCCGTCGCGGGTGTCGGTGCCCGCGTACACCCCGCCACCGTTGGAGAAGTGCAGCGCCTTCTCGATGCGGTACGGCAGCTCGCCCGTCGTCGTGTCGTTCCGCGCGTCCAGGTGCGGCTGGAGGAAGGGCGGGAGGGTCACCCACTCCGGCACCTGGAAGGACGGCGCCCGCCGGTCCGGCACCAGCCGCCCCTCGCCGTCCCGCACCGCCGGCACCAGCGAGCCCCGCTCGTCCACGACGAACGCCCGGGCGAAGGCGCCGTAGCGCACGTACAGCGGGCCCTCGCCCCAGCGCAGGTCGGTGAGGATGTAGGGCCCCTCGAAACCCTCCAGCAACGCGCCCAGCTCGCGCAGCACCCGGTGCAGCTGCTCCTCGTCGGCCGGGTAGACGGTGACGAACTTGCCGCTGCCGTCGCGCGGGGCGTACTTGGTGTTGCGCAGGTGGAGCAGGTGCGGACCCGGCACGAACTTGAAGGGGACGCGCCGCTCGACGCAGTAGTCCCACACGATCCGGGCGATCTCCTCGGCGTTCGCCCGGGTCGCCGAGGCGTGGATCTTCCACCCCTGGGCCGGGCCCTGTACCGGTTCGCCGTCCGGGCCGAGCGGCGTCATGGTCTGCCAGTCGCCGATGCGGGCCGACTCCCAGCCCTCCGGCAGTGGCCGGCGGGCCGTCTCGTAGAGGTGGTCGGCCGTGCCTTGGCCGCCCCGCGCCAGCCGGTCCGGCGTCTCGTAGAAATGCCGGTCGGCCAGCGCGTACACCTCGTACCGCTTGTCCATGCGTCCCCCTCCTGACGAGCACCGAGCTTTCCAGCCACCAGCCGGGCACGGACAGTCACGCCTGTCACGAGAACACCGTGCGGAACGCATGCGTTAAGACATGTTCGGATTCTTTCGAGCGTCCGCCTCCTCGCTGGTCCACGGAACGCCCACAGGGGCTGCGCAGGTGTCTCATTAGCGCTGTAATGGCCAACGTGGTCAGTCAGGGCGCCCAAGAACGCGGAAAGCGATCGCTGCGTGCCGAAGGTGCCCTCAAGGCGATCGCGGTCGATCACGAGTCGCCCGAGCGGCTGCGCCGCGTCCTCGAGCAGGCACTCGTCTTCGCCGGTGCGGCGCTCGCCGCCGTCTACGGGCCCAGCGAGGACGGCGAGCTGCTCTGCCTGATGGAGTCGGCCGGCGTCCCGAGGACGCTGTACGGGCTGCGCGACAGCTACCCGTGCGCCGGGCGGTCCCCGGCCGCCGAGGCCCACCGCCGTGGACGGCCGGTGTCGCTGGGCCCGGCGGAACTCGCCGAGCACGCCCAGGCACGGCGCGTACCGTCGGGGGACTTCTCCCTGACGGCCCTGCCCGTGCGGGGCGGCGGCTGTCTGCTGGCCGTGACCGAACGGTCCGAGGGGTTCGGCCCCGGTGACCACCGCTGTCTGGAACTCATCGCGGACGCGGTCGCCTTCACCGCCCCGGCCGCACCCGCCGAGGCCGGTGACCTGCCGCCGAGCGCCTTCAGCCTCGCCATGGACACCGGACGCGTCCGGGTCGGCGACGACCTGCTGGACCTGTTCGGCCTGGATCCCGTGGAGTTCGACGGCCGCGTCGAGACGCTGCTCGGTCTCACGGTCCCCGAGGACCTGCCGTCGCTGATGTCCGTGGTGGAGGCCGACCACATGTCCATCGGCGACCGGGAGCTGGAGTTCCGGGTGCTCCAGCCCACCGGGCCGCCGAAGTGGCTCCGGCTGCGCGGACGCCTCCTGCCGGGCGGCGAGGGCCGCCCGGCACGTCTCGTGGGCACGGTCGTCGACGTCTCCACACTGCGCTCCGACGTCACCGACGTCGCCCGCGTCCAGCGCCTGGCCGCCGCGCTGGCCACCGCCGTCACCGTCCGCGACGTCGGCAAGGCCGTGGTCGCCGCGCTGCGCCGGCCGCTGCGGGCCGACCGGATCGCACTCGCCGAGCTGGAGAGCGATCGCCTCGTCGTCACCGTCCTCGACCCGCCCGAACCCGAGGCCTGGCCCGAGCTGTGGCGGTCGGAGTGGCGCACCGAGTGGCCCGACGCACCCGTGCGCGCCATGCCCACGCTCGCCGCCGCGCTGCGCGAGGGCCGGGCCCGCATCTGGCCCGCGGGCAGCCCCCTGGAACGCGCCCTGGCCGAGGTCGGCCCCGGCGGCCTCGCCGTCCTGCCGCTGCCCGCCGGGAACCGCATGGCCGGAGCCTGTCTGATCGGCTGGGACACCCCGCACGACTTCGGCACCGACGAACGCGCCCTGCTCACCGCCTGCGCGGGCCTCGCCGGACAGGCCCTGGTGCGGGCCCGGGCCTTCGACGCCGAGCACGAACTGGTCGGCATGCTCCAGCGCCAGCTGCTGCCACGCAGCCTGCCCCGGCTGCCGGGCGCGGTGGCCGTGGCCCGCTACCTGCCCAGCACGGCTGGGCTGGAACTCGGTGGCGACTGGTACGACGTCATCCCGCTGCCCGACAACCACGTCGCCCTCGTCATCGGCGACGTCCAGGGCCACAGCGCCGGCGCCGCCACCCTCATGGGCCAGATGCGCACCGCCCTGCGCGCCTACGCCGTCGAGGGGCATCCGCCGGACGTGGTGGTCGCGCACGCCAACCGGCTCCTCATGGACATGGAGAGCGACCTCTTCGCCACCTGCTGCTACGTCGACGTCGACCTGGAGGAGGGCGCCGCCTGGTGCGTGCGCGCCGGGCATCTGCCGCCGGTGCTGCGCTACCCGGACGGCAGGACCGAGATCGCGGAGGCGGAGGGCGGTCCGCCCCTCGGGGTGGTCACCCGGGCCGACTTCCCCATGAGCCCGCTCCGGCTCCCGCCCGGCACCGTCATCGCCCTGGTCACGGACGGGCTCGTCGAGACGCCCGAATCCGACATCGACGAGGGCATGGAGTACCTGGCCGAGCGGCTCGCCGAGGCCGCCCCCACCGACATGGGGCTCGTCGCCGACGCCCTCCTGGGCAACGCCCCGCGCAGCGACGACGTGGCCCTGCTCCTGCTGCGCTACGACGGCATGGAACTGCGCCCGCTCCGGGAGAGCTGGACGGTCTGGCGGGTGCCGCAGGCCGTCGGGCACGCCCGCCGCTTCGCCCGGCGCACCCTGCGCTCCTGGGGCGTCGCCGTGGACTACGACGCCGCGCTCCTCGTCGTCTCCGAACTCGTCACCAACGCCCTGGTCCACACCGACGACAAGGTCCGGATGGACCTCACCCTCGTCAACAACCGGCTGCGCATCGCCGTCGCCGACGCCTCACCCCGCTCCCCGGTCAGACCGGCGAGCATCGGCTGGGAGGCCACCGGCGGCCGGGGCATCCTCCTCGTCGAGGCCCTCTCCGCGACCTGGGGCACCCTGCCGGTCAGCGGCGGCAAACAGGTGTGGGCGGAACTGGTGCTGGGCCGCTGACCCGGCCGGCGGGCGGTGCTCCCGCTCAGCCCAGCCGCTTCAGCAGTTCCTCCGCCAGCGGGGCCGACGACGCCGGGTTCTGGCCCGTGACCAGGTTGCGGTCGGTGACCACGTGCGGGGCCCACGGCTCACCGGTCCGCACGGTCACCCCGGCCTCGGTGAGACGGTCCTGGAGCAGCCACTTCGCGCGGTCGGCGAGGCCGCCCTGGATCTCCTCGGCGTTGGTGAAGGCCGCGACCTCGTAGCCGGCGAAGACGTTGGTGCCGTCGGCCCCGACGGCGGCCAGCAGCGCGGCCGGCCCGTGGCAGACGACCCCGAGCGGCCTGCCCGACTCCAGGGCCCGGGCGAGCAGCCGGCCGGAGTCGGCGTTCACGGCGAGGTCCTCCATCGGGCCGTGACCGCCGGGGTAGAAGACGGCGGCGTAGTCGTCCAGGCGGACGTCCTCGAGCCGGACGGGACGCCGCAGCTCGGCGAAGGACTCCAGCGCCTTCGCGACCCGGTCGGCGTTTTCCTGTCCCCCGTTCACCTCGGCGGCCAGGGAGGCCCGGTCGACGGTGGGTACGACTCCGCCGGGCGTGGCCACGACGACCTCGTGGCCGGCGGCCCGGAACGCCTCGTACGGGGCGACGGCCTCCTCGGCCCAGAAGCCGGTGGGGTGTGCGGTGCCGTCGGCCAGGGTCCAGGTGTCGGCGCCGCTGACGACGAAGAGGATCTTCGACATGGTGAGTGCATCTCCGTGGGGGACGAGCCGCGGTCGGTCAGCGCGGCGATGACTGGAACGATGACGACCGTATGCCCCTGGACCCGCGGTTTTCCAATGGCAGGGCCAATGGCAGCCATAGGAATCCCAATGGCGGGGCGCGGTAGGGTCGGACCGTGTGAGGCCCCTCGATCCCCTCGGCGCGACCGGCACGCCCGCCCCGTACGACCTCAACCTGCTGCGGACCTTCCTGGCCGTCTACCGGTCGGGCTCCTTCACGGCCGCCGCGCAGCTGCTCGGCCTGTCCCAGCCGACCGTCACCACGCAGATCCGCACCCTGGAGCGGCAGACCCGCCGGGAGCTGTTCGAACGGCTGCCGCGCGGCGTCGCCCCGACCGCCGTGGCCGACGAACTCGCCGCCCGCGTCGCGGCGCCCCTCGACGCGCTCGCGGAGGCCACGGGGCACGGTCCCCGGGAGCGGTCACGCGCCGAGCCGGTCCACCTCGCCGGGCCCGCCGAGCTGCTGTCCACCCGGGCCCTGCCCGCCCTCGCCCCGCTCGTCACCGAGGGCGTACGGCTGCGCGTCGCCATGGGGCTGACCGAGCCCCTGCTCGACGAACTGCGCGCCGGCCGCCACGACCTGGTGATCGCCACCACCCGGCCGCGCGGCCGCACCCTGTCCGCGGTGCCGCTGACCGACGAGGAGTTCGTCCTGGTCGCCGCACCCGCCTGGGCCGACCGCGTCGCGCGGCGCCCGGCCGCCGACGGCTCCGCCGCGTTGCACGACATCCCACTGATCACGTACGCCGAGGACCTGCCGATCGTGCGCCGCTACTGGCGGCACGTCTTCGGCCGGCGTCTGAACTGCCGCGCCGCCGTCTCGGTGCCGGATTTGAGGGCCGTCCTCGCGCTGGTCACGGCCGGTGCCGGCTACAGCGTGCTGCCGCGCTACCTGTGCGCCGGGGAACTGGCGTCCGGCGCGCTGGTCCTCCTCGACGCCCCCGAGGACGCGCCGATCAACACCGGCTTCCTCGTCCAGCGGCCGGGCACCTCGGACAACCCGCACGTGGCCCTCGTCCGCGACCGTCTGCTGGAGGCCGGCCGCACCTGGTGACGCCGCGGGCCGGCCGGGTACCCGCCGCGGCACAGGACGGAGAAACCGCCACGAGCCCAAGGAAGAGGAACGTCATGGCTCAGTATGTCCGCGACATCATGACCGGCGACCCGGTCACCGTCGAACCGCAGACCTCCGTCGCCGAGGTCGCGCGCATCATGCGCGACGAGGACCTCGGAGCCGTACTGGTGACGGACGGCGACCGGCTGCGAGGGGTGGTCACCGACCGTGACATCGTGGTGCGGACGGTCAGCCGGGGCGGCGACCCGGAGCGGATCACCGTGGCCGCCGCGTGCAGCGACGAACTGGTCACCGTAGGCCCCGACGAGGGCCTGGCCCAGGCGGTGGAGCTGATGCGTGAGCACTCCGTGCGCCGCGTCCCGGTCGTCGACCACGGGCGCCCCGTGGGCATCGTCTCCCTGGGCGACCTGGCCATGGAGCGTGACCCGGAGTCGGCGCTCGGTGACATCAGCGCCGCGCGCCCCAACGCCTGACGGGAGCCCTGCCTTCTCGACCCGTCTTCCGAACCCCGGTCCGGCGCAGGAGAGTTCGACCCCGCGAGGCAGCTGCTCCGGACCGGGGTTTGTTCGGTTTTTCGCTGGGGACTCGAACAAGGAGTGGAAGCAGAAGGAAGATGATGAGTCGTGGAGTCCATGGACACCAGTGAGAAGCCCGTCGTCCGTCAGCACGAGACCGGCTGGTCGAAGGCACGCCGTCTGCGCGGAAAGGCCGCGCTGCGCACCTGCCTCCCCGCCGTCGAGGACCGGGGCACGCCCGGAGTGGCGCGCTCCGGGGCGGAGTGGAACATCGTCCGGGGTGAGGACTGATACCTCCCCCGTGGACCGCGCGGTGACGATCCGAGCAACTCCGCGCATCGACAACTAAAAGAAGTGATGTTCAGATCCGCCGGATCACGACTAAGGTGAACCGAATGAAGGCTCTCGTGCTGTCCGGCGGCGCAGGAACAAGACTGAGGCCGATCACGCACACGTCGGCCAAGCAACTGGTGCCCGTGGCCAACAAGGCCGTGCTGTTCTACGGGTTGGAGTCGATCGCCGAAGCCGGCATCACCGATGTCGGCATGATCGTCGGGGACACCGCCGAGGAGATCGAGGAAGCGGTCGGGGACGGGGCGAGGTTCGGCCTCAAGGTCACCTACATCCCGCAGGAGCGGCCCCTCGGGCTGGCCCACGCGGTGCTGATCGCCCGGGACTACCTCGGTGACGACGACTTCGTGATGTACCTCGGAGACAACTTCATCGTCGGCGGCATCACCGGACTCGTCGAGGAGTTCCGCGGCAACCGGCCCGACGCCCAGATCCTGCTCACCCGCGTGGCCGACCCGCGTGCCTTCGGGGTCGCCGAACTCGACCCCTCCGGCCAGGTGATCGGCTTGGAGGAGAAGCCCGACCAGCCCAAGAGCGATCTCGCGCTGGTCGGCGTCTACATGTTCACGCCCCTCATCCACGAGGCGGTCCGCGCCATCGAACCCTCCTGGCGCGGCGAACTGGAGATCACCCACGCCATCCAGCACCTGATCGACACCCGCGCCGACGTGCGCTCCACGGTCATCAAGGGCTACTGGAAGGACACCGGCAACGTCGGCGACATGCTCGAGGTGAACCGCACGGTCCTCGAAGCCATGGAGCGCCGTATCGACGGCGAGGTGGACGACGCGTCGGAGACCATCGGGCGCGTCGTGCTCGAAGAGGGCGCGCGGATCGTCAACTCCCGTGTCGTCGGCCCCGTCGTCATCGGCTCGGGCACCGTCGTCAGCAATTCCTACATCGGCCCCTTCACCTCCGTCGCCGAGAACTGCCGGATCACCGACAGCGAGCTGGAGTTCTCCATCGTGCTGCGGGACTCCTCGATCCAGGGCGTCGGCCGCATCGAGGCCTCGCTGATCGGCCGGCACGTCGAGGTGACCCCCGCCCCCAGCGTCCCCAGCGCCCACCGTCTCGTCCTCGGAGATCACAGCAAGGTGCAGATCACTTCATGAACCTCCTCGTCACCGGCGCCGCCGGGTTCATCGGCTCCCGCTACGTCCGGGCCCTGCTCGCCTCGGACGCGCCCGACGCGCCGCGCATCACCGTGCTGGACAAGCTCACCTACGCCGGCACCCTGGACAACCTCGAACTGACCCACCCGCGGCTGGAGTTCGTGCAGGGCGACATCTGCGACGCCGAACTCGTCGACAAGCTGATGGCCGACGCGGACCAGGTCGTGCACTTCGCCGCCGAGTCCCATGTGGACCGTTCGATCAACGGCGCCGCCGACTTCGTCCGCACCAACGTCCTCGGCACCCAGACCCTGCTGGACGCCGCCCTGCGCCACGGCACGGGCCCCTTCGTGCACGTCTCCACCGACGAGGTCTACGGCTCCATCGAGTCCGGATCCTGGCCGGAGGACCACCCGCTCCAGCCGAACTCGCCGTACTCGGCCTCCAAGGCCTCCTCCGACCTGCTCGCGCTGGCCTACCACCGCACCCACGGCCTGGACGTACGCGTCACGCGCTGCTCCAACAACTACGGCCCGCACCAGTTCCCCGAGAAGGTCATCCCGCTGTTCGTCACCAACCTCCTCGACGGCCACACGGTGCCGTTGTACGGCGAGGGCCGCAACATCCGCGACTGGCTGCACGTCGACGACCACTGCCAGGGCGTCGACCTCGCCCGCACCCAGGGCCGGCCGGGCGAGGTCTACAACATCGGCGGCGGCACCGAACTCACCAACAAGGAACTCACCGGCCTGCTCCTGGAGGCCTGCGGAGCGGACTGGGACCGGGTGGAGTACGTCGAGGACCGCAAGGGCCACGACCTGCGCTACTCCGTCGACTGCTCCAAGGCCCGCGACGAACTCGGCTACCGCCCCCGGCACGACTTCACCACCGGCCTCGCCGAGACCGTCGCCTGGTACCGCGACAACCGGGCCTGGTGGGAGCCCCTCAAGCAGCGCGTCGCCCTGGAGCGGGCATGAGGTGGCTGATCACCGGCGCGGGCGGGATGCTCGGCCGTGACGTCGTCGAGGAACTCACGCGCCGCGGCGAGACCGTCGTGGGCCTGGACCGCGCAGCCCTGGACATCACCAGCCCCTCGGCCGTCGACTCCGCCGTGCGGGAGCACCGCCCCGACGTGGTCGCGAACTGCGCCGCCTACACGGCCGTCGACGACGCCGAGACCGACGAGGCCCGCGCCCTGGAGATCAACGGCGACGGCCCACGCCTGCTGGCCCGGGCCTGCGCCGCGCACGACGCCCGCCTGATCCACGTCTCCACGGACTACGTCTTCTCCGGCGAGGCCCGCACCACCCCCTACCCGGAGGACCACCCGACCGGACCGCGCACCGCCTACGGCCGCACCAAGCTGGCCGGGGAGCAGGCCGTGCTGGCGGAACTCCCCGGGGCGAGCGCGGTGCTGCGCACGGCGTGGCTCTACGGCGTCCACGGCTCCAGCTTCGTCCGGACCATGATCGGACTGGAAGCCCGCCGGGACACCCTCGACGTCGTCGACGACCAGCGCGGGCAGCCCACCTGGAGCGCGGACGTCGCCGAGCGGATCGCCGACCTCGGCCCCCGGCTCGGCCCCGAGGCACACGGCGTCTTCCACGCGACCAACTCCGGCGAGGCCACCTGGTTCGACCTCGCCCGCGAGGTGTTCTCCCTCATCGGCGCCGACCCGGACCGGGTGCGCCCCACCAGCAGCGCGGCCTTCCCCCGGCCCGCGCCCCGCCCGGCGTACAGCGCCCTCGCGCACCACCGTTGGCAGGAGATCGGCCTGCCGCTGCCGCGCGACTGGCGCTCCGCCCTGCACGAAGCACTGCCCCGCATCCGCAAGGAAGGTCTTCCTCGTGAAACGCCATGAGTTCCTCCGGGAACTGCACAAGGTCAGCGCCAATCGCAACTACCTGGAGATCGGCGTCAACGACGGGCGCAGCCTGACGCTGTCCCGCGTCCCCAGCATCGCGATCGACCCCGCCTTCAAGGTGGTCTCGGAGCTGAGGTGCGACGTCCACCTGGTGAAGGCCACCAGCGACGACTTCTTCGCGCGGGACAACCCCCTCCAGCACCTCAAGGGCGGCCGTCACCCGCTGCGCAACCTGCGCCGTGGCCGCAGCCCGATCGGCTACTGGCGCAAGACGACCCTGGACCTGTCGTTCATCGACGGCATGCACCTGTTCGAGTTCGCGTTGCGCGACTTCATGAACGTCGAGAAGTACTCGGACTGGGGCAGTGTGATCGTCCTCGACGACATGCTGCCGCGCAGCATCGACGAGGCGGCCCGGGACCGGCACACCAACGCCTGGACCGGTGACGTCTACAAGATCACCGAGGTGCTGGCGCGCTACCGCCCGGACCTGGTCACGGTGCAGGTGGACACCGCCCCCACCGGCCAGCTGGTCGTCTTCGGCGCCGACCCGGACAACCGGGTCCTGCACGACAAGTACGACGAGATCATGGCCGAGTACAAGATCCCTGACCCGCAGAAGGTACCCGAGGCGATCCTGGAGCGGGCCGGCGCGGTCCGCCCCGAGACCCTTCTGGAAGCGGGCTTCTGGCGCCCCCTCGCCCAGGCCCGCAACCGAGGCCTGCCCCGCGCCGTCGGCTGGGAGCCCCTGCGCAAGGCCCTGCAGCAGGTCGGCGTGAGTCGCTGAACGACGGCGCCGGCCACCGCCCCCGGGCGGTGGCCGGCGCCCTTTTCTCGCTCTTCACGGGACGCAGGCCCGGACGCTGCTCGCGTCCGGGCCTGCGGTGTGTCCCGAGTTCGTCGGCTGAGGGCTACGCCCCCTGCCCGCTCCGCAGCTCCGCGTAGTACGCCAGACAGGCCTCGTACGAGGGCAGGAGCCCCTGGCGTTCCGCCTCGGCCAGGGTCGGGGCCTGCTCGTCCTTGGGGGACAGGAGCGGGGCGATGCCCTCGGGCCACTCGATGCCCAGCGCCGGGTCGAGCGGGTGGATGCCGTGCTCACGGCCCGGGGCGTAGCCCTCCGAGCACAGGTAGACCACCGTCGCGTCGTCCGTGAGGGCCATGAAGGCATGCCCGAGGCCCTCGGCGAGGAACACCGCGTGCCGCGTGTCGTCGTCGAGCCGTACGGCCTCCCACCTCCCGTAGGTGGGGGAGCCCACGCGGATGTCGATCACCACGTCCAGGACGGCACCGCGGACGCACGTGACGTACTTGGCCTGGCCGGGCGGCACGTCGGCGAAGTGCACACCCCTCAGCACGCCCCGCCGCGAGACCGAGCAGTTGGCCTGGGCCAGGGACAGGTCGTGCCCCGTCGCCTCGCGGAACTCCGCGCCGCGGTACCACTCGTGGAAGCTGCCCCGGTCGTCCGGGAAGATCTTGGGCTCCAGTACCCAGGCGCCCTCTATCCCCAGGGGTCGCATGCCGTCACCGCCCTCCGGTCCTGATACGGGAATTCGCCTTCCGGCGCGCGGCACCGAGCACCCGCCGGACGCGCCGGGCCAGCCGCAGCGCGACACCGGGCCCCGGCACCGGCGTCACCAGCACGCTCCCGCCGCCGGCCCGCAGCGCGAACGGCAGACCGGCGAAACGGGCCCGGTGGGAGCCCGGGTTCAGGCACACAGCCACCCGCCAGACGTCGTCCGAGAGATCCTCGGGCAGGACCGCCTCCAGCACCGATCCCGGCCGGTCCGCGTCGGGTGAGAGGGTGCCCGGCGTCTCCAGGATCCGACGGGAGGAGACGAACCTCAGCCGCACCTGCGAGTCGCCCGGGACGTGCACCGGGAGCAGTACCCGGAACCGCTCGTCGGAGACGGAGACGTCCCCCAGTTGCACGCGGCCCAGCCCGAGCCGCTTGCCGCGCGCGCCGAGCTCCAGCGAGAGGTTGCCGTGCGGCGTGGTCCAGTACGGCAGGACCGGGCGGTCGCCGATGACTCCCGCACGGGGTGTGGGCCGGTCCTCGCGCGGCGCCGGTCCGAGCCGGCACTCCTTGGTCCAGCCGCCCGACTTCACCCGGACGAGTGCGTCCCAGGCCCCGTCACGCGGCAGGGCGGCCGGGTCGACCGTGGCCGTCCCCCGCAGCACCAGCCGGACCTCCTCGCCGTCCCCGACCGGCACGGTCTCGTGCGTGAACTCCACCGGCTGGAAGTACTGGGCGGCGCTGGTGCGCTCCCGCAGCAGCAGATCGGCCGTGGCCTGCCCGAACCGGGCGGCGGTCTCCGAGGCCACCCACCGCACCGCCTCGGTCACGTCCTTCGGCACGTCGGTCAGCGGCACGGCCTCGGCGTCGGCGGGGAACAGCATCGGCTCACCGTCGGACAGGTACTCGGCCGTGAAGCCGATACGGAGTGAGCCGTCGCGCCACTCGATGTCCCCGGGGGTCGCCATGGGCGCGACACCCGCCTCCCAATCGGCGAAGGCCACCACGTCGTCGTACCGGTCGGCCGCCGTCAGCGCGGCGATGACCTGCTGCGTCGGCTGCAGACCGGCCGCGACACCGGGCCCGAAGCGCTCGACGACGACCTCGTGGATCGCCCCGAACAGCTCGCGACGGTAGTCGTCCGGCAGATTCAGCAGGCGCCGGGCCCGCAGCCGCTCCACCATTTCCACGCGCAGCCACCGCCGGAACAGCCGGTCGCGCACCGGACCGGGCTCCGTGTACCGCTCGACGACGTCGAGGGCCTCGCGGAGGTTCGTGAAGTAGCCGACGGGATCGAAGCGTTCGAAGCCGGCGTTGGAGCCGTCGTCCCGCCGGATGTGGTAGTAGCAGACGTAGTCGCTGAGCACCGAGACGTTCTCCGCGCGCAGATACGCCTCCGCGATGAAGACGTGGTCCTCCAGGCGCCGTCTGCCCTCGGGGAAGCGCAGGCCGATGCGGTCCAGGAAGGCCCGGCGGATCATCTTGTGCGGGGTGAGGCTGTCGATGAGCGGGGCGTTCTCGACGGTGGCGCGCGGGTGGTTGCGGCGGAACAGCTCCACCGGCACCCCGCGGTTCTTGCCGGCCATCTTGCCCACGACGACGTCGGCGCCGTTGGCCGTGCCGTAGTCGTACATCCGCTCCAGGGCCTCGTCGCCCAGGTAGTCGTCGTTGTCGACGAACATCACGAACTCGCCCCGGGAGGCCTCGATGCCGACGTTGCGGGGCTTGCCCGACCAGCCGGAGTTCTCCTGGTGGATGACCTTCATCCGGGGGTCCTCGGCGGCGAGCGCGTCGAGCCGGGCCGGGGTCTCGTCGGTCGAGCCGTCGTCGACGAAGATCACCTCGAACTCGTCGGGAGGCAGCGACTGCCGCTGCAGCGAGGAGATGCAGTCCTCGATGTAGATCCCCGGGTTGTACACGGGGACGATGACGCTGACCTTGACCGGCATCGGGTTTCCGGGCCCCTTCGGGTCGCTTGCCGTAGACGTCCTGTTGTACTGCGTGTCGCCCGATGCTAACCCGCTCGGCGAGCCCGCCTCACCTTTCGAGACCTCGCCGTGATCATCTCCACCGGCAGGGCAACTGAGCTGCGGCGTCTGTCTGTTCGCGGTCAAGCGGGTTGCGGGCGGGAGCGGCTCGCAGCCCCTAGGCTGAGAAGGTGCGCCTGCTCCTGATGTCGGACACCCACCTGCCCAAGCGGGCCAGGGAACTGCCCGCCCTCCTGCTCGCCGAACTCCCGATGGCCGACGTCGTGTTCCACGCCGGGGACTGGGTCGACACGGACACCCTCGATCTGCTGGAGGCCCGCTGCCGCAGGCTCGTCGGGGTGTACGGCAACAACGACGGGCCGGAGCTGCGCGCCCGGCTGCCCGAGGTGGCGTACGTGGAATTGGGCGGGGTGCGGTTCGGTGTGATCCACGAGACGGGCGCCAAGCAGGGCCGGGAGCAGCGGTGCGCCGCCCGCTTCCCCGACCTGGACGTGCTGGTCTTCGGCCACAGCCACATCCCCTGGGACACCATGGCCCCCTCCGGCCTGCGCCTGCTGAACCCGGGCTCCCCGACGGACCGGCGCCGCCAGCCCCACTGCACGTACATGACCGCCACGGTCGCCGAGGGGCGGCTCACGGACGTGGAACTGCACCGGCTGCCGCCCCGCGCACCGCGCTGAACCGCTGACCGTGTGCGTGACAGGATCGCCCCATGGGTCAGGATGACGGATACCTCCTGGACAACCGGCAGGCCGAGGCCGGGACGCGCTTCGACGCGCTGGCGGCCCTCTTCGACGCCTCGACATTCCGGCACTTCGAGCGCGTCGGGATCGACGCGGGATGGCGGTGCTGGGAGGTCGGGGCGGGCGGCCCGAGCGTGGTGGCGTGGCTGCGCGAGCGGGTCGGGCCCGGCGGTCGCGTGCTCGCCACCGACATCGACGTCTCCTGGACGGGGAATGACGCCACCGAAGGCGTCGAGGTGCTCCGGCACGACGTCGGCCGAGACGCCCTTCCGCCCGGTCCCTTCGACCTGGTCCACGCCCGTCTCGTCCTGGTCCACGTGGCCGAGCGCGACGCCGCCCTGCGCACCATGGTCCAGGCGTTGCGCCCCGGCGGATGGCTGGTGGTCGAGGACGCCGACCCCGCGCTCCAGCCGCTGATCTGCCCCGACGAGTACGGTCCCGAACAAGAGCTCGCCAACAGGCTCCGCACCGGCTTCCGTCAGCTGCTGCGGCAGCGTGGAGCCGACCTCGCGTACGGACGGAGACTGCCCCGGCTGCTGCGCGAGGCGGGGCTCGCCGATGTGGAGGCCGACGCCTACTTCCCGATCACCTCGCCCGCGTGCGACGTGCTCGAAACGGCCACGGTCCAGCAGATGCGCGACAAGCTGGTCGCCGAGGGCCTCGCCACGGACGAGGAGATCGAACGGCACCTCGCCAACATCGCGGCCGGACGCCTCGACCTCGCCACCTCCCCGATGATCTCGGCCTGGGGCCGCCGTCCGACGGGCGACGGCTCGCCGCCCCTCCTCTAGAGTCGGCCCCATGACGCAGGCACCGGCCCTGGACCGTGGCGCGCGGTCCCGTGACGCGATACTGGACACCGCCGGCGAGCTGATGTCGCGCCACGGCTACGCCGCCACGTCCATCTCGATGATCTCCGCGGCATGCGGTCTGCCGGTGAGTTCGATCTACTGGCACTTCCGCAGCAAGGACGGGATCTACGTCGCGGTGCTGGAGCGCGCCAGGACCGTGTTGCTGGCCGCCCTGCCCCCGGCCGAGGTGCCGGGCGCCGACGTCGCGGAGCGTCTGGACACCTTTCTCACAGAGCTCGCGGGCGCGTTCCGATGCCACCCGCGAGGTGTGAAGCTGCTGTTGGGACTGGGCGTGGTGCAGAAGGACGCCAGTGCGGCGGCCGTCGCCGAGGTAGGTCACTACCGCGACGCGCTGGTGGCCTGGGCCCGGGATTCCGTGAGCTCCGTCTTCGCGCTGCGTGACCGCCCGGAGGTGGCGGACGAACTCGCGCGCTTCACCCTGCGGATGACGAGCGGAACCGCTGTGGCCCGCTGGTTCGAGCCGGACGCGGTCCTGGAGACCGAACCGCTGCGCGTGGCATTGCTCGCGCTGGCCGCCCACCACGCCGTCCCCGTGCGGGGCGCCCCTGGCGAGGGCACCCCTTGAGACGGCACGGGCAGGGAGTGTGGTGCGGTGTCACGACACGGCCTCGTATGCGCCGACGTCGCAGCCGGTGCCCTGGGGGCGCGTGACGCCGCGCTGGTCGGCGGCCGGGCAGCCGTCGGCCGCGTCCAGGGCGGGGCTGCCGGGCAGCAGCGCCACGGTGTCGGTGGGGCCGCCGTTGTCCGCGAGCGGTCCGAGCAAAGGCCTGCGGCTGGGCAGGTCGCCCGCGGCGGTCAGCCGGCAGCTGCCGTCGCCGTCGAGGTTGTGGCCCTGCGACGTGATGGTGGCGAAGGCCTTCTTGCAGTCGGCGGGTGCGCCGCCGACGGTGTTGTTCGCGATGACGGAGTTGCGCAGCGTCATGCGCCCGAGAGGCAGATCGATGATGTCGGGGAGTGGTGAGGGCAGGCTGTCGAGATAGGCGGGGGCGATGTTGATCCCACCCCCGCCGTCGCTGGAACGGTTCCCGGTGATGGTCGAGTTGAGGATCTCCACGTGCCCGATGCCTCTGATGTCGATGCCTCCGCCGTACCCGGCGAGGCTGCCGGGGCGGTCGCCGGGGTTCGTCACCCGGTTGTCCGCGATCGTCGAGTTGGTCACGGTGCCGGTGTCGTCGAACCTGATGCCGCCGGCCTCTCCCGCGGCGTTCCCGCTGACGGTGCTCTCGATCAGGTCGAGGTGGGAGTCCGGGACGTTGAAGATGCCGCCGCCGTAGCCGGCGGAGTTCCCGGTCACGGCGACCCGTCGCAGTGTCATGTGATGTCCGTTGGCGATCGCGCCACCACCGGTGTCGGTGATGGGCAGTTCGCGTTGCGCGGTCACTCCACCGGTGATCGTCAGATCGGACAGCCGGGAGTCCGCCTGCATGCGGAAGGCCCGGTCCAGGCGGTTGGCGTCGATGACGGTGGTCCGCGCGCCGGCGCCCTTGATCGTGAGGGGGGCGGCGACGTTCAGGTCGCCCGTGGTGGGGTCGGGGTGGTCGCCGATGATCAGGCGCGGGTCCGGCGGGATCGTCAGCCGGTAGTGGCCGGGAGGCAACGTGATCGTACTGCCCGGCCGGGCGTTGGCGGCCATCACCGCGGCACGCAGGCTGCACCTGCCCGAGGCGGTGAGACACCGGCCGTCCGCCCCGTCGGCGTCGACCGCGTCGGACGTGGTGTCAACGGCGAACTCCGCAGGACCGGAGTCCGCGGGAGTGGCGGCATGGGCGACGGGAGGTGCGGCGGTGGCGAGGAGGACGGCGGTGAGGGCGGCCGTGACGGTCGTGCCTTTCATGTGGAACCCCTCTCGGCAAGGCATCCGGGCGTACCAGGACTCGGCTGCTGCGGGGACTTCGTGCTGGTGAGCGATGCGCGGCTCGTACGGGGAACGGCGTCGGCGCGTCCGGGGACGCACCTCCTGGGTGCCGTCCGCGGTCTGGAGGGAGCGTTCCATTCAGACCGCACAGTGTCCACCGGCGAACCCGGAATTGGCCGAATGGGGATGTCGCCGCCACGGGGCAGGGAGCCGAATGATGAGCAGCGAGAGGCCGGGCGGGCTAGCCGAACGGGCCGAGACGGACCAGGGTTTCGCCTGGCCGGCAGAGCCCGAGCCGGGGCTACGGGCGCGTGTTGCCGGCGCTCCTCGTCGAGGCGGTCGGCAGCGCCGACGGCGCCAAGGGCGTGAGGGCCAAGCTCCTCAGCCTCGTGCGGGCCGGAGTCGAGGAGGACATCCGGCGCGGGATCGTGGACGGCGGCGTCCGCCCGGCCCCGGACACGTTCGCGCGGGCGTTTCCGGTGGAGGGCATCGCTCGCGGCGTGCTCCTGCCGTGTCCACCGGACTTAACCCGCCCCCGCCCGGCGGACATCGCAGGGGTCGCCCAAGAGACGCTGGTGCGCGGACTCACGTCGACGCGGAGCGAGGAGCGTCAGACGGCAGTGAACCCGCCGTCCACCAGCAGGCCGTGCTCCGTGAGGGAGGACCTCGCGCCGGTCACCGGCACCTTGCGGCCCGGTCAGGTGACGTGCCGGTCGCTCCGAGCGCCCCTCACTTCGGGCCCTTTTCCCCCTCCGGGAAGCCGGTGCCGTCGAAACCGGGCTCCAGTTCCACACCGGTGGCATTCAGGAAGAAGGCCACCATGTGGTACTGCCCCACCAGCATGGCGATCTCGATCAGTTCGGCGTCGCCGAAGTGCTCGGCCAGACCCTTCCAGGTCACGTCGGACATCGTCGCATCGCCGTGCAGCTCGTCCGCCGCGCGGATCAGGTGCCGCCGGAGGTCCGTCCAGCCCGGTGCCCCAGGTCCTTCGCCGATGCGGTCGATGTCCGCGTCCGTGACGCCCGCGGCCCTGGCGAGGGGGAGGTGCCGTCCCCACTCGTACCGCGAGCCGGTGTTCCACGCGGTGCGCAGGATCAGCAACTCACGCACGTCTCCCGGCAGTCGGCCCCCGCTGAGCAACCGGCCGCCGAACGGCAGGAACTGCTCGTAGAGATCGGGATGGCGCACGAGCGTGGTGAAGATGTTCGGGATCCCGCCCCCAGGGTCGTGGGGAGCGACGGACAGCAGTTCCCGGGTCCGGGGGTCCCACTGTTCTTCGGGGAGCGGCTCCAGTCGCGGACGGGTGGGTCGGGCGGCTTCGTGGCGCTGTGACATGGCTGCCTCCAGTCTCCGAGGGACTCACCCTAGGAGACGGGAGGCAGGCCCGGCAGCGGGGCGCGGCAGTCAGCCCGTCGGGTCGAGAACGATCTTGCGGACACCGTCGGAGCGGCCGGCGAACAGTTCGTACGCCGCCGGTCCGTCGGAGAGGGCGAAGCGGTGCGAGACCATGACCTCGGGCGTGATCCGTCCGGCGCGGGTGAGGGCGATCAGGGGAGGGAGTTCGTAGTGCACCGAACACAGCCCGATGGCGAACTCCAGTTCCTTGACCTGCGCCAGATACATGTGGAACGGGAACGCCTTGTTCTGGCTGACCCCGATCACACTGACCCGGCCGGCCTGCCGGACGGCCTTGAGGGCGAGTTCGATGGTGGCGTCGGAACCCACCGCCTCCACCACGGCGTCCGGCCCGCGGCCGGCGGTCATCTCCCGGATGGCCGACCGCACGTCGTCACCCTCGACCGGCTCGACGCCCAGGCCGGCGGCGAAGGCGCGGCGCTCCGCGACCAGATCCACGCCCAGCACCCGGGCCGCGCCCATCGCGAAGGCGGACTGGGCGGCCATCAGGCCGACCGGGCCGAGGCCGACGACCAGGACGGTCTCACCGGGCTGGATGCGGGCACGGCGGCAGCCGTACCAGGCGGTGGGGGCGTTGTCCGTCAGGACGACGGCGGCCTCGTCGGAGATGTCCTCGGGCAGGTGCACCAGATTGACGTCGGCGCAGGGCACCGCCAGGGCCTGGGCCTGGCTGCCCTGGAGCTTCGGGCCGACTCCGTAACAGAGCTCCGTGCTCGACGTGGCGCGCTCGCACCGTGCCGTGAACCCGGCCGCACACTGCCGGCACTGCGCACAGCCGACGGAGGCCGGCACCAGGACCCGGTCGCCGGGCTTGAAGCGGGTGACCTGGCCGCCGGTCTCGACGACCACGCCGACGCATTCATGTCCCGGTGTGTAGCCCAGGTCCGGGCTGAAGGCGTTGCCGGCGTAGATGTGCAGGTCGCTGCCGCAGATGCCGGCCGCGGTCACCCGCACCACCGCGTCGGCGGGGCCGCCGACGGCCGGGTCGGGGACGTCCCCGTAGCGGATGTCGTGACGGCCGTGGTAGGTCAGTGCCTTCACCGGATCTCTCCCTCCCCTCGGCCCGGTCAGTCCGCGATCTTCAGCACCAGCTTGCCGCGGTTGTCACCACGGAACAGGCGCATCAGGGTCTCCGGGAACTCCGCGACCGAGCCGGACACCACGTCCTCCAGGGACTTCAGCCGGCCCTCCGTCCGCCACGTGGCCATCTGTGCGATGCCCTCCGCGTACCGTTCGGCGTAGTCGAACACCACGATGCCCGTCATGGAGGCGCGGTTCACCAGCAGCGACAGGTAGTTGGCGGGGCCTTGCGGCTTGGTGCTGTTGTACTGGGAGATCGCGCCGCAGACCACGACGCGGGCGCCGCGTGCCAGCCGCAGCAGTACGGCGTCCAGCACATCGCCGCCGACGTTGTCGAAGTACACGTCGACGCCGTCGGGGGCGTGCTCGCGCAGGGCCTTGCGGACGTCCTCGCTCTGGTAGTCGATCGCGGCATCGAACCCGAACTCGTCCACCACCATCCGGCACTTGGCCTCGCCGCCGGCGATGCCGACGACCCGGCAGCCGAGGATCTTGGCGATCTGCCCGACGACGCTGCCGACGGCCCCGGCCGCTCCGGACACCACGACGGTCTGCCCCGGCTCGGGACGCCCGACCTCGATCAGGCCGAAGTAGGCCGTCAGGCCCGACATGCCGAGCGTGCCGAGATAGGTCGGCAGGGGAGCGGCCGCGGGGTCGACCTTGGTCACGCCGCGCCCGTCCGACACGCAGTACTCCTGCACGCCGAACGTGCCCGACACATGGTCACCGACCGCGAACCCGGAGTGCCGGGAGGCGACCACCCTGCCCACCGCACCGGCGCGCATCACCTCGCCGATCTCCACCGGCCGGATGTAGGACCTGCCCGCGTTCATCCAGCCGCGCATCGCCGGGTCGATCGACAGACAGAGGACCTGTACCAGGAACTCCCCGTCGCCCGGCTGTCCGGCCGGCTCCTCGACCTGCTTCCAGTCGGTGGGGCGCGGCTCTCCCACGGGACGTGCGGCCAGGCGTATCTGGTGGTTGATCGTGCTCATCTGCGGCGACTCTCCTCGGCTGCTGGTGCATACCGTCCAGTCGGTACGGCCGTGAGCGTACGGGGACGCGCCGTCCGAGGCAAGAGCGCGTCCACTACGGCTTACGGCTTACGGCTCACGCGGGCGGCCGCGCTCGGGCAGCGAGCTATTCCTGTCCCGGTACCGCCATCTCCCCGAGGAGCGACCAGTCGTCCTGCGGGACGTTCGCGTTCACGATGCGCGGCGTCTCGGCCAGATGCGGCGGCAGCGTCTGCTGCGCGGCCTTGAAGTGCGCGGACTGGACGTGTGCCGCTCCGGCCTCGTCGTCGCGGAACGCCTCGACGAGGACGTACTCCGACGGCTCGTCCACGCTGCGCGACCAGTCGAACCACAGGCAGCCGGGCTCGGCGCGCGTCGCCCGGGTGAAGTCGGCGGCGATCTCGGGCCAGCGGTCGGCGTGCTCGGGGCGGACGCGGAACTTCGCGGTGATGAAGATCATGGGGTTCCCTTTCGCTGAAGTGCTGAAGTGCAGTCGGGATTCAGGGGCGGTCGGGATTCAGGGGGAACGGTACGGATGCACCGCCCCCTCCGTCGCGCTCAGCGGCGCGCCGCTGCCGCCCCACCGCAGCGCCACGATCTCGGCGGCGACGGACACCGCCACCTCCTCGGGCGTACGCGCCCCGAGGTCGAGGCCGACCGGTGAGCGCAGCCGGGACAGCTCGCGCTCCGTGAGCCCGGCCTCGGCCAGCCGTGCCGCCCGGTCGGCGTGGGTGCGGCGGCTGCCCATCGCCCCGATGTAGGCGGCCGGACGGCGCAGCGCCTCCGTCAGCAGCGGCACGTCGAACTTCGGGTCGTGGGTGAGGACGCAGATCACCGTGCGCTCGTCCGTGGTGGTGTCGCGCAGATAGCGGTGTGGCCACTCGGCGACCACCTCGACGCCCTCCGGGAAGCGCCGGGGCGTGGCGAAGACGGGGCGGGCGTCGCAGACGGTGACCCGGTAACCGAGGAAGTCCCCGATGCGGGCCACGGCCGCGGCGTAGTCGATCGCGCCGAACACCAGCATCCGCGGCGGCGGCGCGAAGGACTGCAGGAACACGCTCACCGAGTCCTCGCGGCGCTGCCCCTCGGGCCCGTAGTGCCGCAGGCCGGTGGCGCCGAGAGCGAGTTCGCCGCGGGCGTCGGCGGTCACGGCCGCGTCCAGGCCGCTCGCGCCGAGCGTGCCGAGGGTCCGGTCCGGCCAGACGGCGAGGGCCGCCCCGCGCGGTGCCGGGCCGTCGGTCACGGTCGCCACGGTGACCGGCTCGCCCGCCGCGACCGAGTCCGCGACCGCACCGAGGCCGGGATCCCGCTCGGGCGTGACCGCGCGCACGAGCACGGTGATCTCGCCGCCACAGGTCAGGCCGACCGCGAAGGCGTCCTCGTCGCTGTAGCCGAAGGTCTCCAGCCGTGCCTCGCCGTCCGCGGCGACCTCCTGCGCCAGCTCGAACACCGCGCCCTCGACACAGCCCCCGGAGACACTGCCCACGACCTCCTCGTCCGGGCCCACCGCCATCGCCGCGCCCGGGTCGCGCGGCGCACTGCGGCTGACCTGGACGACCGTCGCGAGTCCGAACGGCACCCCGGCCGCGTACCAGCGGCCGAGTACCGGGAGTACGTCACGCACGAGCCGATCCCTTCCTTGCGGGCACCCCGCCGGGTACCCCGGCGGCGGTTAATTCCGTTGTGGCCCTCCGTGCCGGTCTGCTGCACTGCACAGGACAGCGACGTCACCGAGTCCGAAGGAGCGCCAGATGCGCACTGCGTGCATGTCCCCCCAGCCAGGAAAGGACCTCTCTCCGAAGGACATGACGCTTCGTGCACATGCTCAACCTGGGAATCCTCGCCCATGTCGACGCCGGTAAGACCAGCCTGACCGAGCGGCTGCTCCATTCGGCCGGGGTGATCGACGAGATCGGCAGGGTCGACGACGGGAACACCCGCACCGACACCCTCGCCCTGGAGCGCCGGCGCGGCATCACCATCAAGTCCGCCGTCGTCTCGTTCCCGCTCGACGGCGTGACCGTCAACCTCATCGACACCCCCGGGCACCCGGACTTCATCGCCGAGGTGGAGCGCGTCCTCGGCGTGCTGGACGGCGTCGTCCTGGTGATCTCCGCCGTCGAGGGGGTGCAGGCGCAGACGCGGGTGCTCATGCGGACGCTGCGGCGGCTGCGCATCCCGACCCTGCTCTTCGTCAACAAGATCGACCGGGGCGGGGCGCGCCACGAGGCGGTGCTGCGGGAGATCTCGGCCCGGCTGACCCCCGCGATCGTGCCGATGGGAACCGCCACCGGTCTCGGCACCCGCACGGCCCGCTTCACCCCCGGGCTCGGACCGGCCGCCGCCCTCGACGTCCTGACCGGGCACGACGACGCCCTGCTCGCCGCGTACGTCGAGAACACCGTCACGGAAGCGGCGCTGCACAGGTCCCTCGTCGCGCAGACCGGGGAGGCACTGGTCCACCCGGTCTACTTCGGCTCCGCCGCCACGGGCGCGGGCGTGAAGGCGCTCCTGTCCGGCATCGAGACACTGCTTCCGGCTGCCGACGGGGGCACGGACGGGCCGGTGTCCGCCACCGTGTTCAAGGTCGACCGGGGCCCGACGGGGGAGAAGGTCGCCTACGCCCGGATGTTCTCCGGGACCCTGCGCACCCGCGACCGGGTCCCCTTCGGAACGGACGGCGCCGAAGGCCGGATCACCGGCATCAGCGTCTTCGGCCACGGCACGGACACCCGCGAGGACTGCGTCGCCGCCGGCCGGATCGCCCGCCTCACCGGGCTGGGCGACATCCGGATCGGTGACGCGATCGGCGAACCCCGCAAGGCCTACGAGCACTTCTTCGCGCCGCCGACCCTGGAGACGGTCGTCGTCCCCGGCCCGGGCGTGAACAGGGGGGCGCTCCACCTCGCGCTCACCCAACTCGCGGAGCAGGACCCGCTGATCGGCCTGCGCCGCGACGAACGACGCCAGGAGACCTCCGTCTCGCTGTACGGCGAGGTGCAGAAGGAGGTCATCCAGGCCACCCTCGCCGAGGAGTACGGCCTCGACGTCACCTTCCGCGAGACGACTCCGCTGTGCGTCGAACGGCCCGTCGGCACCGGGCAGGCGGTGGAGTTCAACAAGAAGGACCCGAACCCGTTCCTCGCGACGGTCGGCCTGCGCGTCGACCCCGCGCCGGTCGGCTCGGGCGTCGGTTTCCGGCTGGAGGTGGAGCTCGGGTCGATGCCGTACGCCTTCTTCAAGGCCGTCGAGGACACCGTGCGCGAGACCCTCGACCAGGGTCTGCACGGCTGGCAGGTCACCGACTGCGTGGTCACCATGACCCACAGCGGCTACTCGCCCCGGCAGAGCCACGCCCACCAGGGCTTCGACAAGAGCATGTCGAGCACGGGGGCCGACTTCCGCGGCGTGACCCCGCTGGTGCTGATCGAGGCGTTGCGGCGGGCCGGGACGCGGGTCCACGAGCCGCTGCACCGCTTCCGAATCGAGGCGCCCGCCGACACCCTAGGCGCCCTGCTGCCGGTCCTCGCCGGGCTCGCGGCCGTACCGGAGACGACGCGGAACCGGGAGGACGTCTGCGTCCTCGAAGGCACCGTGCCGGCCGCCCGGGCGCACGCCCTCGAACAGAGGCTGCCGGGCCTGACCCGGGGCGAGGGCGAGATGGAGAGCTCCTTCGCTCACCATGCGCCGGTCACGCACGGCACGATCCCCGAGCGTCCGCGCACCGACCACAATCCGCTGAACAGGAAGGAGTACTTGTTGAACGTGACACGGAGAGTCGGTGGCTGAGGTGTGAGGGTCGACCGCGCGGGAACTTACTCCAGAGTCAGGGGTGTTGACGGTGTCCTGATATCGCCGGACTGTAGTGGACATGCCGACTATCCGAGCGCGTCTGCTGGTTGTCCTGGTCGTCCTCTTCGGCTCCGTGTCGGTGGCGGGCGTCCCGCCGGCCACCGCCGCATCCCCTCCCGGCTCCCTCTGGTTCGACGATCCGGCCGTCACCGTGCGGGACGGCCGCTTCACCGACGCCCACGGCCGCGAGATCGTGCTGCGCGGCTACAACGTCTCCGGCGAGACCAAGCTCGCGGAGAACAAGGGCCTGCCCTTCGCGTCGGTCGCCGACGCCCGTAAGTCGGCGACCGCGCTGCGCGCCCTCGGCGGCGGCAACACCGTCCGCTTCCTGCTCTCCTGGGCGTACGCCGAGCCCGAGCGCGGCCAGGTCGACACGGCCTACCTGGCCGCCGCGACCGACCAGATGAAGGCCTTCCTCGACGCCGGCATCCGCGTCTACCCCGATTTCCACCAGGACCTGTACTCCCGGTACCTCTTCGACACCGACAGCTGGTACACCGGCGACGGCGCGCCCAAGTGGGCGGTGGACGCCGGGAACTACCCGGACGAGTCCTGCGGGATCTGCCTCTTCTGGGGGCAGAACATCACCCAGAACGAGGCCGTGAAGCGCGCCACGTACGACTTCTGGCACAACGCGCAGGGTGTTCAGGACGCCTTCCTCGCCACGGCCCGGAAGACCATGGCCTACGTCCAGCAGCACCTGAGCGCGGATCAGTTCAAGGGCATCGCCGGCTTCGACCCGTACAACGAACCGCACGCGGGCGTGTACGACTCCAGGCAGAGCAGCCGCACCTGGGAGAAGGACGTGCTCTGGCCGTTCTACGAGAAGTTCCGGGACCGTATGGATGCGGCGGGCTGGCGCGACAAGCCCGCCTTCGTCGAGCCGAACCTCTTCTGGAACGCCAACCTCGACTTCCAGAAGCAGGAGGGCGGCCTGCTCGACGCCGGCGAACTCGGGCCGCGCTACGCCTTCAACACCCACTTCTACGACCAGAAGGCGATCTCCGGTGTCTTCATGTGGGGCAAGGCGGCCGACGGCCAGTACGCGGGCGACTTCCGCACGGTCCGCGACCGTGCCGCCGCCGCGCAGACGGCCGCCGTGGTCAGCGAGTTCGGGCACCCCCTGGCCGGCAACGTTTCCGACAAGGCGCCGACCGTCCTCAAGGCGATGTACCAGGCCCTCGACTCACGCCTCAAGGGCGCCGACTGGTGGTCCGACCCGGCCGCCTCGGGAGCCGTGCTCTCGGGCTCGCAGTGGCAGTGGGACATCTACAACGGCCGCCATCGCGAGCTGATGAACGGCAACCCCGACAAGGTGCTCACCACCGGCGACGCCTGGAACGACGAGGACCTGTCAGCCGTACGCCTCGATGGCACGGGCACACCCGTGCTCCGCCAGGACGCCCGGCTCCTGGACCGCGTCTACCCCAGCGCCACGGCCGGCCGGACCGTCGGCTTCACCTACGAGGACCGCTCCCGGGACGGTTCGACGACCCTGACCTGGAACCCGGTGCCGGGCTCCCTGCCGAATGTGCAACGCCTCGTGGGGTCCGGGCAGTACGGGCTGCTGCTGTGGCGCTCCGACGGCGGCTCGGCGCCCACCGAACTGCATCTGCCGGCGAGCTTCCCGGCGGCGTCGACCACGGTCGTCTCCGACCTGGGCGCGGTGCACGCCCCGCCGGCGTACACCTCGGCCACTCCGGTCGCGGTGGCGCGGGAGCCCGGCGGCACGGGAAGCCGTCGCCTGCTGCTCACCGCGCCGGACTCGGGCGTCCTGCACTACGCGCTGGTGACCAACGGGGCGACGGCTCCCTCGGCGGATCTGCTCGCCGCGGCCCGCTCCGAACTGGCGGCGTGGGCGGCGAAGGAGGTCGACTGAAGAAGGAGGCCGGCTGAAGGAGGTCAACCAGCGGACGGGCTCGTCCAGTCGGCCGCCACATGGCCGACCCGGACGCGCTGCGGGTGGTCACCGACCGGTACGGAAACGACCTTCTTGCCGGTGGCGAAGTCGATGGCCGTGACCTGGTCGGTGCCGCTCTCGGAGACCACGCAGGACTTGCCGTCACCGCTGACCGTGGCCCAATAGGGCTTGGAGGCGGTGACGAGCGGACCCTCCTGGAGGGTGGCGCGGTCGACGACGGTGGCGTAGTCGTCCATGGTGCCCGCGACGCACAGCTTGCGGCCGTCCGGGCTCATCGAGATGCCGTGGTGGCGCGAGTCGTTGACGAAGGTCGTGCGGTCGTCGCCGGTCGCCGGGTTCTTCGGCAGGGTCTTGGTGCGGGTGATCTTGCCGGTGGCGATGTCGTACTCGAAGAAGCCGTTGAAGAAGGAGACCTGGAAGTACAGCTTCGACTCGTCCGGCGAGAAGACGGCAGGGCGGACGGCGTCGGAGTAGTCCTTGAGGCCGAGCGCGTCCAGCTGCGGACGCATGTCGATGACCTTGACCTGCTTGTACGTCGTGGCGTCGACGACCGTGATGCGCCGGTCGCCCTTCGTCCAGTCCAGCCACGGGGCGTCGGTCTGCGTGTTCACGTCGCCGATCGCCATGTTGTAGATGTACTTGCCGTCCTGGGTGAAGATGTTCTCGTGCGGCTTGTCGCCGGTGCCGAACTTGCCCAGTTCCCTGCCGGAGACGATGTCCAGCACATGGACGGTGTTGGAGGTCGACGCGGACACCGCGACCCGCTTGCCGTCGGGGGAGACGGCCATGTGGTCGGAGCGGTAACCGGACACCGGGAAGCGCCAGTTGAGACGCCCGGAGGCGAGGTCGATCGAGACGACGTCGGCGAAGCTCGGCCGGGAGACGACTACCGAGGTCCCGTCCGGTGTGGAGTACATGTCGTCGACGAACTGGTCGTGGCCCTCGCCGACGCTGTTGCGGATCGCCATGAAGTAGATCCACTTGATCGGATCGGCGTTGATCGCCGCCATCCGCTCGTCCTTGTCGGGGATGACGTTGACGCGGCCGATCTTCGCGAAGTCACCGGAGGACCGGATGACTTCGGCGGTGCCGTCCCAGTTGTTGCCCACGAACAGCACCTCGCGCAGCGCGGCGGAGGAGCCCGGGGCGGCCGCGGTGGCGGCGGTAGCGGGAGCGGTGACGGTCAGGGCGAGGGCTGCGGCTACGGAGCACAGGTGCCGGCGTCGGAAGACGGGCATGACTGCTCCCCTCTCTGCTGTGGGGTCTCTGCCGTGGGGTGCACGTCGTGAGTGGGACATGCCAAAGCTGGGCGTGGGATCTGAACACACGTGCTTTCAGAGTTAACTTACTGCAAAGTAAGGAAGGGGCGGCCTTCTCCACAAGACCGCGTGCACGACAAAATCAGTGTTCGAACGATGAAGGGAGAGCCGGTGCCGGGCAGACTCAGAGCGCCGACCGGCCGCTACGGCGGCAAGACCGCGGAGGAGCGCCAGGCCGAGCGCCGCCGGCGGTTCCTCGACGCCGCGCTCCAACTGTTCGGCGACGCCCCCGGTTTCCGCTCCACCACGGTCGCGGCCCTCAGCGAGACGGCCGGGCTGTCCACGCGGCAGTTCTACGAGGAGTTCCGCACTCTCGAGGACGTGCTCGCCGCGCTGCACCTCCAGGTCAACGGCTGGGCCGAGGCGGCGGTCCTGGAAGCGGCCGCGGGTGCGGTGGATGTGCCGCTCGTCGAACGCGTCACCGCCATCTTCCGCGCCTACGCCGGGAACGTCGCCGCAGATCCGCGCCGGGTGCGTATCACCTTCGTCGAGATCATCGGCGTCAGCCCGCGCCTGGAGGAGCAGCGGCTCGCCCGCCGCGCCGGCTGGGTCGACCTCATCTGCGCCGAGGCCGACGCGGCCGCCGCACGCGGAGAGGCCGCACCCCGCGACTACCGTCTCGCCGCCACGGGTTTCATCGGCAGCGTCAACGGCCTGCTGCACGACTGGAGCGCCGGCTGGGTCGACGCGACCCTCGACGAGGTGGTCGACGAACTGGTCCGGCAGTTGCTGGGCATCTTGTGGCCGCCGGGGTGAAAGCCGGGAGAGTGACGGCAGCCGTCGGGTGCGGGGGGAGCGTCCTGCCGCACGCCGCACGCCGCACGCCGCACGCCGCACGCCGCACGCCGCGCGCCGCCCGGGCCCTGACCGGTCCCGGCCCCTGCCGGGTGGGACCTGCGCCGGCGATCCCCCGGAGCAGCTCACGGCCACCTCCGTAAGACCGGCGCCGCGGACCAGGGACCGGACGGCGGCGGCGCCTGAGCCAGGTGCCGAGGAGCCCCCTGGACCAGGGTCTGACGGCTATTGGCTCAACAGGCGCTTCCTGACCGCGGCGAGGACTTCCGCGCGGCTGCGCGGGCCGTTGTCGGCTGCGATGAGGTGGTCGCCGATGCGCAGCGAGAAGGTGATCAGGCAGCGGGCCTCGACATCGCCCTCATCGGGACAAAAGGCCCCGTAGAGCTCGCGCAGATAGTCCATGCGCCGGTTGTCGGCCCGGCGCAGGCAACGCGCGACGGCTTCGTCGCGCCGGGCCCAGTCGCGGATCGCGAGTTCGACCCCGGCGCTGGTCACGCGCGTCTCGCCCGATCCCACGAAGTCGAAGAGACGCCCGAGCCGCTCGCGGGCGTCGCCCCCGTCGCGCTCGATCCGCTCGATGACATCCTCGGTGACCGCTCGCTCCCAGGTGTCGAGCATCTCCTCCAGCAGGCCGGCACGGTTGCGGAAGTAGCCGTAGAAACCGCCCTTGCTGACGCCGAGTGCCTGGGCGAGGACCTCGACCCGGACCGCCTCGGGGCCGCCGGCGGCGAGCGCGCGCAGCCCCTCCTCGATCCACTTGTCCCGCGGCGTACGGATCGCGCCCATGCTGTGTCTCCCCTCACATGTCCCGGGCCAAGTATACGGAGCCGTATAGATGGGTCTATGCTCGATCTATACGCCACCGTATAGACAGGATCCGCCATGAGCGATCTGCGCCTTCCCGCAACCGACCACACCTCCCGCCCCTGGCGGATCCACGAGGTCGCCGGCGACTTCCGGCTCGAGGATCTGTGGGCGATGCCGACGCCGGGCGGCCCGGACGACCTGCACCACCTGGTCCAGCAGATGGCGGATGGCGAGGGCGGTCCGGACGGCGGCAACCCCGTGGGCCGCTTCCTGTTCGCGGTGCGCTGGAAGCTCGGCGCGCTGCTCGGCTGGGACAAGCCGGACTCGGGCGTCGGCGGCCGGGTGGCGACGCTGCGCGACCGGCTGCCGGACGACCTGCGCGAGGGGCCGCGGGGGCCCGACCTCGGCGCGGCGCCCTTCACGTCGGTCTTCCAGACACACGACGAGTGGGCCGCCGAGTACGCCAACAAGACCATGCACGGGGTGATGCACATCGGCTGGGTCCCCGACGGGAACGGCGGCTACCGCGGCCAGATGGCCGTCCTCGTGAAGCCCAACGGCCGCCTCGGCTCCCTGTACATGCTCGGCATCAAACCCTTCCGGTACCTGGGGGTGTACCCGGCCCTGATGCGGTCGATCGGCCGGGAGTGGCGAGAGAACGCGGCGCGCCGAACGGCACGCTGACGCCTCCCCTCCCTGTGCCCCGGGCTCCACCCGAGCCCCTGCGCCTCGAACGACGGGGGCTCGGGGTGAGAGCACGAGGGGCACCAGAACCGCTCAGACCGACCCCAGCACCACGAGGTCCACCGCGACCAGCAGCGCGACCCCCAACAGCAGTCCGGCCAGCAGTCGTGCGCGGAGCGCGCGGTACACCCTCTCGTACTCGCCCCGCAGTTCCTCCCCGCGCCGGACCGTGCGCTGCCACGACGCCCGGGTGAGGGCCAGATGCTCCGCCGCGAACCGCCGCTCCGCCTCCGCCCGTTGCGCCTCCGGCAGCCCGTCGAGCCCGGCGGTGAAGCGGGCGGCGGCCGTCCGGGACTCCTCGTGCGCGGCGGCGGCCAGCAGATGGCCCTCGACCTCGTTGTGGAACGCCCGCAGGTCCACGGGGAGCCCTTCCATGGCGGTCATCGGAGCGTCAACTCCCGCTCCGCCGCCGCGATGGCCTCGTGGTGCAGGTCGAACGCCGGAGACTCGCTGCGGATCCTCGGCAGGGCGACGAAGTTGTGCCGCGGCGGCGGGCAGGAGGTCGCCCACTCCAGGGAGCGGCCGTAGCCCCAGGGGTCGTCGACCGTGACCTTCTCGCCGTACTTGGCCGTCTTCCACACGTTGTAGACGAACGGCAGCATCGACATGCCGAGCAGGAACGAGAAGACGCTCGACACCGTGTTCAGCGTGGTCAGGCCCTCCACCGCCAGATAGTCGGGGATGCGCCGCTGCATGCCCTGGGCGCCGAGCCAGTGCTGGACCAGGAACGTGCCGTGGAAGCCGATGAACAGCGTCCAGAAGGTGATCTTGCCGAGGCGCTCGTCCAGCATCCTGCCGGTGAACTTGGGCCACCAGAAGTGGAAGCCGGAGAACATGGCGAACACGACGGTCCCGAAGATCACGTAGTGGAAGTGCGCGACCACGAAGTACGTGTCGGAGACGTGGAAGTCGATGGGTGGCGAGGCCAGCAGCACACCCGTGAGCCCGCCGAACACGAACGTGATCAGGAAGCCGGTCGCCCACAGCATCGGCGTCTCGAACGAGAGGCTTCCACGCCACATGGTGCCGAGCCAGTTGAAGAACTTCACACCGGTCGGTACGGCGATGAGGAACGTCATGAAGGAGAAGAACGGCAGCAGCACGCCGCCGGTGACGTACATGTGGTGGGCCCACACCGTCACGGACAGACCCGCGATCGCGATGGTCGCACCGATCAGACCCGTGTAACCGAACATCGGCTTACGGGAGAAGACCGGGATGACCTCACTGATGATGCCGAAGAACGGCAACGCGATGATGTACACCTCCGGATGGCCGAAGAACCAGAACAAGTGCTGCCACAGCAACGCACCGCCGTTGGCGGGGTCGAAGATCTGCGCCCCGAACTTGCGGTCCGCCTCCAGCGCGAAGAGGGCCGCGGCCAGGACCGGGAAGGCTAGGAGCACCAGCACGCCGGTCAGCAGCACGTTCCAGGTGAAGATCGGCATGCGGAACATCGTCATGCCGGGGGCGCGCATGCAGATGATCGTGGTGATGAAGTTGACCGAGCCGAGGATGGTGCCGAAGCCGGAGAAGGCCAGACCCATGATCCACATGTCGGCGCCGATGCCCGGGGAGCGGACGGCGTCCGAGAGCGGGCTGTAGGCGAACCAGCCGAAGTCGGCCGCGCCCTGCGGGGTGAGGAAGCCACCGACCGCGATGAGCGAGCCGAACAGGTACAGCCAGTAGGCGAACATGTTCAGCCGCGGGAACGCCACGTCGGGCGCGCCGATCTGCAGCGGCATGATCCAGTTCGCGAATCCGGCGAACAGCGGCGTCGCGAACATCAGCAGCATGATCGTGCCGTGCATCGTGAACGCCTGGTTGAACTGCTCGTTCGACATGATCTGCAGACCCGGACGGGCCAGTTCCGCACGCATGAACAGCGCCATCACACCGCCGATGACGAAAAACGCGAACGACGTGACCAGGTACAGCGTGCCGATCGTCTTGTGATCAGTGGTCGTCAGCCACTTGAGGTGCCTCATGCCCCGCCTGTGTCCGCGCCCCGCCCGGACGTCACACTGCACCGACGCGACGAGCATCACGAAAACGGGTGTGACGATCGGGAAGGTGCCGGACAGGAACGGGACATGAGCAACGACGAGATCTTCGCCGCTGCCTACCGCGAGCACTACTGGGCGGTCAGCCGTTATGTCGCCAGGCGACTGGACGGGCGGGCCGGCGACGTGGAGGAAGTGGTGGCGGAGGTGTTCACGGTGGCCTGGCGGCGCCGGGCCGACCTCCCGGCCGCCGCGCTGCCCTGGCTGTACGGCGTGGCACGCAACTGCCTGGCCAACGCGGTACGCGGCCACGGCCGCCGCCGCAGGCTCGTCGACCGGCTCGGCAACGACCACACCGCGCACGGACGGCACATCGCGGCGGGCCCCGAGGCCGACACGCCCGGCGGCTGGGTGCACGAGGCGCTCGCCCGGCTCTCCGCGGCCGACCAGGAGGTGCTCCGGCTGACGGCCTGGGAGCAACTCGGCATCGACGAGGTCGCCGTCGCCCTCGGCTGCGGCAGCCGGGCCGCGTCCATGCGGCTGCACCGGGCCCGAAGCCGCCTCAGAGCCGAGATCGACCGTATGCGTCCCGAGGCCCCGATCGCCGAGCACTCCTGCATGACCGCCCCGAAGGAACACGGCCATGGCTGACGAACTCGAACTGCTGCGCAGCGCCGACCCCGCGCCGCCCGACGGCCCCCACTTCGGCGACGGCCCCCTGGACCACAACGCCGAGCGCCGGCTCGAACAACTGCTGCGCGACCCGGGGGACGGGCTCCGCGGCCGCCCGGGAGGCCGATCGGGTCTGCTCCCGGGACACCCACGTGGCCTGCTCCCCGGCCGTCATCGGCACGGGCTGCTCCCGGGGCCCGGCCGGCTCCGGCTGGCCTGGGGCCTGGTCGCCACGGCCGTCGTCGCCGCCCTGACCCTCACCCTCGTACTGAGCGGACCGAGCACCCCGCCCGCGGTAGCCGCGCCCCGCCCGCTGGTGGTCGAGACCGGCTCCACACCCGTGCCCCTGCACCGTATGGCCGAGCTGGCGTCGGCCGTGGCCGGGTCCGACGACGCGCCCCGCCTGCGCAAGGGCACTCACGTGCAGTCCTGGAGTCTCGGCATGTCCGACGGCAAGCCCCCGATCACCCTGCCCGAAGAGCGCATCGTGCGTTGGCGGGCCGACGACAGCCATACCGAACTCGTCGTGGCCACGGACCCCAGGCATCCGGGCCGCCCGGTCCTCTCGGACGAGGGCGGCGAACCGCACCTCGTCGACGACGGTCACGTCCTCCTCGACCAGACCTACCCGCCGAGCTGGAGCGACGCCCCGCCCAAGTCGCCCCCGCCCCGCGACCCGGCCCGGCTGCGCGCCTACCTGATGGAGGCTCAGTACACCGACACCCCGCTGACCACGCCCGAACTGCTCGACGCCATGGCGACGCTGCTCGACAACTGGACCCTCGGCGCACGCGAGAATGCGGCGCTCACCCGGCTCCTCGCCGGCGCCGAGGGACTGCGGCCGGTCGGCCGGGTCACCGACCGGCTGGGCCGACGCGGCCAGGCCTACGTGAACGACAGCCGCGGAGTCCGCCGCATGCTGATCATGGACCCGGCCGCCGGCGCCGTCCTCGGCCTGGAGAGCACCCTCACGCGGCCGGATCCCGAGTACGGAGTCGAGGAGGGCGACGTCATGTCGTACAGCGCCTGGATGCGCTGATCACCCCTCGGCGACACCGAGTTGCCGGGCGGCGGCCCGCACGGTCTGCTCCAGCAGCGTGGCGATGGTCATCGGGCCGACACCGCCCGGCACCGGCGTGATCAGCGAGGCCCGCTCCACGGCGGAGTCGAAGTCGACGTCGCCGACGTTCCCGGCGTTGTACCCGGCGTCGATCACCACGGCGCCGGGCTTGACGTCCTGGCCGCGGATGAGCCGGGGCCGGCCCACCGCGGCCACCACGATGTCGGCCTCGCGCACGGCCGCCGACAGCTCCCGGGTGCGCGAGTGGCAGTAGGTGACCGTCGCGTCCCGGGCGAGCAGCAGCATTCCGACTGGCTTGCCGAGGATCGCACTGCGGCCCACGACCACGGCCCGCTTCCCGGCCGGGTCGACGCCGTACGCGTCGAGCAGCCGCATGATCCCGCCGGGCGTGCACGACACGAAGCCGGGCAGGCCGAAGCTCATGGTGGCGAAGGAGGCGAAGGTGACGCCGTCGACGTCCTTCCCGGGCGCTATCGCCTCGAACGCGGCCCGCTCGTCGATGTGGTCGCCCACCGGGTGCTGGAGCAGGATGCCGTGCACCCCGGGGTCGGCGGAGAGCGCCTCGACCGCGCCGACGAGTTCCGCGGTGGTCGTCGCGGCGGGCAGCGCCACGTGCCGTGAGGTGATGCCGGCCTTGCGGCAGCGGTTCTGCTTCATCCGGACATACGTGACGGACGCGGGGTCCTCACCGACGAGCACCGTCGCGAGACAGGGCGCGGTGCCCGTCCGTTCGGTGAGGACGGCCGCGCGCTCGCCGGTCTCCTCGATGATCCGCCGGGCGAGTGCGGTGCCGTCCATGAGCCGGGCCTGAGACATGATCCACTCCTGGGCCGATGTACTGCTTCGCCCAGGCGCACGGCATCGACTTCCGCGGGGCCGCTCCCCGGTGGTGCTCCACCTCAGCGCCAGTCACGGCCCGGACCCACCCTAAAGGAGGCCGGTGCCGCTCCCGCTACTCGTCCCAGGCCTGGACCAGGGTCTGCTCGGCGATCTTGCCGTCGCGGAGTCCGATCATGGACTCCGAGAAGACGCGCACCCCGTCCGCGTACTGGCAACTCTCGCTGTAGGCGGCCTCGTCGCCCTGGATGACGCACCGCTCCAGCGTGTGCGACATGTCGCGGCTGTAGACGTCCTCCAGCATCCGGCCGATCTCGTCCCGGCCGTGCAGGACCTTGGGGTGGCTGGGCTGGGTCGTGCGGTCCACGATGCGCAGCTCCGCATCGTCGGCGTACAGGGAGAGCAGGATGTCCGGATCCCCTTCCACGCCCCGGCGCAGGGTGTCACGGTCGAAGGCGGGGTCTGCCGCGGTTCCCATGATGACCTCCTTCGAAGGGCCGCGGCCCGGCGGACGCGGGCCGCGAAACACCTCTCCTGTCGAGCGTCCTCCCGCCCGGCGGGCTAGGCAAGCGCAACCGGAACACTGGGCCTGACGGGTGAGCGGCGCCGCCCGCCCGTGTCCGCCGGGGACCCGCCGGCGTTGCGAAAGGCATGATCTCAACACGACGTATCGTCGCCGCCGTTGGTCTCGCCGCTGGCGTCACCGGCCTCGTCGCGCCGATGGCGAACGCGGCCGACGCGGAAGCGAAGAGCCCGCTCAGCCCGATGTCCACGCTCGACTCGCTGGCCGTGAGCGACATCCCCGCCGAGCACAAGGCCGAGATCCCGCGGCCCTCCTCGCAGGTGGCCGGGCTCAAGCGCCTCAACGACCTCGACCAGCTGAACCAGGTCGTCGGCCTGGTCTCCCCGGTCTTCGGTTTCCTTCCGAACGTCCGCTGACCGCAGCGCACGACGAGGGCCGCCCGGAACCGGGCGGCCCTCGTCGTGCGCGGACTCAGTCCGCGGTGGCCAGGAACTGCGTCGCCGCCAGCTCCGCGTAGAGCGGATCGGCCGTCACGAGCTCACGGTGCGTGCCGACGGCCCGGACCCGTCCCGCGTCCATCACCACGATCCGGTCGGCCATCGTCACCGTCGACAGCCGGTGCGCCACGACGAGGACCGTGGTCGTGCGCGCCACGTCCGCGACGGTGTCCCGCAACGCCGCCTCGTTCACCGCGTCCAGCTGCGAGGTCGCCTCGTCCAGGAGCAGCAGCCGGGGGCGGCGCAGCAGCGCGCGGGCGATGGCGACGCGCTGCCGCTCACCGCCGGACAGCTTGGTGCCGCGGTGCCCCACGAGCGTGTCGAGGCCGCCCGGCAGCCGGGAGACCAGACCGTCGAGACGGGTCGTCTTGAGTACCCGCGCGAGGGCGTCCTCGTCCGCCTCCGGATTGCCCAGCACCAGGTTGTCCCGCAGGGAGCCCGACAGGACCGGCGCATCCTGCTCCACGTAGCCGATCGCGGCGCGCAGCCGGGGAAGCTCCCAGTCGTCCAGATCCCGCCCGTCCAGCGTGATCACCCCGGACTCGGGGTCGTAGAACCGCTCGATCAGCGAGAAGACGGTGGTCTTGCCGGCGCCTGAGGGGCCGACGAACGCCGTCATGCCCTGTGCGGGCACGGTGAACGTCACCCCGTGGTGGACGTAGGGCAGGTCGTCGGCGTAGCGGAAGCGGACGTCGTCGAAGGCGAGGGCGGCGGGCTCGGCGCCGGGGGAGGGCAGCGGGGCGGCCTCGGCGGCCGGCTCGGCGGGCAGGCGCAGGGCCTCCTCGATGCGGGTGAGGGCCGCGGCGCCCGTCTGGTACTGGGTGATGGCGCCGACGACCTGCTGTATCGGCGACATCAGGTAGAAGACGTACAGCAGGAACGCCACCAGCGTGCCCACGTCCACCGCGCCGGTCGCGACGCGTGCGCCGCCCACGGCGAGCACCGTGATGAAGGCGATCTGCATGGCGAGTCCCGCCGTGTTGCCCGCGGCGGCCGACCACTTGGCGGCCCGCACGCTCTGGCGCCACGACTCCTGTGCCGCCTCGTGCAGCGTCCGCTCCTCCCGGTGCTCCGCGCCGGACGCCTTCACCGTGCGCAGGGCGCCGAGGATCCGCTCCAGCGAGGCACCCATGACCCCGACCGCGTTCTGCGCCTGTCGGCTGGCCTGGTTGATACGCGGCACGATCACCCCGAGGATCACGCCCGCGCCCAGGATCACGGCCAGGGTGACGCCCAGCAGCACGGCGTCCACCCAGCCCATCATCACCACCGTGGCGACGAGGGTGAGTCCGCCCGTGCCCAGTCCGACCAGCGAGTCGGTGGTGACCGCGCGCAACAGCGTGGTGTCGGAGGTGATGCGGGCCATCAGGTCCCCGGGTTCGCTGCGGTCCACGGCCGTGATCCGCAGCCGCAGCAGATACGACGACAGGGCCCGCCGCGCGCCGAGCACCACCGACTCGGCGGTGCGCGTCAGCACGTACGAACCCAGCGCGCCCACCGCCGCGTTGGCCACGACCAGGGCCGACATCGCCAGCAGGGCGCCGGTGATGTCCCGGTCGTGCGACAGGTCGTCGATCAGGCCCCGCGCCACCAGCGGCAGCAGCAGCCCGGTCGCCCCGGTGACCAGCGAGAGCAGCGCACCGGCGACCAGGGCCCAGCGGTGCGGCCGTACGTATCCGAGCAACTGCCGCCACGGGGGTGTGGCGGTCTCGGTCTCTGCGATGCTCACGGCGCTCCCTCGGCGTCGGCGGAGCGTTCAGGCTACGTCGCCGCCGACCCGCGCGGCCTGCTCTTTTCGAGCAGAACAGGCCGGTCGATCCGCGCCCCTCACCGATCAGTCGCGCGTAGGGTCGGAGGGGAACGGACCCCCGGCCGACGAAGGAGTCAGCAGCATGGCCCAGGAAGTACGCGGCGTGATCGCCCCCGGCAAGGACGAGCCGGTGCGGATCGAGACGGTCGTGGTGCCCGACCCCGGCCCGGGCGAGGCCGTGGTGCAGGTGCAGGCCTGCGGGGTGTGCCACACCGACCTGCACTACAAGCAGGGCGGCATCAACGACGAGTTCCCGTTCCTGCTCGGTCACGAGGCAGCGGGCGTGGTCGAGGCGGTCGGCCCCGGCGTCACCGATGTCGAGCCCGGTGACTTCGTGATCCTCAACTGGCGTGCGGTGTGCGGGAAGTGTCGGGCCTGTCTGCGCGGGCGCCCCTGGTACTGCTTCGACACCCACAACGCGCAGCAGAGGATGACCCTCGCCTCGACGGGCCAGGAGCTGTCCCCGGCCCTCGGCATCGGAGCCTTCGCGGAGAAGACGCTGGTCGCGGCCGGGCAGTGCACCAAGGTCGACCCGCGGGTGGCCCCGCAGGTGGCCGGGCTGCTGGGCTGCGGTGTGATGGCCGGCATCGGCGCCGCGATCAACACCGGCAACGTCGGCCGGGGCGACTCGGTCGCCGTCATCGGCTGCGGCGGGGTCGGCGACGCGGCCATCGCCGGATCGCAACTGGCCGGAGCGGCGACGATCATCGCCGTCGACATCGACGACCGCAAGCTGGAGACCGCCCGCTCCATGGGCGCCACCCACACCGTCAACTCGCGCGAGAACGACCCGGTCGAGGCGATCCGCGAGCTCACCGGCGGCTTCGGCGCCGACGTCGTCATCGAGGCCGTCGGCCGGCCCGAGACCTACAAGCAGGCCTTCTACGCCCGTGACCTCGCGGGCACGGTCGTCCTCGTCGGCGTCCCCACACCCGAGATGAAGCTCGAACTGCCGCTGCTCGACGTCTTCGGCCGCGGCGGATCCCTGAAGTCCAGCTGGTACGGCGACTGCCTGCCGTCCCGCGACTTCCCCATGCTGATCGACCTGCATCTGCAGGGGCGTCTGGACCTCGGCGCGTTCGTCACGGAGACGATCGGGCTCGACGAGGTGGAGAAGGCGTTCGAGCGGATGCACCACGGCGACGTGCTGCGCTCGGTGGTGGTGCTGTGATGACGACGCGCATCGAACACCTCGTCACCTCCGGCCGGTTCAGCCTCGACGGCGGCACCTGGGACGTCGACAACAATGTGTGGATCGTCGGCGACGATCACGAGGCGATCGTCATCGACGCCGCCCACGACGCCGACGCCATCGCCGAGGCCGTCGGGGACCGCCGGCTCACCGCCATCGTGTGCACGCACGCCCACAACGACCACATCGACGCCGCCCCCGCCCTCGCCGAGCGCACCGGTGCCACCATCTGGCTGCACCACGACGACCTGCCGCTGTGGAAGCAGACCCACCCGGACCGGGAACCGGACGCCTGGCTGGTCGACGGCCAGACGATCGAGGCCGGCGGCGCCGACCTCAGGGTCCTGCACACCCCGGGGCACGCGCCCGGCGCCGTCTGCCTCTACGACCCGGGACTGGGCACCGTCTTCACCGGCGACACCCTCTTCCAGGGCGGCCCCGGCGCCACCGGCCGGTCCTTCTCGCACTTCCCGACGATCATCGACTCGATCCGCGACCGGCTGCTGACCCTGCCGCCCGAGACGACGGTCCGCACCGGCCACGGCGACTCCACGACCATCGGCGCGGAGGCCCCGCAGCTCCAGGAATGGATCGCCCGGGGACACTGACCGCGTGTCGCCGGTAAAAGGCGACAGAAGATGTCCGGCTTACCCGTGACCCTGGAGGCGACAAGCAGCCACGGTCACGGGAGGTCGGACATGTCAGCTCCGTTGCAGGACAAGGTCGCGCTGGTCGCCGGGGCGACCCGGGGCGCGGGACGGGGGATCGCCGTGGAACTCGGCGCGGCCGGCGCCACCGTCTACGTCACCGGCCGCACCACCCGCGCCCGCCGGTCGGAGTACGACCGGCCCGAGACGATCGAGGACACCGCCGACCTGGTCACCGCCGCCGGCGGCAAGGGCATCGCCGTCCCCACCGACCACCTCGACCGTTCGCAGGTCAAGGCGCTCGTGGACAGGATCGCGGACGAGCAGGGCCGCCTCGATGTCCTGGTCAACGACATCTGGGGCGGCGAGAAGCTCTTCGAGTGGGACACCCCCCTCTGGGAGCACGACCTCGACAACGGGCTGCGCCTGCTGAAGCTCGCCGTCGAGACGCACGCCGTCACCAGCCACCACGCCCTGCCCCTGCTGCTGCGCCATCCCGGCGGCCTGGTCGTCGAGCTCACCGACGGCACCGCCGCATACAACGCGGAGAACTACCGTGTGAACTTCTTCTACGACCTCGCCAAGGCCTCCGTGCTGCGTATGGCCTTCGCCCTCGGCCACGAACTCGGCCCGCGCGGCGCCACAGCCGTCGCCCTCACCCCCGGCTGGCTGCGCTCGGAGATGATGCTGGACGGCTTCGGGGTACGGGAGGAGAACTGGCGCGACGCGCTGGAGCGCGTTCCCCACTTCGCCATCTCGGAGACCCCGCACTACGTGGGCCGGGCCGTGGCCGCACTCGCCGCCGACGCGGACGTGGCGCGCTGGAACGGGCAGTCGTTGTCCAGCGGCGGACTCGCCCGGGCGTACGGCTTCACCGACCTCGACGGCAGCCGCCCGGACGCCTGGCGCTACCTCGTGGAGGTCCAGGACGCGGGCAAGCCCGCGGACGTCACCGGATACCGGTGACGTCCGCCCGCCGAACCGGTGTCCGGTGAGGCGGACGGGTTCAGGCGGGGCCCTCACAGGCCTCCTTCGACGGCATGCGGTACAGGCCGAGCCGGGCGGTCCGGCCCGCTGTCGCGGGTGCGGATCGAGAGCTCCTACCTCACATCCGCAATCTTATATTGTAAACGTATATGCGTAACTTACGGCATACCTTTCACCTGTCCACCGCTTCGTGCGTTCCCGGTCCGCTCCATGAGGAATGTCACTGTTCCGTCCCAGCGCGGCTCACCGCACAACCGGAACCGGTCTCCGTCCGTCTAGCTGGCAGACATCACCGAACCGCTTTCGTGAAAGGGCAGGACCAGCCATGGGGGACGTACGCAGACGGAGCGCCGTCGCACTGGGGATCACCGGTCTGGTGGCACCGCTCACGCTCGCACTCGGGGCCGCACCGGCCCAGGCGGCGAGCTGCACCACGCAGGCCGGCCCGTATCAGAAGAAGGTGGAGAAGTTCCTCGGCCGTCCGGTCGACGGCAAGCAGTCCGCCGCCGACTGCAAGGCCATCAAGGCCTTCCAGACCAAGCACGGCATCTCCCCGAACATCGGCTACGCCGGTTCCGTCACCTGGGGCGTGATGGACCTGATGCAGAAGCAGAAGGCCGTCGGGCAGACCCCCAACAAGGACGGCAAGTGCCCGGTGAACAAGGGCCGGATCGCCTGCGTGAACCTGACGCTCCAGCTCAGCTGGATCCAGGACGGCAAGAAGCTCGTCTACGGTCCCGTCCCGGTCCGCACCGGCCGCGACGGGTACGAGACCCGCACCGGCCTGAAGAAGATCTACTGGCGCAACATCGACCACGTGTCGTCCATCTATGACGTGCCGATGCCCTACGCGCAGTTCTTCGACGGCGGCCAGGCCTTCCACTCGGTCGGTGTCAGCATGTGGAACCCGCCGGGCTCGCACGGCTGCACCAACATGACGAAGACCGACGCCAAGAAGTACTGGTCGCTGCTGAAGAAGGGCGACGACGTCTTCGTCTACGGCCGCAAGCCGGGCACCTGATACCGGGCACCCGGCTCGCAGCCGTCGTCCCCTACTGGGGCGCGTCCCCGAAGTCCGGGATCTCCAGCCTGACCCCGCCCTGCCGCGCCGACTCGTGCGCGATGATGCCCGGCAGGGTGTAGCGGGCGGCCACCCACGCGTTCACCGACGGCAGCGTGCGGGCGTTGACGGCGGTCACGAAGTCGTCCACCAGGAAGTGGTGGCTGCCCTCGTGGCCGTTGTGGAGGTGGTCGAACTCCCTCGGCAGCCGCCCGCGGTCGTGCACGGGCGCCGACCCGGAGGTGAAGGCGGCCCGCAGCTCCGGCGCGATGTGCTGGAGTGACGGGTCGTCGGGCGCCATGGTGGGCTTGGGCTCCAGCAGTTCGCTGATGTCCTTCACCCCCTGCTTGTCCTGCCACAGGGCGACCGTGGCGAGCTGCTCCATGCTCGCCTCGGTGCCGAAGAAGCGGAAACGCGACTCCCGTATGTGCGACGGGTAGCCGACCCGCCGGAACTCGTTGGTACGGAACGAGCCGCCGCCCGCCACCTCGAACAGCGCGGTGGCATTGGAGAAGTCGTTGCCGAACTGGCTGACGTCCTTGTCGAAGACGCCGTCGCCCCGCTCGTCGACGACACCGATCGCCGACACGCTCACCGCGTGCGTCTTCCAGGCGCCCAGCACCCCGCCTACCGCGTGCGTCGGGTACAGCAGCGGGGGATAGCTGGCGGTCGCCTTCCAGTTCTCACCGCCGCTGTACTGATAGGCCTCGTAGAACCCCAGGTCCATGTCGTGGACGTAGTCGCCCTCGGCGTAGAAGAGCCGTCCGAAGGCGCCCTGGGCGATCTGGTTGCGGGCGTGGACCGTGGCCGGGTTGTACTCGCTGGTCTCACCCATCATGTAGGTCAGCCCGGTGGCCTTGACCGCGTCGACGATCGCCGCGATCTCCTCCGTGCTGATGGCCATGGGGACGGCGGAGTACACGTGCTTGCCGGCGTTCAGTCCCTGGAGTACCAGCGGCCCGTGCGTCCAGCGCTGGGTGAAGATCGCGACGGCGTCGACGTCCTCCGACTCCAGCATGGCCTGGTACGACGGGAAGGTGCCCGCCAGCCCCTGGGCGGAGGCGAGTTGTGCGGCCCGCTCGGGCAGCAGATCGGTGACGTAGACGTCGCCGACGCCGGGGTGGGCCTGGAACAGGGTGGCGAACTGGCCCGAGAACTGTCCGGCGCCGACGATGCCGAGGGAGAACGTCATGTGAGGCGTGCCCTTCACTGGTGGGGGATCACTGCGAGAGGATCAGGTTGATCTGTTCATTGGTCTGGTCGAGGCTGCTCACGGGCTTGCCGTTGCCGTAGATGTCCTCCATCGCGGGTGCCATCAGGGCCGTCATGTCCGCCGAGTAGCTGGCGATCGGATAGGAGAAGGTCCGGAAGCGCTTCTTGTCGGCCACGGGCTCGGTGAACGCCGAGACGTCGATGCCCTTCTTCCGGTATGCGGCGACGGCCGCCTCGGTCCCGGCCGGGGTGGCGGGGAAGACGACCCCGGACCTGCCGACGACCGTCTGGCAGCGGTCCGAGGCCAGGTAGGCGACCCACTTGCGGGCGCCCGCCTTGTTCTTGGAGGCCTTGGTGATGGAGTCGGCGAGGCCGTTCATCATCGTGGCGCGCTTGCCGGTGGGGCCGGCCGGCGTCAGGGCGGTCTTGATGTCCTTGCCCTTGAAGCCCGCGTAGGTGGAGATCATCCAGGCGCCGTCGAACGCGGTCGCCGCCTTGCCCGCGGCGACCTGGGTGTTGGCCTGGTTGGACTGGACGTTGTAGTCGGACAGGGGCGGCATGTAGCCCTTCTTCGCCAGCCCGAAGTACCACTGGATGACGGACTGGAAGGTCCTGCTGTCGTACCGGTACTTCGTGCCCCAGCGCGGCTTGTCGAGGTAGCTCCATCCCGCGGAGGCGGCGAAGTTGCTCCATTGGGTCTGGCCGTCGCCGAACCCGCCGCCGCCGGAGGCCATGCCGTAGACCTTGACGTTGTTCTTGTCGAAGCCCGCCTCGTCGCCCCGCTTGCCGTTCCTGTCGACGGTGAGATGGGCGATGGCCTTCTCGAAGGTGCCGCCGTCCTTCGGGTTCCAGGACAGGCTGTCGAGCTGATCGGCGGTGAGCCCGGCCTGCTCGGTCATCTTCGAGTTGTAGAACAGCGCGACGGTGTCCCAGTCCTTCGGAGCGCCGTAGCGGTGGCCGTCCTGGCCGACCCAGTTGGCGGCGAGGCCCGGCTGGTAGTCCGAGTCCTCGATGCCGAGGCCGTCGAGCGGTTCGAGTACCTTCAGGTCGGCGAACTGGCCGAAGTTCTGGATGTGGTCGGTGAACACGTCCGGCTGGGTACCGGCGATGAACCCGGCGGTGAGCTTGGTCCAGTAGTCGCTCCAGCCCAGCTGCGTGATCTTCACGTTCAGACCGGGGTTCTCCTTCTCGAACCCCTTGGCGCACGCCTGGTAGGCGGGCAGCTGGTTGGCGTCCCACAGCCAGTAGGTGACCGTGTTCGCGGACGATCCGGCGGCACCTCCCTGCGCGCACCCGCTGACCAGGGACAGCGCCAGCGCTCCGGTCGCCGCGACGAGCGGACGAAGTCGAATTCGCATCACAGTCCCCTTACTTGATCCCGGTGAAGCCGATGGAGCTGACGATGCGGCGGGCGAAACAGGCGAACAGCACCAGCATCGGCAGCGCGGCGATGAGGGTCGCGGCCATGAGCCCGGACCAGTCGACGCCGGTCTGCGGGGTCTGCGCCCGGAAGACCGCCAGTGCCACGGTCAGTACGCGCGAGCTGTCGCTGTAGGAGACCATCAGCGGCCAGAAGTAGTCGTTCCAGGAGGTGATGTACGTCAGCACGCCCAGCGTGATGATCGGAGTGGACGCCATCGGCAACACCACCCGGAAGAAGATCTTGATCTTCCCGGCGCCGTCGAGCAGCGCGGCCTCCTCGACCTCCTTGGGGATGTTCATGAAGAACTGCCGGAGGAAGAACACCGCGAACGGCGTCATGAACATGGTGGGCAGCGCGATGCCCAGGAGCGTGTCGATCAGGTGCAGTTGCTTGATGAGCACGAAGTTCGGCAGCAGGGTGAAGATGGCCGGCACCATCATCCCGGCCAGGAACAGCCCGAACACCTTGTCCCGGCCCCGCCAGCGCAGCCGCGAGAAGGCGTAGGCGGCCATCGCGGAGAAGAAGATCTGACAGCCGGTGATCAGGGTCGAGACCAGCACCGAGTTGAGCAGGTAGCGCCAGAAGTCCAGTCCGCCGCCCGCGCCGCCCTGCGCGACGGCCTCCTCGGCCGACTGCAGTCCCAGGGCGCGTTCGAAGCCGCTGGTGGTCAGGTCGACCGGCAGGGGGTTGGTCGGGTCGGCGCTCAGGCCCGCGTTGGTGGAGAGCGCGGTGCGCAGGATCCAGTAGAACGGCAGCAGGGTGATGAGGACGATCAGTCCCATCACGGTCCAGGCGGCGGCACGCCCGAAGGGGAACCTGCGCCGGACCGGCCGCAGGGTCGTCGGTGGTGTTGTCGTCACGGCAGCCATGGCGGTGTCTCCTTCCGTCAGCCGAGGTCGGTCCGGCCGGCCCGGGTGAGCCGGTACTGCAGGACGGTGATCGCACTCAGCACGACCAGCAGCGCGACGGACATCGCCGAGGCGTAGCCGAACTGGAAGCGGCCGAACGCCGAGCCGTAGATGTAGTACTGCAGGACGTTGGTCGCGTTCGCCGGGCCGCCGGCGGTGGTCACGGCGACGGTGTCGAAGACCTGGAACGACCCGATCACCGTCATGATCAGCACGACCGCGAGCACCGGCCGCAGCAGCGGCATGGTGATCCGCCAGAACATCCGCCACTCGCTCGCGCCGTCCACCCGGGCCGCCTCGTACATGTCGCCCGGGATGGCCTGGAGGCCGGCGAACAGCAGCAGGGCGGTGTATCCCACATGCCGCCACACGTTGACGAGCGCGATCGTCGGGATCGCCCAGGTCTCGTCGGCGAGGAAGGGGATGCGGTCCACGCCGAGGCCGCTGATGATCTCGTTGCCGATGCCGAGCTGGGTGTCGAGGATCCACAGCCAGACCAGACCGGCGACGACGTTCGACATCAGATACGGCGTCAGCACGATCCCGCGCAGCATCGCCGACTGGGTCAGTCGCTGCAGCAGGACGGCGATGGCGAGTGCCGCGACCGTCTGGACGCCGATGTTGATGAACACGTACTCGACGGTGACCCACAGGGAGTCCCAGAAGATGGGGTCGTTGACCATGCGGACGTAGTTGTCCAGGCCGACCCACTCCGCCGGTGTCAGCAGGTTGAAGCGGGTGAAGCTCAGATAGATGCCCCGGAGCGTCGGCCAGAGCAGGAAGACCAGGAAACCGAGCAGGGCCGGCGCGATGAAGAGCGCGGCCAGCCGACCGTCCCCCCGGTCCTCGCCGGACACCCCCCGCTCCGTCCCGGTCCTGGTGCGGGCCTCCGCCGCGCTGCCCGTGGGCAGACGTGAAGGAGGACTGCTGGAGGCGATGGTCATCGGGAGACTCCCTCGCTGCGGCGGCTCGTCCTCTGGCGGGACTTACTTTTGGTGCGAAACAATTGCTGCGTCAAGAGGCAGGCAAACATCTTTTCCCAAGAACCTTCATCGGCCTAGAGTGGTCATGTTGATTTCAGTGCGAAAAAAATGGGTGAGGGGAGTCGGATCTCCATGACCGACGGCACCGCCGGCTGGCTGCCGCTGAGCGCGGGCGAGCGCTCCGTGGCGATCGAAGTGCTCGTCCACGGCCCGCTGTCGCGCACGGAGCTCGCCCGCAGGCTGGGCCTGTCGGCCGGCAGTCTCACCCGGCTGACCAAGCCCCTGATCGAGTCGGGCCTGCTGATCGAGGTGCCCGAGGCTGGAGTGCCCGCGGAGACGCGCCAGGGCCGCCCCTCCCAGCCGCTGGACGTCGTCGCCGACTCCGGCTTCTTCCTCGGCTTCAAGATCACCGAGGACACGGTCTACGGCGTCGTCACCACGCTGCGCAGCCATATCGTCGCCCGCCACGACCGCCCGCTCACCACCCATGACCCCGCCGAAGTCGCCGACGTGCTGGCCGAGATGACCGCCGAACTGGCCAAGGGCCACCCTCGCCTCGCCGGGATCGGCATCGGGGTCGGCGGGTTCGTCCAGGACCGCGCCGTGGTCGGCGAGTCCCCCTTCCTGCTGTGGCGGGACGTCCCCCTGGCCGACCTGGTCGAGAAGCGCACCGGGCTGCCGGTCGTCGTCGAGAACGACGTCGCCGCCCTGGTGGAGGCCGAGACGTGGTTCGGCGCCGGCCGGGGCCTGGACCGCTTCGTCGTCCTCACCATCGGCGCCGGTCTCGGCTACGGGCTCGTCCTGGGCGGCAAGCGGGTGCCCTTCGCGGAGGAGGACCGCGGTTTCGGCAGGCACTGGATCGTCGACTCCAACGGGCCGCTCACCCCGGACGGCAGGCGCGGCAGTGCCGTCTCGCTGCTGACCATCCCCAGCATCCGCTACCAGATCCGGGCCGCCACCGGCGATGACCGCACCTACGAGGAGATCCTGGCCCTGGCCGCCGCGGGGGACCCGATGTCGGCCCGGGTCGTCGAGGAGGCCGCACGTGCTCTGGGCACGCTCGTCGCGCAGATCTCCAACTTCGTGATGCCGCAGAGGATCCTGCTCGCGGGGGAGGGGGTCGGGCTGATGGACGTGGCCGGGAAGACGGTCGAGGAGACCGTGCGTGACCTCCGGCACCCGCTGGCCGCTCCGGTGGGCCTGGAGACGAAGGTGTCCGACTTCCACGACTGGGCCCGTGGTGCGGCCGTGTTGGCCATCAAGGTGCTGGTGCTGGGGTCGGCCGAAGCGTGAACGACGGCGAACTTCCGGGCGGCGAAAGGTACTCGCAGGTGGCTGATGTGAACAGCCTCACGTTTACCGGGAGATGGACGTGATCAGTAACACTGTCCGAAATGTCGGTTTAGCTCCCGATTACTCACATCGCCTTCACGTCCGGCGACGTATGCTTCACAGCATGTCCACCACTGTTGAAACCTCATCCGAGCGATCGGCTGACGAGGTCAACGAGGAGATCCGCGCGCTGTGGCGCCGGTCGGGCGGGACACTGAGCGTCGAGCAGCGCGAGGAATACCAGCGGCTCGTCCTGGAGTGGGCCTCCGCGGCCCCGCAGTCGGCGCCCGCGGCCTGACCTTCGTCCCGGCCCGCCGACGCATCGGGCCCTCGTTGCCGACGCATCGGACCCTCGTCGAAGGGCACCCCTGATCCAATGGGTGCCCTTCTCGCACTTTCCTCGGCCGTCGTCTACGGCATCGTCGACTTCACCGGCGGTCTGCTGTCCCGGCGCGCACATCACACCGCCGTCACCTTCCTCGGTCAGCTGGGCGGGCTGCTGCTCGCCTGCGCCGCCGCCCTCCTCCTGCCCGCCGACGCCGTCCACTCCGCCGACCTGCTGTGGGGCGCGCTGTCCGGCGTCGGCAGCGGCACGGCCATGTGGTTCCTCAACCGCGGACTGAGCCAGGGGGACATGAGTGTCGTGGTGCCGGTGAGCGCCGTCACGGGGGTCGCGCTGTCGGTGCTGTGCGGGGTCCTCGTCCTGGGCGACCGGCCGGGTGCCGTCGCCTGGCTGGGCATCGCCGTCACGGTGCCGGCGCTGTGGTTCGTCGCCGGTGGCAGGGCCGGTGCGGGGAAGGGGTCGGCGGACGGACTCGTCGCCAGTCTGGGCGTCGCCGTGCAGTACCTGGCCCTCGGTCAGGCGGGTGCCGGGAGCGGGCTGTGGCCCGTCGCCGCGGGCCGGGTCGCCGCAGTCCTCGTCCTTCTGCCGGACGCCGCGCGTCACGCCCGCCGGCTGAAGCTGCCGCCGGTCCGCTGCGCCCAGGCCGTCCTCGTCGGGGCCGGGGCGGCCCTCGGCCTCGTGCTGTATCTGCTCGCCGCCCAGCGGCAGTTGCTCGCCGTCGCCGTGGTCCTGGCCTCCCTCTATCCGGCCCTCCCCGTGGTACTCGGCCTCGTCCTGCTGCACGAGCGGATCAGCCGCCGCCAGGCGGTGGGGCTGCTGGGCGCGGGCATCGCGACCGTGCTGCTCACACTGGGCTGACGCGCACACCCCGCGACGGCCGGCCACCGGCATCACCCCCACGTGGCCGAGTAGTACTGCCGGTACGCCTTGCGGTCCTGCTCCGCGCGGATCCACCGGGTCGCCACCAGTGCGACGAGGCTGCCCCCGATGACGAGCATGCCGGGGCCGACGTTACGCGGGTCGGTGAGACGGCTCAGCAGCGTCGACACGTCCGTGCCCGTGATGGGCGCCGACGAACCCGGCGAGGCCGCGCCCTGCGACGCCGACGGTGCGGGAGCCGCACCCGTGCCACCGGACGACTTCGCCACGATCAGCTTGACCCCGAGCTCGGTCAGCGCCTTCGTCACCGGCTGGAAGAACGTCGTACCACCCGCCGTGCAGTCCCCGCTGCCACCCGACGTCACGCCGAGCGCGACGCCGTCGGCGAACATCGGGCCCCCGCTGTCGCCCGGTTCGGCGCACACGTTCGTCTCGATGAGGCCGGTGACCGTGCCCTCCGGGTAGTTGACCGTCGCGTTGAGCGCGGTCACCTCCCCCTCGCGCAGCCCGCTGGTGCTGCCGCTGCGGAAGATCTTCTGCCCGACCTCGGCGTCGGCGACGCCGGTGATCCGCACGCCCTTGCCGTCACCGACCGCGACGACGTCCGCGCCCTTGCCCGCACGGCCACCGTCGTACTTCACCAAGGAGTAGTCGTCGCCGGGGAAACTCCCCTTGAGCGACGTGCCGACCTGCTCCCGGCCGCGGTCGTCGGCGAACCAGACGGAACCGTCGGGCCCGCAGTGCCCGGCCGTGAGGATGAAGTCATCCTCCCCGTCGGTGACGTTGAACCCCGCCGAACAGCGTCCGGCGGTCGACAGGATGGGCTGCGCGCCGTTGACCCGCGTCGTGAACGTGCCCTCGGAGCGCTCCATGCGCACGAACGATCCGATGCCCTCGGCGACCTCCGTCATCCGGGACCAGTCGGAGGAGGAGACGGTGCTGTCGCCCCGCACCACCACCTGGTTGCTCTTGTAGTCCAGGGCCCACGACGTTCCGGAGACCCGGGGCGCCGAACGCAGCGTCGCCGCCGCGGACTTGAGGTCGCTCATGCTGTGCTCGACCATCTTGGCCCGCGCACCGGCCCGCTTCACCTCGGCCGCCGCCTTGTCGTCGGTGACCGCGACGACCGGCCGCCCGGCCTTGTCGACCCAGCTGCCGGCGGTGCGGGAGTTCCCCAGCCGGGACACCAGGTCGGTCCCCTCACCGGTCGCCGGTGGCGCGGTGAAGGGGACGCCGATGGACGGGGCCGTGGGCTCGCTCGCCACGGCGTTGGTGACCATCGCTCCTCCGAGGAGGAGTCCGCCGACGGCCGCCAGCCGTGTCACTCGCCGGACGACCCGTCGTCGTGCGTGCCTCATGCATGGCTCCCGAACCCGAACATCACGGCGCGAACACCGCGGGGGCCTCCTTGAGTTGAGTGCCCTTCATCCATACGGAGCCGAGTCCTGCCGCGTTCAGCGCACCGGTGATCTCTTCGGCTTCACCCGGCGACCGGGGCCGCGAGAAGGGCTCCGCTGCGCGCGTCGCCCCACACCGAGCCGGGATCGACGTAGGGCCGCAGCAGGGCGGTGAGCGCCGGGTCACCTCGGCCGTTCAGCTCGTCGGAGGCGATCTTGCGGGCGATCCCGGCGAGGAAGTCCGCCACCTGAACTCGCGCGTCGTCCCGCGCGACGACGAGCCGCATCCCCGTCAGGCCGATCCCGGCCCGCCGAGCCATCCCCTCGATCCATGCGATGCGGTCCGGCGTCAGCATGTTCTGCCGGTCGTGCACGAGGTGGACCGGCCGCCCGTCGCGGCTCCAGAGCGCCGCCGTCCGCACGATCGCAGGGAGCAGCGGGTTGAGCAACGGGATCAGTGGCGGCCCGGCCAGGAACCCGTCCCGGTAGGACACCGCGCGGGGCCGGGTCCCGGCGAGCCGCTCCAGGATCCTGGCCGCGTCCGTCCTCGGGTGCGTCCGGCGCAGGGCGTCGACCGTGTCGTAGAAGGCCTCCACCGGATCCCCGTCGTGGCGGACCCGCAACAGCTGGTTGGCCGCCTCCAGGAACGCCCGCCAGCCGTCCGCCCCGAAGGTCCGGGGCCCCGCGCTGAACAGGACGGCCGCCTCTGCCGCGTCGTCCAGCAGCAGGCCGAGGGTCCGGTCCACCACGAAGAACGTCTTCTCCATGAGATGCACCCGTGCCTGCCCGTGGATCGGGCCCCGCGGCGCGAGCAGCCACTCCAGCACCGCGCGGTGCTTCTCCCGCAGCAGGTGGTTCGCCTTGTACTCCTCGGCGGGCGACCGGATCCGGTCCCGGATCTCCCTTACTGTCGCCTCGGCCGACGCCGGGGACAGCGACACTCCGGCATGCGCGAACACGTCCGTGTTCCCGCCGGTGAGGTTCTCACCGTCCGACCCCGACTCGTCGCAGGCGATCTCCAGCGACGAGCCCGCCGCCCCGCCCTGCTCCCCGTCCACGAGATTCCCGCTCACCGCACAGCCCCCTATCGTGTGCCCGTGACCAGGATCCCGCACGAGACGTCCGGTGAACCGAATCCGCTGCAAGCCCTCACCCTCGACCGGCTCCGGCAGCGCACCAGCACCAAGTGGCGCACGTACCCGGAGGACGTGCTGCCGCTGTGGGTGGCCGAGATGGACGTGCCGCTCGCCGATCCCGTCGTGCGTGCCGTGACCGACGCACTCCACCTCGGCGACACCGGTTACCCGGCCGGCACCGCCTACGCGGAGGCCCTGGCCGCTTTCGCCGGGAAGCGGTGGGACTGGGACGGGCTCGCGGTGGAGCGCACCGCGATCGTGCCCGACGTCATGCTGGGCGTCGTCGAGATGATCAAACTGGTCACCGGCCCCGGCGACACGGTGGTCGTCAACCCGCCCGTGTACCCGCCGTTCTACCCGTTCGTCGAGCACATGGACCGGCGGGTGGCCGAGGCCCCGCTCGGTGCGGACGGCCGCCTCGACCTCGCCGTCCTGGAGGCGGCCTTCCGGGAGGCCGTGGCCGGTGGGCGGCGGGCCGCCCACCTGTTGTGCAGCCCCCACAACCCGACCGGCACCGTGCACAGCGCCGAGGAGCTGTCCGCCGTCGCCGGGCTCGCCGAGCGGTACGGCGTGCGCGTCGTCGCCGACGAGATCCATGCCCCGCTCGTGCTCGGCGACACCGGCTTCGTGCCGTATCTGAGCGTGCCGGGCGCCGAGCGCGGCCTGTCGCTGATGTCTGCCTCGAAGGGCTGGAACCTGCCCGGGCTCAAGGCCGCCCTGGCGGTCGCCGGGCCGGGAGCCGCCGCCGACCTGGAGCGGATGCCCGAGGAGGTGGGGCACGGCCCGAGTCACCTGGCCGTCATCGCCCACGCCGCCGCCCTGCGCGACGGCGTGCCCTGGCTGGACGCCCTGCTGGCCGGCCTCGACGGCAACCGGTGGCTGCTCGCGGACCTGCTGGCCGAGCATCTGCCCGCGATCCGCTACCGGCCGGGTGAGGCCACCTACCTGGCCTGGCTCGACTGCCGCGCCCTCGGGATCGGTGACGACCCGGCCGAGGTCTTCCTGCACCGCGGCCGGGTCGCCCTCAGCTCCGGCCTTCCGTTCGGCACCGGCGGCACCGGCCACGTCCGTCTCAACCTGGCGACCTCGCGGGAGCTGCTCACGGAGGCCGTACGGAGAATGGCGGCGGCGCTGCGCTGAACCCGGGGGCACGCTCGTAGACTTCCCGACATGGACGACAGGACGCTGGACGAACTCGGTTCGGGCAAGTACCTGCTGGTCACCAGCTACCGCAAGAACGGCACGCCGGTCGCCACCCCGGTCTGGGTGGTGCGCGACGGGGACGCGCTCGGTGTGTGGACACCCGCCGACTCCTGGAAGGTGAAGCGGATCCGCAACCGCGCCGACGTGCTGGTCGGCCCGTGCGACCTGCGCGGCAACCCCACCGGCGACCAGGTGCCCGCGACGGCGGCGATCTGCGACGCGGCCACCACCGGCCGTTACCGGCAGCTGATCGGCCGCAAGTACGGCCTGACGGGCCGGCTGACCCTGCTCGGCAGCCGGCTGCGCCGGGGCGTGGACGGCACGGTGGGTATCCGCATCACCCTCTGAGGTTCGGCAAGCGCTTTCGTCAGCGGGGGAGTGGGGACCCCGTCCACGGGAAAGGGCACCTGCCATGAGCCGAACTCCCACACTGCGCGCAGTCGTCGTCGGCACCGGCCACCGGGCCCAGCTGTTCACCCGCGGCCTCGCGGAACGCCCCGGCCATGTCGTGGCCGCGCTGTGCGACCCCAGCCCGACCCGGATGGCCTTCCACAACCGGCTGCTGGCCGAGACCGGCGCACCGGCCGCCACCCCGTGGGAGCCCGACCGCTTCACCGCCCTGCTCGCCGAGGAGGGCATCGACGAGGTCGTCGTCACCACCGTCGACGCCGAGCACGACCGCTACATCGTCCCCGCGCTGAAGGCGGGCTGCCGGGTCGTCACCGAGAAGCCGATGACGGTCGACGCCGAGCGCTGCTCCCGCATCCTCGGCACCGTCCGTGAGACCGGCAACTCCCTGACCGTCGCCTTCAACTACCGCTTCAACCCCGTGCACGAGAAGGTCCGCGCCCTGCTCGCCGACGGCGCGATCGGCGAGGTGCTGTCGGTCCACTTCGAGTGGCTGCTCGACGTACGGCACGGCGCCGACTACTTCCGCCGCTGGCACCGCGAGAAGCGGCACAGCGGCGGCCTGATGGTGCACAAGTCCTCGCACCACTTCGACCTGGTGAACTGGTGGCTCGCCGACGAGCCCCGGGAGGCCTTCGGCTACGGGCGGCTCGGCTTCTACGGCCGCGAGGCGGGGGAGCGGCACGGACTGCGCCGGGACTACGACCGCGCCCACGGCGCCGAGCGGGCCGCCGACGACCCCTTCGCCCTGGACCTCACGGCCGACGCCACCCTGCGCGCCCTCTACCTGGACGCCGAACGCGACGACGGCTACCTGCGCGACCGCAACGTCTTCGGCGGGCCGGTCACCATCGAGGACGACATGTCCGTCCTGGTGCGCTACGCGCGCGGCGCGACGATGACGTACCACCTGACTGCCTACTCCCCCTGGGAGGGCTACCGGGTGATGTTCAACGGCAGCACGGGCCGGCTGGAGCTGGAGGTCGAGGAGAGCCGCTGGCAGCCGCCGCTGAGCCGGATCACCTCGGCGGTTGGCGCGGTGCACGGCGACACGGCAGCCGAGCACGCGGGCGGCTCCCGCCTCACCCTGCGCCCGCTGTGGCAGCCCCCGGTGGAGGTGCCGCTCGCGGTCGCCCACGAGGCACACGGCGGCGGTGATCCGCGCATGCTCGACGCGCTGTTCGGCTCCGTCGGCCAGGCCGGCCCGGCCGACACCGCCGCCGCGACTCGTCCCACGGCCACCGAACGTGACGGGGCGCTCGCCCTCGCGGTCGGACTGGCGGCCAACCGGAGCTTCGAGACGGGACGGCCCGTGCGCACCGACGAGTTGATCACGGGCTGAGCGCGCGTCAGCTCCAGGCCCGGTACGGCTCGTCCAGCAGTTGGAAGACCGGCTCGCCCCGTACCGGGTCCTTGGCCGTGGACAGCCGTACGCGGTCCCCGCTGTGGATGCCGATCGGCGGGCCCATCACCCGTCCGCGCACCACGAAGCCCTCGGACATCTCTATCTGCGACACATTGCGCGCCGCGGGCGTGTTGCGGTGCACGACGGTGGAGTGGCGCACCGTGCCCGTGCCCTCGGCGCGCTCCGTGCGCAGCTCGCTGCCCCGGCAGACCGGACACAGCAGCCGGTGGTACATGGCGGTGCCGCACCAGGTGCAGCGCTGGAAGAAGATGGCCTCCGCGTTCTGGCCCCTCGGGTCGAGCAGACCCGTCGCGGAGCCGGCTGCCTGCTGAGTGACGCTTCCTGAGTGGTACACGCTGGTCAACTCCCTGCACTCGGCCGGAATCCGCGCACGCGATCACCCGCGCACACGTGTGCGCGGTTCGCCGTGCCACCGTGCACGCAGCACAGAGTATGGCACTCAGTGCCACTCGTAAAGGCACTCCGTACCCTCAATGTGCGGAGCCCTCAGCCCCGCCCCAGCGTCGTCTCGATCTCCTGCACGACCCGCCACAGCGGTGCGCCGCGCCGCGACACCACGACCACCACGTCCTCCGGCTGCTCCACGGCGGGCGGCACCGGCCCACCGCCGAACGCCGACTGCACGTAGGCCAGCGCGTGGCCCACCGCCGCGCCCGCCTCGCCCTGCCCGTCCGAACGCAGCCAGGACCGCAGCGCGTTGTTGTGCGCCGCGACCACCGCCGCCGCGATCACATCGGCCTGCAGGGTGCCGTCCCGGCGGGCGGCGAAGCGCCGGCGCAGGTACTCGGCGAGGGCCCGCTCGTAGCGCCACACCACCGACAGCTCGTAGGCCCGCAGCCCCGGCACCTGCTTGGTGAGGCGGTAGCGCTGCACGGAGAACGTCGGGTTCTCCGCGTAGATGCGCAGCACCAGCCGCGCCGCGTCGCAGACCCGCCCCACGGGTTCGTCGTCGTCGGTGGATGCCGCCAGGAAGGCCGTCATGTCGGCGAGGCACCGCTCGTGGTCCGGGAAGACCACGTCCTCCTTGGAGGGGAAATAGCGGAAGAACGAGCGCCGCCCCACACCGGCGAGCGCCACGATGTCGTCGACCGTGGTCTGCTCGTACCCCCGCTCCAGGAACAGCTGGAAGGCCGCCGCCACCAGGGCGTCCCGCATGGGCGGCTTCCCGGTGCCGGCCTCGGCTTTCTCGGAGCTCATGAGCGCGAACGTAGCACCCGTGAGGATGTTCATGGCACTCAGTGCACTCGTGAGGAGGTACTGAGTGCTCTGTCCGCCGGACCCGACCGGGCTCTGAACCCCGGGCGCGGTGGCCGCGTATCTAGCGGCAGGACGATCCTCGAAGGTCGGGCGCCCCCGGGCCCGGACGAAGGAGAGCAGCGTGTCGACACCGTCCGAGCCCCGGCCGCCGCACGACGGCCAGGCCCTCGAACCCATCCGCGTCCTGCGGCCCCGCCGCACCGACGCGCTCGCGGAACTGATGCGGGAGTTCCAGCAGGAAACCGGCCGCGCCCCCGGCAGGCAGGAAACCGGCCGCCGCGAAACCGGCCGCGCCCCCGGCGGCTACGAGTCCGTCGCGCTGCCGGGGCCGCCGGCCGGCTCCGAGGCGCTGACGCAGGAGCTTCCGCCCGTCGCCCGCGCGATCCGCCGGCCCACCCGCGCCGTGCCCGCCGGCGCCGGGCTGCGCCGCGCCGCCGTCGCGGTGGCCGTCCTGGCCGCCGCGGTGATCGGCTTCGGCGGTGCGCTCCTGTTGCGCGGCGAGCACAAGGGCGACAGCGCCGCGCCCGCGCCCGGCCCGCCCCGCTCCGCCCCTTCCACCCCCGACCCCACACCCACCCCGCCGAGCCCGGCCGCCCCCGCACCCGTGGACCCCGACGGCGCCGGCACGCTGCGCGAGGGAGCCACCGGCCCCGAGGTGACCGAACTCCAGCAGCGTCTCCTGGACATCCCGGACGTCTACCGGGACGGCTCCACCAGCGGCAGCTACGACGCCACCCTCACGGCCGCGGTCGCCCGCTTCCAGCTCTGGTACGGCATCCGCGGCGACGAGACCGGCGTATACGGCGACGACACCCGGACCGCCCTGGAGTCCCGCACGAGTTGATGTGTGACCATGGCCGGCATGGACGAGTTCGTCGACCGGCTGAACCCCGAGATGTACGTGGTCACGGCCGCCGCGGGCGGTGAACGGGCGGGCTGCCTGGTCGGGTTCGCCTCGCAGTGCTCGCTGCGGCCCGTGCGGTTCGTGGTGTGGCTGTCCGAGCTCAACCACACCTTCCGGGTGGCCCGCGACGCGGACGTCCTCGCGGTGCACCTGCTCGGCCGCGAACAGCACGCCCTCGCCGAGCTGTTCGGCGGGCGGACCGGCGACCGGACCGACAAGTTCCAGGACGTCCGGCTACGGGAGGCGTACGGCGGGGCCCTCGTCCTGGAGGACGCGCCGGCCTGGTTCGTCGGCCGGATCGTGACGCGCGCGGGCGGCGGCGACCACATCGGATTCGTCCTCGACCCGGTCGAGTGGGGCGGACACGGTGCGCACGGCGGGCCGTTGCTGCGCCTGTCCGACGCCGTCTCCATCCACCCGGGCCACCCGGTCGACTGACGTCCGACTCCTTGTGTCGAACGCCGGGCAAGGGCTGCGGAAAAAGGCGGAACGGGGGGACCGGTCGGTGTCACCCTGGTCCGGGGCGACGCACGAGGCGCCCGAACCGCCGCGAACCGAAGGCCACGCCCATGAACGGCTCCCGCATCCCCGGCCTGGTGCTGCCCGCCCTGTTCCTGCTGGCCTCGCTCGTGGGCCTGTGGTGGTACTGGCGCCACCGTGGTGACTCGTGAGCCGGGGACTGCTCCTACCGGTCCTTCGCCCCGGGAACCCGGACGTCGACCACGCACACGTCGTCCCGCCGCACGTCCGGCAGCATCCGCGCGAGCAACGGCCCCAGCGATCCGGGTCCGTCGCCGTGCGGAGCGGCCACCGCCTCGGCGAGCTGCTCCAGACCCCGGTCGATGCTGTCCGGGGGGTGCTCCACCAGGCCGTCGGTGTACAGGATGAGCCGGTCGCCCGGGTCGAGGCGGCACTCCGCCTCCTGGTAGACCGGCGTGGTGGACGCCCCGAGCAGCATGCCCCCGGGGCGGCGCAGGTACCGCGCCTCGCCGTCGCGCAGCAGCAGCGGCGGGGGATGCCCCGCCTGGGCCCAGACCAGGCGCCGGCGACGGGGGTCGTAGCGGGCCAGCACCATCGTGGCGGTCGCGTGGGAGTCGCGGGAGTGCAGCAGCAGCGTGTTCAGCCGGGCGAGCGCCCCGGTCAGCGACGAGCCCGTGATGACCATGCCCTTCGCGGTGAACCGGAGCTGGGCCATGGTGGCCACCGCGTCGACCCCGTGCCCGGCGACGTCGCCGACCACCAGCAGCGCGTCCCCGTCGGGCAGTTCGATCGCACTGAACCAGTCACCGCCGACGTGCACACCCGACTGGGCCGGCAGATAGGCGACCTCGACGCGCAGCCCGGCCAGGTGCACGGGCCGGTTGGCCATCGGCAGCAGCGCGTGCTGGAGCCGGGAGGCCAGGGTCCGCTCGGCCTGGAGCACGTCGTGCTGCGTCAGGATCGCCCGCTCGCTCTCGACCAGGGCCAGCTCCGCGCGCCGCCGGGCGGTCATGTCCTGCATGAAGCCGTGCACCTCGACGGGCGTGCCGTGCCGGTCGGCCACCGCCTCGGCCACCAGCCGCAGATGCCGGATGCCGCCGCTCGTCCGGATCCGGAACGGCACGTCGAACGGCCGCCCCTCGTAGACGAGTTCGTCGACGGCGCGCGTGAGCGCCGGGGTGTCCTCGGGGAGAGCGAGCTCCGGAACCTCGGTCAGCGGCACCGGGCCGTGCGCCGGGTCCCGGCCGACCAGGGAGAACACCTGGGTCGACCAGGAGGCCTCCTGTGTCACCAGGTTCCAGTTCGCCCAGCCGAGACTGCCCAGCCGCTGCAGGTCCGCCAGCCGCTGCTCCTGCCGGTCGGAGGAGCCGTGCCGGATCCACGAGACGACGAGGGCGTCGCCCAGCGGCGCCACCCGGGCCGTGTAGAGGGACAGCTCGGCGACGCCCGCCACGACCTCCTCGTGCGCGAACGGCTCGCCCTCGTAGGTCTTCCCGGTGGCCAGTACCTTCAGACAGCCCTGCCACAGCGGCTCGGCCGCCAAGGCCGGGCGCAGCTCCAGCAACCGCCGCCCGGCCGGTTCCTCACCGGTCCTTCCCAGCAGGTCGCCCACCTGGGCGGTGGCGGCCTCCACCCGGAAGTCCTCGGTCTCGCCCGTCGCGGCCCGCAGCGGCGTGAGCAGCATCGCCGCGATCGGCAGCGCCTCGAACAGCGCCTGCACCGTGTCCGTGGCGGCGTCGGCGGCCCGCTCGGGCGGGGCGTCGAAGGCGCGCAACCGGCCGGCGCACAGCCCGGTCACGCCCCGCAGGTGGGAGCGGTCGCGCGGGGTGAACGCCCCGGCGCGGCCGCGCAGCACACCGATGCAGACCTCGGCCGAGCCCGCGGCGAGGACGGGCAGCCAGGCGCGCGAGCGCCACCGGTCGGGCGGATCCCCGATGAGCAGGTACCGCCGCTTGTCCGCGGAGAAGTCCTCCAGCCAGCGCGGCTCGCCCGCCCGCAGTGATTCCAGCGCCGCCATTCCGCTCAGCGGCGGTACCTGGAACCACTGGGCCGCCAGCTTGTCGTCGATGCCCGCGTGCCCGATCAGTTCGAGGCCGCCGTCGGGCCTGCGGGCGTAGAGCAGGACCGCGTCCGCCGACATGTCGGGGCCGAGATGGTCCAGCAGGCACCGGGCGAGGTCGTGCGGAGTCGTCACCCGAACGAGGGCCTGTCCGAGGCGGGCCAGGGCGGCGGTGACGTCGTCCGGCGCGGCCGACTGGTCCAGGGCTCCTGCCCGGGACCCGGGTGCGTCGACGCCGGGAAACTCATTCGCCCTGCCGGGGCCGGCCGGCGTGGGCACGAGGCCACCCAGGGTGATCCAGCACTCCTCCAGCAGGGTGTGACGTGCGGCTTTGGCCTGCTGGAGCAGTTGCTCGCCCGCCGCGTCGGCGGTACAGCCGCTCAGCGCCATCACCGCGCCCTTGGCCCGTTCCACGACAGCCGAGGTGGCCGCCTGGTCGCGCAGCCGGTCCAGCTCGGCGCGCTGCCGGGCGACGATCTTGGCCAGTTCGACCAGGTCCGGTGCGGCACCGGGCTGCGCCGGCGTCACGGGCTCGCTCGTCACGCGTCGAGCATGGCACACCTGGCCCGATTCGAAGACAGCCTTGTGCGCTCGGACTGCTCACCCGCCCCAGGCGCCCCATCGGTCGCACCGGTCCCCGGCGGACTGTTCAGTTGCCGTCGCGTGGGTACAGCCACAGCCGCAGCAGCCTGCTCAGACGTGGCATCACCAGATACGTCAGCACCGGCAGCAGGACCAGGGGGAAGACGGCGGACCGCAGGGGCAGCGGCCAGCCGGTGGTGTGGGGCGTGACCAGCCACTGGATGAGCAGGGTGAACGGGTAGGCGCCGAGGAAGGTCGTGAGGACCATCTTCCACCGGGGCGGGGCCTGGACGGTGGTACCGGGCAGGCTGAACCAGGTCTCCATGCCGGTCGTCGACTGGCGTTCGCTGCTGACCTCGGTGGCGATGTCCTCGATCCGCCGGTGCCACCGCGCGCGCTCTTCGGACTCCAGCCACGCGGCGAGCCGGTGCTGGTCGGACCAGCGCAGCACCGCGTGGTAGCGGTGGCCGTCCTCGGGTGTCAGCCAGGAGACGCCCTCATTGCCGGGGAACTGCCGGGCGCAGCGGGTGATGCCGTGCGTCCACTCCTCGAACCGCTCCTCGCGGCCGGGGCGCACCTGCCAGGTCAGGACCGTCGTCACGGGCTCGCCGCGCCGGGTTTCGGTGGTGCTCATTCCCCCACGTGTGCCACGCGCGGCGCGAGTCATGCCCGCCGGCTCACGGCTGGCGGTTCGCCTCGACGAGGGCCTGGGTGACCGCCCGGACGCTGCGGGCGATGTGCTGGAGCTGCATGACCTCGGCCGCGTACAGCTTGATCGTGTGCTCGATGACGCCCTCGTGCAGGCCGAGTCCGGGCAGGTCGGCGCGGGCGGTCTGCAGGGCGGTGCGGGCGACCCGGATCTCGTTCTGGACCTGGATCTGGGCGTGCCGGGCGAGGAGGACGGGGTGGCGGATGAACACGGGGTATCCGGCGTAACGCGTGGGCACCAGCTCGCGCAGCCACTTGGCCGCCGAGCGTTCCCAGTCGTAGCTGCCGGGCGTCTTGACCTGGCAGGGCCAGTCCGGGCTGATGCGCGTGGTCGTCAGGGGCATGATCATCGCTCTCGGGTGTGCGGCGTCGTGTGGGTGGACGACGGGTCGGGGCGGCCCCGGCCTAGGGGATGGCCGGGGCCGCCACGAACACCCGGGACCCGGAGTGGGTAGGACCCGGCTCCACGGGTGCGGAACGGATCCGGAACAGCCGGGTCGCGATCCGTGAGCAGTATTTATATATGCCATCCGGTTTGCAAGGAGCATGAAAACATTCATGCGCGCTTTGTTGCGGATGCTCCCCATGTGAGGTCCGCCGAGGGCCGCTCAGTCCTTGAGGAAGAACTGGTGCTGGTCGGCGACCTGCTCGTACTCCTCCAGCCGCCCCTGCGTCCGCTCCGGATCCGCGTCCGTCATGGCCTGCAGCAGCGCCGAGCACATCACGCCCGGGGCCGCGTAGGAGTCGAAGACCAGTCGCGACCCGGTCCCGATGGCGAAGACGACGTCGGCCTCGTCAGCGAGCGGCCCGAGCGCCAGATCGGTGATCAGGGCGACCTTGAGCCCGGCGCCCCGCGCGACCCGGACGGCCGTCAGGGTCTCCTGGGCGTGCCGGGGCATGGAGAACGCCAGCACCCAGGTACCTCCCGCCTCCCGCGATTGCAGCAGCGCGTCGTAGGCGACACTGCCGCCCCGGGTCACGAGCCGTACGTCCGGATGGATCCGGCGGGCGGCGTAGGCGAAGTACTCGGCGAGGGAGACGGAGATGCGCAGCCCGAGGACCGTCAGCGGGGCGGACGAGGAGAGCTTGCGGCCGACGTCGATGACCACGCTCGGGTCGGCCAGGTCCCGCCGCAGGTTCTCCAGGTTCTCGATCTCGGCGTCGACCGCCGCCTGCAGTTCGTTGCCGTGCGTCTCCTCGGACGGGCCGACGGCGAGGGTGCCCAGGGCGATCGACTGGAGCTTCTCCCGCAGCGCCGGGTAACCGCTGAAGCCGACCGCCGAGGCGAACCGCGTCACCGAGGGCTGGCTCACCCCGACCCGGTCCGCGAGATCCGTGATCGACAGGAACGCCGCCTCGGTGATGTGCTCGATCAGGTACTGCGCGATGCGCCGCTGCCCCGGGGACAGCCGGGGCCGGTCGAAGAGCGCCCTGAGCTGGGCGGAGGGGGAGACCTCCGCTTCGGGGACGGCCTTCCCCGAGGTGATCGCGGATGCCTGTGCGCGTGCCTGCTGCGGCGATGGCACCGGTGCGCCTCCTTCGTCTCCCACGGACGTTCAACATAGCTCACGCACCGTAGTGACCAGGGCTTCCTCGGGCGGCATGAGCTGCCCCGGGCGGGGATACCCGTGCGCCGGGCGGGAACCCGCCGCCGCACACGACCCCCCGAGAGGAGCCGCCGGCATGACCGTCCCGGAAGAGAACCGGCCCAAGACGCAGACCACCGACGACCTGCTGGACCACCACGACGAGAACCGTCCCCGCCCGCCGGGCGGGACCGGCCGCACGATGCGCGAGGCCCTGGAGGAGGCCGAGGTGCGCCCCGGCGACTACGACGACCGGTAGGGCACCGGCACCCCCGACCGAACCGACGACGCTTCCGGCAGGAGAGACGGCATGAGCGCGCTGAGTGCGCTGGAACAGACCCTGGAGAACCGATGGGACGCGCTGTGGGCGCGGCTCCGCGACAAGGAACCCGTCGAGGTCCTCGACGCCCTGCAACGTGAGTGCGACGACAACGCCGTCGTGTGCCGTGAGGGACGTGTCATGGTCCCCAACGCCTACGACGTGGAACTGCCCGACGACGTGCACGAGCACCTGACCCGCACCGGCACCGACGTGGGCCAGGCCCTCACCGACAGCCTGTCCCGCCACGCGGAACGACGCGGCTACGAGTTCGCCGGCCCGCTGGCGGTCCACGTGGCGAGGTGCCCCGACGTGCCCAACGGCCGCTACCGGGTGGCCTCCAGGGTCATGCAGCACGTGAGCGCAGACGGGTTCTTCCACGCGATGCACTGACGTACGCGCCCCCGCACTCAACGGCGGTACACCGTGATCGAGTGCCCGACGTCATCGACGGGGCGGCTGCCGCCGATCAACTCGGCCAGCCGCCCCGAGGCCTTCGCGGCCGCCGAGTCCGACACGACCAGCAGTCCCCGCACCTCGTGGACCGGCACGTGCCGGGGATCCGAGGCCTCGATGCCGTAGAAGGACGGCACCCCACTGCCCTTGTACACGAGCCACACCCGTTCACCCCGGTACCGGTCGCGGAGCCGGTCCGCGAGCCGCCCGAGGTCCTGCCCCCAGTCCACGTTCGAGTCGTGCAGCCACTGCCGGGTCCTGCCCGGCCCCCCGAACGCCTCGTTGGAGTAGGGCAGATAGTAGGGATACGCCCGCGCCGAACTGACAGCGGCGAAGGCCACCAGAACGGCCACCCCCAAGGCCGCCCACCGCCGCCCCACCATGAGCACGCACCCGGCCGCGACCGCGAGGAACAGCGGCAGGAACACGGCGTAGCGGGTTCCGAAGTCCCGCGCCCCCTGCATGGCCGCCATCAGCAGCACCAGCGGCGCGGCCAGCACACACGGTGCGACGGGCCGCAGCCGCCGGAGCGCGACGACGACCGCGGCGCCCGCGGCCCACAGTACGAGCATCCCCAGGGGGGTCTTCACCAGCAGCGCGGCCGGCAGGTAGTACCAGAGCGATCCGTCGTACAGCCGTCCGAACAGAAAACCCTGCCAGGGCCGGTTCTCCAGCCCGAACTGCACGCGCATCCCGTCCCGGTAGGCCTCCGGGAAGGGCAGGAGCCGGACCAGCAGCCCCCGCAGGCCGTGCACCACGGGCACGTGCTGCTCCGGAGTCCAGCGCAGCCGTGGATCGACCATCAGGTACGTGACCCACACGACCGTGATCGCGGCGAGAGCCACGACCCCCGCGCCGGCCATCGCGCGAACGAGCCGCCGGCCTCCCGCGGACGCCTTCCACACCGACACGGCGGCCAGCGCCATCAGCACCGGCACGGCGGCCAACGTACTCATCTTCGTGGCCAGTGCGGCGCCGAGTGACAGACCCGCGAGCGGCACGTACAGCCACGGTCTCCGGCGCGCCCGCCACACCAGCCACGCCGAGGTCAGCACGAACCCGGCGGCCGGCACGTCGAGCGTCGCGAGCGAGCCGTGGGCGATGACGTCGGGGGAGAAGCAGTACAGCGCGAGCGCGGCCGACCCCGCGGGAGGCCCGGCCAGTTCACGCGCGAAGGCGAACACCACCAGCCCGAACGACAGGGTCAGCGCGATCACCGGAAGGCGGGCCCGGAGCATCAGCCGCCAGGGATCGTTGCCCGACTCGTACAGCAGCTGCCGGCCCAACTGCCCCTGGTCTCCGGCGAAGCCCGGGGCGAGGCGCGGATCCGCGAGGGCGACTCCGGCACCGATGACCAGCTTGCCCAGCGGCGGATGCTCGGGGTTGTGCCGCAGCCGGTGCTCGTGCACGTACTCCGCGGCCGCGCCCACGTACACCGGTTCGTCGATCGTGGGGGTCTGGCGCACGGCGGTCGTGACCATCGCGAAGGCCATCTGGGCGAGCAGTACGGTCACCAGGAGCCGTACCGGCCACCGTCTGCCCGGCCGCCGTGTGGTGCCGACAGGTCCCGGGGGCGGGAGCGACACCGGCCGGGGAACGGCGGGAGCGATCCAGAGGTCCCTCATGGGCCCACTCTGCATCAGCCCCCGCCGTGGAAAGCGCTACCGCCTCACGAGTCGCACCGACAGACCGTCAGCCGTGTGGACGGGCACCGCCCGCAGCGTCTCGGAGTCCACCTCGACGCGGTCGAACCGGCCGCGCAGCTGCCCGGTGGACAGGACGGGAACCGTCGTCCCCGCGACCGGCGGCCGCTCGGCGTCGAGCCGCAGCGACAGCACGCTGCCCCGGCCCAGCAGAACCCGGCGGCCCACCGTGAGGGCCGGGCCGTGGTTCCTGCGCAGCGCCAGCTCCAGCGTCGACTCGCCCTCCTGGACGTAGGAGCCGCGCACCCGCAGGACCTTGGCCGCGCGGAGCGTGCCGCCGGTGACCCGGACGTCGCCCTCGCCCAGGGCGTTCGGCGAGGCGGCGACCAGCGTGCCGGCCTCCAGGACGGTGCCGCCGTGGTAGCGGTTGTGGCCCGTCAGGGTCAGTGTGCCCGAGCCGCGCTTGGTCAGACCGCCGTCGCCCTCGATGTCGTTGCGCCAGCTGTCGGCCGTGTGGAAGCCCCCGGCCGCCGCGTCCAGCGTCACGGTGACGTCCCGGTCGAAGGCGCCGTAACCGTCCGCCGCGGCGAACAGGTTCAGCCGGCCCCACTGCTCGAAGCCGTCCAGCAGAACGTACCCGGAGGGCAGCGCGGTCGTCCGCAGCACCTCACGACGCTGGGCCGCGGTCAGGTACGGCAGCCGCGTCTCCAGCAGCACCTCCGCGCCCTTCGGCACGGTCAGCGGGTCCTTGCGGCCGCGGCGCGGCAGGACGTACGTCAACCGGGGCCCGACCGCACGGGCGTTGGCCTCGCGGTCGGCGTAGGCGTCCCCGGCGCCCGGGTGGGCGTAGTCGTAGAGGGTGTCCGCCGTCGTGCCGGTCCGCTGGGTGAAATAGGCGAGGGCCTGGGCGCGGGCCGCGGTCTTGAGCTCGGCGTTCGCCGGGTCGGCCAGCGTCGCGGCGGTCAGGGCGGTGGCCATGATCCGGCCGCCGAGGACGTCGACGGTGGAGTGCATGCCCGCCACGATCCGCGTGTGACTGAGCTCGAACGCCCGCGTGACCAGCTCCTGGAAGCGTTCCGGCACCGCGTACGCGAAGGCCAGACCGGCCAGGTGGAAGGCGTTGGTGTGGCCGCTGGGGAAGCCGCCGTCCTCCTGCGCGTTCTCGGAGCGCTGGCGCAGCAGCTGCGGGGCCACGACCACGTCCGAGTCGTACACCGGGTAACCGAGCGCGTCCTTCGTGCCGGTGTCGACGACCTCGCTGTCCTCGTTCATCCGCCACGGGCGCGGGTACTGGAAGGCGAACTTGCCCGGGTTGCCCGAGGCGAACGGCCCGCGCACGGTGTCGACCAGCTTGGCCACCAGGCCGAGGTCGGAGTCGTACGAGCCCGCCCCGAGGGCGGATCCGGCCGGGGCGTCGGCGGGCAGGGTGTCGTTGATCTTCCCGGCGGGAGTGCCCTCCGGGGCGGTGGTGATCGACGTGACGGCCTTGGCGCCCGCCTTGTAGAGGCCGGCCAGCGGACCGAGGCCGCCGATCATGGCGTAGCTCTGGTGCTGGCGGTCGTAGAGGAAGGCCTCCTTCGCCTGTGCCTCGGTGCGGGTCTGCGTGACGTGGGCGCAGTAGCGCATGTTGGCGCGCAGCACCTCGCGGTCCAGGACCCGGCCGGTGTTCCAGCCGTCGCCGGTCTTCCACACCTTCGACATGCCGCCCAGGACTCGGACGACGGCGTTGGTCTCGGGGGTCAGATTGGTGATGACGTTCGACTTGTAGTCGTCGACGAAGGCGGCGAAGCCCGTGGCGGCCTTGGCGTCCGCGGCGCCGAGCCACGTCGCGAAGGCCGGTGCGGCGAGCAGGCCCGCCGAGGCACCGAGGGAGGTCTTGAGGAAGCCCCGCCTGTCGACGGTGGCGGGGGAGCGGTGCCCGGCTGATGACGGCATGGGTGCGCCTCTCTGGAGTGCTGCGAAGAAGGTGGCGTGGCGTTGCGGGACGGTGCGTCGGCCGTGTGGCCGGGAAGGTGAAGCGGGCTGTGCGACTTCTGGTGCCTGTGATGACTTCTGTGGCACCTGTTGCGTACGAGCGAAGATCTACGGCCGGGTCGTGACCCTCCGGGGAGGGGTCGGCCACCGGCCTGTGACCGGAGGGTGAACGCCGGCCGCCCGGCTCACAGCAGTGAACGGGCCAGAGCCAGCGCGCCCTCGACCGGCGGCACCCGCAGCGGCTGCGTCCGGGCCCCCGGCAGGGACTCGGCGAGCGCGGCGGTGAACGCCTCGTACAGCGCGGGCTGGGCGAGCACCGTGCCGCCCGCCACCACCACGTCGTCCACCGCGACCCCGCGCGCGGCCAGCCGTACGACGAGCCCGGCGAGCGCCCGGCCGCCCTCGGCGATCACGGCCCGGGCGAGCGGCGAGCCCGCCTCGGCGGCGGTGAACACGGCCGGGGAGCGGCTGCCCCACTCGGCGGAGACGTCCGTGGCGGCCTCGAGAGCCGCGCCCAGCGCGGGCACCTCGGCCACTCCGAACGCGGCGACCAGCCCGGTCGCCAGTGCGTCGGGCTCCTCGCCGCGGTCGTGCGCGGCCCAGACGGCCCGTGCGGCCTCCCGTACGAGACCGGCCGCGCCGCCCTCGTCGCCGAGCACCGCGCCCCAGCCGCCGACCTGGACCGCCTCGCCGCCGGGCAGCCGCCCCACCGCGACCGAACCGGTACCGGCGACCAGACCCACACCCTTCTCCAGCCCCGCGGCGGGAACGAGCAGCTCGGCATCGCCCACGACGAGCGCGGGCACCCCCAGCCGCTCCTGAAGGGCGGCGCGGATGCCCGCGCACTGGCGTGGCGTCTCACAGGCGTGACCGCCCACGGCGAGAGCGGACGGTCGGAGGGAGGAAGGCAGGGCGTCGGCGATCAGGCCGGCCAGCCAGTCGGCGGCGGCCCCGGCGTCGTGCGGGCGCCATCCCGTACTGCCGCGGACATGATCGACGACGTCCTCTCCGCCCACGAAGGCGCGCAGATGCGTCTTGGTGCCGCCCACGTCGATACCGACGGCGCAAGGCGTGGAGTCCTGCACGGGTCCTCTTTCGTCGTTGCGCGGCACGGCGACGGCAGGCGAACCGCGCGTCGTACCACGGCAGTTGAAGAGGTAGGGAAGCCCCGGGACGGGCTTCTGCCGAACACGGCAGGCGAGTACCGTGAAGTTCGTTAGGAAGTTAACTAACGAAGTAGGGTGCGCGTCAAGAGGCACGGAATTCCCGATGCCGCGCGACCCTCGCGGCCGTCCTGCTCGGCCGCCGCACGACCTGGGGAGACCATGCACCTGAGTGAGAGTGCCCGTGTGGTGTTCGACGTACTGGCCGGGGCGGGAACGGCCACCCGCCCCCAGCTGGCGGCCGGTGCGGGCCTTTCCAAGCCGACCGTCTCCACCGCCGTCGCCGAACTCGAGGCCGTGGAGCTCGCCGCCCACTCCGGGCGGGCCTCCGGCGGCACCGGCCGCAGCGCCGCCGTCTACCGGCTCGGCACGGCCGCCGGTGCCGTGCTCGCCGTCGACCTGGGGCCCGCCAAGACCCGGGTGCGCAGCTGCGCCCTGGACGGCGCGCTGCTCGCCGAGGGCACCGGCTCCCGGGAGGAGGCCGCCGACACCGTCCGCAAGGTTCTCGACGCACTGCCCGCCGGGGCCCCGCTGCGGGCCGTCGTCGTCGCCGTCGGCGATGTCACCACGCGGGACGGCGAAGGCGCGGGGGAACGCCCGGCGACGGCCAAGGCCGGTCCCGCCTTCGACGCCATGGCCGTCGCCCTGCCCGAGGGGGTGCCCGTCCATCTGGAGAACAACGTCAACTGCGCCGCCCTGGCCGAACTGCACGAAGGTGCCGCCGTCGGCCGCGAGACCTTCGGCTATCTGCGCATCGGAGTCGGCATCGGTCTCGCCGTCGTCATCGGCGGCCGGGTGCTGCGCGGCGCGAACGGCGCCGCCGGTGAGGTGGCCCGGCTGCCCTACCCCTGGGACGAGAGCCGCGCCCCACGCTACGAGGGCCTGGAGCAGCGCATGGGGTCGCGCACACTGCTGCGCCGGGCGGCGGAGGCCTGGCAGCAGGCCGACGGCCCCCGTCCGCGCACCGCCGAGCGGCTCCTCGCCCTGGCCGGGCAGGGGCATGCCACCGCCCGGTCCGTGATCGACGCGCACGCCGCCGACGTAGGCCGGCTGGCCGCCGCCGTGGCAGCCGTGCTGGACCCCGGCCTGATCGTCCTGGGCGGTGGTACCGGCGCGGATCCGCAGCTCCTGCCCGGGGTGCGGGCCGAGCTGGCCCGGCTGAGCTGGCCCACCGAGGTGGTCAGCAGCGTGGTGGGCGACACCGGCACCGTGGCGGGCGCCAGCAGACTGGCGGTCGCCCATGGAATTCAAACCGTGACCGGAGCTGTGCGGGCGAAGCATTGACGGCTGCGCCATCGGTCTGCCAATGTCCGGACAAGCGCTTTCTGAGTCGGCCGGGACGCCGACTCCGGGTGAGCCTCCCGCCCGTACGCGAAGTACGGGAGCCGCACGAGGGCGTGCTTGTGCGACGACGGCCGTCATGGCCGGGGACCCCACCCGTCAAGGCGACGCGGCCGGGCGAGGCCGTGCCCCCGGAAAGCGAAATCTCCTGCAAAATGCACCCGTGCCGCCTCGGCTGGCGCCGTGCTTCTTCCGCTACGACGAAAAGGGATTGAAGATGACCAGTCTGGGTGTGCGGCGCTCCCGCCGGCTCGGCCGCGGCGGTATACGTCGCGTTGTTCCCCTCGCTGCCGTGGCCACGGCAGGTGCCCTTCTGCTCTCCGCCTGCGGGTCGGGCTCCGACTCGGGCGGCAACGCCAAGTCGCTGACGTTCTGGATCTCCACGGTCCCGGGCCAGGACGCGGGCTGGAAGAAGATGGTGGCGCAGTACAAGAAGGAAACCGGCGTCAAGGTCAAGCTCGTCAACATCCCCTACGACGGCTACCCGGCCAAGCTGCACAACGCCGCGCAGGCGAACTCCCTGCCCGACGTGGCGGCCGTGCCGGCGCTGGACCCGATCTGGGCGAACAAGCTGATCGACCTCAGCTCCATCGCCAACAAGAAGAGCAACAAGATCAACGCCAACTTCGTGGCCAAGGACTCGTCCGGGAAGGTGCTGTCCATCCCCTCGGACGTCACCGCGTCCGGCCTCTTCATCAACAAGACGCTGTTCAAGAAGGCCGGCGTCTCCTTCCCGGCCTCGCCGCAGAAGACCTGGACCTGGACCGACTTCATCAAGGCGGCCGACAAGGTCCGCGAGAAGACCGGCGCCAAGTACTCCCTCACGTTCGACCAGTCGCCGTCCCGGCTGCGCGCCATGGTGTACGAGATGGGCGGGAAGTACGTCCACGCGGACTCCTCCGGCACGTTCTCGGTGGACGCGCCGACCAAGAAGGCCGTGAAGTACTTCGTCGGACTGAACGACGACAAGACCATGCCGAAGTCGGTGTGGACCAGCGGCGCCGACCCGTCCGCCATGTTCCAGAGCGGTGACGTGGTCGCCTACTGGTCCGGCGTCTGGCAGGTTCCCGCCTTCGCGGAGAGCATCAAGAAGTTCGAGTGGGCGAGCGTCCCCACTCCCGCCCAGCCGGTGCAGGCCAGCGACGTCAACAGCGGCGGCATGACGGTGGGCTTCAACAACAACGCCGCCGCGGCCGACGCCGCGACGAAGTTCCTCACCTGGCTGTACGAGCCGGCTCACTACAAGGTGCTGTGCGAGACGTCCGGGTTCCTGCCGGTCGAGAGTGGCCTGAACCCGAAGTACCCCTTCAAGTCCGAGGCGGCGCAGGCGGCGTTCAAGCTGTACAACGAGTCGATCCCGCTCTACGCCCCGATCTCCGGCTACTTCAACTCCGCGCAGACGAAGTGGGTGCTGAAGGGCAAGAGCCTCCCCGAGGACCCGACCAAGACGGAACTCGGCAAGGCGATCAACGGCCAGCAGTCGTCCGACAAGGCCCTGCAGAACATCGTGGACATCTACAACCAGCAGGTCGGCGGCTGAGCGCAGGCCGACAGGCCCGGGCGGCGGGGTCGACGCACCGCCGCCCGGCCCCGGGCCCCACGTGATGCCGGGCTCAAGGCCTGAGCCCACAGGAACCCATTCCACCAGCACGGAGTCAGGAAGATGACCAAACGCGCCCCGGACGTGTCCGTGAGCCCGCCCAGGAGACGCAGTAAGTACACGCTTGCGCCGCTCGTTCTCATCTCGGCCAATGTCGTGCTCTTCGCGCTGTTCTTCGTCTGGCCGGCGGTGATCGGGCTCGTCTATTCCTTCACGAACTACACGGGTGTGGGGGCGTTCCAGTTCATCGGACTGGACAACTACCAGACCCTGTTCGGGGACTCCACCTTCTACGACGCGCTGAGCCGGACGCTGCTGTACACCGTGCTCTTCGTGCCGCTGAACTTCGTGTTCTCGCTGCTCATCGCCAACGTCGTGGTGAGCAAGCACGCCAAGGGTGCGTCGGTGGCCCGCGTCATCTTCTTCATCCCGTGGCTGCTGTCGCCCATCGTCGTGGGCGTCCTGTGGCGGTGGCTGTTCGGTGAGAACTTCGGACTGGTCAACTACATCATCCACGAGTTCGGCGGGAGCGCCGTGCCGTGGCAGTCGAACGCGGACCTGTCGCTGCTGGTAGTGGTGATGGCGGCGTCCTGGGCCTGGACGGGCTTCTCGATGCTGCTGTTCATCGCTGCGATCAAGAACGTGCCGGTGTCGTACTACGAGGCGGCCTCGCTCGACGGCGCCGGCCCGTGGCGCCAGTTCATCAGCATCACGCTGCCGAGCATCGCGCCCACCTCGTTCATCGTCATCCTGCTCAACACGATCAACGCGATGAAGGAATACCCGGTGTTCGTCGCCCTCAACAACGGCGGACCCGGAACGTCGAACAACCTGCTCGTCCAGTACATCTACGAGACCGGCTTCAAACGGGGCCAGATCGGCTACGCGAGCGCCGCGTCGTTCGTGCTCATGATCATCCTGATGGCCGTCGCGATCATCCAGCTGATCGTCAACCGACGGGTGGAGAACCGATGACAACCACAGACATGCCACGCCCGGTCGACGCCGGTCGCGGACGGGCCGTCTCCAAGAAGCGGCCCCGCCGCGGCGCGGGGAGCGGCGGGATCCGGCGGGCGGTGTCCGCGACGACACTGCTGTGGCTCCTGGCCTGCCTCTACGGACTGCCGGTGCTGTGGTTCGTCCTCAGCGCCTTCAAGCCGGCCGGCGACCTGTTCTCCTATCCGCTGACGCTGGTTCCGCACGACCCCACCCTGTCGGGTTTCAAGGCGGCGTGGGAGAGCGCCAACTTCTCCCAGTACTTCATCAACACGACCATCGTGTGTGTGATCACGACGATCCTCACGGTGGGAGCCAGCTGCTGCACCGGGTACGCGCTGGCCAAGTACGACAACAGATGGCTCAAGGTGTTCTTCATCGGCATCCTGGCCACCACGATGCTGCCGTCCGAGGTCATGCTCGCCCCGGAGTTCCTGGTCGTCCGCGACCTCGGTCTCTACAACTCCTTCGCCGGCATCATCCTCCCGGCCGTGCTCACCGCGACCGGATGCTTCATGTTCCGCCAGTTCTTCCTGACGGTTCCCGACGAACTCGTGGAAGCCGCGCGCATCGACGGCGCCCGTGAACTGGCGATCTTCCTGCGGATCATGGTGCCGCTCTCCCGGCCGATCATGCTGACCCTCGCCATCCTGTCCTTCCAGTGGCGGTGGAACGACTACATCTGGCCGCTCCTGATGCTCAACGACCCCGACAAGTTCACGGTGCAGATCGGCATCCAGAGCATCGTCGGCGCGCAGAACATCAACTGGTCGGTCCTGCTCGGCGCGTCGGTCATCTCGATGATCCCGCTGATCGCCATCTTCCTGGTCTTCCAGCGCTACGTCATGGGCGCCGACATCAACGCCGGACTGAAGGACTGACCGTGCCCCCTGCGCTCGACCACGAGTTCGTCCGCGCGGTGGCCGGCGCCGCCGACCGGCTGGCCGCGCCGCTGGCGGCCGGCCCCGACGAGGAACCCGCCGGTGTGCCCCACCGCGCTCTGGCGCGCCGGGTGAAGACCTTGATCGCGGCGTACCGGTCCCCGGACTCGGCACTGCACGGCAGCAGCCGGGCCGTCGCCGCCGCGACGGCCCACCTCCGGGCCCTGCGGGCCGTGCAGACATCCACCGGCCTCTTCGCCGGCGGCGACAACGTGCAGTCACCGCCGGACTCCGGGTTCACCGTCAACGACGTGTGTGACGCGCACGTCCTCGCCGCCGGCGCGGGGCCGGAACTGCGTGATGTCACAGCCGCGCTCGCCGAGATCGCCGGCGCCGCGACCGGCAGTCTCCTGACCGGTGGGGTGCACACCCCGAACCACCGCTGGGAGCTGTGCGCGGCGCTGGCCCGGCTGCACAGGTCGTTCCCCGACGACCGGCTCCTCGACCGCGTCGGGGAGTGGCTCGCCGAGGGCGTGGACATCGACGCGGAGGGCCTGTACTCGGAACGCAGCGCCAACTACGCGGCCCACGTGTCCAACCCGTCGCTGCTGCTGCTGGCCGAGGTCCTCGGCCGCGCCGACCTGCTGGACGCCGTCGAACGCAATCTCGCCACGACCCTGGACCTCATCAGGCCGGACGGCACGGTGGAGACCGTCCTCTCGCGGCGGCAGGACCAGAACCACCCGTTCCCGCTGGCGCCCTATCTGCCGCACTACCGGCTGCTCGCGATCCGCACCGGCCGGGGCGACTTCAGCCGGGCGGCGCTCCTCGCGGCCGCCGGCGGCATCGACGACCCCGATCTGCTCGCCGAGACCCTCCTCACCCCGGACCTGTGCCGGGTCCTGCCGGCACCGGACGCGGAGCCCCTTCCGCGCGACCGGTACCTCACCACGGCCCGCCTCGCCGCACGCGCGTCGGCCACCGCGCACACGGTGGTGTACGGCGGCTCCGACGTGCCCGAGCACCGGCGCATCCGCTCGGGCCTCGCCTGCAACCCCACCTTCCTGCGCCTGTTCGCCGGGAACGCGGTCCTCGACGCGGTCCGGCTCTCCCGGGGATTCTTCGACCTGGGCCCGTTCCGCGCCGCCGCCGTGCAGCAGCCCGCCGACAACCGCTACCGACTCACCGAAACCCTCACCGCCGCCTACTACCAGCCGCTGTCGCCGGCCCGGCGCCGCGACGACGGCGCCTACCGGATGGCGGACGAGGGACGCTTCTCGGCCGCGATGGCCTTCCCGGACCGGCCGCGGGACGAGGTCTCCCACACGACCCACGTCGAGGTGGACCTGCGGGAGGACGGCGCAGACCTGCGGATCGACATCAGCGGACCAAGGGTGCCCTGGTCCCTCGAACTGACCTTCCGGCCCGGTGGTGTGCCGGAGGGCGCCGTACCGCTCGGCGACGGGCGCTGGTGTCTGCCGGCCGGGCCGATGACCTACCGGGTCGGTGACGACGAGATCCGGGTCGAGGCCGACGTGGCGTCAGGCGAACCGCTGGCCGGGCCGGACCGGAGCGACGTCATGCGGTACGACCCGGGGCAGGACTACAGCGTGGTGGGCGGCACGGATGCGACGACCGGGAACCGCGTCTACCTCGGTGGACTCGGCCCGCACACCCTGACCGTCGCACTGCGCGCCCGTCGGACGGCACCTGTCGTCTGACTGCGGCGAAGGGCCGGCACCGAGACGTTCACGGTGCCGGCCGGCAAAGCGGCGGGCGACGCGAACGGGGAGCCGGAACTCGGGCTGTCCGCCGGAGAACGGCTCACCCCTCGCAGACCGGGGCCACGACCTCCGGAGCCTGAGCGGCGAGTTCCCCGAGGGGCTCGCCGCTGAGCCGGCACACCTTCCACTCGTCCAGGAACTCCACGCCGAGCGACTTGTAGAAGTCGATCGTCGGGGTGTTCCAGGCGAGGACCCACCACTCGAAGCGGTCGTACCCGTCGCGCCGGCAGATCGCGGCGAGGGCGGCGAGCAGGGCCTTGCCGTACCCCGCGCCCCGGGCGTGCGGACGGACATAGAGGTCCTCCAGGTGCATGCCGCGCGTACCCGTCCAGGTCGAGAAGCGCGGGAACCACAGGGCGAAGCCCATGACCTCACCCGTGCCGTCGTCCTCGGCGATCAGGGCGAAGGCGGCGGGGTGCTCACCGAACAGCGCCGCGCGCAGCTGCTCCTCGGTGGCCCGGGCCTGCTCCTCGGCCCGCTCGTACGCGGCGAGTTCACGGACCATCGACCGGATCTCGGGGATGTCGTTCACGGTGGCGGACCTGATCATGGGCCGATCATGCCCCATCCCGGCAGGGCAGAAAACCGGATCGTGGGGCGGACACCGCGAGGGCCCGGCGTCACAGCGGCAGACCGATCAGACCCTGTCCTCGGCGGCAGGCTTCGGTCACCACGGTGCCCCACTCCCGCAGCAGCACCGAGAACTCGTCGAAGTTCTCGATCCACCGCCCGGCGCACGCGGCATGGACACCGTACGGCTCACGCAGGTCCTCCAGCAGCGGCTCGGCCCGCGCCCAGTGCCCGGTCAGGGCGTGCACTGTCGCGGGCGGGCAGGTCAGCAGCAGTCGGCGGTCCTCCGGGAACAGACCGGTGATGACGCCGTCGTCGGCTTCGCCGTCCGCGTCCCAGATCAGGTCCATCAGGAAGGCGTCCACGTGCTCGCGCGCTTCCGGGGCGACGTGCTCCCGTAGGTCGTCCCAGGCCTGCCCGGCCCAGAAGTGCGGCTTGTACGAGCCGGTCGTGCTGTGGAACTCGTACCGGCCGCACCACGCCACGTCCGGTGCCGCCGGCCAGATCCAGCCCCGCTGCGGCTCCGCGTCCCAGCGGAACGCGTCGTCGGAGGACGCGGCGTGCGCCAGCAGCTCGTACCGGTCCTCGACCGGTGTCCCTTCGAGCCGTTCCCAGTCGACCGCCAGCACCGTGATGTCCAAGCCCATGCGGGCACCCTAGACGGATGGATCACGTCGACACGCGCGGTAGTGCCGACTCCGGTACCACGAGGTCGGCCCGGTCGCCGGTCGCGGCCACCAGTTCCGCGTTGCGCTGGTCGGAGCGTTCCACCCAGGCCACCGCATCCTCGTGCGTCTTGCCGAACCGCTCGTGGCGGGCGACCAGCCGGCGGACACGCTCGGGCTCGGGCAGCTCGCAGAACCACACCTCGTCGAGGAGGGGACGGATGCGCGGCCAGGCGCCGGTGTTCAGGAGCAGGTAGTTGCCCTCGGTGATGACCAGACGGGCCGTCGGCGGTACCGGGATCGCGCCGGCGAGCGGCTGTTCCAGGACGCGTTCGAAACCGGGCGCGTAGACGACGTCGTCGCCGGGCCCGTCGCGCAGCCGCCGCAGCAGGGCCGCGTATCCGGCCGCGTCGAACGTGTCGGGCGCGCCCTTGCGGTCCCGGCGGCCGAGACGCTCCAGTTCGGCGTCGGCGAGGTGGAAGCCGTCCATGGGGACGTGCGCGACCCAGGGGTCACCCGTGCGGTTCAACTCCCGTACCAGGCGCTCGGCGAGCGTCGACTTGCCCGCGCCGGGGCTGCCCGCGATGCCGAGGATCGCGCGCCGGCCGCCCCGGGAAAGGGACCGGGCACGGAGGACGAGGTCGTCGAAGGTGAGCGGCACAGAGAGAGTCTGCCACCCGGGGCCGGGTCCGAACGACGGACGCCTCGCATCCTCGCGCCCCGGCGTGTGGCGTGCGCCACTCACTGGAACATCTCCGGGCGGGGAACCGGTCCTGTATGACGCAGCTCGGTCTCCCCGAAGACATCCACGCCTGCCTGTTCGACCTCGACGGAGTCGTGACCAAGACGGCCGTCGTGCACGCGGCCGCCTGGAAGGAGATGTTCGACGCCTTCCTGCGCGAGCGGGACGGCGCGGAGTTCCGGCCGTTCGAGGCAGCGGATTACGACGAGTACGTCGATGGGCGGCCACGCGCCGACGGGGTGCGAACCTTCCTCGCCTCCCGCGGCATCGACCTGCCGGACGGCGACCCGGACGACCCACCGGGAGCCGAGACCGTGCACGGACTCGGCAACCGCAAGAACGAGCTGGTCCTCGAGAAGATCCGCACCGACGGCGTCGAGGCCTACGACGGCACCCTGCGGTACCTGGAGGCCGTCCGCGCGCAGGGGCTCGGCACGGCGATCGTCTCCTCCAGCGCCAACTGCCGTGACGTGCTCCGCTCGATCGGCGCCGAGCACTTCTTCGACGTACGGATCGACGGCGTCGTCGCCGCGGAGCGCGAACTGCCCGGCAAGCCGCACCCCGACACGTTCCTGGCCGCCGCCGAGGACCTCGGCGTCGACCCGTCCCGGGCTGCCGTCTTCGAGGACGCCCTGGCCGGCATGGACGCGGGCCGTGCGGGCCGTTTCGGATACGTCGTCGGGGTCGACCGGGTCGGGCAGACCGACGCGCTGTACCGGCACGGCGCCGACGTCGTGGTGAAGGACCTCGCCGAACTGGGGGAGAGCGAGTGATCACGCAGCGGGCGTACAACGTCGAGCCCTGGGCCGTACGCGAGACGGACCTCGACCTCGACGTCCTCGCGCAGAGCGAGTCCGTCTTCGCCCTGTCCAACGGCCACGTCGGATGGCGCGGCAACCTCGACGAGGGCGAACCCCACGGCCTGCCCGGCTCCTACCTCAACGGCGTCCACGAACTGCATCCGCTGCCGTACGCCGAGGCCGGTTACGGCTACCCGGAGTCCGGCCAGACGTCCATCAACGTCACCAACGGCAAGGTGCTGCGGCTGCTGGTCGACGACGAACCGTTCGACCTGCGCTACGGGCGGCTGGTCACCCACGAGCGGACCCTCGACCTCAGGCGGGGCGTCCTGGAACGGGTCTGCGAATGGACCTCACCGGCCGGCTCGACCGTCCGGGTGCGCTCCACGCGCCTGGTGTCCCTCACCCAGCGGGCGATAGCCGCCGTCGCCTATGAGGTGGAGCCCGTCGACAGCCGGACCCGCGTGGTCGTCCAGTCGGAACTGGTCACCAACGAGAGCCTGCCCGAGCCGGACGGCGACCCGCGCGCCGCCAAGGCCCTGAAGTCGCCGCTGGAACCGGAGGAGGACCTGGCCACGGGCAGCCGGCTGCGCCTGGTGCACCGCACCCGCCGCAGCGGCCTGCGGGTCGCCGTGGCCGCCGACCACACCGTCACCGGTCCCGAACGGACCACCACAAGCAGCGAGTCCAACGTGGACGTGGCCCGGCTGACCATCACCTCCGTGCTGGAGCCGGGGGAGCGGCTGCGCGTGGAGAAGCTGGTCGCGCACGGCTGGTCCGGCGTCCGCTCCCGGCCCGCGATGAGCGACCAGGTCGAGGCGGCCCTGGCGGCGGCCGGGCACAGCGGCTGGCAGGGGCTCCTGGAGGACCAGCGGGCCTACCTCGACGACTTCTGGGCTCGTGCCGACGTCGAGATCGACGGCGACGAGGAGATCCAGCAGGCCGTTCGATTCGCCCTCTTCCACGTCCTCCAGGCCGGTGCCCGCGCCGAGCAGCGCGCCATCCCCGCCAAGGGACTCACCGGCTCCGGCTACGACGGCCACGCCTTCTGGGACACCGAGGCGTTCGTGCTGCCGCTGCTGACGTACACCGCGCCGAAGTCCGCCGCCGAGGCCCTGCGCTGGCGCCTCGACACCCTGCCCGCCGCCCGGGAGCGCGCCGCCCAACTCGGTCTGCGCGGCGCCGCGTTCCCCTGGCGGACCATCGAGGGCTCGGAGGGCTCCGCCTACTGGCCGGCCGGCACGGCGGCCTTCCACGTGGGCGCCGACATCGCCGACGCCGTCGTGCGGTACGTGGCCGTCACCGGCGACGAGACCTTCGAACGCGAGGTCGGGGTGGAGCTGCTGGTGGAGACCGCCCGCCTGTGGCGCTCCCTCGGCCACCACGACGACCGGGGCACCTTCCACATCGACGGTGTCACCGGACCGGACGAGTACAGCGCCGTCGCCGACGACAACGCGTACACCAACCTCATGGCCCGGGCGAACCTGCTGGCCGCCGCCGACGCCTGCAAACGCCACCCCGACGAGGCCGCACGGCTCGGCGCCGACGAGGAGGAGCGGGCCGCCTGGCGGGACGCCGCCGAGGCCATGAACGTCCCCTACAACGAGGAACTCGGCGTGCACGAGCAGCACGCCGGCTTCACCCGCTACCAGCGCTGGGACTTCGCCCGCACCGGCCCGGACCAGTACCCCCTGATGCTCCACTTTCCCTACTTTGACCTGTACCGCAAACAGGTCATCAAGCAAGCGGACCTGGTGCTGGCGATGTACACCTGCGGCGCGTTCTTCGAGGAGTTCTTCGACGAGGAGCAGATCGCCCGCAACTTCGGCTACTACGAGCCGCTGACCGTGCGCGACTCCTCCCTGTCCGCCTGCGTCCAGGCCGTCATGGCCGCCCGGGCCGGCCACCTCGATCTGGCGAGCGACTACACGGCCGAGGCCGCGCTGATGGACCTCGGCGACCTGGAGCACAACACCCGCGACGGCCTGCACATCGCCTCGCTGGCCGGTACCTGGATGGCGCTGGTCGCCGGGTTCGGCGGCATGCGGTGCAGCGACGGCGCCCTGCGGTTCGCGCCCCGCCTGCCCGAGCGTTACAGCCGGCTCGCCTTCACGGTGGGCTTCCTCGGCCGGTGCCTGCGGGTGGAACTGACAGCCGACCGGGCCACGTACACCCTGATCTCCGGCATGCCCCTGACCATCCGGCACCACGGCACCGAGCTCACGGTGAGCGAGGACGCCCCCGTCTCCCGGTCCATCCCCGACCTGCCCCATCGTCCGGCCCCGGGCCAGCCCCCGCACCGCGCCCCGAACGCCCGCTGACCCGCGGGTCAGGCACTTGGCCGAGTTCCGCCCTGCACGCCCGCGCCCCGCGGGTTAGCTTGATCGTGTTTTCGATCAACGGGGTAAGGGGCGGAGCATGGCCGATGGCGCGAACGCCATCCTCGTACGACGGCGAAGACGCGAGCAGACGCCCGGGCCGCGGATCAGCCGCTGGACGCGCGGCAATCGGCCGATCGCCGCCCTGTCCGCCGTCTTCACCCTCGCGCAGCTCGCCCTGGTCCGGCCCGTCCTGGGCCTCGGCTGGGACGAGATCGTGTACGTCAGCCAGGTCACCTCGCACCACCCCGCGGCGTTCTTCAGCGCCCCCCGCTCCCGCGGTGTCTCGCTGCTGGTCGCGCCCGTGGCGTCCTGGTCGTCGTCCGTCCCCCTGCTGCGCGTCTACCTCGCCCTGCTGTCCGGACTCGCCCTTTACCTGGCCCTGCGCACCTGGCGCGGCCTGTTCCCGACCCGTGTCCTGGTCACCGGCGGGGCCCTCTTCGCCTCCCTGTGGATGACCCTCTTCTACGGTCCGCAGGCCATGCCCAACTACTGGGTCGCGATCGGCGCCCTGATCAGCGTCGGTTGCTTCCTGCGGGCCCGGGCGGAACGTTCCTCCACCAGGACCTTGTGGGGTCTCGCGGCGGGCGGCGCGCTCATGGCGTGGATGCGTCCCACCGACGCGGTCTACGTGGCCGTGCCGCTGCTCGTCCTCGCTCTGGTGCGCCGCCACCGGCGCCTGCTGCTCGTGTTCGCGGCAGGCCTCGCGGCCGGCGCCGTGCCCTGGGTGATCGAGGCGTACCTGAGCCACGGCGGCCTGGGGGCGCGGCTGGCGGAGGCCTCCCGGATCCAGGGCGGACTGGGCTGGCAGATCGCCGTCGACGACCAGCTGCGCAGCCTGGGCGGACGGGCCCTGTGCCGGCCCTGCACCGGTTCGATGCCCACCCCCCTGGTCACCTTCTGGTGGTTCACCCTGCCCGTCCTGGCCGCCCTCGGGCTGGTCGTCGCGGCGCGGGCCCGGCGCCTGGAACGGACCCTGGTCCCGCTGGCCTGTGCCACCACGGCCGCGCTGCCTTACCTCTTCATGATCGGCTACGCGGCCCCGCGCTTCCTCCAGCCGGTTTACGCGCTGCTCGCGATCCCGGTGGCCGACGCCCTGTGGCACCTGGTGAGAGGCCCGGGCGGATCATGGCGCCCGGTGGCCGCCCCCCTGGTCGCGCTCGTCCTGGCCGGGCATCTCGCGGCGCAGCTCGCCGTTCTGGACGGCGCCGTGGCCCGCAACACCGAGAGCCGCCGCGACTGGGGCCGCACCGCCGACGCCCTGCACCGGCTCGGCGTGCGCCCGCCCTGCCTGCTCACCGGCCTTGAGGCCATCCCGATCGGCTACTACACCGGCTGCTCCTCGGGGGCGACATCGGGGAACAACGAGAACACCACCGCGGCGGACATCCTGCGCACCGCGGAGCATCGCCCGGTCGCCCACCTGGCACCTGCCGGCGGCACGCCACCCCGCTATGCGCGGTCCTGGCCCGCCCACCGGATCTCGGACCTCGACGTCCGCGTGGCACCGCGCCGCTGACCCCCGATCGCGTTTCCCGCCCGACCGGATCAGGTAGGAGTCGAGTGGACGGTCATGACCGAGGAACCGTCTGCTGGGCCGTGTCATGAAGTCGGTGTCCAGGCCCTGGCACATGTACCCGCTGGGTTTGCTGTTCGGCCTGGGCTTCGACACCGCCACCGAGATCGCCCTGCTGGTCCTGGCCGGCTCCGGCGCCGCCTCCGGACTGCCCCGGTACGCGATCCTGTGCCTGCCCGTCCTGTTCGCCGCGGGCATGTGCCTTTTGGACACCGTCGACGGCTCGTTCATGAACTTCGCCTACGGCTGGGCCTTCTCCAAGCCCGTCCGCAAGGTCTACTACGACCTCACCATCACCGGCCTGTCCGTCGCCGCGGCCCTGCTCATCGGCACGGCCGAACTCCTGGGCCTCCTCGCCGAACGGCTCGGCCCGCACGGCCCGTTCTGCTGGATCTCCGGTCTGGACCTCAATCTCCTCGGCTACGCCGACGTCGCCCTGTTCTTCGCCACCTGGGTGGTGGCGCTGGTGGTGTGGCGGGCCGGGCGCATCGAGGAGAAGTGGTCGGGGGCCCTGGCCGGGCCGGAGCGCGGCGTCGTTCCATGACGTCCGTGGTGGAGCCGGGAGCCGGGATCGTCGCAAGGGCTGCGGCGCTCAGGCCCCCGGCCGCAGCTCCTTGTGCCACTTGGTGATCTGCTTCTCCGCATCGCCCGTGTACGACCACGGCGTGCGGGTCGCGCGGGAACCCAGCATGCCCAGCAGGATGCCCGCGATGTCCCGGGCACCCGCCGTGCAGGCCGCGTGGGCCAGGTAGTTGAAGTCGCGGAGTTCGGCGGGCGCGATCCCGGTCTCCGTCCGGCCCATGACCCAGCGCTGCCAGGTCCGCCGCAGGTCATTCGCCGCACCGTCGTGGTTCCAGTGCTGCGAGAGGCCCACGGCGGAGTGCCTGCCCTGAGCCGCGTCCAGGGCGAAGCGGTACTCCTCGACGCGGGCGTACTGCACCAGCACCGGCAGCGGACAGCCGGGCGGGGCCACCCCGGCGGCGTCCCGGGCGAAGTCGTACATCAGGCCGTGCGTGCCGTGCCAGCGAGCCGAGTAGTAGTGCAGCACCTGGAGGTGCCCCTCGATGCTGTACGGGTCGCGCCCGTGCAACTCGTCCCACCAGCGCCCCAGTTCCTGCCGGCGGACCCCCGACGGGTACAGACGCGCCACCGAGATCAGCGACACCCACGGCGTCGGATCCTCCGGGTACGCCTCCGCCGCCGTCAGGCAGGCCAGCACCGCGGAGTCCACGCGGTGCTGGTCGATGGGCACGCCCCGCCCCGCGGCGATGGCCACGTTGAACGTGCGGGCCGTCTCCGTCGCCGCCCGCAGCACCAGCGCGTCGGCGCTGTGGACGTCCGCGGAGAGCCAGGACTCCACGGTCGAACTGCCCGCGCACACCTGCGCGAGCTGCCGTACGCGGTGTCCTCGGGCCGCCCAGTCGCGGCCGGTGGTGCCCAGCAGGTCCCGCAGCCCCTGCCAGCGGCCGATCACGACGTCCTGGCGGGCGGAGGTGAGGTCGAGGTCCCCGCAGTCGGGGTCGAAGTCGGGAGTGAAACCACGTCTGAGACTGCCTCGCGCCATCGGGTCCTCCTCAGAAGTCGGTGGAGAGACCCTCGTGGACGCGGGCCTGCCCGTCCTGTTCGCCGGGCACGTAGTCCGTCTCGACCGCGCGCGAGGCGTCCAGCTTCGCGGGCCGGTAGTAGTCGCTGCCCTGCCTCCAGTACCAGAGCATCGGGATCAGCCCGACCGCCAGCCCGCCGATGCCGATCGAGATCGCGGCGTTGCTCAGCTCGCCCAGCGACTCAACGAACACCCAGAACATGAACAGGGCGCCGCACAGCGGCCACAGGCCGCCGAAGAGGAAGTTGGCCGGGGACGTCAGCAGCGTCTTCCGGTACGCGACGACCACCGCGAGCCCCGCGAGCCCGTAGTAGACCGCGATCTGCAGGCCGATCGCCGAGATGGCGTCGGAGAGGATCTCGCCCACCGAACCCAGGGCGTTGGAGGCGATGAGCATCACCAGTGCCACCGACCCGACCACCACGATCGCCACCCAGGGCGTGTTCCACCGGCGGTGCACCCGGCCCAGCGCCGACGGCATCGTACGGTCCCGGCCCATCGCGAACAGTGAGCGCGTGACCTGGATCAGCGTCGTCTCCAGCGTGGCGATGGTGGACAGCATCACGGCCACGATCAGCAGCTTGCCGCCCCAGCCCGGCCAGACCTCCTCGCCGAGCACCGCCAGCACGTTCGCGTCGTTCTCCTCGATCTGCTTCGCGGACAGGATCACGTTCACCGCGATGGTGAACACCTCGAACAGCAGGAAGACGATGCCCACGCCGATCAGGCCCGCGAGTCCCGTCGTACGGCGGCTGTTGCGGGTCTCCTCGCTGAGGTTGCTGGTGACGTCCCAGCCCCAGTAGTAGAACGCGGCGATGAGCGCGCCCGAGGCGAAGCCGGCCATGCCGTCGAAGTGGGAGAAGCCGAGCCACGACCAGTCGAAGGCACGGGCGTTGTCCGTGTGGAAGAAGGCGAGCACCGCGAACAGCGCCAGGATGACCAGCTCGACGCCGGACATGATCAGCTGGGCCCGCACCGTGAGCCGGGCGCCGCCCAGCACCACGCACAGCATGATGACGAACCAGGCCGCGCCGACCACCGTGGACAACGCGGTGTTGTCCGCGAGGGTGTCGTCGAACAGCGCGAGCGTCATCGAACCGGCGGGCAGCGAACCGGCCACCATGAAGATCGTCGCCGAGATCACCAGCGCCCAGCCGCTGATGAAGCCCAGGAACGGGTGGAGCGTGCGGCCCACCCACGAGTAGCTGGCACCCGCGTTGACGTCGATCCGGCCGAGGTAGCTGAACGCCAGCGCGATGCCCAGCATGGGTATCGCGCAGTACAGCAGGGCGGCCGGACTGGCCAGTCCCACCGCGCCCACCAGGACGGCGGTGGTCGCGGCCAGCGAGTACGCCGGTGCGCTGCCGGCGACCGCCATCACCACGGTGTCGAACGTGCTGAGGACGTTGGCCTGCAGACCTCTGCCCCTGCTGTAGCTCATGGATGCGCCGCTTTCACTTGTGTACGACCGGGGGCGGGCAGGCCGTCCCGGGGGCGTTGGGGGGTGGGGGTGGAGCTCGCCGCCGGACGGAGGAGGGTGGTCTCGGGGCCGGTGACGATGAGAAGGGAATGGTGGATACCGTGCTGCCGCCGCGTCGGCAGCCGGTCACACCGTGTGTGCGAGTGATGATAGTCCCACTCCTTGATCTTTCAAGATTGACCGGTGGGTAACGTGCGGCCCGGCCGAGGGTTTTAACTCCCGTTGGCCCGCGAGACGTTCGGTGCGCCGACCCGGCCGGGGATCATCCGCCGAGGTTAGAGACCGCGTAACGGGAAACGCGGAACGGACAGCACGAACGAACGAGTCGACGCAGCGCGACAGGGAGGCAGGAGTGATGGGCACGGAACCGATGCGCCCCGAACCGATGGCGGACGACGCGTACCAGCCCACCGGCACCAACGAGGAGCAGGCGGACGCCGCGCCGCTGGACCTGCAGGACGCCGTCGACGAGCGGACGTACGACGACACCCTCGACGAGGGCTACTCCCCGCCGGAGAAGCCCCTCGGCGTCACCAAGCGCGGCACCACCGCCGCGGAGCAGCACGAGGGCGAGACCCTCGACGAACGGCTGGCCCAGGAGGTCCCCGACGTGTCCGCGGAGCCGGGCGGGGACGGCGTGGGGGACACCCCGGACAGCGACGGCGAACCGGTGGACCCCGAGGCGGGCACCGCCCGCGCCGGCCGCCTGGTCGCCCCGGACGAGGGCGCGCACGCGGACACCACGAAGGAGACCGTCGCGTCCGACGTCGGCATCGACGGCGGAGCGGCCGGCGCGGAGGAGGCCGCCGTGCACGTGGTGGAGGACGAGACCGCCCTGCCCGAGGACGACGGCGGGGTGTGACCCGCCCGCCGGGCGTACCGAAGGCCACCGGCCCGGACGCGAGGGCGCCGGGCCGGTGGCCTTCGGTGTGCCGAGGGGGTTCGGCTAGGGCAGCAGCTTCTCCAGGGCGCTGGGCCCCTCCGCCGCCAGCTTGCGCTTGGCCCACTCGAGGTTGTGCGGGGTGAGGTCCTTGCCCGAGGCGAGGACGAGGTCCTCCGGTGACACATCGGTGCCGGTGCGGGCGTGGAGCAGGCGGTCCGGGGTGGTGCGGTCCTCGGGCGGCCGGGATGCGGCGGGCTCTGACGTCGACATGTTCTCTGCTCCTAGGGTCCGGATCGCTGGTGCGGCCCCGGTGCTGAAAAACGGGTCCGATATCACCATTCCCCGCGGAAGCGCGGCGTGCATCCGGAGAGCGCGACGGCGGCCCCGCCGGACCGCCCGCACCCCGTTCGGACGCTCACCGATGTCGCGTCGGCTCACTCCGGGTGACGGTGAAGACACGTGTCCCTGCGACTGACAGGAGCTTTACCCATGCGCACACGTGTGACTGCCGCGGCCGGACTGGCCTGTGCCGCCCTGCTGGCCTTCGCCGGTACGGCGAGCGCGAACGACGGCCCCGTCGGTGTCGCCACCGACAGCCCCGGCTTCCTCTCCGGCAACGTCATCCAGATCCCGATCGACATCAACGCCAACGTCTGCGGCAACTCGATCAACGTGATCGGGCTGCTCAACCCGGCGTTCGGCAACGAGTGCGAGATCAAGGACTGACGTACCGGTCGCACGACCCCCGCCGGCGGCGGCCCGCGCACATCGCGGGCCGCCGCCGGCCACTGTTGTCAGGGCTCGTCCTGCGGACGCGGCGCCAGCACCAGCATCGTGACGTCGTCCTGCACGTCCGGGCAGTGCCGGACGAGGTCGCTCCAGACCCGCTCGGCCAGTGCGACAGGATCCTCGGCGGTGAGGCCCGGCAGCCGATCGGCCAGCGGGTAGAAGACCCCGCCCGCGTCCCTGGCCTCGGTCACCCCGTCGGAGGCGAGGAAGAGCCGGTCACCCGCCCTCAGCGGCACCGAGACGACCCGGGGCGGGGCGGCCCCGGCGAGGCCGAGACCGAGCGGCGTGCACGGCTCGACGTCCAGCTCGACGGCCTTCCCGTCACGCAGCAGCAGCGGTCCGGCCTGCCCGCACGCCACGATCCGCACGACCCGGGCGTCGGCGGAGAAGTCGAGCAGCACCGCCGTCGCGAACAGCTCGGCGTGCGGGTCGCCCGCCGAGTCCACCGCCAGCCTCCGGTCGAGCCGGGCGGCCACCGCCTCCGGGTCAGGCTGGTCCAGCACCGCCTCCCGGAACGCCCCCAGCAGTGACGCGACCGTGGCCACGGCCGACAGCCCGTGCCCCTGCACATCGCCCATCACCGCCCGCACGCCGTAGGGGCCCGCCCGTACGTCGAAGAAGTCGCCGCCGACCAGCGTCCCGCGCTGCGCGGCCCGGTACAGCCCCGCGCACCGCACGGGCCCGACCCGCTCCGGCAGCAGCGGTACGACGGCCCGCTGGGCGACCTCGGCGACGGTCCGCTCGGTGACCAGCTGCGCGTCCCGCCGGGAGCGGACGTACGACAGCAGCACGCTCAGCACCGAGACGAAGCACACGGTCAGCAGGTCGGTACTGCCCGGATCGTCGAGGTTGAAGACCGGGACGGTCAGCACGACCACCACCAGCGCACCGAGCACCGCCGTCACCATCGGGCCGTGTGCCAGCACGGCCAGCGGAGGGATCGCGCCCAGCAGAAAGCCGATGTCGAGCGGCTCCGGGCTGATCAGCTCCGCCAGGCAGACGCCCGCCAGCAGTGCCGAGGGCAGTACCCGGGCCCAGCCGGGCGGCGGTGCGCCGCGCAGCCAGCCGCGCCGGTACGGGTCCCGGCGCGCCGGCCGGCCGCGCAGACTGCTCACACCACCACGCTGCTACGCCTGACCGTGCGCCGCACGCCGGGACTCGACCGCCTCGCGAGGGACCGTGAGCCGTGCCCGAAAACCGATGGACGGCCCGTCGGGAGATCCCGTAGCGTGTGGCGCACCACGCCCCGAGACCAGCGGAAGGAGGGCAGAGCCGTGCCGTTCGCACCGATCCCGCGCTCCCTCCCCGTTGTCCCGGCGTGCCTCGACTGACCGACCGGGAGCGCTCCGAGCAGTTTGCGTCCCGGAGGACATCCCATGACCGATGTGGTCATCCGCGCGCTCGACCCGAGCGACGCCGGTCTCTTCGACACCCTGCACGACCCGCTGGGCGCCCGTGAGGGCCACCGGCTGACCCGGCACCGCCCCGACTGGAAGCGGGTGGCGCTGCGCGACGGCCGTGTCGTCGCCCGTGGCGCCTGGTGGGGCGGCCCCGACGACACCGAGCCCCTCAACATCAACTGGTTCGACGTGGCCGAGGGCGAGGAGGAAGCGGGCGCCGCACTTCTGCGCTCCGCGCCCTGGCAGGTCGAACTGGAGCTGAACCTGCCCGCTGGCTGGCGCGACGACCCGGCCCTGCGCGCCGCCGCCGAAACCCGCTTCACGGCCGCCCGGAAAGCGGGCTACGACCTCCTGGTCGAACGCCTCCTGTACCGCTGGACCCCCGCGCTCGGCCTGCCCGAGCGGCCCGGGCGCCTGGAGTTCCGCGCCGAACCCGACGACGCCGTGTTCTTCGACGCGCTGCGCCGCATCCACTCCGTCACGCTGGACGCCCACGCGCTCAAGGCCATCGAACAGGGCGGAACCGGCCGGGCGGCCCAGGAGGAACTCGACTTCTTCCACTGGTGCCCGTCGCCGCGCGAGTGGTGGCAGGTCGCGTACACCCCGCGGGGCGAGCTGGCGGGCATCCACATCCCGGCCCACAACCCCTCGGGCCCCTGCGTCGGCTTCATCGGCGTCCTGCCGGAGCACCGCGGGCACGGCTACGCCTACGACCTCCTGTCCGAGTGCACCCATTTCCTCGTCGGGCAGGGGGCGGAGTTCGTCACCGCCGCCACGGACCAGGGCAACGTCCCCATGGCGGCGAACTTCGCCAAGGCCGGTTACCCGGTGGTGAAGGAGCGGCTCAACTTCGACCCGGCGTCCGCGTAGGAACCGCGCCGTCCGCGAACTCGCCCCGGCCCGGCGGGACTACGCGGGCCGGGGCTCTCGCGTCGTGCTCAGTCGTTCAGCAGTTCCTGGGCCGCCGTGAGGATCTCCGTCACCCGCAGGCCGAACGCCGCGTCGCAGGCGTGCGGGCGGCCGGTGCGGGCGGCGGCGAGCAGCGCGTCCGCCGCCCGCTTCAGCGCGGGCACCGCTCCGTCGGAGCTGTCCGGCAGCGCCGCGACCCCGGCCTCTCCCCGCAGTTCCACGGCGGCCCCGGCCGCGGCGGGCGGTGCCGTCAGGCTCAGGGTGAGGGTGCTCGACGCACCACCGGTGTGGTCGAGGACGACATGCGCCGTGTCGCCGGGTCCGTACGCCGCCGCCGTCACGCGCCGGACGTCGCCGAGGACCGGCAGCAGCACGGACAGGGCGTGCGGGCCGACGTCCCACAGGGCGCCCTTCTCCCGCCGCCACGGCGTCGCGAAGGGGCTCTCGCTGGTGAACACCGCCCCGAGCCATTCGGCCCGACCCGTGAACCAGCCCGGCACCGCCGCCTGTTCGGCGATCCACGCCGCCGGTTCGGGCTGGAAGCGGGTCGTGAAGAACACGACCGAGGCGACCCCGGCCTGCGCGGCGGCCTCGACCACGGCCCGCCCCTGTGCCGGCGTCGGCGCGAGCGGCTTGTCGAGCAGCAGATGACACCCGGCCCGCGCCGCCCGGGCGGCGAGTGAGGCCTGCACCTCGGGCGGCAACGCCATCGCGACGGCGTCCACGTCGGCGAAGAGCTCGTCGGCGTCGTCGTAGGCACGGACGCCGTGCCGCTCCGCCAGTTCCTTGGCCGCCTCGGGGCGACGGCCCCACACTCCCGCGAAGTCCAGCTCCTCATGCCCGCTCAACGCGGGTGCGTGGGCCAGCTGCGCCCAAGGTCCGGTGCCGAGCAGTCCTATGCGCATGCCGCCGCCTCTCCACGCTGTCGGGACGACGAGCCTGCCACACGCGGACGGCGGGCCGGCAACAAGGGGCGGGCAACAGAAAAGGCAAGGAGTGTTCTCCTCGCCTGTCTCAAGTTATAGCCCACGGGGGGCCTTGCGGCAAGGCCCCCCGGCTCCCGCAGAATGTCCGGCCTAGGCCCAGGACCTGCGGAAACGGGAGCATGACGTGACCCCTGCGACCACGAGCGCGTTCGATCTTCCCGACCGCCTCGCGCACAAGGCCGCCCCGGCGTCGATCGCCGCGGACGAACGGCACTTCGCCGCCGTCGCCGACTGCCTGGAGCAGTCGATCGCCGAACTGTCCGACCGTCTGGAGGCCGAGCGCAGGGCACCCGGCGGCAAGGGCCGGCAGGCCATGGACCGGGACGCCGAGATCCACCGCCTGACCACCCGCCTGCGCGCGCTGCGCCGCTTCGGACTGGACCTGTGCCTCGGGCACATGGTCACCGCGGACGGATCCGAGCCCGTCTACGTGGGACGGCTCGGCCTCACGGACCGCGAGGGACGCCGGCTGCTGGTCGACTGGCGTTCCCCGGCCGCGGAGCCGTTCTTCGGAGCCACCCATGCCAACCCGATGGGCCTGGCGAGCAGGCGCAGGTACCGCTGGACCGGCGGCCGGATCGGCGATTACTGGGACGAGGTGTTCACTGCCGGCGGGTTCGACGGGCACGCCGCGCTCGACGATCAGTCCGCCTTCATCGCCAGCCTCGGCACCAACCGCTCGCCCCGCATGAGGGACGTGCTCGGCACCGTCCAGGCCGACCAGGACGCCATCATCCGCGCCGGGTCCCGCGGCGCCCTCGTCGTCGACGGCGGCCCGGGCACCGGCAAGACCGTCGTCGCCCTGCACCGCTCCGCCTACCTCCTCTACTCCGACCCGCGCCTCGGGCAGCACCGCCGGGGCGGCGTGCTCTTCGTCGGCCCGCACCGGCCGTACCTGTCCTACGTCTCCGACGTCCTGCCGAGCCTCGGCGAGGAGGGCGTGCAGACCTGCGTCCTGCGCGACCTGGTCGACGAGGGCGCCACCGCCGAGGCCGAGACCGACCCTGAAGTGGCCCGTCTGAAGTCGTCCGCGGACACGGTGCGGGCGATCGAGAAGGCCGTCCGGTTCTACGAGGAACCGCCCACCGAGGCGATGGCGGTCACGACCCACTGGTCCGACATCCGCCTCGGCGCCCGCGACTGGGCCGCGGCGTTCCAGGCGGCGGAACCGGGCACCCCGCACAACGAGGCACGCGACCAGGTCTGGGAGGAACTCCTGACGATCTGCGTCGACAAGCACGAGGGCGACGCCCCGGAGGACCTGCTGCGCAAGGCGCTGGCGCGCGACCGGGAGCTGCTCACGGTCTTCAACCGTGCCTGGCCGCTGCTCGAGGCGACCGACCTCGTCGGGGACCTCTGGTCCGTGCCCGCCTACCTGCGGATGTGCGCGCCCTGGCTCGACCGCGACGAGGTGCGCACCCTGCAACGCGCCCAGCCGCACGCCTGGACCGTCTCCGACCTGCCGCTGCTGGACGCGGCACGCCGGCGGCTCGGCGACCCGGAGGCCTCACGGCGCAAACGGCGGCAGGAGGCCGCCGTGGCCGCACAGCGGGACCGCATGGCCGACGTCATCGACGACCTGCTGGAGGCCCACACCTACGACGACGGCGAAGGCGTGCTGGTCATGCTGCACGGGCAGGACATGCGCAACTCCCTGGTCGACGAGAGCGCCCTGCCCACCGCCGACCCGGACCGGCTCGCCGGGCCGTTCGTGCACATCGTCGTGGACGAGGCGCAGGAACTGACCGACGCCGAATGGCAGATGCTGCTGCTGCGCTGCCCCTCGCGGAGCTTCACCATCGTCGGGGACCGCGCCCAGGCCCGGCACGGCTTCACGGAGTCGTGGCGGGAACGGCTGGAGCGGATCGGTCTGGACCGGGTCGAGATGGCCGCCCTGAGCATCAACTACCGGACCCCTGCCGAGATCATGGCCGAGGCCGAGCCGGTGATCCGGGCCGTGCTGCCGGACGCCAACGTGCCGACGTCGATCCGCAGCAGCGGCGTGCCCGTCCGCCACGGGTCCGCAGCCGAGCTGACGTCGGTCCTCGAGACCTGGCTGGCCGGACACTCCGAGGGGATCGCCTGTGTGATCGGCGATCCCGGGTTCCGCCCGGCCTCGCCCCGCGTCCGGTCGCTCACCCCGGAGCTGTCCAAGGGGCTGGAGTTCGACCTGGTGGTGCTCGTCGATCCGGAGAACTTCGGCGTGGGTGCCGACGGCGTCGAGGGTGCCGTCGACCACTACGTGGCGATGACCCGGGCCACGCAGGAGCTCGTGATCCTCACGAGCTCCTGACGCACCGGCCCGCCGGCGTTCCTAGGCGGCCAGCTCCTTGCGGATGCGGTCCAGCATGAACGCCGACGACTCCCGGGCCCGCTCCTCCCAGGCGAACACACAGGCCGTCGCGACCCCGTCGAAGCCCAGCTCGCGCAGGGTGCCGAAGAAGACGTCCCAGTCGACCTCGCCCTGGCCGATGTCCAGGTGCTGGTGGATCCGGGCCGGGGTGCCCGGCGGGTTGAGGATGTAGCGCAGGCCGCTGGACCCCTTGTGGTTGAAGGAGTCCGCGATGTGCACGTGCTGGAGCTTGTCACCGGCGTAGCGCATCATCCGCGCGATGTCCGCGCCGGCCTCCGAGGCGCCCGAGAGGTGGAAGGTGTGCGGCGCGCAGTACAGGTAGTTCACCCACGGCTTGTTGATCGCCCGCACGAGGTCGACGGCCGGGGTGTTCTCCTCGCAGAAGTCGTCCGGATGGGCCTCCAGGTTCAGGGCGATGCCTTCGCGCTCGAACACCGGCAGCAGCTCCTCCAGTGAGCGCCAGAAGGCCGCCTCGCTCTCGGCGGCGCGCTCGGGGCGCCCGTTGAACTCCGAGTTCATCAGGGGGCAACCGAGGTCGGCGGTGATCTCGATCATCCGCTTCCAGTTGCGGACGGCGGCCTGCCGCTCGGACTCGTCCGGGGAGGACCACTTGTACAGCGGCAGCACGGATGACAGCTGAACACCGTGCGTGCGCAGCGCGTTCTTCAGCTCCGCCACCCGCGCGTCGTCCGCCCGCGGGTGCAGGAAGAACGGCATGAAGTCCGCACGCGGCGACAACTCGATGTACTCGTAGCCGAGTTCGGCGACCGTGCGCACCATCTCGTCGATGGGCAGGGCGCGGAACATGTACGGGTCGAGGGCGATCTTCACGCGGTGCCTCCGTAGAACGCGGGCCGGGGCTTCATGTCGGTGGTGACGGTCTCGCCGCCGGCCTGAAGGGACCGGACGGCGGCGTCGGTGATGACGGTGGCGGCGTAACCGTCCCAGGAGGACGGGCCGGTGGGTTCCGTGCCGCTCGCGACGGAGGCGACCCACTCGCGGAACTCGGTGTCGAAGGCCTCCGCGAACCGGTCCTTCCAGTCCTGCAGCACGCCCGTGCCGTGCCGGGCCGCGGTGCGGACCCCGACGGCCGCCGGGTCGGGCAGCCGGACCAGGCCGTCCTCGCCGACGACCTCGCACTGGATGTCGTAGCCGTACTGGCAGTTGACGAAGACCTCCAGGTCGATCCGGACGCCCGAGGCAGTCTCGAAGATCATGATCTGGGGGTCCTTCAGATGCGGGAATCGCCGGCTCGTGGCGCGCGGGGTGACCACCTGGGCGGAGACGATCTCGTCGTCGAGCAGCCAGCGCAGCACGTCGATCTCGTGCACGGCCGTGTCCTGGGCGGCCATCGCGGAGTGGTACGACTCCGGCACGGTCGGGTTGCGGTGCGCGCAGTGCACGATCAGCGGAGCTCCGAGCGAACCGGTCGACAGGACCTCCTTCATCTGCCGGTAGCCGGCGTCGAAGCGGCGCATGAAGCCGACCTGGACCAGCCGACGGCCGTGCGCCCGCTCGGCCTCGACGATCCGCAGACAGTCCTCGGCGGTCGTGGCCAGCGGCTTCTCGCAGAACACCGGCTTGCCGGCGGCGATCGCGGCGAGGACGTGCTCGGCGTGGGCGGGCCCCCAGGAGGTGACGAGGACGGCGTCCACGTCGGGGGAGGTGACCAGGTCCGCGCCGGTGGGCAGCGTGGCGGCACCGACCCGGGCCGCCACCTCGGCGGCACGCTCGGCGTCCACGTCGGCCACGGCGGTGACAGCGGCACCGGTGACGACCTCGGTGAGCCGCCGGATGTGGTCCTGGCCGATCATTCCGGCGCCGATGACGCCTACTCGTACGGTCATGGTGTAACTCCTAGGAGGATGGTCAGGAGAAGCGCGCCCGCAGCTCGGACTCGAGGGTCTCGAGCGTGCGGCCCTTGGTCTCGGGGACGTACCGCTTCACGAAGGTGAGGGACAGCACGCCCGCCGCCACGAACAGGAAGAAGGTGTTGGAGATCCCGATCCCGGAGACCAGGGACGGGAAGACCAGCCCGATGACGAAGTTGGTCAGCCACAGCACCACGGCCGCCACCCCCATGCCGAAGCCGCGCATCCGCATCGGGAAGATCTCCGACAGCATCAGCCAGGTCACCGGAGAGATCGCGCCCTGCTGGAAGGCGAGGAAGGTGACCGTCATCGCGAGCACCGCGAACGCCCTCGGGTCGCCGGAGGGCAGGACCAACGAGAAGACGCCGATCAGCAACAGGGCGAGTGTGGTGCCGACCTGACCGGTCATCAGCATCGGGCGGCGCGGCACCCGGCCCAGCAGCCAGATGCCGACGAAGGTGGCCAGCACCGAGATCACGCCGTTGGCGATGTTCGCCGTGAGCGCGCTGTCGGCGGCGAAACCGGCGTCGGTGAGGATCTGCGTGCCGTAGTACATGATCGTGTTCACGCCGGTGATCTGCTGCACGACGGCGATGCCGAAGCCGACGAACATCAGCTTGCGCACCCACGGTGTGCTCTTGATGTCCTGCCAGCCGCCGAGCCTGGCCTGCTCGTCCTTCACGGCGAGCGCGGAGACCTCCTTCAGCTCGGCCTCGGCCCGGGGGCGCGAGCGCACCTGCTTGAGCACGTCGAGCGCCTCGCCGAAACGGCTCTGTGAGGCGAGCCAGCGCGGGCTCTCAGGCATCACCAGCATGCCGAACCACAGCACCACGGCCGGCAGGGTGGCGATGACCAGCATCCAGCGCCACACTCCGCCGGACTCGCCGCCGACCTGCGCGATGATCGCGTTGGAGGTGAAGGCCAGCAGCTGACCGCTGACGATCATCAGTTCGTTGCGGGTGACGAGGGCACCGCGCCGCTCGGCGGGTGACACCTCCGCGAGGTACACCGGCACGGTCACCGAGGCACCGCCGACCGCGAGACCGAGCACGAACCGCGCCACGATCATCACGGCGGTCGTCGGGGCGAGCGTGCAGCCCAGAGCGCCGATGAAGAACAGCACGGCCAGCAGCAGGATGGCGCGCCGCCTGCCGCGCGCGTCCGAGAGCCGGCCGCCGGTCACCGCGCCCAGCGCGGCACCCAGCAGCAGCGAGCTGGTGACCATGCCCTCGGTGACCGGGGTCAGGCCGAGGTCCTCGGTCATGTAGGGCAGCGCGCCGTTGATGACGCCCGTGTCGTAGCCGAAGAGCAGGCCCCCGAACGTGGCGATGACCGTGATGACCCGCAGCCGCCGGGAGACCGCCGTGGGGGCGTCGTCCTCCCCGACGGAGGCGGGGGTGGGGGCTGGTGTCGCGTCGTCCCTGACGTCCATGGCCGCTCCTTACCTGTCGATGTTCGGGCGCCGGGTACCCGACAGACCGCAGCCGGCCAGGTGCTCACGAGTGCCGATCGCGATGGGCAGCGGCACCTCGGGAGCGCAGGGGTACAGGTCCTGCTCGACGATCACGAACAACTCGGCGCCCAGCCGGGCCAGTTCGGCGACCACGTCGGCCGGGTTCGGCACCCCGGCAGGCGGCGAGACGCACACCCCGCGCCGCACGGCCTCACCGAACGACAGGCCCTCGGCGGCGACCTGGGCGAGGATCTCCGGGTCCATCTGCTTGATGTGGACGTAGCCGACCCGCTCGCCGAAGCGGCGGATCAGATCGAGGTTGTCGCCGCCGCCGTACGCCACATGCCCGGTGTCGAGGCACAGGTTGGTGTAGCGGCTGTCGGACTCGTTCAGCAGCCGCTCGATCTCGGCTTGCGTCTGGAGGTGGCTGTCGGCGTGCGGATGGATCACCAGCCGCACGTCGTACTCGTCCAGCAGCAGTCTGCCCAGACGGTCCGCGGCCCGTCCGAACCCGGCCCACTGCTCGGCGGTGAGTTCGGGCGACTCGGTGAACGCACCCGTCTTCTCGTCCCGGTACATCGGCGGGATGAAGACCAGGTGGTGCGCCCCCGCGGCAGCCGTCAACGCGGCGACCTGCCGGACATGGGCGAGCATCTCGTCCCACGCCTCGGGCCGGTGGAGTGCGCCGAAGGCGGTGCCGCCGGAGACCTTGAGCCCTCGTGCGTCCAGCTCGGCCTTCAGCCGCTGCGGGTCGGTGGGCAGGTAGCCGTACGGGCCGAGCTCCAGCCACGCGTAGCCGGCCCGGACCAGCTCGTCGAGAAAGCGGGTGTACGGCACCTGGTGCTCGTCCTCGGGGAACCAGACGCCCCAGGAGTCGGGGGCGGACCCGAGGCAGAGATTGCCGACTGTGGTACGGGGAGGGGGAGGCGCCGTTGCCATGGAGAGGTGTCCTTCGCGTGCGGTTTCCGCTGGCTGTCGCGCTCTACTAGCGCGCTCTAGTTCGAGTACGATGACCCCTGTCCAAATGTCATGTCAATAGCCGGTCGCCGGGAGATCGCAGGATCCTCGTGCGAGGCCGGGTTCGGGGCACCCCGTAAGGTGTGCGGCGTCGGAGGGTGGGTTCACAGGTGGATGCATCGGGCAGGCAGCGGCCCACGATGGCGGACGTCGCCGAGAAGGCGGGCGTCTCCCGCGCGCTCGTCTCGATCGTCTTCCGCAACCAGGCCGGAGCCGGCCGGGAGACCCGGGAACGGGTCCTGCGCGTGGCCGACGAGATCGGCTACCGCCCCGACAGCGCGGCCCGCCTGCTGGCCCGCGGCCGCAGCCGCACGCTCGGCGTCATGTTCACCGTGCAGCAGACCTTCCACACGGACCTCATCACCGGCATCTACCCCGAGGCCGAACGGCTCGGCTACGACGTGCTGCTCTCCGGGGCGACCCGGGGTCGCAGCGAGGCCAAGGCGGTCGAGGCGCTGCTCAGTCACCGCTGTGAGGCGGTCATCCTGCTCGGCCCGGACGCCGAGTCCGCCTACCTGGACGAACTCGGGCAGCGCACGGTCGCCGTGTCGGTCAGCCGCCGGGTGCCCCACGCCCGGGTCGACTTCGTGCACACGGCCGAGGGCAAGGGCGTCCGGCAGGCCATGGACCACCTGGTGGAGCTGGGGCACCGCCGGATCGTGCACATCGACGGCGGACGCGGCCCCGGCTCGGCGGAACGCCGGCGGGCCTACCGGGCCGCGATGCGCCGCCACGGGCTGGAGGCCGAGGCGCGGGTGATCCCCGGTCACCACACCGAGGACTCCGGCATCGAGACCGGCCGTCTGCTGCTGGCCGAACGGGACGGCGGGCAGCCGTTGCCGACGGCGGTCCTCGCCGGCAACGACCGGTGCGCGATGGGCCTGCTGATGGCCCTGACCCGGGCGGGCGTGGACGTCCCGCGCGACCTCTCCGTCGTCGGCTACGACGACAGCCACCTCTCCCACCTGATGCCGATCGGCCTGACCACCGTCCGCCAGGACGCCGTCCTGATGGCCGAGCACGCCGTCCGTTTCGCCGTCGAGCGGCTGGAGAAGGGGGAACTGGAGCCGCGGGAGGCGGTGCTGGACCCCAAGCTCGTGGTGCGGGGGACGAGCGGGCCGGTCCCGAAGGAGCCGGTGCCGGCCTGACTCGGGTGCCCCCGCCGCCCGGTTCCGTCAGCGCGTGCCCTTCTTCGCGAACTCGGCGACGCTGTCGACGTTGTCCTTCGTGACGAACGCCGGTCCGGTGAGCACGGGCGCGGTACCGCCGCCGCTCACGTTGCCGTTGGTCCTGTACAGCCACAGCGCGTCCACGGCCAGGTAGCCCTGGAGGTAGGGCTGCTGGTCGACGGCGAACTCGATGCTGCCGCCCTGGACGGCGCCGACGAGCTCCTTGTTGAGGTCGAACGTGGCGACCTTCGCCTTGCTGCCGGCGTCCTTCACCGACTGCACGGCGGTCAGGGCGATCGGGGCGCCGAGCGTGACCACCTGGTCGATGGAGGAGTCCTTCTGGAGCTTGGCGGTCAGTGTCGACTTCACCGAGGGCATGTCCGTGCCGTTGACGTACAGGTTCTCCGTCGTGCCCTCGAAGCCCTTCTTCAGCCCGGCGCAGCGGGCCTCCAGGGCGACCTGGCCCTGCTCCTGGATGACGCAGACGGCGTGCTTGGCCCCCAGCCGGTTGAGCCGCTCGCCGAACGCCTGCCCCGCGATGTTCTCGTCCTGGCCGAAGTACTCGAGCATGCCGAGCTCCTTCCAGTCGTCCAAGCCGGAGTTGAAGCCGACGACGGGGATGCCGGCCGCCTTGGCCTTCGCCACCACGCCCTTCATGGCGTCGGGCTTGGCGGCGGTGAGCGCGATGCCGTCGACCTTCTGGTCGATGGCGTTCTGCACGAGGTTGGCCTGGTTCCCGGCGACGGGGTCGCTGGAGTAGACGAGCTTGATGTTGTCCTTCGCCGCGGCGGCCTGGGCGCCCTTGCGGATCAGGTCCCAGAACGTGTCGCCCGGCGCCGCGTGGGTGACCAGGGCGACGGTCATCCGCGGGGTGGTGGCCTTGCCCGCGGCGGTGTCGGTGCCGCCGTCCTCGGACTTCTTCCCGCCGGAGCCGCTGGAGCAGCCCGCGGCGAGCAGGGCGCCGACGGCGACGGCGGTGGTCAGGGCGGCGGTTCTGCGGTGTCTGCGCATGTCGGGTGCACCTCACTGTGCTGGGACGAGGGGGCCGCGCCCGGTCCGGGAGGCGGGCGGTGGGTGGGCGCCCGGGGCGGCGGCGGTCATGGGTGGTGCGGCGGTCCTGGATGCGGACCCCGTGTACTCGGTGACTGGAGCGCGCCACTAGCGCGCTCTAGTGGCAGGTACTATGCGGCGGCCCCGGAGGGATGTCAACAGGTTTGTCAGGACGTACCAACAAAAGAGGACCGCCCGTACGCACCGGTGGTGACCGGTGCGTACGGGCGGCCTCGGGGCGGACGGTCGGGGACCGCCGGGCTCGGTCGTTCAGCTCTGTGCGCTGATGTTGACCATCCAGGGGACGCCGAAGCGGTCCGTGCACATGCCGAACACGTCGCCCCACATCTGCTTCTCCAGTGGCACCGACACCGAGCCGCCCTCGGACAGCTTCTCCCAGTAGCCGCGCAGCTCGGCGTCGTCGTCACCGCTCAGGCTCACGGAGTAGGAGCTGCCCCGCTCGGACTCCATGCCCGGCGGGTTGTCGGCACCCATCAGGGTGAAGCCGCCGGTGGTCTCCAGCATGCCGTGCATGATCTTGTCGGCGTTGGGGGCGTCCGCCTGCCCGAAGTCTCCGTAGCTGTTGAGGTCGAGCGTGCCGCCGAAGACCTCCTTGTAGAACTCCATCGCCTGCCGGGCGTCGCCGTTGAAGTTGAGGTATGGGTTGAGGCGCGCGGCCATGAGAACCTCCCAGAAGGGGGCAAAGGGTAGTTTCCGCGCAGCGTAGCGCCAGGCGCTGACAACGGCTCGTCGAGCGTGCCGGCGCCCGGGCGGGGCCAGGTGCCGCAGCGGCCGGTCCATCGTCAACCGCACTGCTAGCGTGGCCGCTTGAGCAGAGGGGGAGACGGCGGCTGATGGCATCGACGTTCCGCATCGGCGGGGACCTGGACGTACGGCGGCTCGGTTTCGGAGCCATGCATCTGCCCACCGGGCCCGGTCCCGGCCGGGAGAACGCCCTGGCGGTGGCCCGGCGGGCCGTGGAGCTGGGCGTCACGCTGATCGACACGGCGCACCTGTACGGCGGCGGAGCCAACGAGGAACTCCTCGCCGAGGCCCTGCACCCCTACCCGGAGGGCCTGCTGATCACCACCAAGGTGGGTGTCGCGCGCACCGGCCCCGGCGGCGAGTGGAAGCTCGACGGACGGCCGCAGATCCTGCGCGACCAGGTCCGGCAGGCCCTGCGACGGCTGCGGACCGAGCGGATCGAACTGCTCCAGCTGCACCGCATCGACCCCGACACGCCGCTCGCCGACCAGCTCGGCACGCTGCGCGAGCTCCAGACCGAGGGCCTGGTGGGCCGGATCGGGCTGTCGGAGGTCACCGTCGAAGAGCTGGAACGCGCCCGGGAGCTCGTCGACGTCGTGAGCGTGCAGAACCGCTACAACCTCCTCGACCGGGAGCACGAGGCGGTGCTGGACGCGTGCGCGGCCGCCGGGATCGCCTTCCTGCCGTGGCGGACGGTGGCCTGGGGGGACACGGGTTCCGAGGCCGGGATCGCCGCCGTCGCGGCCGAGCTCGGCGCCACGCCCACGCAGGTCGCGCTCGCCTGGCTCCTCGACCGCGCCCCGGTCGTCCTGCCCATCCCGGGCACGGCCCGGATCGAGCACCTGGAGGAGAACCTCGCGGCGGCCGACCTGAAGCTGACACCCGCCCAGCGCGCCCGCCTCGACGGGGCGGCCGAGGGAGTGCGGGCCGGATCGGGCTGAGGAGCCGCGAGGGCGATCTCCGCGCCTTGCACCGCACGCGCAGCCGATCGTCGGCCGGGACGAGCGGCGACCGGTCCCCTGCCCGGAGCGGAGGGGCTCCGGTCGAGCACCGGGCTTTTCGGCGCCGCAGCGCCGACGGGAGAGCGTGCGGGGGGACAGCGCGTCGGGCCCCCACGCCGCACGGCGTCCTCCGGCCGGCGCAAGCGGGCTCACGCCTCCTCGGGCGCTCCGCTGTTCCAGTCGTACGGGCCGCCGCCCTGCCACTCGATCAGCTCGGTGTCGTCGACGGCCGTGTCGGCCGTGGGCAGGCCCTCGCGGTGCAACAGGTCCAGTACGTCGAAGAGGCTGTAGGCGACGCCCATGCGCTCGCCGCGGATGGTCACCAGCCGTCCGCCGTCCGTCGCGGGCGGCTGCACGACCACAGGGGGTTGACCGTCCATAGCCCCACCATGCTCCCGAAACGGCCGGTCCGCAGCTCGGTGGCGTCCAGAAGCGGTACGGACCCCTGCTCAGGCCTGGGGCCGGGCGCGCTGTCCGCCGGTGACAAGCCGCCATCCGGAAGCTGAGTTCTCATCAGCACTCCCTGAGAGCGGTCGTGCCACCGCCCTAGCGTCCGTGGCATGGACATGAACCGTACGTACAGAGGGAAGTGGCGCGGTGCCGTGCTCGCGGTACTGCTGACCGCCGGGACACTCACGGCCGCCGCTCCGGGCGCAGGCGCCGAGGGCACGCGCACCGAGACGCCGGTGCGGTCGACGTCACCCGTGACGGGGGTGACGGAGTCGACGGTGCGGGTGAAGGCGCCGCTGCCGGAGTCGGCCGGGCCCCGCCCCGAGGCCTGCGACTGGCTGTCGTACCTGCGCTACCGCTCCGCCGACGGGCCGTCCGCGTCGGCCGACGCGGACCGGATCCTCATCGCCCAGCCCGGCATCCTGGAAGGCGCGGGGGCGTTCGACAGCGTCGCCCGCAATACGGTCACGCGGGCCGCCGTGCAGGGGCAGCACATCGAGTTCTGGGCGCTGGACCGGCGCTCCAACTGTCTGGAGGACCGCACCGGCATCGCCTCCGGCGACCAGCACACGGCCGTCGACTACTACTACCGCGGCAAGCAGGTCGGCGGCCGGACCTTCGGCGGCTACACCGGCAACGCCCAGCTGGGCTGGATGGCGAAGCTCGGCATCGAGCAGACCGTACGCGACCAGTACGACCTGCTCACCGCCGAGTTGCCCTCCCCGGCACTGCGCAAGCGGAAGGTGCTGTGCGGCGGGCACTCGCTGGGCGGTGTCATCACCGGGTACTTCGCCGCGGCCGACTTCGACGGCAACCGCGCCACCACGGCCGACGCCGGGTACAACCAGTGCGCCGGCTACTTCGCCCTCGACACGACCGTCTCCACCACGCTGGGCGACCTCAGCGGCAGCATCCCCGGCGACACCAACCTGCCCGACATCGGCCTCGGTTACGGCGTCGTGCAGGCCGGGCTGGACAGCGGGGTGCTGCCGCGCACCCTGTCCGCGCCGGTGCTGCTCAACCCCGAGACCATGACGCTGCTCGGCATCGCGGGCCTGGGCGCGCTGAAGGACCTCGACGGTGAGGCCGACCTGCTGGGCTATCTGCCCCGCAACCTCAACATCGAGGCCACCAACCGCTTCCTCTTCGCCAAGGACACCGCCGCCTTCCTCAGCGGCTCGCCGTCGGTGAGGGACTTCCGGCTCACCAACGGCGCGGTGCTCGGGGCGCTGCTGGACGACAACTCCGTCCCGCTGGCGTTCCTGCAGACCAGTGTCGGCTTCTTCGACGGCGGACCGATCGCCGACAAGAGCTTCCCCGCCGCCAACGGGGGCGACGCCCGACCGGGGCTGTACGGGACCGCGTACAAGGCCATCCCGGACCGGCCGCACGGTCCGCTCTACACCTGGCGCACCTACGACCGCGTCGGCGACGCGGACGACCCCGGCCACCGGTCGGCCGACGGCACCCCGTTCACCGGCGCCGGCGAAGAGGTCACCGACGTGCGGCAACTGGCCCGCAGCCTGGCCGAGCAGCCGCTGGACTTCACCGAGCAGTACTTCCCGACCAAGCTGGTCACGGACATCGAGCTGGCCACCTCACCGCAGGTGAAGAAGCTCGTCGTCCACCCCGAGGGGCTCAAGGCCAACCCGGTGCTCACCGTGCTCGCCGGTGAGGGCCTGCTGGCCGGGCGGGTCCCGGCCGACCTGCACCCGGTGGTCGCGGACGGCTACCAGCACCTCGACGTCCTGACCGCCGCGCCCGTGCAGAACAACGGCCGGCCGGAGCCCGTCTCCACCAGCCTCGCGGGCTTCGCACGGACACCACGCTAGCCCCGTCCGGTACGCACGCCCGGGGCCCGGGAGGTCATCCTCCCGGGCCCCTTCGTGCCGGACGGGCTCAGAGCCTGCCCGCGGCGAACGTGGCCGCCTCCTCGGCGTCGTCCCGGTAGCTCAGGTGCGCCCCGACGTCGCCCCCGCCGTTCTCGCAGACGGGGTCGCCCTTGGCGCAGAGGTCGAGGGTGCGGCTCTGGTAGGTGCCGGTGACGCTCTTGCCGAGGGCCCGGATCGGATTGCCGAACAGCAGCACCGCGGCCACCTTCGGCTCGACCGCGGCGGGCAGGGTGGCCACGATGGGGCTGCCGACCACCGCACCGGCGCTGCTGATGCCGATGGAGTTGTCGACGACGTTCGCGCCCTGCGAATAGCCGACGAGAACGAACTTCTGACTCGGGCAGGCGGCGGCCTGGCTCTTCACATGGTTCACCAGATCCAGATTGCCCTGTGCCGCGGACGTGGGGGAGAGGTCGGCGGGATAGTTCACCTTGTAGCTGGTCACGTTCTTGCCCGCCGCCTTCTTCTGCAGGGCGGAATACACCGGGTCGCCGACGATGAAGCCGAGCGTGCCCGGCTCGAAGGTGCCGCGGGCCGCGACGACCTCGACGTCCGAGCAGGCCGCGGCCATGGCCGGGGGAGCCGAGAGGGTGGCGAGCCCGGCCCCGCCGGCCAGGGACAGCGCCGCGAGACACATACGGATACGCATGGGGGATCCTCCGCGTGGAAAGGCGCGTGAAACGCCTTCGAAAAAGGACGCCCCGAACGTATGGGCTTTCTCTCGCATGCTGTTATGGACGGGATTATGGAAACCCCGCAGATTTTTATCGCCGATTGAGCAAGAGCCTGAATGCGGACGTCAGTCCTGCCGTGTGTGCAGCGATTCCGCGCGCAACGCGAGAATGAGGTCGAGGCGGGTCGCCGGGTCGTGCAGGGCGTCGCCGAAGAGCTTCTCCAGCTGGCGCAGGCGGTAGCGGACCGTCTGCGGGTGGATGTGCAGCCGCGCGGCGACGTCCGGCACGTTGCTGCCGCTGAGCAGCCAGGCCAGCAGTGTCTCGGCGAGCCGGTCGCGCTGCCCCGCCGAGACCGTGTCGAGGGGCGCCAGGACCCGCGCCTGGAGCCGCCCCAGCAGCGGCTCGTCGCCGTACAGCAGCAGCGTCGACAGATGCTCGTCGCAGCGCACCACGCCCTGGCGGGGCAGCACCCCACGGCCCATCAACCCGAGCGCCCGGGTGGCCAGGCGCAGCGACTGCGCGGCCTCGGTGACCGCCACCGTCGGGCCGATCGCGGCGGGCCGGCCGCGCAACGCGAGCGTGAACGCCCGGCCGCCGATGCCACCGGAGCCGTCCGGGTCGGGCACCAGCATGCGCGGCGGGCGGGACCCCATGTCCACCAGCGCCCCCGCCGCCGCCAGCGGCCGGTCCTCCTCCCGCCGGTCCGGCGCCGCCGCAAGCGCCACGACGGCGACCGTCCGCGGCACGGGCCAGCGCGCGCCGTGCGCCAGGTCCTGTACGGCCTCCAGCGCCACCGGCCCGTCCTCCAGGAGCAGGTCCAGCAGGCGCTTGCGGCGCCGCTCCAGCTCGTCGGAGCTGCGCAGCCGGGCCTCGGCGTACCCGGACGCGGCCGCCTGCGCGACCTCGTGCACGGTCCGGAACGCCAGCTCCCCCAGCCCGGCCACGACCGTGGAGTCCAGCCCGAGTTCCTCCGCCGTACGGCCCATCTGCCGCCAGGCACACATCCCGCCGACCCGCAGCGCGGACTGCAGCGCGTCCAGGCTGCGGCCCTCCAGGGCCTCGCCCCGCCCGAGTTCGTAGTACGTCGCCGCGATCGCGCCCCCGTCGTCGCGCGGGTCGGCGATGTGGTCGACGAACAGGGTCAGGGCCTGCACCACCCCGGACCGCAGGTTCTGGCGGTACGTGCCGTCGGCGGGCCGGGCGTACTCGGGGACCTGGCGGCGCACCTCCTCCTCCACCTCGTCGGCGACGGCCGCCAGATCGGCGCGCAGCACCTTCGCCAGCTCAGGGGGGAACTGCGGGGCAGCGGGGCGGTCCGGCACGCCGTGCGGGGCGGGCACAGCCATCACGGACACTCCTTTCGACCGGAAGCGGCTCACCCGCGGGCTGTCGCCTGTGGGACGAGTGGGGAGTCCTGTGTAGGACGGACGACCCCTCCGTTCCGTTCCGTGCCCCGACGGCACCTCCGTCACTCGGGCACCCCCAGCGCACGGGCGAGGACAGGCCACGAGGCCGTGAACTCCGGCTTCCAATGCGCCCAGTCGTGCCCGCCTCCTCCGTAGAAGTGCGTGGTGGCCGGCAACCCCATGAGGGCCAGGGTGCGGGCGAAGCCCTGGGCCGAGGGCCACAGGGCGCTCTCCAGGATCCCGGGCAGCGGATCACCGCCGCCGCCCACCCCGCTGCCCTGCGACACGTACAGAGCGGTGCCGCGCAGCCCGGTGGCGCGGGCGCGCGGGTTGAAGTCCCGCCAGGTCAGGAGGTTGAAGACCGGATTTCCCCAGAGGGACGCGGCCGGCAGGTTCTCGCGGGCCACGATCGCGTCCATGATGGCGGGAACACCCGGGGCCGTGGTGTCGAGGATGCCGCTGTAGGAGGCCGCCGCGGTGAACGCCCCGGGATGACGGGCCGCGTGGGCCATGGCCCCGTATCCGCCGGTGGACACCCCCGCGACCGCCCGTACGCCGGAGGCCCGGTAGTCCCGGGCGAGCAGGGCCGGCACCTCCTTCAGCTGGAACGTCTCGTAGTCGGGGCCGCCGCGCCAGACGCTCGGGATGCCGGTGGGGCCCGCGTCCGGCATCGCCACGATCAGGTCGCGGCCGGCGGTGAACGCCTCGATGTCCGTCTCCCGGGTCCACGAGGTGTAGTCGTCGTGCGCGCCGTGCAGCAGGTACAGCACCGGGTACCTCTTCTCCGGGCGCGTGCCGAAGTCCGACGGCAGGATCAGCCGGACCGGCGCGCTGCGGCCGAGCGCCGCGGAGGGCACGGACACGTCCAGCGTGCGCGGCCCGAGCCGGGTGGCCGCCCGGGCCGGGGCCGTGCCGGCCGCGGCGCCGAACAGGGCGGCGAGACCGGCGGCGGCCGTCGCTCTGGCGACGGTGCGCCGGGACACTCCGGCGGCGGGCTGCTGCGGCAGGTGGGGCATGACGGCTCCTCGGGTTCCAGGTCAGGGGGCCGGATCGGCGAGTGTCCGGCTCAGATGGGCGGCGATCTCGCCGACGTGCGGCGGATCGAGCAGCGACAGATGGTGACCGGCCACCGGCACCACCTGGAGACGTGGGCACACCTCGTCCCAGCCCAGCGCCGGGTCGTCCCGCTCGTACGCGGGGTCGCGCACGGTGTGCGGCGCGGGTTCGGTGGCGCGGTAGAGGACCACCGGCCCGTCGTGGGGGGCGGGGCTGTGCGACTCGCCGATGCCCATGTCCAGGTAGGAGGACCGCTGGTGCTCCAGCGCCGCGGGCGGAACGTCGGCGGCCTCCCGCAGGGCGCGCAGCACGGCGTCGATACGGGTCGCGTCGTCGTCCATCGCCACGAGCGCGTCGTACGGCAACTCCAGTCGCACGCCGTAGGCGTCGGCGACATGGCGGGCGAAGCCCTCGAAGTGCGCCCGGATCCGGTCGGACCGCGTCGACCCCGGGCGGGGGAGGGGCCGTACGGAGTCGATGAGCACGACCAGCCGCACCTCCCGCCCGGCGGCGGTCAGCTGCCGGGCGGTCTCCTGGGCGACGAAGCCGCCGAAGGACCAACCGCCCAGCAGCACGGGGCCGTCGGGGCGGACGGTGTTGATCGCCTCTGCGTAGCGCCGAGCCTTCTCGGGCACGGTCCCGGCTTCCTCGATCCGCTCCAGCCCGTACACCGGCTGGTCGTCGCCGAGGAGTTCGGTCAGCGTGCGGTAGACGCTGACCGGGCCACCGGCGGCGTGGGCGAGGAACAGCGGGGGCCGCGAGCCGGTGGCGCGCAGTGGTCGCACCGGGGTGTCGTCCCGGGGGAGGGCGCGTTCGACCCGGGTGGCGGCGTCCTCGACGGTGACGGCGGCGAACAGCTCACGCAGGGGCAGTTCGATGCCGAACTCGCGCTCCACGGCCGTGCGGACCCGGACCGCCATCAGCGAGTCCAGGCCGAGGTCCGCCCACGCGGTGCCCGGGGTGATCCGGGCAGGGGAGTGGCCGGTGACGGCGGCGATGTGGTGGGTCAGGCGGGCCAGGACCGAGGAGGGCCCGGTCGCCGAGGCGGGAGGTTCCTCCGGCAGCGGCTCCATGCGGGCGGCCCGGCCGTCCGTCCACCAGTGCCGTACGTGCCGCCACCGGGGCAGCGGCAGGTCGACGACCCGCCCCGGCGGCACGGGCAGTCGCTGTCCCGCCGCGTACAGGGCGCCCAGTTGCCCGGCGAACGCCTCCGACCCGTCGGCGTCCCGGCGCAGTGTGGCCAGGGCGAGGGCGCCCGGCACGGTGTCGGCGACGGCTCCCGTCAGCACGGGGTGGGGGGAGATCTCGACGAAGGCCGTGTGGCCGTCGGCCGCGGCCGACGCCAGCGCCCGGTCCAGCCGCACGGGCCTGCGCAGGTTGGCCGCCCAGTGCGCGGCGTCGAAGAGGCAGTCCCCGCGCGGGTCGTCGAGGACCGTGGAGTAGACCGGGACGTGCGGCCGCCGCCCCCGGATGCCGGACAGCGCGTTCACCAGCTCCGGCAACAGCTCGTCCACCTGCGGCGAGTGCCCGGCGCCGACGACCCGCATGGCCCTCGCCGCCCGGCCCTGCCCCTCCAGCCGGCGCACGAGCCCCGCCACCGCGGCCTCGTCACCCGTGACGACCTTGTGCCGCGGGGAGGAGTGCACGGCGACATGCACCTCCGGGAAGTCCCGTGCCAGCGCGTCCAGTTCGGAGTCGTCCAGGTCCACCACGGCCATCGCACCGCCCCGCAGACCGCTCAGCAGCCGGGCCCGTACGGCGATGACGCGCGCCCCGTCCGCCACGTCCAGCGCGCCCGCGCACACGGCCGCCGCCACCTCGCCCATGGAGTGGCCGATCACGCCGGAGGGCTCGACACCGTGGGAACGCCACAACTCGGCGAGTGCCAGCTGAAGGCCGAACAGCACCGGTTGGGCGACCTCCAGACGGTCCAGACCATCGCCCGAGGACAGATGGTCGTACAGGGACAGCCCGCACTCGGGGGCGAGCTGCGGGTCGAGCTTCTCGACGGCGGCGGCGAACGCGGGCTCCTCGGCCAGCAACCGGCGCCCCATGCCGGGCCACTGACTGCCGTACCCGGAGAAGATCCACACCGGGCCGCGCCCCACGCGGTCGCGGTCCCCGGTCGTCACCCGTGGGTCCGGGCGCCCGGAGGCCAACGCGTCCAGCGCGTCGGCCAGTTCGTCCCGGTCACGGGCGACCACGGCGGCACGCACGGGCCCTCGTCCCGTACGGCCGGCCAGGGTCCGGGCCACGTCGGCGGGGTGCGCGGCGCCGTCCCGCAGCCGGCCGGCGAGCCTGCCCGCGGTGTCACGGAGGCGCTCGCCGTCGAGGTCGGAGAGCAGGTGCAGACGGGCGGCCGGTTCCCCGGCCGGTCGTACCGGGACCAGGCCGGGCGGTCCTTCCTCCAGCACCACATGGGCGTTGGTGCCGCCGAAACCGAACCCGGAGACGCCCGCGACGGCCGTGCCGCCGTAGCGCGGCCAGGGCTCGGGCTCGGTCACCACCCGCAGCCGGGGATCGGTGAGGGAACTGCCCCCCTCGCAGTGCAGGGACGGTGGGATGCCGTCGTGGTGCAGGGCCAGCACGGTCTTCACCAGGCCGGCGATGCCCGCGGCGGACTCCAGATGGCCGAGGTTGCCCTTGGCGGACCCCAGCAGCAGCGGCTGGTCGGGGTCCCGTCCCGCGCCGAGCACCGCGCCGAGCGCACCCGCCTCGATCGGATCGCCCAGCGGTGTGCCCGTGCCGTGCGCCTCCACGTAGTCGACGTGCTCCGCGGTGAGCCCGGCCTGCGCGTACGCCCTTTGCAGCAGCGCCAGTTGGGCGGCCGGGTTGGGTGCCATCAGGCCGTTGGAGCGGCCGTCGGAGTTGACGGCGCTGGCGCGGATGACAGCCAATACGCGGTCGCCGTCCCGCTCGGCGTCGGACAGCCGCTTCAGGATCACCGCCGCACACCCCTCGCCGCGCCCGATGCCGTCGGCCCGCGCCGAGAACGGCTTGCACCGCCCGTCCGGGGCGAGGGCGCCCGCTCGGCGGAAGGCGACCGTGACGACCGGCGACAGCAGCAGGTTGACCCCGGCCGCGATCGCCGTGTCGCTCTCGCCCGTGCGCAGGCTGACGCAGGCGTGGTGCACGGCCACCAGCGAGGAGGAGCAGGCCGTGTCGACGGCCAGGCTCGGCCCCCGGGTGTCCAGGACGTAGGCGAGCCGTCCGGCGGCGACACCGAGCGCGCCCCCGGCCGGGGCCCAGGGGTCGACGGTGGCCGGGTCGGCTCCCGTCAACTGCCCGTACTCCGGTGCGGAGATGCCGACGAACACACCGGTGGCCGTGCCCGCCAGGGACCCGGCCGGCACGGCGGCGTGGTCGAGCGCCTCGTGGACGACCTCCAGCAGGATCCGCTGCTGGGGGTCCATCACCGCGGCCTCGCGCGGGGTGATGCGGAAGAAGTCCGCGTCGAACCCGGCGATGTCGTCCAGATAGCCGCCGTACGGATGGGCGTCGGCGGGCGGGAACGCGGTGAAGTCGCGCCAGCGGTCCTCCGGGACGCTCCGGATCGCGTCGACACCCTCGCTGAGCAGCCGCCAGTAGTCGTCCGGGCCGTGGACACCGCCGGGCAGGCGGCAACCGACCCCGACGACCGCGACCGGTTCGGCCGTCCCGCCCGGAACCGCGGGGCGCGGCACGGGGGCCATCCCGGCACCCGGCGCAGGTGTCTCGCACAGCCGCGCCACCAGGGCCTGACCGGTGGGTGTCTCCCACAGCAGTGTCGCCGGCAGCTCCCGGCCGGTGGCGCGGGACAGCTCGCCGGCCAGGGCGACGGCGTCCCGCGAGGCCATGCCGAGGTCCGCGAGCGGCTGGTCCATCGGGACGTCGTCCGGGGACGTGCCGTTCCAGGCGGCCACCCGCTCCGCGATCAGCCGGCGCAGCGCGGCCTCGTCGGCGGACCTCATACCGCGGCACCCGCCCGGACCTGCCCGCCGTAGGCACCCTCCAGATAGCGGGCGCGGGTCAGCGCCCGGGACACCTTGCCGCTGGAGGTGCGCGGCACCGTGCCCGGCGGCACCACGACGACATCGGCCAGCCGCAGCCCGTGCCGGGCGGACACGGCGCCGCGCACGGCACGCACCAGCGCGGCCACGTCCGCCTCGGCGAGGTGCGCGGTCCGCGCGTGCTCCGCCACGACCACCGCGCACTCGCCACCGGCAGCGCCCGGCACGGCGAAGGCGGCGAGCCGGTCCCGGCGCACCGCCTCGTGCGCCTCCTGCGCCGACGCCTCGACGTCCTGCGGGTAGTGATTGCGCCCGTCGACGATGATCAGGTCCTTCAGCCGTCCCGTGACGACCAGCTGCCCCTCCAGCACCGTCCCCAGATCGCCCGTGCGCAGCCAGCGGCCCGGACCGGCCACGGCGTCCGCGAACTCCGCGCCGAAGACCTCCTCCGAGTCCCGGTTCCAGTAGCCGCGGCCCACGTTCGGCCCCTGCACCCAGATCTCACCGACCTCGCCCTCCGGCAGCGGCACCCGCGTCACCGGGTCGGCGACCCGGACCCGCTGACCCGCCGGCGTGCCGCAACCCGCCAGCAGCACCGCCCGGGGATCGTCGGGTCGCGCGGGCAGGGCCTTTCCGGCCGCCAGGGCGTCGCGGTCGAGCGCGAACCGGCTGAGCGGCTCACCCGGCCGGGCCGCGCACACGAACACCGTGGCCTCGGCCAGTCCGTACGACGGGCAGTGCGTCCCGGGCGGCAGGCCCCGGTCCGCGAAGGCCGCGTGGAAGCGGTCGGCGGTGCCCGGTCGGACCGGCTCACTGCCGTTGATCAACGCCGTCACCCGGTCCAGCCGCAGCGCCTCCTTCTGTTCGGCGGTGACGGTCGCGACGCAGTAGTCGTAGGCGAAGTTGGGCGCGGCGCTCACGGCGTGCGGATGCGCGGTGAGCAGCCGCAGCCACCGCACCGGCTCGTGCAGGAACGCCGCCGGGTCCATCAGCACCGACAGCGCCCCGCGCGCCACCGGGGCCGCGACACTGAGCACCAGCCCCATGTCGTGGTAGAGCGGCAGCCAGCCCACGCTGGTCATCGGGCGGGTGTCGAGGCCGTAGGCGGCCAGGGCCTGGCGGGCGTTGGCGACGACGTTGCCGTGGCTGATCTCCACGCCGGCCGGGGCGCGGGTCGAACCGGAGGTGTACTGGAGGTAGGCGGTCGCCCCGGGGTCCGGGGCGACCGGTTGCCAGTCCCGGCCCGCGTCGTCGGGCACCTCGTCCGCGACGACGATCCTCGGGCGGCCGGACCCGAGAAAGTCCCGCACCTCCGCCCGGGTCCGGCTCGTGGTCACCACCACCGAGGGACGTGCGTCGGCCAGGACACCCGCGAGCCGGTCCGCGTGCCCGGGCAGGCCCGGCGTGTACAGCGGCACGGCGACCAGCCCGGCGGACAGGGCCGCGAGGAACGCCGCCACGTACTCCGTGCCCTGCGGACACAGCAGCGCGACCCGGTCCCCGGGCCCGGCCTCGTCGGCGAGGCGCGCGGCGAGCGCCCGCACCCGCACGTTCAACCGGCGCCAGGTCAGGGTGCGGTGGACTCCGCGCGAGTGCGGCGCCGGGTGCTCGACGAAGGTGAAGGCCCGGCGGTCGGGGGTGGTCTCGGCCCAGTGCCGTACGTACTCGGGCAGCGTGGGGCACGCGGGCGCGAGCGGGGGGCGGCGGCTGTCCATCAGGCGGGGCTCCTCACGGCGCGGATCGGCCTACGGGTCGCAGAAGAAGGGAGGGAGGGGGAGAAGAGGGCGGCTAGAGGGGGATGTTGCCGTGCCGGCGCTCCGGCATCGGGGCGCGTTTGCCGCGCAGTGCGCGCAGGGCGCGGCAGATCTGCTCGCGCGTCTCGCGCGGCGCGATGACGGCGTCGACGTAGCCGCGCTCGGCGGCGAGGTACGGGGTGCCGTGGGTGCGTTCGTATGCGGCGAGGAGGTCGGCGCGCAGCGCCTGGGGGTCGTCGGACGCGGCGAGTTCACGCCGGTGCAGGACACCCACGGCCCCCTCGGCGCCCATGACGGCGATCCGCGCGGTGGGCCAGGCGAGGTTGACGTCGGCGCCCAGGTGCTTGGATCCCATCACCGCGTAGCCGCCGCCGTACGCCTTGCGCACCACGACCGTGACCTTGGGGACGGTGGCCTCGGCGTAGGCGTACAGCAGTTTCGCGCCGCGCCGGATGATCCCGGCCTGCTCCTGCCGCACCCCGGACAGATAGCCGGGCACGTCGGCGAAGGTCAGTAGCGGGATGCCGAACGCGTCGCAGAACCGGACGAACCGCGCGGCCTTCTCGGACGCGTCGATGTCGAGGACCCCGGCGGCGTGCAGCGGCTGGTTGGCGACAACGCCCACCGAACGGCCCTCGACGCGGGCCAGGGCGCAGATGATGTTCGGCGCGAACAGCTCCTGCACCGCCAGCAGTTCACCGTCGTCGACGACCGCGTGCAGGATGTCCCGCATGTCGTAGGCCTCGCCGAGCCGGTCCGGGACGATCTCGTCGAGTCCGTCCCCGGCCGGGGCGGGCCCGGGGGCGTATTCCGGGGGCCGTTCCAGGTTGTTGGCCGGCAGGTACGACAGCAGGTCGCGCACGGTGTCGAGGGCGTCCTCCTCGTCGGCGGCCAGGAAGTGGGCGTTGCCGTTGACCGTGTTGCTGGTGCGGGCGCCGCCCAGTTCCTCGGCGGTGGTGCGCTCGCCCGTGACCGTCTCGATGACGTCGGGGCCGGTGACGAACATGTGCGAGGCGCCGTCCACCATCACCGTGAAGTCGGTGATCGCCGGCGAGTAGGCGGCACCGCCCGCGCACGGACCTAGGACGACGGAGATCTGCGGGATCACCCCCGATGCCTTGACGTTGCGCCGGACCAGTTCGGCGTAGAGCGCGAGGGCGGCGACACCCTCCTGGATCCGGGCACCGCCGGAGTCGTTCAGGCCGATCACCGGGCAGCCCGTCTTCAGGGCCAGCTCCATCAGGGCGACGGTCTTCTCACCGAAGGCCTCGCCCATGCTGCCGCCGAACACGGTGGAGTCCTGGGCGAACACGCACACCGGGCGGCCGTCGACCGTGCCGTACCCGGTGACCACGCCGTCGCCGTAGGGGCGGCGGGCGTCGGGCCCGGCGGGCCGGGCCCGCACGAACAGACCGGTCTCGGTGAAGGAGTCCTTGTCCACCAGCCGTTCGATCCGCTCCCGGGCCGAGAACTCCCCGCGTCTGCGCGGACCGCCCGGAGCCACCGCCCGCTCCCGGCGGTGCTCCAGGCCGGCGACGCGCTCCGCGGTGTCTCCGGGCGGGTGCGTGGCCGTCTCCCCCGGACCGGATGCTGTCACCTCTGTGCTCACAACCACCTCCGAAGTGGTTCTCGAATATGGCAGCGAGGCGGAGGAATGCCCTACGGATCGCCGGTCTGTGTGGGGGAGGTGAGTCCTCGGGCGCGGGGTTTCATCCAGGTGTGACAAGGGGGCCTCCGTGGGCCGGGCGCGATTCAGCGGTCCGAGTGCTGAATGCGTTCTCCTTCTTCTATTGGACCCCCGGCCGCGCGGCGTCCAGGCTGGAGTGCACCATCGCCCGACAGCCGGAAGGGGTCACGAACCCATGCACACCCGCCGCATCGGTGACGTCGAGGTCAGCGCGATCGGCCTGGGCGCGATGCCCATGTCCATCGAAGGACGACCGGACGAGGACCGCTCCCTCGCCACCCTGCACGCCGCTCTCGATGCCGGAGTGACCCTGATCGACACCGCGGACGCGTACCACCGCGACGCCGACGAGGTCGGACACAACGAGACCTTGATCGCCAAGGCCCTCGCCTCACACGACCGCGGCGGCGACGTCCTGGTCGCGACCAAGGGCGGCCACCTCCGTCCCGGGGACGGGAGCTGGACGCTCGACGGCACTCCCCGCCACCTCAAGGCGGCCTGCGAGGATTCCCTGCGCCGGCTCGGCGTCGAGGCCATCGGCCTCTACCAGTTCCACCGCCCCGACCCGCGCGTCCCCTACGCCGAGTCCGTCGGCGCGGTCCGCGACCTGCTGGACGAGGGCAAGATCCGCATGGCCGGCATCTCGAACGCGAACCCCGAGCAGATCCGGCAGGCCGGCGAGATCCTCGGCGGGCGCCTGGTCTCCGTACAGAACCAGTTCTCCCCGGCCTTCCGCTCCAGCGAGCCGGAACTGCGCCTGTGCGACGAACTCGGGATCGCCTTCCTGCCCTGGAGCCCCCTCGGCGGGATCTCGAAGGCGGGTGAACTCGGCTCGGGTCACGCCGCCTTCGCCCGCATCGCCGAGGCGCACGGGGTGAGCCCGCAGCGCGTGTGCCTGGCCTGGATGCTCGCCAAGTCGCCGGTCGTCGTCCCGATCCCGGGCGCGAGCCGGCCCGAGACGATCCGCGACTCGCTCGCCGCCACCGATCTCGTCCTGACGGCGGACGAACTGGCGGAGCTGGACGCCGCCTGAGCAGACCACGAGACCCGGGGACGGCCGCACGCCGCCCCGGGTCTTCTGGTGCACACGACCAAGCACGCGCCCGCCCCGCGCACCGGCAACCCGGGAGGACACCACCGATGGCATCGCCGTGGGAGAGACCGCTCGACCACCGCTGCCGGGGCGAGCACCCGGTCCGCACCCTCGCCTGTCTGTTGCGCGCGGACCGGCGGCGGCTCCTCGCCGCCGTCGCCGTCTTCACCGTCAAGCACAGCCCCGTCTGGCTGCTGCCACTGATCACCGCGTCCATCATCGACACCGTCGTCCAGCACCAGCCGGTCAGCCGCCTGTGGGCCAGCACCGGCCATCCTGTTCATCCTGCTGATCAACTACCCGCTGCACGTGCTGTACGTACGGCTCCTCTACGGCAGCGTCCGCCGCATGGGGACCACCCTGCGCTCCGCCCTGTGCACCCGCATGCAGCAGCTCTCCATCGGCTACCACTCCCGTGTCAGTGCCGGCGTGCTCCAGGCCAAGGGTCGTGCGGGACGTGGAGACGGTCGAGCAGATGGTCCAGCAGACCGCCGAAACCGGCCGCATGAACGGCACCCTGAACCGGCTGCTCACCTCGGGCCTGCGCCTCGACCTCGTCAACGGCCGGTTCGGATCGCTGGCCTGGGTCGTCCTCAACGTCGTCGGCGTGCTGGTCCTGGCCGGTGCGGCACTCCTGTCGTACCACGGCGTGTGGGGCGTCACCGCCGGCGACGTCGTGATGCTCAGCGCCTTCCTGACCACCCTCACCAACTCCACGACAACGTTGGCGGGCCTCGCCCCGGTCATCACCAAGGGCCTGGAGTCCGTCCGTTCGGTGGGCGAGGTCCTCCAGGCCCCCGAACTGGAGGACAACGAGGGCAAGGCCGAACTGACCGCCCTGCGCGGGGCCGTCACCTTCGAGCAGGTCGACTACGCCTACGGGACCGACGGGCGCACCGCCGTACGGGACTTCACCCTCGATGTCGCGCCGGGCGAGACCGTCGCCCTCGTGGGCGCGTCCGGCGCGGGCAAGTCCACCGTCCTCAACCTCGTCATCGGCTTCATCCGGCCCACCTCGGGCCGGCTGCTGCTCGACGGCGCCGACATGAACGCCCTCGACCTGCGCACCTACCGCCGCTTCCTGTCGGTGGTGCCGCAGGAGTCGGTCCTCGTCGACGGCACGATCCGCGAGAACGTCGCCTACGGAATGGACGATGCCGACGAGGAGACGGTACGGGCGGCCCTGCGGCCGGCACTGGTCCGGCTGCTGCACGGGCGCACCACGTTCGTCGTGGCGCACCGGCTGTCCACCGTCCAGGGCGCCGACCGGATCGTGGTGATGGGTGACGGCCGGGTCGAGGAGATCGGCACACACGAGGAGCTCCTGCACCGGGGTGGGGTCTACGCGGCCCTGCACAGCGGTCAGATCGCCTAAGACCGGTCGCATTCGATCACTTCTCGTCAAATCTGACCCAGGTGAGAAAATCGTGTGAATGTTTCCGCGTGGTTCGGGCATACGCAGCGAAAACAGAGAGAGGGGCGCTACGTGCTTGTACCGGACCGGAAGATCGTCAGGGAGTTGCTGACGCGGTACGCGTCGCTGAGGATCGCTCAGTCGGAGAGGCACGTGCCGACGGCGGCACGCGAACTGGAGGACGTCAGCTACACGCTGTGCGTGATGATGGGGACGTCCGACATCAGTGACGCCATCGCGAAGGCCGATGTCCTGCTGCTCACCGAAGAGCGGCGTGACGCCGCCGACGCGGGCGGGGAGAACGGCCTGACGCTGGTCGGCTGACGGATCTGAGGCCCGGCAGGGACCGGGCAGTGCGCCTCGGCGGCCCCTAGGAAGGGGCCGCCGAGGCGTCTCTCCGCCCGTGGAACGCCGTCCGGTAGGCGTACGGCGTGGTGCCCACCACCTTGCGGAACCGCTCCCGGAACGCGGTCGGCGAGCCGAACCCGGCCTGGCGCGCGATCCGTTCGACGGAGTGGTCGGAGCTCTCCAGCAGGTACTGGGCGCGCCGCACCCGCGCCCGCAGCAGCCACTGCAGCGGCGTGGTGCCGGTCTGCTCGCGGAAACGCCGGCTGAAGGTCCGCTCGCTCATCCCCGCCCGTGCGGCCAGCGCACCCAGTGTCACCTCGTGCGCGAGGTTGTCCTCGATCCACTCCAGCAGGGGTTCCAGAGCCGAACCCCGCGGCACCGGCGGATGCTCGTGCACGATGAACTGGGCCTGCCCGCCCTCGCGTTCCAGCGGCATGACCGACATCCGGGCGATGTTGGCGGCGACGGCCGATCCCAGGTCGCGGCGGATCATGTGCAGACACAGATCCAGCGCGGCGGCGGCCCCGGCCGAGGTGAGGATCTGCCCGTTGTCGACGTACAGCACGTCCGGCTCGACCTCGACCCGCGGGAAACGGCGGGCCAGTTCGCCGGCGGCCACCCAGTGCGTGGTGGCGCGCAGGCCGTCCAGCAGCCCCGCCTCCGCCAGGACGAAGGCGCCGACGCACACCGACGCGATCCGGGTCCCGGCCTCGGCCGCCTCCCGCAGGGCCGCCAGCACGCGTGCGGACGGCGGTGCGGCGTCGGGGGAGCAGCCGGGCACGATGACGGTGTCCGCCTCGGCCAGCGCGTCCAGCCCCCGCTCGATCCGCAGGGTGAAGCCGCCGTCCGCGCGCACCTCGGGCGTCTCGGCGCACAGCCGCACCCGGTAGGCGGGCCTCCCGTCCGGCAGATGTGTCCAGGCGAACGTCTGCTGGGGCGCCGCCATGTCGAACGGCACCACGTGATCGAGAACCAGGATCGCCACGGAGTGCATGACCGCCACCCTAGGCGGCTTCCCGCCAACCCCGTGACGTGGGGACAGCGGCGGTCCTGAAGAGATGAGCCAGGTTGGGCGAGGTGGCGAGAACCCGTTGGAAGATGTCGTTCCAGCCCATGGGCGCGTCCGCGGGGGCGTCCTAGCGTGGGCCCGTCGACCGCATTCACGGAAAGAGCCCCGGTGACCAAGATCCTGCTGTCCCTCCATGTCCTGGCCGCCATCGTCGCCGTCGGTCCCGTGACCGTCGCGGCCAGTATGTTCCCGCCCGCCGCGCGACGTTGGACGGCCTCGGACGGCATCGGCACTCCGGCGCTCCTGCACCGCATCTGCCGCGTCTACGCCGGTGTCGGGCTGACCGTCCCGGCCCTGGGGTTCGCCACCGCGGCCGCGATGGGCGTCCTCGGCAGCGGATGGCTCATCACCTCCATCGCCCTGACCGCCGCGGCCGCCGGCGTCCTGGTGGCCTTCGTCCTGCCCCGCCAGGAGGAACTCCTCGACCGGCTGAAGGACGAGCGGGCCCCCGACCACCGGGACACCGTGCAACTCGCCATGTTCACCGGCATCTTCAACCTGCTGTGGGCCACGGTCACCGTCCTGATGATCGTCCGGCCGGGTTCCACGACGGGAGCCTGAGCACGCCCCGCCCCCGCCTGTCACGGATGTCCGGTCTGCGTCAAGTCATCCCAAGGAATTCACACTCCGGGACATCACGCCGCCTACACTCGCAGTCTCGCCCCATCACGGGGCCGACGAGCAGAAAGGCGCGTTGACGGGTGTTCCAGGATTCCCCCATCTACGACCGACTCATCGCGGAGCGCGGCGACGTACCCGCACAGGTGCGCCGCGAGGCCGAACGTGTGAGCAGGGAACTGGAGCTGGTCATGCGGCCCTCACAGTCCCTCGGCTACGACCGTCCGCACTCCGGCTACGACCGTCCGCACTCCCCGGGCACGGGCTGGCAGCGCGCGGGCATGCTCCCCGGCCCGCGCCCGCAGTGAACGACAGGGCGGGCCCGGGACCGCCGGGCCCGGGTGCTCAACGGACCGTGGTGTCGGAACCGTTGACATGGGACGGCTGGACCGGCACCGGCCGGGCCAGCCACTCGGCGATGGTCCGCGCGATCGGCTGACCCGTCTCCACCTCGACGAACCCGAACTGCCCCGACTGGTTGCACTCCAGGAACCACCAGGTCCCGTCGGAGTCCTCCACGAAGTCGAAAGCGCCGTAGGCCAGTCCGGCCTCCCGCAGATAGGACAACACACCGGGCGCGATGCGGGACGGCACGTCGACCGGGAGCCACGGCGAGCCGGGCGCGGCGAACCGCACGTCGACCTCGTCCGGGTCCGCGTCGTCCGCGGTCGCCTTGCGGGCGGCCAGCATCCGCTCGCCCACGACGGTGAGCCGGACGTCGGCCCGCTTGGTGATCCGCCGCTGCAGCAGCGTCGGCCCGAACGCGACGGCCGAGAAGTCCGCGTCCGGCGCGACCCGGCTGGTCGGCACGGCCCGCGGCGGGTCCTGCGGATGCGCGCCCGACACCGGCTTGACCACCAGCTCCGGGTAACGCTCCGCGAACTCGCGGGCGGCGCGCGGGAAGGTCGTGATCAGCGTCGCGGGCACGGGCAGGCCGCATCTCTGGGCGAGACGCAGCTGCCACGGCTTGTGCCGGGCCCGGCGCGCCGCGTCGGGGTCGTTCATCCAGCGCACGCCCGAGCTGCGCAGCATGCCGTAGAGCGCCTGGGCGGCCTCCTCGGTCAGCCACGCGGAAGGCTGGGCCGCCCGCGCGGCCGGGACGCCGGGCCGGCGCACCCACACGGACCGGAGCCCCCCGATGCTCACCAGCCGCCCCCCGGCGGACAGATGCCCGCGGAACCGGCCGTGCACATACTCCCCCGAGAGCGCGACTCCACCGGTCAGATCCGCGGGATCGACCCGGACCACAGGAACCCCCGTCGCGTTCAGGTGTACGACCACCATGTCCGCGGTGACGTCCTCCTCGCAGGTGAGGATCAGTACGGTCATCGTCGGCGGCCCGAGGTCAGTCGTCGAAGTGCGTCTTGGAGCCGGCGGTGGACGTCGTGGTGCCGAACTCTCTCAACAGGGCGAAGTCTGAGGCCGCGACCCGTCCGTCGCGGAGTACGTTCAACTGCAGTCCGGCGTCGTACACGTACGGAATGGCAGCTTCCAACTCCACTGCCGGGCGCGCGTAGTTGAGCGCGAACGGTTGCATCGTCTCTCCCTCGTCGGTACTGCGCCGATCAGGCGAGGGCCCGGGGGCGCGGCCGCCCGGTCCGCCGACCTGTTTCGGCTTCCAGAGACTTATACGAATCGAACGGGTGGTTGGTTTCCTTACTTTCCGTAGTCATCGGCCAGTTGCCGGTCCGGCCGGTGTGCCGTACTGCGCTCCCGTTCGCCGAGGGAGCCGCGGACAGTGCGCAGAGCGAGCAGCAGGACGCCGATGTCGTCCAGGTAGACCGGGTCGGGCAGCAGGTCGACGGGCAGCACGAGATAGAGCACCGCGCCCCAGAAGACCCAGCGCGGGCCGGTGGGCAGTCCCGCGCGCCGCAGATCGCGGCGCGTGCGGACCAGCCGCACCAGGACCACGACGGCGAAGACGAGGACGAAGGCCGCGAGAACCGCGGCCAGGATGATCACCTTTGTGGTCGTATCCACGGGTTGCCCTCCTCCTGGCATGCCGCGACACGGGGTGTCCTTAGCTGGATTCCCGTTTCCGGCGGCTGTATTGCGGCCGACGCCCGACATGTCGGCGAGTCGGTGCATTTTCCGTACGGGTGGTCATCCCGCCGGCTCACCCGAGTGGCACGGGGTGACGGGGGCGCCTAGTAATGGTCAGCGTAACGTCGCTCGTCCCACGACGGGGGGCGCAGGAGCGGCCGCACTCTTCCCACGGAGGCGAGTATGACCACCTGCTCTTCATCACCCCGCTCGAACGAACCTGCCATACCCCACGAGCCGAACGGGTCCGCCCAGCCGTCCGCCGAGACGACCGTCGCCACCGGCACGCACCAGGTGGAGCAGACGAGCGCGCAGCCCGCCGCAGGCCCGTACGAGGGGTATCCGGCGCGGCACTCCGAGCCCGCCGCCGGCGGTTACCGCCCGGCCGACCGTGCGGACGCCGAGCCCGCGGCCCTCGGCTCCCATCCGGCGGCCGGGGCGGGCGCGCAGCCGGCCGCCCCCGAGCCGGACCCGGCCGCCGCGCAGTCGCCTCCGCCGGCCGAGGACTGGCTGGATCCCGCGGAGGCGCGGCCCGCCGCTCCCGTCCCGGACCGGCCGGACCCCGTGGAAGAGCCCGCCGGTCCGGCTCACATGAACTCCGCCGCCCCGGACCACGCCGATCCGCTTGCCGGGCCCGCCCCCACGGACACCTCCGGTCCGGACGACGCCGATCCGCTCGCCGGATCTTCCCGCGCGGACTCCGCCGCCCCGGATGATGCCGATCCGTCCCTCGGGCCCGGCCCTGACGACGCCGGCCGGCCGGGTGCGCGGCCGTTCGTCATCCGGTCGCTCGACGACAACCCGGTGGAGCTCCGGCCCGGCACCGGCGCGGCCTCCGGCGCCCCGTACGGCGACGCCGTCAGCGACCTGGTGCACGCCGCCGTGGCCGACCGGCCGCTGGAGGAGGTCGTCGACCTCATCGTCTCGCTGGAGGAGTCGCCCGACCACACGCAGGCGCGGGTCGACGCGCTCCGCACCGCGGGGGTGTCCCGGTCCGTGGAGGACGTGTCCCGGCTGATCGCCCTGCTGACGAAGCCCCCGCGCGACGCCGACTGCGCCGACGAGGCGATCCGGGCCGCGGCCGCCCACCGGCCGGTGGAGGAAGTGACCCGGCTGGTGACCCTGCTGCACAAGGAGCCGCAGGAGCCCCACGTCCGGGAAGAGGCGCTCCGCGCGGCCGCCACCGGCCGGTCCGTCGGAGAGCTGGTCGAGCTGATCGACCGCCTCGGCCTGGAGCGGCTGGACCGCAACGGCCGTCGCGCGAACGGGACGTCGCGCCCCGAGGGCGAGACCGCGAAGGCCGGGGTGCCCGGCCGCACGGGCAAGCGCCGTGCGGCGCACGCGGGTTCGGTCCGCGAGACCCACCGCCCCCTCGACGACTCACCTGCGGACCGCGAACCGGCGACGGACCGGTACGCCCGGTCCGTGTCCTGGTCGGGATGGTTCGCCGCCCTGGCCCTCGTCGTGTGCGCGGTGGTCCACTTCCCGCTGCAGCGCGGCGACGCGTCCCTGCGGCTGCACGCGTTCGCCCTCGGCCTGTCGGTGCTGTGCACGGTGCTGGCGCTGCTGCTGGCGCTGCGCCCCGTGGCGCTGGTGCTGGCCGGCGCAGTGCTGGTGCCCACGGTGCTGGCCGGGGCCCAGGCGTACGGCAGTTCCTTCCCGTCGGCGTCCCTGTCCCGGGCCGTCGACCTGGCGCTCGCCCCGCCGTGGCTGGCCGCCGGAGTCGCCGGGTGCGCGGCTCTGCTGGCCCTCGTCGCCCTGGTCTTCCGGGTGCTGGCGCCCATCGCCGCGAGGCAGTGGGAGGCCGCCCCGGCGTCCGAGGCGCACGGCGTGGCGGAGTGAGGTGCGGAGCAGTCCCTCCGGGTGGACCGGATCGAGCCGCTGTCGTCGGCCGGTCCGGTCCACTCACGGCCGGAGCAGGCCGAACAGCGTCACTCTGGTGAACGACCCCACGCGGGGGAGGGGGAATCGAGCAACCCGGTCAGCACCCGGTCCGGGGTGAGCGGGAGTTCACGGAAGCGCACGCCCGTGGCGTGGTGCACGGCGTTGCCGATCGCCGCGGCCGTCCCGACGATGCCGATCTCCCCGATGCCCTTGCTGCCCATGGGGTTGAGGTGGGAGTCCTCCTCGTCGACCCAGTGCGCCTCGATCTCGGCTACGTCGGCGTGCACGGGCACGTGGTACGAGGCCAGGTCCGACTCGGTGAAGTCACCGAACGCGGCGTCCATGGTGCTGCCCTCGGTCAGCGCCATGCCCAGGCCCATCGTCATGCCGCCCACGAACTGGGAGCGCGCCGTACGGGCATTGAGGATGCGGCCCGCCGCGTATACCCCCAGGAGCCGGCCGACCCGGACCTCGCCGGTGACCGTGTCCACGGTGACCTCGGCGAAGTGCGCCCCGAAGGCGTGCCGGGCGAAGTCGCTCTCGGCGTCCGCGACGCCCTCCGTGTCGGCGCGGACGTCGAGGCCCTGCCCGGGCAGCGGCCCGGCGTGCTCGGCCAGGCGCACGGCCAGCCGGGCGCAGGCGTCGTGCACGGCCCAGCCCCAGGAGGCGGTGCCGGACGAGCCGCCGGCCAGCGGTGCCGACGGGAGTTCGGTGCTGCCGACCTCGATCCGCACCCGCTCCAGCGGCACCCCCAGGGCGTCGGCCCCGACCTGCGCGAGCACGGTCCGGGCACCCGTCCCGATGTCGGTGGCGTTGATCCGCACCAGGAACGTCCCGTCGGGCAGCGCACGGGCCTCCGCGGTGGAGGGGCCCACCATGACGGGGTAGGTCGCCGCCGCCACGCCGGTCCCCAGCAGCAGGGGGCCGTCCCGGCGGGTGCCCGGGCGGGGATCGCGCCCGTCCCACCCGAAGCGCCGGGAGCCTTCGCGCAGACACTCGATCAGATGCCTGCTGCTGAACGGCCTGCCGCTGTCGGGCTCGACGTCGGGCTCATTGCGGACGCGCAGCTCGATCGGGTCCAGGCCGAGTTCGGAGGCGAGCTCGTCCATGGCGGACTCCAGCGCGTACATGCCGGGGGCCTCGCCCGGAGCGCGCATCCAGGACGGCGACGGAACGTCCAGCGCCGCGACCCGGTGCACCGTACGGCTGTGCGGCGCGGCGTACATCACCCGCGCGGGCACCGCCGCCTGCTCCACGAACTCCTTGATGCGGGAGGTGTGCGTGGTGACCTCGTGCACGAGGGAGGTGAGCCGGCCGTCCGCGTCGGCCCCGAGCCGCAGCCGGTGGAGGGTCGGGGCGCGATGTCCGACGACGGCGGGCAGGTAGCGGCGCGGCAGCGCCACCGTCACCGGCCGCCCGGTGTGACGTGCCGCCATGGCGGCGAGCACCACGTCGGGCCGCGGCGTGCCCTTGGACCCGAAGCCGCCGCCGACGTGCTCGGCGGCGACGGCGATCCGCTCCTCGGGCAGGCCGAACAACCCGGCGAGCACGGCCCGCACGGCGCCGGTGCCCTGGCTGGAGGTGTGCACGGTGAGCCGGCCGTCCTCCCACCGGGCGGTGCTGGTGTGCGGCTCCATGGGGTGGTTGTGCAGCGGCGGCACCCGGTACGCGACGTCCACCCGGTGCGCCGAGGAATCGAACGCCCCGTCGGCGTCACCCTGTTCGCGGACGGCCGGGTGACCTCCGTTGGCCTCCTCGGGCACGTACACACCCGGGTGCGAGACGGTGAGGGCCGCGTCGTGCTCCTCGGCGTCGTAGGTGACGCGGACGGCGGCCGCACCGGCGCGCGCCGCCTCCAGGGTCTCGGCCACCACCAGGGCCACGAACCAGCCGCGGTGCGGCACCCGGGGACTCTGCAGGACCGCGAGCGTGGGATCGTCCGGTTCCGTCAAACGCGGCGCGTTCTCGTGGGTGAGGACACAGAGGACACCGGGCACGGCCAGGGCGGCCCCCGTGTCGACACCGGTCACCCGGCCCCGGGCCACACTCGCCGGCACCGGCCAGGCCTGCGCCCGGCCGGGAAGGTGGAACTCGGCGGCGTAGCGGGCGCTGCCGTCGACCTTCTCGAGGCCCTCGCGTCGCTCGGCGGGGGCACCCACACTGCCCGTCATGAGGCCCTCCCGGTGAGCGCGGTGTCCGTGAGCCGGGACAGCACGTCCACGGTGAGACTGCGGGCGAGCGGCACCTTGTAGGCGTTGTCCCGCAACGGCTGCGCGGCGGACAGCTCCAGGTCGACGGCGTGCTCGAACGCCGCACGGGTCGGCGCCGCGCCCAACAGCGCCTCCTCCGCGCGCCGAGCGCGCCACGGCCGGTGTGCCAGCGCCCCGAAGGCGAGCCCCGCATGACCGACGACTCCGTCCTCCAGACGCAGCACGACCGCGACGGACGCGAGCGCGAAGGCGTACGAGGCCCGGTCGCGGGCCTTGCGGTACGCCGACGGCAGCCCGGCCGTGGCGGCCGGCAGCACCACACCGGTGACCAGTTCGCCGGGGCGGATCTCGGTGTCCCGCTCGGGCCGGTCCCCGGGCAGCCGGTGGAACTCCGCCGCGGCGACACTCCGGGCTCCCTCGGGCCCGTCCAGTTCGACACGCCCGTCGAGAGCGGCGAGCGCCACCGCCATGTCCGACGGGTGGGTGGCGATGCAGTGCGCCGAGTGACCGAGCACCGCGTGATCACGGTGGACACCCTCGCGCGCGCCGCATCCGCTGCCCGGCTCGCGCTTGTTGCACGGCTTCGACAGGTCCTGGAAGTACGGGCACCGGGTGCGCTGGAGCAGGTTCCCGCCGGTCGTCGCCGCGTTGCGCAGCTGCCCGGAGGCACCCGCGAGAACCGCCTGCGAAAGCGCCGGATACCGGTCGCGGACGAGGGGGTGCGCGGCGAGGTCGCTGTTACGGACCATCGCCCCGACGCGCAGCGCACCGTCGGGCAGTTCCTCGATCGTGTCCAGCGGGAGCCGGGTGACGTCGATGAGGGCGCTCGGCGCCTCGACGCCGAGCTTCATGAGGTCGACGAGGTTGGTGCCGCCCCCGAGGTAGCGGGCGCCGGAGTGGGAGGCGTAGGCGGAGGTCGCCTCCTCGACGCTGCCGGCGCGGACATAGGCGAACTCCTTCACGGGATCACGTCCTCCACGGCCTCGGCGATCCGCGGATACGCACCGCACCGGCACAGGTTGCCGCTCAGCCGCTCCCGGATCTCCTCCCGGTCCAGCGGCACCGGCTCGCCCGAGGGCGCCGCCGGGTCGGTGACGTGCGAGGGGTGGCCTGCCGCGGCCTCGGCGAGCGCGCCGGCCGCGGAGCAGATCTGGCCCGGCGTGCAGTAGCCGCACTGGAACGCGTCGCGCTCCAGGAAGGCCCGCTGCAGCGGATGCGGCTCCTCACCGTCGCCGGACAGTCCCTCGACGGTGGTGACCTCACAGCCGTCGAGGGCGACCGCGAACAGCAGGCAGCTGTTGACGCGCCGCCCGTCCACCAGCACGGTGCAGGCGCCGCACTGGCCGTGGTCGCAGCCCTTCTTGGCGCCCGTGAGCTCGAGATCCTCCCGCAGGAGGTCCAGCAGGACCCGCCGGTGGTCGACGGTGAGCGTGTGGGGTTTGCCGTTGACGCGGAGCGTGGTCCGCGAGTGGTGCAGGTGGTTGCCCATGTTGTGGAGGACCTTCCCGGGCGGGCCGTGATGCCGTACGGACCGCGTATCCAGGACGGCACGACTGACACGTGCCTCCCACGAGGGGGGTCAGTGCTCCGACGTCACGCGCTGGTCGGCGGTGTCCTTCCCCTCGCTCTGCTCGTCGCTCGTGTCGCCGCTCTCCCCGTCACCCTTCTTCCGGTCACCGGCCGGAGCCGAGGGACGCTTGACCTTGAAGCGTTCGAACGTCCGTGTGAGCTGCTGGAGTGGGGACACGGCGGGCGGACCGGACGGTTGGGGCCGGGCGGGAGCGGCCTGGGCGGCCTCCTGGTAGACGGCCAGTGCCTCGTGGGCGCTCTCGGCCGCCTCCCGGTACAGGTCACGGGACTTCGTCATGGCCTCCAGCGCTTCGGCGTACATCGCCACCAGACCGCGCTGGCGGTCCAGCTCCTCCTGCAGCGTCAGCAGGTGCCAGTCCTCCCGCAGCGCGGTGAGGGCCTCCTCGGCGCCGTCGGGCAGGGGGCGCGGGAGCGCGGCGAACCGCGTCACCGCGTCGACGAGGTCGACGGGCTCGGAGCCGTCGAGGAAGACGGCGCGGACCGAGAAGTCCCGGGCGTCGTAGCCCTCCGGCGCCGGAACGCCCGGCAGGACCACCGCGCCACCGCGCGGCACCTCGACCCCGGAGTCCCGCAGGGCCCAGTTCAGGCCGCGCAGCTGCTGCGGGGCTGCGTGGTGCTCCACCACACGGTGACGCAGGCCCGGCGGCAGCCACCGGGCCACCGGCGTACGTCCCCGGTCGTCGGTGGTCATCGCCTCGTGGACGACCACGTGGATGTGCCACCCTCCGCGCACGGCGTTCCTCAGCAGGCGGCGGATCTCCCTGTCGTCCTGGGGCAGGGGGTTGATCTCACCCAGCGTCAGACGCGAGGCGGCGTCCTGGTCCCAGGCGGTGTCGGGGCCCTCCGGCCAGAACAGACCGGCGGGGGAGGGCCAGGCGTGGTCCCACGGCTGCTCGGCCTCCGCGACCAGCAGCCACTCCTGCCCGTCCCCCTCGTCCGGGCCGGGCTTCAGGCTCAGCCGGGCGCGCACGGTCACGTCGCCGTCGACCCGCCAACGGGCCTCGAAGACCCGTTCCGCCGGGGCGGTTTCGTCTTCGGGCAATTCCAGGAAGTCGTCGATGGCCCGGCTGTCCTTGCGCTGCTGGAGCGAGCGCCGGAGTACGTCTTCCGCGGATCCCGGGGTGTGGCGGCCGCGCGCCGGCCACACCGTGGCGGGAGTCATGGGGCGAACCGTGAGGGAGGTCTGCATGGGTCCATCTGTAAGCGGGGGTACGTGCGCCTGCCAGTATCGTCGCCGCAGGCCGACGGGTGCTACCCGGGGTCGCACCCGGTTCGGGGCGCCGGTGACGAACGTGTCTACGATCCTTCACCACCCCGGCCGCCGGCCCGCGGCGTGCTCCGGCCACCCCGACCGTCGCTCCTCGTGTCGCGCACGCCCGTCTCCTCTTCCGTCCCGCCGTCACTCATGCGCAGCGCCTACCCGTGCGAGGCCGTGTCATGTGGCGTGAGGGGGGTGGTGTGTGACGACGGGGCGGCGTGATGCGGCATCCGGCGGTGACCTGGGGCGGGTGCCGGGGCGAGGTACGGGATGTGCGCCACGCACGCGGGGGTGTGCGCCACGCACGCGGGGTGTGTGCGCCGCGCGCACATCCACGGATCTCACGCGTGGCCCGCACACTCAGTGATCCCGACAATGGTGCGCACGAGCAGGGCCCGCCCACCATCCGCATCGGGGCGGGTCCTGCTCGCTGCACGGGTGACCGGGGGCGGTCCGCCGCTTCTCGTGGCATGGCCGCGTGCCGCGGCCGGGGTGGGATGGGGTGCGTCGACTCGGGCTCGGGCCGGCGTGGTGCCTGCCGCGCGTTCTCATGCGCGGAGTGCGGTCCGCACGGCGTCGGCCTTCTCCCCGGTGAACACCCCGGTCTCGAGCAGGGAGAGTACGGAGAGCACGGTGCCGCGCGAGCCCCAGCTGCCCTCGTCGATCACGCGGAAGGTCACCCACCAGGCCGGCGACGGCTCCGGCAGACCGCAGGCGTCGGCGAGCGCGGCCAGGACGCGCTCGATGACCTCCTTGCGGACCTCCCGGCGCCAGTCGCCGTCCATGACCGTCACGTCGATCACCATCACATCGGCGTCCGGTCCCGCGTCCGCCGGATCGTCGCCGCCCGCCCGGGCACGGCCCATCTCGACGAGGCCTTCCGGTGCCGGCCATGGTTCGTGCGGTGCGACGGCCCGCACCGCGGGATGGCTGAGCGTGAGGTCGAGCCAGGGGGAGATCAGAGCGATCCGGCGGGGCTGCGGCAGGCCCGCGGCCGGAAGTTCCCGGGCGACAGTCCGGCGTCGGCCGAGTCGCCGGCGAGGGTCACCGCCGCGGCGGGCACGTGGTCAAGCAGTTCCCGGTACACCTCGGTCACCAACGGATACGCCTCGTGGTGGGTGTGCCGCGGAGTGAGGCCGTGGAGCGGCACCTCGACCCGGACGCCCCGGTCGGCCAGCGCCCCGACCAGGGCCCAGTGCTGTCCGGTTCGGGCCGCGCATCCTGTTCTGTGCACCTGCCGCCGTCGAGGAGCGGGGCTCGGCGGTGATCCGCAGGTGCAGGGAGACGGCGTGCATCGCGAGACTCATCCGCGCCTCCGGCAGCGACGATGTGCCAGCGCATCCAAAGGTTCCCGTCGAGACGCCCGCGGACATGCGGTGACGGCGGCGCCGTGCGACCCATGGATGTCGAGGCGGTGCCGGGGTACCCGGCGGTGCACGAGTTCGTGTGTGCGGGCAGGAGAGGGGACCGGGGGCCGTGGCGGTGAAGGCGATGGGGTGGGCGCACTCCTTCCGTATGTCCGAAGGAGTACGAGCAGGACGGGAGTGGACCCGTGGGCGTCTCGAGACCCTGCCCTGGGCGGCTGCCGAGCCGGACACGGTGGACACGATCGTACTGGCGGTGTCCGAACTGATCACCAACGCGCACATCCATGCGCACAGCGACGCGCACCTGGTCCTCACCTGGGACGGCGACTGCCTTCACGTCAGCGTCCATGACGAGGACCCGACGCTGCCGCGCCAGCGCGACCCGGAACCGGGCGAGGTCTCCGGCCGCGGAGTGGCGATCGTGCGCAAGCTCGCAGACGAGTGGGGGATGAGGTGCCAGCGGCACGGCAAGACGGTGACGGCATGCTTCCGTCCCGCCGATCCCGCGGCGGACGCCGAAGCGGACATGGGCCGCCCGGGCGGCAGCAGCTGAGTTCCGCTCCCCGTCGAGGCCCGCTCCCGAAGGAGAAATGTCGTGCACCTGGCAAGAGGATCGAGTGATGACGACCCCTACGTCTGGCTCTGGGTCCTGGGCGCCCTCGCCCTGTACGCACTGATCAGCTACGGACTGCAGTACCGCGCCCGCGCCCGCCGCGGTTCCGCCCACCCGGCCCAAGACGCCCTGCACGATCTCAAGGACCGGGAGGACCCCCAGCCGCCCGGGAACCGCTTCGTCAGCCGCCTGATCATGCTGTGCGGAGCGGGGCTCACCGGTCTGGCCGCCTACCTGACCAGCGGCGCCCTGCGGGTCCTGACGGTCGGGATCACCGCCGTGGTGGCCGTGACCGTCTGGGCGTACTACGACCACCGCACGGAGACGCGCGCTTCCGCCCGGCGATGACACAGCCCCCGGGGTCCCTCCCGCGCGTGGGAGAGACCCCCGGGGCGTCAGAGGCTCTCGGGGTGCTTGCCTGGCCCGCCGGCTCCGGGGGACAGCGGAGTCGGGGACAGCGTGGTGTCCTCCTCACCCGGCTCCAGAAGGGTGTCGGCTGCGCCCACGATGAGGGGATCGGGTGTGCCGACCGCCTCCTCGTCCTTGCTGGCGTAGTCGATGCGCGACAGCAGACTGCGCATGGTCTCCAGCCGGGCCCGCCGCTTGTCGTTGCTCTTGACGACCGTCCAGGGGGCGTGGACGGCGTCGGTGGCGCGGAACATGTCCACCTTGGCCTCGGTGTAGTCGTCCCAGAGGTCCAGCGAGGCCAGGTCGGTCGGGGACAGCTTCCACTGGCGCACCGGGTCGACCTGCCGGATCGCGAAGCGCGTGCGCTGCTCGGAGCGGGACACGGAGAACCAGAACTTCACCAGCAGGACCCCGTCGTCCACCAGCATCCGTTCGAAGGCCGGGCACTGGTCGAGGAACAGCTCGTACTCGTCCTTGGAGCAGTAGCCCATCACGCGTTCCACGCCGGCCCGGTTGTACCAGGAACGGTCGAAGAAGACGATCTCCCCGGCCGTCGGCAGATGCGCGATGTACCGCTGGAAGTACCACTGGCCCACCTCGCGCTCGGTGGGCTTGTCCAGGGCGACCACGCGCGCGCCGCGCGGGTTGAGCCGCTCGGTCAGCCGCTGGATCGTGCCGCCCTTGCCCGCCGCGTCACGCCCCTCGCACACGACGACCAGGCGAGCGCCGGTGTCCTTGACCCACCGCTGGAGCTTGAGCAGCTCTATCTGCAGGATGCGCTTGGACCGCTCGTACTCCTTGCGGCCCACCTTGCGCTCGTAGGGATGGTTCTCCCGCCAGGTCCGGACGGGTCGCCCGTCCCCGTCCAGCACGATCGGCTGCTCCCGCCGGCTGGTGTCCACGGTCAGCCCGTCCAGCAGCTTGTCCGTGTCTTCGCCGCTCATCACTCGACTCCCCGTCCCTCACCTGGTGAACGCAGGCACGAGTGCCCCGCCCGGGCCCACCCATGTGAGGTGCGAGGACCCGACCGGCACGGACCTCCACGCCGGCCGCTCAGAGCGCGGTGCCCGTCTCCTCTGCCAGGGCCCGCACCAGACGGTCCTGGAACGCCTCGTCATGGACGGCGCGGTGCGGCTGCAACCGGCGGCCGTGATACCAGTACCCGCCCGCGGTCAGGGCTTCCGGGGCGTCGCTCGCCGCCAGCCATTCCTGTGTCTGGTGGCCGAGCTCCAGGTCGTCCGGCGCGCTCGGCCCGCCCATCCTCGTCGGCACCCAGCCGGGATCCACGGCGTTGCTCAGCACGCCGGGGCGCAGCCGGGCCACCGCGGCCGCCAGCGTCGTCACGAAGAGCTTGCTGTCGGCGTAGGACCCCGCGCTCCGGCCCTGCCAGTCGGCCCCGTCCAGTGACGCCGGCCGTCCGCCGAGATGGGAGTTGCTGCTCAGGTACACCAGTCGGCGAGGCCCGCGCAGCAGCGCGGTCAGCAGATAGGGCGCGACGACGTTGACCGGCATGACCGCGGGTCCGCTCCACACCCCGGCATTGTGGATGACGGCGTCGAGCGGTCTCGACGCGTTCAGCTCCTCGGCGACCCGCCGCACGGCGTCCCGCTCGGCGAAGTCGCCCACCACGAGGTGAGCCCCACGGTCGGCCAGCTCGCCGAGCACCGCCGCCCGCTCCTGGTTCCGGGCGTGCACCACCACGTCGTGCCCCGCGACCAGCAGTGCCTCCGCAGCGGCCCGCCCCAGCCCTTCCGCGGATCCGGTCACCAGGATCCGGTTCACCGCACTTCCCATGGACCTGCCTCCTCCTCCAGGATGCGCGTCCCGCGACGGGGCCCGCCCTAGATCACACAGCCGTTCAGCCCGGGTACCCCGTCGATCCAGTTGGTGCTGTTCTCGACGTAGTAGCTGGAGATGATCCCGTATTTGGTCCAGCCCCGGGGCTGGACCATCAGCCAGTAGGGGTTGCCGCCGACCGACTGGCCCGGGATCTGGCAGTACACCAGCACCTCGTCCCAGGAGTTGATCTGGCCGAGCACCGTGGGGCAGTTCGACGTGCTCGGTGCGTGGATGCAGTTGCCCTCGTTGATGTCGCGGACGTTGACGCCGTCCGCCCACACGCCGTACCAGCCCTTGCCGTGCCCGTCGGCCGCGGCGCTCTGGGAGGTGGTGATCACGAGGGCGAGTGCTCCTGCGACGGCGAGTGCCGCGCTCGTCTTGCGCATGACGTTCCTTTCGGTGCCGTGGCGGGCCGGCTCACGCGACGGTGGCCGTCTCAACGCCCCGCACCCTAGGCAGGTCCGGGGCGCCGCGGTGCCTGACATCTGTCAGGACCGGAGCCGCGAAGGAGGCGCCATGCTGGGCCGGGGGACCCTGTGTACGCCGGGCCAGGGCTCAGTAGCCGACGCGGAAGGTCGCGTCCTGCCGCTCGGTCGTCGTGGAGACCGGGTCGATGCGCAGGGCGTAGTCGGCGTGGCGGATGTAGCGGGTCGGGTGGTTGTGCGAGCGGAACGAGGACCAGCTGGCGTCCGCCAGGCCCGCCGTGCGGTGGAAGGTCGCGTCCGCGGCGAAGACCGACGTGCCGTCGTTGGCGTCGAGGCGCAGGGCGTAGTCGTAGTGCCGCAGGTAGCGCGTCGGGTAGTTGACGGACCGGAAGGAGACCCCGGAGCTGTCGGCGAGCCCCGGGACCAGGGTCCACAGGGAGTCCTTGTACGGCTCGACGGGGTACGCGTCGATACGGCCCAGATAGTTGGAGTGGCGGACGTATCGGGACGGGTGGTTGTAGGACTTGAGCCTGTTCCAGGCCGGTGCGCCCCACTTCGCGAGCAGGTTGTCGTACTCGGCCGCGGTGATCGCCGCGATGCCGCAGTGCTTGGAGTTGACCGGCTGGGTGTAGGTCCTCTGGTCGAGGGCCGTCCAGGTGCCGGAGGCGAGGCCGGTGGACTGCCAGGCGCAGAAGACGCCGTTGGGCGTGTAGGTGTCGCCCCACAGCCACCAGGTGCCGGACGTCAGCGACTTGACCAGGGTCGGTGCCTCGGTGCCGCCGTGCGCCACGCCGGTGCTGAACTCGGTGAAGCTGCCCGGGTTCAGGGTGGTGGATCTGGCGCCCACCAGTGTCTGGTTCTTCTTGAAGTAGAGGTAGTTGTAGCCGTTCACGCCGACGGCCATGTCGCCGTCGATGACGTCGTAGCCGGGGTCGAAGAACACCTGCGGGGCGGAGGCGGTCACGAAGTCGGTCGTGTAGTTGACCATGATCACGTTGTGGCCGCTGGAGTTGACCGAGGAGTAGATCACCGCGTACTGCCGCCGGCCCGCGTCCCAGAAGGCCTCGGGGGCCCAGCTGTGGGTGGCCATGTCGTGCAGCTTCAGGCGCCGGTAGCCGGTGAAGGTACGCAGGTCGGCCGAGTCCCAGACGTGGATGTACTGGCTGTTGTAGTTCCAGTCGGTGCCCTTGAGGTCGGTGGCGAGCACGACGAACGTTCCGTCCTGCTTGCGCATCAGGAACGGGTCGCGCAGCCCGAGTGCACCCGCGGTCGGGGTGACCAGGGGGTTGTTCTGGTTGAGCGGCGTCCAGTCGAGCCCGTCGGGGCTGACGGCCAGGTGCAGGCCGTAGTCGGTGCCGTCGCCGAGCTTGGTCGACTCGGTGAAGTAGACCATGGCGTACGCCGAGTCGGCCGCGTGCGCGGTGCCGCCGCCGAGGGCCAGGGCGAGCGGCACGGCGGCGGTCATGCCGAGGAGGCCACGGCGGGAGAGGTGGGGGTTCGCGCTCATCATGTTCTCCAAGGGGCATACGGGGGGCGTATGGGGCGGTCGACCTCGCCGGCCGGCGTGGCGGTCCGGAGGCGGTCGGAGGCCCACCGTCGCCCGAATCGACCGCCGGTCCCCAACTCAAGGAAGCAGCCACCGCGTTGACCGTCCGGCACGCCGACGACGTACGCGGTCACCTCAGTCACCGGATGTCCGGGCATACGCCGCGCGGGGCGGGTGAAGCAGGCAGGAAAGGCATGGGCGGCTCGTCCTTCTCGGCGTCGGGAGTGAGCTGTCCTTCACCACGCTCGGTCGATATATCGCACGATGTTCGTAGTGCCGGATGGGACCGTAGGGGCCGCGCGGTACCACCGTCAATACTTGTGCTCGCCCCACCGCGAACATGCCGGGGATCGGCAGCGTGTCAAAGAGGGTTGCGCCATCGTGCCCGCGAGGCGAGAGGAGTCGCCCGGGCCCGCGGGCGTCGTCGGGTGCAGGAGGGCGGCGCGATGGATCCGGGGAGGGCCTGCCCGCCCCGTCGCGCCGCCCACGTCATGCCGTTCCTGGTGTGCCCGGCCCCCGGCAGCCCCGAACCCATCGGCACGCGGGCACCCCGGACTTCCGGATGACGCCGCGGCAGGTCAACCGACCGCGTGACTCCTGCCCGGTACGGATGTCACACGCCGGGCCGGCTCTGAATCCGCATGCCGGGGCGGCGGCGGTGAACCGTCACGTACGACAGGCCGCTCTCGCCGGCCCTCACGCTGCGGACGCTGCCGTGCGGCAGCCAGACCAGGCTGCCGGGCTCCAGCGGGCACGGCCCGGCGGCCGAGCCGAGCACGCCGTCGCCGTCGACGACGAGCAGGAGGACGTCGAGGTCGGGTTCGGCGTGGGCGTCGACGGCCCCCTGGGGCGGGATGCGGACGAGGTTGGCGTCCAGTTGCCGGCCGGGTTCGGCCAGTCGCCACAGGGCGCCGGACGATTCCTGCCCGCTCGCGACGAGCGACCCGGTGTTGCCCAGGATCCGGGGCAGGGGAGCGTCGGCCTCGCCGGGGATCTGCTCCGGGTCAGTCATGGATCGCGCCACCATCCGGTACGGGCCTGCCCTGGGCCGGTTCACCTGTTCGGCAGGCGGTCCGCACCGTTCACAACGGGCGGACGCCCAGAGGAATCTAGCATCGGCCGTCGCCTCGCCCGAGGCCGATCCCGCTCACTCCTCCTCGGACGTGGTGGGGCGCGTCCGGCCGGGCTCCGGCGCCTCGCCCTCCTGCGCGCGGGCGTGCAGCACGTCGCCGATGAACAGGTCGTAGACCAGCACGCCGATCACACCGCCGACGAGCGGCCCGACGATCGGGATCCACCAGTAGCCGCTGAACGCCCCGGCCAGGCTGCCCGGAAACGCCAGTCCGTCCCATCCCGCCATCCAGGTGAACAGGCGCGGCCCGAAGTCGCGGGCCGGGTTGATGGCGTATCCCGCGTTCGCGCCGTAGGACATGCCGATGGCCGCCACGACGAAGCCGATCACCAGCGGACCGAGGTTCGCCTTCACGGCCGTGTTGCGCAGGTCGATGATCGCCACCACCAGCATGACCAGGAAAGCGGTGCCGACGATCTGGTCGATCAGTGGTCCCCAGATGCCGCCGTTGAAGTACGGTGCCGGGAAGGTGGCGAAGATCGAGAACGAGGCGAGGGTCTTCCCGTTCGTCTTGGGCCCCTTGAAAGCGTCGTCGAAAGCGTTGATGGCGTCGTGGTAGACGGCGTAGACCAGGGCGGCCCCGGCCAGGGCGCCGAGCACCTGGGAGGCCCAGTAGGGCAGGACCTTGACCCAGGGGAACTTGCGGCGGACGGCGAAGGCCAGGGTGACCGCCGGGTTGATGTGCGCTCCGCTGACACCACCGGCCACGTAGATGCCGAGGATCACGGCCATGGCCCAGCCCCAGGTGATGAGGAGCCAGTCCCCGGCGCTGAGGAAGAAGATCGTGGGCCCCTCGGTGCGGCCCGAGCCGGGTAGCGCCGCCACCGTCATCGCCACGACGCCGCACCCGAATGCGATGAGGACGAACGTCCCGAGGAACTCCGCCAGGCACTCGCCCGCCAGACCTGCGCGACGTCTGAGCCTCGAGGGTTTCACCAGAGGCTTGATCTCCACTGCCATGTGATTTCTCCCTGGGGTCGCTGCGGTCTCGTCTGACGCGCGGTAATGACGTGGTAACCCGGCGCGACGGCCCCGGCAACCGCAGAAGCCCCTCGGACGGCTCGCTCGGCGCGGCCGCCGGACGAGCGGGCGCCGGTGCGCGGCCTTGGGTGAGCGCGTGGCCTCGGGTGAGCGCGTGGCCTCGGGTGAGCTCGTGGCAGGACACGCGGACGTGGGCGCGCGTACGGCAGGGCGCGCGGCCCGACGAAGATCGCAGCGCCCTGCGGAGTCTCGTCGTCAGCGCCCCTGTGAAGTCTCGTCGTCAGCGCCCCGCGGCGTCTCGTCGCCGGACTCGCTGTCGCCGGACCCCAGCCGGACGCAGCATTCCCCGGGCTCGGGCGCGGACACCGCGCGGACGCCGTTGACCTCGAGGCCGTCGAGGTAGCCGCTGAGGAACGCCTGGTTCATGCCGCACACCAGGTCCGGAGCCCTCGCGGCCAGCGGATGGAAAGGACAGTTGCGCAGCCGGAGCCGGGCCGGGGTCTCCCGGACGGGCTCGTAGCCGTACTGGTCCAGCAGGCGTTCGCAGGCGGTGAGTCCGCGCTCGGGGCCCAGCCGGCCAGGCCGGGACTCGTTCCGCGCTGCCTCACCTGCCTGCCGGCTGCGCCGCCGCGCGGTGCGCAGCGCAGCCTCTGCGGCGTTCTCGTCGGCCCGCTCGGTCAGGACGGCGTCCAGGAGCAGGTCCGCCAGCAGCTCGTGACGCCGGTCGGGGATGCTCACGGTGATCTGGGCGTCCGTGGGCTCGTAGACCTTCGGCTGCCTGCCGACCTTGCGGGTGCCGCCCGGCGTTTCGTAGCGGGCGCGCAGCAGGCCGGCGTCGACCAGCTTGTCGAGGTGGAAGGCGGCGAGTTTCCGGGAGATGCCGACGCTGGCGGCGGCCTCGTCCCGGGTGACGGCGCGGCGGGCACGCCGGATGACTCAGGGGCTGGGCGCCTGCACCGGCGACACCGTCCACCTGCTCGAGAGCGGTCACGAGCCTCGCCGCGGCGGCCTTGCCGTCGGTGTCGGGCGCCTGGACCGCCAGGACGAGCGGGCCGTTGAAGCCCGGTCCGAACCCGTCGGCGATCATGTCGTACGCCTGACGGTTCGTCGAGGACGCGGGCAGGTTGCCGTCGTCGGACGCACCCAGGCGCAGCGAGAGCGTCGGCAGCGCGAGCGCCACGAGCACCACGAGACCGACCAGACCCAGCACCTTGGGCCGCGCCTGGACGCGCTCGGCCAGGCGGCCCCACCGTCCGGTGCCGCCCGACGGGACCCCTCCGAGTCCGGCGAGGGCGCGACGCTCGGCGCGGCCGAGGATCCTCGGCCCGATCATGCCGAGCAGCGCCGGCAGCAGGGTGATGGCGGCCAGCACCGTCAGGACGACCGTGATCGCCGCGCCGACCGCCCCGCCGAGGGCGATCAGCAGGCCCACCCAGGCCAGGACGACGGCGAGCCGGTGCCGGTGGCACCAGCGGGCGAGAGGGGACATCGACGAGCCTTTCCAGAGGAACACGGGCCGGAATCCCGGCACACCGCAACGCTGGCGGTCCGCTGGTCTCTCGTCGTTGGCCTAGCGCAGACACGTGCCCCTACTGCGATCGCAGTAGGGGCACGTGTCCGCGGGCCGGGGCGGGTCAGGGTGTGTAGACCGTCGGCCGGGGTGCCGTCGGCATGGCGTTGCCGATGAAGAAGCTCGGGTGCGGGGGTTGGTTGTAGGCGGTGTTCTGCCAGGCCAGAGCCGTGCGGTACTGGGTGTCGTGGAGCAGGGTGGTGATCTTCGTATTGGTCTGGCTGGGGGTGGAGTAGATCCTGAGCGCCTTGTTGTCGCTCGTGCGCCAGACGACCTCTTCGCGCCAGTCGCCGAGGAGGTCGCCGGACAGGACCGGCGTGGACTTGGTGCCGTTGTTGGAGGCGACTCCGGAGCCGGTGAGCAGCCGGGTGTCACCGGAGGTGCCGTACTTGTCGATGCGGGTGCCGTCGAGGAGTTCGCGGACGGGGTCGCCGTCCCACCAGGACAGGAAGTTGATGCTGGAGGGTTCCCGGCCCAGAGAGGCACCGGTGACGGAGCGCAGGGTGGTGTCGGACGCGGACCAGGCCTCCGCGCCCGCGCTGCCGGCGTAGATGTCGGCGGCGACGCCGCGGCCGTTGTCGGAACCCGACGCCGTCTGCCACAACTGCGCCCCCGTGCGGGCGTCGGCCATCCAGGAGCCGGGTTTGCCGGAGTCCTCCGAGACCTTGAAGTACTCCAGGCCCGGACGCGACGGGTTGAGGTCGCCGACGTGGCCGGCGTCGCCGTGGCCGAGCCTGGTGGTCCACAGGCCGCTGCCGTTGTCGTCGACGGTCATCGCACCGTAGACGATCTCGTCCTTGCCGTCGGCGTCGACGTCGGCGACGGACAGGCTGTGGTTGCCCTGGCCGTCATAGCCCTTGCCGCTGTTGGTGGAGGAGGTGGTGTCGAAGGTCCAGCGGCGGGTGAAGGCGCCGCCCCGCCAGTCCCAGGCCGCTATCACCGTGCGGGTGTAGTAGCCGCGCGCCATGATCAGCGACGGGCGGGCGCCGTCCAGATAGGCGGTGCCGGCGAGGAACCGGTCGACGCGGTTGCCGTAGCTGTCGCCCCAGGAGGAGACGGTGCCGCGGCCCGGGACGTAGTCGATGCTCTGCATCGCCTTGCCCGTCTGGCCGTTGAACATCGTCAGGTACTCGGGCCCGGACAGGACGTAGCCGCTGGAGTTGCGGTGGTCGGCGGAGGAACTGCCGATGACCGCGCCGGTGCCGTCACGGGTGCCGTCGGCGGTCTTCATGGCGACCTCGGCCTTGCCGTCGCCGTCGTAGTCGTAGACCTGGAACTGCGTGTAGTGGGCGCCTGAGCGGATGTTGCGGCCCAGGTCGATGCGCCACAGCCGGGTGCCGTCGAGCTTGATGCCGTCGACGATGGTGTTGCCGGTGTAGCCGGACTGGGAGTTGTCCTTGGCGTTGGTGGGCTGCCATTTCAGGACGAGGTCCAGGGCGCCGTCGCCGTCGAGGTCGCCGACCGAGGCGTCGTTGGCGTCGTAGGTGTAGGCCGAGTTGCCCGGAGCGGTGCCGCCCGCGGGCGGGGAGATCGGCACGTCCTTGTGGCCCGTGCGGAACTGGACCGCGGGCTTGGACGCGGCCTGCTCGCCGCCGTCGACCACCGCGCGCACCGTGTAGTCGGCCGAGTCGGCGCCGCCCGGGTCGAAGTAGTTCGTCGAGGAGGTGACAGGCGAGGAGTTGATTCTCGTGCCGCCGCGGTAGACGTTGAACGACACGTCGTTCGGGTCCGTAGCCAGCCACCGCCAGGACACCAGGTTTCCGCTGCTGGTGTGCACGCTGGTCAGTCCGCGGTCGAGCTTCTCGACCTGCCGGGCGGTCGCCGCGTGCGCGCTCTGGGGCAGTGCGACGAGGGCGGAGACGGCCAGTGCGGCGGCGGAGACACAGCCGAGGAACCGGCTGCCTGTCCGGTGGGGTGTCCGCCATGGTCGTGGCGCGGTACGGGGACGCCGGTGCGAGTCGGTCACGGGGGCCTCCGGGGCGTGGGGGTGTGGGAACGCTCCCATGTGAAGGGAGCGTAAGAACGAGCTGATGCCTCGTCAAGGATTCTGTCCAGTCAGCTGTTCGCCCCTGTGCGGATCCGTGAGTTTCTCCGTATCTATGGATTGACAGTGAGGTGGAAGGCCTTGAACACTGCGTGATGCGCCGCACGGGGTAACTGTGTTCGAAGGCAGTCGAATTGGCCGATCAGCCGTGAAGTCAGGCGCTGAGCACGGCAGTTCGTGGATTCCGGCACCTGCAACCCTCCCGTTTCGAGGATGGAGCGCCTCGTGTCCACCTGACAGGTTGTGAACGCTCCCACCCGCCCGTGCCTCCCCAAAACGCGAGTGGCCGGACGCAGGACCTGCTGACCACTTCTCAAGGGATACGGCATCACGGCGGTCCGGCTCCGCACGTTCGTCAACCCGTCCGGCGACGACCCGGCCAACGGGGCGCAGTAGGGGGCGACCCAGGTGGGCGGCCTGCTGCTGCGGAGCATCCGGGAGCAGAACCTTCCCCTCGCCGCCCATCTGCGCTGACCGCGCACGACGGCGCCCGTCCCCGCACCCGGGAGAGAACGCATGAGGAACTTACGGACCGTCATCATCGCCGCGCTGGTGATCGCCCTGTCGAGCCTCGGACTCGGCGCCGCCTCGGCGGCCGGCAGCGCCGCGAAGCCCTGCACCGGAACATCCGGCACCGCGGCATCCGCGACGCGAGCGGCCGCCCAGCCGGTCACCGTATGGCTGGCCGGCGATTGGACCATGGCCGATCCGGGCTCCGCCCGCTGCCCCGTCGGCTGGGGCAGCCAGTTCGACGCCCTGTTCAACGCGGACGTCACCGTCAGGAACCGGGCCGTGGGCGGCCGGAGCATCCAGACCTGGCTGTACGAGGGGAACGTCAGCAGCACCAAGGGTTCGGACGGCGAATGCCGTCTCACCTCCACCGCCTACTCCGCACGCTGGCAGGCGATGCTGAACGCCGGCACCGGGATGAAGGCGGGCGACTACCTCTTCATCCAGTTCGGCATCAACGACTCCTCCTCGACCTGCCCCCGGCATGTCGGCCCCGCCCGCTACCGGCAGTTGATGACCACGATGGTGCAGGCCGCCCTCGCCCGGGGAGCGCACCCGGTGCTGCTCACCCCGGTGGCCGCCCTCACCTGCTCCGGAGGCACGGCGACGAAGAACCGCGGCTTCGTGAACGAGACCTTCGCCGTCGGATCCTCCACCAGGGCACCGGTCGTCGACCTGCAGTCGCTCAGCGTCTCGCTCTACAACAGCCTGCGATTCTGCCCGCACAACGGCGACTACGGATCGGGACCCGTGGGCGCCTTCTTCTGCAACGACCACACCCACTTCGAGACGTACGGCGCACAGCGGATCGCCGGGCTCGTCGCAGGAGACGTGCGCAGGCAGAACCTCCCGCTCGCCGGCTCTCTCCGGTAGCGCCGCGACCCGGCCGGGAGGGGCCGGCCATGGTCGCGGCACTAGCATGGCTGTCGGCATCCGAAGACGCCGTGCCGGCCACGTGGCCGGCACGGCGCCGGCAGAGGGCAGGAAGGCGCAGCACGATGACGCGGCTCAGCGACGCCGTCGCACTCGACGACCCGGTGGGCGAATCGCTCCGCGGGCACCACGCACATCTCGCCCGGCGGTTGGGCGGAGCCGTCAGCTACCTACCCGGAGTCGCGACCTTCTCCGCGGTACCGGCCGAACCGGACGCGGAGGCATGGGCCGACCTTGCGAAGCTCCTGGGCCCGGGCGAGTTCGCGGACATGTTCAGCTGCCCGGCGACGCCGCCGTCCGACTGGGAGCCGGTCTTCGTCATGGAGGGCCGCCAGCTGATCTGGGCCGGTGACGGCGAACCGGACCTGTCTCGCGCCGCGTCCGACTCCGGCGTGGTCGAGCTCGGGGCTGAGAGCGTGCCCGAGATGCTGGAACTCGTCGAGCGGACCCGTCCGGGACCCTTCTGGCCCCGGACGCACGAGCTCGGCACCTACCTCGGCATCCGCGACGGCGGTGCACTGGTGGCGATGGTGGGGGAGCGGCTGAGGCCTCCGGGATGGACCGAGATCAGCGCCGTCTGCACCGCGCCCGAGGCGCGCGGGCAGGGCCATGCGGTCCGCCTGATTCGCGCGCTCGTCGCACGCGTCGTCGCCCGGGGCGACCGCCCTTTCCTGCACGTGGCCGAGGCCAACACCGGCGCGCTCGCGCTCTACGAACGGCTTGGCTTCGAGACCCGGAAGCACGTGACGTTCCGCGGATTCCGCACGCCGTGATCTGGAGGGATGCCCGGCAGGTCGCCGTCTTCGAATGCTCATGCGGCGTGTCAGAAACGCAGTGGAGTTCCTGACAGATCGCTCATCGAGGGCAAGCCGCGGTGCGGACAGGATTTCTCGTCGACACCCCGCAAAGCCGAGCCCACCCAGGAGTCATCGATGGCCACGTTCGTCCACGTCCCCGCGACGAGGATCACCGGAGATCTCGAGGCGATCGGCCGGCGCCCGGGTGCTGACGCCGGAGACCCGCAGCTGGGTCTGCTCCGTTTCGACACGGACGAGACGGTCCGTGCGGGTGTCTGGGAGTCCCGGCCCGGCGGGTGGCCCGTCGTGGAGCGTGAGGACACCGAGACCTGCTACATCCTGAGCGGCCGGGCGCTCATCACCGACGCCGCCACGGGAGAGACCTTCGAGATCTCCGCCGGCGACGTCATCGTCCAGCCCAAGGGCTGGTCCGGCCGGTGGGACGTCGAGGAGACGATCCGCAAGGTGTACAGCATCGGGATGTGACGGGATGACTCACCAGGACGCGTCCTCCCACTGGTCCAGCAGGGTCTCGGCCGACACCTCCTCGGGTTCGCCGGCCGGGCTGCGAGTGGACTGCTCGGTCCAGATCACCTTGCCGCGGGCCAGGTAGCGCGTGCCCCACCGCTGGGCGAAGCGGGCGACGAGGAACAGTCCCCGCCCGCCCTCGTCGGTGATCGCGGCCCGGCGCAGGTGGGGCGAGGTGCTGCTGCCGTCGGCGACCTCGCAGATCAGACTGTCGCGGTCGTGCAGCACCCGCAGGCGGATCGGTTCGATTCCGTAGCGGATGGCGTTGGTGACCAACTCGCTGACGACCAACTCGGTCGTGAAGGCCATCTCCTCCAGTCCCCAGGTCCTCAGCCGGCCGGTGACCTCCGCCCGGATGCCCGCGACGACGGCCGGATCGCCGGGCACGTCCCACTCGGCCACCTGGGAGCGGTCCAGCAGCCTGGTGCGGGCGACGAGCAGGGCGATGTCGTCGCTCGACCGGGTGGGCAGCAGCGCGTCGAGGACGTCGCGGCAGGTCTCCTCGGGGGTCCGGCCCGGATGGGCCAGAGCGTGGCGGAGCGCCTGGAGACCGGTGTCGAAGCCCCGCTCCCGGTCCTCGACCAGGCCGTCCGTGAAGAGGACCAGCCGGGAACCCTCGGGAAGGGTGACCTCGGCGGTCTCGAAGGGTTCGCCGCCGCCCAGCCCGAGCGGTGGCGAACCCGGCACCCGCACGAACTCGACGGTTCCGTCGGGATGCACCAGGGCCGGCTCCGGATGCCCGGACCGGGACAGGGAGCACAGCCCGGAGGCCGGGTCGTAGATGGCGTAGAGGCAGGTGGCGCCCGAGACGCTCTCGTCGTCCCGCTCACCCTCCTCGTCGCTGTCGATTCGCGCGACCAGCTCGTCCAGGTGCCCGAGGAGCTCGTCCGGGGGGAGGTCCAGGGCGGAGAAGTTGTGCACCGCGGTGCGTAGCCGGCCCATCGTGGCCGCCGCGTGCAGGCCGTGCCCCACCACGTCGCCGACCACCAGGGCCACCCGCGCACCGGGCAGGGGAATCACGTCGAACCAGTCGCCGCCCACGCCCTCCAGGGCCGGCAGATAGCGGTGGGCGACCTCCACGGCCGAGTGGTCGGGCAGGGAGCTCGGCAGCAGACTGCGCTGCAGTGTCTCGGCCAGGCCGTGCTCACGGGTGTAGCGGCGGGCGTTGTCGACGGCGACCGCGGCCCGGGCGGCCAGCTCCTCGGCGAAGGCCAGGTCCTCCCCGCCGAAGGGAACCCCGTCCGAACGCCAGAAGCTCGCCATGCCCAGCACCACCCCGCGGGCCTGGAGCGGCACCGTGATCAGGGAGTGGAAACCGAGGTCCAGCAACCGCCGGGCCCGATCGGGATCCTGGGCGCCCATCCAGCCACCGGAGGCCGTCAGGTCGGCGTCCAGAACCGCACGGCCGCGCTCGGCACTCATGGCCACCGGCGACGTGGGGACGAAACGGATCAGCTCACCCACCGGGTAGAGGGAGCGGGCGCCGTCGACGCCGTGCACCGCGACCCGGCGCATCTCCGGACCGGGCCCCGCCGACACCGCACCGCTCAGGATCGGATCCAGCAGATCGACGGTCGCGGCATCGGCGAACCGGGGGACCGCCACCTCGGCCAGTTCCTCCGCGGTACGCACCACGTCCAGCGTGGTCCCGATGCGCACCCCCGCCTCGTACAGCAGTCCCAGCCGCTTCCGGGCCCCCTCCGCCCGGCCCGCCAGGGCACGCAGCTCCGTCGTGTCACGCAGCGTGGCCACACTGCCCGCGGGACGGTCGTCGGGATCGACCGGCCGTACGTTGACCGCCAGCAATCGGTCGCCGGCCAGGTGCACCACGTCCGTGACCGGCCGGCCCGAGCCCAGCAGCTCGGCGGTGCCCGGCTCCAGGCCGAGATCGGCGACCCGGCGTTCCTCGGCGTCCGCGGGCAGGTCCAGCAGCCGCCGTGCCTCGTCGTTCGCGAGCAGCAGCCGCCCGTCGCTCCCGATGATCAGTACACCCTCCCGCACCGCGTGCAGTACGGCGTCGTGATGCTCGTACATCCGGGTCATCTCGGACGGATCCAGTCCGCGGGTCTGCCGCCGCAGCCGCCAGGAGACCAGCGCCGTCCCGCCCGCGGCCACCGCGAGCGCGCCACCGGCGAAGCCGAGCAGCTGGGGCAGCTGGTCCATCACGACGTCGTCCACGCTGGCCACGGTGACCCCGACCGACACGAAGCCGACGATGGTGACCCCGTCGGTGTCGTAGACCGGAACCGTCGTGTCCACGGCAAGGCCCAGACTGCCCTCGAACGTCTTGGTGAACGGCCGGTCGGCGGCGCCGCCCTCGCGCAGGGCGTAGATGTGCTTGCCGATCAGCTTCGGATCGGGGTGGGTCCAGCGAAAGCCCTGGGGATCGAAGGTCACCACGTAGTCGACCCCCGTGTTCCTGCGCGTGTCCTCCGCGCGCGGCTGCAGCAGCTCGGTGGGCCGGCCGGACTTCATGGCGGCCAGCGTTCCCGGGGCCCGCGCGAAGGACTGGGCGACGCCTTTCGACAGCTGCCTGGCCTCCTGGGTGCTCGAGTCCCGGGCCTGCACCACGAGGGCGCCTCCCGCGGCGGCGGCGAACAGCACCATGATCATCAACTGGAACAGGAACACCTGGCCGGCGACGCTGCGCACCCTCGGCAGGCCCCTCCGAGGCGAGCCCGGCGCCGGGGCGCCGGGCTCGTGACCGGCTCCGCGCTCCCTGCCCCGTCGCGTGGCCGACCGCGTACCCCCGCCACGGTGCGCGGGGGAGCGGAAGGCCGAGAATCGACCGGGGTGCCGGGCCATACGGACTCTTTACCATGCACCTTCATATTCAGCCATATGGCCGCATTCGGTCGGTCAGGTGCGAGCCCACTCCTGCCAGCGCCTGGTCACGGCATCCCGGTTCTCGAGCCACCACCCGATGTCCAGGTCGAACCCGGACAGCAGGTTGCCGGGAGTGCTCGCCAGATTCCTTGCGGTGGACTCGCTGAGATACCCATAGGCGGCGGGCACCACGGGGCCGTCGGGGTAGAGGCGCGCCATGTGGGCCTGCACCTCGGGCCGCAGCGCGAAGTCGATGAGCAAATAGGCGGCGTCCGGGTTCGCGGAGCCCTTGGGGATCCCGTAGCCGTTGCTCTGCCTGCGGGCGCCGTTCCACTCGTACGCCAGCGGAGCGCCGCGTTCGATCAGGTGCTGGAGGCGGCCGGCCCAGGTGCTGGACGCCACGACCTGGCTGCGGGACAGCAGCTCGCCCGGTTCGGCACCGTACTCCCAGTACCTCCGCACGGAGCCCTTGATCTCGTCGAGGACCTTGAAGGCGCGGTCCACGTCGAGGGGGTAGAGCCGGTCGAGCGGCACACCGTCGGCCAGCAGGGCGGACTCCAGCTCGGGCCAGTCCACCTCACCCTGCAGCGCGCGGCGGCCCGGGAAGGCCGCGAGGTTCCAGAAGTCCGCCCACGAGGCGGGCTTCCTCCCGGCGAAGGCGTCGGTCCGGTGGGCGAGCACGCTGGCCCAGTAGCTCTTGCCCACGCCGTTGGGGGTGAGGAGGGACTGGGCGATGCCCGCGTTCCTGGTGTTCTTCAACCGTCCGTAGTCCAGTGGCTCGGAGGCGTCCTCGTGCTCGAAGAGCACCAGGTTGGACATGTCGATGTCCATGACGTCGAACCGTGGACGACCCTCCTTGATCTGGGCGAGCATCTGATCGCGCTCGAAGTTCACGACCTCGACCCGGATGCCTGTTTCCTTGCTGAAAGGGTCGTAGACGGCTTCGCGGTTCGCCTCGCCGTAGGCGCCACCGAAATTGCGGACGACGAGTGTCTTGCTGCTCCTGGCGGTCCGTCGGTCGTCGCGGCTCTCGCACGCGGTGAGCGAGGTGGCGGCTGTGCCGACCGCGATCGAGCCGACCCCGCTCAGGAAGGCTCTGCGGTCGATCCCGACGTCTCTCACGGACTGCCTCCAGAGTTTCTTCCGGATGATCCGCAACGGAAGACGGCTGCCTCTTTCAGCTTAAATGCTGATTCACGGATGGCATCGGTCCGGCAGCGCCGAGCTGTCGGCGGTCCCGGGCTCGGTTCAGAACGCCGTGTAGCCGCCGTCCACCGGAAGGACGGCGCCGGTGATGTACGCCGACTCCTTGCAGGCGAGGACCGAATCGCGTCGGCGACCTCTTCGGGGGCGGCGAGCCGGCCGATCGGGATGGACTCCTCCCTGGTGCGCCGGTAGGCGGCGGGGTCGGGCCGCCGCTGGAACGGCGCCTCGATGACGGGCGTCGCGGTCGGACCGGGTGCTATGACGTTGACCCGGACGAGGGCTCCGGCCTCCACCGGGCCGTCGAGGACCTGGTCGACGCCCCGTGGTTCTCGACAGCGATGCCAACGCGGCCCTGCTCGGGATCCTCCCGTGACGCGGGCGCCGATCACCCAACGGGGTGGCGTGCCGTACAGGAAGTATTGGTCGACGTGGAGAGACTCGGTGGGGCGAGCAGGACTGACCCGTACCGGCTCAGCGGCGCCGGCCCGGCCCCGACCCGTCCGGCCGCCCCCTACAGAGGCAGTTCCACCGAGAGGTGCGAGGACAGCGCGCGGAGGAAGTCGGCTGCGTCGAAGATCTCGCCCGCGGAGACGACACCGACCGTCCGGGTCTGCCCGGTGAGGATGCGGTGCACCGCCTCCACCGCCAGCGGCGCCGTGATCGCGTAGATGTCCTGCCCCCGCGCCACGGCGCGCCGTTCGGCGCCGCCGGAGCGCACGACGACGTCGACGAGGAAGGTCTGTGCGGACCGCCCGTGCTCGTCGACCGCCGCCGGCGTCGACGTGTCCGGGGCCGTCACGTCCCGGGCCGCCTCCGCCGTCATGTGGGTGCGCACGTCGGGGATGCGCAGGTGGCTGGGGATGGTGACGACGTCGGCCATCGTGAACTCCCCGATGACCGTCCGTGAGCCCAGCGGCTCGGGGAAGGGCCACTGGAGCATCGTGGCCTCGTCGTTGCGGTAGTCCAGCCGCCCGTTCCGGTACACGACCCGCGCACCGCCCCGCCGCTGCCGGGAGACCGCGCCCGCGGCCCGCGTCCCGTCCGTGGGCTGCCAGCCGCTCAGCGCGTAGGCGACGTGCGCCTCGTCGGCCGCGGTCCAGTCACCCATCGCCGCGGTGGCCAGCAGGTCGCCGAGGCCGCCGAAGAACGCCATCGCCGGGACGACCACCGCCCCGGCGTCGCGGACGCGGTCCGCGAAGTGCGCGAAGGTGTCCGCGTTCGCCTCGATCTCGGCCGCCACGTCGACATACGGGATGCCGGCGCGCAGGGCCGCCTCGATCACGGGGGCGGCCGTCGTGGCGAACGGCCCCGCGCTGTTGACCACGGCCGCCGCCCCGGCCAGCGCACGGTCGAGCGATTCCGGATCGTCCACCGACGCCGGCCGCACTTCCAGCCCGGGGTGGGAGGCCGCCAGCGCCTTGAGTTTGACCTCGTCGCGGCCGGCGAGAACCGGAACGAACCCCCGCCTGCGCAGCTCCGCCACCACGAACTGCCCGGTGTGCCCGTACGCACCGAACACCGTCACTGCCTGACCCGCTCCCATGAGCTCTCCCCTGTGCTCGAACGATCAACTACGGCCATCCTGACGGCGCTGAGCCCCCGACCGTGAGTGTCTGGAACGACACGCCCCATACAATTACGGACATGACCACTGTCGCGATGGCCGCCACCGACGGCATGCTGCACTTCGAACTGTCCCTGGCACACGAGGTGTTCGCCGCCGCCCCGGCCGGGGTGACGGTCCCCTGGTACGACTTCGCCGTCTGCGGACCGGCCGCCGTACGAATCGGCCGGTTCAGGCTGGAGCCCGACGCCGGGCTGGACCAGCTCCGGCGGGCCGACACCGTGATCGTCCCCGGCTGGGCGGACATCGACGAGGAGCCGCCCGCTCAGTTGGTCGACGCGGTGCGCGAGGCCCATGAGGCGGGCGCACGCGTGGCCTCCCTGTGCACGGGCGCGTTCGTACTGGCAGCGGCAGGGCTTCTCGACGGACGGCGCGCCACCACGCACTGGGCGCACACCGATGCGCTGGCCGCCCTCCACCCGCGGGTAGAGGTGGACCCGGACGTGCTCTACGTGGACGACGGCAGCGTGCTCACCTCCGCCGGCAAGGCCGCCGCGCTGGACCTGTGCCTGCACCTCGTCCGTCTCGACCTGGGCTCGTCGGTCGCCAACGCCGTCGCCCGCCGCCTGGTCGTGCCCCCGCACCGGGCGGGCGGCCAGGCCCAGTTCGTCACCACCCCGGTGCCCGAGCAGGACGACCACCCGCTCGCCGCCCTGTTCCCCTGGGCCATCGAACGGCTCGACCAGCCGCTGACCGTGGAGGACCTGGCCCGCCGGGCGGGGATGAGCTCCCGTCACCTGGGCCGCCACTTCAGGGCGGTGACGGGCACCACCCCTCTGCAATGGCTGCTGACCCAGCGCATCCGGCACGCCCAGGAACTGCTGGAGAAGACCGACGACGGTATCGACACCATCGCGGCGGCCACCGGCATGGGGACCGCCACGACACTGCGCCGCCACTTCAACCGCACGGTCGGCGTGCCCCCGGACGCCTACCGCAGGACGTTCCGCTCACGGACACGCTGACCGGAGCCGCCCCGCAGTCGCCGAGAGGGAAACGCTACGCCCGGCCGGCGCCGCACAGGACGGCGAACACCCCTGCGGCGCGGGTGCCCTCCGGTGTCTCCCAGGAGCCGCCGACGTGACCGACGGCTCCCTGCGGAGGGAGGAACCGGCCGTCCGGAGCCGCTTGCAGGGCTCGGTGCAGGCGGAGGGTCGTGCCGTGGGGCGTGGTCAGTGCGGTGCCATCCCGGTCGTCGGTCACGGTGAAGTCCGTGGAGAGGGGACTCTCCCCCGTGTAAGAGGCGATGACATCACCCGCGGGCGTATCACTGACGTCCTGGTCCTGGGCCTGCGCCCGCCCCTCGATCAGGGCTGCCAACCGGGCGACCGGCACCGGGTCGTGGCAACCGTCGTAGGCCCAGCGCCGCCCCAGCACGCCGTGCTCCATCGTGCCGACGAGGGCGTGCTCCGCCCCGTCGAGCGGCGCGCCGCCCGGAACCGGAGTGGGGGCTGGCTATTGGGTGGTGTGGGTGAGCCAGCGGTGCAGTGCGGTGTGGATGTGGTCGGGCAGGGTGCTGAGGTGGTCGATGGCCTCGCGGTCGCCGGGCATGGGGGCGACGCCGGCGGTGGTCAGTGCCGCGTGGAGTTCCAGGCGGTGCGCATCCCGCGGGGCGAGGGTGAGGTTGAGGCGCTGAGCGGGGTTGGGCGGTGGCAGCAGGAAGTCGTCGTGTGCCCAGGACGGTCGGTCAGGCGCGGTGGTGTGGGTCATGGGCAGGGTCCTTTCAACGCTTGGGTTGTGGAGGGGGACTTCGCGTGGAGGGAAGCCGGTTGCGGCCGGCGCGAGGGTCCACCCGGATGCAGCAGAGCAGCTTGGACCGCTCCTATAACCTGTTGAACTACGCCCGGACCTGGGGCGAACCCGGGCCGCGACCCGCGCGCTCCGACCGGCTCTGGACGATTCCGACGGCGCCTGCGTTGTCGGCCCCCGGTGCTAGCGTCGCCATCCATGGCGAACCGTTCCTACCTCTACTCTGCGGACTCGACGCCGAACGAGGCGGAGATCCCCAAGCGGATCCGATGCATATCCGAGCACGCTCTACTTCTCCTTCCCTAACTGACCGGGTCCGCGGCCGGGTGCCGGGTCTTCCTGCCCGATCCGGAAGTAGGGGTGCTCTGCGTGGTGAGGGGGCGCCGGTGCCACCGCAGTCCAAGGTCGATCTGTACGCGGCGATACGCCGCGATGCCCGGGCGGGGATGTCGAACCGGGCCTTGCAGCGCAAGCGCGGGGGTGGGCTTTCGGACGGTGAAAGCGGCCATGGAGTCCGTCTGGCCCGAGCCGCGCAAGCAGCTGCCCCCCCCGCAAGACTGGCCAGACGGATCGTCACGTCGCCGAAGCTGTTCGAGGGCGTCCCCGCGCTGGAACTCGAGCAGCTGAGGTCACGGGCCGCGAGCCGGGTGACGCATGTGACCTACCGTGTGTCGACCTGAGCGCTCGGGAGGCCGGAGAAGATCACCCCCGGATGGGACGGCGCCTCGTTCAGCACCCACAGCCCGATCAGCGTGGCCAGTGCGAACACGGCGGTGATGAGCACGGCGAGGACCAGCCGGCGGCGGCGTTCGCGGCGCAGCCACTCGCCGCGTGCCGTGCGGTAGGCGTCCGGCGCGGCCTGCACCCCGCCGGCGAGCGCGGCCAAGGCCTCGGTGAGCTCCCGCTCCGTGCGGTCCGGGTCGGTGTGGTTCATCGCCGGGCCTCCATCGCCTGGGTCAGTGCGGCGAGGCCGCGCGCGGTGTGCGTCTTCACCGAACCGGAGGAGATGCCCATCGCGGCGGCGATCTCGCCCTCCTTCAGTCCGAGCCAGTGCCGCAGGACGAGCGCCTCGCGCTGCCGGGCCGGCAGTTGTTGCAGCGCGTCGATCAGGACGCGCTGGTCGTCGCGGAGCAGCGCGGCGCTCTCGGCGGAGACGACGGTCTCGTCGGGCGGGTTCTCCACGTGCTTGCGGGCGACCTGGAGATGGCGGATCCGCATCCGGGTCAGATTGCACACCGTGGAGCGCAGATACGCCTCCGCCGCCTCGGTGTCCCTCAGCCGGCGCCACTTCCGGTAGATCTGGTAGTACGCCTCGGCCACCACGTTCTCCGGGTCGTCCGCGCCCAGCAGCACGGCCAGGCGCAGCATCGAGGAGTAGTGCAGCTCGAAGAGCCCCGCGAGTCCGGCGTCGCGCTCCAGTTCCGCCGGGTCGGCCGGTGCGGGCGTCAGCGCCTCGACGCCGGGTTCCGGCACGGGTATCGGGTGTCTGGGTCTCACTGCTTCTTCGCTCCCGTCTCCGGACGCCGCCTGACGGTCAGGCGGGACGGCAGGTCGGTCAGATCGGCGCCGCGCGGGACGCCGAGACGTTCGAGTACGGCGGTGCCGGCCACCGCGACGATCAGGTTGAGCACGAGCGCGGCGAGGCCGGCGTAGATCTCCAGCGGCCCGGAACCCAGGCCCACGATGGACGAGAACCCTTCGCGGACGACCAGGTACGTCCCGGCCGCCATGCCCACGCCCCACCCGGCGAGCAGCGCCCGCGGGTGCAGCCGCGCGGTGAACAGCCCTACGGCGACGGCCGGGAAGATCTGCAGGATCCAGACCCCGCCGAGCAGTTGGAGGTTGATCGCGTCCTGGTCGCGCAGCCCGAAGACGAACGCGACCGCCCCGGCCTTCGCGATGAGCGAGACGGCCTTGGCGATGCGGACCTGCCGCTTGGGCGTGGCCGTCGGATGCACGTACTCGACGTACACGTTGCGTACGAAACTGGTGGCGGCCGCGATCGACATCACCGCCGCCGGAACCAGCGCCCCCACGGTGATCGCGCCGAACACCAGCCCGGCCAGCGGCGCCGGCATCAGCCGGTCGACGAGCATCGGCACAGCCGCCTCCGCCCCGCCCTCCGGCGCCCGCACCCCGGCCGCGAGCGCGGCGAAGCCGAGGACGCCGAAGAGCGCGAGCAGTCCCGTCCAGGCGGGCAGCGCCACCGAGACCTTGCGCAGGGTGCGCGGTCCGTCGGCGGCGAACCCCGCGGTCAGCACGTGCGGGTACATCAGCAGCGCGAGCGCGGAGCCGAGCGCGAGGGTGGCGTAGGCGGGCTGCTGGGCCGGGGTCAGGACCAGCGCTTGGCCGCCGAGCCGACCGGCCGCTCCCTCGAAGACGGCACCCGGCCCGCCGAGCCGCACCAGGACCAGCCAGGTCACCGCGGTGAGCGACACGAAGACGGCCACGCCCTTGAGCGCCGAGATGACCGTGGGCGCCCGCAGCCCGTGCCGGTACGTGGCCACGGCGAGGCCCGCGAACAGCGCCACCATCACCAGGTCCCCGGCCGCACCGCGCGGGTACACCCCGCCGGCCGTCAGCACGGCCCGTATGCCGAGCAGTTGGAGCGCCAGGTACGGCATCGTCGCGAGGATCCCGGTCAACGCGACGACCAGGGCGAGGGGAGGTGACCCGTACCGTCCGCGCACGAAGTCGGCGACGGTGACGTAGCCGTGCGCACGGGCCACGGTCCACAGGCGGCCGAGCAGCACGAAGGCGAGGGGGCAGAGGATCACCGTGTACGGCACCGCGAAGAAGGCCGCCGCGCCGTTGCCGTACGCCAGGCCCGGCACGGCGGTGAAGGTGTACGCGGTGAAGATCGTGCCGCCCAGCAGGAACCAGGTCCACACCGGGCCGAGGCTTCGGTCGGCCAGCGCCCAGCCCTCGAGGGACGGCAGCCGGTCGCTGGGGTGCAGGCGACGCGCGGTGACCGAGAGCAGCGACGCTCCGCCGATCACGGCGAGGAACGTCGCGGTCATGGTGCCGTCGGCCATGGGTCACCGTCCTTGGTGTGCCTGATCCTCACGGGGGAGTTGCGCGGCGGTCCCGATCGGAGGACACGGAATCGGCGGGAAATCCTCTGGAAATTCGCTGTCAACCGGTTCCGGGGGGTGGGCAACTCTTGCACAGACCGACAGCGAGCGGGAGAGCCGCCGTTTCGCCGACCCCCGGGCGCCTCGTGTGACGAGGTGTCCCGCACCGCCCTGGTGAGGAGCCGCCATGCCCACGTCCACCCTGCCCGAAAACGGTCTGCCAGCGCCCGAAAAGTCGCGTATACCACCGCGATCCGTCCTGCTGTGGACCATCGTCGCCCTCCTGGGCGCCGTCGCCTGGGGCGTCCTCGCGCTGGCCCGGGGCGAGAGGATCTCCGCGGTCTGGCTGGTGATCGCCGCACTCGGCTCCTACGCCATCGCCTACCGCTTCTACTCCCGCTTCATCGCCCGCCGCGTGCTGCGGCCGGACGATCGCAGGGCGACCCCCGCCGAACGCCTCGAGGACGGCGTCGACTTCCACCCCACCGACCGCCGGGTCCTCCTCGGCCACCACTTCGCCGCCATCGCCGGCGCCGGCCCCCTCGTCGGCCCGGTGCTCGCGGCTCAGATGGGCTACCTGCCCGGGACCCTGTGGATCGTCGCAGGAGTGATCTTCGCGGGGGCGGTCCAGGACATGGTCGTGCTGTTCCTGTCGATGCGGCGGGACGGCACGTCGCTCGGGCAGATGGCCCGCGACGAGATCGGCCGGGCGGGCGGTGCGGCGGCCCTGATCGCGGTCTTCGCCATCATGATCATCCTGTTGGGGGTGCTCGCGCTGGTGGTGGTGAACGCGCTGGCCCACTCCCCGTGGGGCACGTTCTCCGTCGCGATGACGATCCCGATCGCCCTCTTCATGGGCTTCTGGATGCACCGCGTCCGCCCCGGCCGGGTCGTCGAGACCAGCCTCATCGGCGTCACCCTGCTCCTCCTCGCCATCGTCGGCGGCGGCTGGGTGCAGAACTCCTCCCTGGCCGGCACCTTCACCCTCAGCCCCACCACCCTCGTCTTCTGCCTGGTCGGCTACGGCTTCGTCGCCTCCGTCCTTCCGGTGTGGATGCTGCTCGCGCCGCGCGACTACCTCTCCACCTTCATGAAGATCGGCACGATCGCGCTGCTCGCGGTCGGTGTGATCGTGGCCGCGCCGGTGCTCAGGGCGGACGCGGTGACCGACTTCGCGACCTCGGGCGCGGGCCCGGTGTTCGCCGGTTCGCTGTTCCCCTTCCTCTTCATCACCATCGCCTGCGGCGCGCTGTCCGGCTTCCACGCCCTGGTGTCCTCCGGCACCACCCCGAAGCTGATCCAGAAGGAGTCGCAGGTCCGGCTGATCGGCTACGGCGCCATGCTGATGGAGTCGTTCGTCGCGATCATGGCGCTGATCGCCGCCGCGACGCTGGAGCCGGGCCTGTACTACGCGATGAACGCACCGGCGGGCCTGCTCGGCGCGACGGCTGAATCCGCGTCCCACGCGGTGGCGGGTCTCGGCTTCGCCATCACTCCGGACCAGCTCACCCAGGCCGCGAAGGCGGTCGAGGAACAGACCCTGATCGCCCGCTCCGGAGGCGCCCCGACCCTGGCGGTGGGCATGTCGGAGATCTTCTCCGGTGTCTTCGGCGGCTCGGCGATGAAGGCCTTCTGGTACCACTTCGCGATCATGTTCGAGGCGCTGTTCATCCTGACCACGGTGGACGCGGGCACCCGGGTCGGCCGCTTCATGCTGCAGGACATGCTCGGCAACGTCTGGAAGCCCATCGGCCGGGTCAACTGGAAGCCCGGCATCTGGCTGTGCAGCGGTCTGGTCGTCGCCGCCTGGGGCTACTTCCTCCACACCGGCGCCACCGACCCGCTCGGCGGAATCAACCAGCTCTTCCCGCTCTTCGGCATCGCCAACCAGCTCCTCGCCGCCATCGCCCTCGCCGTCTGCACGACGATCCTGGTCAAGTCCGGCCGTCTGCGCTGGGCCTGGGTCACGGCTGTCCCACTGGCCTGGGTCGTCGCGATCACCTTCACCGCCGGCTGGCAGAAGATCTTCTCCGACGACCCCAAGATCGGCTTCTTCGCCCAGCGGACGAAGTACGCCGACGCGATCGACGCGGGCCAGGTCCTCCCGCCGGCCAAGTCCCTCGACGACATGCACACCGTCGTCACCAACTCCACGGTCGACGGCGTCCTGATCGCCCTGTTCCTGTTCCTGGTGGCGGTGGTCCTGGTCAATGCGGCGGTGGTCTGCGCCCGTGCCGTCCGCTCCCCGGGCACTCTGCCCACCACCGAGGCCCCCTTCGTCGAGTCCCGCATCCTGGAGGAGGCCCGCGGATGAGGCGGGCCGCCCGCTGGGCGAGGGCGGTGCGCTGGTACCTGCGCGAGCTGACCGGCGAGTCGGAGTACGACCGCTACTGCCTCCACCGACGGCGCCACCACCCCCACGCCCCCCTCCCCACCCGCCGTGAGTACCAACTCCTGCGCGCCCGGCACCAGGAGGCCCGCGCCCAGAGCCGCTGCTGCTGAGCGACTCGCGCGAGCCGCCCACAGGTCCGACGGCGGTGCCGTTCAGCCGCCCACGGTGCTGCGGAAGTCGCGGAGGGCGAGGGACAGCACCGGCTGGTGCCGGGCCAGCACGGACAACGGTGCTTCCGGCCCGGTCGAGACGCTGCCGCGGCCGAGCGCCGGCCGGCCGCTGATCCGCATGGGGACGCGGCACTCCGCACCGTCGGACAGCTGTTGGATCAGATGGGCGCGTGCGGGCAGCCGGAAGGGCAGCCGCAGCACGTCCCGGTACGTGACGCGGACAGGCGGAGTGCCGGCCGTGATCAGCTCGGCCCGGACGCTCCGGCTGTCCGTGCGGAGCGTGATCGAGCCCTGCTCCTTGGGGATGCCCCACAGGGCGCGTCCCCCGGACAGGGCCCGGTCGTCGTCGACCCAGGCGGCGACGGTGCTGCCCGCGAGACGGTGTCCGTGACGTACCGCCAGGGCGATGAGGAACTCGCGGTAGACGAGGACGCCGCCGGGACGGTAGCCGACCCAGAAGGTGACCAGGGTGGCGCGGCGCCGCACGACCCAGGGGCGCACCCCGGCCGGAAGGGGCCAGGACGGCAGATCGTCCATGGGGATGCGCCACAGGGAGACGACCATGTCGCCGGTGAGACGCCACGGAGAGGGAGGAAAGGGGACGGCTGGTCGCTCCACGGTGTGATGACCGACTTCCTCGGCTCGGACTCGTACGGCCGATTGTTCCACCCGGGAGGGCTGGGCGGGCTTTCGGCGCGGTGCCGCGGGCCCGCCGTCGACGAAAGCGCGCCGTGTCCCCGAAGCGGTTGCCTAGCTGCGCTCCGGGCCTTCCTCCGGTGACGGTTCGCCGCCCGCCGACGACGGGTCCGTTCCGTGGACGCGGATCACCATGAACGCCTCCCCGTCCCTCGGCGGCCGTGTCCAGGAGCGGGTCACGAACGTGTGCAGCCGCCCGTTCACGATCGCGTGACGCGGCAGACGGACACCGAACTCGGTCGCCACCGCGTCCAGCAGTGACCGCTCCGCCTCGGCACCGTCGGCCCGCTCACCGAAGAACAGGCTCGGGTCCAGCGTCCGCGGTATCTCACCGCTCCGGCCGATCTCCCCGTCCGCGTAGGTGAACGCGTACTGTTCGACACCGCCGCTCGCCACCGAGAGGTGGAACGACCGTTCCCGGTGCCCGCCTCTCAGGGCACTCCACACCACCACCGCGCGGGTGCCCCCGCTCGCGCCCGCGGCAGGGGAGACGAACCGCCGACGGTCGAACGGCGCCGGATGCCCGTCGAACGCGAAGCTCCAGCCGGTGCCCGCCCGGCCGACCGCCATGAGAGCCCTGTCGTCGTAGGACGAGAACTCCCTCGTGTCGCGCAGCGAGCCGCGGTGCGCGTCCCAGGAGGTCATGGGATGGTTCAGCGCCGGGGCGACCCCGTCCGTGAGACGCCCCGGCAGCTCCTCCGGCCCGACTCCCTCCACCAGGACGAACCGGTAGGAGGTGCGGTTGTTGCCCGGGTCGGGCTCCGCGAGCCACGCCAGGCCGTCCGGGTCGAGTCCGGCCGTCGGACCCGGTGTCTCGCCGGCCTGCCCGCCCCTGGGCGTGGACAGCAGCTCGCGGCCCCGCTCCGGGGTCAGCAGCGGCCCGAGCACGGGATCGGCCACCCATCCCAGCGGCGCCAAGTGGTCCGGCCCCAGCGGTTCCCACAGGGGCAGGGCATCGACGAGTGTCCGCCAAGCCCCGTCGGTGTCCCCCCACCGGGCCAGCTCCCGGGCCCTGCCGACCGCCTCCCCGAACGGACCGTCCGCCGTGTACCGGTACGTGCCGTTCCTCATCTGATCCAGCAGCGCGTGAGCCATGGACACCTGATCGTCGTCAGCGCCCCGCAGATCGAACCTCAGTGTGGAGTCGTCCCGGTACGAGTGCGCCGCGTGCTCGGCGACCAGCGGGGGCAGCAGTTCGCGCGCGTACCGCGGATCCGCCGCCACATGCCCGAAGGACACCAGGTAGGTCTCTCCGAGCAGGCGCCGTATCTGGTCGTGCAGTCCGGCTGCCCGCGGCCGGCCGTACTCCTTGGCCTCGTCCAGCGCCTTCCCGGCCTGCTCCCAGCCGCCGCGCAGCGCCTCCAGCCGGGCCTCCTCCACCTGGGCGTCCAGTCTGCGCGTCGTGTCGTTGACGAACGCCGGCTCCCCGTCGCCCGGGTTCGCCCGCAGGCAGTGGAACTCCCGGTGCATGTCCCTCATGAAGGTACGGAAGTTCGCGTGCCGCTCGGGAGGCGCCGCGCGCCAGCTCGCCCACGTGTAGACGGCCCACTCGCCGTTCTCGTCCACGTCGTCGGGATCCATGAGGACGTAGGTGGCGTCGGATTCGACGTCGAGCTGTAACCCGCGTCGCCAGAGGTCCGCCTCCTGCCGTTCCTCGGGCCCGGCGTCCTCGTCCAGGTACTCCTCGAACATGTCGCCGAGCCCGGACTCGTCGTTGTGCCAGCGCGCGTCCGCGGTCCCCGCCAGCAGCCACACGAATCCGCCCGCGTGCCGCCACCCGTCACTGATCTTCAGGAACTCCCGGTACGACGGGGGCATCCGCCGGCCGAGGCGCTGCTCCATGGCGGCGATCCGCTCCTCGGCCGCGGGCGGGAACCCCAGCCGGCGTGCCTGCCGCGCCGCCTCGTCGTCCTCGCTCCGCGTGTCGTCGTCGGACAAGGAGTCCGCCCACTCCTCGCTCCATCTGAGCAGGAATGACCGCCAGTCGAATGCCGTCGTATCCGTCATGGGACCGATGCTGCCACCCACCACTGACAGAGCTTCACCGCTCGGCGGGGCCACCGGACTCAGCCGGACGCGGGGACCGGGTGCCACACGCCGAACCACTGCTCGGCGCCGTACTCCTCGAACCGTTCCACCTCGGCGAATCCCAGCTTCACGGCGAGGCGCAGCGCGCGGTCGTTGGCGACCCGGGTGCAGAGCACCACCGGCTCGCCGGGGAACGCGTCGGTGAACCAGCCGAGTACGGCGACGCACGCCTCGGCGGCATACCCGCGCCCCCACGCCTTCGGCAGGAACATGTAGCCGAGCTCGGCCTCCTGGGGGTCCGGACGTACATGCCCCGGACGCACGGCGTCGCGCCGATCGAGCGTGACCATGCCGATCATCACCCCGTCCAGATCGATCACGAAAACGCCGGGGCGTCGCCCGGGTACCTCGGGCACGGCGCGCTCGAGCTCGTCACGCGGCCGGGAGCCACCGACGTGGGTACCCACCTCGGGCGATGCGAACAGCTCGATGAACGCGGCACGGTCGCGGGACTCGGACGCGCGAAGCACGAGCCGCTCGGTCCTCAACGGGGCAGGTGGCCAGGCGGGGGTTCCGAGTTCGGCCATAGCGGGGAACCTAGAGCAATCCCCCGTGCCCGTCGGCAGGTGCACCGGACGTCAGCGCCGCGCCAACGCCAGCACACTCAGGCCGAACATCAATACGCCCAGGGGGAGATGGAGCGACGGGACGTGTGCGATGCCGAGTACGACCTGGACCGAGGCGAGTACGAGGAAACCAGTGGCGTGCCGGACAGGCCGGGGCGAGCCGCCGCCCGGCTTCCACGCCAGCACCGCGGCGAGCAGATACAGCATCGACGCCCCGTACATCACCCGGGCTCCGGCACTGTGCAGCACCTCTCCGTAGGACGCGGTCAGCAGCAGTCCGGCGGAGACCGCCTGGAGGAAGATGGTCAACGTCTGCAGGGCGATCGCGATCCGAAGGAACGTGGAGCCGCGCTGTGCCGTCACTGTCACCTGAGTGGCCATGTCGCAGTCCTCTCTTCCGCCGTCGGGCGGTAGATCGATAAGGTCTCACCAGCCCGACGACACGAGGCTGCGAAAGGTAAGGCGAGGGGGACGCCGCAAGCATGGGGACGGTCGGGACCGGCGCGGGCGAGACAGTGGGCGAGCAACGCCAACTGATCAACGTGGCATACCGGTTGCTCGGTTCGGTGACCGAGGCCGAGGACGCCGTGCAGGACGCCTACACACGCTGGTACGCGCTGCCGCGAAGCCGGCAGGAGGAGATCCTTTCGCCCGGGGCCTGGCTGACGACGGTGACCAGCCGCATCTGCCTGGACCTGCTCGGCTCGGCCCGGGCCCGCCGTGAACGCTACGTCGGTGCGTGGCTGCCCGAGCCACTGCCCGACCGCACCGAGTGGGGGCACACCGGCGGCACCGGCCCCGCCGGCCCTTCGGACCCCGCGGACCAGATCGTCCTGGACGAGTCGGTGTCCGTGGCCTTCCTCGTCGTCCTGGAGTCGATGACACCCGCCGAGCGGGTGGCGTTCGTCCTGCACGACGTCTTCCGGTACTCGTTCGCCGAGATCGCGGATGTCCTCGGCCGAACGCCCGGCGCCTGCAAGCAACTTGCCGCCTCGGCCCGGCGGCGGGTGAGCGCCGCGCACCCTCGGGCGGCGACGACGGCGGCGGCGGTGACCGGCCAGGCCGAGGTGGTGCGGCACGTCAAGGAAGCGTGGGAGAGCAAGGACATCGCGGCCCTCGTCCGCCTCCTCGACCCGGCCGCCGTGATGACCGCCGACGGCGGCGGCAACATCGGTGCCGTCCTGCGCCCGGTCGAGGGCGGCACGCGCATCGCGCGGTACATGGTCGCCATCGCCGACAAGGCCCCGGGGCTCGAACTCCTGCAACGGTCGGTCAACGGGATGCCCGGCCTGGTGGCCCAGCGTGCCGGAGTCGTCATGACCGTGGCCGCGTTCGACGTCTGCGACGGCCGTGTCACCCGCATCTGGGCGGTCCGCAACCCGGAGAAACTGCGTCCGTGGGCTCGCGAGTCCTGAGACCTGTAACCGAGCCGCCCAACGGAAACAGCGAGATAGGGTCGCGCGCATGAAGAGCACACGTTCGACGGGACCCACGGGCTTCAGGTAGCCCGCCAGGAGATCCCTGGCGGTGGCTGCGAACGGAGCCCCGTGACACGCACCGCCCACCACGTCCGCCCTCCGCACAGCCGGAGTGCGTACGACCGCTCACCAGGCAAGCCCTGGCGTTCCGTCGTCCTCCACGACCTCAGGTACAGCGCCCGCAGCCTCACTGACGCGACACGCGAGTCCAGAAGGCCCCGACCTCGCGCGGTCCGCCGCGCCGTGGACGTCTACTCGTTCGCTCGATACCAGCGGGACGACTCCGTGGCCCAGTGGTCGGCGATCGAGGAACGCCGGGCACGACAGCGGCTGCGCACCCAGGTGGGGACTCTTCTGGGGCTGGTGAACACCTCCGCCGGCGTACTCGCACTCGACGCCGCGGACACGGTGGAGATACCGCCGGCACGCCATCGTCACGGCTCGCTGTGGCTCGCGTAGCGGCCGCCCGCAGGAGCATGCCGGGGCCGCCCGTCCGACCCTCGCCTCGACGAGCAACCGGTACCGGTTACTGCCTTGCACCTTGTAGACGTTGCTCGCCTCGAACAGGGCGTACTTGTCGAAGTCCTTCAAGGCGATGACCATGAAGCCGTTCGGGAACTGGCCGACGGTCGTCCGGGAACGGTAGAGGCGCCCGTTGTCGCCGGACGAGCACAGATAGTAGTGAGCGCTGTCGCAGAGCACCCGAGCTGCCGCTCCGGCTTGTGCGGGTCACAACCGCCCTGGCGCCGTCATCCAGCGCCACTGAGTGAACTGCTCCAGGCTGGCGGTGCCGCCGATGCGGGAGGCGTTGCCCGAGACGCCCATGCCGCCGAAGGGCGCGTTCGCGGCGTCCTTCGCGGACACGTCGTTGATGTGGACCATGCCCGTGCGCAACCGCTGCGCGAGGGCGGTCGCCCGGGGAACGGACCGCGAGTGAACGGCGGCGGTCAAGCCGTACGCCGTGTCATTGGCGATCTCCACGGCCTCGTCCTCGCCGCGGAACGGGATGACGGGAGCGACAGGTCCGAATATCTCCTCGTGGAAGGCCGGCATGGACCGGTCGACGCGGTCCAGCACGGTGGGCGGGTAGAAGAGCCCCTCGCGGCTGCCGCCCGTCAGTGCGCGTGCTCCGGCGGCCACGCTCTCGCCCACGATCCGTTCGATCCGGGCTGCCTGCCGCTCGCTGATCACCGGACCGAGCGCCATACCCTCGACCCGGGGATCGCCGACCGGAAGCGCCCGCGCCTGCCGGACGAGCGCCTCGGTGTACGCCTCGACGACATCCGCGTGGACCAGGTGACGTCCCGCGGCGACGCAGGCCTGGCCCTGGTAGCCGAACGAACTCATGGCACCCGCCGTGGCGGCCGCCTCCACGTCAGCGTCCTCCAGCACGACGATCGAGTTCTTGCCGCCGAGCTCCAGTGACACGCGCTTGAGCCCTTCGCCGGCGATCCGGGCCACCTCACGCCCCACCGCGGTGGAGCCGGTGAACGAGACCATCGCGACATGCCGGTCGGCGGCGACCGCACGCCCGGTCGCCGCGTCACCGGGAAGGACATGCAGCACGCCCTCGGGCAGCCCGGCCTCCCGGAACAGCTCCGCGACCAGGACACCGCCGGACACCGGAGTCAGGGGGTCGGGCTTGAGCAGTGCCGCGTTGCCGAGGGCCAGAGCCGGCGCCAGTGCCCGCATCGCGAACAGCAGCGGCGCGTTCCACGGGGTGATCACTCCGACGACGCCCAGCGGTACCCGCCACGCCAGACTCGTCCCGCCGGGCACCCGTGGCGCGAGGACCTCGCCCAGGGGCTGCGACGCGAGCCCGATCGCGTGCTGGAGCTGGTCGAGGCCGGCCGTGATCTCGTAGTCACCCTTTGCCGGGACGCCCCCCGACTCCCGGACGATCCATGCGCGGACCACCCCGCTGCGCTCCCGCAGGGCGTGACCGGCACGCATCAGAACGTCGACCCGTTCGGACGCCGCGGCAGCCGCCCATTCCGGCGCGGCCCGGGCGGCGCGGGCGCCCGCCCGTTCGACATCGGCGGGAGAAGCCATGCCCACCCGCGCCAGTGGCTCGCCGGTGGCCGGTTCGATCACCGGGCTGGTGCCGCCCTCGGCGGTCCGCCAGCCCTCGCTGTAGATCTTCCCGGTCCACTCGGCCGCGTCCGGCCAGGTCCGTTCGCCGTCGACAGGCATGATCACGACCTCCGCCGTGGTCGTCGGATGCTCCCACGCGGCCCATCAGAGTCCCTGACCATTCAACCCGGGACGGAGCTATCTGTCATTCTTGGGACATATCTGATCGAAGTAGCAAGAATGCCGAATGGGTGAGGCGGGTTGAGGCTCCATGGCGATATCTGCGTCCGTCCCGGGCGAGGGCAGCGGGGCACCGCCCGAGGGCCTCGTCCACGAGGTCGCCACCGCGACGGCTGTCGTGGACAGGCACGGCATCGTCACGGGATGGAGCGAGGGAGCGCGCCGGTTGCTCGGCTACCGGGCCTCGGAGGTGATCGGCCGGCCCGGTTCGGCACTGCTCGCCGACGGGCCCCCGCCGGAAACCCTGAGATCCCTGCTCACGCCCCCCAGGTGGAGCGGACGGGCGACGCTGCTGCACCGCGAGGGACAAGCCCTCACCGTGAACCTCCTGGCTCACCTCCGCCAGGACGGAGAGAGCCACGGAGAGTGGCTGCTGCTCACGGCGGTCGGCCGCCCCGGGGTGAGCCCCGACGGCGACGCGTTCCTCAGACGGAGCTTCACCCAGTCCACCTGCACGACGGCGCTGTACGACACCGGCTTGCGGCTGGTCAGGGCCAACGCGGACATGGAACGGGTGATCGGCCTGTCCGAGGAGGCGATGCGCGGACTACGGGTCTCGGAGATCGTGCACCACCCGCAGGCCGACCGCACCGAAGAGGCCATGCGGCGAGCCCTGGACACTGGTGAGCGGCAGGATCTCCAGGTCTCGCTGCAGCTCGCGGGCCATGAACGCCCCAGTGTGTGGAGCGAGTCCCTCGCCCCGGTACGGGACGGCGACGGCCGGATCGAAGGGGTGCTGCTCTCGGCGCACGACATGACCGAGCAGCACGTGGCCCGGCAGCGGCTGGTCCTGCTGAACGAGGCCAGCCTGCGCATCGGCAGCACGCTCGACCTCGTCCGCACCGCGCAGGAACTCGCCGACGTGGCCGTACCCCGGCTCGCCGACTTCGTCACCGTCGACCTGCTGCCGTCCATCGACGACGGCGACGACCCGCCCGCCGGCTCCCCGCACGGTCCCGTGCGGCTGCGCCGCGTCGCCCACCAGTCGGTCCTCGAAGGCTGTCCCGAGGCCGTCGTCCCGAACGGGACCGTGGCCGTCTACCCGGACAAGTCGGCGGCGGCCGAGTGCCTGGCCGCCGGCCGGCCGCTGATCCAGCGGATCACCGGCGAGGCCATGGCGGACGTGCTGCGCCAGACCCCCGAGCGAGGGGAACGGATGCGGCGGTTCGGGTTCCACTCGGTCCTGGCCGTGCCCATGAGAGCGCGCGGCCTCACCCTGGGAGTGGCCACCTTCTCCCGTCACCGGAACCCGGAACCCTTCGAACAGGACGACCTGCTGCTCGGCCAGGAGATCACCGACAGAGCCGGCCTCTGCATCGACAACGCCCGCCGGTTCACCCGGGAGCGCGCCACCTCGCTCACCCTGCAGAGCAGCCTCCTGCCGCAACGACTGCCCGAACAGTCGGCCCTCGACGTCGCCTCCCGCTACCTGCCCGCCACCGCACAGGCAGGGGTGGGCGGCGACTGGTTCGACGTCATCCCGCTGTCCGGGGCCCGCGTCGCGCTGGTCGTCGGCGATGTGGTCGGCCACGGCATCCAGGCCTCGGCGACCATGGGGCGGCTGCGGACCGCCGTGCGGACCCTCGCCGACGTCGACCTCCCTCCCGACGAGCTGCTCACCCACCTGGACGACCTCGTCAGCCACCTGGCCGCGGGCGCCGACAGCACCGGCGACATCGGCGCCACCTGCCTGTACGCCGTCTACGACCCGGTCTCCCGCCACTGCTCCCTGGCACGGGCCGGGCATCCCGTCCCGGCGCTGGTGACGCCGGACGGACAAGCGGAGTTCCTCGACGTTCCCTCGGGACTTCCCCTGGGGCTCGGCGGTCTGCCCTTCGAGGCCCTCGAACGGGAGCTGCCCGTAGGCAGCGTCCTCGCGCTGTACACCGACGGTCTCCTCGAGGCCGGGTCCCGTGACATCGACGACGGCATGGACACGTTCCTCCGGATTCTGCGGACCTCCGACCCCGCACTCGAGGACACCTGCGACGCGGTCCTGCGAGCCATGCTTCCGGAACGGCCGGCCGACGACGTGGCCCTGCTCGTGGCCCGCACCCGCGCTCTCGACACCTCCCACGTGGCGTCCTGGGACGTGCCGGCCGACACCGCCGCCGTCGCCGTGGCACGCAAGAACGCGTGCCGGCAACTGGCCGAGTGGGGCCTCGACGCGTGCGCGTTCGTCACCGAGCTGGTGGCCAGCGAGCTGGTCACCAACGCCATCCGGCATGCCGAGCCCCCCATCCAGCTGAGGCTGATCTACGACCGGACCCTCATCTGCGAGGTGTCGGACGGCAGTACCACCGCCCCGCACATGCGGCGGGCCCGCACCTACGACGAGGGCGGCCGGGGGCTGCTCCTGGTGGCCCAGACGTGCCAGGGCTGGGGCGCCAGGCACACGACCAACGGCAAGGTCATCTGGGCGGAGCAGACACTCCCCGATGTCTGAGCGACGGCCCGTCTTTCCTTGGCGAACCGCGCCGCCTCCGCAAACCGCAAGTCAGCCGAGCTGCTCCGCGAGTCCTACGACGATCCCCTCGGGCCCGCGGACGTAGCAGAGCCGATAGATGTTCTCGAACTGCACGATCTCGCCGACCACTTCGGCACCATGGGCGCGCAGGCGGGCGACGACGTCCTCGATGTCGTCGACGGCGAACATGACGCGACGGAGGCCGAGCGTGTTCGCCGGAGCGTCCTTCGGCTCGGGGGCGATGGCCGCCGGCCTGTGGAACTTCGCCAGCTCCACTCGTCCGGGGCCGTCCGGGACCCGCAGCATGGCGACGTCCTGCCGGACGTCGTCGAGCCCGATGACACGCTCCGCGCCGCGCCATTCGAGTGGCCCCTTGCCCTCGAGCTCCAAGCCGAGTTCGACGAAGAACGCGATGACGGCCTCCAGGTCGTCGACGACGATGAGGACGTTGTCCATCCGCTGGACCGCCATGCCGGGCCTCCTTCGTGGGGGACCGCCACGGTAGGCGCTCTGCCTCCCGAGGAAGCCCCGGGAAGTGGCTGGTCAAGGCGGGCGGTCAACATCACTGGGGTGTGCGCGACCCATCTTGCCCGGTTCGGTCCGGCCCCGCTCACCCCTCGATCGCTTCCCTGCACATTCCTTTGGAAAATGCCAAAGCGTCCATCTGCGCCGAGCACACACCGTAGTGTCGTGCTCACGTTCGCGGGAACGGCCGTGCAGGGGGAGGGGGTTCGGCGTGCCCGGAATCGACGAGAGTCTGCTGGAGGCCATGCGGTTGCCTGGTGCTCGAGGGGCGTCGGTAGTCGACTGGATCAGTGGTCTTGCGCTGGGCGCGGTGGGTGACGCACCCGGTGGTGATGCGGAGGCGACGGCTGCGGAAACCGCCGAACTCGCCCGGCTCGCCACCGAGAGCGGCGTTCTCGCCCTCACCGGTGGCGATGACGACACGGGTGAAACCACCGGCGACGGCCCTGGCGGACCGTCCGGCAAGGAACCGCCCGTACAGGACCTGATCATCACGAACGCCGACTCGTACCACCTGCTCAGGTTCGTCACCACGACCTTCGACAGCACCGTGTTCGTGCACTTATGGCTCGACCGCGGCGAAGGGAACCTGGCCCTGGCCCGCATCCGGCTGGCCGAGATGGCGGACCGGCTGGTGCTCGGATGACCACATCGACCCGGGCCCTGCGCACGGACGAACCCGCCTCGGCCCAGCTCGGCACACTCGCCGCGCAGGGCGCGACCGGCGCCCTGTCCACCGAGTCGGGAATCGTGTACCTCGCGGCGGGACACGTCGTCCACGTGGAATCCGCCGTCACACCCGACCTCGGCGATCTGCTCACCCACAGCGGTGCGCTCGCCCCGGACGGCTGGTGGGAGGCGATCGACCAGGCCGGCCGCCGCTGCCGCGTCGGACGGCAGTTGGTGGACAGCGGCCACCTCGCCGCCGGTGCACTGGAGCTGTGCCACCTGGGCGCCCTCTTCGACGCGGCGTACTTCGTCCTCGCCCATGACGGACCGGCGCTCCGGTTCCGCCCCGGAGCCGCACACTGGCTCGGCGCGGTCCGGTCCGTGCCGGTCGACACCGTCCTGCGTGAGTCCAGACGCCGCCGCGAACTGCTGCACCGCATATGGCCCGAACCCGCCGTCGACCGGGCGCCCCTTGCCCGGATGCCCGGATCGGACGCCGCGGACCTGCCGGCCCGCCGCGGCCGGACCCTCGCTCAGGTCGACGGCGTCCGCACCGCCGCCCAGATCGCGACGGCCCTCGCCTGCCGCACCTTCCACACCCTCGTCGAACTCCGCCGCCTCGCCGCCGCCGGGCTGGTGGCTCCCGTGGCCCCGCTCATCCCCGGCCCCTCCTCAGACCCGTCCCCCGCCCCAGCGTCCGCCCCCGCCACCGTGTCCGCCGAGCCGGGCCCCGCCCCTCGTCCCATGGCATCGGTCGAGCCCGACACCGCACTGCTGCGACGGCTCCTGCACGCCTTGGAGGCACTGTGATCCGCGCGCGAAGACAGCGTGCCGAAAGGAGACTGCTCATGGCCGTCGAGACCGACGTCCTGGACGAACTGCGTCGGCTCCGCACCCGCATACCCCGGCTGACGGGCTCCCTCGCGGCCACCGTCGACGGACTCGTCCTCGCCCACGACGTGCCGGACACCGAGCCCGAGGGACTCGCGGCGCTCACCGCAGCCGCCCTCGGCGTCGCCTACCGCATGACCGACGCCGCCGCCCGCGGCGACTTCCGCGAACTGCTGGTGCGGGGCTCCGGAGGCTACGTCGCGACCTACGCCGCCGGAACCACCGCCGTCCTCACCCTCCTCGCCGAGGACCGCGTCAACGTCGGCCGCCTCCATCTCGAAGGCCGGCGCAGCGGAGCCCGGATCGCCGACCTGCTGGCCACCCGCGTCGGCCCGGGCACCGGCCGCCACGCCGACCGGCCGGTGCCCGAAGAACACCTCGCCACGGTGTCCCCGGCCACGGACCGCCCCATCGGCACCCTCCCGGTACGCACCCCGCAGCGGCCCACGCACCGGCCGCGCCCGCAGACCGGCAGCTGAGCCACCGAACTTCCTGACCCATCGAAGTAGAAGACCCAAGGAAAGGAACCGAGCGCATGGCCAACACGGAGACCGCGCTGAAGGAATGCCTGAGCTCCATCGACGGAGCGACGGCCGTCGCACTCGTCGACTACACCAGCGGCATGGCCCTCGGCACCCTCGGCGGCAGCAAGGACTTCAACCTCGAAGTCGCCGCCGCGGGCAACACCGACGTCGTGCGGTCCAAGCTGCGCACCATGGAGCACCTGGGCCTGAAGGAGGAGATCGAGGACATCCTGATCACCCTGAACACCCAGTACCACCTCATCCGTCTGCTGAAGGGCCGCGGGGGCAGCGGACTCTTCCTCTACCTCGTGCTCGACGGGAGCCGGGCCAACCTCGCGATGGCCCGCCATCAACTGCGCCGCATCGAGGCCGACCTGGAGGTCTGAACCAGCACACCGGACGGGAGCCCTCCGCCACGCACGCGTCGCGGAGGGCCCCGGCATGCCGCACGGCGAGGACATACGGCGCGACCGGCCACGTCTACGGTGTGTGTCATGACGGCACCCCTGGACGTGCTCGTGGTGGGCGCTGGCCCCACCGGACTCGCACTCGCGACCCAACTGCGGTCCTACGCGACCCCGTTCCGGATCGTGGACCGCTCACTGGACCGGGCCCGGGAATCCCGCGCCCCGGCGATCCAGCCCCGCACCCTCGAGATGCTGGCCCCGTTCGGCGTGACGGACGGCCTCGTCGAACGGGGCAACGCGACGGTCGGACTGCACCTGCATCTGCCCCGGCGGGAACTGCGCGTGCCGGTGTTCGATGTCGGCTGCGACGACACGCCGTACCCCTTCCTGCTGTTCCTCCCGCAGTCGGAGACGGAAGCCGTGCTGTCGGCGCACCTGACCGCGCGGGACGTGACGGTGGAGCGGGGCACGGAGTTGCTGACCGCCGAACCCGAGGGCGAGTACGTCACCTGCCTCCTGCGGCACCGGGACGGGACCGAGGAGACGGTGCGCGCCCGCTATGTCGTCGGCTGCGACGGCGCACACAGCACCGTGCGGGCCCGCGCGGGCATCGCCTTCGAGGGGTACGCCTATCCGCAGACGTTCCTGCTGGCGGATCTGGAGGCCGACGGACTGGAACCGGGCGCCGTGCACACGTACATGACCGCGGCCGGACTGCTGTTCTTCTTCCCGCTCGGCACTCCGGCCACCTGGCGGATGATCGCGATGCACCCGCCGGGCGCTCCCGGCTCCGGCGACGACGTGACCCTGGACCTCCTCCAGCGGATCGCCGACGACTGGACGCCGGACAGACCGACCCTGCGCGATCCGGTCTGGATGACGAGCTTCCGTATCCACAACCGCGGCGCCGCCCACTACCGCAAAGGTCCGTTCTTCCTCGCCGGGGACGCCGCGCACATCCACAGCCCGGCCGGAGGCCAGGGCATGAACACCGGCATCCAGGACGCGCTCAACCTGGGCTGGAAACTCGCCCACGTCTGCCGCGGCGCCGCGCCCGAGGAGTTGCTGGAGACCTACGAGGCGGAACGCGCCCCGGTCGGCGACGGCGTCCGCCGCCTCACCGACCGCGCGTTCACCGTCGGTACGAGCAGCCACCCGGCCCTGCGACTGGCACGGACGCGTCTGGCCCCGCACGTGGCTCCGCTGCTCCTGCGCGCGACCGGTGCCCGAGCACGCCTGTTCCGTACGGTGTCCGAACTCGGCATCCACTACCGCCGCGGCCCCGCCTCCGTCACCGGACCGCGGCGACCGCGGCAGGGCCCACGTGCCGGGGACCGCCTGCCCGACACCCCGGCCGGACTCCAACGCCGCGTCGCCGGACCGGACTACCACCTCCTGCTCACCGGCCCCGACCGCGCCTGGCCCGAGGACCCGCCCCTGGACGGACGCGGCGACCTGGTGAGGGTGCACCGCCTGGGAGCGCAGAGCCCGTGGCCGGGCATCGCCCACGCGCTCGTACGACCCGACGGCTACGTGGGGTACCTGACACGCGGCACCGACCTCACGGGCCTGCGCGCCTACCTGGACCACTGGCTGCCGGCCCCTTAGACCGAGGGGCCGGCGCCGGTCCGGCGAAGGGATCAGCCGTGGTACGTGATGTACCCGTTGCGGTCCGCGTCGGAGCCGCTCCTGGTGTACGAGTGCACGTCGGCACGGCTGCCGGACGGCTTGTACACGTAGATCGTGTCCTTGTCGTTGTTCCACATGAAGTTGCAGTTGTCGCGGTAGACGACGTTGTTCGTGTCGGAGTCCGACCCGTTGCCGCCGCGCAGCTTCACATAGTCACCCGGCTGAAGGGTGTGGCTCGCGGTGAAGGTGAACTTGTTCCCCGCGGCGTCCTTCACGACGTACCCCTTGAGGTTCACCGTCGTGGAGCGCGAGTAGTTCTTGATGGTCAGGTACTCCTGGGCGGTGTTCCCGCCCGAGCAGCGGTTGGAGTCGCTCCCGGGAGCGTCGTACTGGATGCCCCGGATCTTCAGAGCGGAGCTGTACTCCGCGGCCTGGGCCGGGACCGCCGAAAGGGCGGTCAGGGCTCCGGCAGCGACGGCCGTGGTGGCGACAAGGCGTATACGCATGGACGTTCGTCCCCCCTGCATGGCCTTCAAGTGAAGGCGATGTGATGGTTCGGTGAAGCATCCGGATCGTACACGGTTCAAGTACGCAGAAGGGCGGGTCCGGTGACCTTGCCACCGAACCCGCCCCGCGGGTGTATATGTCGTCAGGCGCCGCTGGCCCGCAGCATGTCCTCACGCTCGACGATCTTCACGCGCTCGCGGCCCTCGGGCTCACCCAGAGCCTTCTCCGCGGCGTCCAGCTTGTACCAGCCGTCCCAGGTGGTGAAGCGGATGTCGCGCTCGGCGAGGAACGCGTCCACGGCCTCGGGGGCGGGGGTCGCCGGCGTGTGCAGCCGCTCGTTGCGGTAGTCGTCCAGCAGGTTCGCCACGGTCTCGTTGGCGTCACCCTTGGTGTGCCCGATGAGGCCGATGGGGCCACGCCGGATCCAGCCGGTGACGTACGTGGACTGCAGGTGCTCGCCCGTCTCCTGCATGACCCGGCCGCCCTCGTCCGGAACGGTGCCCGAGTCGATGTCCCAGGGCAGCTTGGGGAGTTTGTCGGACAGGTAGCCCACCGCGCGGTACACCGCGCCCACATCCCAGGTGTGGAAGGTGCCGGTGCCCTTGACGTTCCCCGTGCCGTCGAGTTCCGTGCGCTCCGTGCGCAGGCCGACGACCTTGCCGTCCTCGCCGAGCACCTCCACCGGCGACTCGAAGAAGTGCAGGAAGAGCTTGTGGGGTCGGTCGCCGACGTCGCGGATCGCCCAGTTCTCCAGGGTCTTCGCCACCATGTCGGCCTGCTTGTTGCCGCGCCGGGTGGTGATCGAGCCCTCGTCGTAGTCGATGTCCTCGGGGTCGACGATGACCTCGATGGTGGGGGAGTGGTCCAGCTCCCGCAGCTCCATGGGGCTGAACTTCGCCTGCGCCGGGCCGCGGCGGCCGAACACGTGGATCTCCTTGGCCCGGTTGGCCTTGAGACCCTCGTGGACGTTGGCCGGGATCTCCGTCGGCAGCAGCTCGTCCGCCGTCTTGGCCAGGATGCGCGCGACGTCCAGCGCGACGTTGCCGACCCCGAGCACGGCGACCTTCTCGGCCTCCAGCGGCCAGGTGCGCGGCACGTCCGGGTGGCCGTCGTACCAGGACACGAAGTCGGCGGCGCCGTACGAGCCGTCGAGGTCGATCCCCGGCAGGGAGAGCGCCCGGTCGGCCGTCGCGCCGGTGGCGAAGATCACGCCGTCGTAGAACGCGCGCAGGTCGTCCAGGCCGATGTCGGTGCCGTAGTCCACGTTGCCGAAGAGCCGGATCTGCGGTTTGTCGAGCACCTGGTGCAGGGCGGTGATGATGCCCTTGATCCGCGGGTGATCGGGGGCGACGCCGTAGCGGATCAGTCCGAACGGCGCCGGCATGCGCTCGAAGATGTCGATGGACACACCGGGGTCGGCGGCCACCTCGGACTTGAGCAGGGCGTCGGCGGCGTAGATCCCGGCGGGGCCGGATCCGACGATGGCTACCCGCAGGGGGCGGGGCATGGTCAGGTTCCCTTCGAGCGGCGACAAGCGATCTCGACGGGAAGCCTAAACTAAGGCATGCCTAAGTCGGTACGAGGGTCCGGTCTATGAGCTCATAAGGCTACTTTATGGGGAGTCCCCAGTGGTGCTTATGGCAGGGGCTGCTCCGCCCAGATCACCTTCCCCGCGGGCAGATATCGCGTCCCCCAGCGTTCCGCGAGCTGCGCGACGAGGAAGAGGCCCCGTCCGCCCTCGTCCGTCATGGTCGCGTACCGCAGGTGGGGCGAGGTGCTGCTGCTGTCGAACACCTCGCAGATCAGGTTGCGGTCCCGCAGCACCCGCACACGAATGGGGCCGCCGCCGTACCGGAGCGCGTTGGTGACCAGCTCGCTCAGGATCAGCTCCGTGCTGAACGTCAGCTCGTCCAGACCCCACTCCGCCAGCTGCCGGCTGACCGCCGCCCGCACCTCGCCCACGGCCGCCGGATCGGCCGGCACCGGCCACTCGGCGACCTGGTCGGCGGACAGTGCTCTGGTGCGCGCGACGATCAGCGCGATGTCGTCGCTGGAACGGGCCGTGAGCTGCGAGTCGAGCACGACCCGGCAGGTGTCCTCCGGTGACTCGTCGGCCCTGCCCAGCGCCTCGCGCAGCATCTCCAGGCCGACGTCGATGTCCCGTTCCCGGTCCTCGATCAGCCCGTCGGTGTAGAGCACGAGCCGGCTGCCCTCCGCCAGGTCGAGCTCCGCCGTCTCGAACGGCAGACCACCGAGCCCCAGCGGGGGACCGGCGGGCACGTCGGGGAACTCCACACTGCCGTCCGGGTGGATCAGCGCCGGCGGGGGATGCCCGGCCCGCGCGACGGTGCAGCGCCGGGAGACCGGGTCGTAGACGGCGTACAGACAGGTCGCACCGGTGACCGGGGCGCTGCCCTCGTCCTCCGTCTCGTCCTGGTCGATGCGGCCGACCAACTCGTCCAGCAGGGCGATGAGTTCCTCGGGCGGCAGGTCCAGGGCGGAGAAGTTGTGCACCGCGGTGCGCAGCCGCCCCATCGTGGCCGCGGCATGCAGCCCGTGTCCGACGACGTCCCCGACCACGAGCGCGACCCTGGCCCCCGACAACGGCAGCACGTCGAACCAGTCACCGCCGACCCCGGCCTGCGCGGGCAGATAGCGGTAGGCGATCTCCAGGGCGCCCTGCTCGGGCAGGTTGCGGGGGAGCAGGCTGCGCTGGAGGGTCACGGCCATGCTGTGCTCGCGGGTGTAGCGGCGCGCGTTGTCGATGGAGACGGCGGCCCGGGTGACCAGCTCCTCGGCCAGGGCCAGCTCGTCGGTGTCGAACGGCACCTGCTTCTCGTAGCGCCAGAAGCTCACCACCCCGAGCACCAGGGTGCCGGCCCGCAGCGGCACGGTGATCAGTGAGTGGATGCCGTATGTGACGATCTGCGCGGAGCGCTCCAGGTCCTGGGCCTGCCAGCCCGTGGCCTGGCTCAGCCGGGGCTCCAGGACCGGGCTGCCCGTGGCGAGGCTGCGGCCCTGCGGGGAGGACTCGACGAACCTGATGCGCTCCCCGACCGGGTAGAGCGGGGCGTCCTTGCGGATCCCGCTCATCGCCGTACGGCTGAGCGCCGCCACGGCGTTCGGCTGCCCGCCGCCCAGCACCGCGTCGAACAGGTCCACGGTGACGAAGTCGGCGAACCGGGGCACGGCCAGCTCGGTGAGTTCCTCGGCCGTGCGGGTCACGTCGAGGCTGGTCCCGATGCCCACTCCGGCGTCGTAGAGCATGTTGAGCCGCTCCCGAGCGGTCTCGGCCCGCCCGGACAGGGCCCGCAGTTCCGTGGAGTCGCGCAGGGTGGCGACGCTGCCGGGCGGGACGCCCGCACGGTCCGTGGTCCGCTGGTTGACGGCGAGGAGCCGGTCCCCGACCAGGTGCACTTCGTCCGTGGCGACGCGTCCGGAGGCCAGCAGGTCGGCGGTGCCCGGGTCGAGACCGAGGCTGAGGACGTGCCGGCCCTCGGCGTCGGCGGGCAGTCCGAGCAGGCGGTGTGCCTCGTCGTTGGCGAGCACCAGGGTGCCCCCGTCGTCGACGATGAGCACGCCCTCGCGGACGGCGTGCAGCACGGCGTCGTGATGTTCGTACATCCGGGTCATCTCGTGCGGCCCGAGCCCGTGGGTCTGGCGCAGCAGCCGCCGGCTCACCAGCGCGGCACCCGCCGTCGCCAGGGCGAGCGCGATCGCGGCGGCCGCGAGCACGAGGGGCAGCTGGCGGTCGGCGGTCCCGCCGACGTTCTTGGTCGTGATCCCCGCCGAGACCAGGCCCACGACCCGGCCGTCCGGGTCCTTCACCGGTACCACGGCCTGGACGAGCCGGCCGATGGTGCCGTCGATCTCCTCGGTGAACGACTTCCCGGCCAGCGCCGGGGCGATCGTCCCGACGAACTTCTTGCCGATGCGGTCGGGCTTGGGGTGGGTGTACCGGATTCCGTCGGTGTTCAGCACGACGATGAAGTCGACCTTCGACGCCACGCGGGCGGCCTCGGCCCGTGGCTGGAGCACGGCGCTGGGATCAGGGCTCCGCAGGGCCTCGACGGTGCCCGGCGCGTTCGCGAACGTCTCCGCCACGGCGAGCGAGCGGTTGCGAGCCTCCTGCGTCGTGTCGTGCCGTACCTGCAGCACCAACGCCACCACGGCCGCCACGACCAGCAACAGCACGATCACCACGACGAGCAGGAACACCTGTCCGGCGACGCTGCGTCCGCCCAGCACCGACCGCAGCACCGCCACCGGTTGCCACCGCGACGAGCCCGCCTCCCGCCGCTGCCGTGTCGACGGCGCAGCGCCGGGCCGCAGGGGCGATCGAGTCCCGGATCGACCCAAGAGTCGGACCATGTGCCATGTCTACACTGCCCGGCCCCGGGAGGCGAGGGGCATCACCCATGGTGGCAGGGGGTCCTCACCGTTTCGTCACGTCTGCGGGCGTGCGCGGGGTCCCTGCCCACCGAAAAGGTACGGCAGCCGCAGGCGCCCAGCGAGCGGGCCGGGGTCACTACGGGCCCGGCGGCGGGCTTCAACGGCTCGCGCCCACCCGGCGGGCCCGACGAGGGGGGCATCACTTGCCCGGCGACCGTCTCGACGGCCTCAGGCGCCCAGCGAGCGGGCCAGTTCGGTCGTGGCCCGGGCGATCTCGCCGTCCTCGTCGGCCATCAGCCGGCCGAGCTCGTCGCGCCGGGCCCGCACCGCCTGGCGCGCCGCACGCTCCCACACCACCGGATTCTCCCGGTGGTTGAGCAGCTTCGGGTAGACGGCTGCGGTGCTCTCCCACTGCCGGGCGTCGGCGATGTTCTTGAGCAACCGGATGATCTGGGCCCGGCAGGTGACCTGCGGCAGCTTCGCCAGCTCCCACAGGAACGGAACCGTGGCGGCGGTCGCCTGTTCGACGACGAAACCGAACTGGCAGATCCGTTTCCGCAGGTCGTCGAGGGCGGAGCGGGCGGTGTCGGCATCCCCCCTGGCGATGCCGTCGAGCAGGAGGGGAATGGCCGCCGCCGAGCCGGTGGAGTCCTGGATGTCGCCCCACGGCACGCGGTCCAGTGCCGTGAGCGGCGTCTTCCGGGCCACCCCGGTCGGGGCGTCGGGGCGCTGGGGGCGCTCGCTGCTCGGGTGTTCCGTCGAAGCGCTGCGCATGGCGAGGGGCCTTTCCGCGGCAGTCGTGTCAGATGGGGGGACAGGGTGTGGCCGGCCGGGTCGACAACCTGGCCCAGACCGTCTTGCCCACGGGGGGAGTGGGGGCCCAGCCCCACTCCTCGGACAGGGCGTCGACGATGCAGAGCCCCCGGCCGTGCTCGTCCAGCGAGGTGCCGGCCGGCGCGTACACGGGCGGGTCGTCGTCGGTGTCGGCGACGCTGACCAGCAGGTGGGTGGGGTCCAGGAGGAAGGCGAGGCGGATCTCCGGCACACCCGGGGATCTTCGCGCCCCGTGCGTCGCGGCGTTGGCGGCCAGCTCGGTGATGACGAGGGTCACGTCGTCGCAGCAGTGGTCGAGGGACCAGCCGTGCAGGGTGTCTCGAGTGAAGGACCGGGCTCGTGCGAAACCTTCCCGTCCGCACTCGAGACGCAGGGCGGCCGAGGCGGACAGGTCACCCGAGAACTGCGGCAGGGTCTTCGGCACCGAGGGCGGACTCCCGTACGACGGGACCGTGTGCGGGCCGGCCGGCACGGAGTGGTCCGTCCCGAGAGCGCCTGCGTGTGCCGCAGCCCCACTCGGCGGCCGGAGCACGTGCTGCGCAGGTGATGACACGGCATCTCCCCGATGCGACGTCAGGACGCGGCGCCAGCCCGGGGGTTGACGCCGCAGCTATTATCCACGCTGAAGGCGCTCGCGTGCAATTGCACGAGAAATTGCGTGAGAATCAAGCCGTTGTGGGTACGCAAGCCGGGACGAGAGCGGTCGAAAGGCTGCGGCCGCCTCCGGTGAACGGCCGGGCACGCCGTGCGCGGCGGGGACGAGAACAGCAAGGAGACTGCGGTGCCACCAGTGCAGAACGGAGTGCAGGCAAGCTCGTTGGAAGCCTGCTGGATGAAGAGCCGGCACAGCAACGCCGAGGGCAACTGCGTCGAAGTCGCCCCGCTCGTCGACGGCGGGATCGCGATGCGCAACTCCCGCGACCCCGACGGACCCGCCCTCGTCTACACGTCGGCGGAGGTCGCCGCCTTCCTGGCCGGTGCGAAGGACGGCGAGTTCGACCATCTGCTGTGAGGACGCGGTGGCGTCACGCCGGCGCCGCGATGCCCCCGGGTCGAAGCGGAGCCCAACTCCCCACTTCTGCGGGGGTGCTGCGGGCGGATGCGTGAAGGCCCGGTGAAGTGCGATAGTGTAAATCGCCCTTGTGCCGGTCTGCTGGGAGTCAGGATGTCCGCCGCGTCGCATCGCATCTCCCGCCTGGAACCCTACCTGGACAGGCCCGAGCCCGCGCCGACTCTGCTGAAGATGCTGGTCGGCGTACAGCTCGCCGGTTTCCGCGAGGACGCCCGGCTCGCCCAGGACCAGGCGGCGCGCGCTGTCGGGTTCAGCGCCGCGAAGTTGTCCCGCATCGAGTCGGGCAAGGGCCGCCGCCCGCCGACGGAGAACGACGTCCGCGCGTTGCTGGAGCTGTACGGCACCGATGACTACGAGGCCTCCGTGCTGCTCAAGCTGCTGCACCGGGCCGGGGAGCCGGGCTGGTGGCAGCGGTACGACAAGCGGCTGATGCCCGAGTGGTTCGACCGGCTGGTCGGCCTGCAGGAGGCCGCAGCCACCATCCGTACCTTCGAGATCCAGTACGTGCCCGGCCTGTTGCAGACACCCGCCTACACCAGGGCCGTGGTGGAGCGCGGCCTGCCGAACGCGCCGGCCGGTGAGGTGGAGCGGCGAGTCGAACTGCGCAGGCACCGTGCCCGGTTGTTGTCGCGGGACGACGCCCCGCAGCTGTGGGCGATCATCGACGAGTCCGTGCTGCTGCGCGTCCTCGGAAGTCCCGAGGTGATGCGGGAGCAACTCGCGCACCTCGTCGAGATGGCCCAGCGTTCCAACGTGACGTTGCAGATCGTGCCGTTGAGCGTCACCAACGCCTCGGCACCGGCCATTCCGATCACGTATCTGCGCTTCGGCGGGCTCGATCTTCCCGATGTGGTCTACCTGGAGCACATCAAGAGCGCGAACTTCCTCGAGGACCGCGACGAGACCGAGGAGTACCGGATCGCGCTGGACCGGCTCGCGGACGAGGCGCTCAAGCCCCGTGACTCGCTCGAGCTGCTGCGGCAGACGATGGAGCAGCGCTACCCGTGACGCACTGATGCCTCGCGCGGGACGACGAGCGTCCCACGCGAGGCATCGCTCTGGTCACTTCTCCAGGGGGATGCGGCCCACGCCGCCGAACTCGATCCACTCGTGGGTGAGCTGACGGGGTGCCACCTCGGTGTCCGGGCGCCAGGTGGACACCTCCACGAGCCCCGGTTCCAGGATCTCCAGGCCCTCGAAGTACGTCTCCACGTCCTTCGGTTCGCGCACGCGGCCCCAGTTGCCCTGGGTCGCCTGGTCCATGAAGTTCGTGACGAACGCGCGGACCTCCGGGTCCTCGCTGACCAGCTGGCACATCACCATGAAGCTGCCGGGCGCGAGTCGTTCCCGCACGCGGCGGGCCACCGCGAGCGGTCCGTCCGTGTCGCTGTCCGGGACGCAGTGGAAGACCGAGTTGAAGAGCACGCAGACCGGCTGGGAGAAGTCGATCAGCCGTTTGGTGTCGGCATGGCCGAAGATCTGGTCGGTCTCACGCATGTCCGCGTGGATGACCGTCGTCCGCTCGTCCTGCTCCAGCAGCGCACGACCGTGCACCAGCACCATCGGGTCGTTGTCGACGTAGACCACGTGGGTCGTGGGGTCGATGCGCTGCGCGACCTGGTGCACGTTGTCCTGCGTCGGCAGGCCGGATCCGTGGTCCAGGTACTGACGGATGCCGTACTCCTCGGAGAGGGTCTTCACGACCCGCTGGAGGAAGCGCCGGTTGTTGAGGGCCAGGCGGCGTGTGCTGGGGACGACCTTGTCGAGTTCCTCGCAGGCGGCGCGGTCGGCCGCGTAGTTGTCCTTGCCGCCCAGGTAGTGGTCGTACATGCGCGCTGCCGTCGGCACGTTCGCGTCGATCTCGGTGGACAGCTGCTTCTCGGAGTGCATCGTTCCCCCTGCAAGGTGCCGCGCCAACGGACTGGCTGGACAGGAAGTACATCCTAGGGAGCGGGAGTTGGGCGGTGCCAGCCCGTCGGCGAAGGTCCCCACGATCGAACGACAAGATGATCGCCGCGCCCGCCGCCTATGTGCCATGCGTCACCGTTCATGCGCTTTGTGTCATATGTGGTCGCGTGGGTACCCATGGCCCAAGGTGTTGTCTTCTGTGGGAGGTGCGGCCGTGGACACCTCGGCAGACCGGATCGCGGACGTCTGGGGCTCGCGTACGCCGTACGAGCCCGGCACGCCCTGGCCGTCCCGGACCGACACGCACCTCGCGGCGGGGCTCGGCGAGCAGGACGTGGAGCGGTGGGTGCAGGCCGCCTCCCTGCTGCACTCCAACGGCGACGCGATGGACATCGCGGTGCGCGAGGGCCGCATGGTGGGGGTGCGGGGCCGGGCCGCCGACCGGGTGAACCGCGGGCGCCTGGGACCCAAGGACCTGTACGGCTGGCAGGCCAACGCCTCCCCGGACCGGCTCACCCGGCCCCTCGTCCGCGAGGACGGCCGGCTGGTGGAGTGCGACTGGGACACGGCCATGGACCGGATCACGAGCCGGACAAGACGGCTGCTGGACGACAAGGGCCCGGGCTCGATCGGCTTCCACACCAGCGGTCAGCTGTTCCTCGAGGAGTACTACACCCTGGCCGTACTCGCCCGTGCCGGCCTCGGCACCAACCACCTGGACGGCAACACCCGGCTGTGCACGGCGACGGCCGCCGAGGCCCTGAAGGAGACGTTCGGCTGCGACGGACAGCCCGGCTCCTACGAGGACATCGACCACGCCGACACCGTCGCCCTGTTCGGGCACAACATGGCCGAGACGCAGACGGTCCTGTGGATGCGCCTGCTGGACCGCATGGAGGGCGCCGACCCGCCCAGGCTGGTGTGCGTGGACCCGCGCCACACCCCGGTCGCCCGGCGGGCCGATGTGCACCTGGCGCCGCGCGCGGGCACGAACGTCGCGCTGCTCAACGCACTGCTGCACGAGATCATCCGCACCGGCCGCGTCGACCGGGCCTACCTCGACGCGCACACCGTCGGCTTCGACGAACTCGCGGCCATCGTGGCGGAGTGCACACCCGGATGGGCGGCCGGTATCTGCGACGTGCCGACCGCGCAGATCGAGCGGGCGGCGGAGATCCTCGGCGGCGCCGAGCGGCTGCTGTCCACCGTCCTCCAGGGCGTCTACCAGTCCCACCAGGCCACCGCGGCCGCCGTCCAGGTCAACAACCTGCACCTGATCCGCGGCATGCTGGGCCGCCCCGGCTGCGGACTGCTCCAGATGAACGGCCAGCCCAGCGCCGAGAACACCCGCGAGTGCGGAGCGGACGGCGACCTGCCGGGCTTCCGCAACTGGCAGAACGAGGAGCACGTGGCCGAACTGGCCGCCGTGTGGAACGTGACGCCGCAGACCATTGCGCACTACGCCCCGCCCACCCACGCGATGCAGATCTTCCGGTACGCCGAGCAGGGCTCGATCGGCATGCTGTGGATTACCGGCACCAACCCGGCCGTGTCCCTGCCCGAGCTGTCCCGCGTCCGCTCGATCCTCGCCCAGGAACACCTGTTTGTGATCGTCCAGGACCTGTTCCTCACCGAGACCGCCCAACTCGCCGACGTGGTGCTGCCCGCCGCGACCTGGGGTGAGAAGACGGGCACGCTCACCAACGCCGACCGCACCGTGCACCTCGCGGAGAAGGCCGTCGACCCGCCCGGAGAGGCCCGCCCCGACCTGGACATCCTCCTCGACTTCGCCGCCCGGATGGACTTCCGCGACAAGGACGGCGGGCCGCTGATCACCTGGCACGACCCCGAGTCGGCGTTCGCCGCGTGGCAGCGGTGCAGCGCGGGCCGCCCCTGCGACTACTCCGGCCTCAGCTACGACCGGCTGCGCGGCGGCAGCGGCATCCAGTGGCCCTGCACCGACGAGGCCCCCGACGGTACCGCGCGCCTCTACACCGACGGGATCGATTTCGCCCACCCCGACGTCTGCGAGAGCTACGGCCGGGACCTGGTGACCGGCGCGAGTGTGGAGCCAGTCGAGTATTGGGCCCTCAACCCGGACGGCAAGGCGGTTCTCAAGGCCGCCGAGTACCTGCCGCCCCACGAGGACACCTCCTCCGACCACCCCCTCCAGCTCATCACCGGCCGCACGGTGTACCACTTCCACACCCGGACGAAGACCGCCCGCGCCCCCGAGCTGAACGCCGCCGCGCCGGACGTCTGGGCGGAGATGTCGCCTGCCGAGGCCTCGGCCCAAGGCCTCGCCGACGGCGATCTGGTGCAGATCACGACCCCGCGCGGGGCGGTCCGGGCCCGGCTGCGCACCACCGCGATCCGCGACGGCATGGTGTTCCTGCCCTTCCACTACGGCTACTGGGACACCCCGGCGGGCCACCACCCGCCGGACGACCGCCCGGGCCGCGCCGCCAACGAGACCACCGTCACCGACTGGGACCCCGCCTCCAAGCAGCCCCTGTTCAAGACCGGCGCGGCGCGCGTCACCCTCGTGAGCCGGCGCCCGACCGACACCGCGGCGCGGACCGACACGACGGGGAGCGGATCATGAGCGGCATCGGCATCACCCTGCGACTCCTGCACGACGGCGAACGCGACCTGGAGCAGGACCTGCTGGCCGCCGCCGCACGACACCGCACCGACCACGAGTTCCACCATGTCGCTCTCGACGTCGCCCGCTGGTCCCGCGAACACGCCACCCGCCTCGCCGACGCGGGCCGCGACCACGGCCTCGCCCTGTCCGGCCCGCGCGACCACCCGTCGCCCGGAGGCCTCGCCGCGCTCCGGGCGAAGGCCTCCGAGGCCCTCGGCCGGCGCCCCGAGAACGGACTGCTCCTGCTGCACGACCTGCGGGACCTGCATCTGGCGGCCGCGCGCAACTCGCTCCACTGGGAGATGCTCGCCCAAGCGGCGCAGGCCACCCGGGACGAGCGGCTCCTGACGCTGACCGGCGGCTGCCACCCGCAGACCCTCCGCCAGCTCCGCTGGACCAACACCATGGTCAAGATCCTGGCGCCGCAGCTCCTGACCAGCGTCTGACCGGGCCGGTCACCTCCGCTGGGCGGCGATCAGGGACCGGTACCAGTGGTAGCTGTCCTTGGGCGTCCGCCGCTGCGTGGCGTAGTCGACGTGGACGATCCCGAAGCGCTTGTCGTAGCCGAAGGCCCACTCGAAGTTGTCCAGGAGCGACCACACGTAGTAGCCGCGCACGTCCACCCCGGCGTCCATCGCGGCCCGCAGCGCGGTGAGATGGTCGCGCAGGTAGGCGACCCGGTCATGGTCGTGGACGGCCCCGTCGGGACTCGTCTCGTCGTCCTCCGCGGAGCCGTTCTCGGTGATGTGGACGGGCGGCAGGACATCGCCGTACTGCTCCTTGAGCTCCACGAGCAGGTCGGTGAAGGTGTGGGGCGCGACGGCCCAGCCCATGGCGGTGCGCCGCACGTCGGGCATGGGCACCTCCTCGTAGCGGTTGTCCGTCGCGACGCGCCGCGCCGGGTCGCTCTCGCGGTGGGGGGCGTCGGCCACGACGATCGGCCGGTAGTAGTTGATGCCGAGGAAGTCGAGCGGCTGGGAGATCAGTTCCAGGTCGCCGTCCCGGCGGAAGTTCTGAGCGGTGATCAACGCGCCCCAGGTGTCCTCCTCGGTGGCCGGGTAGCGGCCCCTGAGGATCGGCTCGGCCCACACGTGGTTGTGCAGGGTGTCGGCCCGGGTCACGGCCGCTTCGTCGGCGGGGGAGCGGGTCGCGGGGAGGTGGTGGTCGAGGTTGAGGGTGATCCCCGCCTCGCGCACTCCGGCCGCTCTCAGTGCCTGTACGGCCAGTCCGTGCCCGACCAGCAGGTGGTGGGCGGCGGCCAGCGCGCCGTGGCCCTCGCGGGCGCCGGGGGCGTGCCGGCCGACGGAGTAGCCCAGGAAGGCACTGCACCACGGCTCGTTGAGGGTGATCCAGCGCGGCACCCGGCCGCCCAGGTGCTCCGCGACGACGGCCGCGTACTCGCCGAACCGCTCCGCGGTCGCCCGCACCCGCCAGCCGCCGTCGTCCTCCAGGGCCTGCGGAAGATCCCAGTGGTAGAGCGTGACGGCGGGCTCGATCCCCGCCGCGAGGAGCTCGTCGGCCAACCGCGAGTAGAAGTCCAGCCCCTTGGCGTTCACCGGGCCGGACCCGTCCGGCACGATCCGCGGCCAGGCGATCGAGAACCGGTAGGAGCCCACGCCCAGCTCCCGCAGCAGGGCCACGTCCTGCGGATACCGGTGGTAGTGGTCACAGGCGACATCACCGGTGTCCCCGTTCGCCACCAGCCCGGGGGTGTGGCTGTAGGTGTCCCAGATGGACGGCCCACGTCCGTCCTCCTGCACAGCGCCCTCGATCTGGTAGGAGGCGGTCGCGGCCCCGAACACGAAGCCGGGAGGAAAACTGGGGAAGTCAGTCATGCCTTCAACCATGCCCGGTGGCGGTCATGGGGAGCCCGCGTTGATCGAGAGCGGCGCGCGGGAAGCTGAGGCCGGCGCCCTTGACCGCCGCACGGACCGCTGATCTGGAAAAATGAGAATTGCACGGAAGTCGAGGGAGTGTCCGTAACCGCTATTCTCACGGATCCGGCCGATTTCCCAGGAGAGAATCATGGGCGACTATTACGATCTCGGCTCGCACAGCCGTCCCGTCACCACGTCCTCCGCCGATGCTCAACTCTGGTTCGATCGCGGCCTGATCTGGACGTATGCCTTCCATCACGAGGAAGCGGTCGCCTGCTTCGAAAAGGCGGCCGAGGCCGATCCTGAGTGCGCGATGGCCTATTGGGGAATCGCCTACGCGCTCGGTCCGAACTACAACAAGCCCTGGGAATTCTTCGACGGCGAGGAACTGGTCCGAACGGTCGAACGCACGCACAGCGCGGTGGAGCGGGCCCATGAGAAGGCCGCCCGCGCCACCCCGGTCGAACAGGCCCTCATCGGCGCGCTGCGGGCCCGCTATCCGCAGTCGCAGGCCGTCGAGGACTGCTCGGTGTGGAACGAGCCCTACGCCGACGCGATGCGCGTCGTCTACGAACTGGCGCCCGGCGACCAGGACATCGCCACCCTCCATGCCGACGCCGCGATGAACCTCACCCCCTGGCAGCTGTGGGATCTCAAGACCGGGCAGCCGGCCGAGGGCGCCCGGACCACGGAGGCCAGGGCCGTGCTGGAGCGGGCCCTCGCCACCGAGGCCGGCGTGCGCCACCCCGGGATCCTGCACCTGTACATCCATCTGATGGAGATGTCCCCGACACCGGAGCAGGCCCTCACCGTCGCCGACCGCCTGCGCCGCCTCGTGCCCGACGCCGGGCACCTGCTGCACATGCCCTCACACCTGGACGTCCTGTGCGGCGACTACCGCCAGGTGGTCTCGGCCAACAGCGACGCGATCGCCGCCGACGAGAAGTACCACCGCCGGTCCGGCGCGATGAACTTCTACACCCTGTACCGGGCGCACAACCACCACTTCAAGATCTACGGCGCCCTGTTCCTCGGCCAGTCGCAGGTCGCCCTCGACACCGCCGCCCAGCTGGAAGCCGCCATCCACGAGGACCTGCTCCGCGTTCAGAGCCCTCCGATGGCCGACTGGCTGGAGGCCTTCCTGGCCATGCGCGTCCACGTCCTGATCCGCTTCGGGCGCTGGGCCGAGATCCTCGAACTGCCCGCCCCCGCCGACCCGGAGCTCTACGCGACGACCGCCGCCATGCGGCACTACGCCCGGGGCGTCGCCCTCTCCGCGACCGGCGAGGTCGACCGGGCGGAGGCCGAACGCGAGCTGTTCCGCGCGGCGGTGGGCCGGGTGCCCGGGACACGGATGCTGTTCAACAACACCTGCGAGGACATCCTCGCCATCGCCTCCGCCATGCTGGACGGCGAACTCGAATACCGCAGGGGCCGGCACGACCTCGCTTTCGCCGCCCTGGAACGCTCGATCGAGCTCGACGACAACCTCCCCTACGACGAACCCTGGGGCTGGATGCAGCCCACCCGTCACGCCTACGGCGCACTGCTGCTGGAACAGGGCCGTGTGGCGGAGGCGGAGGCCGTCTACCGTGCCGACCTCGGCCTCGACGACACCCTGCCCCGCCCCCTCCAGCACCCCGGCAACGTCTGGGCGCTGCACGGCTTCCACGAGTGCCTGCTCCGGACGGGCAAGACCGGCGAGGCGGCCCTCGTGGCCCACCAGCTCAAGCTCGCGACCGCGCTGGCGGACGTACCGATCCACGCGTCCTGCTACTGCCGCCTGGACACCACGCCCGGGCCGCCGCAGCAGGCCGACGGGTGCTGCCACTGACGCCGGCCGGTCACGGCCGGTTCAGGCCCGCGCGCTCCAGCGCCCTGGTCATGGCCGGCCGGTCCCGCTGCCGCCGGCCGGGATCGGCGGTCAGGGACATCAGGAGCTCCGGTGTCAGGCGCCGGTTCTCCGCGTGGGTCAGCAGGGACTCCGCGTGCCGGGCCGACGTCGCGCCGTGATCCTCGTCGGCGATCGTGCGCAGCACGTCGGCCCGGTCGGTGAAACGGCTCATCCCGCAGTCGAGGCCGTCGTCGCCCAGGGTGCCGGGGTAGGAGGACCGGGCCCACGCTCCGTCCTCCCACCAGTAGACGCAGCCCAGTTCGTACCCGCTCGCCAGATCCTTCAGCTGCTCGTGGGGGAGCCAGTCCGGAGCTCCGGCCAGCATGTCGACCGGCGGCTCGTGCCACTTGACGCCGCTCGACTCGTCCTCGCCGAAGAGCACGTACCGCCCCTCGCCCCGGGGCGCGAAGCCCCACCACGTGCAGCCGGAGTCGTCCAGATGGAGGCCCTCGCCGTCCACCCAGGTGCCCGTGCGGTGGTGCCGCTCCTGCTCGCCCTCCGTGGTGGCCTCCAGTACGGCGATGAGCGCCCAGCGTGCCCACAGCACCTCGGCCGAGGGGAGGTCCCCGGGCAGCCCCGGCCGGTTGATGGTCGTCATGCCCCGTCCTCCGGGCTCGTCGCGTTGATCATGATCGGGGCAAGGCTCTCACGGACCGGACCACCGTGCGGCACGTTTGAGCTGCCCCTGCACGGTCACTCGTGTGGTGATCCCGTAGTCGGACACGACTTGGAGTGAACGAACCGTGGCTGGAGACCAGAAGGGCAAGGCCAAGGCCGAGCAGGCCAAGGGCAAGGCCAAGGAGACGATCGGCCGCGCGGTGGGCAACGAGCGCCTGACGGCCGAGGGCCGGGCCGAGCAGTCGAAGGGCGACGCCCGGCAGGCCAAGGAGAAGACCAAGGACGTCTTCAAGCACTGAGGTCACGTGGTGGTGCCGCGTCCCCGTGGCGGGGCGCGGCACACCACCATGCGGTCAACCGGTCGTAGGAGATCGGCCCCGCGTCCCGTGAGTCCCGGTCGGCCTCACGGTGGCCGCTCAGGACCAGGGCATGCCGAGCGGGCAGCAGGTCCGCTCCACCGCCGACACGGATACCGCCTCGCCCACCAGGGCCGCGACCCGTTGGTACGGCGGAATCAGCGACGCCCGCCGGCTTCGGCCGCCCCGCGCCGCACCTCTCCCCGGACAGCGCAGGACCAGGCGTCAGGCAGCCGGTCCTCGTCCTGATGACCCCGCTGTGCCCTCCGCGCGGTGGGGTCACTGCGCGTCGGCCTCTGGAACGTGCCGGCGATGCGCGCCCGCAGCAGGCGTGCCGGTTCCAACTCGCCCCACCTCTTGACGTGTTGATTGCCGTCCTAAAACATTCGGGATGCTCGATTGATTCTGCGCGGTTCTGTTCGCTCCCGAAGGGAATCCATGTCCAGCAGACATCGCCTCGCCCGGACGGCACTGGCGATCACCGTCCCCCTGGCACTCGGCGCGGGTCTCGTGACCGTGCCTCCCGCCGCCGCTGCCGCAGATCCGCCCGCGAGTGCGGTGACGGTACGGATCGACCCGTCCTACCGGCAGCAGGAGTTCGAAGGGTGGGGGACCAGCCTGGTCTGGTTCGCCAACATCACCGGCCGCTACCCCGAACCCATCCGGCAGAAGCTCGCCGACATGCTCTTCGGCGAGGACGGGCTCCGCCTCAACATCGCGCGCTACAACATCGGCGGCGGCAACGCCCCCGACGTCCGCAAGGACTACATGAAGACCGGCGCGACGATGGACGGCTTCTGGAAGGCGCCCGCGGGCACCACCAGGGAGGACACCGACTGGTGGAACCCGGACGACCCCGGGCACTGGGACTGGTCCGCCGACGCCGGCCAGCGCTGGTGGGTGGACCGTGTCAAGGACAAGGTGACCCGCTGGGAGGCGTTCAGCAACTCGCCGCCCTGGTTCCAGACCGTCAGCGGCTACGTCTCCGGTGGCTTCGACGCCAACACGGACCAGATACGGGCGGACCGCGTCGACGACTTCGCCACCTACCTGGTCAAGGTCACCGACCGGCTGGAGAAGAAGCACCGCATCAGGTTCGACACCATCGCCCCGCTCAACGAGCCCAACACCAACTACTGGGGCACCCAGATCGGCCCCGACGGACAGCCCACCGGCGGCCGCCAGGAGGGTGCGCACGCCGGACCCGAACTTCAGCAGAAGGTCGTCCTGGCCCTGCACCGCGCACTGAAGAAGGCACGGACCGGCGCCACCATCTCCGCGATGGACGAGACCAACCCCAGCACCTTCGTCCGCAACTGGAACGCCTACGACAGTTCCGCCCGGGCCGCCGTCGACCAGCTCAACGTGCACACCTACGGCACCGGCATGCGCACCAGCGCCCGCGACAGCGCCAAGGCGGCGGACAAGCCGTTCTGGATGAGCGAGGTCGAGGGCACCTGGGGGACCGGCACCGACTTCACCGGCATGGAACCGGGGCTCGGCATCGCCACCCGGGTCGTCGAGGACATGCGTGAACTGGAGCCGTCCGCCTGGGTGTTGTGGCAGCCGGTCGAGGACTCCATCCCCCAGGCGCAGGCCGGCAAGAACTGGGGCGGCATCCACATCCCGTTCAACTGCACGGCGAAGGACACCCTGGAGACCTGCCCGGTCAAGGCCAACACCAAGTTCGACACCCTGCGCAACTTCACCCACCACATCCGCCCCGGCGACCACTTCGTCAAGGCCGACGACCCTTCCAGTGTCGCCGCCGTGCGCAAGTCCGGCCGCGGTGCGACGGTGGTGCACGTCAACAACGGCACGACCCCGCGCGCGGTGACCCTGGACCTCTCGAAGTTCCGCCGGGTCGCCCCCGGCGCCACCGTGACCCCCGTCGTGACCAGCGCCTCCGGCGCACTCGTCCGCACAGCGCCCGTCAGGGTCGAGGACGGCTCGGCCACCGTGACCGTCCCGGCGAAGTCGGTCACCACGCTCCTCGTCGACGGCGTCTCCGGCACCGCGAAGGACGCCGCGCTCGTCCAGCCCGGTCACATCTACCGTCTCCAGGGCGCCCAGAGCGGCAAGTCCCTGGCCCCGGCCGCCGAGGCCGACGGCGTCGTCGTCCGTACGTCCGATCCTTCCGCCAAGTCCCAGCTGTGGAGCGTGAAGCAGCTGACCCGCGGCAAGGGCAACCGCGAGCGTTACGCCCTCGTCAACGCGGCCGACGGCAGGCGCCTGGCCGTACGCGACAACGAGGCCGTACTCGAGGACGGGGACACACCGGCCGCACAGTGGATCATGTCCACCACCGGCGACGGCACCTGGACCTTCGTCAACGCCGCGACGGGCCGCCTCCTCGACGTCGTCAACCAGTCGACGGCGGACGGCGCCCGCGTGTCGGCCTTCCTCCCGACCTCCAACGCGAACCAGCGCTGGGGAGTGACCGACGAGACGGTCCTGCGGACACGACCCGCGGCAGCGTTCACCGTCCCCGGGCGCGTCCCCGACCTGCCCGGCACCGTGACGCCCGTCTTCCGTGACGGCGCCCGGGGCGCGCTCCCGGTCGAGTGGGCGCTGCCCCCCGAGTCGCGCTGGCGCAAGCCCGGTACGGTTCGTGTGCAGGGCAGGGCCACCGACGCCCTCGGCCGGACCGTCCCGGCCGAGGCGGTCGTCACCGTGGACACCATCGCCTCGACCCTCCCGGCCCGCGCCAAGACCTACACCGGCGGACGGCCCGACCTGCCCGCCACGGTCACCGGCGTGGGACGGCAGGGCGGGGCGGCCGACCTCCCGGTCACCTGGGACTCCGTACCCGAAGGCGCGTTCGGCGACGCCGGCGTGGTGATCCTGCGCGGAACGGCCCGGGTGCCCGGCGGAGCAACGGCCGCGGCGACCGTACGCGTCCAGGTCACCGCGCCGAAGGAGACCAACTCGGCGCGCGACGAGGGCGTCACGGTCGGCGCGACCTACACCGAGAGCGGCTACTCCGCCGAGGGCCTGCGCAACGGCACCACGTCCGAGAAGGCCTGGTCGAACTGGAAGTCCGGCACGAAGAACCCGTCCGACACCATCACCCTCACACTGCCGGAGGCACGCGATCTGACCCGGGTCGTGACCCACTTCCACCGTGACGGGACCAACGTCAGCTTCGCGGAGTCCCTCAAGGTGCAGGTGCGTGGCACCGACGGCACCTGGTCCGACGCGAGCGACCAGGTCGCCGTCGGCACCGAGGGAACGCCCGTGACCGACGTCCCGGTGCGTGCGACCGGTCCGGTGACGGGGGTGCGCGTGGCGATGACGGCCCGCCCGGGCGGCTACATCACCCTCGGGGAGATCGAGGTCTTCGCCAAGGCGCCGGGCGCTTCCGCCGACGCGGCGGCCGCGTCGATCGCGGTGGACGGCACGCCCCTGAGCGGCTTCGAGCCGGACCGGACGGACTACCGGGTGGCGGTCGACCGCCCGGACCGTGCCGAGATCACCGCCACAGCGCGCGACCCCTACGCGAAGGTGACGGTCCGGCGGGACACGACCGAGGGCAAGAAGGCCCACATCGTCTCCGTGACCAGCGAAGACGGCGCACAGGCACGGGAGTACAGGGTCGAGCTGACCCGCCGGTGACACACGAAAGCGCGGGGCCCGCACGCCCCGCGCTTTCGTCTTCCGGGGTCAGACCGCCGGGGCCGGGTACGTCGGGTACTCCACGCCGGAGACGTGCTGCACGACGCGGATGACCTGGCACGAGTAGCCGAACTCGTTGTCGTACCACAGGTAGAGGATCGCGTTGTCGCCGTCGACCTTGGTGGCGCCGGCGTCGACGATCGAGGCGTGTCGCGAGCCGATGAAGTCGCTGGAGACCGCGTCGGGAGCCGTGGTGAAGTCGATCTGGCGCTTGAGCGGCGAGGTCAGGGAGACATCGCGGAGGTGGTCGAGGACCTCCTCGCGGGTGGTCTCGCGGCCGAGCCGCAGGCTGAGGATCGCGATCGAGACGTCCGGGACCGGGACGCGGATCGAGCTGCCGGTGATCGGCGCCTTGAGGTCGGGCAGCGCCTTGGCGACGGCGGAGGCGGCACCGGTCTCGGTGATGACCATGTTGAGCGGCGCGGACCGGCCGCGGCGGTCGGCCTTGTGGTAGTTGTCCAGCAGGTTCTGGTCGTTCGTGAACGAGTGAACCGTCTCGACGTGGCCGCGCTGGACCCCGAACTCGTCGTCCATCGCCTTCAGCGGCGGCACGATCGCGTTCGTGGTGCAGGACGCGCAGGACAGGATCTGCTCGTCCGGCTTGATCGTGTCGTGGTTGACGCCGTGCACGATGTTGGGGACGTCGCCCTTGCCGGGCGCGGTCAGCACGACCTTGTCGATACCGGGGCGCAGGTGCTGGGACAGGCCCTCGCGGTCGCGCCACTTGCCGGTGTTGTCGATGAGGATGGCGTCCTTGATGCCGTACGCCGTGTAGTCGACCTCGGACGGGTCGTTGGCGTAGATCACCTTGATGGCGTTGCCGTTGGCGACGATCGTGCTGTTCGCCTCGTCGACGGTGATCGTGCCTTGGAACTGGCCGTGGATCGAGTCGCGGCGCAGCAGCGAGGCGCGCTTGACGATGTCCTGCTCGCCACCCCCGCGCACGACGATGGCCCGCAGCCGCAGGCCGTTGCCCGAGCCGGACTTCTCGATGAGCAGACGGGCCACGAGCCGGCCGATGCGGCCGAAGCCGTAGAGGACGACGTCCCGGCCCTCACGGCGCTCGATCTTGTTGGCGCCCGTGGCACCGGCGACGGCCTCGGCGGTGAACTCCGCGACCGACAGCCCGCGGTCGTCCTCACGGTACGTCGCGGCGAGCATGCCGATGTCGATCTGGGACGGACCCAGGTCGAGTTCGGCGAGGGTCTGCAGGAACGGCAGCGTCTCGGTGACCGAGAGCTCCGCACCGGCGATCTGCCGGGCGAAACGGTGGGTCTTGAGGATGCTCACCACCGACTTGTTCACCAGGGAGCGGCTGTGCAGCAGGACCGTCACGTCCTGCTCACGGTGCAGCTTCCCGATGATCGGGATCATCGACTCCGCGATCTCCTCGCGGATCTTCCAGTTGGTGAACGAGTCGTCGTTGACAGTCACGAGTCCATCTTTCGAGCTAGGCGGCGCTCATATGTTAAACCGTCGATTTCCCGATCTTGAAGGGGGTGCCCCCGACCCCCGTTCTGCGGGCACTCCGCGCGCCCCTGAGGGCAGGACTTGAGAGGATCGAAAGCGGATCTTCCGCGCGAAGGAGGGACCATGGACTACGACTCCGTCGCTGACGAGCTGTACGCCCTGCGCCCGGAGGAGTTCACCGCCGCCCGTGCCTCCGCCATGGCCTCCGCCCGCACCGCCGGCGACCGGGAACTCGCCGAGCGGATCCGCACCTTGCGCAAGCCCAGCCTCGCCGCCTGGGTCAGCAATCTCCTGGTCCGCAGCAGCCCCGGGGAGGTCGAGCCGCTGCTGCGCCTGGGGGAGGGGCTGCGCCAGGCCCACCAGGACCTGGACGGCACGCAGCTGCGCGAGCTGAGCCGCCGGCAGCACGCGCTGATCCGCGCCCTGTCCCTCCAGGCCCGGCAGCTCGCCAAGGAGGCCGGCCATCCGATCGGGGAGAGCGTGCAGCGCGAGGTCGAGAACACGCTGCACGCCGTCCTGGCCGACCCCGAGGCCGCCGAGGCCTGGGCAGGGGGTCGCCTCGCCAAGCCGCTCAGCGCCGCCGTCGGCTTCCCCGCCACCGCCGAGGGCGTCCGGCCGCAGCACCCGGTGGCCCGTCCCGCACCGGCCCCCTCCCGGCCGGGCAAGAAGGGGAGTGAGCAGCAGCGACGCAAGCTCGCCAAGGCCCGGGAGGACGCCGAAGCAGCCGAACGCGAGCTGAGGGGGCTGCGGGACGGGGCGGCCGCCGCGGGCCAGGAGGCGACGGAGGCGAAGCAGCGGGTGGACGGCCTCCAGCGGCGCGTCGAGGAGCTCACCGGCGAACTGGAACAGGTGAGGGGCGAACACGAGCAGGCCCGCTTCGCCGAACGGGCGGCCCGGGAGCGGGCGCGCACGGCCGACCGCCGGGCCCGCGAGGCCGGCCGCAGGGCCGCGACCGCCGCCGCCCGGCTCGAACGCCTGACCTCGCCCTCGTCGGACGCGTGACCGTCCGTCCGGCACGGCGGTGCGCGGCCCCCGGGGTCCGGCGGAGCGTCATCATGGCCACTGTGACGGAGTTCACACCCCGTAAGTGGGCTGCCCTGCAAAGCCTCCATGCGCGACACCAAAATTGAACCGTTCGTTTTCTTGAATCGCTCGTGTTTGTGTGGCTAGGTTGGGCGCATGACCGCATCCGGGAACCCGACCACAGCCGAGGAGCTGCGCGGCGCCGGCCTGAGGGTGACGGCCGCCCGCGTCGCGCTGCTCGAGGCCGTGCGGGACGGTGACCACCTCGGCGCCGAGTCGATCGCCTCCGAGGTGCGCGGCCGTGTGGGCCACATCTCCGTCCAGGCCGTCTACGAGGGGCTGCACGCACTCACCGCGGCGGGACTCATACGCCGCCTCGACCCACCCGGCAGCCCGGCCCTCTACGAGGGGCGGGTCGGCGACAACCACCACCACCTCGTGTGCCGGTCGTGCGGAGCCGTCGCCGACGTCGACTGCGCGGTCGGTCACGCCCCCTGCCTGACCGCGTCCGACGACCGCGGCTTCGCCGTCGACGAGGCCGAGGTCATCTACTGGGGTCTGTGCCCCGCCTGCTCCACCGCCGGCAGTACCTGAGCACGTGATCCACCCGAGCGTTCCCGCGTACCCGATCCACCCGAGCGTTCCCGAGCACGTGATCCACCCGAGCACCGTGATCCACCCCGTCCGGAAGGATTTCCATGACTGAGAACCACGACGCGATCGTCACCGACTCCAAGTCGGAGGAGACGGGAGGCGGTTGCCCCGTGGCCCACGGCCGCGCCCTGCACCCGACCCAGGGCGGTGGCAACCGCCAGTGGTGGCCCGAGCGGCTCAACCTGAAGATCCTCGCCAAGAACCCCGAGGTGGCCAACCCCCTCGGTGAGGACTTCGACTACGCCGCCGCGTTCCAGGCCCTCGACCTGGCGGCCGTGAAACGCGACATCGCCGAGGTGCTCACCACCTCGCAGGACTGGTGGCCGGCCGACTTCGGCAACTACGGCCCGCTGATGGTCCGTATGGCCTGGCACAGCGCGGGCACCTACCGCATCAGCGACGGCCGCGGCGGCGCCGGTGCCGGCCAGCAGCGCTTCGCCCCGCTCAACAGCTGGCCGGACAACGGCAACCTCGACAAGGCCCGCCGCCTGCTGTGGCCCGTGAAGAAGAAGTACGGCCAGAGCATCTCCTGGGCCGACCTCATGATCCTCACCGGCAACGTCGCCCTGGAGCAGATGGGCTTCGAGACCTTCGGCTTCGCCGGCGGCCGCGCGGACGTCTGGGAGCCCGAGGAGGACGTGTACTGGGGCCCCGAGACCACCTGGCTCGACGACAAGCGCTACACGGGTGACCGTGAGCTGGAGAACCCGCTCGGCGCCGTCCAGATGGGCCTCATCTACGTCAACCCCGAGGGCCCCAACGGCAACCCGGACCCGCTCGCCGCGGCCCGCGACATCCGCGAGACGTTCCGCCGCATGGCGATGAACGACGAGGAGACCGTCGCGCTGATCGCCGGCGGCCACACCTTCGGCAAGACCCACGGAGCGGGCCCGGCCGACAACGTCGGCGCCGACCCCGAGGCCGCCTCCATGGAGGAGCAGGGCCTGGGCTGGCGCAGCACCTACGGCACGGGCAAGGGCGGCGACGCCATCACCTCCGGCCTCGAGGTCACCTGGACCAGCACGCCCACCCAGTGGAGCAACGGCTTCTTCAAGAACCTCTTCGAGTTCGAGTACGAGCTCGAGCAGAGCCCGGCCGGCGCCAACCAGTGGGTGGCCAAGGACGCCCCGGAGATCGTCCCGGACGCGCACGACTCCTCGAAGAAGCACCGTCCGAAGATGCTCACCACGGACCTGGCGCTGCGCTTCGACCCGATCTACGAGCCCATCTCCCGCCGGTTCTACGAGAACCCGCAGGAGTTCGCGGACGCCTTCGCCCGCGCCTGGTTCAAGCTGACCCACCGTGACATGGGCCCGAAGTCGCTGTACCTCGGCCCGGAGGTCCCGGCCGAGACCCTGGTGTGGCAGGACCCGCTGCCCGAGGCCCAGGGCGAGGCCATCGACGACGGCGACATCGCGACCCTCAAGACCAAGCTCCTCGAGTCGGGCCTGTCCGTCTCGCAGCTGGTGTCCACGGCGTGGGCCTCGGCGTCCACCTTCCGCGGCAGCGACAAGCGCGGCGGTGCCAACGGCGCCCGTATCCGCCTCGAGCCGCAGCGCGGCTGGGAGGTCAACGAGCCCGACGAGCTGGCGCAGGTCCTGCGGGTCCTGGAAGGCATCCAGCAGGAGTTCAACTCCGGCGCCAAGAAGGTCTCCCTGGCCGACCTGATCGTCCTCGGCGGCACCGCCGCCGTCGAGAAGGCCGCCAAGGAAGCCGGCTTCCAGGTGGAGGTCCCCTTCACCGCGGGCCGTGTGGACGCGACGGAGGAGCACACCGACGCCGAGTCGTTCGAGGCGCTCGAGCCGACCGCCGACGGGTTCCGCAACTACCACGGCAAGGGCAACCGCCTGCCGGCCGAGTTCCTGCTCCTGGACCGCGCGAACCTGCTCACCCTGAGCGCCCCCGAGATGACCGTCCTGGTCGGTGGCCTGCGCGTACTGGGCGCCAACCACCAGCAGTCCCAGCTCGGCGCCCTCACCAAGACGCCCGGCTCGCTGACCAACGACTTCTTCGTCAACCTGCTCGACCTGGGCATCGAGTGGAAGTCGACGTCCGAGGACCAGACCACGTTCGAGGGCCGTGACGCCGCCACGGGCGAGGTCAAGTGGGCCGGCTCCCGTGCCGACCTGGTCTTCGGCTCGAACTCCGAGCTGCGCGCCCTCGCCGAGGTCTACGCGAGCGACGACGCGAAGGAGAAGTTCGTCAACGACTTCGTCGCGGCGTGGGTCAAGGTCATGAACCTGGACCGGTTCGACCTGGTCTGATCACCCCCGCATGACAGGACGCCCGGGCCGGCAGGCCCGGGCGTTCCCGCTGGTTGCCTGAGGGACCGTCAAGGACCGTTCAAGGTAAGAACATCACTTACCCAACTCTCGCCATGAAACGGCAAGGATCCCGGACGGCCGCGCATTCGGGCATACGTTCTGGCCGTGAACTCACATGCCACCTCCCACAGAGGCACCGGCCCCGAACCGCACCCCTTCGCCGGTGCACGGCCGACCACCGACGGCACCGCCCGCCGCACCCTGCTGCGCACCGCGCTGACCGGGGCCGCGACCCTCGGCGCGGGCCTCGGTGCCACCGGCACGGCCACCGCCGCCCCCACCACTCCCGGCCCCGCGGCGCCGCGACCCGGCACCCCGGACGAGGCCCTGAGGGAGCTGGCCGCGGGCAACCGCCGCTGGCGCACCTACCGGGAACGCCACCCGCACGAGAACCCCGCCGTCCGGCGGACGCTGGCCACCTCCCAGCACCCCTTCGCGCTCGTGCTCGGCTGCATCGACTCGCGCGTGCCCCCGGAGCTGGTCTTCGACCAGGGCCTGGGGGACCTGATGACCGTGCGCACCGCCGGTGAGGTGCTGGACGAAGCCGTGCTCGGCAGCGTCGCCTACGGCGTCCTGGAACTCGCCATACCGCTGGTCGTCGTCCTCGGCCACCAGTCGTGCGGCGCGGTGCGGGCCGCCGTGGCGGCGGAGCAGTCGGGGGAGCGCCTGCCCGCCCACATGCAGTACCTGGTCGACCAGATAGGCCCGGCCATAGACCACGGCCAGGAGGGTGACGCCAGGATCGACGCGACCGTGAGCGCCAACGTCCGGCTCGTACGCTCCCGGCTGGCCGCGGAACCCGAACTCGCCGCCAGGATCGGCACCGGCAGGCTGGCGATCGTCGGTGCCCGCTACGAACTGACGACCCAGGCCGTGAACCGCCTCGCCTGAGACCCCGCCCGGTCCGCCGCACGCGGCAGCGGACCGGGCCATCCCGTCACACCCGGAGCGGATTGAAGCGGGCCGCGGCCATCAAGTACCAGGCGGTCGCCCCGGTGTGCCGGTAGGGGTAATAGCCGAAGCCGAACCCCGTGTCCAGCGGACTGCTCGCGGACACCACCCCGCTGCGCTCGGGCAGTGCCTTGCCTCCGACGGTCTGTGTGCCGCCCAGCAGGGCCTGGGCCTGCTCGATCGAGGCGAGCAGTCGCCGTGCGCGTGTCTCGTCACCGCGGGCCCCGCGGTCGCGCAGGGCGAGCGCGAGATGTGCCGTCCCCTCGAACCACACGCCGTTGCGGTCGGGCTTGGGCTGGCCGTCGGCGATCGGCGCGTCCTCGTTCGCGAGCAGGCTCACCGAGCTGAACGTGACGCCTTCGTACGACTGCCCCGCGGGCACCGTACTGTTGGTGCGCCCGGAGTGATCCAGGACGGCCAGCTCCGTCACCGCCCAGTCCAGGGAGCGGGAGTGGCGGCGTGACTCCAGCGCGAGGTGCGTCCAGGTCTGCGTGTCTTCGGGAATCGGGGACTTGTTGACCGTCACGCCGTCGTTCGTGCCGGTGTGGAAGAAGCCCCCCGACGGCTCCCACATCCGCTTCACGAACGCCTCGGCCCGGGCTCGCCGCTCCCGCCACACCCGGTCGCCGGTGAGCAGGGCGAGCCGCCCGAAAAGACAGACCAGGTCGGTGTTGTGCTCGGTCGAGGTGAACGGCAGCCTCTGGTTCGCCCCGTCGACCCCGAACTTGTAGCCGCCGAGCGGCTCGTCGGTCCGGCCGGTCCGCTCGATCCACGCGCCGATCCGGACAGCCCCGGTGAGGAAGCGGCGCGCCCCGGTGCGGCGGGCGAGGGCGCTGAGCGCGATGCCCGCCCAGGCCATGTCGCCCACGGCCGTGCCGGTGAAGCCGAACTGGGTCCCGACGTTGGCGGTGCCGTCCGCCCGTACGAAGCCGTCGGGCTGGAGCGAGCCGTCGTAGAAGGTGTACGGCCCGGTGTTGTAGGCCTGCCGGAGCCTGCCGTCGTCGTGGGTGGGGTCGTGGTCCTGGGCGTAGAGCAGGGCGTCGCCCAGGGCCTTGGCCCGGGCCAGACCGGCCGGGGTCCGGGCCGCGAGGTGGGCCAGGATCGCGAGGGCGTTGTCATAGGTGAACGCGGTGCTGAACAGTCCGGCCTGGTCGGTGTAGCTCTGTGTCAGGCGGATGCGGCCCTGGTCGGGGTAGGCGTCCATGGCGGCGGCGAGGAAGGCGTGCCCCCGGGCCGGGCCCGAGGAGGGGCGCGCACCGGCGGAGCCGGCTGCGAGGGCCTGGCCCGTGCCTGCGGCGGTGAGCGCCGCGGCACTGATGCCGAGTCCGGCACCGATGAGCGAACGCCGGCTGAGGGCCGGGCCTTGTCTGCCAGTCATGGATCTCCCTTGAGAGCGCTCTCAATCAGTGGCCGCTCATTGTGCTGGCGCTCCGGGGTGGGGTCAACGCTCCGGTCGAAAGGGAGAGTTGCCGGGGAAGGTGAACGAGGAATGGATCACTGGCAGACGATCTCGTCACGCGGCGTGTAGTGCGTGCGGTACGGCTCCCGCTTCACTTCCCGGCCGTCCTCGTAGAACACCCGCTCCACGGTGACGTCGAACCCTTCGAGCGGCGTCTGCGGCACGCACTCCTTGTCGTCGCTCACCTTCTTCCCCGGCTTCGTCACGTTCTCGCGCGGACCCGTGACCGACTTGATCTCGTCGTACCTGCGGGTGCCGAGGAAGGAGACGGTGACGGAGGTGTCCGTGGACTCGGCCTGGATGTAGATCGCCTTGCCGGAGTCGTTGGTGAACCGCAGGTCCAGACTGCCCCAGGCGACCGTCGCCTCGCGGCCCTCCGGGTAGCGCTCGATGTAGAACGAGTGCGCCCCGTGCTCCACGGGCTTGACCCCGGCGAAGAACAGCGCGTTGTACAGGGTCGTCGCCACGGACGAGACGCCACCGCCGGACGCCTTCTGGAACTTGTCGTCGAGGATGATGATGCCGTCCATGAAGCCGTTGGCCTCGGTGCGCTCACCGACGGTCCGGTTGAAGCTCCAGGTCTCGCCCGGATCCACGACGGAGCCGTTGATGAGTTCCACGGCCCGGCCGATGTTCTTCGTGCGGTACTCGGCCGGTTCGAAGTTGACGGTGAAGGAGGACATCTTCTCCGTCAGCCCCAGCTCCGCGGCGTTCTCGCGGGTCACCTCCGGCTGGGTCCGGCGCACCTCCACCTCGCCGCCGCGGTCGGCGCCCGACTTGGTGAGCAGCGGCAGCACGGCCTTGCGGAGCGCCTTGTCACTGACCGTCTGTCCCACCGTGGCGTCCTCGATCACCACGGCCTTGTCGCCTTCCGGCCGCAGCTTCGCGTTCTCGGCGGTCGTGGTGATGTCGTCCAGCGGGCCGGCCACGGCGGCTTCGGTGCGCAGGCCCTTCGCGTCGAGCTCCGGTCTCAGTGCGCCGCTGCCGTCCGGCCGCATGGTCAGATGATCGCCCAGGGCCTCCTGGCCGACCGTGAACCGCTTGCCGGCGGCGGTGAGCGTGACGGGGCCCGACATGGCCGGCTCCGCGAAGCCGCGCACCGCCTGCCGCACCTGGTCGGCGGTGACCTTCGGCCGGGTCTGACGGGTGGGCAGGGGAGCGGCGGTCCCGGTGCGGCCGCGCAGGAAGGAGTCGCGCAGGGGCCCGACCGCGGCGTTCACGTCCAGCGCGTACCCCGTCCGCGGTGCGACGGTCTTCACATGCCCGTCGTCGAACGCGACGGCGCCGTCCCTGACCTTCTGGTCGAGCCCTTTCGCCAGCTCTCCCAGGGCGGCGCGGGCCTTGCCCTCGTCGAGGTCGACGACGGGTTCGATGTCGCCGCCCGAGCGGAAGAGTCCGCCGAACACGCTGAGCGGATCGGCGCCGGTGCGCGCGGCGCGGTCGACGGTCTCCTGGACGTCGTAGGAGAGGCCCGCGCGCTGCGGATCGACGCTGCCGGTGCGGTCACCGACCTTCACGGGCAGCTCCCGGGCGCCGGCCGCCCCGAGCTCCCGTTCCAGCTTCCGCACCGCCTCCGCGCGGCTCAGCCCCCCGATCTCCACCCCGCGCACGGTCGTACCGGAGTCGATGTGGCCGCCCGTGAGGACCAGCCCGGCGAGATACAGACCGCCCACCCCCACGGCCAGCGCGCCGCCGGCCAGGGCGAGGGGCGGGAGGGAGGTGATGCGCGGGACGGAGGCTGTACGGGGGCGCATGGGTCTCCTGAGGATCGATACGAGGGTGCACCCGTGACGCGACGCTGCTGCGGGCAAACACATCCAGCTATCCACACATCGGGGGCAAACCGATATGGCCCAGACCACTTATGTCCGAGATCATTCCGGAATCGGCGAAACCGGCCCTCCCGCCGGACCCGGCCACAGAGTGGTAACGGCGAACAACGAACGGGGCGTTGACACGGTCTAGGCCACCATGAAGATCTCTTTCCTGATTCACAACGCCTACGGGATCGGAGGCACGATCACCACCACGTTCAACCTGGCCGGAGCCCTGGCCGAGCGGCACGACGTGGAGGTCGTCTCCGCCTTACGGCACCGCGAGCACCCCAACCTCGTGCTCGATCCGCGGGTGCGGCTGCGGGCCCTGGTGGATCTGCGCAAAGAGGCGGATCATCCGCTGCACCAGAGACCGGCGAAGGTGTTCCCGCCCGCCGAGTACCGCCACCACCAGTACAGCGAGCTGACCGACCAGCGCATCGGGGAGTGCCTCGCGGCGCTCGACGCCGACGTCGTCATCGGCACCCGCCCGGGCCTCAACGTGCACATCGCCCGCCAGGCCCCGCAGCACGTGCTGCGCGTCGGCCAGGAGCACCTCACGCTCGACAACCACTCGCCGCGGCTGCGCACGGCCCTGCGCCGCGCCTACCGCCGCCTCGACGTGATCACCACCGTGACGGAGGCGGACGCCGCCGCCTACCGGCGCACGATGTGGCTGCCCGGCGTCCATGTGGAGGCCCTCCCCAACAGCGTTCCCGACCCCGCCCTGCCGCCCGCCGACAGCACCGCCAAGGTGGTGATCGCCGCGGGCCGGCTGGTCCCGGTCAAGCGCTACGACCTCCTGATCGAGGCGTTCGCCCCGGTCGCCGCCGTGCACCCGGACTGGCAGCTGCGCATCTACGGCAAGGGCGAGGAACAGCCCAGGCTGCGGGAGCTCATCGAGCGGCTCGGGCTGTGGAACAACGTGTTCCTGATGGGGGCCGCCACCCCCATGGAGGCCGAATGGGCCAAGGGCTCGATCGGTGCCGCCGCGTCCAACTTCGAACCGTTCGGCATGACCATCGTCGAGGCCATGCGCTGCGGACTCCCCGTCGTCAGCACCGACTGCCCCTACGGCCCCGGCGAGATCATCCAGGACGGGACCGACGGCCGGCTCGTACCGGTCGGGGACCGTGACGCGCTCGCCGCCGCCCTGCTGGAACTCGTCGGCGACGACGAGCGCCGCCGCCGCATGAGCCGAGCCGCCCTGGACAACGCGCGCCGCTTCGCCCCCGGCCCCGTGGTCGCCCAGGCCGAACGTCTCCTGGAGACGGCAGCCGCGGCCAGGGACACGCCCCGCCGCGCCACCCCGCGGGGCCACGGCACCCGGAGCGCCCTGGCCGGCCGGGGCCACGCCGTCCGCGACGCCGCCCACGCCGCCGCCTCCGGCGTACTGCGATCGATACGGAAGGGACGCCGATGAGCACGCCGGAGGACGAGATGACCAGTACACACGAGCGCACGGCTGCCGGAACGCCCAAGGGCACGGTGACGAGCTCGCGGAACGACACCCGCGACACCCACCCGCGCGCCCACTGCGCGATCGACACGGACGGCCGGATCACCTTCCGCCTCCCGCCCGCCACCACCCCCCACCCTCGGCTGCTGCTGCGCCTGCGCCCCAAGAAGGGCCGTCCCGAGACGACCCCGCACGTCCTCGACCTGGAGTCCGACCGGGCCGACGGCCACCGGCACGCTGTCCTGGAACCGCTCCCGGTCCTCGACGAGGGCCGCTGGGACGTGTACCTGCTGCCGGAACCCGGAGCCGAACGTCTGCGGGTGCGCCCCGGCCTGCGGGACCTGCGCACCCTCGTCGACGGTCACCTGCGCGAGCGCCCCTCGCCGGTCGCGGTCAGGATCCCGTACGCCACCAGGGACGGCTTCCTCGCCCTGAGGGCATGGCGGCGCACCGCCCACGCCGAGACGCGCGCCATCGGCGTCGAGGACCGGGCCCTGACGGTCACGGCACGCCTGCACGGCGCCGAGCTCGACGAGGACGCCACCGTGCGGCTGCGCCTGCGAGGCACCGACACCGTGCGAATCCTGCGCCCCCGGGCCGACGACGACGGCAGGGGCTTCTCCTTCACGGCCGGCCCCGGGGACCTGACGGCGGACGGCGGGGGAGCGGGCCGGATCTGGGACGTCTTCGTCCGTCCCGTCGCCGGGGCACAGCCGATCAGGGTCGCCCGGCTGCTCGACGACGTGGCGGACCGCAAGCACGTGCACGTCTACCCGGCGATCGAGGCGGACGGATCCACATTCCGCCCCTACTACACCGTCGACAACGACCTCGCGATTGAGGTGACGTAAGACCGATTCGCCGAAATGCCCGAAATGAAAATTCCGGGAGTTTCGGATGGTCGTTCCGGTGGTGCGCCGCTACAGCCATGTGTGGATTCTGTGCAAAGCGGCGGCATAAAGGGTCACCGGCTCGTTCTCAACAGCCGCAAATCGGGAGGGGACTTGCGGCTATAACCAAACTCAAGTACCTAGATGAATCATGAACCTGTTCAACCGCGTGGTGCCGTCCCGCCGGCAGGCACCGCTCCCCCCACAGCGCCCCCACGGCGCACCGGCATCCTCCACTGCCGTGCTGCCGGACCCCAACCTGGCCGACCTGTCCGGCGAATGGGTCGTCGACCCCGCGCACAGCAGGATCGGCTTCTCCGTCCGGCACGCCATGGTGACCACCGTGCGCGGTTGTTTCCTGGAGTACGAAAGCCGCCTCTACTTCGACGCGCACGACCCCGCACGGTCACGGGCCGACATCACTCTGTTCACCGCCAGCGTCGACACCGGGGTGGAACAACGCGACGCCCACTTGGTCGGCCGTGACTTCCTCGACGCCGCCGCCTATCCGCGGATGCGCTTCACGAGCACGGCGGTGGAGCAGAAGGGCGCCGACCTGTTCAGCATGTCGGGCGAGCTGACCATCAAAGGCGTCTCCCGCCCCGTGGTACTCGACATGACCTACATCGGTAATGTCACCGACCCGTTCGGCTATGACCGGGTCGGCTTCGACGGCACCACCACCATCAACCGGTCGGACTGGGGCCTGACGTACAACAGCAGGCTCGCCGAGGGCGGTGCGATGGTCAGCGAGAAGGTGCGCCTGCAGCTCGACATCGCTGCCATCCGCACGCCACCGTCGGGCGGCTGACCGCCCCAGGGCGTTTCACGACCCCGGCGTCGGGCCCGGCCACGACCCTGTACGTGGCCGGGGCACCCTTCTCCGGGCCGTCACTCCTCCTGCCGTCGACCGAGCCCGCGGTCCTCCAGGGGTGCCCGGCCGTCGGCCTCGCCCGCCGTGAGGTGCTCCAGGACCTCGACCAGTTCCTGGCAGGCGCGCTCCACGGAACGCCGTGTGTAGACCTGCTCGGTGATCACGGCGGACAGGATCAGGGCGGTGAGCGCCATCGCCCCGTTGAAGGCCTGCAGCTTCATCATCACCTCGACGCGGCTGAGCCGTTCGAACGGCCCCACCCGGTCGGTCGCCGCCACCGTGGTCATGACCGAGGCGAACAGGGCGCATGTCAGGCTGCCGGCCAGCTGGAACCGCAGAGCCGCCCAGATCAGCAGGGGGTAGACGAGGAACAGCAGACTGACCGAGCTGCGCGCGGCCAGCGGCACGAGGCAGCAGGCGATGACCGCGAGCACCGCGGCCTCCTTCCAGCGCGACACGGGCAGCGGCAGCCGCACGCGGGCCAGCAGGAGCAGCACCGGCGTCACGATGAGCACGCCCATCGCGTCACCGACCCACCAGGCGAGCCAGACCGCCCAGAAGCCGGGCCATTCGAGCCTGTCCGTGGCGATCAGGATGCCGGCGCCGGTGGTCGAGCTGATCAGCATGGCGGTGAGCGCGCCCAGGAACACCAGGGCGAGACCGTCCCGCAGCCGCGCGAGATCGTTCCGGAAGCCGGCTCGGCGCAGCAGCAGGTATCCGGCGACGGGTGCGGCAGTGTTGCCAGCCAGGACAGCCAGGGCCGAGGGCGTCAGGGCGGTGAGGGACAGGATGACGAAGAAGGCGCCCAGGGCGATCCCGGGCCAGCAGCGCAGTCCGAAGAGCAGCAGGCAGGCGACCGCGACCCCGGTCGGCGGCCAGATGGGGGTGACGACCGCGCCCTCGACGACCAGCTCCCGCAGCAGTCCCAGCTGGGCCGAGCCGTAGTAGCAGGCGGCGACGGCCAGCGTCTGCAGAGCGACGACGACCGGCGTACGCGGATCCTGGCTACCCACCACAGCAGCCATGAGACACCGGGGCCGCCGCGTCGGCGAGGCGGGAGCGGGCGTCCTGCGGCCCTATGGCTGAGCGTCCGGCCCGTCGAGGCCGACCACCAGGACGGCCGCGTCGTCGTCGTGCCCCACGCGCTCGGCCCCCTTGATCACGGCGGCCGCGAGCGCGTCGACGTCCATGCCCGCCACCGCGGCGATGCCCGCGAGCCGCGCCACCTGGTCGAGGCCCTCCTCCAGCCGCATCGACGGCCCCTCCACCACACCGTCCGTGAGCAGCACGAACATGCTGCCCGTGGTGAGCTCGTAGCGGGTGACCGGGTACGCCGTACCCGCCTGTACGCCGAGGGGCGGCCCGCCCTCGTCCTCGGCGAGACCGGACTTCCCGTCGGCCGTGGCCCAGACACAGGGCAGATGCCCGGCCCGGGCGCTCTCCAGTACGCCGGCGCACGGGTCGAGCCGCATGAACGTGCAGGTGGCGAACAGGTCGGAGCTGAGGGACAGCAGCAGATCGTTGGTCCGGGCCAGTACTTCACCCGGCTCGCTGGTGACCGAGGCCAGCGCCCGCATCGCGGCGCGCACCTGCCCCATGAAGGCGGCGGCCTCGATGTTGTGGCCCTGGACGTCGCCGATGGACAGTCCGATCCGGCCGTCGCCCAGCGTGAAGGCGTCGTACCAGTCGCCGCCCACGTTGAGGCCGTGGCACGCGGGCGTGTACCGCACGGCCAGATGCAGACGGCGGGCGAGGGGCAGGTCACGCGGCAGCATGCCGCGCTGCAGCGCGATCGCCAGTTCGACCCGGGACCGCTGCATCTCGGCCTGCGCACGCGCCTGAGCCGTCAGGGCCCCGAGCCTGGTCAGCAGCTCGTCGCCGTCGTCCGTCGTGCCGGTGCGGGACATGGATCACTCCGGCGAGGATGGCCACGGTAGGTGACGACCCGCGAGGTCACATCACCCGATTTACGTCCATAGGATGATACTCAGGCGAAGGCATCCGCGACGACTTCACGCTCCTCGGAGGTTCTCGCCGCCGCCCTCACGCTCCTCCGCGGAATCCGTACGACGCCCCACCGACGCCAGTACGAACGTCACGCTGATCAGCAGTGCCCAGGCCCCGAACTTCTCCACGCCCACCGGCTCCCAGCCGTGCTCCTGATACGGGTAGCGCCAGGCGCCGGCCAGGGTCGCCAGGTTCTCCGCCACCCACAGGAAGAACCCGATCAGCGTGAACGACAGCGCCAGCGGCATCCGCCGGCGCACCCCTCGCACCGTGAACCGCACCGACGTTCCGAGCGTGACGACCCCGAGCAGCCCGGCCAGCACCCAGCGCGCGTCGGGCAGCCAGTGGTGGCTGAAGAAGTTGACGTATATGGCGGCGGCGACCAAAGCCGTCGCGCGCGGCCGGTAGCGCACGAGCCCGAGATCGAACAGGTGCCAGGCCCGGCAGACGTAGCTGCCCACGGCCGCGTACAGGAACCCGCCGTACAACGGGACGCCCGCGAACTTCAGTACGGCCGGCTCCGGATAGCTCCAGGAACCGAGCGACACCTTCACCAGCTCGAAGGCGAGGCCGATGGCATGGCAGACCGCGATGACGGCGACGTCCCGGCCGTTCTCCCAGCCGCGGGCCCAGAACACCAGCGTGAGCAGCACACCGTAGACGACCAGCAGGTCGTAGCGCGCCACGGGCAGGTCGGGCAGCAGCGTGGAGACGGCCACGCCGGACAGCAGGGCGATGGCGAAGGCGCAGGCCCGCGTCTGTGTCCAGGCGAACGCGAGCAGCTGGCGAATCGGTGTGGCCAGGGGGCCGGTGAGGCTGGCAGGGATCATGGTGCCCTGTAGGACGACCCCGTCCGCTCAACGGTTGCAGCGAAACTCCCTGCTCGGAGCCCCGCCGTCCGTCCCGTCCCGCGCCTGGGCCACGGCCTCCCGCAACAACCCCGACAGCCGCTGATCGGCGTCCGGGGCGCCGCACAGCACGCCGAGCGCCTGCTCGAGGTGACGGCGCCCCGGCCCACGCCACCACAGCAGATCGGTGATCCTGGCCGCCGGGCCGGCCGCGGGCGTGTGGGCGAGTTTCTGCGCCCTCCCGCGGCACGCACGGCCGTGCCGCGCCAGCCGCCGTGACGCGGGACGCACCAGGCGTGCCGCGTCCACGACCGCGCCGACGAGCAGCGGCGCGGAGTCACGGCCCGCGGGGCGGGCGTCGGCGAGGTCGGCGGCCAGCGGCCACAGGGCGTGCCGGGCGTCGTCACCGACGCTGTCGTTGACCACCCGGGCCAAGGCCGCGAGCGCCGGATGCGTGCCGGCCGGACTGTCGGTGAAGCGGCCGCAGGACAGCAGAGCGGCGGCCTCCATCAGACAGGCGCCGTCGTCCGGGTGCAGATGGGCGAAACGCCCGGGCACCGGAAGGCCGTCCGGGACTCCGGCGGGGGACTCCACGGACGCCCCGCGGCCGGGAAGAGCGGTCATGGACGCCTCCGGCTGTGATCACAGACCGGTGGCGGCGTGCAGCAGGAGATAGAGCGCCGCCGCCGGGATCCCCGCGCCGGGGAACGTGAGGATCCAGGCGGTACCGATCGAACGAGCCACCTGCCAGCGTACGTCGGAGAAGCGCCGGGTGGCACCGGCGCCCAGAATGGCCGCGGTGATTGTCTGCGTGGTGGAGATCGGCGCCTTCACCAGGAACGCGGTCGTGTAGAGGACGGCCGCGGCAGCGGTCTCGGCGGCGAACCCGCGCGGCGGATCGAGGTGCACGATGCGCCGCCCCAAGGTGGTGATGATGCGCCGCCCGCCGGTGTACGTGCCGGCGGCCATGGCGGCCGCCACGGCGGCGATCACCCACACCGGCACGGAGAAGTCGTCCTGCCAGCCGGCCGTGACCAGCGCCAGCACGATGACACCCATGGTCTTCTGCGCGTCCTGCAACCCGTGCCCCAGTGCCATGGCGGCGGCGGAGACGGTCTGCGCCAAACGGAAGCGCCGCACCACGCGCCGGGGTGTCGAACGGCGGAACACCCACAGGATGCCCGTGTGCAACAGGTACCCGAGGGCCATGCCCACCAGCGGGGACAGCAGCATCGGCAGGATGACCTTGTCCAGGATCCCCGACCAGTGCACCGTGGCGGACGCGGCGAGTGCGGCACCGACCAGCCCGCCGATCAGGGCGTGCGAGGACGAGGTGGGCAGCCCCCGCCACCAGGTGAAGACGTTCCACCCGATGGCGCCGAGGAGCGCGCACAGGACGAGCAACAGCCCTGAGGTCGCCTCGGGCGCCCCGATGATGCCGCTGCCGACGGTCTGGGCGACGCCGGTACCCAGGAAGGCGCCGCAGAAGTTCATCACCGCCGCCATGGCCAGTGCCACGCGTGGCGTCAGGGCTCTGGTGGAGATGGAGGTGGCGATCGCGTTCGCGGCGTCGTGGAAGCCGTTGGTGAAGTCGAAGGTGAGCCCCACGATGATGATCAGCACCACGAGAGTGAGCTCCATGCCTGATCACCTTTCGACGCGCGGCCGCTCGGTTCCATCGTGCGCTCAACGAGAGGAGCGGGCCGTGCGGCACGCCACGTGGGGCGGGTGGTTCGAGGGAACCCCTGAGACGCGGACATGCCGTTCTACGGTGTCCTGATGCGATCTGTTCCTCTCTGGGCGCTGGTGTCATCCGGGTGCGCGCCGGTCTTCCTGAGCATGGGCTGGCTGGTGGCGGCGTCCCTGCAGGGCTCGCCCTACGACCCCGCCGCCCAGACGATCAGCGTCCTTGCGGCTCCCGGAAACTCCGGGTCCTGGGTGATGACGGCGGCGTTCATCGCATTGGGTCTCTGTCACCTGCTGACCGCCTGGGGCCTGCGCCCGGCCGCCACCGCGGGGCGGATGGCCCTGGCGGCCGGCGGTGTGGCGGCACTCACCGTGGCCATGGTCCCGGCCCCGAGCAGCGGCGGCTCGCCGAGTCACGGTTCCGTGACCACCGTGGGCTTCGCCGTCCTCACGGCATGGCCCGTCCTGGCGGCCAGGGCCGGTACCGCCGCGCCCTGGGCCCTGCGCCCCCTCCCGTCCCTGGGGGCCACGTCGGTCATGGCGGTCGGCGCGGCCTGGTTCCTGATCGAGTTGCACCTCCATGGCGCGGCCGGCGTGGCCGAGCGCGCCGTGACGACCCTCCAGTCGGTCTGGCCCTTCGTGGTCGTCCTCTCCTGTCTGGGCGGATCCCTGCGCGACGGGTGTCCGAACTGACCGAACGCTGCGTGTCTGTTGACAGGTACGGACCAAGGCGTGACGCTGAGAGCGCTCTCAGAATTTCGGCCAACTGTCGAACGGAGGCAAGAGCGTGTTGCGAACTCTCAGGCGCCGGGCCACGGCCGCGGGGCTGTCCCTCGCCACGGTCCTCGCCGGCTCCCTGCTGGCGACCGGAACGGGTGCGCCGGCCGCTGCCGCCGTGCCGGCGACGATCCCTCTGAAAATCACCAACAATTCGGCCCGCGGCGAGCAGCTGTACATCTACAACCTCGGCACGGAACTCTCGACCGGACGGCAGGGCTGGGCCGACGCGGGCGGCGCGTTCCACCCCTGGCCGGCGGGTGGTAATCCGCCGACTCCCGCCCCCGACGCCTCGATCCCGGGCCCGGCGGCAGGGCAGTCGACCACGATCCGCATGCCCAAGTTCTCCGGCCGCGTGTACTTCTCCTACGGTCAGAAGCTGGTCTTCAAGCTGACCACCGGAGGCCTGGTCCAGCCCGCCGTGCAGAACCCGACCGACCCCAACCGCAACATCCTCTTCAACTGGTCGGAGTACACGCTCAACGACTCGGGCCTGTGGATCAACAGCACCCAGGTCGACATGTTCTCCGCTCCCTACGCGGTGGGAGTGCAGCGGGCCGACGGCAGCACCGCGAGCACCGGCCGGCTCAAGCCCGGCGGATACAACGGCTTCTTCAACGCCCTCAGGGGTCAGCCGGGCGGCTGGGCGAACCTGATCCAGACCCGATCCGACGGCACCGTACTGCGCGCGCTGTCACCGCTGTACGGCCTGGAGACCGGTGCCCTGCCGGGCACCGTCATGGACGACTACATCAACCGCGTCTGGCAGAAGTACTCCACCTCGACCCTGACGGTCACCCCGTTCGCCGACCAGCCCGGCACCAAGTACTTCGGCCGGGTCTCCGGTGGCGTCATGAACTTCACCAACAGTGCCGGGGCCGTCGTCACCAGCTTCCAGAAGCCGGACGCCTCCTCCGTCTTCGGCTGCCACGGGAGGCTCGACGCCCCCAACGACCAGGTGCGCGGCCCGATCTCGCGCACCCTGTGCGCCGGCTTCAACCGGTCCACACTGCTGGTCAACCCCAACCAGCCCGACGCCGGTGCGACCGACTTCTACAAGGACGACGTCACCAACCACTACGCCCGCAAGATCCACACCCAGATGGCGGACGGGAAGGCGTACGCCTTCGCCTTCGACGACGTCGGCCACCATGAATCACTCGTCCACGACGGAAACCCCCGCCAGGCCTACCTTACGCTCGAACCGCTCAACTGACCGGCCTTCCGCACGCCGTCGGCACCTCGACCGGATCGAGGTGCCGACGGCTTTGTCGTACTGACCTGCGCGCTGCTCCCAAAACGATGTGCGAGGCGGGAAGTTGGCCATTCATCAGTTTCGGAATCAAATACAACTTTGCGAAGTCTTGGTGTAGTTGGGCTGCCGATTACGTGAGCCTCGTGGGCATCACGCGGTGACCACAACCCCTGCCGGAACAAGGGGCATTGTGGTCACTTTCCCCCCACGGAACGGTGAGAGGCACCAACGATGACGATGAACCACGCCCTGCGGTACGGCAGCCGCACCCTCGCGTTGACGGCGACCGCACTCGGGGTGATCGCGACGGCCGTGCCGGCCGCGGCCGAGGAACAGCCCACCGCGGAGCAGATCATGGCCGACTGCGCTTCCGGCGAAGGGAAGTGCAGTTTCAATTCCCCCGAGCTCGGCAAGGCCTACCTCGGTGAGCCCCGTCAGGTTTCCGAACTGCTCTTCAACTGCACCGATTCACCCGCCTCCCAGTCGATGTCATGGGCCGACACCGTGGGCTCCTCCCATTCGGTGGGCGGCTCGGTCACCGTGGGAGGCGGCATCGAGGGCATCATCACCGCCAGTGTGACCGCGACGTACAACTACACTTGGCAGAGCTCGCACACGGAGACCAGTTCCTTCACCGTGTCCGTGAAGCCGGGAGAAGTGGGCTGGATCTCCCGTGCCCAGGTGATGCGGCAGATATCCGGCACGTGGCAGACCCACTACGACGACCCCAAGTGGGGCCACTACTACTGGTTCGTGCCCGACACCGTCACCGGTCCGGCGCCGAACGGCACCGACGGCAAGCACAGTGCGGTCGTGGTCAAGTCCCGCAAGATGACGGCGGACGAGAAGAAGCTGTGCGACGGCGGGTCCACGGAGAACAAGGTCTTCACCCGCAGCCGCTGAGCCGGCCCCGCGTTGGCGGTGGGGCCGGCCGTGGCTACTTCGGGTCGCGGTCGAAGAGCGACTTGGACCAGAGGTAGCCGAGCGCGGCCAGCCCCACACACCAGGCCACGGCGAGCCATCCGTCGTGACCGATCCCGGTGCCCAGCAGCAGGCCGCGCAGGGTCTCGATGGCCGGGGTGAAGGGCTGGTACTCGGCGATCGGCCGGAACCAGCCCGGCATCGCGTCGACCGGCACGAAGGCGCTGGACAACAGCGGCAGGATCTCAGCGGCATCACAGGCGCTCTGGCTCTCCTGCGGGTCGTGACCTCGCGATGAGCCCTCCTGCCTGGATAAACGTGATGGTGGCATCCTGAGGCAAGGTGGCGTCGTCGTCCTGGTGACGCTCATGGGGGCGTGAGATGGTGCCATGTGGCACCACGTGGTGCCACATGGCGGTGGGAGGGCACGCTGATCGGCCCCGCCGGGTGGTGCTCGCCCGGCGGGGCCGAATGCGGAACGGTCGCGGGGCAGGGGGCCGCGGCGGCGTCACCCGCTCGCGGCGGCGGTCACCGTGGCGGGATCCACCCCGGTCAGTTCGACGATGCGGTGGGGTGCCACCCCGGCAGCCAGTGCGCGTCCGATCAGGCCGTCCCGCCCGCCGGCGCAGTCACGGTAGGCGAGCAGTTCCTCCTCGACCCGGGCCAGCGGCTCCGGCACCAGGTGGTGGCGGAGGCGGGCCAGCTCCTCCTCGCTCAGCGGGACGGGCAGTCGTTCCGCTCCCTCGGGCACGGCCGCCGTCTCCTCCGGCGGGAGCAGGCGCAGGTGAGGTGAGGCCGGCGTGCTTCCCTGGGCATCGAGCCAGGCGCGCACCGCGGGGGTCTCCATGCACGCGAGTTCACCGACGGCGGACGGCGGCACGCCGAGCTGCGCGGAGGCGTCGTCGAGCAGGAACAAATAGGCGTCGTCGGTCATCCTCGGCTCCTTCGCAACAGGGTGCTGGTCGACATCCATTACCCCGCAGCGCCCGGATTAGCGCCGGGCTCATGGCACTCGATCGGGGGAGACGGCACGGCGCCGGGTCTCGGTGATGTGCGTGTCGATGTACGAGGCGAGGGCGAGTGCGTCCTTGGGCTCGTCGGCCTGGAAGGAGACACGGCGCAGCAGGATGACCCCGTCGAGGGCGATGCCCTCACGGGCCAGCACGAAGATCAGCGCGAGGAAGGCGGACCTGGCGTTGCCGTCGTCGAACGGGTGGAAGAAACAGACGTCGAGGTAGGCACGTGCGGCGCGAGCGGTCAGGGGGAGTGGCCGTGCTGCGTCGTATGCGCTTTCGGCCAGGCAGGCATCCAGGCGGGCACGGATGTCCGGGGCGATGCCATAGCGTTCCCGGCCGCCCTTCGCGAAGGCGGGCCGGCTGCGCAGGGCCGGCAACTCTGAGGTGCCCAGGACGTGCCGCTGCCAGCGCTGCAGCAACTCGAAGTCCAGGCGGGCGTCGCGCCCGGCGTCATCCCGCAGCAGTTCCAGGGCGGTGAGCAGACCGCCGGCCCGGGCCGGGTCCAGGGCGCCGTCGAAGCCGCGGATGTCCTCGGCCACGCCGTCCTGGCGCGGGGTCACCGGCCCCTCCGCGCCGCTGTCCGGGGCCGGTTGCCACGTCACGCTCTCGCGCACCGCGAGCCAGCGCTCGAGGTGGTCCGGGAGCGGCTCGGCGGACCGCGCCCGGTCCGCCGGCCGCAGGGACCCCGCGAGCCGCTCCGCGACATCGTCGACCAGCGCGGCGTCGGGGCCGGTCCAGCTCAGGAACCGCCCGCCGATCGCCTGTTCGACCAGTTTCTCCGCGACGTCGGGTGCGACGGCCCAGCGGTCGAGGAACCAGGTGAGCACCTGGTGGCAGTGCCCGTGCCAGCCACTGCCGCACCCGGTGCGGTCGGTCACCTGGAGGATCAGGTTGCGGGCCGCGCGGTCCCACAGCAGCCGGTCGTCCTCGACGGTCTCCAGATCCAGCGGGTACGCGTCGATCCATCCGGCGAGACTCTCCAGCCACGCGCGCCATTCGCACAGCGCAGCGACCACCCGGGTGAGCGTCTCCTCGGGAGTGGTGATCGAATCGCGCGGGCAGCACCAGTGTCCGACGGGCCCTCCGCCGAAGTCCCCTTCGTCGTGCGACCATCGGAAGCCCGCAGCCCAACGGCCGTAATGCTCCACCAGCGCCTGCGACATGGCGTCGGCCCACAACCGTGCCTCGCCCCAGCTCCAGGCGCACATCGCCGGATCGGCGAAGGGGACGTCCGGCCTGCGCGGCACGCATCGGGCCGGCCCGAGCGAGCGGACCACCCGCGCTGCCGACGCGGCGTCGAAGGGGTGGCGGGCCGGATCCACCTCGTCCCAACTCAGAAACCCAGGGGCCAGCTCAGGTATCACCGCGCAAGCTTCCGCGTCCGACCCGGCCCGATCAAGCGAATTACCACCGAGCCGGGCCGCGCGTACCGTTCAGGACCCGGCGCCGGCTGTCTCGGAGCCTGCCGCTCCGGCCGTCCCGGCCTCCGGGGCGACGTCCCAGGGCCGGGGGCCGGTGCCGCCCGTCCACGCCTCCAGGGTCTCCCCGTTCACGCACAGGATCCCGCACTGCTGGGCGTACTCCAGCGCGGGCGCTGTGAAGTCACTGGTGCTGACCAGTACGGCGACATCGGCTTCGTGCACGGTGAAGCATGTGCCGCCGAAGCGCTGGAGGTCCTGGGATCCGACCCGGTGGGACTCGTCGTAGTGCTTGCACTGGACGACGATCCGGCGCCCATCGGGCGTTACCGCCACGACATCGGCGCCCAGGTCTCCGGCGCCACCCACGACCTCGACGCCGGAGCAGCCGTCGCGTTCGCAGAGTGCGGCGATCGCCTCCTCGAACTCCTCCGGCGTCAGGGCGGCGTAGTCGACCTCCTCCGGCGTCAGGGCGGCGTAGTCGACCGCGACGACCTCGACTGCCGACCGCCCGGGGGGAACCGCGGGAGCCTCCAACTGCTCGGCCGCTTCCCTGGCCGCATCGTCGAGCGCGGCCGCGGCCCGACGAGCCACTTCCGCCACGCGCCACCGGCGCCGCAGGCCCAGACAGCCTGCGACACCTATCAGGACCAGCACGAACACCCAGGCCGGGCGCCGCTCGAGAGCGCCCGCCGCCACGCGGGCGGTGAGGCCCAGGACGCTCACGACCACTGCGAGGAACACGAAGAACAGGGCAGTCGACCGAAGGTCGAACCGGTATCGGCGGCGCTTCACAAGCGTCGTACGAGGCGCAGGCACTGTCACGACATCCCCCCTCTTGGGACAACAGCAAGATCACTCCCACCGTGTGCCCAAGATCAACGCCTTCACCGCTGGGGCCGTCGTCACCGTTCTCTGATGCGCCACCACCACCGACGCCCTGCGGTCCACTCGCTCGCCCAACCCGGATCCGGGAGGGTGCGGCGCTCGAACTCCGCGCCGATACGCGCCACCAGGCGACCGAGATCCACGCGGGCCCCTCCGGGCAGATGACGCAGGACCTCGTCCGGGTCGTCCCGACCGTCTTCGATCTCGATGCCGGGACTCTCGTACGGGCCGCTCGGAGAGCGCCCCTGCTCCCTGAAGGCCCGCTCGAAGCGGCTGAGAGCGACAGCGACGGCGCCGGGCCACAGACGCTCGGCCTCAACACGCCTCACCGCAGTCCGAGTTCGAGCCGACACGGAGGGAATCCGGCGAACCGGCGGGCGCTTGGGCGGCCGCCGGTGCTCGGCGTGGACGGCCTTCGGACGCCTACGCGGCATTGCCCTTTCGGATCAGAATCATGTCGGCATTCCGACACCGCCGGTGCCTCGGTGAGCTGCCCCGAATCGCCCGCCGGACGCCTGACATGATCGATGCGTGATCAGTGGAGGCGAGCGGCCGGGCCGCATGAAGTACGTCCTGTTCGACGTCGACGGTACGCTGATCGACGCGGTGAGCAACCAGCGTCGGGTCTGGGGAACATGGGCGCAGCGGTACGGGCTGGATCCGGACGAGGTCTACCGGGTGGCGCTGCGGACGCGGCCGATGGAGACTTTCGCTCAGGTCGCCGCGGAGCGTGATGCGCGTGAATGCCTGGGCGTACTGCACGAGTTGGAGGACGAGGACGTCCGGTCCGGCGTCTATACGGCCTTCGACGGCGCTTCGGAACTGCTGCGCAATCTGCCCTGGGGCGCTTGGGCGTTGGTGACGTCGAACTACGAGCACCGGGTGCGTGGCCGCTTCCTGGACCGGCCTGCCGGTACCGGACGTGATCGTGGACGCGGCCGCTGTGGAGGAGGGCAAGCCCTCTCCCATGCCCTATCTGCGGGCCGCCGCCCGGCTGGGCGCCGAGCCCGGACACTGCCTCGTGATCGAGGACGCACCCTCCGGAGTGCGGTCGGGGCTGCGCGCCGGGATGACGGTGTGGGGCGTGAACGCCCCTGACCCGGTGGAGGGTGTGCATCGCCACTTCCCCAGTCTGCGCGAGGCGGCCCCGCACATCCTGGCCCGCGTGAGCGACCCTGAGGGGACTGCCGCGGTCTGAGCGGGTCCCCCAGGTGTTCGGTCAGTCGATCAGTACGCCCGGGTTGAGGATGTGATGCGGGTCCAGGGCGTCTTTGGCGGCGCGCAGCGCCAGCGCGAAGGGTTCGGGGCGCTGGAGGTCGTAGCCGGGGCGGTGGTCCCGGCCGACGGCGTGGTGGTGGGTGATCGTGGCGCGGTGGCGGTGCAGGACGTCGCTCGCGGCAGCCTTGATGTCGTCCCAGATGCCGAGCTCCTCGCCGGGGCGGCCGGCGGCGGCCACCGTGAAGTAGGGCGCGGCGCCGTCGGGATAGACGTGCGTCAGACGGCAGTTGACGGTAGCGGGGTGTCCGGTGGCCTTGAGGGCGGCGGAGCCGACCTCGGTGCGGACGGCGTCGATCAGGGCCGGGATCCTGTCCCAGGTGGCGGCGGTCTCGAAGGTGTCGACGACGGCCCCCATACGGGCCAAGCCGTCGCGCAGATACGGCATGCGCAGGAAGGCCGAACGCCAGGCGTTCACCGCCGCGTCGGCCGGTGCGTCGTGGTCTGCCGAGTCTGCACCCCCGTTCGCCGTCGGCGCTCCGCCCCGGCCGCCATGAGCCCGCGCCAGCTCCAGGGCGTTCGCGAGGCGGTCGTCGACGCGACCGGTGGCGGACTCGAAACCCAGCACCAGGACGGAGGAACCGTCCTGCGAGGCGCCGGACAGCAGCGCCTCGCCGGGATCGAGCAGGCGGCAGTTGGCGGGGGAGAGGTCCGACTGGGCGATGACACGCACCGCCTCCAGCGCGCGGGGGAGGTCGGCGAACGCCACCGACGCCGATGCCTTGTACCGCGGACGTTCCTGCAAGCGCATCCACGCCTCGGTGATGACCCCGAGCGCACCCTCGGAGCCGAGGAACAGGCGGTCGGGCGACGGCCCGGCACCGGATGCGGGCAGCCGGAGGGACGTGCTCGATCCGGCGGGCGTGACCACGCGCAGGGACTGTACGAAGTCGTCGATGTGGGTGCGGCCGGTGGCGTAGTGGCCTCCGGCCCGGGTGGCCAGCCAGCCGCCGAGGGTGGAGAACTCGAAGCTCTGCGGGAAGTGGCGCAGGGTGAGGCCGTGGGGACGCACCTGCTCCTCCAGCACGGGACCGAGCGCCCCGGCCTGGACGCGGGCCGAGCGGCTGACGGTGTCGATCTCCAGGACCCGGTCCATCGACGTCAGGTCGAGCGACAGCACGGCACGGTGGGTGTCGCCGCGGTATTCCACACCGCCGACGACCGAGGAGCCGCCGCCGAAGGGGATGACGGCCACACCCTGCCCGCCGGCCCAGTCCAGCAGGTCGGCCACCTCCCGGTCGTCGGTCGGACGGGCGACCAGGTCGGGGACCCGGCCCGGTCGGCCGCGCAGCGCCCGGATGATGTCGCGGTAGGCCTTGCCCATGGCGTGGGCGGCGCGCGCCTCGGGATCGGTGGTGACGAGATGCGCCAGCGAGGACGGGGGTGTCACTCCGGGTCGGGCGATCGCCAGGTCGGCGACCCGGGGGATGGGCAACGGGCGGGCCAGGGTGCCCGGCAACAGAGCGCCCATCGCGACGCATTCGGCGTCGTCCGGGTGGGAGTCGGCGTAGCCCCAGCCCCACCAGGAGCGGGTGCGGGAGGTGCCGTGACCGGAGGGTGAGGCGGGCATGCGTGTGCTCCCAGCAGGTCCGATGAATTTACCCTATGGAAAATTACCGTAGGGTAATATGAGTGCCATGACAACGCCCTCCTCGAAAGCCGGCACCAAGGGAGTCCCCAGGGCCACCCGCGAACGACAGGTCCTCGCGGCGGCCACCGAGGAGTTCGGCCGCCACGGCTACGAGGCCACCACCGTGGCCGCCGTCGCCGCCCGGGTCGGCGTCACCAAGCCCTTGCTGCACCACTACTTCGGCAGCAAACAGGACCTCTACCTCGCCTGCCTGAACCCCGTGGGCGACCGACTCCTGCACGCCATCCGCACCGCCATGACCGAACCCGCCCCCGCCGCGCCACCCACCGCCCTGCGTGTACTGCACGCCCTGTTCACCGCGCTCGACGGGCAGCGCGAGGCGTGGTTCGTCCTCTACGACGCCACGCTGCCGCCCGGCAGCGACGCCGCCCGCCGCGCGGCGTACTACCGTCGCGCCGTCGACGACCTCGCAGCGACCGGCACCGCCGACCTCCTGCGGACGACCGGATCCGGTGATCCGCTGGACGCCGACGCCCTCGCCTACGCGTGGCGCGGCCTGTGCACCGCACTGGTCCGCTGGTGGGTCGACCACCCCGACCAGTCGCCCGAAGTCATGACGCAACGCTGCGCGCGGCTCTTCGCGGCCGGCCGCACCATCCTCGCCGTCGGCGACGAGGTCGCCTGAGCGGTCGACCGGACCGCCGCAGGCGGGCGCCTACGTGTGGTCCCGAAGGAAGGCCGGGATCTCGTCACGGGTCGGACGGTTCGGCAGGGGTGCCGGCTTGTCCTGGAGGAACGCGGTGACGACGGCGGCAGCACGCTCGTTGTTGCCGTCCAGGCCGTTCCACATGTGGTGTCCCACTCCCGGCATGTACTGCGTCCGCTGAACGGCGGGGTCGTGGGCGAGGATCTCGGTCGCCCATCGGCGGACCTGGGAGGAGCACTCGGCGATCATCAGCATGGCGGGGATCCGGGACTGCCCCAGCCGCCGTGCGATGGAGGGCGAGTCCCTGATCGTCTGTTGGACGCGGAGGCTGGCGGCAGGGCTGAAGGAGAAGGTGCGTGCGGTGTCCTCGGCGGGGATTCGGTGTGCGTCGCGCGCGCAGTAGGCGGAGGCCGTGTCGCTGCCCAGATCGGCGGCGGTGAAGGCGTTGTCGCCCTCGGCCTGTCCGAGCAACCCCGTGTCGGGGGTGAGGAGTCCGAGTCGCATGAGGCCGAATGCCACGGCGTACCGGGGGACATGGGTGGACCGCGGTCCGGTCATGGCCGGTGCGAGGCCCCGGGCGGACTTCCGCCCCTTGGGCCCGGCCATGTCCGCGGTGGGGCCGTCCATGGGGCCGGGATCGGCGATGACAGCCCGGTGCAGGCGTGCGGCGACGCCCGGATCGGCCAGGGCCCGGGTGAGCACGACCCCGCCCGCGGAGAAGCCGAGGACGTCGGCCCTGCCCCGGTCCAGGCGGTCGACGAAGGCGGCGAGGTCACGGACCGACCTGGAGATCGTGTACTGGTCCATGGGGAGCAGGTCGCTTCGCCCGGCACCGGCCGGTTCGTAGGCGTAGACGTCGTGGCCCCGGCGTGCCAGGAGGCGCAGGAACCGGTGGTCGAGCACCGAGATGCCGCGGACCGGCCCGCCGTTGAGGTACACGAACGGGACGGGATGCCGGGGGCCCCGGCCGGCGGGCGGGTAGTGGTACACCGCGACCCTGCTGCCTGTCGTCAGGCTCCAGTGCTGTGTCTCCACGAACGGCAGGGCCGGGGGGCGCTGCCGGGCCGTCGGCACGGTCGGGACGCAGACCGTAGCCGTCAGTGCCGCCGCGACGATCACCGGCACGAACGGCACGAGCCGTGCCGGCCAACAGCGGCGCCGCCCCCGCCACATCGCGAGGGCGGCCCCGACGGCGACGGTCGTCGACCATGCCGCAAGCCCTGAGCCCACCCCGTCGGTGAGGGCGAGCAGCCCGACGAAGGCGACGACCAGAGCCACCACGGCGGCCAAAGCCGACGATAAGCGCCCGGTGGCGCGGGCGAGACGTATGACGGATGTGGGCACGGCAGACCTCCGACAGTTTCATAACGCTGTTTCAAAACGACGTTATCAGAGGAGGTAGGCTGTCGGTCGTGGGTAGGCCGAGAACGAACGACGAGGCCGTCAAAGAGCGGCTCGTGGTGTGTGCGACCGAGATGCTGGCGACGCGTCCGCGGGAGTCGGTGACGGTCCGTGCCGTGGCCGCAGCCGCCGAAACGTCGACAACGGCCGTGTACTCCCTGTTCGGTGGCAAGGACGGGTTGATCGGCGCGGTGCGGGACAGAGCCGTCGCCGGGCTGTTCCAGGACGTGTCGGCGGTGCCGGCGTCCGAGGACCCGCTGGCCGATCTTTACGCGCTGGCCGTCGCCTACCGTCGTTGGGGGCGAGGTCACAGCCACCTGTACACGGTGCTGTTCGGCGGTGTGCAGTCCTTCGACCCGTCGGGGGAAGTCGGAGTCGACGACCCGATCCGCCCGCTCCTCACGGCGATCGACCGCGCCGTGACCGCGTCCGTCCTCGCCGGTGAAGCGACATCGATCGCCCTGTCGATGTGGGCGGCCATGCACGGACTCGTGACGCTGGAACTGGCCGGGGCCCTCGACGCGGCCACCGCGGAGGCCGCGTTCGGATCGACGATGCACGCCGTCCTGCGCGGGTGGACGACCCCCGCGGTGTTCAGTGGCCTTCGCGGAGCCGAAGCCGCGTCATGAGGCGGCGGATGTTCACGCGCCCGTGCCCGATGCTCGGTTCCGTCAGGGGGTGCGGCGGATCAGGAGTACGTGGTCGGTGACTTCGGCGGTGCTTCCGTCCGGGCCGGTCGCGCTCCGGCGGGGTGCCTCGGCCCGCTCGACCGTCCATGTGTCCGGGTTCGGATCGATGCCGTCGGCGACCTCCCGCGGGCTCGGGTGGCGAAGGCCGGGATCCTGGTTCCAGGACCAGGGCGCCGTCGATCCGTGGTCGACCACCAGCAACCGTCCGCCGGGCCGCAGCGCATGAGCGGCCGATCGCAGGACGGTCGACCGGTCCAGCCCGAAGGGGGTGTGCAGGTAGTGGGCGCAGACCAGGTCGAAGTCGCCGGACGGGAAGGACTCCTGCAGGTCGTGCCGCGCCGCGAGGACGCGGTCGCCCAGGGCGTGTGCCCGAGCGAGGGCGGTGAGCCGCTCGACCGCCACGGCCGAGATGTCCACCGCCGTGACACGCCACCCCTGCCCGGCGAGCCACAACGCGTCACCGCCCTCGCCGCATCCGAGGTCGAGAGCCTCGCCGGGCGGCAGGCCGAGGCCCGTCACCGTCTCGGTGAGGCGAGCGTTGGGGCGGGGGCCCTCGGCTGCGGGGCGGCCCGCGTAGACGTCGTCCCAGAAGGTGACCGCATCGGTGGTGCTCATCAGGCCTCCATGTGTCGGTGTGCCCTCAGTCTTGCCAGGCCCCCTCCGGCTCGGCACGGAATGTTGCGGTTACGGCAACAGACCTCCGCGGTCGAGGAACGGCTGCGGCCCCGGCCGACGGGATGTCCGTCGGCCGGGGGCGTGCTGGGCGGCCGGCTCGTCACCGGGGGAGCGGGCGTGGTGCCGCCCCACCCCTCGGAGGTGCCGCCGTCATCGGGATCGGTACGAGTGCCCGGTGCGGGGCGTCAGTTCGCGAAGGGGACGGCGTCGGCGGGGTCGGCGTGCCAGTTCGTGGCGACGGGCCGGTCCACCGTGGCGGTCTCGGGGAGGGCGAGAGTGACGGCGTTGGTCTCGTCGCCCGCGACGGACAGGTGGAGGTAGTCGAACTCCTTGCCGAAATCGTTGTTCGTGGTCTTGGGGTTGACGCCGGCGTAGGCGGCGGTGGAGCCGGACAGGGTGACCCTCTCGCTGACCGCGTGCTCGGCGGGCGCCACCTCGGTGTCGGCGGACGAGCCGAAGGACGCGGAGGGGTAGACGCCCTCCAGGTAGCAGGTGACGCCGGACTTGGCCTTGGCCGTGACGAGGTAGTAGCCGCCCGCCTGTGTCTTCAGGCTGACCTTGAAGCTCAGGTCCTTGGTTGCGCAGGCCCGCGCGGTGTTGCTTCGGCTGTCGGCCGGGGCCGTGGCCGTGGCAGTGCCGGCGGCGGTGGCGGTGACGGCCACCGCCGCGACTGCGGCCAGGGCGAGACGGGCGGAGGGGGCGGCAAAGCGCGAACGCATCGAGATCTCCAAGGTGCGAAGTGGACTGTCCAGCGAGCTGCTTGGACGACCTCAGCCTGTTCCGCGATCCGTCCCACTCGCCACGCCAGGCGGTCACTTCGGGACGCCGGAACGCTGAAACGGGCGCTGACCAGCACAGACACCGGCAGCCTGGAACGCCGCGCCGGGATGCGGAGCGTGTACGGGTCGGCTCGGCGCCCGTTCGCCGGCTCAGGGCGCGATGCCCCCGAGGGCTGCCGGCTCCACTTCTTCTCCTGGTGGGCGGAGAAGGCCGGCCAGTTCAGACCGTCGGGGCGCGGGTTCACGCGTGTGGCGTACGGAGCGGGCGTGAAAGCCGGCTTGTAGAAGCAGCCCGTGCCGTACGAGGCGTCGAACGTGGGGCAGGAGGCCGCGATCGAGACCGGGGTGGGCTTCTTCCCGCTACGGACCCATGCGTCCAGCGCCGAGATGGAGTTGGCGTACTCGGACGTGCTCAGCCCGCTGTGCTCGTGCTCGTCGGTGAAGGTCTGCACGAGGTGCTTGTCGCGCTTGGCGCCGCGCAGGCCGGCCGGGTACGCGGCCTCGTGCTCGACGAACGCCGTCGGGTCATCGATCGCGTGGAGGGTGAGGACGGGGACCGCGACCCTCCCGGTGATGTCGCTGTCGTAGGAGAGGTCCCGCATGGCTGTGGGGTCCGCGGAGAAGCGCTCGACGCCCGCGTTGAGGGCGGCGTCGTCATGGGAACCGGAGTAGACGACCCCCTTGTCGGAGAAGGGGTTCCGCCCGCCGAGCCGGTTGTGCACGATGTCGCGGAACGTGAACGTGGCGAACCTGAGGTGCGATTCAAGGGTCCGTTCCGGGATTTTGGTGACGGCGAGAATGTCGTCGAGGTTGCGCTGCTGCAGGGCGGTGCGCTCCTCGGGCAGCGAGGAGAAGCCGGTGCACTCCTGGAGCCGGGCGCGCAGGCCGGTCGTCGTCATCGTCGACCCCGCGCGCAGTCCCTCCCACAACGGATACTGCGCCTCTGGCGGCCGGGGATGGTTCCGGCAGTAGTACTGATGGACCACGCGCAGGTCCACCCGATAGTCGTAGCCGCGGGAGCCGCCGCCGAGGACGCCGTTGGTGAGCAGCGCGCCGTCATAGGGGCCGTGCTTCTCGGAGCCGTAGATCTCGATGGTCTTCGCGGCGACTGGCCGTGGATGTACGTCCGCTTCGGCTTGTGGAACTTCTCGACGAAGAGGCGGCGCAGGCTGTCCGTGTCGGCCGCAGCCATCCTGGTTCCGTAGCCGCCGCGGCGATAGGGCAGCCGCGGCAGGCGCGGAAAGTGCTGATACGGCAAGGGCGGCGGAGGCGACGGCGGGAAGCACGGACCTGAGGCGTCTGGTCCGGGAAGGTCTCGGCGGCACTCTCATCTGGCGCTCTCCCTGTCGCGCCAGGAGGAATTCACCGACCGGCGGCGGCCAGCACTGCCGTGAGGCCTTCTTGCAGATCCTTGACGAAGTACCCGGGAACCTCCAGCGACGGGAAATGTCCCCCGGTTTCGGGCGCCCCCCACCGGACGATCTGCCGGTACCGCTCCTGGGCCCAGGGGCGCGGACACTTCTCGACGTCGCGGGGATACATGGTGATGGCTGATGGGACGTCGACCCGAAGCTCGGGATCGAGCGAGTTGTGGCTTTCGTAGTAGATGCGGGCCGACGACGCGCCGGTCCGCGTCAGCCAGTACAGGGTGACGTCGTCGAGAACACGGTCCTTGGAGATCTTCTCGAAGGGGCTGTCCTCCGTGTCTGACCACTCGGCGAACTTGTCGAGGATCCAGGCAAGAAGGCCGACCGGTGAGTCGACTAGCGAGTAGCCGATGGTCTGTGGCCGGGTCGCCTGCTGCTTCGCGTACGCCGCGCGGTGGCGCCAGAAGTCGCGGGTCTCCTCGGCCCATGTCCGCTCGACCGCCGTCAGTCCATCCGTTGTCAGCCCGGGCGGTCCTTCCGCGAACGTCGTGTGGATGCCGAGAACGTGCGTCGGGAACCTGCCGCCGAGAACCGTGGTGATATTGCCTCCCCAGTCGCCGCCGTGGGCCGCGAACTTGCTGTAGCCGAGCCGTCCCATGAGTTCCACCCATGCGGCCGCGATCTTTTCTGTCCCCCACCCGGTGGTGGCCGGCTTGTCGCTGTAACCGAAGCCCGGCAGCGAGGGAGCCACGACGTGGAACGCCGGCGCGTTCGCGTCTTGCGGATCTGCCAGCTCGTCCACCACATCGATGAACTCGGCAATGCTGCCCGGCCAGCCGTGCGTCAAGATCAGAGGAGTGGCATCCGTGCGCGCGGAACGGCGGTGCAGGAAGTGGATTCCCAGATCGTCGATGGTCGTGCGGAACTGGCCGATCTCGTTGAGGCGGTCCTCGAACGACCGCCAGTTGTACCCGGTGCGCCAGTAGTTCACGACCTCGACGAGGTCGGCAAGTGGAACGCCCTGACCCCATCGCTGAGGGCCGGGCGCAGCACGATGGACCGTCTCGGGCTCGGGTAGTCGCGCCGCGGTCAGCCGTGCGCGCAGATCGTCGAGGTCGGCGTCAGTCGCGTGGGCTGCAAAGGCGTGCACGTCGCCGGGCATGGGGCCTCCTGGTCGTCGTGGAACCGGCTCGGGCCTGCCGGGAACCGGCTAAGGCGGTTCTAGCATGGGCCGATGCCGGCCTGCAACCGGCTAAGGTGGTTCCATGCGTGATGAGTTCCCTGACTTCCGTCTCGGCAAGGTGCTGCCGACCAGCTTCACGGCGACTCTGACGGAGCGCCGTGGAAACGCGGTGGAACGTATTCCCGTGCCGCAGCGACTCGCCGACTGGCTGGCAGTGAACGGCCTCGCCGTGGAGTCCTGCACCATTGCCCAGCTCGAACTCGCCAGGGAACTGAGGGAATCGATTCACGCCGCCTTGACGGCGGCCGCCGGCCAGGAAAATCTCCCTGCGTCTGCTGTGCGGGTCATCAACGACCGCAGTGCTCAGGGGCGGGCCGCGGCCATCCTCACGCCCGAGGGAAATCGGCAATGGCGACTCAGCTCGGCTTCCTGCGTGGAGGACGCCCTGGGTGTCATCGCCGCCGATGCGATCAGCATCATCGCGGGCGAACGCGACGGAAAATTGGCTTTGTGCGCATCGCCAACCTGTCGAGCGGCCTTCTTCGACACCAGCCAGAGCCGTACTCGCAAATGGTGTGACATGAACACGTGTGGAAATCGGCAGAAGAAGGCGCGCTTCAACGCCAACAAGCGCCCCTGACGGCACCGCTTCTGCCATGCACGGTCCACGGGCTCGGAGAGCGTCTCCGTAGAGTGAGGCCATCGCGGCGGCGCGGTCGCGCAGGGCGGTGCGCAACGCCCCCGGGGCCAGGACCTCCGCATCCGTGCCGAGTTGCCACAACGCCCACTCGGCGTGCCGCAGATCCTGGTACGTCACTTGCAGTCGCAGTCGCAGTCGCAGTCGCAGTCGCAGTCGGCCGTCCGGGTGGGGTGCCGCGGCGCGGACGGCGACGGCGCTGCTCATCAGGTCCTCCCGCCGCTGCGGGGCCACCCGCACCAGCACGGCGATGTGGTCGCCGGACAAGAACTGCGCGCAGCGTTCCCGCCAGACCCGGTCCAGATCGACCTGGTCCGGTCGCCATGCCGGTTCGGAAAGCTTCTCGGCGGCCAGGACCCGCGACATCCGGTACGTGCGGTCCGCGCCGGATCTCGTGGCCAGCAAGTAGCTCCGGTCGCGCACGGTGACCGGGCCGATCGGGTCCGCCGTGCGCCACTGCGGCGCTCGCCCCGTCGCCGCGTAGCGGATGCGTAGTCGGTGTCCGGCGAGCACCGCGCGCCGGATCTCGGTCATCGTCGCTCGGGCCACTTCCTCCGGGACCGGCCGGCGTGAGAGCAGGTCGGTCTCCGGCTCGATGAGGAAACGCCGGGCCGCGTCGTTCGCGGTGGCGCGATGACTTTCGGGCAGCGCGTCGGTCACCTTGCGCATCGCCGAGGCGAGTGCCGAGCCAAGGCCGAACACGTGCTCGGCGCGCCCCGATCCGGCGGTCAGCAAGGCGAGGGCCTCGTCGTGGTCGAGTCCCGTGAGTTCGGCCCGGAAGCCGGGCAACAGCGCGAAGGAAGGCGTCACGGTCGGTCATGCCCTCGTCATGGGCCCAGGCGCACGCGATGCCCACGATTTCGGACGACGGCACGCGGTGGCACCAGGGCGCCCTCGCCCGCGCCGACCACTGTCCCCGCTCTCGACCGACCCGCGTTGTCAGTGGTGGCTGCAACGCTGTACGGATGAACGGCGACGAGCAACTGCTGCGCGGCCGGGTCTACGGCCACGACCACGACGACCCCGACCCGGGCCCGCGCTCCGGGAAGACCTACGCCCACCTCGTCGGAGGGCCGCTGGACGGGTTGCTGCTGGACGTCACAGGCTGGACACCGGACGAGATCGGTACGGGTGCCGCACTGCCCACCGAACTGGGGCAGTTCCCCGGCGGCCGCGCCCTGTACGATCCCTGCCCCGGCGAGCCCCGAACGCCGGGCCCCGGGGTGATGTGCCGCTTCCACTACCGCGGGGACAGTCCCTGAGAGGTGAAGACGCGGGACCGTCCGAACGCCCGGCACGTCGACCGCCGGATTCCGGCCGGGCCCGACAGCACTGGTCTACGCGGCCGCAGCGTTGCACTGGACCAACCCTGAGGGCCGGTGGTCACGTATGGCCGGCTGCTCGAGCCGGGCGGCGTCTTCGCCTCCTTCGGCGAGCCGTTCCGGTTGTCGACACCGCCGAACTCATCGTGTGGGACGGTGAGCACTGGCAGAGCCGGGCAGAGTACCCCCTCGGCCGTCTGGACCGGCCCTCGGAACGGGGCGGCCGCAACTCCGGGCGTCCGTCCGCGCGGTCCGCCGTCCGGCCGGGCGTGACAGGGCGGGCGGAGCCGTGGGAGGGCCCGCGGCCGGTGCCCGGCCACGGCACCCGGCTCCGACGACAGGAGCGGATCGCCGAGCGCTGATAGACAGCGCGTTCCGGGGTACCTGCGTCGGCATGGCTTCGGAAACCGATCACGTTGAATCCGTACGAGCCCTGCGTCAGCTGCGCCGGATGCGCACCTTCTACGCCGGGGGCGCCGTCCTGTGGGCGACTTCGGCCGCATCGGCGGGATGGGACGACCCCGGGGGCCGGCCGATGTGGGTGTCAGTGGCGATCCTGGCGGTCTTCGCCGTTCTGCTGGGCATGACGGTCCTGTGGCTGAGGCGTCGACAGGCCGACCGTGCGGAGGAGCCCGCGCACCATGCCGCTCCCCGGAGGACGGCCTGGCGGCGGCACGCCAGCGCCTGATGGTGGGAGCCCGGACGGCGGGCCGTCATCGGCCGTGTTCGTCCGGGCCCGGCCGGAAGTCGTCCGGCCGGTCGCGGCGGAGTTCCTCGTACCGCTGCGCGTAGACATCGACAGCCTGGTGAACCGTGCAGCCCAGGATCTCGCGGATCGTCGCGATCGCGGCGATGCTCCGGTGCGCCAGGATGTCGTGGTCCACACTCGCGGGCAGTCCGTCCATGGCGTGAGGCTACCGGGCGGACCCGGCTGGATCAGGCGAGTCGTCCACTCATGGCGAGCATCCCCCTCTGAGCCGGACATCCTCAACCGCGCCCCGGTCAATGGAGGGTCGGCCGGTAGACGAGTTCCTGGATGTGACCGTCGAGCGTGCGATGCCCGACCAGCTCCAGATCGAAGTCGGCCGCATCCCGGAAGACGGGGTCCAGCCCCGTCCGACCGGTGATGACGGGGAAGAGCGTCACCTGCAACCGGTCGACCAGGCCCGCGGCCATCAGCGCCCGGTTCAGCGACAGGCTGCCGTGTGAGCGCAACGGCACCTCCGACTCCGCCTTGAGCCGGCTGACGACGTCGATGGCGTCACCGCTCACCAGGGTCGCGTCGGGCCAGTCGAGGGGGCCTTCCAGCGTCGTCGACACCACCGTCGTCGGCAGACTCCTCATCCGCGTCACCCAGGGGTCCCGCACGTCGGACCCCTCCGTGCTCGCGGCCAGCATCTGCGCGAAGGCCCGATAGGTGTTGGCCCCGAAGACCATCCGCTGCTCCCCCTCGTAAAGGGCGAGGCGGTGGTCGAGCAACTCGGGCCCCTGCTTGCCCCAATAGCCGGTCCAGTCGCCGCCGACGGCTCCGAAACCGTCGAGGCTGGAAAAGACGTCGAAGGTGTAGGTGGCGGTCATGTCGTGCTCCTCACGCGGGGTCGATCGGTGTGAACGGCGAGTGGCGAGACCGGCGATCCTCTCCGGCGGCGGCCTGCGGCGACCCCCCTACCAATAGACCCGGCCCGCTTGGGAAACTCATCGCTGCGCACACCACACGTCGCCCCCGATCGCCCGAACGGCGGAGGGCACACGGTGCACCCGCGCGGCCCGCCCCCGCGGTGAAATGCCTCGCCGTCTCCCCATGATCCCGGCATGATTCACCGCGTGCGTGGAGACCGGGGGCAGCGCGAGCCGGGGCGGTACGCCCTGACGGACTCGGAGGACGGGCGCGTCTGGGGCGTCTGCGCCGAGGTGGAGGGACTCTTCAATGAACCCAGGCGCGCGATCTGCGAGCTCCTCGGCTGGGTGCCGGACGGCGCCGAGGTGCGCGGCTGGGTCGGACACCGGGTGTGGCTCGTACCGGAGGACAGGACGCTGGACCCCTGGCTGCTGGAGGACGCGGAAAGCATCGGGGGGCGGCGGCAGACGGATGCTCTCGTCCTCACGGGTAGGGACGACTGGATGGGCCCGCCGGAGGGACACCGGGCTCCGGTCCGTCTGCACGACCGGTACCGGTGGCTGGGCTCCTGCCGGGAGTTCACGCGTGTCATGCCCCACGAGACGACTGCTCCCTCCCTCGTCCTGCGGGGCCTCTCACCGAGCGGCCGGCTGCGGCGGGCACTGGCGACGGGTACCCGGCGCGCGCTGGACCTGGACGAGGCCCGCCTGTGGATACGCGACGACAACGGCCGGCCGCTCGCCGACCGGCTGCTGCGGCCGAAGATCAGGGCGTGGCGCCCGTCCGCCCACGGGCCGGACCTGATCGACCTGGAACTGGACGCAGCGCTCGACGAGCCCCTCCCGGGACACGCCCTCCCCATCTGGGACCGCTGGCTCGCCGGACCACCGCAGACCCCCGGCGTCTGGGCCTGCCTGGACACCCGGCAGCGCGAGGCGTGGCTCGATCTCGTCCGCGAACGGGGCTGCCGGCTGCGGCACCAGGGCCGACCCGCCGGAAGCGCGTACGAGCTGGACGGCCGGCACATCACCGACGAGCCGAGCCTCTTCCTGGCCCTCGGCGAAGCCGTCAACGGGCCGGGCGGCTACTTCGGCGGCTGCGTGGACGCCCTGGCGGACTGTCTGCGCGGCACCTTCGGGTACACCGCCCCCGCGACCATGCTCTGGCGGGACATCGCGCCCGCGCGCGAGCACCTGTCCCACGTCCTGACACCCGAGGGCGAACCGTACGACCTGATCGCCCTGGTGCTCGAAGTCCTCGCCGAGGGCCATATGCGAGTCACCTTCGCGTGACAGGCGCTCCCGGCGAGACCAGGGCCGTCTTCGCATCAACATGCTGATCAAAAAGCCGAGTTGAGCTCCAGAATCGCTTGCTATGGTGAGCCGATGCCATCGGTCAAGCAGATCCAAGTCACCTTCGACTGCGCAGAACCCGAGCGAGTCGCTCGCTTCTGGTGCGAGGTGCTGGGGTACGTCGTACCGCCGCCACCGGAGGGGTTCGCCACTTGGGACGATTTCAACCACTCGCTGCCGCCCGAGGAGCGGGATTCATGGTTCGTAGCCCAAGATCCCACGGGCGCGGGCCCGCGACTGTATTTCCAGCGGGTTCCCGAAGGCAAGGTCGCCAAGAACCGGGTGCACCTCGATGTGCGGGCCGGCACCGGACTCGTGGGTGAAGAGCGCCTGGCCACGCTGGAGGCCGAATGCGCGCGACTGGTGGCCCTCGGTGCGGTACGCGAGCGACTGCTGCCCGCCGACGAGGAAAACGAGTCGTGCATCGTGATGCAGGACATCGAGGGCAACGAGTTCTGTCTCGACTGAGCACACGCGGCCATCTCGAACAACGAGGGCCCGCCGGGCGGTTGCGGAGGCATGGGTGATGAGCGGTCCGGCTCGTAGCGTGGCTCTCCTCGACGGAGGCTTCTCGACGGACGAGGACGGACTGCTGGACGACTGGCTGCTCAGCCGTGCGAGAAACAGCCACCCCGCAGTGTGCTTCGTTCCCACAGCCGGTGGCGACCCACCTGCCTACGTCGATCAGTTCCTGAGCGCGTTCGAGTCGCGCGACTGCGCGCCGTCCGTGTTGCCGCTGTTCCGGCGCCGGCTGGACGACGAGGCCCTGCGGACGTTTCTGCTGAACCAGGACGTCGTCTACGTCGGCGGTGGCAACACCGCGAACCTCCTCGCGGTCTGGCGCGCACACGGCGTCGACCAGGTGCTGCGCGAGGCCTACGACCGCGGGACGCTGCTGTGCGGAATCAGCGCCGGCGCCGACTGCTGGGCCCAGGGCTCGCATACGGACTCCTTCGGCCCGCTGACGTTCCTGCGGGACAGACTGGGCCTCCTGCCGGGTTCGGTGTGCCCGCACTACGACAGCGAACCAGGGCGCCGCGCGTCGTACCGAGAATCGGTGGCGACGGGCATGTTGCCCCCAGGCTGGGCGGTCGAGGACGGTGTGGGGGCTCTCTTCGTGGACGGACGCCTCGAGGAAGCGGTCAGCCGGAGGCCGGCAGCGCACCTGTACCGGGTTCAGGCAGATGAAGATCATGGAGCAGTGGAGCGAGCGCTGCGCCTGAGGCAGCTGTACCCGCCTCGCTCAACGGCGGGCGAGCCGAAGCCCGGGCAGGACGCAGACGGGCGCCCGGTCCGTCGCTCCTGACGGACCGGGCGCCCCGCTGCACGGAACCCGTGCGCCTCACAACCCTCCATGAGGCGACGACCTCAGCGGGCGAGTGGCCTCAGCGGACGAGTGGCCTCAGCGCACCTCCCGCGCATACGGCGCAACGGTGATCCGGTCGATCAGCGGCGCGTAACGGGAGCGGAGCAGCACGCCCGGGAACGTGTCCGAGGCGTAGGTCGTGCCGTCGAAGTTCGGCAGTTCCTCGGAGCGGAAGCCGACCGTGTTCTTCCCCTTCTTCAGCTGTACCGGGACGGTCAGCTCCCAGAAGTTGTTCCGGTGGAAGCTGTGCGGGAAGCCGACGCGCCGCGCGGCGTTGCCGTTGACGCTGATGTCGGCGTGGCGGGCGAGCGGGTCGGGGTTGTAGTGGGTGGCCTCGGACTGCTCCGGATTGGAGTAGCGGATGCGCAGCGCGTACAGGCCGGCCCGGTCGGCCGTGACGGTGAACGTCGCGGTGTTGCCGTTGCCGGGGGCGCCGCCGATGCCCGTGATCGCCGTGCCGCCGGTGGCGAGGGAGAGCGGGGTGAGCGTGGCCGAGCCCGCGAGCCGGGCGTCCCCGGCCTCGTAGGTGCGCGCCGGCAGCGCGCCCTCGGTCGGGGTGACCGTGAGGCGGTCGACGAGCGTCGTGACCGAACCCCCGGTCAGAGTAACCTTGTTGACGCCACCCGAGAGGGAGACCGCCGCACCGCCGCCGCCCTTGGCCAGGCGCAGGACGTCATGTCCGTTGACGGAGAGCCGGGCGCCCGTTCCGCCGAGGGTGTCGACCTTGAGCGTGGCCTCGCGGTCGGCCGGCGAGTAGACCCAGAACGTGGCGCTCTGGCCCTTCGCGAGGCGGACCGCGCCCGAGCCGGTCGCCGCCGGCGTGGGAAGGTCGTAGACGGGACGTGCGCCGCCGGCCGGCCAGGCCAGTTCACCCTCGTAGACCTGCGTGTCCGCCGAGGCGCGGGGGAGGGAGAGGGCGAGGCGGTCGACGATGGCGTCACCCTTGGTGGCGCGCTTGCCGTCGGCGCTCGTCGCGGCGAGCGTCAGGGTGTGCTTGCCCTTGCTGAGCTTCACCTTGGTGTCGGTGTGGTCCCAGACGACCCACTTGTAGCCGAGCGGCAGGTGCAGTTCCTGCTCGCTGCCGGCCTTGCCGTCGACCCGCAGGAAGACGTTGGTCGGGCCCTGTTCCTCGACCTTGTCGAAGGTGTTGAGGGAGTTGGCGAAGAGGCTCAGGTCGTAGGTGCCGTCCTCGGGCACGTCCACGGTGAAGTCGAGTGTGACGTCCGAGCCGGTGCGCAGGCCGCCGACGTCGTAGCCGCCGGAGGTGTAGAACTTCGACACGTCACGCGGCGAGCCCTCCGGTCCGTTCTTCGACCAGCCGGAGCCGGTGTGCGCGGCGTCCTCCGCCTCGTACGAGGACTGCCAGCGCACGGGCGGGGCCTGCGTGCCCTTCGCCTCGCCGGCCGGACTGAGGACGACCTCGTAGGCCGAGGACTCCTTCAGCTTCGGCAGGGCGCCGTCGCCGAAGTCGAGGGTGACGGTGCCGTCGTCAGCGACCTTCAGGTACGTCTCGGTGAGCAGCTTCGGGCCGGACGAGTCGCCGACCTGCCCGCTCCACTCGATCTCCCGCACCCAGGCGTGCACACGCTTGCCGAAGACCTTCTCCGGTACTCCGGCGAAGGTGATGTGGCCCTTGCCGGAGGAGCCGCCGAAGACCAGCCGGGACTGCTTCTTCTTCTCGTCGAGCGTGGCGACGCCCTGCATGGTGTAGTTCTCGCCGGGGAACGGCGGAGTCACCTTCACCGTGTGCCCGCTCATCGAGGCGTACGAATGCAGCAGCCACCACTGGCCGTTGCCGCGGTTGGACTGCACGGCGGAGTCGGAGAGGTTGCCGTCGATGTTCCAGTACGCGATGTCGGCGTCGACCTTGGACTCCTCGATCGCGGACACCCACTGGATCATCTGGCCGGGCACCGAGGTGTGGTAGTTGAACGCGTACTCGTTGATGTTGACGGGGAGTTGGGTGCCTTCCCTGTCCGTGCCCTTGAACAGGTCTTTCTCCCACGCCCGGTACTTGGCGACGCTCTGGCGCACCGCCTCCGGGTGGCTCAGCTCGTGCCAGGTGATGACGTCCGGGAGGGTGCCGGCGGCCAGGGCGTGGGTGAGGAAGCCCTTCACCTGGTCGTACAGGACGCTGGTGTTGGGTCCGGCGATGCGGGCGTTCGGCATCTTGCCCTTGATGAGCTTGTGGACCTGGTCCCAGGCGGCGAAGTAGGCGTCCGGGTCGTTGAGCCAGCTGACCTTGTCGTAGCTCCACTCGCCGGTGCCGAACATGTTGCCCTCGGGCTCGTTGAACGGCACGAAGACGATGTTGTCCTGGTACTGCTTCGGCAGCGCGAGGACCTGGTCGACCTGCTTGGCGATCTTCTCCTCGTAACCCTTGAGCTTCTCCGCGGGGGTGTCGCCCGGCCACTGGTAGGGGAAGCCGCGGTAGATGTCGGTCATGTAGATGTACACGTCACCGTCGGTGGAGTCGGCCAGCGGCTTGACCACCTCCAGGGCGTCGGCACCGGGGTGCTGCGGGCCGTCCTGCGCCTTGGTGGAGACCGTGCGCAGGCCCATGCCCTCCATGAGGTTGTTGGTCGGGACGTCCGGCCCGTACACGCCGTAGAGGGTGCCGGAGGCGCCGCCGTGGAACGCGCCGGTGTTGGAGCCGAGGTCGACGGTGAGCTGTCCCTCGCGGACCACGGTGACGGTGGCCTTCACCGCGCGTCCGGCCGCGGTTCCGGCGACCGTGAAGGTGCCCGGCGCCGCGTACTTCTCGGCGGGGACGGCGTCCCACGTGACGGGCGTGTCTCGGTCGTAGCCGTCGGAGAAGGAGGCGCGGACTGCGGCGGGGAGCGGCGGGGCGGTCCCGGTCGTGGTGCGTGCCTCGAAGGAGGTCTTCGAGAGCTGCTGGAGGGTAGGCACGGACCCGACCGTACCGGCCACCTGCTCGGGGCTCAGGGCGGCGTGCCACACGGTGAAGTCGTCGATCGCGCCCTTGAGCAGCGGGTCCGGGTAGAGGGACCTGCCTATGTACCCGGCGGCGGTGGCCGAGGCGTCCAGCAGGTCTTTGGCCTTGATGCCGGTCTCGGCGGAGGAGACCGCCACGCCGTCGAGGTAGGTGGTGAGCCGGCCGGCGGAGGTGTCGAGGGTGACGGTGACGGTCCGCCACTCGTCCGCGGGGAGCGGCGCGTAACCGCGGACCTGGGCCTCGGCGCCCCCACCGCCGGTGGTCACGGAGGTCTGGAACAGCCCGCCGCCGTTGTAGGGCGTGCTGAAGAGGTACTTCGTGGTGTTCGTGCCCAGGTCGAAGATCCGCTGCCAGGGCGACTTGTCGCCGCTCCACTTCACGCGCGCGGAGACCGTCAGGTCGGCCGTGTCGCCGACCACGGCACGCGGCAGCCGGACGTACGCGCCGCCGGAGTCGGACGCGCCGCCGGGCAGGGCGAGGGCCTTGCCTCCGCCGGTGCCCTCGACGGAACGGGCGGTGGAGCCGTTGACCAGGTCCGCTGTCAGGCCGTTGCCGGAACTGTCGGTGATCTTCCCGGAGGCCATGTCGTCCTGGTCGAAGGTGTAACGGGCGGCGGGCCGGGGCGCCTCCGCCGCCTGCGCGGGGGCGGCCGGGGCGGCCAGCAGGCCCGCGCCGAGCGCGAGCGTCACGGCGGCGGATGCCCGTCGCCGGGCGGATCTGTCAGCGGATGGCATGGATGGCGTCCTCAATCCTTGAGTGGGCGGTTCCGGGAGTGGGCGGCTCCGGCCGGCCGGAGCCGGTCGGCCGCTCGTACGCGGGATGTCCCGGCGAGGAGAGTGCGTGGGGAGGTCGAGATCGGTCGAATCGGTTCGATGATCCGGGCCGCGGGCACATCTGCGGACGGTGGCGGCGGCAGCTCGCCTCCTGGGGGGTACGGGAGCAGCCCGGGTTTGCCGGAAGGATCACTTCGTCGAACCGGTTCGCGAAGCTAGCACCGGGACACCGGCCCAGCAATCCCTCCGGCAGAAGGAAGTTCCCCGTCCTCGGGCGGATGGAGAAAGTGTGGTCCAGAGTGTTGACAGGCATCCGGGCAATTTCTACCTTCGCTTCACGCGAACCGGTTCGACTGCCGGCCCTCGCGACCCCGTCCACCCCTCACCCTCACGACCGGCGAGCGCTCCCTCCCACGAGGTGTCGAACCGGTTCGAGCAAGGAGCCGCCGTGAACATCGGTGAGATCGCCCAGCGGGCCGGTGTCTCGCGGAGCACCGTGTCCTACGCGCTGAGCGGCAAGCGTTCGGTGTCGGAGGAGACCCGTCGCAAGATCCAGCAGGTCATCGACGAGCTGGGGTACCGGCCCAACGCCAGCGCGCGAGCCCTGGCCAACGGGCGCACCAGCACGATCGGCCTCGTCTTCCCGCCCGCGGGCAACCACTACACCGGGATGCAGCTGGACTTCATCGGCAGCGTGGTGGAGGCGGCGGCGGTGCACGACTACGACGTGCTGCTGTCGCCCAGCGGTGTCGACAGCGACCGGTCGTTCCAGCGGCTGCTGGGGGAGCGGAGGGTCGACGGGGCGATCCTGATGGAGATCAGGTTGGAGGACGACCGGGTCGACCACCTGGCCGAGCTGGATTTCCCCGCCGTCGCCATCGGCCGCACCGCCCGTCCGGAGAACGGCTGGTGGGTGAGCCTGGACCACACCGCGCTCGCCGCGGCCTGTGTCCACCATCTCGCCGACCTCGGCCACCGCCGGGTCGCCTTCGTCAACCGGCCCGAACAACTGCTGCGCGCCGGGTACGAGTCCGCCCACCGAGGCCTGGACGGCTTCACCAAGGCCGCCGCCGAACGGGGGCTCACGGTACGGACGTACTGCTGCGGGGACGACGCGGCGTCCGGCCAGGTGTGCCTGGAGCGGATCCTGCACGACGACCCCGCCACCACCGCCCTGGTCACCCTGAACGAGGCCGCTCTGGGCGGCCTGTACCGGGGGCTCGCACAGGCGGGCCGCCACGTACCGCGTGACTTCTCCGTCACCGGAGTCGTCGCGAGCCGGTGGGCGGAGACGGTCACCCCGCAGCTCACCGCGGCGGACGTACCGGCCGAGGAAATGGGCCGTCGCGCGGTCGACCTGCTCGTCGAGCGGATCGAGCACCCCGCCGCGCCGGGGCCGCACCATCTGCTCGTACCGCCGATCTCGCTGCGGGCCAGCACCGGACCCGCGACCGGCACCTCCTTCCCCGAAGCCTGACCGCACAACACGCCCTTCCACTCCTCTCCCTCCCCACCGAGCACCCGCCCCCCTCACCCTCGCCGGTCCGGAGTGCCCGCTTCCCCCCCGTCACCCCTCCCACGGCACACGTGTGCCAAGACCGAAGGACCCGCCATGCACAGCTCCTCAAGGCGCCGGCTCGGCGCGGTGGCCCTGTCGACCGTCGTCGCCGTCACCGGTGCCGCCTGTTCTTCCGGGTCGGGCAGCACCGACGCGAAGGGCTCGGACAGCGGCACGTACACCGTCTGGGACCCGTACCCCCAGTTCGCCAAGGGTTCGGACTGGGTGAAGCTGCTGGACGCGTGCGGCGCCAAGGCCGGTGTGAAGATCAAGAGGACCGGCTACGACACCAGCGACCTGGCGAACAAGGCACTGCTGGCCGCCCAGCAGGACAACTCCGCCGACCTCCTCGTCGTCGACAACCCCGTGGTGTCGACCCTGGCCGAGGCGGGCGTGCTCACCAGCACCGAGGACAACAAGCTGGACACCTCGAAGGTCGACCCCAACCTGCTCGCCGCAGGCCAGTCGGACGGCAAGACCTACGGCACCCCGATCGGCGCCAACACCCTCGCCCTCTACTACAACAAGAAGGTCCTGAAGGAGGCCGGGGTGGACATCACCTCGGTCAAGGACTGGAAGTCGCTGACGGCGGCGCTGGCGAAGGTGAAGGCGGCGGGCAAGAAGGGCATCACCTTCTCCGCGATCGGCACGGAGGAGGGCAGCTTCCAGTTCCTGCCGTGGTTCTGGGGCGCGGGAGCCAAGCTGACCGAACTGGACTCCGCACAGGCCGTATCGGCCCTGTCCCTGTGGAAGGACTGGCTGAAGCAGGGCTACGCCCCCAACTCCGTCATCAACAACACGCAGACCACCAGCTGGCAGGAGTTCGCCGGCGGTGACTACGCCTTCGCCGAGAACGGAACGTGGCAGCTCGCCAACGCGAAGAAGGCCGGCTTCGAGTACGGCGTCCTGCCGGTGCCGGGAGCCGGCGGAGGCAGCGCCGCCGCCCCCACCGGCGGCGAGTTCGTCACCATCCCCACCCAGGGCGACACCGGCCGCTACGCCACCTCCCGGAAGCTCGCGACCTGCCTGACCAGCACCCAGAACCTGTACGACACCGACACCACCCTGTCCTACGTGGCCCCCACCAGCGAGGTCCAGACGAAGCAGGTCGCGGCGAACGCCGAGCTGAAGCCCTGGGTCGAGGCGGTCAAGGCGGCCAAGGGGCGCACCAGCGACGACTTGGGCACCACGTACCCGAAGATCTCCGAGCAGCTGTGGAAGGCCGTCCAGTCCGCCCTCAGCGGGGCCAAGTCGCCCGAGGACGCCCTCACTTCGGCGCAGGCCGCGGTGAAGTGACGAGGGCCCGATGAAGCAGACGACCCATCCGCCGGACGGCCTCTCCGCGCACGTCCGGAGCGGGGCGGCCACCACCGCCCCGCCCCCGGCCCCCGCGCGCGCCCGGCGCCGTCCGACCTCCCCGCAGTGGGCGGCCTGGGCGTTCCTCGCCCCGGTGACCCTCTACCTGGTCCTCTTCTACGCCTATCCGCTCTACCGCAACCTCGATCTCAGCCTGCGCAACTACACCGTCCGCTCCTTCGTCCAGGGCAACGCGCCCTTCACCGGCATCGAGAACTACCGGACGGTCTTCGACGACCCGACCTTCGCGCCCGCCCTGCTCCACACCGCGCTCTTCACCGCCGTCTGCCTGGTCTTCCAGTACGCCATCGGCCTCGCCCTCGCGGTCTTCTTCACCCAGCACTTCCGGCTGTCGGCGACCCTGCGCGCGCTGTTCCTCGTGCCGTGGCTGCTGCCGCTGATCGTGTCGGCTTCCACCTGGTCGTGGATGCTCAACAGCGACTCCGGCATCGTCAACGCCGCCCTGCACGCCCTCGGCATCGCCCCGGTGAACTGGCTGACCTCACCGTCCTGGTCGCTGACCTCGGTGATCATCGCCAACATCTGGATCGGCGTCCCCTTCAACCTGGTCGTCCTCCACAGCGGCCTGCAGTCCATCCCCGCGAGCCTCCACGAAGCCGCCGCCCTCGACGGCGCGGGTGCCTGGCAGCGCTTCTGGCGCATCACGTTCCCGCTGCTGCGCCCGGTGTCCGCGATCACCCTCCTCCTCGGCCTGATTTACACGCTCAAGGTCTTCGACATCATCTGGATCATGACCAAGGGCGGCCCGGCGGACTCGTCGACCACCTTCGCCACCTGGTCCTACCAGCTCGGCTTCGGCAATCTCCTGCCCGCCTTCGGACCCGGCGCGGCCGTCGGCAACCTGCTGGTCGTCGCCGCCCTGGTGTTCGGCCTGATCTACGTCAAGGTCCAGCGAAAGCAGGCGCTGTCATGAACCGACGCACCGGCCGCACCTGGTGGAAGACCACCCTCGGACTGCTCCTGACCGCAGTCATGCTCTTCCCGGTCTACTGGATGCTCAACGTGTCCCTCACCCCCGACCGGGACATGCGCAAGAGTCCACCCGACCTCTTCCCCGCCCACGGCACACTGGACGGCTACCGCACCGTCCTCCACGAGCAACTGCCCTACCTCGGCACCAGCCTCGTCATCGGCCTGGGCACCGTCGTCCTGACCGTCGCCCTGTCCGCCCCCGCCGGCTACGCCCTGGCCAAGCTGCGCCCACGCGGCGGCGGCATCCTCAACTTCGTCCTGCTGGCCGCCCAGATGATCCCCGGCATCATCATGGCCATGGGCTTCTACGCCATCTACCTCAGCCTCGGCCTGCTCCAGTCCGTCCCCGGCCTGATCGTCGCCGACTCCACGCTGGCCGTCCCCTTCGGCGTCCTCATCTTCACCGCGTTCATGTCCGGCATCCCCGGCGAACTGCTCCAGGCCGCGAAGACCGACGGGGCGGGGGCCCTGCGGACCTTCTGGTCCGTCGTCCTGCCGATGAGCCGCAACGCGGTCGTCACGGTGTCCCTGTTCGCGTTCCTGTGGTCCTGGTCCGACTTCGTCTTCGCCGGAACCCTCGTCAACGGCGGCGCCCACGAGCCGATCACCCTCGGCATCTACCACTACATAGGCAACAACAACCAGGAGTGGAACGCCATCATGGCCACCGCCGTCGTGGCCTCGCTGCCCGCCGCGGTCATCCTCGTCCTCGCCCAGCGCTACGTCGCCGCCGGAGTGACCGCCGGGGCCGTCAAGGACTGACCCCCGCGCCGACCCCTTCCCCCCTCCCCGTCACCACCGACCCGCATGCGCGTCAGCCGGCCGGTGACCCCTGCCCGAGAAACGAGTCAGCGTCATGACCGCCGCCCGATCCGGCCCGGCCTTCTCCGTCCACGACATCCCGTTCAGCACCCACGGATCCTGGTTCGACATCTCACCCGTGGTGGCCGAGAAGACCTACGCCGAGGACCTCCACCTCGTCTCCCACCAGAACGGCATGCACGCCGTCCTGCGCCTCGTCCCCCTCGACCCGGAGACGGGCGACCGGGCCGGCACCCGCGTCGAGACCACACCGGGCCTGCTCAGCTGGACCGGCGAGACCGGACGCATCGACCTCGCCTACGAGTCGCCCGACACCGTGCGCCTGCGGGGGAGCGGCCTGGGCATCGGCGTCGGGGCGGCCGCGCAGACCCTCACCCCGTTCAGCGGAACGTACTTCTTCCGCGACCCGGCCGCCGACGCGCACGTGTTCACCTCCTACGAGACCGGACGCCGCTACCGCGTCACCGTGCTGTCCGGCACCGTCACCGAGGCCGGCACCCAGACCCTGGGCGGCGGCCATCGCGGCATCACGCTGACCGCGGAGGCGAAGGGCCCCTGGGAGATCGCGATCGAGGAACTCGACGCCGCCCGCCCGCCGTACGCGTCCCCGGCGACGTTCGACGCGATCACCGAGTCCGCACAGAGCTCGTTCGCGGAGTTCGTCGACCAGGTGGCCCCATGGCGCTCTGCCGCCACCCCCGCCGCCGAACTCGCCGCCTACGTCGTCTGGTCGGCGACCGTGCGTCCCACCGGGCTGGTCACCCGGCCCGCGGTGCTGATGTCCAAGCACTGGATGGACAAAGTCTGGAGCTGGGACCACTGCTTCAACGCCCTCGCCCTCGCTCCCGGTTGCCCCGAACTGGCCCTGGACCAGTTCGCCCTGCCCTTCGACCACCAGGACGACAGCGGAGCCCTGCCCGACTCGGTCACCCACTCCGAGGTTCTCTACAACTTCGTCAAACCGCCCATCCACGGCTGGACCTTCGGCCACCTGCGCCGCCGCCTGCCGACCCCTCCCGGCCCCGCCGAGCTCGCCGAGACCTACGGACGGCTGGAACGCTGGACGCGCTTCTGGCTCACCGCCCGGCGAGCCCCCGGCGCCGACCTGCCCCACTATCAGCACGGCAACGACAGCGGCTGGGACAACGCCACCACCTTCGACCCCGCGCGGGTCGTCGAAAGCGCCGACCTGGCGGCTTTCCTCGTCCTCCAGCTGCGCGAACTGGCCACCCTGGCCACCGCATTGGACAAGGCGGACGAGGCCATCCGCTGGACCCGGACCGCCGAGGAGACACAGGCGGCACTGCTGGACCAACTCTGGGCCACCGACGGATTCGTGGCCCGGGCGGTCGACACCGGGGAGACCTGGAGCAGCTCCAGCCTCCTCGACCTGATGCCCGTCGTCCTCGGCGAACACCTGCCCGCCGATGTCAGCAGCACCCTGGCCGACCACATCAAGGCCCACCTCACGCCGTACGGTCTGGCCACCGAACTGCCCACCTCACCGCACTACCTCGCCGACGGCTACTGGCGCGGGCCCATCTGGGCCCCCGCCACCGTGCTCATCGAGGACGGCCTGCGCCGCGCCGGCCACGAGCGCCTCGCGGACGACATCAGCGCGCGCTTCCGCGCCCTGTGCGAAACCCACGGCTTCGCCGAGAACTTCGACGCGCTCACCGGAACGGGCCTGCGCGACCGCGCCTACACCTGGACCGCCAGCAGCTATCTCCTCCTCGCCGAAGCACACGCGCGCCGGGACGCCGGCTGACCGGCCGCCTCCCACACCGACGCCGGGACCACCGCGGGCCCCGGCCCCTTCCCTCACCCCGGTCGCCACCCTCCACGGCCCCGCGGCACGACGTCCCTCACAGCCGGGCCGCGTGGTCGGGGACGTATGTCTGCAGGTCGCGTGGCGGGCGCTGGTAGCCGGTCGACGGGGGGCGGTCCGGCAGCTCCAGCACCGGAGGGGGCACCTCGTGGTACGGCACGGATTCCAGCAGATGGGCGATCATGTTCAGCCGGGCGCGGCGCTTGTCGTCGCTCTCGACGACGTACCACGGGGCCTCCGTGATGTCGGTGTGCACCATCATCTCGTCCTTCGCCCGTGAATACGCCTCCCACCGGCTGATCGACTCCAGGTCCATCGGCGACAGCTTCCAGTGCCGCAGTGGATCCTCCAGACGTCGGCGGAACCGCTCCTGCTGCTCGGTGTCGCTCACCGAGAACCAGTATTTGCGCAGCAGGATGCCGTCCTCGGTCAGCATTCGCTCGAAGATCGGGCACTGGCGCAGGAAGAGCTGGTACTCCTCCTTCGAGCAGAAGCCCATCACATGCTCGACACCGGCCCGGTTGTACCAGGACCGGTCGAACAGCACGATCTCCCCGGCGGCCGGCAGGTGCTCGACGTACCGCTGGAAGTACCACTGGGTGCGCTGGCGCTCGGTGGGTTTCGGCAGCGCCGCGATCCGCGCGACGCGCGGGTTGAGGTGTTCGGCGACCCGTTTGATGGTGCCGCCCTTGCCGGCCGCGTCCCGCCCCTCGAAGACGACGACCAGCCGCGCGCCCTCGGCGCGCACCCATTCCTGGAGCTTCACCAACTCCGTCTGCAGGCGCAGCAGTTCCTTCTCGTACGCCTTGCGCGGCACCTTCGCCGCCCGCTCGTTCGTCATGCCGCCTCCGCGCGCCGCGCTGCCGTCGGGCCTCCGTTCCAGCACCGTACTGTCCTGCCGGCAGCCGCGCACCGCGTGTGGCTCCGCCGGCGGCGACACACATGACCTTCGCCGGAAGGGCCCGCCCGAGTGGCCACCGCAGATCGAATCGAGGGAGGCTGGAGGAAGACGGCGCCTGCGAGGGCCGGCAGCGGTCTCCGGTCGCCGTGAGTGGCGCGAGCGGACGAGGTGTGCGGCGGATGGGAGAAAGGCCATGAGGGTCGGAGTACTGACCGGCGGCGGTGACTGCCCCGGCCTCAACGCCGTGATCCGCAGTGTCGTCCGCAAGGGCGTCCAGGAATACGCGTTCGACTTCGTCGGTGTGCGGGACGGCTGGCTCGGCCTGCTCAAGAACGACGTCGTTCCGCTGGACGTCTCCCGTGTCCGGGGGATTCTCCCCCGCGGCGGGACCATCCTCGGGTCCTCCCGCACGAACCCGTTCAAGCACGAGGACGGGCTGCAACGGGTACGGGACACCCTCGCCTCGCACGAGGTGGACGCGCTCGTCGTGATCGGCGGAGAGGACACGCTGGGGGCGGCCACGGAGCTCAGCAGGCACGGGATCAACATCGTCGGTGTGCCGAAGACCATCGACAACGACGTCTCGGGCACCGACTACACCTTCGGATTCGACACCGCCGTCGGTATCGCGACGGAGGCCATCGACCGTCTCCACACCACCGCGGAGTCGCACATGCGAGCCCTCGTGGTGGAGGTCATGGGACGGCACTCGGGGTGGATCGCCCTGCACGCCGGCATCGCCGGCGGCGCCAACGTGATCCTCATCCCGGAGCGCCCCTTCGACATCGATCAGGTCTGTGAGCTGGTGAAGCGCCGGTTCGAGATCAACTACGCGCCGATCGTCGTCGTGGCCGAAGGCGCGGCTCCCAAGGAGGGACAGCTGGTGGTCAAGGACCGGTCCCTGGACGAGTTCGGCCATGTACGGCTGTCCGGCATCGGAGAGTGGCTGGCCCAGGAGATCTCGGCCCGCACCGAGAAGGACGCCCGCACCACGGTCCTCGGCCACATCCAGCGCGGCGGCACACCGAGCGCCTTCGACCGGTGGCTCGCCACCCGGTTCGGACTGCATGCCATCGACGCGGTCAAGGAGGGCGACTTCGGCCGCATGGTCGCCCTGCGGGGCACGCGGATCGTCCGCGTCCCCCTCGTGGAGGCCACCGCGCAGAACAAGGTGGTGGATCCGTCGCTGTACGACGAGTTCGAGGCCTTCTACGGCTGAGCCGTCACCCTCCGTGCGGCACGACCGCGACCGGACAGCGGGCGTGGTGCAGTACGGCGTGGGCGACGGGCCCCAGACGGCCTTCCGCCGCGCGTGGGTCGGCGCGGCGCCCCACGACGAGCAGGTCCGCACTCCGGGAGGCGTTCAGGAGCGCTTCCGCGGGGTGGAGCAGCATGAGATCGCCGGCGACGGTCACGCCGGGGTACTTCTCCTGCCACGGGCGCAGGACGTCGGACAGCCGCAGAACCTCCTGGTCCTCCCAGCTCGCCCGGTCCTCCGCGGTCACCACCAGGATCCGTGCCGAGACGGATTCGGCGGGAAAGGCCCAGGCCTGCACCACGTGCAGTCGCGCGGTGTGTGCATCGGCCGCCGAGAACGCGAAGTCGGCCACCTCACCGACCGGCCGGTGCGCGTCAAACCCCAGGACGACCTGGCGGGTGCTGTACGCGGCCGGGCCTCCCTCTGCGAGGGTGGGGTCGTGCGGGACGAGCACGACGGGGCAGGGGGCCGCTGCCGCCGCCCGCAGAGCCACCGAGCCCACCGCCAGCCCCTCGAATCCGCCCGTTCCGCGCATACCGGCGACGAGGAGCCCCGCATCACGTGCCGCGGCGACGAGAGCCACGGCCGGGGCGTCGTCGGTCTGCACGCTCTCCACCGGGAGGTCGGGGTATCGGTCGGCGAGGTCCGCGACCGTCCGTCGGAGCAACTGCGCGCCGATGTCGCGCAGGCGGTCCAGGGCCGCACCCGGAACGACGGCTCCGGGGAGCCGCGGAGATGCGTGCAGCAGCCGCAGCGGGACGCCGCGCAGCACCGCCTCCCACGCTGCCCGGTCGGCCGCCGCCGCGGCGCGCTCGGACCCGTCGATGCCCACCAGCACAGGAAGACGCATCCCGGCCTCCTCGGTCCGGCCCGCTCCCGCGCGGGCTCCCGGCCCATGCCCTCCTCCACTGTTCCACGGAGGGACGGCTCCGGCGCCCGGACCGGACACGGAGGCGGCCACAGCGGCAGCCCGCCCCCGGTCACGCGAAACCGTCCACGCCCACGATCATGCGACCAGGCCCGGGACGGCAGGTCGGTGTCGAGCCTGTCGGCGGGCACTCGCCCGATGCGCGTCCAGCCCCGCTCCTCCGGGATCGCCACCACTGCTCGACGCCCGGTGATGGACTCGGCCATGGCCGAGTCCATCAGGTCGACGAACGGGGCGTCGAAGCCGTCGGCACCCGCCCCACCCGCCTCCACGGCGCGCATCATCAGGTCTCCTCGACGCCGGGACCGCGCAGCCGGTCGAGACAGCCCACGACGCTCCGCGGGAGCGCCGGGTGTTCCCCGGCGGCGAGCCGTGCGGGCCGTTCGCGGCTGTCCGCCGGCATCGGCCAGGGTGCGGACCCGGATCAGCCGCACGGCGGCGGCGTCGGTGCTCCGGTACCCGGTGTGGTCGCGCTCGGGCTCCGGCAGCAGCCCGATCCGATGGCAGTGACGTGTGCGGGCTGCCTGTGATGCGCATACGGCGCGCGTCAGGCACTACCGGTGATCCGGACCCCGGCCCGGATCACCGCACGGCCTGGCTGTGTCTCGCGTTCGCCGTCTCGAAGTAGTCGCCGCCCTTGCGTTTGACGTCGTCCGTGCCCCAGGCCTGTTCGCCGACGGTCGCCGTGGTGGCCTCTGCTTCGGTCCGCGGCCGCAGGGGCGCCCGGACCAGCCTCGGTATGTGCTTCGAGCAGTGGATGTAAGCCTCTTCGACCTCGACTTCGACCCACATCTGAGGGCGGCGCCCGGGCAGTGGGTCGGCGGGCAGTCCGGGATGGCTCCGACGCATGCTGTCGTCGGTGACCAGGCGGGCCCGGCCGTTGACGTGCAGCCCGATGCGATCCACGGAGAAGTCGATCATCAGCAGGCCGACGTGCGGGTTCTCCCGGATGTTGCCGAGCGAGGCCATGACGCCGTTGCCCCGGTACTCCGGGTAGGCGAGGGTCGTGTCATCGAGGACGTGGAGAAAACCGGCCGGGCCGGCCCGGAAGGTGCTGTCGCACTGCCCGGTGCTGTCCGATGTGGCGAGGAAGAACATCTCCTGGCGGGCGACGAACTCCCTCATCCGGGGGTTGAGCCGGTCCACCACCTGTTCGTCGTAGAAGCGATCAGCGCGACCCGTGGTGCCCAAAGCGCGCTGCATCTCGTGCTCTCCGCGGCTGCCGGGCCGGTCCGCCCGCTCGTCCTGGTGCAACGGTCCTCCTGACAGGCGAACCAACGCCTGTGTTCGAGCCCTGCTCCGGTGGTCCTCCGGCGCAGCTGACTCTGCCGGTCCCTCCGAGGCCGAACAGCACTGATCGGCCACGCACATGAGGGTAGAGCAGACCGTGCGGTCGTTCCGGCGGGGGAGGGGAGAGCGGTTGCGCTCCATCTGCCGGGGGCTCCTTGGGCCGGCCGAACTGCCGACCTCCCCAGGGGCGCCCCTGGACGCCGTGCGGGGCCCGTGAGTCGTGATGCGCTCTGCGGCACCGGCGGTCGTACGGTGGAACCCGCCCCCGAGGAGGACTTCTGATGCGCAGCGTGACCTACTCGATGAACGTCTCACTCGACGGCTACATCGTCGGGCCGGACGGCGACTTCAACTGGACGGGGCCGGACGACGACGTGTTTCGCTTCTGGATCGACGAGATCCGGGAGGTCGGCGTCCATCTGCTGGGACGACGGCTGTACGAGACGATGCTGTACTGGGAGACCGCCGATCAGGATCCTTCGCTCGACGACTCCAAGCTCGAATGGGCCGCGCTCTGGAACCCGCTCCCGAAGGTGGTGTTCTCCACCACGCTGTCGTCGGTACAGGGCAACGCCCGACTGGCTTCCGGCGATGTCGCTGAGGAGATCGCGCGGTTGCGGTCCGAGCCCGGGGAGGGTGACATCGCGATCGGCGGCGCGACCCTCGCCGCCCAGGCGGCCGAGGCGGGGCTGATCGACGAGTACCGGACCGTCGTCTACCCCGTACTGGTCGGCGGCGGCATTCCGTTCTTCCCCCGGCACGAGCGCCGGGTGGATCTCGCACTCGTCGAGACCCACACCTTCGGCTCGGGCGTCGTCTACCTCCGCCACCGCGTGGCGCGCTGAACCTCCGGCCCGTCGTCTTACAGGTGTCTTACGCCCTCCTGGCAGTCCCCTCAGCGCACCGGGAACTCTCCTACGGTGTCCCGATGACATCCTTCCCCGCGCTGCGCACCACGGCACTGGTGACCGTCGCCCCTCTGGTGCTGGCGGCGGCAGGTGCGATGCATCCAGCGCATCTGACCGCGGCGACAGCGGGCCACTGGGTGGCGCTGCACATCGCCCTGTTGCCCGTCTTCCCCTTCCTGGCGCTCGGCCTGGTCCTGCCCCTGCGGGGGACACGGTGGCGCGGCGTCGAAGGCGCCCTCGCCCTGCTCGCCTGTGCCGGCTCCCTCTGCTACGCCGCGTACTACGCCGGACTCGACGCCGTGGCCGGGATATCGGCCGGTGCGGTGGTCGAGCACGGCGTCCACGGGGCGGCCGGGCGGCTGTTCGCGACCGGTGACGAGCTGGGCCGGGCCGGTGTGTACGGACTGATCGTGGCCGTGCTCGCCACGAGCGCGCTGCTCTGGCGCCGGCACGGCGTAAGGGTGTTGCCGGGTGCCGCGGTTCTGCTGGCCGCTTGCTGGTCGTTCCTGGACAGTCACATCTTCTGGCCCCGGGGAGTCGTCACCATGCTCGGTTTCGCGCTGGGCTTCGCTCTGCTGACCGCCGCCCGCCAGACCGACAGGCCTGAGCCGCCTCACGGGTAGCTCACCAGGTTCGCCACGTTGGTCGAGGAGTTCGACGGGCCGCCGCGGTCGTTGATGACGTGCCGGATGGTCCCGGTGCCGCCGAGCTCCGGTGTCGCCGGTGTTGGTGTTCCAGCCGATGCCGGTGCCGTGGTCGCCGCGCCAGATCCACATGTGGTCGCCGATGACGTCGTCGCTGTTGACGACCAGGCTGGTCGTCGCCTTGCCGACGGCCGCACCGCCGACGCGGAAGTACACGTCGTGCAGGGAGGTCGGGTTCGCCGCGTGGTCCGCGGTGGATCCGGCCGGGCCGACCTCCATCAGGGTCTGCGAGTTGGTGGTGCCGGCGTCGAAGAGGACGCCCGCGATCTTCACCCCGTCGACGTCGGCGACGGTCATGGCGGTGATGCCGCACGTCGAGACACTTGCCGAGCGCACGGACGGTGCCGTCGCCGCCCACGGTCCATTGCTGGGCGGTGGTGCCGTTGCAGTCGTAGAGCTGGACGGCGGTGCCGTTCACCGTGGCGGCGCCCGCGACGTCCACGCACTTTCCGCCGGTCCCGGTGATCTGTCCCGTGGCCGCTGCGGCGCCGCTCGCGGGAACCCCGCCCGGACCGACGAGGAGGAACGCTGCCGCGGCGGCGCCCAGCACGTGGTACAGGCCAACCGGAGCGAGGCCGACGTCGCGCCGCAGCCGCGACGACAGGAAGACGTCCTCGTCGCCGTAGCACCGCCCCGCGCCGGGTTCGCTCCCTCGATCACCAGCCCGGTGGCGTCGACGTCGGCCAGGCGCAGGAGGACGGCGCCCACGGGGACCCGCCCGCGCCGCGGCGCAGGCGGGTGAAGCCTGAGCCGCCGTCAGCTTCCCGGGGCATGCATGAGGATCTCCGCCGTATCCGGCCGGGTCGGCGGCATCGACGCGCTGGAGGCGAGATTGATGAACGAACGAGCCGGACGGACGGGCCCCCACACCATCAGCGTCCCGGTCCTCATCGTGGGCGGCTCCCTGGTCGGCCTGTCCACCTCGTTGTTCCTGGGACGGCTCGGAGTGCCCCACGTGCTGGTGGAGCGCCACGCAGGCACCTCCATCCACCCGCGCGGGCGCGGCAACAACGTCCGCACCATGGAACTGTTCCGGGTGGCGGGTGTCGAGAACGGGATCAAGGACGCGGCCGCCACCCTGGCCGTCAACCACGGCATCCTCCAGACGCCCACCCTGGTCGGCGACGCCGGCGAGTGGTTGTTCAGGGACATCGACCCGGGCGGCGGCCTCGCCCGCTTCAGCCCCAGCGCCTGGTGCCTGTGCAGCCAGAACGACCTCGAACCGGTGCTGCTCGACCATGCCCGCGCGCACGGAGGCGACCTGCGCTTCTCCACCGAACTGATGTCGTTCGACAGCGACCCCACCGGTGTGACCGCCGTAGTCAAGAGCCGCGAGACGGGTGAGCACACCACCATCCGTGCGGACTACCTCGTCGCCGCGGACGGCCCGCGCAGCCCCGTGCGCGAACAACTCGGCATCACCCAGAGCGGTCCCGGCGACCTGTTCCACAACGTCAGCCTCACGTTCCGCTCCCGCGCGCTCGCCGACGTCGTGGGGGACCGGCACTTCATCGTCTGCTACCTGACGAACCCGGAGGCCGACGGCGCCCTGCTGCCGGTGGACAACCGCGAGAACTGGGTCTTCCACGCCCCCTGGCACCCGGAGAACGGGGAATCCCTGGAGGAGTTCACGGACGAGCGATGCGTCGAGCACATCCGCCGGGCGGTCGGGGTCGCCGACCTCGACGTGGAGATCACCGGCAAGGCGCCCTGGCACGCCGCTCAGCGCGTCGCCCGCAGCTACCGGTCGGGGCGTGTGTTCCTGGCCGGTGACTCGGCGCACGAGATGTCGCCCACCGGGGCCTTCGGTTCCAACACCGGTATCCAGGACGCGCACAACCTCGCCTGGAAGCTGGCCGCGGTGGTCGACGGCTGGGCGGGGGAGGGGCTGCTGGACACGTACGACGCCGAGCGCCGTCCCGTGGCCGAGGCCACCAGCGCGCGCGCCGCGGCCCGGTCCGCCGAGCACAGCCACCCCGGATTCGCCCCGCCCCCCGCAGCGGGCGGCGGTGGCCCGCAGAAGGGCATCCTCAACGTGGCCCTCGGCTACCGCTACCCGCAGGGTGCCGTCGCCGGCGCCGATCCGGCGGTCCCGGTGGTGCCGGAGCGCCTCGACCTGAGCGGAGAACCGGGCAGCAGGGCGCCCCACCTGTGGGTGCGCCGAGGGGACGAACGGCTCTCGACGCTCGACCTGTACGAGCGGTCCCTCGTGCTGCTCAGTGACGCCGCTGAGCCGAACGAGTGGCACGAGGCGGCCGTCCGGCTCGCCGACAGGCTGTCCCTTCCGCTCAGGTCGTACCGGGTGGGCGCCGCAGCCCACGCCGACCTCGTAGCGGAGGACGACGCCGACTGGGCCGAGCGCCACGGCACGGGCCCCGGGGGCGCCGTACTCGTCCGGCCCGACGGGTTCGTCGCATGGCGGTCGCAGGGGCGGGAAGCGGATGCCGAGGCGGTACTGCACCAGGTGTTGAGGACCGCGCTGGCAGTCGCCTGAGATCGCTGCTCTGCCGGCGGGGCGGTCGACCGGAGGAAGGTCGACCGCCCCGCCGCGGCGGGGGGCCGGTCGACGCGTTCGTCACCTGTGCGGGGGAGTGCGGCCCGGCGGGCCGTGACCGCGCGGATCGCCCGGACCGCCCCGGCTCATCTCGCACCGGCCGTCCCCCCGCCCTTCACTCGCGTACGCCGTCCGAGTCGCGCGATGTGCGGGGGCGGCCACAGGATCGAGGAACGCCGACGTCGCACGACCGCGACCGGCGCTCACTTTCCCCTCCGCGAAGGAGATGTGCGGGATGACCACCACGTCCGAACGGGTGGAAGGTTCGCGTGCGCGACAGGCGTCGCACCATGTCTCCCAGTCCGTGTTCGACGGTTCCCGGCTGCGCGTCGTCCTCTTGGTCGACGTCCACGACGGGGCCCAGCACCAGTTCCTCGAAGCCTACGAACAGTTGTGCAACCAGGTCGCGTCCGTGCCCGGGCATGTCAGCGACCAGCTGTGCCAGTCGATCGAGAACCCTTCCCAGTGGCTCATCACGAGCGAGTGGGAGAGTGCCCCGCCCTTCCTGGCCTGGGTCAACAGCGAGGAGCACGTGCGGATGGTGGAGCCGCTGCACAGCTGCGTCCGCGACACCCGGTCGCTGCGCTTCCACGTGGTGCGCGAGACCGGCGGCCCGGCCACGGGCATCGACCAGGCGGACCGCAGGCTCCAGACGGCGCCCAGGATCGGTGACGGCGTGATCCGGCACGCGCTCACCTTCACCGTGAAGCCGGGCAGCGAGGAGATCGTCGCCAAGATCCTCGCCGACTACGACTCGCCCGAGCCGAAGGTCGACGACACCACGCGCCTGTGCCGCACCTCGCTCTTCATGCACGGCAACCGGGTGGTGCGGGCCGTCGAGGTACGCGGCGACCTGCTGGCCGCGCTGCGCCACGTCGCCCGGCAGCCCGAGGTACGGGCCGTCGAAGAGGCCATCAACCCCCATCTGGAGCAGGACCGGGACCTCAACGACCCCGAGTCCGCCCGGGTCTTCTTCACCCGGGCCGCACTGCCGGCCGTCCACCACGTGATGGCGGAGCGGCAGAACCCGCAGGCCGAGCGGTACGCCCTGTACTACCCGGCGCGGCCGGAGCGGGGGATGCAGCTCGCCGAACTCCTGGCCCATCGTGACGAGGCGGCGGCGGACGACCCGCGCAGCCCGGTCCTGCGCAGCACGATCTTCCAGCGCGACGACGTCGTCGTACGGCTGATCGACGTGCACGGCGGACTCGAGGCGGCCGACCCCGCCCGGATTCTCGGTCTGTCCGACTCGGCACAGGTGGCCGAGCTGACGACGCTCCTGGACGACACCGCGGACATGGACGTGGCCGCGTCGAAGGACAGCAGCCTCGCGCGCCTCCTCGAACTGGCGCGCATGGATCTCGTCACCGACCGTCGGTCGCCCGACGCCTGATTCGCCATCCGGTGGGGGAGGCGCTGCCGCCTCTCCCACGTTGGCGCAGCACCTCAACGGAGGAACCCGTGATCACATCTCGTCCCAACATCGTGAGCCTGAGCGACGTCGAGCCCAACCGCCGGCGAGGCGGTGATCTGCGCGCCATGCTCACTCCGGCCGCGGTGGGCGCCACCAGTGGATTCATGGGCGTGGCCCTCATCGAGCCCGGTGACCGCATCGGTGAGCACTACCACCCGTACTCCGAGGAGTTCGTGTATGTGGTGTGCGGGCAGCTCGAGGTGGACCTGGACGGCGAGCCGCACCCGCTCCAGCCCGAGCAGGGGCTGCTGATCCCCGTCAACATGCGCCACCGCTTCCGCAACGTCGGCAACGTGGAGGCCCGGCTGGTCTTCCACCTCGGCCCCCTGGCCCCGAGTCCGCCGCTCGGCCACGTCGACACCGAGGAGACCGACGTCCAGTCCGCGGTGGTGGGAGCGGAGGCGGCCGAACGACGTCAGGTCCGGTCATGACGAGACGAGTGGCGGTCACCGGTATAGGTATCGTCGCCCCCGGCGGCATAGGTGTGCCGGCGTTCTGGGACCTCCTGACGGCCGGACGCACGGCGACCCGGGCCATCACCTTCTTCGACCCGACCGGTCTGCGTTCGCGGATCGCCGCCGAGTGCGACTTCGACCCCGCCGCCCACGGCCTGGACGAGCGGGAGACGGAACGCAGCGACCGCTACATCCAGTTCGCCCTGGTCGCGGGGGACGAGGCGGTACGGGACGCCGGTCTCGACCTCGCCGCCGAGGACCCGTGGCGGGTCGGCGTCTCGCTGGGCACGGCGGTCGGTGGCACCACCCGGCTGGAGAAGGACTACGTCCTGGTCAGCCACGGCGGGCAGCGCTGGGACGTGGACCACAGGGAAGCGGGCCCCGAGCTGCACCGCGCCTTCACGCCCGGCTCGCTCGCCTCGACCGTGGCGGAGCGGTTCGGGGCGCGTGGCCCGGTGCAGACCGTGTCCACGGGCTGCACCTCAGGGCTCGACGCGGTCGGGTACGCCTTCCACACCGTGGAGGAGGGTCGCGCCGACATCTGCATCACCGGCGCCTCCGACTCGCCGATCTCCCCGATCACCATGGCCTGCTTCGACGCGATCAAGGCCACCTCCCCGAACAACGACGACCCGGCCCACGCCTCGCGCCCCTTCGACGCCGACCGCAACGGCTTCGTGATGGGCGAGGGCGGAGCCGTACTCGTCCTGGAGGAGCTGGAGCACGCCAGGGCCCGCGGCGCTCGCGTGTACTGCGAGATCGGCGGCTACGCCACCTTCGGCAACGCCTACCACATGACCGGTCTCACCAGCGAGGGCCTGGAGATGGCCCGCGCCATCGAGGACGCCCTCGACCACGCACGGCTCGACCCCACGGCGGTCGACTACGTCAACGCGCACGGCTCGGGCACCAAGCAGAACGACCGCCACGAGACCGCCGCGGTCAAACGGGTGCTGGGACCGCACGCCTACGAAACCCCCATGAGTTCCATCAAGTCGATGGTGGGCCACTCCCTGGGCGCCATCGGAGCGATCGAACTCGTCGCCTGCGTGCTGGCCCTGACCCACCAGGTGGTACCGCCGACCGCGAACTACGAGACCCCCGACCCCGAGTGCGACCTGGACTACGTCCCCCGCGTGGCCCGCGAGCGCAAGCTCGACAGCGTGCTCTCGGTGGGCAGCGGCTTCGGCGGGTTCCAGTCCGCGGTGGTCATGAACCGGCCGAGGGAGAAGTCACGATGAGCGAACCTCGTCCACGGCGCGCGGCCGTCACGGGAATCGGTGTGGTCGCGCCCAACGGATCCAGCACCGAGATCTTCTGGAAGTCCACCAGGGAGGGCCTCAGCGTCCTGGACCGCGTCACCCGGGAGGGCTGTGAGGATCTGCCGCTGCGGGTGGCCGGCCAGGTGCGCGACTTCGACCCCTCGGCGGCGATCGAGGAGCGCTTCCTGGTCCAGACCGACCGGTTCACGCACTTCGCGATGGCCGCGGCCGACCTCGCGCTGGACGACGCCCGGCTCCCCCGGTCCGTGACCGACGAAGTGCCGTTCTCGGTGGGCGTCGTCACCGCGGCCGGTTCCGGCGGCGGCGAGTTCGGACAGCGTGAGCTCCAGCAGCTGTGGGGCAAGGGCAGCCGCTTCGTCGGCCCCTACCAGTCCATCGCCTGGTTCTACGCCGCCAGCACCGGCCAGATCTCCATCCGCCGGGGCTTCAAGGGCCCCTGCTCGGTCGTCGCGGCCGACGAGGCCGGCGGCCTGGACGCCCTCGCCCACGCGGCACGAGCTGTACGGCGCGGCACCGATGTGATCGTGGCCGGCGCGACGGAGGCGCCGATCGCGCCCTACTCGGTGGTCTGCCAGCTCGGCTACGAGGAACTCAGCACGCTCGACGATCCGACCCGTGCCTACCGCCCCTTCACCTCCACGGCCTGCGGGTTCGTGCCCGCCGAGGGCGGCGCCATGGTCGTGGTGGAGACGGAGAGCACGGCCCGGGAACGGGGCGCGCCCGTGCGGGCCCACCTGGCCGGACACGCGGCGACCTTCACGGGAGCCTCCCGCTGGGAGGAGTCCCGGGAAGGGCTCGCCCAGGCAATCCGGGGCGCCCTGGCGGAGGCCGACTGCGCCCCCGAGGAGATCGACGTGGTCTTCGCCGACGCCCTCGGGGTACCGCAGGCGGACCGCGCCGAGGCCCTGGCCATCGCCGACGCTCTCGGGGCCCATGGCGCCCGGGTACCCGTCACCGCGCCGAAGACCGGGATCGGCCGGGGTTACTGCGCCGCGCCGCTGATGGACGTCGCGGCGGCGGTGCTCTCGATGGAGCACGGCCTGATCCCGCCCACCCCCAACGTCTTCGACATCTGCCACGACCTCGACCTCGTGACCGGCCGGGCCCGTACCACCGAGGTACGCACGGCCCTGGTGCTGAGCCGTGGGCTCATGGGGTCGAACTCGGCGCTGGTGCTGCGGCACGGCGCCACCGACGCCTCGTCCTGAGGCGCCGTGGAACAGGCAAGGAAGGTAACTCGCATGACTGACCGCATCACGGTGGAAGAACTCGCCGAACTCATGAAGAAGTGCACCGGGGTCACCGTCACTCCGGAGGAACTCCGCCGCGACGAGACGGCCTTCGAGCAGCTCGGCGTCGACTCGCTGGGCCTGCTGGGCATCGTGGGCGAACTGGAGAACCGGTACGGCACGCCGATGCCGACCGACGCCGAACGCTCCAAGACACCCCGGCAGTTCCTCGACCTCGTCAACGGTGCCCTCCTGGCAGGAGCGTGACATGGCCGGACACACGCAGAACGAGATCACCATCGCGGCACCCGTGGACCTGGTCTGGGAGGTGACCAACGACCTGGAGAACTGGCCGCAGCTGTTCAGCGAGTACGCCTCCGTCGAGATCATCTCCCGGGAAGGCCACAAGACGACCTTCCGGCTGACGATGCACCCGGACGAGAACGGCACCGTGTGGAGCTGGGTCTCCGAGCGCGAGCCGGACCGTGAAACGCTCACCGTCAGGGCCCGCCGCGTCGAGACGGGTCCGTTCGACCACATGAACATCCACTGGCGGTACGAGGAGGTGCCCGCCGGCACGCGGATGGTCTGGACGCAGGACTTCGCGATGAAGCCGGAGGCACCCGTCGACGACGCGTGGATGACGGACAACATCAACCGGAACTCGAAGGTGCAGATGGGTCTGATCCGCGACCGCATCGAGAAGATCGCCGCCGAGCGCGGTGCGAGTGCCGGTCTGACCGACTGAGCCGGACGGAGAACAGCCCCATGCACCAAGCCCTGATCGTCGCCCGGATGGCCCCGGGATCGGCGCCCGACATCGCCAAGGTGTTCGAGGAGTCCGACCGCGGGGAGCTGCCGCACCTCGTCGGTGTGACCCGGCGCAGCCTCTTCCAGTTCGGCGATGTGTACATGCACCTGATCGAGTCCGAGCGCGAGCCCGGACCCGCCATCGCCAAGATCACCGGGCATCCCGAGTTCCGGGACGTCAGCGAGCGCCTGTCCGCGTACGTCAGCGCGTACGACCCCGACACCTGGCGCTCCCCGAAGGACGCCATGGCGCAGCGCTTCTACCTCTGGGAGCGCGAGCCGGCCGGCTGACCGCGGCCGGCACTCGACGGCCGCCGGGTCCGCAGCGTCGCGGACCCGGCGGCCGTCGGTCTGTCTGCACCGGGGGTCCGGGATCACCGGGTCCCGCGGGTCGCGGTCGGATCAGCCGGGGATGTGGCAGTCGAACGCGTGCAGATAGGGGTTGACCGGGCTGATGTCGTCGATGACCAGGCCGGCCTCGGTGAGCCGGTCCACCATGCTCTGGCGCGTGTGCTTCGCCCCGCCGACGTTGAGGAGCAGCAGCAGGTCCATCGCGGTGCTGAACCGCATGGAGGGTGAGTCGTCGACGAGGTTCTCGATGACCACCACCCGTGTCCCGGGACCGCCGGCCGCGCGGACGTTGCGCAGCGTGCGGGTGGTGCTCTCGTCGTCCCACTCCAGGATGTTCTTGATGACGTAGACGTCGGCCTTCACCGGGACGGCGGTCCGGACGTCGCCGGGCACGACCTGCGCGCGGTCCGCGAGGTCGCCGCCCGTGCGCAGTCGCGGGACGGCGTTCTCCACCACCCGGGGAAGGTCGAGCAGCGTGCCGTGCAGGCCGGGGTACTTGTCCAGCAGGCTCGCCACCACGTGCCCCTGGCCGCCGCCGATGTCGGCGACCGAGGTGCATCCCGAGAGGTCGAGGAACGCGGCGACGTCCTGCGCCGACTGCACGCTGGACGTCGTCATGGCGCGGTTGAAGACGTCGGCCGACTCCGGGGCGTCCTCGTTGAGGTAGGGGAAGAACTCCTTGCCGTAGAGTTCCTCCACCACGTTGCGGCCGGTGCGCACCGCCTCGTCCAGTTTCGGCCAGGCGTCCCAGGTCCACGGCTCGGTGCACCACAGCGCGATGGCGCGCAGGCTGTTGGGGTCGTCCTCGCGCAGCAGTCGGGAGACGTCGGTGTGCGCGAACGTCCCGTCCGGGCGTTCGGCGAACACGCCATAGCAGGACAGGGCCCGCAGGAGCCGTCGCAGCGGGCCGGGTTCGGTCTTCACCGCGGCCGCGATGTCCTCCACGGCCAGGGGCTGATCACCGAGCGCGTCGGCGACGCCCAGCCGGGCGGCCGCGCGCAGGGCGGCGGCACATGCCGCCCCGAACGCGAGTTCCCGCAGCCGCATGGACGGCGGAGGAGCTGGCTGAGTGGTCGTCATGTGCCGCCTTTCTACTTGGGTCAAGCACGGGGGGTGCTCGGGTCGAGCAGGAGGATCACCGGACGGTCGCGGAACTCCCGGATTCCGGAGCCCGGCGGTGGACCGTCAGCACAGACCGGCGGGCCGGGACGACAGACAGGAGTTGCCCTGGAACGTGTTGCCCACGCCGGGGTCCGTGTTGACCAGGTCCGCCGGGGAGTTGCCCTGCAGCAGGTTGTCGCTGATCCGGTTCCGCTCGCTGGTCGTGCCGACGAAACTCTTGAACACGACGATGCCGCCCGAGAGCGGGGACGTGCCGACGTTGTCCCTGATCACGTTCTGGGTGATCAGGTTGTCCTCGGTGCCCGTGAGGACGATGCCGGATCCCTGCAGGGCGTCCAGCCGGGCGGTCTTCGGGCAGGACTTGTTGTTGCGCTCGATGCGGTTCTCGCGCACGGTCACGAGTCCGGCCTTCGGCTTGTTCTCGTCGCCGACCACGAAGACCGCCGCGCAGTTGCCCGTGAGGTGGTTGCCCGCGACGGTCAGGTTGCGCAGCCGGCGGATGGTGACGCCGATGCGGTTGCCCTCCAGCCGGTTGTGCGCCACCACCGTTCCCCCGGTGTCCGTGGCGCCTTCCTCCTCCTTCACCGTGTTGGCGAGGAAGAGGCCCGCGTCGCCGTTGTCCCGGGCGGTGTTGCCGCGGAACACGCCACGGGCCGAGCGCTCCGTGGCGATGCCCCACACCCCGTTCCGGACCGCGGTGACGTTCCGCACCGTCAGCCTGTCGGCCTCATTGGCGTGGATGCCCGTCTTGGCGAAGCCGGTCACCGTCAGGGACGCGATGGTGACGCCGTCGACGCCGCGGTCCTTCGTGCCCGTGACACAGATGCCGTTACCGGCCGCGGCACAGCTGTCGGCCGCTCTCCCGGCGCCCGCTCCGCCGGTGGGAACGGCGGCGGTGCTCGCGCCCGCCTCCGGTACGAGCACCGTGCCGCGGCCCATGCCGCGCAGGGTGAGGCCGGGCGTGGTCACGTCGACGCTTCCGTGGTGGGTGCCGTGCGCCAGCAGAACGGTGTCGCCCGGCCGGGCGCTGTCCACCGCCTTCTGGACCGACTCCCCGGGCCTCACCAGGTGGACCGTGTGGCCGGCGGTCGACGGAGCGGCTCCGAGGCCCGTTCCGAGCAGTGCCGCCGCGCACGCCAGGTATGCGATATGGCATTTGTTCATACCGCGCAGGTTATGTGCACAAAGGTCCCGAACCGGTGAGATGGGCCATCCGGCGGCGTGGCCCTCCGGCAGGCACGGGGCCGGTCGGCCGACACCCCGGAGAGGACCTGTCACCCCCGCGGTGTGACGTCGGGCCGGGCTGAGTGATCGGGGTGCCCGCCGGTGCGGCGCTTCTCCTTGAGCTCGGCCTCGTACAGGTGGTCCCTGCCGTCGGCCAGTTCCCGGCGCGCTTCCCTCTCCGTGGCCTTGAACGGCTCGTAGTAGGTGTTGTCGTAGGCCTCGATGATCTGGAAGGTCCAGTGCCCCGGAATGACATTGCGGCCCGTGATCTCGTGACGGATCCGTTCCGCCCATCGAGGGTGACCGGCCTCGTGCATGAGGTCGGCCGCGCGGTCCAGCTCGAAGTCGGCCCCGCCCGTCAGCTGGTGGAAGGCGTACAGGTGCCCTCGCGCGCGCTCGGTCGTCTCCAGTGCCTTGGACAGGGCGCCCAACGCCCGGACGGTGGCGTCGGTCATGCCGGGCGGACGGCGGTGGGCTGCGTCGGGTCCCTCGTGGTGATCGCTCATGCAGGACTGACTGCCCTGTCGGCGGGTGCCCGCATCCCCGGCATTCGGGCGATGCCCACCGGTGTGAGGAAGCGTTCCCTGCGGTGCCCGGGGCCTGTCGGGTGCATCCGCCGCACCGGGTTGCCTCGAAGGGTGGGCAAGGGTTCGGGACGGCGTCCCGTTCGAGTGCCCGCCGACGCGAGGGACACGGGAGGCGGCGCACTCCCGGGCCCCCTGCGCGGCGGCGCGGGGGGCCCGGTCCGAAACGCGACGGCGCCGTGCTGTCCCTTCCGTCGCTCAGAAGGCGTAGCGCACGCGCAGCCACGGCGCGTGGCGGTCGATCAGGGAGCGCAGGGTTCGTACCGCCTCGCCCTTGACGTCGTTGCGGTACCGGAGGTTGAGGGCGCCGTTCTCCGAGCGCTTGGCCTGCTGGAGTTCCGGGCGCCACAGGACCTCCTCGGCACGGGGATGCCAGCCGAGGTTGACCTCATGCAGGTCCCGGTTGTGGGTGAGCATGATCACCTCCGCCGCCGCCTGCTGTTTCACCCGCCGCGGCAGGACGTCGTCGAGGTGGATGAGCAACTCCGCCCAGGCGCGCTCCCAGCCGGGGCGGACGACCACGGGGGAGAGATTGAAGTGGACCTCGTACCCGGCGTCCAGGAAGTCGGCCGCCGCGCCGATGCGCTCGGCGACGGGCGAGGTGCGTACGTCGAGCAGCCGGGGGTCGTCCGGTGGCATCAGCGAGAACCGGATGCGGGTGCGGCCACGCGGGTCGAGGGCCAGCAGGTCGGGATTGACGAACTTGGTCGCGAAGGATGCCTTGGCCTTCGGCCACTGGCGGAAGGCGTGCACCAGATCCGCGGTGTTGTCGCAGATCAGTGCGTCCACCGAGCAGTCGCCGTTCTCCCCGATGTCGTACACCCATGACTCCGCGTCGCACTGGTTCGGCTCGGGCTTGCGCCCCTGCCGCGCCACGTGCCGGGCGATGTGGGCGACGATCCGGTCGATGTTGGTGAAGACGGTGATGGGGTTGGCGTACCCCTTGCGCCGGGGCACGTAGCAGTAGGCGCAGGCCATCGCGCAGCCGTTGGAGGCTCCGGGGGCGATCCAGTCCGCCGAGCGGCCGTTGGGGCGTGTGGTGAGGGTCTTCTTCTCGCCCAGGACCAGCGTCTCCCCCTTGATGCGCACCCAGCGCTCGACGTTCCCCTGGTTGCCGTGCAGCCCGGGGAGGCGCCAGTGGGACTCCACCGTCGTCACGCGCGCGTCGGGGAACCGGGCGCTGATCTGCCTCCCGCGCGGCGACCCGGCAGCGGCGGGCTCGGCGTAGATCTCCCGCACGGGCAGCAGCCGGCGAGCCACGGCGGAGGTGCACAAGGAGGGACGCCGGTCGGTGGCGGCCGGTCGAGGAGTGAGGGCGTCGAGTCCGAACAGGGCGCCGGAGTCGTCGTCGGGGCCGCCGGACGGGTGGTGCATGGGTGCTCCCGTACGGAGGGGTGCGAGTAGGGGAGGTGACTCCCCTCGCTCAACTGTACGGGGCACCCATCGCCGACGCGTGTGTCATGGGGTTCGAGGCGAGGTCGGCGCCGATCGCTCAACGGCCGGAGGTGTGGGTGGTGGAGCCCGAGGAGCCGGCCGGCGCGTGGCCGCTCAGGACGAGCTCCTTCGCCTTGCGGAACTCGTCGTCCGTGATGGCGCCGCGGTCGCGGATCTCCGACAGCTTGGCGAGCTCGTCGACGCTGCTGGACCGGCCCTCGCTGCCCGCGGCCTGCCTGACGCGGGCGTCGAAGGCCTCCTGCTGTGCCCGGGCCTGCGCTATCTCACGGCGGCCCATGTTCTTGCCGCGGGCGATCACGTAGACGAACACGCCGAGGAAGGGCAACAGGACGGTCAGCACCAGCCAGCCGGTCTTCGCCCAGCCGCTCATGTCGTCGTCACGGAAGATGTCGACCACCACGCGGAAGAGCAGGACGAACCACATGATCCACAGGAAGAACAGGAGCATGCTCCAGAAGACGCTCAGCAGGGGGTAGTCGTACGCCAGATACGTCTGTGCGCTCATGTCTTCCTCCGTCGTCGGTGCTCGCCGGGCTGGCGGCGCGCGCTGTCCTCAGCGTGGACACGGCACGGCACACCCCGCCTCACCCGGCACGGGTGAGCGTGCGGCCGAGGGCGGACCTCCGGTACCAGGTGGTGGAGGCGACGTACTCGCCGAGGGCCAGGCCCGAGACGGCCACGAGGAAGACGGCGATGAGCCAGGAGAGGAAGGTGAACACCGGTCCGAGCGGGCCGAACTCGTCCAGGCTGCGTTCCATGGCCGTGGGGACCAGCACCCGCGCGGCCAGGCTCAGCAGGACAGTACCGCCGCCGGCCAGCAGTGCTCCCGGCAGCAGACTCCGCCAGCCGATCCGCCCGCCCAGCAGCAGGTGCTGGGACCACCACCACAGCAGCGTCGCCGAGAGCACGGACAGCAGCACTCCCGTCACCGCGCCCGCGCCGAACCCGTGGCGCAGCGGCGCCTGGAGCAGGAGGTAGGCGAGCCAGACCACCAGCCAGAGCAGCCAGCGCCAGACCGCGGCCCGTATCGGTGTGCGGGCAAGGCGCCAGCAGCGCAGGCACACCGCCTGCAGAGCCCGGCTGAACGCCGTGGCCGACACGAGTGTCACCACCGCGCTCACCGCTCCGGCCGTGTTCCGTGTCGTGCCCGTCGCGGAGAAGACCCGGCGCAGCTCGTCGAGGGTGTCGCCGCGTATCCCCAGAACGGCCCGGAGCGAGTCGGCCAGGAGGTCCTGCACCCCGCCGGGGGCGAACGCGGCGACGGTCATCAGCAGCGGCAGTGCGGTGAGGAACGCCTGCGCGGCCAGCCGTACGGAGCCCTCGACGATGTTGAGCGTCGACAGACGGGACAGCAGCCGGGCTGCGTCCCCGGACCGCAGGCCCGCCGCGATCCGTGCCGTCGTGCGTCCGAGGGCCTTGTCTCCTCGGCCGGATGTCCCGGTCATGGCTCACGGGGCCGCCTGTTGCGGCGCCTGGTCCGCTGCCCGGTCCGCCGGTCCGGTGGCGGAGGCGAGAATCGCCAGGATGATCAGGACGGCCAGGGCGATGCCGAGGACGAGCACGACCGCTGCGACGGTCGGGTGGTTCCAGAGCACCAGCGTCAGGGCTCCGGCCGCCATGACCACCCCGGTGGTCCACTTTCGGTGTTCTGCGAGCCGGCGTCCCGTGGCACCGGTGCGCACGCCCCTGCGTGCAAGCGCCCCGCCGGTGGCCGTCGTGGCCCGGTCCGCCGTCGCACGGACGCCACGCGCGAGGCGTCCAGGACCATACAGGCAGGCGACCAGTGCGGTGATCACCGCCACGACCAGCAGGGTGAGCGTGCTGTCGCGCAGGAAGCGGACGAAGCTGTCGTAGATGACCGCGGCCGCGTCGGCGGGCAGGGCCGTCGGCGGGACCGAGTCCAGGTAGGCGCGCCGGAGCACGGCCAGGGCGACGAGCAGTACCACCATCATCACGCCGACGCCCGTCGCGGTGATCATCAGCATGACCCGGTGTGCCGGAGCGGTCCACACGGCGAGCGCGGCCAGTACGACGGTGAGGACGGGCAACCAGGCGCCGAGGACGTCCAGCAGCCGCATCGCGTCCTGAGCCTTGCCCAGCTGCTCCGACTCGAACAAGGTGATCGTCCGGTCGGCGTCCGGGATGGCGGCGGCCTTGTCGAAGCCCTCGTCGACGAGCCGCTCCCGCACCTGGTCGACGACCTCTCCCACGTCCAGCCGGACGGTGCCGCCCTCGGAGGTCACGGCACCCTCGCGGTCACCGGTGAGCATGTTCACCACCGCGGCGTGCGAGCGCCGGTTGGCTCCCTCCCACGCCTGCTGGAAGGCATCGCTGGTGATCACGCGGGTGACGGTGCGGTCCACGACGGTCCTGACCGCGTTGCGCAGCGGACCTTCGAGCGACGCCGCCCCGTCGACGACGCGCGGTGGTGCCCCCGCGTCCTGAAGGGTCCGCACGAGTGCGTCCGTCACCGCCCGGACGTCGACGTTGTTCACCACGCGGTCCGTCAGCCGGTTGATCACGACGTCCTGCACGGGCGGCTCGGACGCCAGCGGCGCGACGGTCTCCACGTACCTGTCGGTGTCGGAGACCGTGTCCTGGACCCAGGCGGCGACGACTGCCACGGGCGCGAGCAGCAGGGCCGCCAGGAGGAGGAGGGTGGAGCCGGCCCGCCGTATCCGCCGGTGGCGTACCGCCGCGTGACGGCGCAGCCGCTCGTACTCCGCTCTTTCGTCGGCGGTCATGACGTGCTGCGGGTCAGCGGCCTCGCCGGGGTGCCGCGGGTCCGGGGATGCGGCCGGGTTCATGGGTGCGCCTTTCCGCGTGTGCGCCGGCTCCGGCTGTGAGGTCGCCGCACGGGAGGGAGGATGCAGCGGCGTCGCGGGGCCGGGAGGGTGCCCGGGATGCCCGAGAGTGTCGTGTGCGGTGTCAGGCCACGCCCGTGGGGGCGCCGGGCCCCACGGCGCGCGTCTTACGAAGCGCGGCCCGCCACGCGAGGGCGACCGCTGCCTCGGCGAGGGCCAGCAGGACGAGCCACAGGCCGAGCAGCCGGGTCAGGGCGCGGGCCGACTCCGACGGCAGGGCGAGCACCACGATCCCGGCGATGATGCCGAGCACCGCGGCGCCCAGGACGACGCCGCGGTGCGGCAGGTCCTTCGCGGCGACGGCCGTGTACAGGGTGAGGATCCCGGACACCAGCCAGACGACCCCGACGACCAGCGAGAGCGCGGCGATCGTCTGCAGCGGGTTCCGCAGGCACAGCACCCCGGCCAGGACGTAGAGCACGGCCAGGATCAGCGCCGGAAGCCGTTCTCCGTGCTCCTCCCGGCCGAAGACGGCCACGAACCGGAACGCCCCGCTGACCAGCAGATACAGCCCGATGAGGACGGCCAGGACGTGCAGGGTCGCCTCCGGCCAGACCAGTACCAGGACGCCCGGGACGAGCGTCGCCACGGCCGAGCCCAGGAGCCAGGTCCAGGAACGGCCCAGCCGCGCGAGGCCGTACGCGGAGTCACCCGTCGCCATGAGGACCGCTCCGTCGGAGTGGTGCTCATGCCCGGGGAGCGGTGACGGGCCACGGGACATGGCCATGGCTCCTCCTCGTGTGATCGAGGTGCGGGGGTCTGCCGAAGGATGCGACACGGCCCGAGCGGGGGATGCGACCGCTTCAGCGTCCCGCCTGTCGCCGGTGCCGGGCTCACCCTCCGTGGGTGAGCCGTCGGCGCCACCATGGCGGTGGGGCGGAGGTCCTTCGTGTCGTGTGCCGGGTACGGCCGCGTCACTCCGGCACCGGCCGCATCTCCACGACCCGCAGGCCCAGGGACTGGCAGCGGGCCAGCAGCCCGAACAGGTGCGCTTCGTCCACGACGGGGCCGAACAGAACGGTCTGCCCGGCCATCACCACATGGCCCAGCTCCGGAAAGGCTTTGGCCAGTGTCTCCGACAGGTGTCCCTCGACGCGGATCTCGTAGCGCACGAACTTGTCCTCCCACGGCTTCCCGGGACAGGCGGACGGCGCCCTTTCCGCCATCGTCCACCTCCGTGCCGGTCCGAACCTCACCCGGAGTAGGTGACCCGCCCGGTGTGACGGACACCGGGATCAGTGCTTGAGCACGATCTTGACAACGATGATGAGCAGACCGAGCAGCAGATTGACCGACGCGGTGACGGCCATCAGCCGCGGCGAGGCACCGGCACGGCGCGCCGCGGCCACGGACCACCCGACCTGGCCGGCCACGGCGACGCAGAGCGCCAGCCAGAGCGCCCCTTGGACGTCCAGCCCCAGGAGCGGACTGACCGCCACGGCGGCCGCCGGCGGGACGGCGGCCTTGACGATGGGCCACTCGTCACGGCACACGTGCATCACGAGACGGCGGTCCGGAGCCTGTTGGGCCAGGCGCGCCCCGAACAACTGGGCGTGCACGTGCGCGATCCAGAACACCACTCCGGTGATGAGCAGCAGCAGGACCAGCTCGGCCCGCGGGAACGAGCCGAGGGAGCCGGCGCCGATCACCACGGAGGCCGCGAGCATCGAACCGTAGACGCCCCCCGTGTAATCGGCGCGGGCCCGGCGCTCCGTCCGGTGCTTGCCGCGGTCGGCCGGGGCGGGTGTGGTCCTGGACATGGTGGCTCCCTGTGGCCTCAGAGTGTCGGCCCGGTCCCGGCGCGCACGCCGCCGGCCGCTCTCATCGCACCTGACCTACGCGCTGCACGCCTCACCCACGAAGGGGGAGAGGGCTCACGCCGGGCTCTCGCACCGGCGCGTCCTCACAGCATCCGGAGGTCGCGGGCTCGGCGCACCGCCTCGCCGCGCCGGTTCACCGCCAGCTTCCGGTAGACGCTCTTGAGGTGGGTCTTCACCGTGTTCACCGACAGGCAGAGGTCGGCGGCGATCTCCTCCGTCGACATCATCCGGGCCACGCGCTCCAGGACGTCGTGTTCGCGTGCGCTCAGCTCCACCACCACGAGCGGGGGAGGAGGGGGCGACGGCGGTCCCGGCCGCCCGCGGGGCAGCGCCGGAGCGGGCGTGAGCCAGCCCGCCGCCAGATCGTGCAGCGGCGCCGTGGCCAGGTGGGGCCGGATCCACGCCCCGGCGTCCAGGAACGGACGCCGAAGCCGCTCGCGCCGGGCGTCGAGGAGTGCCTGCGTCAGGAGCCTCCGGACGGTCGCCGTGTCTCCCGCCCCGTCGGCGGCCCGAGCCCTCACCAGCGCTGCCCTGACGCTCACCGCCGGGCCGGTGCGTTCCTCGGCGTGGATGCTGTCGAGCAGGTCGAGTGCCGCCCCGGTACGTCGTGCGGCGAGCTGGATCGACGCGGCCTCCACGGCGCACACGGGCTGGTCGCCGGAGACCGCCCGGAGTACCTCGGCGGCTCTGTCCGGCCGCCCCCCGGCCAGGTGGGCGGCCGAGGTGACGAGCGCTTCCTGGCTCGTCGCCCACGGCGAGGCCACGGCGGCGGGGACGGCCGGGTCCGCCGCCTCGACGGCGGCTCGCATCTTTCCCCTGGCCATCAGGAGGCGTGCCGAGGCGAAGGCGTGCCCCGCCGCCGTCACCGGATCACGCGTTCCGGAGGGAAGGCCGGCGGTCTGGTCGAGGAGGGCCTGGGCCCGGTCCAGTTCATCCCGGTCGACGGCCACGGCGGCCAGGACCATCCGTCCGATCCCGGAGCCGGTCGTCCGGGGCGGGCCGGGGCGATCCGTCTCGGACACCGCCGCCAGTGCCCTGCGCTCCGCCCGGCCGGTCCAGCCGTTGAGGTAGTCGAGCAGGGCCAGGTGTCCCATCGCCTCCTCCCGGGGCGCCTCGGTGGCCGGTCCGCCGGGAGCATCGGCCACGGTGTTCAGTACGGCACGCGCGTCCTCGAAACGCCCGGCCCACAGGAGTGTCGAGCCCACATGGGTCAGCAGGAGGGCGGTGAGCTCGGGATGCTTGTCCAGAAGGTGAGCCGGTACCTCCTGCCGCAGTTCGGCGGCCGTTTCGGCGGCCTTCTCCACCTGCGGGGGACATCCGGTCAGCCGGGCGGCCAGCGCTTCCAGCAGCGCACAGCTCAACCGCGCGGCGGCGAGGTCGCGGTCGTCGTCGGCGAGCTGCTCCTCGGCGTGGCGCAGGCTCGCCAGGCCGTGATCGAGGTCGTGGTGGGACAGGTCGTGGGCGGCGCGCACGAGGTCCGTGGCCGGGCTTCTCGCCTCGGGCCCCATGTGGGAGAACAACTGCGCCAGGTCGTGCGAGTTCGGGCCGGTGAAGAGCCGTCCGATCGCGAGGTCGTCCACGAGGGCACCGGCGGCGAGGTCCCAGTCGTCCGCGGCGGCGCTGTGGGCGAGTGTCTCCGGCAGGTGGCCGTGCCGACGCAGCCACCGCGCGGCCCGTCGGTGGAGTTCGGGCTCCAGCCCGGGCAGGCGGACGCGCAGATGGGCCCGAAGGATCTCCCTGAACAGCGGGTGGAGCTGGTACCAGGAGTGCCCGAGCCGTTCGACGAACGCGTTCTCGCGGTGCAGGTCGGCGAGCAGGGGCTCGGCGTCGATGCGATGGGTCAGCGCGTTGGCCAGATCGGGGCAGAAGCGGTCCAGGACGCTCACGCGCAGCAGGAGGTCCTGGGTCTCCCGCGTCTGCCTCTTGAGGACCTCGGCCAGCAGGAAGTCCGCGACCGTGCTGCGGTCCGCTTCGAACTCCTTCAGATACAGCTCGGGGTCCGGGCTCTCCCGGGCGGCCAGGGCGGACAGGCTCAGACCGGCGGCCCAGCCCCGGGTCCGGTCGACCAGGTTCCGCGCCGCCTGGACCGGAACGCTCACACCGTGCAGTTCCAGCAGCGCGGCGGCCTCTTCGGGCGTGAAGGCCAGTTCGGCGGAGCGGATCTCCGTCAGTTCGCCGACCGCCCGGTAGCGGTGCAGCGGGAGCAGCGGTTCGGTGCGGGTGATCAGGACGAGGCGCAGTCCCCGGCCGGCGTGGTGCAGGACGAACTCCAGCTGCTCCGCGATCTTCGTGTCGGTCACGCGGTCGTACTCGTCGAGCACGAGCAGCACCGGCCCGTCTCGGTCGTTCAGCTCGGAGGCGAGTGTGGACAGGATCCTGCGGCTCACCCTGGAGGCGTTGACCGGTGTCCCGACCGCTTCGGAGGGCGGTGCACCGCAGGCGCGCAGGGCCTGCAGAACGTAGGCCCAGAACACCCCGGGGCGGTGGTCTCCGCCGTCGAAGGAGAGCCAGGCGACCGGCGGGCTCTGCCCGGAGGCCCACTCGGCGGCCAGCAGGGTCTTGCCGGCTCCGGCAGGGCCGTTGAGGAGAGTCAGCGGCGTATTGAAGGCCTGGTCGAGGTGGTCGGCGAGACGCCGGCGCCGCAGGTAGGTGCGGGGCCTCGCGGGGAGGGCGAACCGCGTGCGCAGGAACGGATTGCCGAGGGGATCGGTGTACGACAGCGGCGTAACGACGGGAATCTCGGATGCTCGAGCACGTGCAGGAAAGTCCGACACGGCGCACATCACCCCTGTCGGGTCAGGGCCACGTCATGGGCAGCGCTTCCACCCTCAGCATCCCAGCCTTCCTGCACGGCCGCACGGCGGACCGAGCCACCTCGGAGGCCGCCCCGGGGCCCTCAGCGAGGAGGCCGGGGAGAGGCCGTGGGACGGTACGCGTCGTCGTGTGCGCGCCATGAGCCTTCCTCGGACGGTTCGAGAAGGTTCTCGCGCGGTACGACGCACAGGGCCCAGATGATGAAGCCCGACAGCGCGATCATCACGATCGACCAGACCGGGTACTGCGGCAGGGAGAGGAAGTTGGCGATGATGACGAGCCCGGCGATGGCGACACCGACGACGCGGGCCCACATCGCCGTCTTGAGCAGCCCCATGCTGACGACCATGGCGACCACGCCGAGGGCGAGGTGGATCCAGCCCCAGCCGGTCAGGTCGTACTCGAAGACGTAGTTGCGGGTCGTGACGAAGATGTCGTCCTCGGCGATGGCCATGATGCCCCGGAAGAGGTCGAGCAGCCCGACCAGGAAGAGCATCACGGCGGCGAAGGCGGTCAGGCCGGTGGCCCATTCGTCCTTCGCCCTGTGTGACGTTTGGGTGGGTGTGGCGGTCATCTTGCGCCTCGGTTTCGATGCTCGGGGGCCGGAGGGGACGGGGAGAGGAGCCTCCTCCGAAGGTTCGGCTCGGCGTCCTCTTCAGCGTGCCCCTGGCGGGGACGGGCGGCTTCACCCGGTGCGGGTGAGAGTGGAGCCGCTCGCCTGCGTCGAAGCACGCACCCGCCGTTCCTCACGGCGGCCTCACGCGAGGGGGGCCGCTTCTCCCATCAGAGCGCGTACGGCCTCCAGCGCGTCGGCCCGGTCCGCCGGGACGAGTCCGATGCGGGTGCGCCGGTCGAGCAGGTCCGCCTCGTCCAGGGCGCCCTCGTGCCGCAGTGCCCACAGCACTTCGGCGCCGGTGACGGGATGACCCGGGACGACCGGCTCGCCCAGGCGCGGGTCCCGTACGCCCAGGGTGTGCACCGCCGGTGCCTCGGTGCCGTAGCGCTGGACGAGGCGGCGCGGCGCGCGCAGCGCGGCGAGTGCCGGGGGGGCCGCGGCGCCCACCAGCGGGAGCGTGGCGGTGGGTGAGGGACCGGCGGCCAGGCCGCGTGCCTCGACCGCGGCGTTCACGGCGTCCTCGGCCATCCGGCGGTAGGTGGTGAGCTTGCCGCCGACCACGCTGACCACGCCGTCCGGTGAGGTCAGTACCGCGTGCCGGCGGGAGATGTCGGCCGTGCGTGCGGCGGTGCCGGGCTGGGCCGTCCCGCTCGTGTCCAGCAGGGGGCGCAGGCCGGCGAACGCGCCGACGACGTCGCCGCGGCGGACGGGGACGTCGAGCACGGAGCCGAGGATGTCGAGCAGGAAGCCGATGTCGGTCTCGGGCACGTCGGGGACGTCGGGGACCGGTCCGTCGAGGGGTTCGTCGGTGAGTCCGACGTAGACGCGGCCGTCGTCCTGGGGCAGTACGAGGACGAACCGGTTGGTCTCGCCGGGGACGGGGATGTGCAGGCCGGCGGGGAGCGGGCCGATGTGCTCCGAGCGCAGCACGAGGTGGGTGCCGCGGGAGGGCCGGATCCGGATGCCCTCGACGAGGTCCCCGGCCCATACGCCGGACGCGTTGATCACCGCGCGGGCCCGGATCTCGCCCTCCTCGCCGGTGAGTTCGTCCCGTACGCGGGCGCCGGACGCGGTGAGTTCCAGGGCCCGGACACGGGTCAGCACACGGGCGTCGTGCGCGGCGGCCGTGCGGGCGAGGGCGGTCACCAGACGCGCGTCGTCGGTGAGCCTCCCGTCCCAGGACAGCAGGCCGCCCCGCAGCCCGCCGGGGCGCAGTGCCGGGGCCAGGTGCCGGGTCTCGACAGGCGACAGCCGGCGCGGGGCGGGCAGCGTGGCGCGCGCCGTGCGGGCCGACAGCCGCAGGGCGTCGCCGGCCCGGAAGCCCGCCCAGGCCAGCGCGGCCTGGCCGCGCGAGACGAGTCCGGTCAGGGGCAGGACGAACGGCTGGGCACGCACCAGGTGGGGCGCCGTACGCTCCATCAGCACGCCCCGTTCGACCGCGCTCTCGTGAGCGACGTCGAACTGGGCCGAGGCCAGGTAGCGCAGCCCTCCGTGGACGAGCTTGGAGCTCCAGCGCGAGGTGCCGAACGCCAGGTCGTGGGCGTCGACGGCGACGACGTCGAGACCGCGGGCGGCGGCGTCGAGGGCCGCTCCGGCGCCGGTCGCGCCGAGGCCCACGACCAGCACGTCCACCACCCGGCCGTCGGTCGCTTCGGTCAGCTCACGGGCGCGCCGGGCCGCGGACAGGGAGGCCCCGGCGGCCGGGACGGCGGTCTGGGTCATGGGGTGAGGGTCCTCTCCAGAACGGTGCGCAGTTCGGCCAGGAACGCCGCGGTGGTGAGCTCGGGGTCGTCCTCGTCGGTCATGGTGCGCAGGGACAGGGCGAAGGACTGGAGGATCAGCAGCACGGTCCGGGCCTGGCGTGCGGCCGGGGCCTCGCGCACCGAACCGTCGGCGTGCCCCTCGCGCAGCGCCCCGGCGAGGAGCTCCAGCAGGGCTTCCTGGCTCGCGCCGCGCCGGTCCAGCACGTAGGGCAGGAGCAGTTCGGGGTCCACGTCGACGATCTTCTGGAAGAGCGGGTGGGCGCGGAACGCCTCGACCCCCGCGACCAGGCCGTCGATCAGCGGCGGGCGCGTGCCCAGCTCCGGCCGCCTCTCGGGCATGGACCCGGTCGCGACGGCGATCCACTCGCGCGTCATGAGATCGCCGACGAGGGAGCGGACGTCGGGCCAGCGGCGGTAGAGCGTCATCCGCGAGAGGCCCGCGCGACGGGCCACGTCGGTCATGGTCGTCCGGCGGACCCCGACGGCGAGGACGCAGTCGCGGACGGCGTCGAGCACCACGTCGTTGTCGGAGGGGTTCGGCTGGGCCGAGCTGTTGTGACGATTAGGCGTCATGTGTAACAGTGTAACGCCCGACGCCGCTCCAGCGGCAACCCCGACGACCGGTGAGGACGACAGGCATGGACATGCTGTGGAACGGCTGGGGAGACCCGGCCAGGGCGACGGCGCTGCCCGACACCGTGACCGGGCTGCTGCGCGACTGGCTCGGCGTCAAGCCGCAGCCCACGGCATCAGCCCGGCTGGAGGAGATCGAGATCTCCACGCCCGCACTGGAGGGCGCCGCCCTGCACGCGCTGCGCACCGCACTCGGCGATCGGGCGGAGGACGTCCGTACCGACACCGAGAGCCGCGTCCGGCACACGCGCGGCAAGTCCACCCCGGACCTGCTGCGGCTGCGCGCCGGTGACACCGCCGACGCCCCGGCGGCCGTGGCTCTTCCGCAGAGCCATGACGAGGTGCTCGCCGTGCTCCGCGTCTGCGCCGAACACCGCCTCGCCCTCGTTCCGTTCGGCGGCGGCACCTCCGTCGTCGGAGGCCTCGCCCCCACCGGCGAGGCGCCCTTCGTCGCCCTGGACCTGCGGCATCTGAACCGGCTGCTCGACCTCGACCCCGTCTCCCGGACCGCCACCCTGCAGGCCGGCCTGCGCGCCCCCGAGGCCGAGGCGCTCCTGGCCGAACACGGCTTCACCCTCGGCCACTTCCCGCAGTCCTACGAGTGGGCCACCATCGGGGGCTTCGCCGCGACCCGCTCCAGCGGCCAGGCCTCCGCCGGCTACGGCCGTTTCGACGAGATGGTCCTCGGCCTCACCCTCGCCACGCCCGGAGGCACCCTCGACACCGGCCGCGCGCCCCGCTCGGCCGCCGGGCCCGATCTGCGGCAACTGCTGCTCGGTTCGGAGGGCGCCTTCGGCGTCATCACCTCCGTCACCGTCCGCGTCCGGCCCGTCCCGCGGACCCGCCGCTACGAAGGGTGGCGCTTCGCCTCCTTCGACGCGGGCACCGCCGCCCTGCGCCGGCTCGCCCAGGACGGCCCGCGCCCCACCGTCCTGAGGCTCTCCGACGAGACCGAGACACTGATCGGCCTGGCCCAGCCCGATGCCATCGGCTCCGCCGCCGAGCAGCAGAGCGCGGGATGTCTCGCCGTCGTCGGCTTCGAGGGAACCGAGGAGGACACCGACCGGCGCCGGGCGGCCGCGGCGGCCGTACTCACCGACTGCGGCGGCGAGTTCGCGGGCGACGAACCAGGACGCCGCTGGGCACACGGCCGCTACGCGGCACCGTACCTGCGGGACTCGCTCCTCGAAGCGGGAGCGTTCGCCGAGACGCTGGAGACCGCCGCCTACTGGTCCCGGCTGCCCGGCCTGTACGCGGGCGTCCGCGACGCGCTGACCGCCACACTCACCGAGCACGGCACGCCGCCCCTGGTCATGTGCCACATCTCGCACGTCTACGAGAACGGTGCCTCGCTGTACTTCACCGTCGTCTCGGCACAGGGCGAGGACCCGGTCGTGCACTGGACGCGCGCCAAGCACGCCGCGAACGAGGCGATCCTCGCGGCGGGCGGCACCATCACCCACCACCACGCGGTCGGCACCGACCACCGCGACTGGTACCTCCGCGAGGCCACGGACCTGGGCGTGGCCGCACTCCAGGCCGTCAAGCAACGCCTGGACCCGGACGGCCTGCTGAACCCCGGCGTCCTGCTGCCGGCCGACTGACGGCCGGTCCCACCCCCGCGAGCACGCACCACCCCATCAGACGACAGCCCGGCACCACCCGTCAGCCCGGAGGCACATCGATGCGACAGTTCACCGCCGTCGTCAACCCCACCGCGGGCGGAGCCACCAGCGCTGCGGCGCTGCTGAAGGTGGCCCGTCTGCTCCGGGAGGCGGGTGCCGGGCTGGAGACCGAGTACAGCCGCAGCCTCGCCCACGCCCGCGAACTCGCCCGGGACGCCGGGGAACGCGGCCGGGTGGTGCTAGCCGTCGGCGGCGACGGCATCACCGGGAGCATCGGCGGAGCCCTCAGCGGCACCGGCGCACTGTTCGGCATGGTCCCGGCCGGGCGCGGCAACGACTTCGCCCGGGCCCTGGGCCTGCCCGGCGACCCCGAAGGCGTGGCCCACGTGCTGCTCCACGGCACACCACGTGCCGTGGACACCATCGAGGTCACCTCGTCCGTCCACGCCGGCACCGTCGTGCTCGGCAGCGTCTACGCGGGCGTGGACGCGCTGGCCAACCTCCACGCCAACCGCTCCCGCCTGCTGCGCGGTTCGGCCTCCTACTACGCGGGTGCCCTGCGCGCGATCAGCACCTGGCGCCCCGTCGGCTACCGGATCACCGTCGACGGCCAGGAGCACACCTGCACCGGCTACACCGTGGTGGCCGCCAACTCCAGCTACTACGGCTCCGCGCGCCGTATCGCTCCCGAGGCCCGGCTCGACGACGGTCTTCTCGACGTCGTGATGATCCGCGACGCGCCGCGCCGGCTGTTCTTCGCCCTGATGAAGGAACTCGACACCGGCGCCCACGTCCACCGCCCCCAGGTGCGGGTCCTGCGCGGCCGGGAGATACGCATCGAGGCCGACCGGGACCTTCCCTACGGCGCGGACGGCGAGATCGAGGCCGCCCTCCCGGTCACGGCCAGGGTGCTGCCCGGCGCACTGCGCGTCCTGTGCTGAGGCCGGGCCGCACCCCGACGACCGGCTAGGTCTCGCTGCTCGGCAGACCGACCCGTGCCAGGTAGCGCTCCACATGCTCCGGGCTGTCGGCAGCCAGTCCGATGTGGTGGTCGGGGCGGATGAGGAACAACCCGGTGCCGAGTTCCCCGGCGAGCGGTCCGCCCGTCACGTGATGGGTGCGGACACCCGGTGTCGCGCGGGGCGGTGCGCAATTCACCGCCAGCAGGGTGAAGTCCGGGCCTCTCAGCAGGCCGAAGAGATTCGGGCAGGGGCCGTCGGCGGTGACGCACGGGAGGTCGGGCGCGCGGTCGCCGGCCCGGACACCCGTCGGGGAGCCGAGTGCGCGGGTGTCGGCCGAGAGCTCGCTGTCGCGGTAGTGCACGGACAGCAGGTGGCAGACCTTCCCCCGGAAGCGTGACTGCTTGCCGTCCTCGGGTCTGCGGCCGGCACGGTACAGGCGGGTGCTGAGGTCCAGGACGCCCGCCGCCGCGGGCCGCCGCTCGGCTTCGTAGCTGTCCAGCAGCGTGTCCGGGGCGCCGCGGGCGATGACCTGCCCGAGCTTCCAGCCGAGGTTGTAGGCGTCCTGCACGCCGATGTTCAGCCCCTGGCCACCGCCGGGCGGGTGCAGATGGGCGGCGTCCCCGGCGAGGAAGACCCGCCCCTGGCGGAAGCGTTCGGCCAACGCGGTGCGCGGCCGGTAGAACGAACTCCACACCACCTCCGTGACGGCGTCCGGGGGCAGATGGGTCCGCTCGGCGACCAGAGTGCGCACGGTCTCGGCCGTCGCGGTGAACTCATCGCCCGTGATCTTGGCGTTCAGCTGGAAGTCGGCGGTGCCCGGCAGCGGGCACAGCAGCAGCTCACCCGGCGGGTCGTCGGGCCAGATGTGCCAGTGATCCCGGTCCAGGCCCCGAACCCGCACGTCCGACACCACCGCCGAACGCAACCCGCGGTCCTCGCCCTTCATGGCGATGCCGAGGGACTCGCGCACCGAACTGTGGCTGCCGTCGGCGCCCACCAGGTAGGGGACTGTCATCAGGCGACGACCGCCGTCGGGCCGTGCCACCTCGGCTGTCACGTGCGTGTCCGTCTGCGTCAGGGACACGAGCCGGGCACCGCACTCCAGGGTTCCGCCCAGTTCGAGCAGACGATCGCGCAGGATCTCCTGGGTGCGCCACTGGGGGATCAGCCACTGCTGCGGCTGACACGACACCGGCGCCTCCGGGTCCGGTTCGATCAGCTGCCACTCGCCCCCGCGCTCGCCGTCGCGCCAGGTCTGCATGGGCGGGAAGGGGGCGCCGGCGGCCTGCACCGCGTCGATGACGCCGAGGTCGTCGAACGCCTCCAGCGTGCGGGCCTGAAGACTCTTGCCGCGTGAACCGGCGGGAAGGTGCTCGGTCGCCTCGATGACATGGGTCCGCACGCCGCGCCTGGCCAGGTCGCAGGCGAGGGTGAGGCCGGTCGGTCCGCCGCCGACGACCAGCACGTCGACGGTCGGCTGCTGTGGTGTCCGAGAGGTGGGTTCGGGCACGTCTCCCCGCTTTCTGCCGTCTGCCCCGGCACTGGATGCATGGAGCGGCGCTCTGCCGCACTATGCGAAATGTCCCCCACGGGCGGGGCGGCCGTGGCCCGTGCCCACCGGTTCCGCCCACATGGCCGCACCACCGCACGAGCTCAGGAGCACACATGGCTCACACCGCCGCCTGCCCCTTCGACTACAGCGAGCAACTCGAGTTCGATCCGTCCCTCGCACAGCTCATGGCCCGCGGCCCGGTCAGCCGTATCCGGCTCTCCTACGGCGAAGCCGAGGCGTGGCTGGTCACCACCTTCGACGGCGTACGCCAGGTGACGACCGACCCCAGGTTCAGCCGGGCCGCCATCGTCGGCCGCGACTACCCCCGGATGACTCTCGAGCCGATCGTCTCCCCGGAATCGATCAACGTCATGGACCCGCCGCGCGGCACCCGGCTGCGCCACGCCGCCGCCCGGGCCTTCACCCAAAGCAGCGTGAAGCGCATGACGCCGGCCATCGAGGAGGTGGCCCACCGGCTCGTGGACGAGATGGCCGAGCAGGGCCCGCCGGCCGACCTGGCCCGTGGCCTGTCCGAACCGCTGCCCAACCACACCATCTGCGCCCTGCTGGACGTACCCGACGAGGACCGGCCGCTCATGCTGCGCCTCACCCAGCAGATGCTGGCCACCGCGCCCGATGCCCGGCAGGCGGCGGCGGAAGCCAAGCAGCACCTGCGCGCCTACTTCACCACGCTCGTCGCCGAACGCCGCAAGGACGGGGGCAGCGACCTCATCACCACCATGGCCGCCGGCGACCAAGAGGAGGAGCCCCTCAGCGACGACGAGCTGGCCGTCCTGGCGCTGACCCTCATCCTCAGCGGCAACGACACGGCCACCTGTCAGATCAGCAACATCGCCTACACCCTGCTGACCCGCCCCGAACTCCGCGATCTGCTGCGGCGCAGTCCGGAACAGCTTCCCCGGCTGCTGGACGAACTCCTGCGGCACATCCCCTTCCGCAAGGGCGTCGGCATCCCGCGCGTCGCGCTGGAGGACGTGGAGCTGGAAGGAGTGCTGATCCGCGCCGGAGACTTCGTGCACGTCTCCTACCTGGCCGCCAACCGGGACCCGGAGGTGTTCGCGGACCCCGACGTCCTCGACGTCGACCGTTCGGCGCACCCTCATATGACGTTCGGGTGGGGCGGCCATCACTGCGTCGCCAGCACCCTCGCCCTCGCGGAACTCAGGACCGCGATCGGGGTTCTGTTCACCCGCCTGCCCCGGCTGCGCCTGGCCGTACCGGCTCAGGAAGTGCCCTGGGACACCCGGACCATCCGGCGTTTCCCCCTGGAGCTGCCCGTGACGTGGTGAGGGCACGGGTACGGCCCGGCCCGCTCCTCGCGGCGAGGCGCAGGCGCCCCGCCGCGAGGAGTTCACGCACCCGGTGGAACCCTCCCGCTAGAAGGTGAGGTTCCAGGCGTCGATCCGCCCGGTGTCCTGCGTCGCGATGTCGCGGACACGCAGCTTCCACGTACCGGACGCGGTCTCCGACGATGCGTCCACCGTGTACGTTTTCACCACGTCGTCCCCGCTGTCGCCGTCGGCGAAGTCCTCCAGCGAGTAGACCGACCCATCGGGGGCGACGAGCGACAGCACCAGGTCGCCGCGGTACGTGTGCTTGACGTCCACACCGACCTTCAACGCGGCCGGGGCGTTGCCCGTCACACCGGTCACGGTGATCGGCGACTCCACCGTGGCGTTGTCGGCGACGGTGACGTCGGCGGTGTTCTCGAAGGAGCGGCCGGGCGGCGGCGTGGTGCCACCGACGGCCTTCAGCGCGTCGACCTGGCCCTCCCCGAAGAAGGCGTTCTTCGCCGTGGTGCCGGTGCAGCGGCCGTCGGACGGGCACGCGGTGTCGGTCGCCTGGCTTCCCAGCCGCGCGCGCAGATCAGCGGGGGTGGCGGCCGGATCGGCACTCTTCAGCAGCGCGGCGACACCGGCGACGTGCGGCGAGGCCATCGATGTGCCGTTCATGTTCCCGTACTTGCCGCCCGGGAGCGTGGAGTAGACGCCGTAGGCTCCGTCGCCGCCCGGGGCCGCGACGTCGATGACGTCCCGGCCGAAGTTGGAGTACGACGCCTTGATGTTCCCGTTGCCCATCGCCGCGACGGTCACCACGCCCGGCAGCTCCGTCGGAATGTCGATGCAGGCGTTGGTGATGGTGCGGTTGACGGGGGTGGAGTCGTTCGGGCTGGAGCTGTCGGTGCGCTTGTTCGCGAGGTCGTAGTTGGAGTTGCCCGCCGCCGCGACCTGGAGCGAGCCCTTGCCCTCCGCGTACTCCTGCGCCCGGCGCACGCCCTCGACGATGGCCGCCTGGTCCGGGTCGTCGGGGCAGTTGAACATCCAGGGATCCGTGTAATAGCTGTTGTTGGTGACGTCGAAGCCGTGGTCACCGGCCCAGATGAAACCGCAGATGGTGTTCTCGGCGAAGAACATGCTCGTACTCGGCTCCGCGACGCGCACGGAGGCGATCTTCACGCCCGGTGCGACGCCGACCACACCCTTGCCGTTCTTCGCGGCGGCGATGGTGCCTGCCACGTGCGTGCCGTGGCTGCCGACGTCACGCCAGGCGCCGGCCCGGGTGTCGGCCTTGCCGTAGGCGCACGAGACGGAGTCCGCCGTGTCGAAGTTGGGCGCGATGTCCTGGTGCCGGTCGTCCACCCCGGTGTCGAGGACGCCCACCGTGACGGACGCCGAACCGGTGCTGACGGCCCAGGCCTTGTCGGCGTTGATCCTGGTCATGTCCCACCGTGCCGTCTCGGCGAGCGTGGTGGACGACTGCCCGGGAGCACTCGGCAGGGTGGGGGAGTAGGCGTCGGCGGGGACGTCCGAGGTGCGCGTGGCACCCACCTTCTGCACGCCCGTGACGGAGCGCATCGCGGCGGCGAAGCCGGCCGACGAGGAGTGGGCGACCACGACGCCGATCGCGTCGTAGTGCGCGAACACCGAACCGCCGTTCGCCGCGACGGCGTTGCGAGCGGCGGATGTGTCGCCGGGGGCTGTGATGACGAGGTAGGAGCGGGTTCCGGCGGCCCAGCCGGCGGCCGTCTGGGCGGGCGCGGCGGCGCGGGCCGCGGCCGGACCCGGCGGGAGGCCGGTGTCCACGTCGGCCGCCCCGGCGGGCGTGGCGAGCGCGAGGGCCGCTCCGACAGCGGCGGCGGACAGCAACGACCGTCTGAGACGGTGCCGGTATATGCGGGGGGTTGTCACAGCATCCTCCGAGAACCCGGGGCAAGGGGTGCTGCCTGCCGGGCCGTGGGTCGAATGGGTCGACGCAAGATTTCAGATGAGGGCATGACAAGGGAAGGGGCTGCGGCCATCGATCGCCAGGGGGAGACAAGTAGGTGACTCCACTCCGGATCGCGTAGGGGGCATGCTCTGTACATGCCGGGGTACACGCGCGATCGTCAGCCCGAGGCAGGCTGGCGGTGTGTGGCGACAGGGGAGGGAAGCATCGTGGCGACAGTGACTGCGGCGAAGACGGACACCAAGGTGGAGGGCATGCCGGAGGTCGCCGACCCCGCCCGGGTGGCGCCGAAGGACGCCAGGGAGCTGACGCGTCTGTTCTTCGACCAGCTCGCGGTGCTGGAGGAGGGCACGCCCGAGTACCAGTACGCGCGGAACACGCTGATCGAGATGAACATGTCCCTGGTCCGCTTCGCGGCGGGGCGGTTCCGCAGCCGCGGGCCGGAGGAGATGGAGGACATCGTCCAGGTCGGCATGATCGGCCTGATCAAGGCCATCGACCGGTTCGAGCTGACCCGGGAGGTGGAGTTCACCTCCTTCGCCATCCCCTACATCGTCGGCGAGATCAAGCGGTTCTTCCGCGACACCACCTGGGCCGTGCACGTCCCGCGCCGGCTGCAGGAGGCCCGGGTCCACCTCGCCCGCGCCACCGAGGAACTCCGCAGCCGCCTGGGCCGCACCCCGACGGTGAAGGAACTGTCGGAGCTGATGAGCCTGCCCGAGGACGAAGTCAGGGAGGCCCGCCTGGCCTCCAACGGCTACAACTCCACCTCCCTGGACGCGGCGATCAGCAGCAGCGAGGACGGCGAGACGGCCCTCGCGGACTTCATCGGCGCCGACGACCAGGCCCTCGAACTCGTGGAGGACTTCCACGCACTCGCCCCGATGATCGCCGCACTCGACGAACGCGACCGGCAGATCATCCAGATGCGCTTCGTGGAGGAACTCACCCAGGCCCAGATCGGCGAACGCCTGGGCGTCTCCCAGATGCACGTCTCCCGCCTGCTCTCGCGCTGCCTGGCCCGGCTGCGCGAGGGCATGCTCTCCACCAGCTGACTCCACGGCGGACGGCGGACGGCGGGCGCCCGGGTCAGATCATCCGAGGAGTCCGCTGCCGCCGAACTGGGTGTTCTCCCGTTGGGAGAGGCCGACGGACGAGGCGGTGATCATGGAGTCGCCGTCAGTGGTGGCGCCCCATGACGACGGCGATCAGCAGCGCCCCCGTTCTCCATCCGCCGTACAGGCCACGTCTGTTCTCCACGAACCGGATCCCCTCCCGTTCGGCGCACCGGCGTGCGCCGCAGTCAGGAAATCGTAAGACGAGCCGGCGCAACGTCGATGGCGCCCCGGTGCGGTGCGGACGCTACGACGCGGCCACGACCTCGCCGGCTGTGACCTGGGGCGGCTGGGGGAGCAGTGCGGCGAGCCGGTCCCGGACGAAGTCCTTGGCCCTGTCGGTCGACTCCTCGGCGCCGGAGCGGTCCTGGAAGACACTCGTCGACACCATCACGCCGCCCCCGGCATCGACCCAGTAGTAGGCCACGAAACCCTGTACCTGCCGAACCAGAGGCAAGAACTCCTCGTTCACCAGGCGCCCGGCCTCGGCGGGCTCGGTCACCCCTTCGTACCGGCGAATCACTGCGTACATGTGCTGCTCCTCCTACTTCTCGACCTGTCCTGTGCGCATACGACCTACCCGCTGTGAGGCGCGAGGGGTGCGGCCGACGAGAGAAGATCACCGGAAGAGCCTCCTTGGCCGAGGTACGGGACACCCGGACTCGGGCAGGGGAGCGGCGTGCCCGTCAGAGTCGGCGGCTGCCGGGCCGGTCGTCCGGCCCTGTATACAGGCCGTTTGGGACAGCCGCCGGTGGACGAGGTGCATGGCCTGCTCTTTCTCCCCGACGGGCTGCCGGTGTACGCCGGCCGGTACGAACACGAGGGCGCCCTCGCACCGCACACGCACAGTTTCGTGGAGGTCGTGGTCGTCACCGGTGGCGACGGCGTGCACCACGCACCGGGCGGCCGGCGACGGCCGGCGGTCGGAGACATGGTGCTGCTGCGGCCCGGGGTGTCGCACGGCTACGACGCCGAGGTTCACCGCGATCCGACCTGCCCCGCCCCCGCTTCGGCGGGTCGGCGGGCGGGTGTGGGGGCCGGGCAGACGAGGGCCGGGCGCCGCCCGCCCCGCCTTGCCGACGGCACCCGGCGGGGGGTCGTACGCGCCTGTATTGCCCGTTCGTGGGACCGGCCGAGCCGAACGGACGGCACGGCGCATAGAATCCGATCTCATGCCGAAGCCTGACGAGCTGATCGTTGACATCGCCGCCCTTGTGGAGTCCGGGCAGAGCAGTCAGATGTCCTTGACCGTGGTCACCGGTGGTGCTGTCATCACCGGTCGCCTCGCTCCCGAAGCCATGTGGCGCAAGCGGGTGTCGGAGGTGCTGACGGATTCCGCCCGCCTGGGTGCGTTCTCCACCGTCTTCGACACCCCGCACAAGAAGGACGGGCCGCCCACGCATCTGCACTTCCATGTCGCGCGGATCCTGCAAGGCACCGTGGGGATCCCGGAGACGGGAGGGATGTTCCGCGTCGCGATCGAGGACATCAGTGCCTGGACCGTGGGCGACTTCAGCTACTCCGACCACTGACCCGCTGCCGCGCCGAGAACGCGCGGTCGTGAAGGTCGGGTCTACGCGGCGCTGTCGTGACCGGCCTCGCCCGGAGCGCCCAGCGGCCGCGTCGGCCCCTCGTCCTCCACCATCCTGCGTTCCGGCTCCGTCCCGTCCAACTCCCAGTGGTGGCGGCACTCCTCACACCGGGGACCGTCCGCCGCCACGTCGAGCACCTCCCTGTGCGGACAGTCCGTGCCGTCCCCGCGTCCCGCACACGCTTCGCCGCTGACCCCCATGCGCTCGACCGTGCGCCGTCCCGGACCTGAACGGGAGGGCGCCGGTGGGGCGCACAGGCGCGCAACCTCCGTACAACGCCCCGGCACCCGCCGTTGTACGTGGTCGGTGAATACACCAGGAGAACAGCCTGAACGGCAGAGTAATAGTGGAATTTTGAACATCTTCGGCGCCGCGTGGCACTACCTGTGAATCGGCGGCTTCCACAGTCTCCGTGATCTCGCCTTTGCTCTTCACGCCGGCCAAGAGAACGGGCTGTGCGACCCGGATGACCAAGACAGATCATGCGTCCAACTGCGAGGACTTTTCCGTCCACCCGCGAGGAGCCGATCATTCCGTCTCGGCCGGAGAGCTTTGCACCCCTGCCGTCAGTCGATCAGCGATCAAGGAATGGCCGGCTTCCTCGACAGAACCGCATGACAGAAGCCTTGCACCGACCCGATCCTCCTGACAGGGTTCGGGAGTCGGTTCTCGGCATTGCGTCACGGGGGAGACTCGATGTTGTTCACCTTTCCGATGGCCCATGACAGCTCTTCCTTTCCTCGAACCGTGGTTCGCCGCGCTGCCTGACGTCATCCGCAACCGCATGATGCGTACGACAGCTGGTGGGACCACTGGGAGTTGCTGAGGAGGAAGAGCGATGGACCACATCTCCGCATCCGTACAGAAGCCGATGCAACAGCACTTACCCGGCCCGGATCCGCACCTGGGCGGACTTTTGTCGGAGATCACCCGGGTCCCGATCAGCCGCATCATGGTCGTGGGCTCACTCCGCAGGGTCGGAGAGGACCCACGGCACATCAATGCGCTCGCCGAAGTGTGCTCCGAACTGCCGCCGATCGTGATCCACCGGAAGACGATGACCGTCATCGACGGTGTGCACCGGCTCAGGGCGGTGGAGAACAGCGGCGCCACGCACATAAGCGCCGTGCTCTTCAACGGTGACGAGCGAGAGGCCTTCGTCCTCGCGGTCAAGCTGAACAGCAACCACGGACTGCCGCTCTCCCTTGCCGACCGCAAGGCCGCGGCCCTCCACATGCTCGCCGACTTCCCGGAGTGGTCCAACCGGAGGCTGGCAGGGGTCGTCGGCCTGTCGGACAAGACCGTCGCAGCGCTCAGGCGACGGTCGGGTGCGGAACTTCCGCACCCGACCGCCGTGCGGCTCGGGCGCGACGGGGTGGCCTACCCGCTCGCGGCGGCCGAAGGCCGCAGTCGCGCGCTGGTGTACCTCGCCGCGCATCCCGACGCGTCCGCGCAGGAGGTGGCGCGCGCCGCGGGCATCTCGCTGACCACGGCGAAGGACTTGCGAAAGCGGGCGCGCGCGGCCCTGGGAGAACCGCAGACGACGGTACGGCCGAACGCCGGGCCGGTCCGGGGGAGCGGGGCCGGCCACCCCGCGATGGTGAACCCCCCCAGGGCGCACCCGGACGGCGCCGACCTGGCCTCGGCCGTGCGGCGGTTGCGGGCCGATCCCTCGCTCCGGTTCACCGAGGTGGGACGGAAGCTGCTGCGGACACTGGACCCCACGACCGCGCAGCCGCACGACTGGGCGGCGATGGCGAGCAGTATCCCGATCCACTGCGCACCACTGATCGCCGAGCTGGCACGGCACCACGCCGAAAGCTGGCAGCTCCTGGCGGATTCGTTGACGGAACGGATCAATTCTCGAGAAACTGGCGTATAGCTGTCCAGCCGGTTCGTCGCGTGAGGCTGGCGACGTCTTGGATTCGTCGCCTCCGGTTGATTGCGCCGAGATCATTTCCCGGATTCTCGCGGACTGCTGCGTGAAAGAGATGGAAAAGCCTTTCTGAGTCTGCCGTATTCGTTGAATGTGCGACTTGAGGTTCGACCGGTTGCGCGGTGCTCGAACGGTTTGTACGCTGGCTCACACAATTTTGAAGCGGGGTGCGGGGGGAACGTGACTTCGTATAGTCCTGGCCGTGTTGGGCATGAGAAATCACCCGTGTCCCAAGTCATTGTTCGTGACGGTTCAGCGTTACCGGGAATGCCGACCCATTGGTACAACTTCCTGGCGGATCTGCCCGGACCCATACCCGAAGTCAGGGATTCCGGAAGCCCCTCCGCCGCGGAGGTATCCGCGAAAGTCCGGCCGCGGGTCCTCATCGAGCAAAACGGTTCGGACGAGCAATGGATCGCGATACCCGAACCGGTCGCGGAACGACTGCGGCAATGCGGACGGCCGACACCGCTGCACCGGGCACACCGGCTCGAGAAGCATCTCGGTACGGGCGCGAGAATCTACCTCAAGCGTGAAGACGTCCTTCCCACCGGCAGCTTCAAGCTGAACACCGCCCTGGCACAGGCGTACTACGCGGCCGAGGAGGGGCGGACGACTCTCGTCACCGAGACCGGGGCAGGTCAATGGGGGATGAGTGTCGCGCTGGCGGCGAAGATGTTCGGCTTGCGGGCCGAGATCTTCATGGTGAAATGCTCGCTCGACCAGAAGCCCTACCGGCGCCACTACATGGAGCTCCTGGGGGCCGAGGTGCGGCCGTCGCCGTCGACCCACACGGCGATCGGACGAAAGATCCTCGGGGAGCACCCCGGCCACCCCGGCAGTCTCGGCACCGCGATCAGCGACGCGATCGAGCACGCCCTGGGCAGTCCCTCCGCCGCGTACCTGGCCGGCAGCGGAATGCCCCACGTCTACCTCCACCAGACGCTGCTCGGACTCGAAGTCGCGCAGCAGCTCAAGGAAACCCACGGCGAGGACCTGGGCGTCGACGGACGCGGCGACCACCTCATCGCGTGCTCGGGCGGCGGAAGCAACCTCTGCGGTCTCATCGGCCCTCACCTGCGGGCCAAGGCCGACGGAGCGGACCTCCGCTTCCTCGCCGCGGAATCCACGGCGGCGCCCCGCCTCACCCAGGGCGTCTACGCGTACGGCCGCACCGACCTGGGCGGCTTCACGCCCGAGGTCCTGGGCTACACGATGGGCGAGAGCTTCATCCCCCCGCCCAACCACGTCGGCGGACTGCGCAACCACCACAGCTCCGCCCTCGTCAGCCTGCTGCGGCACAAGGGCGTCCTGGACGCCGTCGCCCTCGACCAGCGGACGGCGCTCGAAGCCGGCCGACTCCTGCTGCAGACCGAGGGCCTGCTGCTCGCCCCCGAGGCCGGTCACGCGGTCGCCGCGGCCCTGGACGTCGTGGCGAAGGCCGACGCGGACCACCTCGAACCCGTGATCGTGGTCCTGGCCAGCGGCTCCGGATTTCTCGATCTGCAGGGATACAACGAAGTCCTGCTCGACGCATAGCCGCACCCTCGTTCACGGCAACTTCGCACCTTGCGATTGGAAAGCCATATGCGCTTGGCGACATTTCAACCCCAGCTCGGCGTTCATTGCGAGACGACCACGCTGCGCAACATGCTCCACCATGCCGGCGCCGGCATATCCGAAGCCATGCTGTTCGGCCTCGGCCAGGGGATCGACTTCCAATACTGGGACGCTCCGGATCCCGGTCACGCCACGCCGATGCTCACCGGCCGGATCGAGCCCGCCCTGCTGTCCCGCAACGCCTGCGCGGCCCTGGGTGCGACCCTGCGTGAAGCACGGTCCCCCGACTCGGAATCGGCCTCCGCCGCAGCCACGGAGCTGCTGGCCGCGGGGCACGTCGTGGGAGTGTCCGTCGACATCTTCCACCTCGACTACTTCTCGTCCCGAAGCCATTTCGCGTCGCACTACGTCGCGGTGTACGGGCTCGACGATTCCCTCGCCCACGTCGTCGACACCGAGCAGCAGGGTGGCGCGCAGACCCTTCCGGCGGAGTCGCTGCGCCGTGCCCGTGCCTCGGACGAGGGCTTCATGCCGTCGCCCCATCTGCACCTGTACGTCGAGAAGCTGCCGGAACGTCTGACCACCGACACCGATGCGGTTCTGCGCGAACAGATCTGGCACGCCGTCCGGCAGACCGCGCAGCGGATGACCGAGGACCGCGGACCCCGATTCGGCCTCCGTGCCATGCGGCGGGCCGCTTCCGAGATCGCCGGATGGGGCGACACCCTCGCCTCCCCGGACGAGACGGTGCCGGGAGTCGGTCGCTTCTGGCGCTTCGCCGGGACCGGAGGAGCGAACTTCCGCAAGCTCTACACCGAATTCCTGCGGGAGGCCCGGCAGCGGTACGACGACCCCGAACTCGATCCGTTCGTCGAGGACTTCGACGACGTGCGGCGGCAGTGGGACCAGGCCATCGACCTGCTGACGGCCTACCGGCGCGCAGACGACGGGCAAAGGCGACTGGAAGCCGTCGCCGCCCTGCTGGACGCGATCGCCGACGCCGAACAGGTTCTCTTCGAAAGGCTGCTCGTGTCAGCCGCCAAGCGGGCGGGTGAGCCGGCTTGACGATCACCCGGGCCAGGTCCGTCTGCCGTATGTGCCACGGCGGATGCGGCGCCATGGTCGAGCTCTCCGACGGCGTCCCCACCGACATCCACGGCGACCCGGACAATCCCACGAGCGAGGGCTACTTCTGCATCAAGGGCAAGGCGTCCCTCGACCTGCTGCGCAGCCCGGACCGGCTGACGACGCCGCTGATGCGTACCGGCCCGCGCGGCTCGGGGGAGTTCGAGCCGGTCAGCTGGGACGCCGCCCTCGACCGGATCGGCAGCGAGCTCGCCGCGACCATCGGCCGGCACGGGCCCGAGTCCGTCGCCCTCGCCCAGGGCACCGACCGCAACTACCAGGAATGGGTGTTCCGGCTCGCCAACGCGATCGGGACACCGAACGTGGTAGGTCCGGCCCACGTGTGCTTCTACCCGCGGGTCATGGCCTCGATCATGACGTACGGCGCCTTCACCTTCTGCGACTACGACGGTGACCCCGAAGTCGTCCTGCTCTGGGGCAGCAACAAGCCGAGCACCCACTCGGACGGCGTGATCGGCATCAAACTGCTGCGAGCCGTCGAGCGGGGCAGCCGCGTCATCACCGTCGACCCGCGACGGACGCAGACCGCGGCCCGCTCCAGCCTGCACCTGGCGATTCAGCCGGGCACCGACTGCGCACTGGCACTCGGCATGATCAAGATCGTTGTCGACGAGGGCTGGTACGACCACGACTTCGTCGCCGCGCACACCTCCGGGTTCGACGAACTCGTCGCGCACGTCAAGGCGTACGACATCGAGCGGGTCGCGCGGATCACCGGACTCGCACCCGGGCTCATCCACGAAGCCACCCGCTCCTACGCCCTCGCCGCACGGGCGTGCATCGAGGCCGGAACCGGTCTGTCGCAGAACGAGAACTCCTTCGACACCCACCGCGCCATCGCCCTCCTCGCCGCGATCTGCGGAAACATCGACGCCCCCGGCGGCGACGTGATCTGGGAGCCGATGCCGATCGAGGGCCGGCGTGCCTTCCCGCGCTCGGACCTGCTCCCGGAGGAGCAGGCGAAGAAGCGGATCGGCGGCGACAAGCACAAGATCCTCTCGATGTCCGGCTGGGTCGCGCCGGGAGACCTGCACGAGGCCATCGTGACCGGCTCGCCGTACCCGATCACCTCGATGCTGGTTTTCGGCAGCAACATGCTGGCCTCGCACGAGAACACCGAGCTGGTCCGTCAGGCGATGAGCAAGCTGGACCTGGTCGTCGTGTGCGACCTGTTCATGACGCCGACCGCCCGGTACGCGGACGTGGTCCTGCCGACATCGAGCTGGCTAGAACGGGACCAGATCGTCGAGTTCAACTCCTACATCGCGGCCCGGCGGAAGATCGCCACGGTCCAGGGCTGCCGCTCGGACGAGGAGATCATCCTCCAGCTCGCCGAACGGCTCGGCCTGAGCGAGCACTTCTTCCCCTCGCTGGAAGCCGCTCTCGACGCGAAGCTGGCCGGCATCGAGCTCACCTGGGAACAGTTCACGAAGATCGGCTACATCCGCAACGAGAAGCGGTACCACAAGTACCGCGAGGGCGGATTCCGTACCCGGTCCGGGCGCGTGAACCTCATGAACAACGGGCTGCGGTCCATGGGCTATGAGCCGTTCCCGGTCTTCCGGCGCCCGCCGGAGACGGACCCGGCCCTGCCGTACCTGATGACCAGCGCCCATCCGCGCCAGTTCTACAACACCGAGTTCCACCAACTCCCGACCACCTCGCGCGGCCAGACCACGGCGCGGGTGACCGTCCATCCGGACACCGCGGACCGGGAAGGTCTGACCGACGGTGAAGAGGTCGACCTCTTCACGCGGGCCGGTGCGCGCGGGGTGCGCATGACGGTCAAGATCTCCGACTCCGTCGCACCGAACGTCGTGATGGCGGACGCCGGCTGGTGGTATCCGGGCGCGTCCTCGGTCGACGACTCGCTCAGATCCTCGGTCAATCTCCTGACGGACAACGACCGTTCCGACGTGCACATGGGGAGCGCGACGATGAGAGGTGTAGCAGTGGGAATACGGCGGCTGGGGCCGGGCCGTGGCTAGCGCGCGGGGCACCGTCGCCGCCCGGGTGCCGGAGACCGACGAGGGCCTGCAGGGCGACGAGCTGGCCCTCAAATACGACGAGATGCAGCGCCACATCCGGGACAACGGCTGGCTCCAGGAGAAGATCGACGACATCCTGGCGGCGGAGATCTCCTCCGGCGAGGTCCTGGAGCTGGGATGCGGCCCGGGCTACCTGGGCCTGGAATGGATCATCCAGGCCCAGGACTCCGCCCGGCTCGTCGGCCTCGACATCTCACCGGCGATGCTCCGACGGGCGACCCTCAACGCGAACGCGTACGGCGTCGCCGATCGCTGCGCCTACGAGTGCGGCACCGTCCTGGCCCTGCCGTTCGACGACCACCGCTTCGATCACGTCATCAGCGCGTCCTCCCTGCACGAATGGGCGGATCCGGTGACCGCCCTGTCGGAGATGCACCGCGTGCTCAGGCCGGGCGGCCGGTACTGCGTCTCCGACCTGCGCAGGGATGTGGACCGCACGACGTTCCAGTTCATGAAGGCGAACATCGCGGCCGACATGCGCCCGGGCTTCCGCACCTCGATCCGGTCCTCGTACGTCAAGAGCGAGATCGACGAGCTGCTGCGCGGCACCGCGCTCGACACGGCCGTCGTGACGGAAGTGCAGATGGGGATCGTCATCACGGGCAGGAAGGAAGCGCCATGAACGCACTCGCGGGAAGTTCGCCGGCCATCACCGCCACGCGCGACGGGCGCTTCCCCGACCGCGCCGGCTTCGGCCGGGCCTGGGAGGAGATCCTCCGGACGTCGAGCACCTGGCGGGACCTCGACTGCGGGCAGTACCTGTCGGCCTGGTGCGGATACGCGCCGGACCACGTCGTGGAGAAGTTCGCCGGGGTCAACCACGTCGGCATCTACATGGGCGACTACGACAACGACGACGAGGTGTTCGGCTGGAACGCCCACCTGAACGACCTGAGGGCGTCCGGGCAGATCACCACCGTCGAGATGGGGCCGTCGTACATCTCACCCCGGCAGTACGGCACGCCCGGATGGTGGAACTCGATCGCCCTCTCCGACGGACGGGTCATCGAGATGTTCGCCTGCCGCCGGTTCGGCCCCTGGGCGGACCGCCCCGCCGGCGAGCGGGGACGGCTGATGTCGCACGTCGCCATCGACGTGCACACCGACGCCGACGTCCGCTACCTCCTGGACGTCCTCGACCGGGACGTCGACCACCTCGAGAACATCGCGTTCACCGAGGCGGACGAACTCGGCCACACCTACGGGCACCTGCGCAACAACGACAGCGGCTCCGTGCTCGAGATCGTCTACGAGGCGCCGCGCGGCGGAACGGGGCACGGCGATGGCGGTCATTGAGATCTCGCCGTACTCCGGTGAACACTGCGAATCCACCGCTCTGCTCAACATGCTGCGCAACCACGACATCGAGCTGAGCGAGCCACTGATCTTCGGGCTGGGACAGGGCCTGTCGTTCCTGTACTGGCACTCGAAGCAGATGCCCAGCCCGTTCCTCGCCGGCCGGGTCAAACCCGACCACCTCATGCGCAACGTGGCGGACGCGCTCTCCCTGGAGCTGCGGGCGCAGGAGACGTCCTCACCCGCGAAGGCCGAGGCCACACTGATCGAGGCTCTCGACGAGGGCGACGTGGTGGGCCTCAAGCTCGACCGCTACCACCTCGACTACGCGCGGGAGAACCACCACTTCGCCGCACACTACGTCGCCTGCATCGGCTACGAGGACGACAGGTTCGTCGTCGTCGAGACCCGGTCGCTCGGCGTGCGGTCGACATCGCGGGAGAGCATGGCCCGGGCCCGGTCCGCCAAGGGGCCGATGTCCTCGCGCCACCTGTCCGTCCGGGTGGACCCGCGCGGCTACGACGAGTCGATCCTCGCGAAGGCCTGCCGGACCTCGATCCTGGCCGCCGCACAGGACTTCCTGAGCCCGCCGATCACCAACATGGGATTCAAGGGGATCGCGAAGGCCGGCTCCCTGATGCGCGGGTGGCACGACAAGCTCGACCGGCCCGTGGAGGCGATGAGCGCCGTCGGCACCAGCATGGAGGAAGGCGGCACGGGCGGCGGACTCTTCCGGACGCTGTGGGCGCAGTTCCTCGAAGAGGCACACGAGCTGACCGGCGTCGAGGCCTACGACGAACTCGCCGTCGAGTACCGCCGCATCGCCAAGCGCTGGACGGACGTGGCGAACCTGCTGCGCGACGCCGACGACTCCAGTGCCCGGCGCTCACTCGACGAGGCCGCGGCGATCGTCGCCGGCCTGGCGGCCGAGGAACGAACGGCGATGGCACGGCTGGAGGAGGCGTCCCGATGACCACGCTCTCCAGGCCGGCCGGCCACGACCCGCGCGGCGCACTGCGCGACACCCTCGTCTCCCGCGTCGACATCGCCCGGAAGGTCGCCGCGGTCACGTCACTGGACCGGCAGGCCCTCGACGCCTGGATCGCGCAGGCGCTCTCCGCGACCGTGGAACACGCCTGCCGCAACTCACCGTTCTACGCCGCCTTCGTCCCGGCCCAGGCCGCCCGAGAGGCCGCGCAGGGCCGCCCGCACGCCTTCGAGGCCCTGCCCTTCACGACGCGTGACCATCTCTCAGCCGCCTACCCGCTCGGCATGCTCGCCGTGCCGCGGCGGGAGGTGATCCGGTTCGACGAGAGTTCCGGCACCGGCAACGGGCGCCCGATCGCGGCGTTCTTCACGATGGCGGACTGGCTGGAGAACAACCTCACCGTCGCCGGTCTGCTGTCCGCCGTGCTGGACGAGCGGGACGTCGCGGCCATCGCCGTCCCGTACGAGCTGGCCGGGGTGGGCCAGGACCTCGACCGTGCGATCGAGCTCCTCGGCTGCACCATCGTGCCGCTCGGCGCGGCCTCCCCGTCCTGCACCCCGGACCGGATGGTCGACGCCCTGCTGCGATCCGGCGCGACCACCCTGGTGTGCTCCGGCACACGTGCCCTGTTCCTCGGCGAGATGGCCCGCCGCCGCGGCATCGACCCACGACGCGACCTCGCCGTTACGAAGATCCTCATGGCGGGGGAGGGAGCGTCGCCCGCCAAGAAGCGGCGCCTGGCCGACCAGTGGGACGCCGTCGCGTACTCGATGTTCGGCATGACCGAGACCAACACGCTGGCCATGTTCTGCCGCGAGCGTGAGCTGCACCTGGTCGAGACACGGACCTTCTTCGAGGTGGTCGACCCGGAATCCGGCGCGCGGCTGACGGACGGCTCCGTCGGTGAACTGGCCGTGACCACGCTGGCGAGCCGGGCCATGCCGCTGCTGCGGTACCGCACCGGCGACGTGTGCCGGATCGAGGCGGCGCCGTGCGCCTGCGGTTCACCGTTGCGCCGGCTGCAACACCGTGGCCGCATCGGCGACCGCATTCCGCTCGGTGACCGCCGAACCTCCCAGCTGGAGATCGAGGACATCGTCCTCGGCGCCATGACCACCGAGCCGTACTACTTCGCCTTCGACATCGACGGCGATGCCCTGGAGATCGCCCTGCCACCGTCCGGCGCCGACGACGCCACCCGGAAATCGATCGAGGCCGCGGTCCGTGACCGCCTCGGAGCGGCCACCCGGTTCCGCGCGCTGGACACCCACCGGTTCGAGACGGCGCTGCGAACCTCGGCCAAACCGACGATGCGCAACTTCAGTGCCTACGGGGGAGGAGGAGCTGCCGGTGAGGGTTGAACTGCCGCTTCCCGCGCGCATTCCGATCGACGGGCGCTTCGAGATCGATGACACCTGCATCGACTGCAAGCTCTGCAACGACCTGGCGCCCGACAACTTCGACGCGGACCTCGACAACGACGTCCACTACGTGTGCAAACAGCCCGAGACACCCGACGAGCTCGAGCGGGTCCTCGACGCATTCGAATCCTGCCCCACCGAATCGATCCGGTACTCAGCGGCACCCAGCGGGGAGTGATGGCGCAATGTCAAGCCTGGACGATCCAGTAGAAGCCGACATGTGCGCCGGCCGACGGCAGACGACCGAACTGGGGCCGGTGGCCGAGAGCTACGACCAGCTGCACCGCATCGACCTGCTCGGCGAGGCGCGGGCCGCACGAGGAGTGCCCGAAGGCACGTACGACTCGACGGTGTGCGCCGTCCTCCAGGCGTCCGAGGTGTGCCTGCTCAACCTGGCCCGGCTGGCGAACAGGACCCAGGCGTGCCTGCTGGCCGACGACATCCAGAGCGCCTCCCGCTACATCCAGTGGGCCGTAGGGTTCCACCGGTTGCTGCGCAGGCTCGGCACGGTCATTTTCGGCGCCCGCGGCATCTACGGAGCCGGCGTGTCCGCGGGGGCCACGACCGTGAGCATCTCCGAGTCCGCCGGCTACGCGGCCTACGTGGACGCGCTCCGGGGACTGGAGGACGTGGCCAAGGGCTCGCTGCTAACCGGCGCGCCCGAACTGACCCGCTCCACCATCGCCACCAAGAGCATCGACGACTCGCTGTACCGGGTGCTGCACGGCATCCGGATCGGCTGCCACGACGCCACCAAGTGGGAGAGCGACCTCACCGCCCTACCCATCGGGGTGAGCCGGAGCACCGACGAGCTGATCTCCGCAGAGACACTGGCGCGTGCGGTCGCCGCGACCGAGCTGCACGGGGACACCCTGCACGGCGAGTTCGTCGCCCTGCACCAGGTACCGGAGATCCTCTGCGCCGAGGCGAACGACCACCTCGAGGTCGCGATCCGGGCCATCCGCGCATCGGCTCTGAGCCGGGCGGCACAGCACCTGACGGCCTGCCGGGAGCTGCTCGATCCGGTGGTCGACGCCCAGCGGGTGATGGCCGAACACCTCGCCACCGGGGAGTACCACGAGTTCCGGACGAACCTGGGACCCGCCAGCGGTACGCACTCGCTGTCGATCAAGCAGCACATGTTCCGGGATCTGTTCAAGCACATGTGGAACGACCTCGAAACCTGGCTGCGCTCATTCGGCGCCTCGTCGCTGGAGGAGACCGTCAGGGACATCGACGCACGCCGCCACGACGACCCGGAGGCCTGGCTGCGGCACACCGTGGTCGACCAGGCGTTCAAGCTGCACTCCGCCCACCAGCAGTGGCGCCACGAGCATCTGCACATGCCCCGCAACTGCCTGGGCAGCGGCGGCACCAAATCCATGATCGGCATCCCGGACGGGCCCCAGGCGGTCTACAAGATGAGGGACGCGGCCAACGCCCAGCACTCACTGGCCACGATCCACCGGGCACGCCGGACGCCGCTGACGAACGCCGTGCCGGACTCGCCCATGGCCAAGCTCATCACCGATCCCAGCTCCCTCGACTCCGAACTGATGCGGGTCGTGGGCGAGGCGACACGCGAGTACTTCCCCCAGGTGCAAGAGCAGGGCTACCAGCCGTTCCGGTCCGGTGCGGCCGAGCGGAACCCGTAGGAGCGCGCACGGTGACCACCACAGGATCCACAGCCTCCGACATGCCCAAGGACGAGACAGCCCTCCTGCCGGGCTCCTCCGGTGGCGCCTGGCGAGGCAACGAGTACATCGCCAGCCTCAAGGACGAGCGGGAGGTCTGGTGCGACGGACGCCGGGTCGACGTGACCGGCGACCCGGGCTTCCGGCCCATGCTGTCCACGCTGGCCGGCCTCTACGACGCCCAGCACCTGCCCGAGCGCGCGGACGAGATGCTCCACCGGTCGGACACTTCCGGCAACCTCGTCAGCCTGTCGTACCTCGCGCCGGCCGACCGGGAGGGCCTCGGCCGCAAGTGGGCCAACTCCCACCGCTGGGCGGAGGCCTCCTACGGCCAGCTCTCCCGGATACCCGACTTCATGTCGAACGTCGTGGTCGGGCTCTACGACTACCGCTTCGAACTGGCCAAGGTGGACCCCGAGTTCGGGCGCAACGCGGAGAACTACTACCACTACTGCCGCGAGAACGACCTCACCCTGACCCACGGCCTGGGCGACCCGCAGATCGACCGCTCCGCGACCCCCGCCGAGCGGCCGGAACTGGGCCTGAGGGTGGTGCGGCGCGGCGCCGACGGCATCGTCGTCCGGGGAGCCAAACAGATCGCCACACTGGCGCCGTACGCCCACGACGTGCTCATCTACCTCTCGCCCGCGAACTATCTGCGTGAGGACCCCAGCTACGTCTGCTGGTTCGCCGCTCCACTGGCGACACCGGGCCTGCGCGTCCTGTGCCGCACGTCGTACGCCGACGGCTCCGGCGGCCTCTCCTCGCGCTACGACGAGCAGGACGCCATGCTGGTGTTCGACGACGTGTTCATCCCGATGGACCGGGTCTTCCTGCTCGACGACTCCCAGGCGGCCGTCCGTGGATTCGGCGAGCTGAACAAGTGGTCGCTCTACACCGGGCAGCTGCGCTACTACCACCGGCTGCGCACCATGCTCGGTGTCGCGTCGCTGCTGGCCCAGGCGATCGGCGTCGACAAGTTCCGGCAGGTCACGGATCTTCTCGGCGAGCTCACCTCGTACGTCGAGATCGTCCGGCTCGGCCTGGCCGCGATCGACGCCGAGAGCCGGCCCACCCCCTCGGGGCTGCTCGCCCCCGGCTCTACGGCGGCGCTGGACGCCGTCGCCGGCCGCTTCTCGACGCGGGGCTCGGAGATCATCCGGCAGATCGGCGCGTCGGGTCTGATCATGCAGCCCTCGGAGGCCGATCTGGGGACGTCCGAGCTGCGCGCGGTACTGGACACCTACATGTGCGGGCGCGACATGCGCGTGGACGAGAAGTCCCGGATCTTCCGCCTCGCCGCCGATCTCGCCGTCGACCGCTTCGGGATGCGTCAGGAGCTCTACGAGACGTGGAACCGCGGTGATCCCGCCCGGGTCCGCTCGATGCTCTATGCCCGCTATCCCGACCTGCAGCGCTGCGAAACCCAGGCCCGCGACCTGGCCGAAGGGCGGAACGACACCACATGAGTCTCGACAGCATCCGGCTCGAAGGCGTCACGACCCACAACCTCAAGTCGGTCGACGTCTCCTTCCCCAAGGGGAAGCTGGTCGTCGCCGCGGGCGTCTCCGGATCGGGCAAGTCGTCCCTGGTCATCGACACCCTCTTCGAACACTCCAAGACGCTCTACCTGGGCGCCCTGTCCAGCAAGTCCCTCGACATGGGCGACGGCGACTACCAGTTCGACCGGATCGCGGGGACCCAGCCGCCGGTGGCCCTGCGCCAGCGCGACGGCGGCTACTCCAATCCCCGCTCGACCGTGGGGACCCTCACCGGCCTCGACGGGCTGTACCGGCTGTTGTTCGGCGCCGGTTCGCGGCCGGTGTGCCCGGCCTGTCTCGGCCCGACCGGCCCGGACCTGTTCTGCGACGACTGCGGTTGCTTCGCCGAACCCCACTCCGCGAAGCACTTCAGCCCCAACCGCAAGGAGGGCAAGTGCCTCCAGTGCGACGGGATCGGCGAACTCGTCGGCTTCTCACTGGACAAGATCATCCCGGACCGGTCGAAGACGCTCACCGAGATCTGGGACGGTGCCGACCCCGGGACGTTCGCCGTCCCCAACGTGCGCAAGGCCTTCGAGGCGATGGCCGCGGACATCGGCCTGGACCTCGGCCTGCCGTTCGAGAAGCTGAGCGCGGAGCAGACCGAGCGGGTGCTGCACGGCTCGGACACGATCTACACGCTCAAGATCCGCAAGGTCACCAACGACTTCCGTTTCGAGGGCATTCTGGGCTTCCTGGAGCGCGCGTACCGGAACGCGTCGTCGGCCGCCCGCAAGAACGCCTTCACCAATTACCTCGGACGGGAAGTCTGCCCCGGGTGCAAGGGAGGGCGGCTGCGCCCCGAGTCGCTCAGGGCGACGGTGGCCGGGCACACCTTCCACGACTTCCAGAGCGACGAACTGTCGCGCTCGATCACCCGGCTGCGCGACGGGCTCTCGTCCGGTGCGGTGCCGGCGCAGGTGCGTGAACTCGCCTCCGCGATCGTCAAGCAGAGCGCGAACATCGAGGAGGTCGGCCTCGGACACCTGCAACTGCGGCGGCCGGTCATCACCCTCTCCGGCGGTGAACTGCAACGGCTGCTGCTCGCTCAGCATCTGGCCAGCGACCTGACCGGCGTCATGTACGTCCTCGACGAACCGACCGCCGGTCTGCACGAGGCCGACACCGGGAAGATCCTCACCTCCCTGCGACGGCTGCGCGATCTCGGGAACACCGTCATCGTCATCGAGCACGACGAGTCGGTGATCCGTGCCGCCGACTGGATCGTCGAGCTGGGGCCCGGGGCCGGCTCCCGCGGCGGCGAGATCGTCTTCGAGGGCCGCTTCGCCGACCTGCTGAGCTCCGGTGACTCACCGACGGCGACCGCCATGCTGTCCGGCGGGCCGTCGCGGACGAGGGCCGAGCTCGCCGACGCCGCCTGGCTCGAAGTGCGCGGCATCACGCGCAACAACGTGGTCGACCAGACCGCGACGTTCCCGCTGGGCGGGCTCACCTGCGTCTCCGGCGTGTCCGGCGCCGGCAAGAGCTCCCTGGTGGCCGGCCTCCACGCATCGGTCTCCCGGGCCATCGCCCAGCGGTCGACCGGCACGGTGGCCGCGAACGCCGCCATCCGGGGAGCCGAAGCCCTCGACGACGTCATCTACGTCGAGCAGCGGCCGATCGGACGCTCCAGCCGGAGCACGCTCGTCACCTACATCGGCATCAGCGACCACATCCGCGACGCCTTCGCCGGCAGCGCCGACGCGGTCGAACGCGGCCTGGGCCGAGGCGAGTTCAGCCCGAACGTCGCCGGGGGACGGTGCGAGTCCTGCAAGGGACTCGGGCTGGCCGAGATCGAGATGACCCTCTTCAAGAGCGAGTTCATCGTCTGCCCCGAGTGCGAGGGCCGACGGTTCCAGGAGCACGTCCTCGATGTGCGGCTGGGCGACAAGAACATCCACGACGTGCTGTCCATGACCGTCGAGGACGCACTCGGATGGTTCGACGCGAAGAGCAGTCCCAAGGTCGTCCAAGCGCTCGGCGTGCTCGGCGAGTTCGGCCTCGGCTACCTGCAACTCGGCTGCTCGACGACCACGTTGTCCGGTGGTGAGGCGCAGCGGCTCAACCTGGCCGGCGAGCTCCTCAAACAGCGCCGCAGCCGCACGCTGTTCATCTTCGACGAGCCGACACGGGGCCTGCACGCCGCCGACATCCGTCACCTGCTGGCCCTCTTCGAGCGCCTGATATCCACCGGCAACACCATCGTGGTCATCGAGCACGACGTGAAGGTGATCGCCATCGCCGACTGGGTGATCGATCTGGGGCCCGGCGCCGGCCGCGAGGGCGGCCGGGTGGTGCACAGCGGGACACCAGAGCAACTCGCGGACAACGCGGCGAGCGTGACCGGCGAGTTCGTACGCCGGCTGCGCGACGACCCCGGCCCGCCGATGCCGGAGCCCCACCCCGCCGGACACCCCCGGCCGAGCGCGGCGCCGGACCTCGGGGTCATCGGCGAGCTTCTGCCACGGGCCGTCACGGTGGTCGCCGGCACGGCACGCCAGTCCGAGCGGAACGGGCCGACACCGTACGGCCTGGTGATCGGATCACTCACCGTCGTCTCCGACGAACTCGCCCTGATCGGCTTCCTGGTCCGCTCGGGCAGCACCAGCTGGAACGCCATCGCGGAGACCGGCCGGTTCTGCGTCAACATCCTCGGCGAGGACCAGCACGAGGTGTCCGACGCCTTCTCTCAGGGCAGGCCCGACAGCCGCTTCGACGCCCTCGCGTGGACCCCCTCGGCCAACGGCTGCCCGCGGCTCCCCGGGGCCGTCGGCACCATCGACTGCAGTCTCAAATCGTCCTACCGGATCGGCGACCACGAGTTCGTCCTGGCGACGGTCGTCAGCGTCGACATGCAGGGCGGCGCAGACCGCCGTCCCCTGCTCCGGACCGAACGTGGCGACAGCGCTCTCGACGACTACGGGTGGCGCCGGTTCGCCCGGGAAGCGGAGGCCAGGTGACGACGACCACGCCCATCGCGACGCACTACGAACGGTTCCTGGACCTGCTCACCCGGGACCACGGCGCCGCGGCGGACCGCCGCGACACGCACAAGTCGCGCTACGGCGAGCGGCTCGACCCCTCGGGCGCGTCACAGCCGGTCGTGCTGACCCGCGACGAGTGGATCCGCAGCCAGATCGACCTGACCCTGGCCCTGGGCCGCCTGCTGACCGAGGACGACGTCGTCGTCTCGGCCGTGCCGTACGAACTGTCGTTCATCGGCGCCCAGGTGGACCGTGTGATCGAGATGGTCGGCGCCTCGGTGATCAGTGTCGGGACGAGCGGGACCATCTGCCCGATGCCGCGGCTGCTCGGGCTGATCGAGCAGTACGAGGTGACGGCCCTGGTGTGCTCACCGAGCTTCGCCGCGGAGCTGGCGGGCCTCGCGGCGTCGCTGGGCAGGCGCCCGGCGGACTCCACGATCCGGACGATCGTCTGCGTGGGGGAGGCCTGCTCCACCGAGCGCCTCGACCGCATCGGCGCCGCCTGGGCGGCGAGGACCTCCGCCCTGTACGGCACACCGTCGACACCGACGGTCGCCGTCGCCTGCGACCACGGCGCACTGCACCTGTGCGACCACCGGCTGCGGGCGGAGGTCCGCGGTGGTGCGCGCGGAGAGCTGCTCCTGGACGGCTCACCGACCGGCGAGGCCGTCGAGCTGTGGCCGGCGGACCGCCGCTGCGACTGCGGTTCCGAGAGCCGGGTCCTGGTGCCGCTCGGGAGCATGGCGTCGGCGGTACGCGGACCGGACGGGCTGGTCTCGGCGTCGGACGTGGAGCGGATCGTGTTCCGCCACCGGAGGCTCGCACCGCACTTCGCCTGCGTCGTCCGGGACGGCACCTTCCATGTGACCTGCGCCGTGACCGACTCCCAGGCGGTGGACGCGGGCGCGATGCGGCGCGCGATCCGCAGCGGCGTCGACGAGGCGCTCGGAGTCGAGGCCGAGGTCACGATCGTCGGCGTGCAGGACTGGAGTACCGCCCCGTCATGACCCGCACCCCGCCGCGGCACGCAGTGGCCGCGGCCCATCCACCCGGTGGCATCTCGAGGAGACAAGACGCATGAGGGTAGCGGTAGTACAGACCCAGTGGGTCGACGACCCCGAAGACGGCCTGCGCAACGCCTACCAGGCGATCGAGGACGTGTGCGGTGCCGGCGACATCGACCTGGTGTGCTTTCCCGAGTTCCTGCTCGGCCCGCCGTGGTACATGCCCGGGCAGGACGGGCTGAAAGGACGGACCGACACCCCGATACCGGGGCCGATCGTCGACGGCTTCCAGTCCCTGGCCCGCAAGCTCAACACGCACATCCTGCTGGGGTCGCTCGTCGAGGACATGCAGGACGGCATGTACCGCAACACGTCCCTGCTGATCGGCCGGCAGGGCGTCATCACCGGCCGCGCCGTCAAGGCGCACCCCTTCGGCAACGAGATGGTGGTGTGCCGCCAGACGGACGCGCTCGGCGTGCTGTCGACCGAGTTCGGGCAGATCGGCATCGCCGTGTGCTCGGACTTCTGGATCCCCGAGGTCGTCCGGCTGCTGGCCCTGGCCGGCGCACGAACGGTCTTCGTACCGGGCGGGACCCTGGGGCAGAACCAGCCGCTCATGGTGAACGCCCTGCGCACCGCGGCGTACCTGAACGACGTCAACATCGTCTACGCCAGCTCGGTCGGCGTCGTCCGCGGCAAACGCGGTGACCGGCTCGTGGAGATCCACTTCGCCGGCACCAGCCTGGTCGCGAGCCCGGACGGCGTGCTCGCGCAGGCCGGCAGCGACGAGCCGGAGACCCTCGTGGTCGACATCGACGAGCCCGCGGACGGCGACGGCCGCCGCTGGCAGCAACTGCGCAGGCCCGACGCCTACCGGGCGCTGCTCACCCCGTACGCCGGAGCGGACCGGGATCTCGCGGGCGAACTGCGGGCGAGCCTGACCGGGGGCGGCGGCCCGGACCGGGGCCGGCCCGCCGCCGCGACCAGCACACATGAGGGGACTCGTTCGTGACCATCTTCGTAGCGCAGCACGCCCGCCGGGCGACCCCTGAGGCGACGGCCTCGGCCGTACTCGACGATCTCGACAGCCGGGTGACCGACGAGGCGTCGTTCCTCGTCCTCCCCGAGAACGTGTTCACCAACGGCGGCGACGTCCAGGAGCTGCCCCGGCGGCTGCGCGAGGAGTGCCTGGACCGGCTGACGGCACTGGCGCGGACCCGCGGCACCTACGTGCTCACCGGCTCGTGGACGGAGACACGGCCGGGCGGCGGGCTGGTGCAGGTGACCAGGCTGCTGGACCCGGGCGGCTCGGAGTGCGCCCGGGTGGAGCGGCCCGTCCTGCCCGACGGGACGACCGGCACCGGCGACGACTTCCCCGTCGTCGAGACGCCGTTCGGCCGCGTCGGGGTGCTCCTGGGCCCCGATTTCTGGCTGGTCGAACCGCCGCGCATCGAGTGCCTGGCCGGTGCGGAGCTGCTGCTGGTGGCCGGGTCCCTCGACGGCAGGCAGCAGGCATCGCAGCGCGCCGCGGTGTGGGGGATCGCGACCCTCAACACCGTCGCGGTCGTCTTCGCCGGTTCGCTGAGCGAACGCTGCGGCGGGGGCAGTGCCGTGGCGGTGCCCGAGGGTTTCGTCGCCGAGGCGGGCACCGACGAGGGTGTCATCGAGGCGCCCTGGGACGTCGAGAGGATCCGGCACCTTCGCGAACCCGACCTGCGCTTCCAGCAGACCCTCTGGTTCGGGCTGTGGGCGCGCCGGACGGAGCTGTACACGGACCTGACGGCGCAGGTGAGTTGAGATGCGCAACGCCGGTGAGTCCGCCTCCGACGTCCGACGGCGGATCGCGACGGAGATGGCGGACGACGTGCCCTGGAACAGGGTGCTCAATTCCATCTGCACCGAACCCCATCCGCTGGGCGTCGAGATGGCGGCCGCCGCGGCCCACACCAACCTCGGCGACGTGCGCATCTTCCGCGGCACCAAACGGATCGAGCGCAAGGTCGTCGAGCTGCTGCTCGACCTGCTGGGCAACCCCGGCGGGTCGGGGAGCCTGGTGTCCGGTGGTACCGAGGCGAACCTGATCGCGATGCTGGTGGCCCGCGAGTCGGCGCGTGCCCGGGGCAGGCTGACCGACCGGCCCGAAGTCGTCGTCAGCAGCACCGTGCACTTCTCCTTCACCAAGGTCTTCGGCCTGCTGGGCCTGACCCCGGTGGTCGTGCCGGTCGACGACTCCCTGCGGTTGCCGGCCGGTGAGGTGGCCCGGCGCATCGGCGAGCACACCGTCGCGGTCGTCGCGACCGCCGGCAGCAGCGAGTTCGGTGTGGTCGACGCGGTCGACGAGATCGGGCCGGTGGTGGCGGGACGCGAGGTGCACCTGCACGTGGACGCGGCCACCGGTGGCTTCATCATCCCCTTCGCGCGTGAACTCGGCCACGACCTGCCCCAGTTCGACTTCACGGTCGACGGCGTCGACTCGATCACCATCGACCCGCACAAGTACGGACTGGCCAACGTCCCGGCCGGGGCGATCCTGTTCCGCGGCGCACAGGACGCCGGACGCTTCGCCGTCGATTCGTTCTTCATCGACACACCGGTGCACAACACCCTGCTCGGCACCCGGCCGGGCGCCGCCGCGGTGTCGACCTACGCGGTGCTGGAGCACCTCGGCCGTGACGGCTTCCGCGACCTCACCCGGACCAACTTCGAGGTGACGCGGTACCTGGTGGACGGGTTGCGCGCCGCCGGGCACGAGTTGTTCGCCGAACCGCAGCTGAACATCGTGGTGGTCAAGATGCCGCACGCCGTGCGCATCTCGCAGCTGCTGGAGTCGAAGGGCTGGATCGTCTCCACCTCGAAGCGATTCGGCGAAACCCTGCGGCTGGTCGTCACCCGGCATGTGACACCCGCGATGGTGGACGAGTTCCTTCCGGTGCTCGAGCGGGCGTGCAAGGAAGTCACGGCCGAGGCGGCGCCGCGATGAGCCTTTTCCGCGGTCCCCGAACCCGGCTCGCCGCCCTGCAGATGCGGATCGAGCCCGGGCAGCGGGACGAGAACCTGGCGCGAGCCGCCAAGCTCCTGTCCACCGCACGAGAGCGCGAGGCCGACCTGGCGTGCCTGCCTGCGACGTTCGCCACCGGCCTGAACTTCCCGACGCTGCGCACCGACGCGACCGCCGAGGACGGTCCGGTCGTCGAGTTCCTCGCCGAGCAGGCCCGCACCCTCGGGATGCACATCGCCGCGGGCGTGCTGCTGTCGGCCGGCCGGGACGTCTTCGACGCGGCCGTACTCGTCGGCCCCGGCGGCGACCCGCTCGGCTGGTACCACCGCGCCTGCGTGTGGGCGGGCGAGGCCGAATACATCTCCACCGGCGCGCCCGGCGAGGTGATCGACACACCCGTCGGGCGGATCGGCCTCCAGGTCAGCTACGACCTGCGCTTCCCCGAGGCCAGCCGCCAGTACCTCGCCCAGGACGCCGACCTCGTCGTCTGCGTGGCGAACCTCTTCGGGCCGTTCTCGCATCCGCTGCGCTCCCTGTGCCGTGCCCGGGCCGCCGACAACGAGTGCGCGCTGGTCTTCGCCGGCGGGGTGGGGGAGAACCGCTTCGCGAACATGACCTACGTCGGCCGCAGCATGATCGTCGACGGTCTGGTGCAGGACGCCCGCGAGGACCAGGACGCGGACATCCTCGCCGAGGCCGGCCCGGGCAGCCAGGAAACGGTGATCGACGCGGACGTGCACTGGCGGCAGCGGCGCAAGGTCCGCGCCGGGCTGCCCTTCCACGACGACCTGCGCTCGACCTGGACCACGAACCACGGGGGGCCCGCCTGATGAGGGCGACGCGTATGCAGCCGGAGTCCGGCTGGCTCGGCGATGTGCTCGGGCTGGTCGTGATGGACATGCGGCAGTTCTTCGACAACCGCCTGTTCGCGGTGTCGACGCTGCTGACGTCGGTGTCGATGGTGCTGGCCTTCGGGGCGGCGACCGACCAGATGGTGAGCCCCGCGCCGACGGCCGCCAACTACTTCGGCTTCGTCTTCCCCGGCATCATCGGCGCCGGCATCATGTTCAGCTGCACCTACACCGTCGGCTACACGGTCATCATCGACCGCAACCGGCGCACCATCGAGGACCTCATCCTCTCGCCCCTGTCGTACTCCGGGTTCCTGCTCGCCCGGATCGTCGGTGTCGTGCTCAAGTGCCTGTTCCAGTTCGTGCTGGTGCTCCTGCTCGGCGTCGGGGTCTTCGACGCCCGGATCGAGTCGGTGCCGCTGTTCGTGCTGGGCTTCTTCACCGCGTGCACGGCCTTCGCCGGACTCGGGATCCTCATCGCCACGTACACCAACGAGATCTCCTTCCCGGCGGTCGTGAACATCATCGTCATCCCGCTCATGTACTTCGCCGGGATCTTCTTCCCGCTCGACAACCTCGGCGCGCTGGGCGACGTCTTCGAGCGGCTCCCCCTCTCGGTGCACGTCGACATCTTCCGCGCCGCCACCTCGCCCGACGTCTCGGCCACCGGGGCATCGGTGCTGGCGGTGGCCTACTCGTTCCTGGCCCTCGGCGTCGCAGCCTGGGCCTTCCGCAGGAGGATCGGCCATGGCTGACAGCACGAGCACCGCAGCGCCGGTCCTGTCGGTCTCCCGGCTCGACCACCGGGTGAGCCCCGACTTCGCCCTGCGCTCCCTCACCTTCTCGGTGGCCGCCGGCGAGGGCGTGGCCATCATCGGCACCAACGGCGCCGGGAAGACCACGCTGATCCGGCTCGTCGCCGGCCTGCTGCGCCCGTCGGGCGGCGAGGTGCGCGTCTGCGGCACTCCGCCCCGCCGCTGGGGGCAGGTCGGCCGCCACATCGGGTACGTCCAGCAGGCCAAGGACCTCCCGGACGGCGTCAGCGTGGAGACGTACGTCAAGCACCAGCTCAAGCTCCGGCGGGCCGACCCCGGCCGGTACGAGGAGCTCATCGCCCTGGCCGACCTGGAGCAGTACCGCCACCAGTACGTGCGCAGTCTCTCCGGCGGCAGCCAGCGCAAACTGCACGTCATCTGTGCCGTGGCGCACCGCCCCGACCTGCTGATCCTCGACGAGCCGACCACCGGCCTGGACCCGACGGCGCGCGAGACGCTGCTGGAGCTGCTGGGCAGCCTGAAGAAGGACGGCGTCGGCGTGCTGTTCGCCAGCCATCACCGCGACGAACTTCTCGCGCTGGCCGACTCGGTCGTGGTGCTCCACCAGGGCCGCCAGATCAAGGACGCCTCGCTCGACGCCGTCACCCGGTGGGGCGAGCGCTCCAGCCTGATCCTGGAGGCCTTCACCGAGTCCCACCTCGCGCGACTGCAGGACTGGGCCGGGCAGGAGGAGCAGGCCGGCGGCCCGGTCCGTTCCGTCCGCACCGTCGACCAGGGCGTACGGCTCGACCTGGCCGACGGCGACCACCAGGGCACGCTGGCCGAGGTGGTCGCCCGCGCCCACGCCGCCGGCCTCGCACTGCGCTCCGCGTCCTACTTCCAGCCCACTCTGGCGGACGTCGTCCGTTCCATCGTCGACCAAGTCGAACCGGAGGACATCGCATGAGCATCACCACCACGACCACGAGCATGCCGTTCTGGAAGGAGTACCCGGAGCGCGACAGCGAGTGGGTGCGGCAGTACCCGACCAAGCACGTGCCGGTGAACGAGGAGGAGGTGTTCACGCGCAAGCCCATGGGCGTGTACGTCCACATCCCGTTCTGCAACCGGCTCTGCTTCAGCTGCCCGTACATCAAGCACCAGACCGACCGCGACCTGACCCGCACCTACCTGGACGCGCTGAAGACCGAGATCACCAACTACGCCGAGCGGCCCTACATCCAGGACCACGTCATCACCCTCGGCTACATCGGTGGCGGCACCCCGACCGCGCTCACCGCCCCCCAACTCGACGACCTGTTGGGCCACATGTTCAGCAGCTTCAACGTCGAGGAGGGCGCCGACTTCTCCATCGAGACCACGCCGGTCGACATCAGCGAGCGCAAGGCGACCGTCCTGCTGGAGCGTGGCATACGGCGCATCAGCCTCGGGGTGCAGACCTTCGTGCCGGAGGAACTGAAGAACATCGGCCGCCCGAACGACCCGGAGATGCTCAAGGAGAGCATCCGGCTGCTGCGCCGGTGCGGGTTCGAGAACATCAACATCGACCTGATGCACGGCATCAACGGGCAGACGATGGAGAGCTGGGAGCACAGCCTCGACGTCGCCATCGAACTCGGGGTCACCTGCATCTCGTTCTACACGTACATGGAGTTCGCGCAGATCTCCACCAAGCGCAGGAAGCTGCCGCCGGTCCCGGAGAAGGCCGTGGTCGACGACATGTTCCTGTTCGCCGCGGAGAAGCTCACCAAGGCCGGCTTCCTGGGCTATTACGGCGACTGCTTCGCCAAGCCCGGCCACCAGCCCAAATACGGCGAGACGTCGTGGAGCGAAGACATCCCCATCATCCCGCTCGGCCCCACCGCCACCGGGCACCTGCGCGACCACTGGTACTTCAACGAGCCCGACATCGGCCGCTACATCCAGACGGTGATGGAAGGCCGGCTGCCGATCTCCATGGGCAAGCACATCACCAAGTCGGAGTCGATCCGCCGGTCGATGGTCCTCGGTGTCAAGGCCGGGCGGGTCAACCGGGAGCGCTTCCGCCGGATCCACGGCGTCGACTTCATGGAGATGTTCCGCGCCGAGATCGACGACCTGATCGAGAAGGAACTCATCACCGCCGACGAGAACGGCATCGAGGTGACCGGCCCCAAGGGCTGGTACTACCTGGACAACATCTCCAAGGCGTTCTACTCGCCGGAATTCCGGCGCTACCCGCAGCACCTGGGAGCGGACATCTCCAACTTCATCTCGAGCCGGCCGATCCCCCTGCAGCTCACCACGCGGCCCAAGGACGAGGAGGCCGGCTGTGACCACCACTGAGGCCCGACTGCTGAACCTGACCGAGCGAGTGCCGCAGGCGTCCCCGCACGACGACATCGACAAGGTCCGCTTCTACGACCTCGGCATGCGCCGCTCCGCGCTGATGGCGTACAAGCGGCCGAGCGACCGCATCCTGGCCCACGTCCGCGACGGGATGACCGACCTCGTCGAGGTCGGCTTCAACACCGGCCTGCTGTCCCTCCACGTGGCCGGCAAGCTGCCGGACCTGGCCGTGTCCGGCGTCGAGGAGAACCAGAACCTCGTGGACGTCGCCGAGGACAACCTGACGCTGGCCGTGTGGGCCAACAGCGCCGGCGACGTGGAGTTCGAGATGGCCAAGCTGAACCGGCTGCCCTTCCCGGACGACTCCGCGGACATCGTGTTCTCGTTCTCCTCGCTGCACCGCTGGCGCCGGCCGGTCGAGACGCTGAAGGAGTGCGCCCGGATCTGCAAGCCCGACGGCATCGTGATCATCGAGGACATGAACCGGCACGCGGAGGAAGGGCACATCACCTTCATCCTGCAGTTCGTGAAGGAGGGCGGCGACGAGTTCATGCGCTCATTGCAGGCCGCCTACACCCGTGACGAGGCGGCCGAGCTGCTCAAGGAAGCCGGCCTGGCGGACTGGCAGGTCGTCGAGGAGGACCTCGGCCTGGTGATCTCCTCGCGTCCCCTCGAACCGGTGAGCACCTGATGCCCGGGACGAAGATCGCCGTCGTCCAGATGGAGTCGAAGCTCGGCAAGCCGGAGCAGAACCTGCGCCGCGCCGAGCACTACATCGGCGAGGCCGTCGCGCAGGGAGCGGACCTGATCTGCCTGCCCGAGGCGTTCTCCACCTCCGGCAACATCCTGGAGGCCGCGGACGTGTCGGTGACCATACCGGGGCCGGAGACCGACTTCCTGCGCGAGCAGGCGAAGCAGGCCGGTGTGCACATCGTGGCCGGCCTGCTGGAGCGCGGCGACGACGGCAAGTACTACAGCACATCGGTGCTGTGCGGCCCCGAGGGAACCCTGCTCGGCCACTACCGGCGCGTGCACAGCCACGAACTGGAGGCCCGCTACCTCAGCGGAGGATCCGCATACCCCGTCTTCGACGTCGAGTTCGGGCGCATCGGCCTGATGCAGGGCTACGACATCAACTTCCCGGAGGTCGCACGGGAGTACTGCCGCCGCGGGGTCGACATCATCGTCTGCTCCGCGCTGGTACCCGAGATGTTCGCCTACGTGGCGAACATGCGACTGCCGGTCAGGGCGGTGGACGCCGAATGCATCATCGCGTTCGCCTCCGGGATCGGCACCAACCTGTATGCCGGGTTCGGCTACATGGGGCGCAGCCAGATCCTGGCGGACCCGCTGTTCCTGGAGGCCGAACGATTCGACTTCGTGGACGGCGACGAACGGATGGTGGACCTCGGCAAGGAGCCCGGTGTCGGCGTCGTCGAGGTCGACCTGGACCGCATGCGCCGCTACCGCACCAAGGCCACCCTGAGCGGCGACCTGCAGCCGGCGACGTACTGGCAGTCCTGACGAGAGTGAAGGCCCATGCGCGTACTGCTCATCTCCACCAACAAGATCCGGGTGCCGCGGCCGGCGCTGCCCATCGGCATGGCCTACATCAGCGCCGCGCTCAAGCACGCCGGACACCAGGTCGACGTCCTCGACCTGCTCTGGGAGTCCAGGGAGCTCAAGTCGGTCCGGGAGAAGCTGACCACCGGGACGTACGACGTCGTCGGCATCGCCGTACGCAACCTGGACAACCTGACCTTCATCGACCCGGTCTTCTTCGGCCCGATGACCGAGAAGATCGTCCAGTGCGTGCGCAAGTACACCAGCGCCAAGGTCGTCCTCGGTGGCTCCGGCTTCTCCGTCGAGCCGCTGTCGTTCTTCGAGTACGCCCAGCCGGACTACGGCATCGCGGGTGAGGGCGAGGCCGGCATCGTCCAGCTGCTGGACTACCTGGAGTCCGGCGGGCGGCGGGAGTCCATCTCGGGGCTCTGCTACCTCGACGACAACGGCAAGTTCTGCCAGAACCAGTCGAACTCCGCGTTCGACCTGGGAGCGCTGGAGCCCGACCGTTCCGTCTACGACCCCCGGTACTTCGAGGAGGGCGTCTCGGCGGCCTCCGACCTCACCCGCGACCACCAGCCGGCCATCGAGACCCTGCAGACCAAACGGGGCTGCAAGCTGTTCTGCTCCTACTGCATCATCCGCAAGACCGAGGGCAAGGGCGACCGGTTCAAGGACCCGGTCGAGGTCGTCGGCGAGATCCAGCGGGCCATGGCGGAGAACCCGGCCGTGCGGGAGTTCGAGATCGTCGACGCGACCTTCAACTACCCGATGGAGTACGCGGCCGAGGTGTGCGAGGAGATGATCCGCGCCAAGCTCGACGTGCCCTGGTACTGCCAGTTGACGCCGAACGCGGTCACACCCGAGTTCGTGAAGCTGCTGCACGCGGCCGGCTGCATCCGGGTCGACCTCGGCACCGACGCGCTCACCGACGAGGCCCTGGCGGACCTGATGAAGGGCTTCGACATGGCCCGGGTCCTCGAGATCGACCGCCTGTTCACGGCCAGCCCGATCGAACATACCCACTGCATCTTCCTCGGCGGGCCGGGGGAGACCCCGCAGGCACTGAGGGAGTCGATCCGCTTCACCGAGCGGTACCTGAATCCGGCTCAGATCTACGCCAACCTCGGCATCCGGATCCTCAGCGGCACCAAGCTGCAGCGCCAGGCCGTCAAGGCCGGGATCCTGCGGGAGGGCCAGGGCACGTTCGTCCCCGCCTTCTACGTGGAGCCGGCCATCCTCGCCGACCGGGACACGCTCGACTTCGTCCGCGACGCCTATCTGAGCCACAAGAACTGGTACCTGTGGTGGGGCCTGGGCGGCCAGAACCTGACGGACCGTTCGAGGGAAACCGTCCAGGCCGTGGCCGATATGCACCAGGAATACGAGTACGTCATGCAAGGCAAGCCTCGGCTGGAACGCGCACCGAAGCCGGTGACCGCCCAGCCGCTCAAACTCACGATCGGCACCAAGTGATCAATGTTCCAACCGCCGCGGACGAGCTGTCGAAGACACTCGCGGCCAGGGCCGACCCGGATTTCGCGGTGCGCATGCAGCGGTACTTCCCGCACGAGATCCGGGCGCTCGGGGTCGGCAACGCCGCGGTCGCCGAGATCGCCACCGACTACTTCCGCCACCGGCGCGACACTCCCGCGGCGACACGGCTGCTCCTCGCGGAGGAGCTGCTGGCGCACGCCGAATACCACGAGGAGGTGCTCCTGGGCTTCGCGGTCCTGCACAAGGTCGCCAGGACCGGACTCGGCGAGGAGTTGCTGGAGCGCTGCCGGCACTGGCTGGAGACGTACGTGTCCAACTGGGCGCAGTGCGACGACATGTGCCTGAAACTCCTGTACCCGTTCTTCCTCGGGCACCTGGAGCTGATCCCGCGGACCCGGAGCTGGGCCGAGTCCGCCTCCCCGTGGGCCAGACGCGCCGCGAACGTGGCAGTTGTGAAGTTCGTCCGGCGCAAGGTGGGCCGTACGGTCTTCGAGCTGCCGCTGTCGCACGTCCTCGACAACTGCGTCCGGCTCATGCACGACGACGACGTCTACGTGCGGAAGGGCTCGGGCTGGCTGCTCAAGGTCACCGCCGAGGCCCACCCCGACGAGGTGGCCGAGTTCCTGCGCACCTGGCACACCGAGATGCCCCGCGACACGTTCCGGTACGCGGTGGAGAAGATGGACCCGCGGCTGCGCCGGTCCTTGATGGCACTGGGACAGGGGTGACGCGATGAACGAGACCGGCCGCTACGCCCACCGGCGGGGCATCCACTGCGAGTCGGCCTGCCAATGCGCGGTCCTCGCGGCCGGCGGTTACGACGTCGACGAGGAGATCGTGTTCGGGCTGGACGGAGGCTTCGGCTTCTCGTTCTTCCCGGCGAACGGCAACGCGCCGGACATCGTCGTCGGCAAGCAGGCGATCATGCCGCTCCGGGCGGCACGGCTGATGGGCGTCGAGGTCGCCACGCACACGCCGAAGTCCGGTGACGGCCTGGCCAAGCTGCTCGCCTCGGCGCCGGCCGTCATGACCCGGGTCGACCTCGGTCTGCTTCCCTACTGGGGTCTGGAGGGGCGCACCTCCTTCGGTGGGTACTTCGTCAACGTGGTCCGCCCGCTCGGCGCCGACGCCTTCGAGGTGTCGGACCCCGCGTTCGACGCACCCGTCACGGTGAGCGCGGCCGAGCTCCAGGCGGCCCGGTCCAGCCGCAACTCGCCGCCGCTGAACCCGGACCGGAAGGTGTACGTCTTCGGCACCCCGCGGCGAACTCCGCAGCTGGACCGTGTCGGTCCGGTGGCGGTCCGCACCCTGTGCCGCGAGATCCTCAGGCCGGGCAGCCGGAACCTGGGCATCCCCGGGATGAAGCTGCTGGCCACGACGGCGGCGTCCTGGCCGCAGTCCAAGCACGGTGAGGTCGAGGACGTGGACCTGGCCGGCCATGTGGTGCGGACCGACGCACTGGCGCGTCAACTGCTGCACCTGGGACGGCAGATCGAGTCCTTCGGTACCGGCGGCGGGCTGTTCCGCCCGCTGATCGGCCGCTACCTGGCGCGGGTCGCCGACAGCACCGGCGACGCGCGCTATGCCGAAGCGGCCGGGCAGTTCCTCGACAGCGGCCGGCTCTGGTCGAACCTGGGATCCGCACTGCTGGCAGCAGGGGCCGCCACCGCGCGCGACGACCTCAAAACGCTGGTGGACGCCGTGTCGGACACCGCGCGGTCCGCCATGGACGTCGAGAAGCGGGCGCTCACCGCGCTCACCACCCTGTAGACACGAGGTCGAGACATGCCCACCGAGGACGAGACCGTACTGCTCCAGGGTCCCCGACACTGGAACGAGCACGCCCGCCGGCGCCGGGCGCAGGGCCCCTTCCGGCCCGATCTGCGCAAGGCGATGCTGCACGGCGCCGACCTGCAGGGCGCCGAGCTCGCCGAGGCGGACTTCACCGACGCCGTGCTGACCGAGTCGTATCTGATGTCCGCGGACCTCAGGGGCGCGAATCTGGAAGGCGCCGACCTGTGCGAGGCGTACCTCATCCTGGCCGAGTTGAACGGCTGCCGCCTGGTGGGCGCGAACCTGGACGGCGCGGACCTCAGCGGTGCCGATCTGACCGGCGCGGTCCTGGATACGGGCTTCCGGCGATCCAGCGTGATCTCGGACTACCTCACGATCTGGCCATAGCGAAAGGAGCTCCTCATGATCGTTCTGGGCTACAACGGATTCGGCAAGTCTGCGGAAATCTTCGGACGCCTCTTTCGCGCCACCGGCATCGACCGTCACCTGCTGTACGGCCATGACTCGTCCGCCGCGCTCGTCGTCGACGGTAAGCTCGTCGCCGCCGTCGAGGAGGAGCGGCTCAACCGGGAGAAGAAGACGTCGAGCTTCCCGGTCAACGCGATGCGCTGGTGCCTGGATTCGGTCGGCATATCCTTCGACGACGTCGACACGTTCGCCTTCTCCTGGCAGTTCTCGCAGGACGTGGTGAACAAGATGATCGCCGAGATCACCGAGGACCGGGAAGCGTCCGTCGAGCAGAAGTTCGCGCGCTTGCGGCGGCTGGCGGAAACCCATGAGGCGATGTTCGGCGAGGCCGCGACCGAGGCCGATTTCCTCGAGTACACGGGCCACCGGCTGAGCCCTGAAAAGCTGGTCCGGGTTCCGCACCACATCGCGCATCTGATGACGGGATACCACCTCTCGGGCGGCGGAGACGCGGCATTCCTGGTCAGCGACGGCCGTGCCGAATGGCTTTCGTCGATCATGGGTGAGGTGCGCGACGGCGAGGTGAAGATCTTCGACGACATGACCATCGACTCGCGGCACTCACTCGCGATGCTCTTCTCCGTGGTGACGCGCTATCTCGGATTCGTCCCGAACAACGACGAGTACAAGGTGATGGGACTGGCCGGCTATGGCCCGCCGCCCGAGCCGAACCCGTTCCTCGAGCACGTGGTCGAGATGTGCCCCGACGGCACCTACAGGATTCCCTATCCGGCGAACGCGGTACCCGCCTACTACGAGCTCTTCGACCGCATCTTCGGCGGAGATGCCGAGGACCGGGAGGAGTTCGACTACCGGGTCCGCGTGGCCAGTGCGGCCCAGCACATGCTGGAGACGGCGACCGCGGGCCAGATCCGGACGCTCGAAGCCCGGAGCGACCTGCCGCGCGTGATATTCGAGGGCGGACTCGCCCTGAACTGCGTCAACAACAGCAAACTGCTGGAGCGTTCACGCTTCACCGGGATGGACGTCAGCTTCGGAGCCAGCGACGTCGGCGTGGCCATCGGCGCGGCGCTGTTCGCCAGTGGCCGGGCCGGCACACCGCCCCGGGTCGGCCCGTCCCCGTACCTGGGCCCGAGCTACGACGGCCAGGAGATCCGGGCCGCCCTCCAGCAGTACGCCGACCAGGTCGTCTGGCGCGAGCTGGACCCCGCGGACGTGCCGCGGGAGGCCGCCACCCTGATGCAGGAGCGCTGCGTCATCGGGTGGTTCCAGGGGCGTATGGAGTACGGGCCGCGCGCCCTGGGCAACCGCAGCATCCTGGCCAACCCGAAGTTCCCCGACATCAAGGACATCATCAACGAACGCATCAAGCACCGCGAGCAGTTCCGGCCCTTCGCCCCCGTGGTCCTCGAGCACCTCGCGCCGGACGTCTTCGAACTCGGCAAGAAGACGTCCTCGCCCTACATGACCTTCGTGGTTCCGGTGCGTCCCGAGTACCGGGAGAGGATCCAGGGCGCCTGCCACGTCGACGCCACCTCGCGGATCCAGACGGTCACCGAGCAGAGCAACCCCCTGCTCGCCGAGCTGCTGCGGGAGTTCACCGAACTGACCGGGATTCCCTGCCTGATCAACACCTCGTTCAACGTCGCCGGCGAACCCATCGTCTGCTCGCCCACGGACGCCCTGTCCTGCTTCCTCAAGACCGAGATGGATCACCTGTTCCTCGGCAACTTCCTGGTCTCGCGAATCTGAACGAAGAAGACCTCCCTGATTCCGGCGTCCGCAATCGTACTTCAGGGGGTTGCGCTACGCTCTACGCGATGGAAGGGAGACGAGAACAAGTGTCGCTTTTAGAAGAAGATCCGTACGTCGGCAACCATTGCGAGTCGACCACCCTCGTGAATCTCCTGCGGCAGCGGGAGGTCGACTTGTCGGAGTCGCTCATTTTCGGGCTCGCCGGTGGTTTGTCGTTCATCTACTGGCGGACGAAGCAGATGCCGACCCCGTTCGTCGGTGGCCGCATCAAGCCCGACACGCTGTCCGAGAATCTCGCGAATGCGCTGAAACTGCGGCTGTCCGTTCATGAGACGTCGTCGGTGAAGCGGGCGAAGGAACAGCTGCTGGCCGAGCTTGAATCCGGAACCATTGTGGGTCTCAAGCTCGACCGCTACTTCCTCGACTACTCCACCGACGACTTCCGGTTCGCGGCCCACTACGTCGCGTGCGTCGGCTACGACGACGACCGTTTCGCCCTGGTCGAAACCCGGCCGCTCGGCCTCCAGTGGGCCTCCGGGGAATCCCTCGAAACAGCGCGGAACGCCCGGGGACCGATGAGTTCCCGCAATCGCGCCTTCACCCTCGACCTCCCCAAGGGCGGCATTCCCGATCTGGGGAAAGCCGCGCGCAAAGGCATCAAAAAGGCGGCGGAGGACTTTCTGAATCCGCCGATCTCCAACTTCGGATACAAGGGCATGCACAAGGTCGCCGACCTGATGCCGCAGTGGCTCGACGACCTCGACTCACCCGCCGACAGCCTTCCGGAGATCTGCACGATCATGGAGGACGCGGGAACCGGCGGCGGCCTGTTCCGCACGATGTGGGCGGAGTTCCTGGCGGAGACCGCCGATATCACCGGCACGGGCGAATACCAGGAGGTCTCGGACGCGTACCGCGAGGTGTCGAAGAAGTGGACCGAGGTGGCCGGACTGCTGAACGAGGCGGGAGTCGCGTCCTCACGGGAATCCCTCCACAGTGCGTCAAAACTCGTTCATGAGGCCGCAGACAGGGAGCAACTCCTGATGCAGCGCCTTCTGGAACTGTCGAGCTGAGCCCGGGGATCTACCGTCGAGCGGGATGGTGGTGGGGGCGAGGACGTCACGGGCAGAGACCGCCCACCCGCTGAGCGGTAACCGCCCAACGCCCCCACGGGCATCCGCCGTCTGACAGCTCACCGCCCGCCACCCGTCCCACGCGGACTCGGGTCGGTGGTCACTGGACCGGGAACTCCAGCTCGGGGCGGTCCCAGGCCACGGCAGGAGGGTTCGCGGAGACGGTCCCGGTGGGCAGCGCGCCCACGCTGCGGTAGAACCCCTCGGCCGGAGGGTGTGACACCACCCGGACCCGGTCCAGCCCCGCCACGCGCGCCTCGGATTTCATGTGCTCGACGAGCAGCCGCCCGATGCCGCGGCCCTGCATCCCGTTCTCGACGAAGAGCAGGTCAAGCTCCGGCGGCGCGAGGACCAGCGAGTAGAAACCGAGCACCCGGCCCCCGGCATCGTCGGCGTCGACGGCGACGAAGACCCGATGCGTCTCGATGTAGTCGGGCCCGACGCGGTAGTCCTCGACCATCCCCGCGTACTGACCCTCGTAGGCGCGCGAGCCGCGCACGAGCCGCGTGAGTCGCTTGACGTCCCGGGCGACAGCCCGGCGTATGACGATCTCGCCACGCATGGATGTACTGCGCACCTGCATGAGGAGCATCCTACGCACCCCGCTGCGACGTGCTGCTGCCGTCACGGGCGGTGTGCACCTCACGTAAGCTACCGCTCGGTAATTTTCAGGGGGAGTTCTCGTCCGAGGACTCTGGGCCCGCGCGACGGTCGACCAGCCGTGCATCCGCGGGCCCTCGACGTAGGACGTGTATGCATCACCGTATGACGCGGCACACTGTCGCGTTTCTGATGGCCTTGGCGGTTTTGTTCGGCCCGGGCCTGGGGGAGAAGACCGCTGCCGCGGCCGAGGGCATCGACAGGCGCCAGGCGGCCGTCAGCGCCGCCGAGAAGCTCGCCGGAATCGTCAGAGCAGCAGCCAAGTACTCCGGGTGCGGCGGCAAGCCGCTGCTCGAAAAGCCCGCCTGCTACCGGGAGTTCGCCGACAAGGCGATCCGGGTCGGCGCCGGCGTGGGGGTGGCCGCGTACGCCATCCACTACCTGCACAAGGACAACACCCAGCACTTCGCCGGCCTCCGCAAGGAGCTCGCCGGGTTCGAGGAGCTGAAGGAGGCGGTCAAACAGGACCCCGCCGCCATCACCGACCCGGCCCTGCGGGCCGAGGCCGAGAAGAAGATCCGCGCCGCCTACGCCGCCGCGCAGGCGGACGTCGACCACCGGCTCGCGAAGGTCAACGAGACCATCCAGACCGTGGTGGCGCTGGCCGAGGTCACCGTCGCGTTCCTGCAGATCATCTTCGCCCTGGCCGCTCTCGTCGGCGACCCGGAGTTCCAGAAGGCGGCGACCAGCATCAGGACCGGTCTCGAGGGCATGGGCAAGGACCTCGACAAGATCAACGCCGGCCTCAGCCAGATGAGTCATGCCCTCGACGACATGAACGACTCGCTGGGTGAGGTGAACGGCGCCCTGGACCAGATGAACCGGGGGATCGGCCGCGCCAACAAGGGCATGGACGAGATGAACCGGGGGATCGGCCAGGCCAACAAGGGCATGGACGAGCTCAACAAGCACGTGCCCGGCATCAAGAAGGGCGCCGAGAAGCTCAAGGAGCTGCCCGGCATCGAGTTCGACTTCTCGCACCTCAAGGACACCTGGGGCTCCGGCACCTCCGGACTGGACGCCGACGAGCAGCAGCGCCGCATGGGACTGCTGCTGGACCTGCTGCCCGGCATCGGTGACGGCAAGGGCATCGTCGAGGCCGTCACGGGCAAGGACCTCGCCACCGGCGAGGAGCTGAGCGGCTTCGACCGGGCCACGGGAGCGCTGGTCGTGCTGCGCTGGCTCAAGACGGGCAAGAAGGCCCTGGACGGCGACGACGTGCGGACCGCCCGCAAGGGCACGTGCGTCGCCGGAAGCGTCACCGACAACAGCTTCCCGGCCGGGACGCTGGTCCTCATGGGCGACGGGGGCAGCACACCGATCGAGCGCGTGCGCGAAGGAGACGAGGTGCTGGCCACCGATCCCGGAACCGGCTCCACCCGGGCCGAGCCGGTGACCGACCTGATCACGGGAACGGGGGAGAAGCGCCTGATCACCGTCGTCGTGGACACCGACGGCGCAGCGGGGGAGCGCACGGACACGATCACGGCGACGGACCGCCACCCCTTCTGGACGCCGGGCCCGGGCCTGTGGACCGATGCCGTGGACCTGACCGCGGGAACGGAGCTGCGCACCAGCACGGGCGGGGACGTGGAAGTCACCGCGGTCGCCACGCGCACCGTCGAGCAGACGGTCCACAACCTCACCGTCGCCGGCACGCACACGTACTACGTGCTCGCCGGAAGCACACCCGTCCTGGTCCACAATGCCAAGAAGAACAAGTGCAGCCTCGAGATCGACCACGTGGGCCAGGTCGACCAGGACTGGGTCACCAAGGGCGCTCACGTCAACATGAAGGACGGCATGGAAGTGGCGCTGCGCCCGGACGGCCAGGGCGGCATCCGGGGCGAGGCCATTCGGCTGAGGAACGGCACCGCCACGCAGAAGCAGGTCGACGCCGTCGTCGCGACGATCAAATCCGACCCCAAGGTGCGCGCTGACATGATCAGGGTGACGAAGGGCGCCAAGGAGGTCTTCGAGTCCAGCGCCAAGGCCATGAAGGAAGGCCGCAACCCGCAGTGGCGCTTCAGCAACGACCGCACGGCCGAACTGCAGGCCCTGATCGAAGCGATGGAGAGGATGTAGATGTCCGGCCTCGACTTCTACGCCCATGTCGCCACCCGCGGCGACGTGCTGGGCGTGGGCATCGGCGCGCAGCCCGCCGAATGGGAGACCAGGCTCGGCGCCGACTTCCTCGACGCCGAGGACGGCAGCCTGCTGCGCCGGGACTACGGGCTCGTGGAGCTCTCGTTCCAGGAGGAGGACGGCGCCCGGCCCTGCTTCGGAGTGAGCGTGCAGGTGCACCGATTGCGGTGGGACACCGAGTCGTCCGTCCCGGCGGCCCTGCGCGATGCGTACGGCGTCTTCGCTCCCTCGACGCGCTTCGAGGACCTGGCCGCCGCGATCGCCGGGCTCGGCTGCTCGATCGAATCCGAGCCGGACGAGGACGGCACGTCCGGGGACACGCACCGCTACCGGGTGCCCGAGTCCGGCGTGAGGATCTTCGTCCGCGCTGACGAGAACGCCGGGGAGCAGACGGGCGAGGTCTGGAGCCTCAGTGTGTCTCCCGCGTGGTGGCGCGCGGCGGCCTGAGCCGTCGAGGCGGGTCGTGCCACCGTTCGCCGTCACCTCGTGTGTACGAGATGACGGCGAACGAGCGCGATACGGCCGATCAGGCCCGATCCGCGGCGCGCAGGGCCCGTGCCAGCCACTCTAGCTCCTCGCTCGCGTCGGGCGACGCATGCTGTCCGCGCACGCGGGCGACGAGCCTGCGGTAACGCTCCGCTCCTGCCTCGATCCCGGCCTCCAGGCTGCGCAGGACGGCGACCCGGTCCGCCTCGCCGAACAGCTCGGACAGCAGGTCGGCCGCCTCCGGCCCGTCGGGGGCGGCCCCGCGCCTTCTGATTTCGGCGACGCTCTGCACGACCTGCCTGGCCCACCAGATGGACGCCCCGGGCGGGGGACCCTGCCCGGGTGCGGGCGTGTTGAGCTCCATCCAGGAGCGCAGCCGGGCGCGGAAGCCGGGGTCCCCCACCAGTTCGGCCAGTTCGATCCAGGCGTCGACCTGGTCGGGTGTGGGATCGTCGGGCAGTTCGATGGTGATGGCGCGTACGCGGTCGCGCAGGCGTGGCTCGGCGTCGAGCCCGCCGAACACCTCCTCCTTGAACTCATCGATGACTTGCTTGCGTTCGGCGGCGGAAAGCCGCGCCAACCGGTTCATCAGTGCCGTCTCCTCAGCAGTGGAACCACGTGTCACCACGGTGGACAGGACGGCCCGGCTCACCTTCAGGGAGCGGATCTGCGCGTCGAGCGCGGTCACGTGCGCGTCGGCGACCTCGGCGACCGTGGTCCGACCGCTCAGCACCCGGCACACCTCGTCGAGCCCGAGGCCCAGCTCCCGGAGGGTTCGCACCAGCTCGACGCGGGCCACGGACCCGGCGTCGTACAACCGGTAGCCGCTCGCGGAGCGGGCCACGGGCGGCACCGCTCCCTCGTCCGACCAGAAGCGCAGGGTACGCACCGAGAGGCCGGTGCGGCGCGCGAGCCGGCCGATGGTGAGCACCTCGGGGCGTTCGTCGTCCATGGCAGAGATCCTGGACCCTCCAGCCGCTGGAAACTCAAGTGCCTCCCGGGCGAGGAGGTGTCGATCTCACGTCGCGGACCGATAAACCGCATTCAACAGATTGTCACTGCTTCGAGGTAAGCGGCTCGTCTTCCCGGCGGATACGGCCTGCCCAATGGATAGCTTCTGCAGGTGGGCGGATCCGTGTGGTTCTTCCCGCTCGTTGTCCAGTCCTCCCTGTCTCCCCGTCGGCGCACCCGTGTGCCGTCGGTCGCCCCGCTGTGCAAGGAGAACCGCCTCCGATGACCGTCGAGAGCATCCCGGAAACCGAGACCAGCCGCGCAGCGCCGCAGCAATCCCTGAGCACGGCCGCCGCCCGCAACCTCGCCACCACCACCAAGTCCGTTCCGCAGATGCAGGAGATCACCTCCCGCTGGCTGCTGCGGATGCTGCCCTGGGTCGAGGCCGAAGGCGGCGCCTACCGGGTCAACCGGCGGCTGCGCCATACCGTCGGCGACGGGTGCATCGAGTTCGTCCAGGAGGGCGCCAGGGTCCGCGTCATCCCCCGGGAACTCGGTGAACTGGCCCTGCTGCGCGGGTTCGAGGACACGGACGTCCTCACCGCCCTCGCCGACCGCTGCACCCAGCGCGACTTCACGGCCGGCGACGTCCTCGCCGAGCGCGGCAGCTCCGCGGACGGGATCCACCTGATCGCCCACGGCCGGCTCAGCCAGACCTCCGAGGGCAAGTACGGCGGAGAGATCGCCCTCGAGGTGCTCGCGGACGGTGACCGCTTCGGTGAGAACGCCCTGCTGGACTCCGACGCCCGCCACGACCGCACGGTCACCGCCGAGACCTCCGGCACCCTCCTCACACTCACCCGCGCCGACTTCGCCGCCGTGCAGGCCTCCTCGCCCGCCCTCCAGGCCCACGTCGAGGCGTACACCTCTCGTGCGCGGCACCGGCAGAACAAGCACGGCGAGGCCGAGATCGCCATGTCGGCAGGCCATGTCGGGGAGGCGGAACTGCCGGGCACCTTCGTCGACTACGAACTGGAGCCGCGCGAGTACGAACTCTCCGTGGCGCAGACCGTTCTGAGGATCCACTCCCGGGTGGCCGACCTCTACAACGGGCCGATGAACCAGACGGAGGAGCAACTCAGGCTCACCATCGAGGCCTTGCGTGAGCGTCAGGAACACGAATTGGTCAACAACCGCGAGTTCGGGCTCCTGCACAACGCCGACTTCAAGCAGCGCATCCAGCCCCACTCCGGCCCGCCCACCCCGGACGACATGGACAATCTGCTCTGCCGCCGCCGCGGCACCAAGATGTTCCTCGCCCACCCCAGGACCATCGCCGCCATCGGGCGTGGCTTCAACGCGTGCGGTCTGTATCCCGACCATGTCGACCTCGGCGGACAGTCCGTCCCCGCCTGGCGCGGGGTGCCCATCCTGCCCTGCAACAAGATCCCGATCAGCAAGGAGCAGACCAGCTCCATCATCGCGATGCGCACCGGCGAGAAGAACCAGGGCGTCATCGGCCTGCGCAAGACCGGACTGCAGGACGAGTACGAACCGGGGCTCGCCGCGCGGTACATGGGCATCAACGAACAGGCGATCATCTCCTACCTCGTCAGCACCTACTACTCCGCCGCGGTGCTCCTGCCCGATGCCCTGGGTGTGCTGGAGAACGTCCAGATCGCCCCCAGGCCCCACTGAAGCCCTCACCCGCGCGGCAGGTCCACCTCCGGTCACCTCCACGCGTAACGGAGTCCCCCCCGCAGCAAGGAGCCGCCGATGCCCGACTCCGGGCCCCTCGGATCGTCACCCCCTGAGCAGCAACCGACGCCGCCCACAGCCGTGCAGGACGCGGCCCGCCGGTGGTGCACCACGTTCCGGTCCCGCCGACGGCCCCGCAGTTCCTCGGCGCACTGCATCCGCCGGTCCCGATCCCCGGCCCCCCACCACCACCGTCCCCCTCCGCCGTACGGGACACGCCTGCCGTTCCCGCGGCCGACTCCGCCCTCCAACGGATCCTGCGCGGACCGACCGGACTGGGCACGACATCGCTCTCCCTGACCCGCGGAGACGCCCCTTCGCTCCCGGACCAGGTGCCGTCGGCTCCCGCCGCGCCCGCCGAGGGGCGAGCCGTCCCCGGCCTCTACCACCACCCGGTCCCGGAGCCCGACCCCGTACGCGTCGAAGAGGTGAGCAGCCGGATCAAGCGGTGGGCGGAGGACGAGGTCCAGCTCTACCCCGAGGAGTGGGAAGGGCAGTTCGACGGCTTCTCCGTCGGCCGCTACATGGTCGGGTGCCACCCCGACGCCCCCACGGTCGACCACCTGATGCTCGCCACACGGCTGATGGTCGCGGAGAACGCGCTGGACGACTGCTACTGCGAGGACCACGGCGGGTCACCCGTCGGTCTCGGCGGGCGCATCCTCCTCGCGCACACCGCGCTCGACCAACTCCACACCACCGCGGAGTACGCGCCGGCCTGGCAGGAGTCGCTCACCTCGGACGCCCCGCGCCGGGCCTACCACAGCGCCATGGACTACTTCGTCCGCGCCGCCACGCCCTCCCAGGCCGACCGCTACCGGCACGACATGGCCCGGCTCCACATGGGCTATCTCGCCGAGGCCGCCTGGGCGGAGACCGATCACGTCCCGGAGGTGTGGGAGTACCTGGCGATGCGCCAGTTCAACAACTTCCGCCCCTGCCCCACGATCACCGACACCGTAGGCGGCTACGAACTGCCCGCGGACCTGCACGCCCAGCCGGACATGCAGCGGGTCATCGCCCTCGCCGGCAATGCCACCACCATCGTCAACGACCTCTACTCGTACACCAAGGAACTCAACAGCCCGGGCCGCCACCTGAACCTGCCGGTGGTGATCGCGGAACGCGAGCAGCTCTCCGAGCGCGACGCCTATCTGAAGGCCGTCGCGGTCCACAACGAACTCATGCACGCCTTCGAGGCGGCCGCCGCCGACCTCGCCGCGTCGTACCCCCTGCCCGCCGTGCTGCGCTTCCTCAGGGGCCTGGCCGCCTGGGTCGACGGCAACCACGACTGGCACCGCACCAACACCTACCGCTACAGCCTGCCCGACTTCTGGTAGAGAACGGATATCTCTGTGACCACTGAAACGACCTCCCCCGTCACCGCGAAGATCCCGGCCCCGGCGACGCCCTACCAGGGGGACATCGCCCGCTACTGGAACAACGAGGCGCGACCGGTCAACCTGCGCCTCGGCGACGTGGACGGGCTCTACCACCACCACTACGGCATCGGTGAAGTGGACCACGCCGCGCTCGGCGACCCGGCACACAGCGAGTACGAGAAGAAGCTCATCGCGGAGCTGCACCGGCTGGAGTCGGCACAGGCAGAGGCCCTCATGGACCACCTCGGCGCCATCGGACCCGAGGACACCCTCGTCGACGCCGGCTGCGGCCGCGGCGGATCCATGGTCATGGCCCACCGTCGCTTCGGCTGCAAGGTCGAGGGTGTGACGTTGTCCGCCACCCAGGCCGACTTCGGCAACCGGCGCGCGCGAGAACTGCGGATCGAGGACCACGTCCGCTCCCGCGTGTGCAACATGCTCGACACGCCCTTCGAGAAGGGCAGCATCACCGCTTCGTGGAACAACGAGTCGACCATGTACGTCGACCTCCACGACCTCTTCGCCGAGCACTCCCGCTTCCTGAAGGTGGGCGGCCGGTACGTGACGATCACCGGCTGCTGGAACCCCCGTTACGGCCAGCCGTCGAAGTGGGTCTCCCAGATCAACGCCCACTTCGAGTGCAACATCCACTCCCGCCGTGAGTATCTGCGCGCCATGGCCGACAACCGGCTCGTGCCGCAGACCATCGTCGACCTCACCCCGGACACCCTGCCCTACTGGGAGCTTCGGGCCACGTCCTCGCTGGTCACCGGGATCGAGGAGGCGTTCATCGAGTCCTACCGGGACGGCTCCTTCCAGTACGTCCTGATCGCCGCCGACCGCGTGTAGGCCCGGCCTCGCGGGGCCGGGACCGCACCGAGGGCCCCGGCCCGCGACCCGGGCATGCCGAACGACCCTGCGGAAAAGGCTTTGAGCGAGGAGACGGCCCACTGCTACTTTCGCGGTGGACCGTGACATCGTCGTAGGGAGGTGAGCCCCGTGAACACAGTTACCCGTGGGTGCTCCCTCAACCCGTCACGGTCCGGCGGCTGACGTTCGGTGTCGCCAGGAGCGCCTGAGATCGAGGCACTCCTGGAGGGAGACTCCGATGAACACAAAGCCCTTCACTTCCGGCCTGGGCGAGAACGCGGTGGTGATCACGCGTGTCGCGGACAGGCAATGGCACGCACTGGATGACGACCTGGTGGTCGGCCGCGGGCATGCGGAACACCGGCCCGACGGACGCTTGTTCGTCAGCATCGACGCCTGGCACGACACCGCCTTCGACCTGCTCGCCGAGGCGATGTCGGCGGAACTCCCGGCACCGCTGTACACGGTGGTCGACGAAGCCGACGTCGAGCTGACGACCGGCTGGAAGCGGGCCGGTTTCACGATCCGGCGCCGCGAGTGGGAGTACGTCGTGCCGACCGACCCGAGCGTCACCGGGCTCGACGACGTCCTGCCGCCTCCGGGCGTGACGATCGTGCCCGCCGGCCAGGCGGACGAGAGTCGGCTGCGGGCGGTGGACCGCGCGATCCGTGACGAAGTCGAGGCGACCGTCGGGTGGCAGTCGATGCCCGCGGAGGTGGTTCCCCGCGCTCAAGGCGACACCGTCGTCGACCCGTCGAAGTACGCGGTGGCCGCGGGACCCGACCGCTACCTGGGTCTGATCCGGGTGGTGAGGGTGAAACGTCCGCGCATCGGACTGGTCGCGGTCCGGGCCGGCGAGCAGCGCCGCGGCATCGCGCGGGCGCTGCTGGCCCACGCGCTGGGGACGCTGCACCGCTCCGGGGCCACCGCGGCCTGGGCCGAGGTCAACGAGTCCAACCGAGCGGCCTCGGCGCTGTTCGAGGGCATCGGCGGCGCCCGGCCGATGAGCAGCAACCTGGAGCTGGTGCGATGACGCGGAACAAGAACGTCATCGAAGTCGAGGGCAAGGTCGTCGAGTGCCTGCGCAGCGCCATGTTCACCGTGGAGCTCGAGAACGGCCACCAGGTGCTCGCGCACATCAGCGGGAAGATCCGCAAGAACTACATCAAGATCATGCTGGAGGACCGGGTGCTGGTGGAGCTCCCGCCGTACGACCTGACGCGCGGCCGGATCGTGTTCCGATACCGGAACTAGCGGCGGTCGGCACCTTCCGAGGTGGCTGATGCAGGGACCCCGGTCACGGCGATTTCGTGAGCGGGGCCCCGACGATGGCGCACAGGGCCGCGCCCAGGGCGTTGTCCCGCCGTATCACAGCTTCTGGCGGCCCGCCGGAGCGCCGCCGGGGTCGTCGGCGAGCATGACGTCCGCCGTGATGCGTTTGCCGACCGGCTCACGGTGGATGGCGAAGCTGACGCAGATGGCGGCGACGATCTCCAGGCCGTGCTGGCCGATCCGGCTGGGGTCGGGAGCAAGGATCGCCGGCAGGGTGGTGCTGCTGTCCCAGACACTGATCCGCGCGGCCCCGTCGGCGATCTCGAGTGTGAGCAGGCAGGGGCCCGGGGCGTACTTGCGGGCGTTGGTGACCAGCTCGCTGACCACCAGCTGCACCATGCCCATGGCCCGGCCGGAGACCGGAAGTCCGTGTACCGCCTGCACACGCGTCAGGAAGGAGCGGGCCAGGTCCCGGGCTTCAGCGATCCCCGTGTCGTCCTCGAAGGCAGCGGACACGGATATGGCACGGGTGGCCAGCGGATGCCCGCCGTCACCTTCCTCTTGCTCGTCCATGCAGTTCGCCGTGTCCCTCGATCCTTTGTCCAGCACGGGCAGCGCATACCCACAAAGCGCCGGGCAATGCCGGTCACCGTCCGTGTGCGACATCACTGCCGGCGCCTGGGTCAGAGGTCGGAGTGGAGGGCCTGTTCGGTGGTGGGGTGGCAGGTGATGACCGTATCGATGCCGACCAGCTGCAGGACGCGCAGCACCGACGGCTGGGCGCCGGCGATGCGTACCCATCCCTCTGCGCTGCTGACCCGTCGGTGGGTGGCGACGAAGACGTTGATGCCGCTGGAGTCCATGAAGGTGACATCGGTGAGGTCGGCGACTATCCGCGGCGGCACAGCCCCGCTCTCGGTGAGCAGGGCTGCGCTGAGCACGTCCTGGACGTCGTGGTCGATCTCGCCCCGTAGTGTCACGACACGGATGCCCTCGACGTCGCGCTGCTCGGCATGGAGGCGTCCGTGCCGGTCCGTTCTTTCCCTGTGGGCCACTTTTTCCTCGACTGCGATCTAGGTGCCCCAGGACGGGACGCGTCCGGGTGATCCTTCCCCGTGCCCCCGGCCGCATGCACCCACGTGACGGTCGTGACCTCGACGGGGGCATGTTCGGCGGGACTCGGGGTACCGGCTGGCGAACGGGGAAGGCGGGGCCAGTGGAATCTGAGACCGACGGTGGCGGGTGTACGACGCTGGAGGAGCATCTGATACGGGTGGGTTTCGCTCTGGGGGGCGACGACGGCTGCATCGCGGACGCCCGCCAACGCGCCATCGCCTTCCTGGAACAGGCCTGCGAGGACTACGGCTTGACGGTACCTGTCCGCGCGAAGCACCTCACCCAGCTGGTGGTCAGCGAACTGGTCACCAACGCCTACAAGTACGCCCCCGGGCCCGTCCTGGTGGAACTGGGCCTGACCACGCGGGCGGTGGAAGTCGTCGTGTGGGACAGCGATCCCAAGGTCCCGGCGCCCCGGACGGCTGATCCCGGCCGGATCGGTGGCCATGGCCTGGAGATCGTCAAGGCGGTGACCGATGCCCTGTCCGTCCACCGGGAGACGGTCGGCAAGCGCATCGCAGCCCGCATCTCCCTGCATGGTGCGTCCAAGGCACCATCAGGGTGACTGCGAAGGCGGAGGCGGGGCATACGGGCTTCACCCCCAACGAGAGGAGCTCGTTTCATGCTCGGCATAGTCGCGGCGGTGTTGTTCTTCTTCGCGTTCCTGATCAACGCGGCAGAGATCAGCACCAACGACGTGTTCTCTTCGACGAACGTCATGCTGCTGGGACTGTTGTGCCTCGCTCTCCAGGTGGCCGGAGTCGGCGGCGGCTGGGCCCGCAGACGATGACCTCCCGCTCTGCAGATCCGGTGGCATGCGTTCCACGGATCTGCAGAGCACACGCGGGAAACCGATCCCTCCGTCCCCGAGGAGATCGCCGCACGCTCGGGAACAGGGGCTCGCGCGCCTTGATTCCGAGGCGCAGAGCTGAGGCCGTACGAGGACGGGCGCCAGCGGTGTCAGGGGCCGACGTGCCAAAGGGCGGTGTGATGCCGCGGCGTGACGTGGGCGGCTGAGGGTCAGTCCGGACAGCCCGCGTCGTCGATGACGTAGTGACCGGGCGCCGTCTGCCTGAGGGTGTGACCGGTGAAGGTGTTCCACAGCCCCATGGCCTGGCCCGAACCCTTGGCGTAGGCGTGACCGCCGCTCCGGTAGGCGCGGCCGGCGGCTGTGTGCTCGTAGTTGTCGGCCGTGTGACACGTGGGCGTGAAGCCGGTGGCTGTGGCCGCCACGGCGGGGGAGGCGCTGCCCGTCTCACCGGCGGTGTCCACGGCGGTCGCCGTACAGCGGTATGTCGTGCCGGCGGCCAGGCCGGTGTCGGTGTAGGAAACCGACGTCGTACGGCCCACCTGTGTGCCGTCGCGACGGACGGCGTACGAGGCCGCGCCTGCGACCGCCTGCCAGCTCGAGGAGACCGTGGTGTCGGTGGTACCCGTGACCGTCAGCCCGGTGGGCGCGGGCAGGGAGCCCGTGTCCTCGTCGCCGTCGAGCCCCCAGAAGCGGGCGGTGTGGTAGCTGGAGCAGATGGAGTCGAGGTAGTAGGTTCCGGCGCTGCCGCACTGTTCGGCGCCGCTGCCCGGGTCGACGGCCAGTCCGTGCCCCATGCCGGAGACGGTGTAGACCTCGACGGCGGAGCGGCCGGAGGCATCGTCGTACACGCTCAGCGTGGTGCCCCCGCCGAGGCTCTCCGTACGGGACGGCGTCTGGCCGATGCCCCACACGTTCGTCCACTGGTCGCGCAGCTCCGTGGCGTTGGCCGGCCGCACGGTGGTGTCGGCGGTGCCCTGCCAGATCGCCACGCGCGGCCAGGAGTGCGTGCCGGCCGGAGCGGCCGAACGCACCGACTCCCCCCACTGGGCGGGGCTCTTGTCCGGCGGGCTGTACATGCAGGTGTACGCCGTGGACACACTGCTCGCGCAGTGGGCGGGCAGTCCGGAGCCGATCGCCCCGCCCGCGAAGACGTCGGGGTAGGCGGCCAGCATGTTCGCCGTCATGGCGCCGCCGGCGGACAGGCCGGTGATGTAGACGCGCCGGGTGTCGCCGCCGTACAGCGCGACGGCCTTGTCCACCATCTGCTTGATCGACAGCGCCTCACCCCGGCCGCGTCCGCTGTCGCCCGGCTGGAACCAGTTGAAGCAGGAGTTGGCGTTGTTGGCGCTGCTGGTCTGGGGCAGGACCAGCGCGAAACCGTAGGCGTCGGCGAACTTGGGCCAGCCGGAGTGCGCGTAGTAGTCGTTCGCACTCTGCGTGCAGCCATGCAGGGCGACGACCAAGGGGGCCCCGGCGGGCAGAGCGTCCGGCGCGTAGGTGTACATCGACAGGTTGCCGGGGTTGGTGCCGAACCCGGTGACCTGGGTCAGACCCGCGGCGGATGCCTGGGGGCCGGCAGCGAGCAGCCCGCCGGTCAGGGCGAGAGCCCCGGCGGCGGTTGCCCATCGGCGCAGGCCTCTGACGAGGGCCCGGGCCCGTGAGAAACGGAACGCAGGATGCGACTGTCCCATGACGACTGCCTCCTGATGTGGGGGGAGCTCGCCGGTACCGGGGGAGCGGCGACGAGCGTGTGGCGTGCATCATCGGTGTGCGCGTCCCGACGGCGGCATGGGTGGGACAGCCACGCGTGAAGAGAACCTGTGTGACGGCGGTACATTTCCCGGCTCGTGCACGGCCGTGTATGGCAGCAGTCGACAGAGGGGGCAGGAGCTCCCGGACCCGCCCCCGCCCACGGTGGTAGGGCCGATCCGCTCAGCGTCCGGTGGTGCCGACAGCTACGCAGCGGCCCCGGATGGTGTTGGGCGGCCCCATATGTGGCAGCCGAACGGCGCCATAGCCTCCCGCGCATCCCTGTACCCGACCGCGGAGGCTCACCCATGCGGCTCACATCCCGCCCCCCGGCCCGCTCCTGGCTCCGCGGCGGTTCGGCGGGCCTGGCCCTGGCCGCCCTCACCTGCACGCTCACCGCCTCGCCTGCCGAACCCGCCGAGCCTGCCGAACCCGCCCCACCCGCCGCGGCGGCACCGGCCGGCCCGGGCGGCATCCACTGCATGCACCCCACCCGGGTGCGCGTACCGGGCGCCGAGCATCAACGCGTAGCCTGCCTCGACGAGTTGACCACTGCGGGCACCGTCGCATCGGGTCACACCGACCCGGCCGACTGGGCGGGCCTGACGCCCAGGGATCTGGCCGTGCCCAGCGGAATACCCGGCCTCCAGATCGACGGCTACTTCCCGGACACGTCCACCACCAACACCAACAACGGCTGGAACCACGACGCCCAGTTCGTCATCCGTCTGCCCGACCGGTGGAACGGCGGTCTGGTGGTCGCCGGCACCCCCGGCAACCGGGAGCAGTACGCCAACGACCGCGCCATCGCCGACTGGGTGCTCTCCCGCGGCTACGCCTACGCCGCCACCGACAAGGGCAACACCGGCCTGGCCTTCTACCGGGACGGCAAGGAGCCGGGCGACGCCATCGCCGAATGGAACGACCGGCTCACCCAGCTGACCCGGGCCGCCCGCGCCACGGTCGCCCGCCACTACCGCCGCCCGCCGTCACGCACACTGGCGACCGGCATGTCCAACGGCGGGTACCTCGTGCGCTGGCAGTTGGAGAACCATCCCGGCCTCTACGACGGGGGAGTCGACTGGGAGGGCACCCTGTGGCGCTCCGACGGGCCCACCCTGCTGGACTTCCTTCCCCAGGCGCTGCGCAACCACCCCGTGTTCGCCACCGGTGGTGAGGGAGCCGACGCGGCACGCAGAGCTCTGCACACCGCCGGCTTCCCGGCAGGGTCCGAGTTCCTCTGGCCGTACCACCACAGGGTGTACTGGGACCTGACCCAGCGCATCTACCGCGAGGAGCTGGATCCCGGTTTCGACGGCCCGGCCGAGGCGGGCACGCCCTTCTGCGCGCCGGGCACCCCGGCCTGTGACGCCGACTACGACTACGCGGCCCGGCCCCGCGAGGTCCGCAAGGCCATGGAGAAGATCGCTCTGACCGGCCGGATCGGCAAACCGCTGATCACCCTGCACGGCACCCTGGACGTCCTGCTGCCGATCACCCAGGACTCCGACGTCTACGCCCGCATGGTGCGCCAGGCCGGCCGCGACCGGCTGCACCGCTACTACCGCATCGAGGGCGGCACCCACACGGACGCCCTCGTCGACACCCACCCGCACCGCCTGCGTCCGCTCACGCCATGCCATCGCACGGCCTTCACGGCCCTGGAGAACTGGCTCATGCACGGACACCGCCCGCCGGCCTCCCACACCGTCCCGATGCCCGGACAAGCAGACGCCGCGACACTCCTGAACGCCTGTCCCCTGGACGCCCGCGGCGACGCGGCTCCTCCGTTCACGCCCTGAACGGCCGTTCGCGACCGCGGGCGGCGGCGCGTGTCAGGCCGGGGTAACGAATCGGCCTGGTTCTCGCTGCCGGGCGCGGTCCGCCACACATTTTGTGTTGAACAAGATGTTGGTCCGCAATCGCTTGCTGTGGAACTGGCGCTGTCTACCCAGATTGTTCGGAACCACCGCCACCCCGGGCGCATGGTCACACACCCTCGACACAACGTCCGTATGAGCGTCCGGCGTGTGATGAAGAAGCGCGCTGGGAGCGTGGCCGGTTCGTGCGCAACTGACCTGCTGAAACGGCGTGGGTTGGCGTGAAGCTCTTGATCTGAGCACATCAATGAGTCAGGTTCGAGGCGGACCGAACGCGGTTCCGGTCCGAACCCCCACACCCCCCACGAAAAGTGACGAGGAGAACCCTCACATGTCAGCTCGCGCATTCACACGCAGAATGCAGGTCCTCACCGCCACGGCCGTCGTCGCAACCCTGACGACCTTCGGGACGGCCCACGCACAGATCGCTCCCGAACCCGCTCCCGCCGAGGGAACCGTGTACGGCCTCGGCGCGAAGGGAGCCGTACCCGGCAGCTTCATCGTCACGCTGGACGACAAGGTGAACAAGCCCTCGCTCGCCAAGGAATACGGCGGCAAGCTCCAGCGGACCTACACCGCTGCCCTCGACGGCTTCTCCGTCGGCGGCCTCTCGCCCGCCGAGGCCAGGCGTCTCGCCGCCGACCCGTCGGTCGCCAAGGTGGTGCAGGTCAAGAAGTTCAGCATCAACGCCACCCAGGACAACCCGCCCTCCTGGGGCCTCGACCGCCTGGACCAGGCGGACACCGCCGGCGACAGCAAGTACGCCTACCCCGACAGCGCGGGCGAGGGCGTGACCGCGTACGTCATCGACACCGGCGTGCGCACCTCGCACAAGGACTTCCAGGGACGGGCCGCTTCCGGCTTCGACGCCGTGGACAACGACAACGACGCCAATGACGGCAACGGGCACGGCACCCATGTCGCCGGCACGATCGCGGGCACATCCCACGGTGTCGCGAAGAAGGCGAAGATCGTCGCCGTCCGAGTGCTCGACGACAACGGCTCCGGAACCACCGAACAGGTCGTCGCCGGCATCGACTGGGTCACCAAGAACCATCAGGGCCCGTCCGTCGCGAACATGAGTCTGGGAGGTGGCGCCGACGAGGCCCTCGACGAAGCCGTGGGCAAGGCCATCGCGGCCGGCGTCACCTTCGCCGTCGCCGCGGGCAACGAATCCTCCGACGCCGGTCAGGGCTCCCCGGCCCGCGTGAAGGAAGCCGTCACCGTCGCGTCCTCGACCAAGGACGACAAGCAGTCGGACTTCTCCAACTACGGCTCGGTCGTGGACGTGTACGCCCCCGGCTCCGACATCACCTCCGCGTGGAACGACAGCGACGAGGGCACCAAGACCATATCGGGCACGTCCATGGCGACGCCGCACGTCGTCGGCGCCGCGGCCGTCTACCTGGCGGGCCACAAGGACGCCACGCCGGAGCAGGTCGCCAAGGCGCTCACCGACGGCGCCACACCCGACAAGATCTCCAACCCCGCCCAGGGAACCGCGAACAAACTGCTGAAGATCGTCGAGTAGCCGCCCCCGACCCACGCTCGCCGTGCCGTCCTGACGAGGCACGGCGAGCGCCGTCGGCACCGTGCGCCGGGGCCGCCTTGTCACGGCACCCCGTCGCCCCGCCGCTGTTCCTGGCGCAGCACCTCGTCGAGGTCGGCGAGCCGGTCCAGGCCCTGCACCGCCCGCCGCATCCGGGCGTTGCCGGACAGGCGGTGCCGGTGCCGGTGCAGGAAGGCCCAGTACCCGGCGGTGTACGGGCATGCGCGAGCGCCGGTGCGCTGGGTCGGCCGGTAGGCGCAGCCCTCGCACAGGTCGCTCATCCGGTGGATGTAGGCGCCGCCCGAGGTGTACGGCTTGGTGGTCATCCGGCCGCCGTCCGCGTACTGGGACATGCCGACCACATTCGGCAGCATCACCCAGTCGTAACCGTCGACGAAGCAGCGGTGGAACCAGTCGGTGACGGCGGCCGGGTCCCAGCCGCGCTGCAGGGCGTGGCTGCCCAGCACCATCAGCCGGGGGATGTGGTGCGTCCACCCGGTGTCACGGACCTGGGCGAGCACCCCGGAAAGACAGCGAGCGGTGACCGCGTCCGCGTCGAGTCCGGTGAAGTAGGCCGGCAACTCCCGTGTGTGCCCGAGGGCGTTGCCGTGCCGGTAGTCGTCGCCGAAGTGCCAGTACAACTGCCAGACGTACTCACGCCATCCCGCGACCTGGCGTACGAACCCCTCGGCGCTGTTCACCGGAACGGCGCCCTCACGCCAGGCCCGTTCGGCACGCTCCACGCACTCGGCCGGGTGCAGCAGTCCCAGGTTCATCGAGGACGACAGCAGACTGTGGGCCATCACCGGGTCACCGGCCAGCATCGCGTCCTCGTACGGCCCGAAAGCGGGCAGCCGGTGCGCCACGAAACGGCGCAGCGCCGACAGGGCCTCGCGCCGGGTGGCGGGAAAACGGCGGGGACCGTCCCGGCCGACGAACCGCACCACGCCCTCGCGCTCCCACCGCTCGAGGTCCTCCCGCACCTCGGCGTCGATGTCGTCCTCGCGCGGCCGGTACGGCCCCGGCACGTCCAGTGCGGTGGCGCCCCGCGGCGGGGGCTCGCGGTTGTCGTGGTCGTGGTTGAACCGGCCCCCGGCCGGGCGACCGCCGTCCATCAGCAGGTCGTGCCGTTCGCGCACCCAGCGGTAGAAGTTCTCCTGGAGCAGCCGTCCGCCGAGCCCCTCGGCCCAGCCGGCGAACTCCTCGTGCGCGACCAGGAAACCGCGGGCGGGCAGCACCCGCACTCCCGGCAGGGAGCGCACCAGTCGCAGCGCCGCGTAGGAGGTGGGGTGGCACACGGTCACCGGTGCGTCGCCCACGGCGCGGCGCAGGCCCTCGCGGTACGTCTCCACCCGCACGTACGTCACCCGCTCACCCAGCTCCGCCGCACGGTGCCGCATCGCCGACAGCACCAGATGGGCCTTGGCGCGGTGAAATCGTCTGCGTCTGAAGACCGAACGTGCCTCGATCATCACCACGGGCGCCCCGCGGTCGGGGCCCTGTCCACTGCCGGGGGTGAGGAAATGGGGTCCGAGCTGGTCGCCGAAGAGCCAGTGCGCGGTGGCCATGGCAGGAAGCCTTCCGTCGAGCGGGGCGTGCGTGCGGGCGGTGGAGGGTTCGTCCGCCGGACCGGGACCGGATGCGGTCGGCCGCCGTGCGTCGCCCGTTCGGATGCCGGCGAACGGCCCCGGCACACCGCCCTCCGCTGGTTGCCGCGGTGTCCTCCTGACACCTGTCAGGAGGAGACCGCAGGTCAGGCCGAGTACGTTCCCCTTGCTCCCTCAGGAAAGGAATGGCATGGCCAGACTGAAGCGTTACGCGTCCCTCGCAGCTGCGGCCGCGGCCCTGTTGACGGTGGGATCGGCGGGCCCGGCATCCGCGGAGACGACACACACCCGGGCGGTCTTCGCCGAACAGGCCCGGGCCGCCGGACTCGGCCAGGACAAGGCCGGTGCTCTGCAGGCCAAGGTGGACCGCTACCTGGCCCGCCAGGACGGACGACAGGTATCGCCGAACGAGATCGTCCTGACCGACGGTGCCAGGCTGACGGTCACCGTCCCCGGCGAGCAGTACGTGCGTGACCTGAGCACACCGGCCGCGAGCCGTACCGCGGCCCAATGGGAGTGCGACTACGAGTACTTCTGCATGTACCGTCAGACCCTCGGCATGGGCGACCGACTCGCCCTGTACAACTGCCAGGACTACGCGCTGCAGAACTGGACCGGCGACGGCTCCTACTACAACAACCAGACGCGCGGTACCCGGGCACTGTTCAAGAACCAGAACCGCACCGTCATCGACGTCACCCTCGGAGCCCCCTTCAGCGTGGCGAGCTACAACTGGACCCCCGTCTGGTACGTCAGGCCCTGCTAGGCCGTGTTTCAGGTGGCGGGTGGCTCTTGGGCGGATAGTTCTTCGGCCAGTTCCATACAGCGCAGGCGGGCTGGGGAGAAGTCGTAGGGCATCTTGCCGATGGCTTCGAACGCGCTCATGGAGTCAGCCTCCCGCCTGCCGGAGCCGATGACGGCCTCGCCCTCGCCGTCATCGGCGGTAGCAGGGTGCATGGTGTCCCAGGCGTCGAAGAGGGCATCGTCGTCCTTCGCCAGGCCCGACTCCTCGATGACGGCCCGCAGGGCGCTTTCGAAGGCGTGCCGCTCGACGGCCACCTGAGCCACCCGCGGATCATCGACGGCGACGCTGTCATCGAGTGCCTCCTCGGCGTCATCGATGCGGTCGGAGTCCTCCCGCAGAGTGGGATGCGTAGCCAGGACGACGAAGCGGGCGGTCTGGACGGCCGCGCCGAGCGGGCCGAGGATCCGCTCAGTGACCAGCAGACTGTCCAGGTCCGCCTGACGCAGGGAGCCCTCGGGCAGACTCTTGAGACGGTCGGTGACGAATTCGGAGAGCAGGCCCATCCGGCTGCCTTCGGTGCGCATCCGCTGCACAGCGGTCCGCTGCCGCCGCAATTCCGCCTCCTGCTCGGCGAGGGTTTCCTCCAGCCGCTCCAGGACGCCCGCGATACCGTCTCCGCTGTCCGCACCGGCGGAAGCCGTGCCGGTGGTAAAGGCGTCACGGATGTCGTCCAGGGCGATCCCGGCGTCGGCCGTCTTGCGAATCCACAGCAGTCGGATCATGTCCTCGTACCCGTAGCGGCGCCGGTCGTCGCCGCCCCGCTCAGGCTCGGGGAGCAGGCCGATCTCGTGGTAATGGCGAATCGCCCGCGGCGTGGTGCCGACGAAGGCCGCCGCGTCACCGATCTTGACCTGGCGAGGTGGCATGAAGGACATGAGCAGGGACCTTTCCTCAAGGGACCGGGACGTAAGTCCACCGGACCACATGCCGCTACGGAAGGTGCAACCCCATACACACCGCCCCGCGCCGATGCCGGGAAACGCGCCCTTCCTCCGTAATGACCGCAGGCCCGTCCTTTCCTGCTGGGGCATCCGCACGACGGCAGACTGAGGGTTCACAGCCACTGATGAATCGCCGCGACCTGAACCGTCGCCTCGAACCGGACCGCAAGTTTGTCGCACGGGGTCGCCACGGCCCCGTGCTGCTCGAGACGGCTGATCCCGCACTCGACCGCATGCCGGGCCGTGCAGTCCTCACGATGGAAGACGGGCGGACGGCCCCCGCCACGGAACTCCGGTCCGAACCCGCCACCGCACACCGCCCACCAGCCGCCGACAGCCAGGCCACCTGCGACTTGTGCACCGCAGGCAGCAACGACTCCAGCACCGACCACTGCTCAGGGGGCAGCCTCGTGCGGCGTACACGACAGCGCCGGGCCATCCTGTACGTCAGGGCCACGCCATGAAGACGTCCAGGCCCCCGGGGCCCGCGGCCCTGTCGGCGCTGCCGTGTAGGTGATCGCCGGTAGGCTGCGGGGGTGCGCACGGTCGAGCTCTTGTTGGACGAGGCGGCTGAGCAAGCGGTCCGGGAGGCCTGGCGGAGGCTCGCGGACGCGGGGCTGCCCAGCCAGGCACGTCACCGCTCACCGACCAACAGCCCGCACCTGACTCTGGCCGCGTGCCCGGAACTGACCGCCCCGATCCGCTGGGAACTCGCCGAGGTGGCCGCCGCCCTGCCGCTGCCGGTGCGGTGCACCGGCGTGGTCCGCTTCGAGCGGCCCACCTCGGTGCTGGCCTGGGCGCTGGACCTCGACCCCCCGCTGGCCGCGCTGCACCGCCGGGTGTGGGAGGCGGTGGCCTCGGACAGCCCGCCCGCGACCCTCAACCCCTTCCACGAACCCGGGCGTTGGGCCCCGCACATCACCCTCGGCCGGACCCGCCGAGCCGGTGCCTTCGCGGGCCGGCGGGTCCCCGAGCTGCTGCCGGCACCACCGCTGTCCATCCGGCTCACCACCCTGCGCAGCTACGACACCCAAACCGGCGCCCTGGAGGTGCTGCAACCTCGCCCCTGAGCTCCTTGCCACGGGGCCGACTCGGGATGACCGGCGGCGGGCGCACGCTCCCCCGACGCGGTGCCCGATCCACTTCTGCCGACCGCAAGTCACGCTGAGACGCGGAGAGATGACGGTTCGCACGGTGCCGTTCGGTCCGTGCGCCGCGTGCAAGAATGTCGCTCGTGACCGACCCGTCTTCGTCGCCCGCCGCCGAGGGCGAGCCGGGCCGTGCCGGTCTGGGCCCCCGTGCCGCCGCGATGCTGGTGTTCGGTTCATCGGCAGCGGTTCTGGTGGTCGAGATCGTCGCGCTGCGGCTGCTCGCTCCCTACCTCGGCCTGACCCTCGAGACCAGCACCATGGTGATCGGCATCGCGCTCACCGCCATAGCCTTCGGCTCCTGGCTGGGCGGGCACATCGCGGATCAGGTCGATCCCCGTCGGCTCATCGGCCCCTCGCTCGGAGTGTCCGGAGCGGTCGTGGCGCTCACCCCGTCCGTCCTGCGCACCACAGCGGAGTGGGCACCAGCGGTGCTCCTGGTGATCGCGTCCCTGACCATCCTGGTGCCGGGCGCGCTGCTCTCCGCGGTGACGCCGTTCGTGACGAAGCTGCGTCTCACCAACCTGGCGGAGACCGGCGCGGTGGTCGGCCGCCTGTCCGGAGTCGGTACCGTCGGCGCCATCGTCGGCACCGTACTCACCGGCTTCGTCCTCGTCTCGAGGTTGCCGGTCAGCGCGATACTGCTCGGCCTCGGTGCACTGTTGGTGGCCGGCTCGGCGTGGGTCGAGTGGCGAACGCGCGGGTGGCGTGGCACCCCCGCCCTGACACTGGTGGTCCTGGCCGGCGGCCTCGGCGTCACCGTCGCACCCGGAGGCTGCGACGTGGAGACCAAGTACCACTGCGCACGTGTCGTCGCGGACTCCGCCGGAGGCGACGGCCGCACGCTCGTTCTGGACGGCCTGCGGCACTCCTACGTCGACGTCGACGACCCGACCCGTCTGAAGTTCGAGTACGTGCGCGCCATCGCGTCGGCAGTGGACGCCGCCTTTCCGCGAGGTGCACCACTGGCCGCTCACCATCTGGGCGGCGGCGGACTCACCCTGCCCCGTTACCTCGCGGCCACGCGGCCCGGCACGCGCAGCCTCGTCTCCGAGATCGACGGCGGGGTCGTGGGCATCAACCGCGAGCGACTCGGACTGCCGTCCCAGGCCGGCATCGGCGTGCGCGTCGAGGACGGCAGGCTGGGGCTGCGGCGCCTGGACACCGGCAGCCGTGACCTAGTCGTCGGCGACGCCTTCGGAGGCGTGAGCGTGCCGTGGCACCTCACCACGGTGGAAGCGATGACCGACGTACGGCGGGTACTCGTCGAGGACGGGCTGTACGTCGCCAACCTCATCGATCACGGTGGTATGGACTTCGCCCGCGCCGAAGTGGCCACCCTGGGTGAGACCTTCGAGCACGTCGCCGTCCTCGGCGAACCCGCTGACATCGGCCAGGGCCCGACGGCCGGTTCCAGGGGCGGCAACCTGGTGGTGCTCGCCTCCGACCGACCGCTCGACCTCCGCGCGACGCAGAAGGAGCTGGACGCCCGGCAGACCGGCTGGAAGATCACCACCGGCGGGGACCTCGGCTCCTGGACCGGCGACGCCCCACCGCTCACCGACGATCACGCACCCGTCGACCAACTCCTGCAGCCGCACGGTCCGCAGACCGGCGAGTGACACGAAAACCGGGCCGGGCCGAGCGGTCAGGGGCACGTGTACGTGAAACGGGTGGCCGCCGTGTGCTCGGGCCCGGACAGGATGCGCAGTTCGGCCCGGGCCGTCTGCTGTCCCGGACCTTGGAACGTCCACCGCAGATGGAGCCGTGCCCGCTTCTGTCCCCGGACCGTCCCCTCCTCCAGGACGCCCGAGGCGGTGCCGTCGCTTCGAACCCAGCGGTAGGACAGGGTGCCCGGACGGCCGTTGGTCGTGACGAGGGCGACGATGTGGGCGGTGCCGTCGCACCCGAGGGCCGTCGGCCGGGCCGTGACCGTGATCCCGTCGACCCTGAGCGGCTGCCCGAGCCGCTGCCAGGCGAGGAGCGCGAGAACGCAGAGCACCACGACCACGGGCAGTGTGTGCCTGCGCAGCCGTCGAAGCCGGGGTGTGGAAGGCGGTGTCGCGGCGGGCATCCGCTGGGTGCGATGCGCGGCGGAGGCGGTCACGCCAGGGCCGAAGCGAAGCACGGTGCCCTCGACACGGTCGGGCGGCGTCGATCGCTCCTCCGCCGCCGCCTCGACAAGCGTCTCGTCCGTCGCGGGGCGCTGTATCCAGTGGCTGGCCAGCACCGTGGCGCTGTACTCGGAGTCGGCCGGGCCCGGCTCACCGCTCCGGGCGCGGCTGCTGCCGAGTGCCTGAGTCGGCCGGGCTTTGGACCACAGCACCTCGGTGGGCCCGTCCGCGGGTCCCGGCTGCGCGTTGGGGTCACCGGCGGGAGCGGGAGCGTGCTGGTCGTCGTGTGCGGTCATCGGAGATCGCACCGCCTCGTGAGGAGCTGCTGCGAGGCGCCCCCGTCGGCGGAGCCCGGGGTGGTGGTGGCCTGAACCGCCCAATAGCAGCCCAGGCCCTGGAACGTGTGGTCGACGGTGAGGGTGTACTGGGTGGCGCCGCTGCGCTCGAAGGTCTGGGACGGCCCGTCCGCAGTGCCCAGCGGGCCCGCCGTGCGGCCGGTGAACCAGGAGACCGTGATCGAGACCGGCCCGGTGCCGTCCGTGGTGATTCCGATGGTGGCCGTGGCGCTGGTCGGACCTGTCTGCCGGAAGGCCGACACCACGACGTCCTTGACGGAGGGTGCGGCAGGTGGGGTGGAGGTGGTGGCCGTCGGCGTTGCCGCGGTGGCCGGACCCTCCGGTGCGGTGGTCGCCTGGCCGCCGGAAGAGGTGGCGGGGGCCGGGGGCTCCTCCGGACCGGTGGTCTCCGGGCCCGAGGGCGACGACAGGGAGGGTGACGGCGACACGCTCGCTGACCCGGTGGGCGTGATGGACGGAGAGGGCGAGGAGGCGGTGGCGGCGGGCGGAGCGGCCCCGCTGTCGCCGGGCCGGGCACTGGTGGTGGCCAGGGCCTGCGCCTTCTGCTGCGCGGCGGTCCCCGGTTCGAAGGGGATCCCGAGGGTCAGAAGGACACCGAGAAGCGCTGCGCCGGCGGACACGAGCAGTCCCGGCCGACCGGGCAGCCAGGACCGTGCCCGGCCGAGCCCCGGCCGGCGGTGCAGGACGGTGCGCGCCGTGTCCGTGGTGCTCCGGGGGGCCTCGTGTGACGAGGGAAGGAGCAGCGGCAGCAGGGCCACCAGCGCGGCGAGCCGGCCCCGGCCGCGTTCCTCCCAGCCGGGGCCGTAGGCGGTGCCGGCGGCGGTCTCCAGTTCCGCGACGAGGTCCTCGGCACGTGCGGGCCGTTCGTCAGGGTTCTTGGCCAGGCCTCGGCGCACCAGGTCCCGCACCGCCTCGGGGGCCTCCTCGGCCGGCACGGGTGCGTCCACGTGCTGAAGCGCGAGTTCGGCGATGTTGTCGCCCAGGTACGGCTTGTGGCCCGTGAGGCATTCGAAGAAGGTGGCCGTGGCCGCGTACACATCGGCGGCGGGAGAGGCGGGAGCGCCGGTCCACTGCTCGGGGGCCATGTAGGAGGGGGTCCCGGCCACACCCGAGCTGGTTCCCGCATCCACCGCGATGCCGAAGTCGACCAGCTTCGAGCACCCACCCGGCGTGACGAGGACGTTCTCCGGCTTGTAGTCGCGGTGGACGACGCCGATCCGGTGCGCGTCGGCCAGCCCGAGCAACGATCCCTTGAGGATGACGAGCGCGGCCTCGGGATCGAGCGGGCCCTCCCGCTTCAGCAGCGAACGCAGCGAGACGCCGTCGACCAGTTCCATCACGATGGCCGCGCCGTCCGGGCTCTCCACGTACTCGTACAACCCGGCGACGTACGGGCTGTCCAGCCCGCCCAGCAGCCGTGCCTCCGCCCGGAAGTCGTGCACGAAGCCCGGCCGGGTGCGCAGGGACTCGCTGAGGTACTTCACCGCGACCGGAACCCCGGTCTCCTCGTGGACGGCCAGGACGACCCGCCCGCTCGCCCCTTCCCCGAGCTCGAGCGACCCGGTGTATCCGGGCACTTCCCATATGTTCATCGCATCCCCCCTGGGCGACCGTCCGGCAGCGGCCGGCCCCGCACTCGAGGACACATCTTTCGGCCACCGCGGTTGCGTGGCCAGAAGTACGCGCGAGGCGTGCCCGGACCGTGACAGAACGGTGGAGAAACGCGCCGGAGTCCGGAAGCGGCAGCAAGGGGCCTGCCCGTCGCAGGGGGAGGGCGGCCGGCATGGGCAACAAGGGTGTCGACCGGCCGGACGGGGAGCTGCGGCGTTCCCGCGGAGGCGGTCGGTCGACCCGAGCAGGCCGGGATGCCCGGCCTGCTCGGGGACGCCCTCGATGCGGCGCGCCGCCAGGACTGCCTAGCGGGAATCGGCCCCGGCGACGAAGTCGTAGGTGCCCGACCCGACCTGGAAGACGGCCGCCCCGTCCTCCATACGCAGGAAGCGGACTCCCGCCGCCCTGTCCGCCGGCCGGCCGCCCTCGGTCACCGCGCGGCGCGTGCCGGCCGGGACATGGACTTCCGCGACCGTGTTGACCGGCACCGTCACCCTCAGGCTGAAGACGCTGTTGCGGCTGGTCCAGCGCGACGACAGCAGGCCGTGGACGGTGTGGAGGCTTCCGGAACCCCTGGTCAGGCTCCCGCCGGGTACGGGAGCGATCCGGGAGCGCTTGTAGCCGGGCTCGAGGGCAGAGAGGCCACCGATGTTCTGGAACATCCAGTCACCCACGGCGCCGTACGCGTAGTGGTTGAAGGAGTTCATGTCGACGGGGCCGAATTCGCCGTCGGGCATGATCGAGTTCCAGCGCTCCCACATGGTGGTGCCGCCCTTCTCGATCTCGTAGCCCCAGGACGGGTAGTCCTTGTGCAGGAGCATCGTGTAGGCCAGGTCGTCGCGGCCGATCCGGCTCAGCGCGGGGAGCAGCAGCGGAGTGCCGATGAAGCCGGTGCGCAGGTGGTAGCCGGTCAGGGCCAGCTTGGCCACGAACCTCTCGCCGACCTTGCCGACGAGCGCCGGGTCCGCGACGAGGTCCATGCCCAGGGCCATGGCGTATCCGGTCTGGGAGTTGCCCTGCACGGTGCCGTCGGCCGAGACGTAGGCCCGGGTGAAGGCGTGGCGGATGTCGGCGGAGAGCTTGCGGTAGTCGGACGCCGCGGACTCGTCGCCCAGGGCGTCGGCGGTTTCCGCCATCATGCGGGCGTTCTCGGCGTAATAGGCGGTGCCCAGGACGCCCTGCTCGGTGGGGTCGTCCAGATGCAGCCAGTCGTTGGTGAAGAACGTGGTGCGGCCGGGCTCCAGGAGGTCCGCTCCGGCACTCTCACGCACGAACTGGAAGAACCTGCGCATGGCGGGGTAGTTGTCGCGCAGGATGCGGGTGTCACCGTAGGAGCGCCACACGTGGTACGGCACGGTGATCATGACGTCGGACCAGCCGACGCCGCTCTCGGCGAACTGGCCCTGGGGGGTCGGCACGACCGCCGGCAGATCGCCGTTGGCGTGCTGGGAGTTGCGGACGTCCGTCATCCAGTGGGACAGGAACGCGCGGGTGTCGACGAGGTAGTTGGCTGTCGGGGCGAACAGGCTGATGTCGCCCGTCCAGCCCAGGCGCTCGTCGCGGGCCGGGGTGTCGGTGGGGATGGACAGGAAGTTGCCCCGCTGGCTCCAGGAGATGTTGCTGACCAACTGGTCGAGCATGCCGTCCGAGGTCTCCAGCGTGCCGGTGGAGGGGAGGTCGGAGCCCCAGACGACGCCCTGAACGTCGGTGAGCGCGGGTGGTGAGTCCACGCCGGTGATCTCGATGTAGCGGAACCCGTGCTGGGTGAAGGCGGGCTCGTAGGTGACCGTTCCGGAGTCGGCGAAGACATAGCGGTCGGTGACCTTGGCGCTGCGGAAGTTGTCGGTGTAGAGGGTGCCGTCCTTGTTGAGCACCTCGGCGTAACGGATCTTCGCGGTCCGGCCGGAGGAGCCGGTGAGGGTCAGCCGGGACACGCCGACCATGTTCTGGCCGAGGTCGTACACGTAGGTCCCGGAGCCGGGCTCGGTCATCTTCCGGGCCCTGAGAACCTGGGTCTCGCGCACCGGCTCGTCGCTCTGCGGGACGAGCCGGGCGGTGCGTGACTCCACCGTCGCCGCCGTCTCCCAGCCGGCGTCGTCGAATCCGGCGCGGCTCCAGCCCGCCGGCTTCAGACGGGCGTCATACGTCTCACCGTCCTGGAGGTCGGCCTTCACGTAAGGTCCCTCGGCCGCCTTCCACGAGCCGTCCGTGGCGATCCATTGCACGGAGCCGTCGGTGTAGGCAACGCGCATCTTGGCCACGAGCGCCGGAGTGTCGCCGTACTGGCGGCTCCAGCCGAGCCCGACCTTGCCGGCCCACCAGCCGTTCGCCAGCGAGGCGCCGATCGCGTTGTCGCCCCTGTTGAGCAGTTTCGTGACGTCGTAGGTCTGGGACTGGATGCGCCGGTGGTAGTCGGTCCAGCCCGGGGCGAGCACTTGGTCGCCGACCGGCCTGCCGTTGATCTCCAGCGCGTAGACGCCGAGAGCGGAGGCGTAGACCCGTGCGGAGGCGACCTTCTTGCCGGGTTCGGTCGCGAAGGCCTTGCGGAGCAAGGGCATCGGCCGGACGTCGGGACCGTACAGGGCGTCCGTGGTGCCGGAGACCGCGAGGGCGGAGTTGGCGATGTCACCGCCGGAGAAGGGGTTCCGGCCGGAGGCGAAGTCGGTGTCGAGCAGAGTGCTGCCGTCGGCGCCGGTCACGACGGCGTCATGGACCGTCCCCCGCTCACCGCAGCAGGCGTGGGTGCGGAAACCGATGTAGCCCTTGGCGAACGTGGAGTCGGTGAAGGTGCTGACGAGCCTGCCGTCCAGTGTCGTCCTGATCGTGTCGCCCGCCACGTCGTAGCGCACGGTGTGCCGGTCGGCGAGGAGGGATGCGTTGGTGAAACCGTAGGGGGCGAGGTCTACTTCCTTGACGACGCTGTACGTGCCCTTGACCTGCTTGTGCAGTCTCAGCGTCGGGCTCGCGGCCGTGACGTTGACCTGCCACATGTAGCCGTTGGCCGTGTCGGGAGCGCGCAGGAACATGCCGAAGGCGCCGCTGTCGAGCGTGAACCGAACGGTCGCGGCGTAGTCGGTCCACTGGTCCAGCTCACTCGGAGCGCCGGGGCGCGTGATCCACTGCGCGCCGTCCCAGTCACCGGCGTCCAGCAGGCCGGTCTCGAAGTACGCGTCCGCGCTCCACCGGCTCACCGCTCCCTTGTCGTCCCAGGCCCGGACGCGCCAGTGGTAGCGAGTGGCCGACTTCAGGGGCGGGCCGCCGTACTCGACGTCGACCTGCCGGCCGGACCTCACCTTGCCGGACGACCACACGTCGGCGGCCCCCGGTCCGCGGCCGACCTGTATCTCATAGGCCTGTTGTGCCGTCGCCCGCCGGTCCGACGCCAGCTGCCATCCGAACACCGGGGCTTCACCGCCGATGCCGAGGGGGTTCGTCCGGCTGTTGGTGCTCAGGGCCCGCACGGCGAGGGGAACGCCCGCGGCCGCCGCCGCTGGTGACAGGGGAGTGGGCAGCACGGTCACGCCGCCGAGTACCGCGAGTACGACGAAGCCCGTAAGGAGACCGAGCATGTTGGGGCGCCTCAGAAGCATGGCTTCTCCGGTCTGCTGAATCGTTTCAATCAAGCAGGTCGCGGGGACAGTAGCTGTGTGACGTGTGACACGTCAATATGTGGGTCGGACCGGGTTGTGCGAAGTCGAGATCGCCCTGGCTGAGGACCGAGGTGGCGCTGTGGGCCGGCGGAGCGGGGAGCCGAGTCCTTCGAAGAGCGGTACCTCACAGAGCGATGGGCCGGTACGCCAGCGCCTGATCGACCACCTCATCGGCCGTGAGCTCCCGCTCCGGCGGCCAGAAGACCAATCCGCCGACATGACCGGACGGGCATGCCAGTGCTCTGTCGAGCCTGTCCAGCCAGCCGTCCACCTCGTCGTCCGAGGCGTGGTCCCCCTGCATGATCCGCTGCACGAGTGCGACGGCGTCCGCGCGACTCATCTCCCCAGTGCTCATCAGTCCCCTTCGCCGAGGCACTCCAACCAAACGCATGATCGCCCGGGCGGGATCTGGTCCCCGCAGCCGCACTGGCTTGATCACATCACTCGCTCCGCTCCACAGACAACCCACGGACATCCCTCCCCCGTCCTATGTGACGCGAGAGGCGCCCGGGACCGACGGGACGTCTGCGCACGGGGTTTTGAGGAGAGGATCATTGATCCGTGCCCGGCGAATATGTGTGACCGCCGTGGCGGTGCTGGCGGCCCTGGCGGGCTCGCCCGGACTGGCACAGGCTGAACAGCCACACGAATCAGGGCTGTTGAGCGCGAGGGACGACAACCCCCTTCCGCCGGGGTGGCGGATCGGCGGGAAGGGAGGGACGCGCGAGCTGGTCTGGCGTGCGCCGACGACCGTGCCCATGGGGGACGCGCGGGTCGAGTTCCGTACCGGGGGCCGGCTGCTCGGGGTGCCCAAGCCGGCGAAGGACGGGCGGACCTTCCGGCTCGCCCTCGACGAGACGCGGCCCAAGCAGCTGAGGGACCTTCAGGTGACGGCCGCGGGACGCCGGCTGGACGCGGCGGCCGAGGGCACGCACGAGTCCGGATCGCGCGGGCCACGCACGCCCGCGCAGGCGCCGGTGAACGGCGTCGATCCGGGCAAGCCCGGCTCGTATCGCACGGTCACAGGGAGGTACGGCCTCGGCCCGGTACGCCTGCCCGGGTTCGACACCCCGGTGGAGATGACCGCCGAGGTCGTGGCGCCGAAGGATGCCGCCGGCAGGCGGCCGCTCGCACTGTTCCTGCACGGCCGCCACTCCACCTGCTACAAGCCGGGCTCCGAGGGCGACGTGACCGGTGACTGGCCCTGCGCGGACGGCTACAAGCCGATCCCGAGCCATCTGGGCTATCTGCGCGACCAGCGACTGCTGGCCTCCCAGGGCTATGTGACGGTGTCGATCTCGGCGAACGGCATCAACGCCCAGGACTGGGAGGCCGAGGACGCCGGCGCGCAGGCGCGTTCCTCGCTGGTGCGGCAGCACCTCGCCCGCTGGGCCGACTGGACCGCCCATCGCTCCTCCGCCCCGGCCGTCGTACGCCAGGCGGCGAAGGCGGACCTCTCCCGCGTCCTGCTCGTCGGCCACTCGCGCGGTGGCGAGGGTGTCAACCGGGCCGCCATGGACAGCCTCTACCCGCCGCCGGCCGCCGAGGACGGCTACCGGGGCCCGGTGCGCTGGAAGGTGCGCGGGACGGTGCTCATCGGACCGACGATCTTCGGTCAGAATCCGGTCGCCGATGTGCCGTCGGTGACGCTGCTGCCGGGCTGCGACGGTGACGTCTCGGACTTGCAGGGCGAGGCCTTCGTCGACGGGACGCGCGGGATCAGCCGGGGCACGGCACTGCACAGCGCGGTCTACATGGTCGGCGCCAACCACAACTACTTCAACAGCGAGTGGACCCCGGGCGAGGCCGTCGCACCGGCCCAGGACGACTTCGGGACCGACCCGGAGCAGCCCGCGGACCCGGTGTGCGCGCCGGGTGCCGCGACCCGGCTGACCGCCGCCCAGCAGCACAAGGCGGGCGCCACGTACATCGCCGCCGCGGCCCGGCTCTTCCTCGCCGGGGACGACCGGGTGCGTCCCCTGCTCGACGGTTCCGGCAGGCGCGCCCCGTCCGCTGACCCGGCCCGGGTGCTGACCCACGCGGTCGGCGGCCGCCGCAGCGGTGGCTTCCTGCCGGACGGCGGGGCGAAGGTGACCGGCGCCCGGCTGTGTTCGGCGATCGACCCGGACCCGGCCGTGGCCTGTCTGCACCCGGAGACCCCCGGATCGTCACCGCACTTCGCGTCATGGGAGACGGAACGGGAGACCGGCCGCAGCGCCGTGGACCTGAAATGGTCCACGCCGGGCAGGGCCGCGCGTGTCGCTCCCACCAAGCCGCTCTCCCTCCGCGGCGCCCAGCAGCTCGCGCTGCGGGTCTTCGTCCCGCCGAACACCACCGGCACGAAGTTCGACGTGTCCGTCACCGACTCCTCCGACCGCCGGGTGAACCTGGGCTCCGTCCGGGTGGACGGGCTCCCGGGCTCCGCGAACACCGCCTCCTACTGGGCGCGGGAGCTGCGCGTCCCGCTGTCGGCCGCGACCCGGGCCGGACTCGACCTCGGGCACGTCAAGTCCCTTGAGCTGACGCCCCGTTCACGGACCGGGCGGGCCTGGTTGATGGACGCCTGGGGGTGGGCACCCGGCACTTCGGCGGTGAAGGCGGCCGCTCTGCCGCGTGTCGACGTGGGCCGGACGATCGTCAAGGAGGGCGACTCGGGCACCCGCACCTACCGGATCCCGGTCGAGATCTCCGGGCGCGGCAGCGGGCAGGTCCGCGTGTACGTCCTCGACCCGGACGGTGGCCGGGCCGGCAACCGCCTGGTGACCGTACGGCCCGGCAGCGACGCGATCGACGTGCCGGTCCGGGTGAAGGGCGACACGGTCTACGGCGACGACGTCGCACACGACATCGCCGTCAAGGCCGTCCGGGGCGCCGTCGTCGGCAAGTACCGGGGCGGGCTCACCGTCGAGAACGACGACCCCGAGCCGGTGATCACGCTGTCGCCGGTCACGGACCGCGTGACCGAGGGAGGGACGCTGACTTGGCGGCTGTCCGTGGACGCGCCCGCGGCGGTGGACCTCTACGTGCCGGTGCGGGTGCTTGCGGCCACCGAGGGCGCCGAGCTGTCCACCAAGGACGTGGACCCGCAGTGGCTCGAGGAGTGGTCCGGTGACGTGCCCGACCCCGAGCGGCCGCTGTCCGACGCGCATCTGTGGGCGTGGCTGAACATCCCGCCCGGGAGTACAGGCGTGGACTTCGTCGTGCCGACGGTACGGGACCAGGTGGCCGAGCCGGTCGAGTCGATGCGCCTCGCGCTGACCGACCGCAACGCCGAGCCGCTCCCCGGCAGGCCGGTGCTGACGGGGACGGTGCTCGACAAGCCGTAGCAGCCTGTACGAGGGATCTGGAGAGCACTCTCGCGCGGGGTCCGGTCCGACCGGGCCCCGCACGCGGCGACGTATCGTCAGAGAACGCCGGAGTCGGCGATGGTGATCGTGGCCGACGTGCGGCCGGACCGCGAGCCGTAGCTCTCGATCTTGCGTACGAGCTCCATGCTGCTCTCGTCGGCGACCTCACCGAAGACGACGTGCTTGCCGTCCAGCCAGGACGTCACGATCGTGGTGATGAAGAACTGCGAGCCGTTGGTGTTCGGGCCGGCGTTGGCCATGGAGAGCTGGCCCGGCTTGGTGTGCTTGAGCGTGAAGTTCTCATCGGCGAACTTCTCGCCGTAGATGCTCTTGCCGCCCGTGCCGTCGCCGCGGGTGAAGTCACCGCCCTGGAGCATGAACTCCGGGATGACGCGGTGGAAGGACGAGCCCTTGTAACCGAAGCCCTTCTCGCCGGTCGCGAGCGCGCGGAAGTTCTCCGCGGTCTTGGGGGCGACGTCGTCGAAGAGGTTCATGTTGATCCGGCCGGCGGGAACGCCGTCGATGGTGATGTCGAAGAAAACCTTGATAGTCATGCCCCCATCCTGTCATCCGCGGTCCCCAGGAGCCGCACGAGCATCTCGAATGCCGCCCCGCCCCGCCGGAACGGCCAGGTGATGCCCCAAGCGGTGCGTCGTACCCGCCCAGGCGGCACCCCGGCACGAGCTCAGACTCCGGTGTGGACGTGCGCGGCCCAGCGGGTGGGGGTCGCGGGGTAGCGGTCGCGCAGATCCAGGAGGGTCTCGGTCAGGGCTTGGGCCCCGGGCAGGCCGGCCGCGCGGCGGGCATGGAAGGCCCCGGCCAGCGCCGCGGCCGCCGCGTCGGTCACCCGCCAGAGGGTGCCGACGACCTGACGGTAACCGCAGAGCTGGAAGGCCGCGGTGATGTGCACGAACTCGTCCGCGAGCCGGTGGGCCGTGACGCCGGTGCTGCACGCGGACAGGTGGGCCAGGTCGGCCTCGCGCAGGCGGAGATCCGCGAGCACGGCGACGGTCAGCGGACGTTCCCGGTGATCGGCGAGGAGCAGCCGACTGCCCGACGGGTCGAGCGGGTCGGTCAGACCGTGGCAGACGAAGTGCGCGGTGCCGTGCCGGGGAAGGGCGTCGAGCACGGACTGTGCGGTGGCGGCCGTACCGGCGAGTACGGTGACGGGCCCGGCGGGGCGCAGAAGTTCGGCGACGCGCGCCGCCTCCTTCTCGGCGTGGCCGAGGGGTTCCGCGCCCGGGGTCCGCGGCAGGGCGACGACCAGCGTGCCTGCTGCCGGGGACGCGGGCGGACGCCTCCGGGCCTGCGCCAGGATGCGCAACGTGGAGGTGGTCGAGGAGACCGTCCGGTCGAGGAGCGTGGCGCGGCGCCGGCCCGCGGGCGGGGGAGAGCGGTGCAGGCCGGCCGCGTGCAGGGGCAGCGATGCGAGGAACCCCACCGGGCACCACCACAGGCGAGGCGGGGGGCGGTCCGCCGAACCGTCGACACCGAGCCGGTCGAGTACGGGGGCCGCGACGGTCTCCCAGAGCCATTCGAGGACGTCATGGAGCTCGCTCTGGGCGTGTTCCTGGGCGCCGAAGGCGGCGAACGGGTCGTCGCCCGGCTCGTGGAGGGCGGCGAGCGTGTCCTGGAGCCGTTGCGCGCGGGTGACCGCGTCCTCGGCGATCAGATCAGGCAGCGGAACGACGGCGACCGGTGCCGTGGGTGGTGCGGCGGGGTCGAGGACGAGGGCGTCGGAGCGCCAAGCGCTGGTGTAGACCAGCACGACCGGGCCCTCTCCTGCCGCCTCCCGCAGCTCGTCGATCGTCGGCCCGTCCAGGAAGTCGGCGTTGCCCACCGCCCGGATGCGGGCGAGCAGCTGCGTCCAGCGGACGCCGTGGCGCATCCGCTCCTCGGCCGAGCCGTCGAACGCGGTCGGCGCGGCAAGACGCAACTCATCGAACTCTGCGGCGAGTCCGGGCTGCTCGCGGCGCAGCGTCGAGAGCGCGGAGCCGGGGGCGCCCAGGGCGTCGGCGGCGAGGACGCCCCGGGCACGTTCAAGGAGTTCGACGGCCCGTGCGGGGTGGCCGGCCGCCACGGCTGCGGCCGCGGTGGAGGAGGCCAGCCCGGCAGTCTCCCGGAGCGTGAACTGCCGGTCCCGGCGCGTGAGTTCGTGCGGGGCCAGGAGCGGAAGCAGTCCGACGGCCGTCCCGTAGGCGTCGAGCGCGGCCTCGGCGTCCCCGCGGTCCATGGCCCAGTTGCCGGCGCGCGCCGCGGCGGCGAACCGTGCGGCGGGCCGGGCCGTGGTGATCGCGGCAGCCTGCCGGAAGGCCTCCTCGGCCTCCGCGGCGGACTGCGCGACGCGCTCGGCGTCGCCCGCCGCCCGCGCCTCGCGGTTGTCGTCGGCGCGGACCACGGCGAGCGTCAGCAGGAACTCGGCACGGTCCGGATGCTGTTCGGGCACGGCGGCGGCCGCCTCGCGGGCCAGGGCGGCGGCCTGCGCGAGGGCGCCGGGCTCCGCCGTCTCCAGCTCCGTTGCGGCCCGGTGGCGGACCTGCAGACATTCGGCGAGTGCGATGCGCACCATGGGTCCGTTCGTGGCGTCGAGCGGGATCGCGGCGACGGCCTCGCGCAGCAGGGCGAGGGCGAGTTCGAGCAGGGCCGGATGCGGCTCGGGCCCTGCGCACAGGCCCAGGACGGCGTGACCCGCCTGAGCGACGAGGGACGGCTTGAGGGGATGGTCGTCGGGGCAGGTCTGCTGGGCCTGAAGGCAGCAGCTGACGCCCTCGGAGATCCGCTCGACGTACACGTCCTCGTCGCTCAGCCGGTCCGCCCCGCGCACCAGGACCTCGCCGAGGTGCGCCAGCGCCACGGCGCGGCCCACGCCGGACGGGGGAGAGGAGGCCACCACGTGCCGGGCGTAGGTCTCGGCGTCCCTGAGCGCGTCGAGGTCGCGGCGGCGCTGATACAGCTGGAAGAGCCCCTGACTCAACTCGGAGAGCCAGGTGAGCTGCTCACCGGCGGTGAGGTCGGGGTCCGGGCCGTCGGGCCCACCGTCGAGCTCGCGCAGCAGCTCGATGCCTTCGGCGAGTGCGGCGAGGTCCCCGGTCTCGTCGTAGCGCTCCATCAGGGCCCCGGCGAGCGCCCGCCGCGCGCGGCGCGACCGGGGCCCGGGCGCCTCGGCCCGTACCCGCTGCCGCGCCTCCTCGACGGGGTCGGCGGGGTCCTGCCCGACCGTGTGGGCCAGTCGCTCGGCCTCTCTCAGCAGCCCGACGGCGTCGCGGTACGAGGCGTGTCCGGGCGGTGCGAGGCGGACCGCTTCCTCGGCGGACGCCAGAGTCTCCGCGACGAGCGCCGTGCCTCCGCCCGCCCGTTCCTGCCCGACGAGGTCGAGCAGGCAGCGGGTGAGCAGCAGCCGGCGGGTGATCCGGTTCGGGTCGTTGGCGGCGGACCCCGCGACGGAGGCTCGCAGCGCGTCGGCGGACCGGCGCAGCAGCTCCAGGTCGCGGGTCTCCTTGTAGAGGTTGCGCAGGTCCTTGCCGTAGTTGTTGAGGATCGCGGCCCGCTGCGGCTCCGCGTCGGGCACGGTGCGAGCCGCCTCCGCGCCGAAGTCGACGGCGGAGCGCAGGACCGCTGGGTCGGCGGAACGGTCGTACAGCGCCGAGTACAGGTTCTGGACGTGGCAGAGGCGCACGGCGCGCAGGGGGTCGTGCAAGGGAGTGAGGTTCAGCGCGACGACGCTGACCTCCAGGCTCTCCTTCAGGGCCGCCTCGTCGCCGGTGCGGCGGAACGCGTCGAGGAGCAGCGAGCCGTGGTTGAACATGACCAGGGGTCGCTGTGGATCGTGTGCGGCGCAGAGCCGGGCGGCCTCCTCGCTGTAGCCGCGCGCCGCGTGCAGCACGTGGAGTTCGCCGGTGCGGGCCAGTTCGTGCTGGAGGGCGACGCCCAGCGCGGTCCGGGCGCGGACGCTGCGGGAACGCTGGTCCTCGGGCAGGATCGCGAACAACCCCGGTGTGACGGCGACCAGTTCGCTGAGCAGGACGATGGCCGTGCGGAGGGTCGCCGGGTCGCGGATCGCGCGGTAGCGCTCGACGGCGAACGCGGCGTGGTCGTAGAGCGCCTCCAGCCGAAGGTCGGAGTCGCGTGCGGTCCTGGCGAGGTCTCTCGGCAGGCGCGGCAGTCTCCGTACACCGGCCCGGATGTCGGGCGGCACCAGCGCGGGTGCGAGGGCGTCGAGCCAGGCGGACAGCTCCAGGGCCCGGTTCCGCAGGGTGCGCGCGCTGAGGGGCGGCGGCGGGGCGGCCAGGTGGAGCTGCCAGCTCGCCACGGCGACGGTCCGTGCCATGTCGGCCTCGGGCGGCGGATGGTCCCGCAGCGCCCCGTCGGTGAGCTGCAACAAGCTTGCGGTGGTGGGGTCGAGGAGCGGCGCAACGTCCCCGGTGTCCTCGAACAGGCTGACGCGGGCGCGCAGTTCGGCGTAAAGACTCAGCTCCACAGCCACTCGACGCTCCCGTCCCACGACCGGCCACTGTCTGTCATTCTCTGCCATGACGACCTTGAACGGGAGGGCGCATGCAGGACCTGGCGGATCGACTCGACCGGCTGTGCCGACTGCTCGGTGGGGGCGAACTCGCCCGCAGGGCACGGGAGTACGGTGTGGCCGAGCACTTGGAGCGGGTGCTGGACGCGGTGCGCTCCGGGACCGATCCGGAGCGGGTACGTGACGATCTCGAGGCGCTGGACGAGGGATTCGCCCGGCACGGCATCGACGGCCTGACCACCCGGACCCGGGCCTACCGACCGCTGTCGGGGACCGTCGGGCATCCGGTGCTGCGGGGCTGGGTCTGTCCGGCGGCGCAGCGCTGCTCCCGGTTCACCCAGCTGGACACCGGAGCCCCGGGCGGGGACGCCGACCCGGTGTGCGAGGCGCTGGCAACGCCGCTGGTCAGGGTGGAGATCCCGCTGTGAACGCCTTCCTCGGGGAACTCGGCCGGAAGCTGGCCGAGCGTTGGGTGGCGCTGCTCCTGCTGCCGGGCGTGCTGTACGTGGCCGTGGTGACGGCCGCGTCGGTGCTCGGCCAGGGGCGGGCGCTGGACCTGCGCGGACTGAGCGCCTGGGTCGACGGCCTCGCGGCGGCGCGAGGCGCCGGTCAGGTCGGGATCGTGGTCCTCGTGGCGGCCGGCGCACTGGCTGCCGCCACGGGCGCTGGTCTCTCCGCGGCAGCGCTCGGCGAGGGCGTGGCGCTGCTGTGGGCGGCGGAAGGGCGGCGCGGCCCGGGGCGGTGGCTGGCCGAGCGGCGCCGGGAGCGGTGGCGGCGGGCGTACGCGGAGGTCGTCGCGGCGCGCCGGGCGGTGGCGCTGAGCGCCGTACCTCCGCACGGGGCTGACCCGCAGGCACGGGCGGCGCTGCGGGCGTCGCTGGACCGGTGCCGTCGGATCTGCCCGGTGCCGGCCGACCGGCCGACGTGGATCGGGGACCGGCTGCGGGCCGTTGACCTGCGGGTTCACCACGCCTACCGGGTCGACGTGGAGGCGCTGTGGCCGAGGCTGTGGCTGGCGCTGCCGGACCCGGCGCGCGCCGAACTGACGGATGCGCACGCCGCGTACCGGGCGAACGCCCGGCTGACGGGCTGGGGGCTGATGTACCTCCTGGTGGCGCTGTGGTGGTGGCCCGCCGCGGTCGTCGCCACCGTCACCCTCACCACGGCCTGGATCCGCGCGCGGGGCGCGGCGGAGGCACTCGCGGACCTGGTGGAGGGGGCCGTGGACCTGTACGGGCGCGACGTGGCGACGGCGCTCGGCGTACTGCCGGACGGCGAGGGCCTGGACCGCGCGTCGGGCGACGCGGTGAGCGCGCTGCTGCGCAAGGACGGGGCGCTGCACCCGGAGTCGACGGACACGCCCGCCGGCCCGCTGTAGCAGGCTGGTGGAGTGTCGCCACACGAGAGGTCGCCACAAGACAGGGGCGCGGGCCGGTCGCCCGACCTGCCCCCGGTGATGAGTTTTCGCGCCCGCCCCCGTCACACCTACGACGGGACAGGACGAGGCGGAGGGACGATGTGATGAGTGCGGACACGCGGCTGGAGGAGCTGGGCGTGAGCGGTCCGGGTGAGGTCGACGAGCAGGCCTTCTCGGGGCTGGCGGAACGGCACCGGCGGGAGCTGCACGTGCACTGCTACCGGATGCTCGGGTCGTTCGAGGACGCCGAGGACACGGTGCAGGAGACGTTCCTGCGCGCCTGGCGGCGGCGGGAGACCTTCGAGGGGCGCTCGACGTTCCGGGCCTGGCTGTACCGGATCGCCACCAACGCCTGCCTGGACCTGCTCGCCAAGGTCCGTCCGGAGCCCGCCACCGGCGGCGAGGTGCTGTGGCTGCAGCCCTACCCGGACCGGCTGCTCGACGATCTGCCCGCGGGCGACGCGGACGAGCCGGAGACCGTCGCCGTCGCGCGGGAGACGATCGAGCTGGCGTACCTGGTGGCGGTCCAGCACCTCGCCCCGCGCCCGCGGGCCGTGCTGATCCTGCGCGACGTGCTCGGCTGGCCGGCGAAGGACGTCGCGGAGTGCCTCGGCGACTCCGTCCACTCCGTGAACAGCGCGTTGCAGCGGGCCCGCGCCGGCATGCGGGAGCACCTGCCCGCCGAGCGGCAGGACTGGAGTGGCGGCGATCAGGACGCCAGGACGCGCGAGCTGGTACGCCGTTACACCGAAGCCAGCGTGGCCACGGACATCGACCGGCTCGCCACACTGCTGCGCGAGGACGTCCGCTGCTCGATGCCGCCCACGCCTGGCCTGCACATCGGCCGCGACACGGTGGTGAGCGACTGGATCACCAGCGGTTTCGAGGGCATGAAGGGCCTGCGCGCCGTCCCCACCGCCGTGAACCGGCAGCCCGCCCTCGCCTTCTACCTCTGGCGGAAGCAGGAGGGTGCGTACCTGCCGCTGACGATCGACGTCCTGCGTGTCACCGGCGGGCTGATCACCGAGATCATCACGTTCCACGACGACCGGTTCGAGGGGCTCGGCCTGCCGGAGCGCCTGCCGGCGGAGGGCACGGAGTAGCCCGAGGAGGAGCGGATCACCCCGGGGCGCCGAGCCCTGACGGGTGCCGGCGTCGGAGGCCGTACTCAGAGCACGCCAACCAGCACGATGACGACGGGGTGACACGGTCACCCCCATGCCCGACGCCACGGCGAGGCAACGCTTTCACCGTGCCACCCCCGACGTCGGGCCGAAAGTGCCGGCAAGGCTGGTCAGGATGGAGCCGGACCAGTTGCTCTCCCCGAACACGCTGACCGGCATGGCGAGCACGCCGCACTCGCGCCGGAGCGTCTCCGCCGGTATCGCAACCGGGAAGAAGTAGTTGCCGGGACACCTCCGGCTCGCCGTGGGAATCGCCCTGAGTACGTCGTCCGGCAGCCGTTCGAACATCCGCTCGGCCCGTGCGGCCAGTTCGTCGACCACCTGCCGGGGCACGTCGCTGTGCTCGGTCAGCAGACGGTCGGCGAGCCTCAGCTGTGCCGACGTCGGCGGATCCCCCCGGAACGCTTCGGCCAACCCGGCTTGCGCCGGACCCAGCAGGACCACGCCGAACGTGCGTGGCCACAACCACCCCTTGGTGACCGAATGCAGCAGGACCGCACGGCCGGTGTCCAGCAGTCGCCGGGTGCCGGCAGCGAACGGGGTTCCCAGATCGTAGACGCTGTCGATCAGCAGGCGGCGGTGCGGTGATTCCCGCAGCCACGACATCACCGCGGCGCACTCGGCATCGGAGAGGTAGCGCCCGAGCGGCTTGCTGGGGTTGGCGAGCAGCAGGTACTCGGGCCGGTGGTCCGCCGGAGACCTCGGCAGGGCGGGTGCCGGCAGCGTCGGGTAGGACGCGGGGGCCAGGCCCGCAGCGCGGGCCAGCTCGAGGTAGACCGGGTACACGTCGCTGGGCAGCCACAACCGCGCTTGCACGATGCGCAGCCAGGAGAACACCACACCGAGGCCGTGCCGGACCCCTCGGCAGACCATGGCGTGGCCGGACCATTCCTCCGGCAGCTCGAAGCGCCGCAGCCAGGCACGGGCGAGATCGCACCGGTGCACCGGACTCGTGCCGGCCGGCGGTTCCGGCCGCATCGGTGCGAGCGCCCGGTACACGTTGGTCTCGGCGGCGTCCAAGAGCGACGACGGAGCACTGAGTTGGCGCTGCCGGAACTCCTGGAACTCGCCGAACCTCATGCCGTTGCGCCTTCCTGCACGATCTCGCTCGCCCGGTCCTCGAGGGAGGCGTAACAGCGTCCGTCGGCCATGACGTTCCAGCTGCGTGCGATCCCGTTGGCGCGTTCCCAGAAGAGGCTGGGTTCGGTGTACGCGGCGATCCGCATCGGCCGTCCGTCCCAGCTGCCGCGGTAGACCGGCGCGCCCCAGGGCAGGCGGCTCGCCAGTTCGAAGCCGTGCCGCTCGGCGAACCCGGTGACGAGGGACAGCGACACCTGATGCTCCCGGCTCCAGACATTGGCGGCGCGGTCGAAGTAGAGGGACTCGGTGCTGGTGGATACGTAGAGCTCTTTGAAGCAGACCTCCTCGACACCGAGAGCCGCGGCCCACGACAGGTAGTCGGCGACCCCGGCCGCGTCGGCGACGCCGCCGTGCTGGAGGACGCAGATCAGCCTCATCCGCAGCCCCGGCCGGCGGTCACGTTCAGCGCGCCAGGTGTCGATCACCGAGCTCACGGGCGTGCGCAGCATCATCAGCCGCTCGCTGACGGCGTCGTCGTGATGGTGCCGGGAGACCGCCAGCACGCTCAGGCCTGCGGCACTCAAGGCCGCGATGCGGTCGGCCCGGTCGGTGGGCGAGCCCTTCGCCAGGGAGTGCGCGTTGGTGATCAGGACGACCTTCGGGAAGGCCGCCGAGCAGGCGGACACCAGTCGCAGCTGCTGTTCGAACGGTATGAGCGTGGGCTCTCCGCCACCGGTGATCACCGCGCGCTCGGCTCCCGCCGCACGGGCGCGCTCCAGCCAGTGGGTGACCGCGTCCCACGGGACCCGTGCGGGCGCCTGGTCACTGGATATCGACGCCGAGGAGAAGCAGAACGAACACCGGGCTTGGCAGGCGGAGGCCACCGGCAGAAGCGAAACCGAGCGCGGTCGCGTGTCGGCACAGCTACGCTGCGCCGAGCCGTGCAGATGCAAGGAGGCGGCCATCGCATCCTCGACGGTTGTCGGACGCAGCGTGAACTCGTCGCCCTTTCGGTCGAGTTCGTGGACCGCTGACAACCGGATGCGCGCCTCGTGCAGTTCCATGCCGAGGCCGGTCGACCGATTGGGCACCAGCTTGTCGGGGTCCACCGTGGTTTCCAGCACCAGCAGCCGGTCGCCCGGAATGGCCAGACGATCCAGCAAGCGTTGCGCCTTGCCGATGCCGATCCCCAACTCCCCGCGGGTCAGCAGGTGGAAGCGGTCGGGATAGGTGCTCTCCGGTATCCCCGCCTTACCGTAAGCAAACGCGTACTTGTCGAAGCCCTTCGCGAAGTTCGACAGCACGATGACGTGGAAACGCTCATCGCCATGATTCATCCCGTCATCATGCATGAACGGGCCCGCACGCCATGGGCGGAATTTCGGCGTGAGCAGCAGGCGGTTGCCCCCGCTCGTGTACGTCGGCCTCAGTCCGGCTTGGGCCGGGATCGCAGGTGTTGCATCTGGGCGTGACTGAGCTCGTGCGCCTGTCGCATGTGACGAGTGATCACTTCGAGCTCGTCTTCGGTGTGGTGGTCCAGCAGCGCTTGCCAGGCCACGCCGAGGTCGTCCCAGACCGCGGTGACCCGGGCCACGTGTTCGGGCACCGGGGCGACCAGGACCCGGCGGCGGTCCTGCTGGTCCGGGGTGCGGGCCACGTAACCCCCTCGTTCGAGCCGGTCCACCAGCCGTGTGGCAGAGCCCGTGGTCAGGCCCGTCATATCGGCGATCTGTTTTACGGTGAGCGGCCCCGGCTCGGCCGTCAGCAGACTCAGACACTGCACGTCGGTCGCGTGCAGCCCGAGGTGGTCGGCGAGAGCCTGGTTGAACAGTACATACGCCGCGAGGTAGCGGCGGGACTCCATCGACAACTCCTCGTACAGCCGGGCCCTACGCGATTCCGCCACCTGGATCACCCTCCATTTTGCTGCGCGACGCAGCATTCTATAGTCTGCTGCGTGGCGCAGTCCATGCGTCACGCAGCTATTCTATCCAGGGGGAAACCATGCTCACTGTCGCCGTCACCGGAGCCACCGGACTCCAGGGCGGGGCCACCGCTCGCGCTCTGCTCGCCGTCGGCCACCGGGTGCGCGCGCTCACCCGCCGGCCCGGCTCACCCGCCGCCGACGCCCTGCGCCGCCTCGGAGCAGAGGTGCGGCGCGCCGACTTCGACGACCGCGCGTCCCTGGACGTGGCCTTCGCCGGGGCGGACTCGCTTTTCGCCGTCATCACTCCCTTCGGAGCCGACACCGCTGCCGAAGCCCGGCAGGGCAGGACGATCGTCGACGCCGCTGCGGCCGCCCGCATCGGTCACGTCGTGCTCACCTCCGCCGCCCACGCCGACCGCGGCACCGGTGTGCCGCACTACGAGAGCAAGTACCTGGTCGAGCGGCACCTGCGTGCTGCCGGCCTGCCCTGGACGGTGCTCGCCCCGGCGGCGTTCATGGACAACTACACAAGTGGCTGGACCCTCGACGGCTTGCGTGACGGCACCTTCGCCTGGCCCATGCCCACCGGCCGGCCGCTCACGTTCATCCCGGTCGACGACATCGGCGCATTCGCGGCGCTGGCCCTCCAGCGCCGCGACGAGTTCACCGGAAGGCGCATCGACATCGCCTCCGACGAACGCACACCGGGCCAGATCGCGGAAACCCTCGCCGCAGTCATCGGCCGCCCGGTGAGCCATCAAGAGGTGCCTCTGGCCTCGGTGCGGACCCGGTCCGCGGACCTGGCCGCCATGTTCGAGTACTTCACCACCTCCGGCCTCGATGTCGACGTGGCCGGGCTGCGCCGCGACTACCCCGAAGTCGGCTGGCACAGCTTCGCCGAGTGGGCCCTCGACCAGGACTGGACCGCGCTCCTGGCCTCCGAGCCGGCACTCCGCAACGGATCTCACCGAACCCGGCGGTGAGCCGGTACGGCCGGTGCGGCCGAATGATCCGAACCGATACCGGGAATCAGGCCGCGACGAGCTCCTGCTCGTGGGCCGGCGTCTCGACCTTGGGCTTCTTGTTCGGCAGCGAGAGCCGGAAGACCTTGCGCCACGCGGAGAACACCTGCTTGGGCAGCGGCCCGGTGACGTACTCCAGCTCGTACTTGTCGAACAACGCGCGCACCTTCACCGCGACCTCGGCGTACCGGTTGCTCGGCAGGTCCGGGAACAGGTGGTGCTCGATCTGGTGCGACAGGTTGCCCGTCATGAAGTGCATGGCCTTGCTGCCGCTGATGTTCGCCGAGCCCATCATCTGGCGCAGATACCACTGGCCGCGCGTCTCGCCCCTGATCGACCGGCGCTCGAAGACCTGCACGCCCTCGGGGAAGTGCCCGCACATGATCACCGAGTGGGTCCAGAGGTTGCGGACCAGATTCGCGGTGAACGTGGCGGCGAGCGTGGGCAGGAACGAGGGGCCCGACAGCAGCGGGTGGATCACGTAGTCCTTGAGCACCTGCTTGCGGATCTTGCGGCCCACGGCCTTGGCCCGCGCGCGGAACTCCGGGTTCTTGCGGCGGCGCTTGTTCAGGTTCTTGCCGAGTTCCAGGTCGTACGCCGCGATGCCGTACTCGAAGAAGCAGGCGTTGATGAAGTTCCACAGCGGCTGGCCGAGGTGGAACGGGTGCCACTTCTGGTCCTCGTCGACGCGCATGATGCCGTAGCCGAGGTCGTTGTCCTTGCCGATCACGTTGGTGTACGTGTGGTGCAGCTCGTTGTGCGAGTGCTTCCACTGATCGGCCGGCGAGACGTGATCCCACTCCCAGGTGGTGGAGTGGATCTTCGGGTCCCGCATCCAGTCCCACTGGCCGTGCAGGATGTTGTGGCCGATCTCCATGTTGTCCATGATCTTCGCCACGGACAGACCGGCGGTGCCGATCACCCACGCGGGCGGGAAGATCGAGAACAGCAGCACGCCCCTGCTGACCAGCTCGAGCTTGCGCTGCGCCGAGATCACCTTACGGATGTAGGCGGCGTCCTTCTCGCCGCGGCCGGCGATCACCTCGTCGCGGATCGCGTCCAGCTCGCGGCCGAGCTCCTCGATCTGCTCCGCGGTGAGGTGGGCGGTGGGGTCGATGGCGGTCAAGGTGCTCCTACCGTTCGATGTCACAAGGGCCCGCCGCGGCGGACACGCAGGTCTGGATGAGGACGCCCGGTTCGGCCTCGGTGATCTCGCCGGTGCGCAGGTCGCGGACGGCGCCCGCCTTGAGCGGCGTGACGCAGCCGAAGCAGATGCCCATGCGGCACCCGGAGGGCATGAGCACGCCGGCCTCCTCGCCGACGTCCAGCAACGGCTTGGCGCCGTCCGCGTCGACGGTCTTGCCGGTGGCGCTGAACGTGACCTCGCCGCCGTCACCGGCGACGACGATGCGGGGGCGGAAGCGTTCGGTGTGCAGGCGCTCGGGGACGCCGTACTCGCTCCAGTGCTTTTCGGCGGCGTCGAGCAGGCCCGCGGGCCCGCAGGCCCAGGTCTCGCGCTCGGCCCAGTCGGGCACGAGTTCGTCGAGACGGGCGATGTCGAGCATGCCGTCGGTGTCGGTGTGCACCTCGGTGAGCCGCAGCTTCTTGTCCGCGACCAGGCGGTGCAGCTCGTCGCGGAAGATCACGTCCTGCGGCTGTGGCGCGCAGTGGACCATGACGACGTCGTTGAACCCGGTGTCGCGCAGCATGCCCATCACGGGTGTGATGCCACTGCCTGCCGTCAGGTAGAGAACCTTGGAGGGCTTGGCCTCCGGCAACACGAAGTCACCGGTCGCCTGGTCGAGCTGGATCAATGTGCCCGGTGTCGCCCTGCGGACCAGGTGGTTGCTGACCTTGCCGTCCGGGATCGCCTTCACGGTGATCGTGACCCGGCCGTCCCGGCGATCGGTCGGCGAGGTGACCGAGTAGGCACGCCACAGGCGCACCCCGTCGACGTCCACGCCGATCCGCACGTACTGACCGGCCGTATGCCCACGCCAGCCCCGTCCCGGCCTGATCACGATGGTCGCGGCGTCCCTCGTCTCGGGGTGCACGGCCTCGATGCGACCCCGCAGGTCAGCGCCCGCACGCAGCGGGCTGACCAGGTCGAGGTAGTCCGACGGCAGCAGCGGCGTCGTGACCATCTCCAGCAGTTTCCACGCCCTGCTGCGGAGGGCTGCACTCGTCATGACTCCAGCTTGCTGCGCCGCAGGCGTAAAGTCCTGACCGCAGGACGTAAATCTGGACGGCTGATTTGTTCGCAGGGAATAGAATCGTGAGCCATGCAATCCGGAGGGCCAGCGAACTGGCCCTGGATGAGACGACGGTCACCGCACTGCGGGCCGCGCTGAAGACCACCGCCGACGAGGTCGTCCAGGCGATCATCGATGAGGTCCCTCCCTACGCCAACGCCCTTTCGGGCAGCATGGGGGGCACCATCCGCCGAGCCGTCCGCACCGCCCTGGGGCACTACCTGGACCTCGCGAGCGGCAACGCCACGGGCGGCGACGGCGGTGACGCGGCCTACGAGCTGGGCCGCGGTGAGGTTCGCGACGGCCGTTCGATGGACGCCCTGCTCAGCGCCTACCGCGTCGGCGCCCGCGTGGCCTGGCGATGCCTGGCAGCGGGTGCCGTTTCCGCAGGTCTGCCCGCCGCCGAGGTCGCCAAGTTCGCCGAGCTGACCTTCGCCTACATCGACGAGCTCTCCGCCGCGAGCGCCGCGGGCCACGCCGACGAACTGGCCGCCCGGGGCCGGGACCACGAGCGCCACCTGGAACACCTGGCCCGCGACCTCCTCGCCGGCGCGAGCCCGGACGCGCTGCTGGCCTCTGCTCAACGGGCCGGGTGGCAGCCCCCCGTTTCGCTGACCGCGGTCCTGCTGCCCGCTGCCCAGGCCCGGCCCGCCTTCCGCGCGCTCGACCCAGGCACCCTCGTCCTCGACGACCTGCCGGACGCCTTCGGCGTGCTGCTCGTCCCCGATGCCGACCGATCACATCTCTTGAGGCAGCTGACCGACCGCGCCGCCGTGGTCGGCCCGGCCCGGCCATGGACGCGTGCGTCCGCCTCGTACGCACGAGCCGTACGCGCGCGCTCCCTCTCCTGCGATATCCGCGACACCGAGGACCACCTGCCCGAGCTGGTGCTGAGCGCCGACGTGGACGCGTTCGCAGACCTGCGTGCCCGAGCCCTCGCACCGTTGCGGACCTTGCCCGACGCAACCGCGCGGCGACTGGAGGAGACGTTGCGGGCGTGGCTGCTGCACCAGGGCAGGCGGGATGAGGTGGCGGCGGCGTTGTTCGTCCATCCCCAGACCGTCCGGTACCGGATGTCGCAGCTGCGCGAGCTGTTTCCGGATCTCGCATCGCCGCACCGGGTCCTTGAACTGACGCTGGCGGTCGGACTTCAGGGCAACTGACGCGTTCCTCGCCCGAACCGATGACCTCGTCGTGGACGGCATCGCCGACGACTCCACGACCCGCCTGACGGCAGTCCGCGGCGGCATCTGTCGCTCGGCCGTGGGCACGCCGGACCCGCAGGTCCTCAACGGCACGGCCCGGCCGGTACACGGCGCGGACGTCGCGGTGATCGTGACCAACGGCGGGGTGACCGGACCGGCCGTCACCTTCGCTGAGCAGCAGCGGCCGCACGTGGTGGACCGCAAGACCCTGGCCGCGTGGGCTTCGGGCTCCCGGCCGCTGCGGGAACTGCTGCCGGCCGTTCTGCCCCCGAGACGGCCCACATCTCCGCGCGTCGTTGTCCGAGGCCGATTACCCCACTGGCCGATGTGCGGAAATCTATGCTGACCGGAGTAGACATTCGGGCGCGAGCCTGGTTAAGGTTTCTCTCGTAGCCGAGATCAACGGGGCCTGGCAGAGATGAACTGCCGGCCGGCAGTACACGTAGTTGCAGTGCGAAGGACGGTCCGGTGGTGGAGTTGCGAAGCCAAGATGTTGCAGGACGGCGACGGGACTGACGACCGGACCGGGTGGCCCGCAGTGATCAGGGGCCGCCGTGAGTCATGCCGCGGTTGACGCGGTGGCATGACCCGTAGGTGCAGTTCGCAGTACCGGCAGTGAAGTCGGTAGCAGTACCTCGGTGAAGGCGTCGGCTGCGGACGCGCGCACCGGGAGGTTCGGCAGTGGGGTTCCAAGCCGGAGCAGACGCAGGACGGGCGACGGGGCTGGCTGCCGAAGAGCGGCGCTGTTGCAGGCCGCTGAGCAGTGAGTAGCTGAGCACAGAGGGAAGAACGGAGGAGCCGAGCGCCATCAGGATCGCCCGGGCGGAAGTCGTGGGCCCGGGTACCGCAGGACATCGATAGTGAGGTGGTCTTCGGTCAAGCAACCGCGATCCCCGCACCCCCGGCCGCATCCAGGCCGGGTCCGCGGACACAGCAGGCCGGCGCAGTACCAGGGCCGGCAGATGGTGTAGCAGTTCCTTCGGGGCCCTGGCGCCAATGGCGCCAGGGCCCCTCCACGCGTTCCACAGAGAGGTGTGATGACAGCAGACGACGCGTACGGCCGTCTCGATGACGACGACTACCCCGCCTACACCATGGGCCGGGCCGCCGAACTGCTCGGCACCACCCAGGGCTTCCTCCGCGCCATCGGCGAAGCCCGCCTGATCACCCCGCTCCGCTCCCCAGGCGGGCACCGCCGCTACTCCCGCTACCAACTGCGCATCGCCGCCCGCGCCCGGGCACTCGTCGACCAGGGAACCCCCATCGAGGCCGCCTGCCGCATCGTCATCCTCGAAGACCAACTCGAAGAGGCCCGGCGCATCAACGACGAATACCGCCGCGCCGCCGAATCCGCGAACCCGCCGACCGCGGCCTGAGACGGGGATGCACTCTCGCTGTTCCGGACGTGGACGTCCGGGATGTTGCGGAAGAGCTCTGTTCGAAGCAGTTCACCCCGCGAGCACGGGCCTGCGGGCCCGAGCGCTCGCACAAGGGGGCGTCACCACGACACCTCGCGGACGCCGGCCCGGCTCTGCGGCTGGATCGTGGCGGTGATCTCCGACCGGTGGCGGCTCGCCGAGAACGTCACCGTGAGCGTCTGCGCCTCGGTCCGGCTCGTACTCACCGTGAACCCCCGGTTCGGCACCGCCGAGATCAGGCACACCGCGTCGTCACCGAACCGCACGGTGGCCTTGCCGCCCTCGGACGCCACCGTGTAGACACCGGCGCCGCCTTCCTGGCACCCCGAGCCGTCCGCACCGGTCGGCGCCCCCGGGGCACTGGTGCGGGCGGTCGGTGTCGGCGTGGGCGTGGGCGTCGGGCCGGGACCGGTCGCCGGCGCGCTGCTCCGGGGCGGCGGGCTGGGCCGGCGGCTGCTCGCCGACGGACTCGGGGAGGGCTTCGCGGTGGTGGGGCCGGGCCGCGAGGACTTCAGGGGCTCACTCGGTGCGGACTGCGCGACCGGCGCGGTCGGCCGGGTCGACCCCACCACGAAGTGAATGGTGAGGATGACAGCGGTGACACTGGCTGCCGTGCAGACCAGCCATATGATCAGGTAGCGCAAGAGGCGGGACACGGCACCATACTGACGGACCGGCTAACGTGCCTGCTCATGGCCTCCGTACTTGTCGTCGAGGACGACCCCGTCATCCGGGCCGCGCTGATCGAGGTTTTGACCGGGCACGGCTACGCGGTCAGGACCACCCACCAGGGTTTCGAGGCGCTGCGCGAGATCACTCAGAGCCCGCCGGACATCGTGGTGTTGGACCTGGGGCTGCCCGATCTCGACGGCCTCGACGTGCTGCGCATGATCCGGGGCATTTCCCGCGTGCCGGTCCTGGTCGCCACCGCCCGTGACGATGAGAGCGAGATCATTCGGCTGCTCAACGCGGGGGCCGACGACTACCTGGTCAAGCCGTTCTCCGGCGGCCAGCTCGCCGCCCGGCTCGCCGCCGTGCTGCGCCGGTCCGTGCCCCCCGACGTGACCGCGGCCCGGCGGCCCGTCCTGCAGGTGGCAGACCTGCGCATCGACCCGACCGCGCGCACCGCGCACCTGGCCGGCCGGGAACTGCCCCTGACCCGCCGCGAGTTCGATCTGCTCGCCTACCTCGCCGCCCACGCCGACCAGGTCGTCACCCGGCAGCGCATACTCGCCGAGGTATGGCAGCAGCCGTACGTCGAGGACCAGACGGTCGACGTCCACCTCTCCGCGCTCCGCCGCAAAATGGGCGAGAAGGCGCGAAAGCCTCGCTATCTGCGGACGGTTCGCGGCCTGGGCATCAAGTTGGTCAGCTCGCCATGAGACGCGCCCTCGCCGGAATCGCCTTGGCCGTCACTTCGATGGTGGCCCTGTCCTTCCTCATCCCCCTCGCCCTCCTCGTGCGCGAACAGGTACGGGACCGGGCCACCACGGCCGCCGAGCAGCGGGCGTCCGCCCTGTCCCCGGTGCTCGCCCTCACCACCCGGCGCGCCGACGTGCAGCAGGCCGTCGCCGAGCTCGGCTCCTCCGACCAGCTCGTCGTGCGTCTGCCCGACGGCCGCTTCGTCGGCACGCCGCACGCGCCCCGGGACGCACTCGACCGGGCCGTACGCGGGCGCGAGACGCTGGCCGTCGACACCGCCGGCGGCTGGGTCTACCTCCAGCCCGTCGTCCTGCAGGGCGACCGGGTTGCGGTCGTGGAAGCCTTCGTGCCGTCCGCGGACCTCACCCGGGGCGTGGCCGCGTCCTGGGGCGTCATGGCGCTGCTCGCGCTGGGTCTGGTCGGCGGTTCGGTGCTCGTCGCCGACCGGCTCGGCGCCCGCGTCGTCCGGTCATCGCGCAGCCTCAAGCGCGCCTCACTGGCTCTCGGTTCCGGCGACCTGGACGTGCGTGTCGAACCCGACGGCCCGCCCGAACTGCAGGAGGCCGGTGCGGCGTTCAACACCATGGCCGACCGCGTCCTCGACCTCCTGGCCGTGGAACGCGAGCTGGTCGCCGACCTCTCGCACCGGCTGCGCACCCCGCTGACCGCTCTCTATCTGGAGGCCGACCGGATGGGGTCGACGCCCAGCGCCCGGCGCGTCGCGGAGGCGGCCGGCCAGTTGGAGAGCGAACTGGACTCGATCATCGCCGCGGCCCGTACACCGCTGGCGTCCGCGCGGCCGGCCCGCGCGGCCGCCGGCGCTGCGAAGGCGTGCGACGTCGCCGAGGTGGTCGCCATGCGCCTGGAATTCTGGTCGGTCCTCGCCGGCAAGCAAGGACGACCCTACGAGCGCTCCCTCACGCCGCGATTGGTGCCCGTCGCCTTCCCCGAGGACGACCTGGCGGCCGTTGTCGATGCCCTGATCGGCAATGTCTTCCGGCACACCCCGGAGGGCACCGCCTTCGCCGTGCGTGTGGAGCGGGCGGACCGTCACGTGTTCCTCACGGTCGACGACGCGGGACCGGGCGTGGCGGACCCCGAAGCGGCGCTCACGCGGGGTGTGAGCGTCGGAGGGTCGACTGGACTGGGCCTGGACATCGTGGCCCGGGCGTCCCGCGCGGCGGACGGCGAACTGACGATCACCCGGGCGCCGTTGGGTGGCGCCCGGGTGCGGGTGTCGTTCTTGCTCGCCGACGCGGGCGGGGCCGGCGGCGGGGGCCGGTGACCGGGATCAGCGATCAGCTTCGGGGGCGGGGGAGGGGGGGGTGAGCGGCGTCAGCGACCGGCGCCGAAGTTCTGCGTCCACCAGGGGCCGCCGTCGCCGAAGTGGACGCCCACGCCCAGCTCCTTGAAGGAGCAGTTGAGTATGTTCGCACGGTGTCCGGGGCTGTTCATCCAGGACTTCATCACCGAGGCAGCGTCCGCCTGACCCTGCGCAATGTTCTCGCCCAGGGTCGACCACCGGTACCCCGCCGCCTCGACCCGGGTCGTCATCGTCGAGCCGTCGGGGCCGGTGTGGGACATCACGCCGCTGCTCGCCATGACGTCGCTGTAGTCGTCGGCGGCCCGGGTGAGCCGGTCGTTCGCCGTGACCGGCGAGCATCCCGCCGCCGCCCGCTCGTTGTTGACCAGCGCGAGCACCTGGGCCTCGGGCCCTCCACCGGACGTGGAACCCGACCCGGAGCCCGATCCGGTGTTGCCCGGCCGCCTGCCGCCGGAACCGCTCGTCGCCCCGCCGCCGCTGCTCTTCGCCGTCGTCCCCGCGGGTGCCTTCGACGCGGGGACGGTCGTCTTCCGTGCACGGGGGCCGGGACTCGCCGATTGCTTTCGCTTCTCCTTGGGCTTCGCGCTCGGTGAGCTGCTCGCCGTGCTGGTCGGGCTCGCCGAAGCAGAGGTGAGCGGCGCCGCCCTGCCGGAGCCGTCCCCGGCGCCCGGCGTCCTGTCCGTGCTGTTCGCGACCACCCGGTCCGACGCGTCGTCGTCCTGACCGCTGACGACGGCGACCGTGATCCCGACGCCCGCGAGCGCAGCGACGGCTCCCATGGCCAGCGCGGGACCACGCGTCTTCGGCCCACCACGGGGGCGGGCGTGGAAGCGGGATGAGCGAGCGGCTCGGCGGGAACCCATGCAGGACACCTCGGTCTGTCGGTCGGCTGACTCGGCCCCGTGTCCGGTGGCCGCGATCGCGGCCACCGGACCTGTGGGGGGTGTTCGAGAGCCTAGGACCCGGCCGGGGCGGAGAGCTCTGTTCGAAGGTCATCTTCAAGAAGCCTTAAGAGAGCCGCCAAAGTCCGCTGAGGAAAGGGCGGCACAGTTATCGCGGCTGGTGACACAGGAAGCAGCCTTCCCAGTACGGAAGCCCGCTGAGGACGCGGTGACGCACGCACGACGCCATCGCAGCCTCGTCCGGCCCGGGGAAGTGGTGGTAAGCGCCGCTGCCGCCCTGCGGCGGGAAATGTTCCACCATGATCCTGAATCGGTCCAGGTAGTCATGCACGCGGGACGGGTGGTAGCCCAACTCGCTCCAGCGATGTCCGCTCGCTGCGAGAGCCGTGGCGCGCAGTACGAAGTCCTTGGACCGTGAGCGCTCGGCCTCGCCGGCGCCCCAGTCGATCTCCTCCAGATGGAAGCCGACCGCGCCACGGCCCATCAGGTTCTGGTCCTGCAAGATCAGCAGCGCCGCGAAGCGAAAATCCCAGGGTTCGGATGCAAGATCGGACACAGCGAGCATCAGCACCTCGACAAAGGCCTCGGTGGCGCCGTTGGACAGATCCAGCTCCCGGCCTCCACCTGAAAAGATGTTCGCCACCAGGTCACCGTACCGCCGGGCTACGGCCCCTCTCCGCCGGCTCCGGGTGCCAACGCCCTGGCATGTGCCGAGAGTCCCGATACCGGTGACCTACAATTAACTGTCTATGGAAGATGATTCTCTGGAAGATGAGTGATGGCCGGCACTGACCTGAAGCTGTTGTACCGGGAGCTGGTCTCGCTGGAGATCGAGCTGTGGGACGGCATCGAGGGGCGGTTGCGGGCGGAGTACGACCTGGCGCTGACCTCGTTCGAGGTGCTGCACCTGCTGCTGCGGCGGCCTGGACGACGGATCCAGGACATCGCGGAGGAGTTCTCGATCACCGTGGGCGGCACGAGCAAGGTCGTCGACCGTCTGGAGACGGCGGGCCTGTGTGCGCGGAGGGCCAATCCGAACGACCGCCGTTCCTCGATCGTCGAGCTCACCCCTGAGGGGCGGAAGCTGGTGGAGGCGGCGCTGAAGGTCTTCGAGGAGGAACTGGAACTGCGGATCGGGTCGGTGATTCCCGAGGAGTCGGTACGCGAGGTGACCGCAGTCCTCAGTACGCTGCGGGCGGCCGGACGTGCTCTGGATGCGGAGCGGAAGGCCGTGGGGCGGACGCCCGTTCCGGTGATGCGGGCGCCGAAGCAGCCCGGCCGTTCGACCCCGTGAGCCAGGACGTCCCGTTCAGTCGGCGATGCCGGTGAAAGCGATGTCTTTGTCGATGTGGGCGCGGACGAGGAGGTTGCCGGGGCCGCGGTTGCGGGCGGCGTACTCCCGGGTGCCGTCTTCGCCCATGTAGCGGGCGGCCGAGGAGGCCGCCCCTGGTGGGGCCGTTCGCCTGCCCCGAGGCCGGGCCGGTCTCGGGGCACACCGTGGGTGTCAGCGGCCCCAGAAGGCGTCTTCGGCGTTCTGGTCGCCGGAGAAGAGCCACATCTCGGTGATCTTGCCGTTCCGGATGCGCAGGAGGTCCACGCCGTCCATGGCCATGGACGTGTCGCCACGGCGGCCGGTGAAGTGGATGGTGGCGGCGACCAGGTCGCCGTTGCCCATGAGGGAGTGGATCGTGTCGATGGCGAAGGTGCCCTGGCTGGCCTCCATCATGCTGCCGAGCATCTGGAAGACGGCGCCCTGGCCCTCGTGGTTGCCTGAGAACTGGTGGGCGCCGGGCTGGTGCCAGACGATCTGCTCGTCGAGGAGGCCGCCGAGCGCGGCCATGTCTGCGGTCTGCACGGCCTGGAAGTAGGCGCGGGCCAGGTCGAGGTTGGTGGTGGTCATCATGGTCTCCGTGGGTTCGGTCGGGGTCATCGGGCGAAGTCGAGACGGTCGGCGAGGCCGGCTTCGGTGAAGGCCGCCTGGATCTCGCCGTGGCCTTCCTGGAAGTGGGCCCAGCTGTCGTAGTGCGCGGGGACGACGCGTCGGGCGCCGAGTGTCTTGGCGGCCTCGGCGCCCAGGGCGCTGTCGAGGGTGAGCAGGGCGCCGTCGAAGGCGAAGGGCATGCGGGCGCCGCCGAGGAAGAGGATGGCGGTGTCCACCGGGGCGAACCTCTCGGCGATCTCCTTGACGTGTTCCAAGGCGGCGTTGTCGCCGCTGACGTAGATCGACGGCAGGTCGTCGGAGGTGAGCATGAAGCCGATGACGTCACCGGTGATCGGCTCACACCCCACGGGGCCGTGCCGGGCGGGCACGCCGGTGACGGTCACGGTGCCGCCGTCGGGCCGTTCGAGCTCGGAGGTCTGCCAGAAGGCGAGGCCGCGTGCGTTGCCGCCCAGGCGGCCGGCGCCGCTCTCGGTGGTGAAGACGACCGGCACCTCGGCCAGGAGGGCACGGCCGGCGTTGTCGAGGTTGTCGTCGTGCTCGTCGTGGGAGAGCAGGACGGCGTCGACGCGGCCGAGGCCGGCGGCCGTGACCGGCGACGGGTCGGTCTTGACGAGCTTGTGGTCGCCCGGGAGGGGCATGGGGTACTCGCCGGGCGGGTCGAAGGTCGGGTCGGTGACGAACCTGAGTCCGCCGTACTCGAACAGGGCGGTAGGACCGCCATAGACGCGGACTGGGATCTTTTCGCTGGTGGTGCCGGCGCCGGACATGGGGAACCTCTCGGTCGGGGGAACGGTGGTACGAGGCCCTGCGGCGTGCTCCGGCAGGCACGCAGGCACGCACGGAGGCAGGGCGCAAGAGGTACGGGTACGGGGTCACCCGCTCCCTGATAGGGCCACCGGGCGGCCGGCGGCCATGGCCGGGCTTACGGGGCGGGTACGGAGAACACACCGAAGTGGTTGCCCGCGGTGTCCTTGAGCCGGGCGAAGGTGAAACCCGCGGCATCGGAGACCGGCGCCATGAGCACCCCGGCGCCCAGCTTCTCGGCGCGCTCGACGGTCGCGGCGACGTCCTGGACGAAGACGTAGAAGATCGCGTAGTCGGGGAAGCCGCCCTCCGACTCCCAGACGCCGCCGGCCGGCTGCTGGGCGCCCGGCGTCATCACCGAGTGATAGGTGACCCCCGGGGTGTTGCTGTTGAGGACGTACTGCCAGTCGAAGAGCTCGCCGTAGAACTCCTTGACCTTCTCCGGCTGGCCGGTGCCGAACTCGAACCAGGCGACCGAGTTGAAGGCGGGAACCGTCATGACGCTCACTCCTTAACGCCCCATAGGGGGAGAAACATCTCTCTCTGTGACATGCCGAATCCAGGCAGTGAAGGTCGCCCCGCGCTGGGGCGACATGCCGGACCGGCGGAGATGAGGGCCCGGAACCGGCCCGGTGTCCAGCAAACCATTTGTATTCCATGGAAGCAAGTTCCTTCGATTATTGTTCCAAGGGTGCGGGTTCCGGCGATCACGGGGCCGGACCTGGCCGAAGCGTTCGGCGCCAGGCTCGGACGGGACGTGGTCTTCGACCAGATCACCGCCGAGGAGTTCCGTACCTCGGTGGCTCCCCTGATCGGGGAGAGCGCCGCCGCTGACATCGCGGGGGCCTACCAGGCGATGAGCGCCATGGCCGGCCGCTCGATCGCGCCGGGGACCTCCGCCCAGAAGCTGCTGGGAATCACTCCCCGGACCACAAGCCAGTGGCTGGACGACATCGGCCTCTGACCACCACCGCTGTCAGCTCCGGCCGACTTCGTCAGCACCTCCGGCATGACATGCCGGCCCCGCTGAACGCCCCGCCGCCCGCCCGCGTTCGGCGCACCACAGCAGGTCTGGGAGGATGGCCGACAGCCGTCCGTCCCGGGTCCGGGAACCCGTGGGCGGCGAGAGGCGGGCGGGTACGGGCAGTGGCCCGGCGGGCGGAAGAGCGGAGCGGTGCGGCACATGCCGGAGTACCCGGAGTACCTGGCCGCGGTCGTGTTCGCCGCGGGCGGCGTCGTCAACGCCCTGCTGGCACCGCACCGGTTCTCCACCGCCGTCCTGTTCTGCCTCGCGGTAACCTCTGCCGGACTCGGCGTGGCCGGTCGCAGTGCGGCAGCCCACCCGACCCTCGCCACCGTCCTCGCCGTAGCCGCCCTGGTCCCGGCGCTCGCGCTGGGGCTGCTGTTGCTGGCCGACGGCGTCCTGCTGGTCCGGCGCTACGGACCGCAGGCAGCCCTGCTGGCGACCGGGGCCGCCGGCTGCGCGGTGCTGGCGGTGCTCGGCCTCGACGTGTTCTTCCACGCGGTGGGCGGCGAGACGCTCGGCGGCCTCGTGGTCGTGGTGAACGCGGCCGCTGGATACCTCACTCTGCTCTTCCTCGTCTTCGCCGGCTACGTGTTCGTCCGGGGCCGCAGCACCCCCTTGCCGGAAACCACCCACGTCGTCGTCCTGGGCGCCGGGCTCAACGGCGACCGGCCCGGCCCGCTGCTGACCCGCAGACTGGAGCGCGCCCTCGCGATCGACGCCGCCCGCGCCCCGGACACGCCTGGTGTGGTGTTCGTCCTCTCGGGCGGCCAGGGCGACGACGAGGTCCGTTCCGAGGCGGACGCGATGGCCGACTACCTGCGCGGACGCGGAGTGCCCGCCGACCGGGTCGTGCGGGAAGACCGCTCCGTCAACACCGGACAGAACCTCCGCTTCAGCGCGGCCCTGGTGGACGGCACTGCTCCCGGTCACCGTGCCACGGTGGTCACCAGCGGCTTCCACGTCTACCGGACGACCTTGCTGGCCCGCCGCGTCGGCGTGCCCGTGCACGTCGTGGGCGCGCCGACTTCCCCCGCCTACTGGCTGGCCGCGACACTGCGTGAATTCGCCGCCATCCTGTGGCTGGACCGCCTCCCCCTGATCGGACTCAGCCTGCTGCTGGCAGTGCCGGTCGCGACGGTGCTGTTCCAGCACTGACGCGCCGGCCGTAGACCTCGAAGCGCTCCCGAAGGCGCCGTAGTTGACCTGGCTGAGGAGGGGAGCGGGTCGCGCGACCGGTGTGTGCAGCCCGCTGCGCGGGATGCGCGCGGCCAACGTGTCCAGGTCGGCACCCAGGTTGGTGAGGCAGGGACTGAATGTCGCACACGATCCGCGCCCAGAGCGGGAACGGGTCATGCCACGCGCGGGGGAGTGGCGGTACAGGCGCACGAGCTTGCCGCAGGCAACCTTGGACCGGCCGGCGCTCCTCTGGGCAGGCGGCCGTCGCTCACGGCCCGATGCGCGCGAGCGAGAGCGTGAACCTGCGCGGGCCGTCGGTGCGCTCGCCGGCGAGCCGGTCGGTGATGCCCCGGGCACGGAGGTGCCGGCCCATATGCCCGACGCGCTCTCGGCGCCCGAGATGTCAACGGCTCTCACCGGCGCCGCCTCACCACAGGTGGGTGCCCGGGGCACCCTTGAACGGCCCACGCACCTCCGCGGTGATCCAGCCGCCGTAGAAGTCCCCCTCCTGCGCCGCGACCTCCTCACCGTCGACGGAGCAGCGGTCCATATGGCTCGGGTAGAAGGCGAAGAAGTCGGCGAGGGGTGCGTAGCCGGGCTCGGGACGGGGATAGCTCCAAGCGGCACGAGCGCGTACGTCCTCTCCCACGATGACGTCCCAGTACCGGGCCGACCCCTTCCACTCGCACCAGGTCCGGCCCGCGACCGCCGGGAACAGAAGCTCCGTACGGACATCCTGCGGAGGGATGTAGAACACGGGGGGATGGCTGGTCTCCAGTACCCGGAGGGCCCTGCGGGTCTCGGCCACCACCTGGCCGGCGCACTCCACCCGCACGTCACGGTCGTCCTCCCGCACGGCGGGCGGCCGCGGGTAGTCCCAGACCGACTCGGGCGTCCGCGGGGCGGATCGCGGCACGGGCTCTTCCAGCGGGTCCAGATACACCTCGTCCTCGTAGCACCAGGCCCATTCCCGGTCACGTGCCAGGGTGCGGGCCACCGGGTGTGCGCTGGAGTCGAAGTGCGCCGTGGCGTGAGCGCCGGGAGAGCTGTCGCTGCAGCCCACGTGGCCGCAGGTCAGGCACAGCAGCAGACCGGCCGGTGCGCGTCCGCGCGCCGCGCAGGACGCACACGTCGCACTCAGTGGGGGCGGGTTCGCCGTCCACGTGTGGGAGCAGGGTTTGCCCGAGGCCCGGCCGCCATCGGGCCGGGGCGTCCATCTCGTCATCCGTGATCACCGGCCTGCGCGGTCGGCATCACGCTTCTCGGCGGCACTGCGCCCCGGCCCACGCTCGTGTCGGTCACGCTCTCTCCTCTGTGGTTCTTGTTCTCCACACCGTTTCGCCCCGACACCGCGCGGGAGATGCAGTCCACCGGGCACTCCGTCCCCAGCAGCGGCTCTCCACGCCGGAGGCGGGCGCCACGGGCAAGAGACCATGGTCAACATCGTCCGGCAGGGCACCGGCGGCCACGTCCCGCACGCGAGGACGGACGGTTCCGGGCTCCGCCCCTCCAGGCTTCGGAGTGTCACCCAGGTGTGGTGCCCGACGAGGAGCCGGGCCTTCCTCACACTCACTTGCCATGGAGTGCGCTCGAAGTCATAACGTCGAGGACGCAACGGTGCACGAGGCCGTCTCAGCGCCCGCTCCTTCTGGGATGCCGGGTGACGGCATCTGTGCCTGGATGGACGGGAGACTTCGTGTCGCCCGAAGGATGATCAAGCGTGCAGGGAAGGCTGGGACACCACATGCAGCAGCGCAGTCTGCGGGAATTGCAGGTATCGGCCATCGGCCTGGGGTGCATGGGCATGTCCGCCTTCTACGGAACCGCCGACGAGGAGGAGGGCGTCGAGACGATCCGGCACGCCCTCGACCTCGGGGTGAACTTCCTCGACACCGCGCAGATGTACGGCCCGCTCACCAACGAGACCCTCGTCGGCCAGGCGATCCGGGGGCGTCGCGACGAGTATGTGATCGCGACGAAGTTCAACTACCGGATGGACGATGCTGTACCGGGCGACATCAGCACGGTCGGCCCGCAGGACGGCTCGGCCGAACACGTCCGCAGCTCCGTCCACGGCTCGCTCAAGCGCCTGGGAACCGACCACATCGACCTGTACTACCAGCACCGGGTCGACCCGAACGTGCCCATCGAGGAGACGGTCGGCGCGCTGGGCGAACTGGTCGCCGAGGGCAAGGTGCGCTACATCGGGCTGAGCGAGGCGAGCGCCCGGACCATCCGGCGTGCGCACGCCGTGCACCCGGTCACGGCCGTGCAGAGCGAGTATTCGCTCTGGTCACGGGACGTGGAGGCCGAGGTGCTGCCGGCCTGCAGGGAGCTCGGCATCGGCTTCGTACCGTACTCGCCCCTCGGCCGCGGCTTCCTCGCCGGGCGGTTCACCTCACCGGACGACCTGGACGACAACGACTGGCGCCGCCAGAACCCCCGCTTCCAGGACGCCAATCTGGAGGCCAACCTGCGGCTGGCGGCGAAGGTGAAGGAGATCGCCGCCGAGAAAGACGTGACGCCGGCTCAGCTGGCCATCGCATGGGTGCTGGCCCAGGGCGAGGACCTGGTGCCGATCCCGGGCACCAAACGCCGCACCTACCTGGAGCAGAACGCCGCCGCCGTCGACATCGACCTGACGAAGGACGACCTGGCCCGCATCGACGCGGAGCTGCCCGAGGCGGCCGGTGAGCGGTACGACGAGGCAGGGATGCGGTCCGTCAACCGGTAGCCGCAGGGGCGCACACACCACAGGCCTCGGGGAGCGCGAGCGTCCCCGGGGCCCGGCTACACACGCCTGGGCCACGTGAGTCAGCAGCACCCGCCTCGAAGGTGAAAGGCCCGGCCAGCGAGCCGGACCATTCTGTCTGCTGCTCGTCAGGAGGCCGGCGGCAGCGTCCACAAGGCCGTACTGCCGATGACCAGGTCAGCACCAGTACTTGTAGGGGCCGAGCACGCAGGACGAGTCGGAAGACGCCTTGGCGGTGTCCATAGTTCTGGCCCAGTCCCCGAGCGGCCCCAGCCACGCCGGGTCGATCGAGCCGAGAACGAAGGCGAGAACACATGCGCCCAGCAGCAGGCGGGGGAGCAGCCGGGGAATGCCATCGTCCCGGTCGGCGCGCACAAGGCTCATCAGGATGCCGAGACCGGGCACTGCCAGTAGGCAGCAGAAGACGGCGGTGCTCACGAGCACGCCGCACAAGAGCAGCACCAGACCGGCAGGGTTCGGAACGGGCAAGAGCTGGGTGAATGAGACTCCTCCCACCGAACCTCGCCCGATCCCGGAGAAGGGCGTAGGGAAATCTGAGCGGTAGATGCCATCGAGAAGCGTCAGGGGGATGAGCGCGCTGACAGCCCACGACCACGCGGCTGCCCGAGGCCGTGTTCCGCGGGATAGATAGGTTTGGGGCACCGTCTGAGGAGATGCACGATGCCCGAGCACCGCAGAGTCCTGTTTGTGACCGACCTCGCCTACCAGGCCCGGGGGCGACGCTACTGCGACGAGGACATCTTCCTGACCTCCCGGCTGCGCGACGGCTTCGACATCGCCCTGTGCCACCCGCTGGATGCCGCCGCGCTGATGGACGCCTTCGATGTGGTCGTCGTCCGCAACAGCGGGCCCGTGCTGCGCTACCAGAAGGAGTACGACGCCTTCCGGGAGCAGGCCGTGGCCCGTGGCATCCGGGTCTACAACCCGCTGTCCGGCCGGGGCGACATGGCCGGCAAGCAGTATCTGCTGGACCTGACCGCCGCCGGATACCCGGTCATCCCCACCATCGACCGGCCCGAGGACCTGCACCTGCTGCCCGAGGCCGGCCAGTACGCGGTCAAGCCGAAAGCGGGCGCGGACTCCATCGGCCTGATCTTCGTGCCCCGAGAGCAGCTGAGCGACCTGGCCTACGGCGACATCCTGGTCCAGCCGCGCATCGACTTCCGCTACGAGGTGTCCTTCTACTACGTCGACGACACCTTCCAGTACGCCCTTCACGCCCCCGATGCCGAGCGACGCTGGGTCCTTGAGCCCTACGAGCCCACCGACACCGACCTGGCCTTCGCCCGGCGCTTCATCGACTGGAACACCCTCGATCACGGCATCCAACGCGTGGACGCCTGCCGCACCCGGGAAGGCGGGCTGCTCCTCGTAGAGCTGGAGGACCTCAACCCGTACCTGTCCCTGGACCTGGTCTCCGACCGGGCCCGTGACGCCTTCGTGGCGAGCATGACGGCATCCCTCCACCGGTTCCTGGACGCTCAGCCCCGCGTCTGAGGTGGCATATGAGCCCTCAAGAACGATCGCGGCCCTGGGCAGGCATGTCCCGACACGGGTTTAGGGCCTCCGGCGTCAGGCGGCGGCCGGTGTCCGCTGCCGTGCCGGCTTGCGGGCGAGGCGGCGGGTCATGAAGGTGATCGCCGCCCAGGTGATCAAGCATTCCGAGTGCTGGACGAGCCGCTCGTAGTCGCGGGCGTGCCGACGGGCATGCATGAGCCAGGCCAGCGAGCGTTCGACGACCCACCTGCGGGGAAGGACGATGAACCCGGTGGTGTCCTTGGGGCGGCTGACGGTCTTGATGGTGACATTGAGATGCTGTTTGGCCCAGGTCACGAGCTTGCCCGCGTAGGCGCGGTCGGCCCAGACGATGGTGATCTCGGGGTGCATGAGGCGCAGGCGAAAGAGGACTTCCTTGGCCGCAGCGGAGTCATGAAGGCCGGAGTGACCATGACCAGCAGGGGCAGGCCGCGGGTGTCGACTACGAGATGCCGCTTGCGTCCATTGATCTTCTTGCCCGCGTCGTAGCCGCGGCTGTCGCGGCCGACGGTCTCCGTGGCCTTCACCGACTGGGAGTCGATCACGGTGGCGACCGCCCGGGGGCCTTTGCCCATCTCGCGACGGACCGCCCGGAGAGCTGGTCGCGGATCTGGTCGACGACACCGGCCGCGGCCCAGCGGGCCATGAAGCCCCAGACCGTGCGCCAGGGCGGGTAATCCGCAGGCAGGGCCCGCCATTTGCGGCCCAGTCGCATAACTGACCTTCTCACCCCGCCGCCTCCGGGCGGCGGGGCCGCCGGCCCGGTGCCGCCGCAGCGCCGATGCGGTGACACCAGGCCGGGAGCACCAGCCCCTGCATAGCGTGGTCTTCGGCGGGTGGTGCGAATCGTTCCTGCGGTGAAGCTCCTGGGCCGTGTGGGTGAGCCCAGCCGCCTATGTCCCCCGGGGGCGTGCGGGGGGCCGGTAGAACGTGGGGTGTTGTTCCGTCGTGCTGAAGGGTGATCGTGGTGAGCCGAGGCTTGATCGTCGTGGATGTGCAGAACGACTTCTGTGAAGGAGGCAGTATCCCCGTAGCGGGTGGTGCGCGGATCGCGACCAGGATCGCCGAACTGGTGGAGCAGAGCGCGGGCCGTGACTACCAGTACATCGTTGCCACCCGCGACCACCACATCGACCCGGGAAGTCACTTCTCCCAGAACCCGGACTTCAAGGACAGCTTCCCCGTCCACTGCGTGGCCGGAGGCGAAGGCGGCGAATTCCACCCCCACTTCGCCCCCGCCGTCACCGGCGGCAAGGTCGACGCCGTCTTCTTCAAAGGCGCCCACAGCGCCTCCAAGAGCGGCTTCGAAGGAGCCGACGACGAAGGAACCCCCCTTGCGGACTGGCTGCGCGCCCGCGGGGTCGAGGAGGTCGACGTGGTGGGCATCGCCACGGACCACTGCGTGCGCGCCACCGCGCTGGACGCCGTGAAGGCCGGCTTCCGCGCACGGGTACGACTGGACTACTCCGTCGGAGTCGCCCCGGACACGACGGCCGCGGCCGTAGACGACTTCCGCCAGGCAGGTATCGCCGTATCCGGTGAGGCACCCGTACCGCAGTAGTCCCCGCCGACCGGCGCCGGACCGTAGCTCTGCTCGGTGCTGTTCTCATGCGGCGAGGACGTCCCGTAGCTCGCGAACAGCGCGTTCGTGGTGGTGCGGGGCGGGGATCGCGTCCCCTGCACGCTGCTCCCTCGAGTCCCCGCCCACCAGGGCGGCCCGAAGCGAAGGAGCCACCCCGATGCCCGCGCACCCACCACCGGCAGGCGCCCGGCGCGCACACCTCACCCACGGACCCGACGAGCACCGGGCAAGCCGGCCCGGCCTCCTGTGGTGCGCGCTTGGGACGCCACTGTGGAACCCACTTTGGGTGCCCGGCACCGAGCAGGACGGAAAACCCGCAGGTCACCGCGCATATAGGGCCGCGCGTCGCGCCGTCACAACTCTCTTCTCTCCTCCTGAACTTCTCTGTGATGTCCGTGGAGGAGGAGATCATCGGGTCCGGGGGCCGAATGCCCTCTGCGGCCGGGCGCGGCCGGCGACCGGCAGGTGGCCGCGCGCGACAGGCGACGGGAAGGGAGCGGAGCTGATGGCGGGGAAGCGGGAGGAGAACCCGGCGGGATCGTCGAACAACCTGCGCGGCGACGTGCTGCGCGTGCTCGGGGTGCTGAAGGTCGCGACGGTCGAACAGATCCAGCAGATCGCAGCCCCGCACCTGAACTACCGGCACACCGACAAGCCGACGCCCTCGAAGCGGAAGCAGGCCCGTACCGCCTCGTACCTCGGGGCGCTCTCCGATCTGCGCAAGCACGGCCTGGCGGAGAACGGCGGGCAGATCTCGGGCGGGGACACGCTGCGGAACCTGACGCCCATGGGCCTGAAGGCCGCCGCTCGCGAGCAGGGGCGGCCGGTGGGGGAGAGGGGCAACCCGGCCCGGGGCGCGGGCCGCACCGGGGCCTCCCACCCGATGGTCGTCAACGAGGGAGGTCGCCCTGCTCTACTTCATCGAGCAGCAGTCCGTGCTGCGCATCGCGGAGATCCTGGGCATCCAGGCATCGGGAGTGCGCAAACACGGGCCGGTAGGGCTCGCCCAGCCGCTTGAAGCACAGGCCCTCCAGCCCGGCCGCCGTCCATCCCAGTCACTGCGCCGCCACGGCCGGGTCGGTGGTCGACGGGCACAGCGTCAGCGGCGCGTCCAGGCCGTGCTCGGCGAACAGCGCCTCAAGGGCTGCGCGCCGTCGCCGGTACGGCCAGCCGGTCAGGTCGGTGTCGCCCTGGTGGACCAGGCCGAAGGCGGAAGCGCGCAGGTTCGCGGAATCTCGGTCCCGCGGAAAGGGGAACTCGCGCGTTGGCCGGTGTTCCCGACGGTATCGCGCACGGGTTAACCAGCCGGTGACATGCACTCACACGGACAACTCACAAACACCGTCAGAGCCATCCTTGCGAAAACCATTGGTGCCCGGCTTGCTCCGCTGATGGACTGACTCCCTACCGTGAGTCTGCCGCGTGACGGAGGTAGTGGTTGTGACAGGTTATGACGTGCTTGCCGAGGTGTACGAATGGCTCATCTCGGATGCAAAGTTGCCTCCAGCCGAGTTCGCTGCGTCGTTCGACGACGTCCTCAATCTCCTGCCGTCGAACGCTCACGTCCTCGACTGTTCGTGCGGAACCGGACAGTTGGCGGTTGGCCTCGCCGGTCGTGGCATGCAGGTTGTCGCAACTGACGCCAGCGAGGCGATGGTTCGTCGGACTACAGAGTTGTCCGAGGAGTTCGGGGCATCCGTCCGGGCCGTACGCGCGAACTGGGAAGAGTTGCCCGACCATTTCCAGGACAACACGTTCGACATGGTGTTCTGCGTTGGCAACTCGCTTCACCATGCCACGGGCGCGACAGGCAGGGGTGCTGCTCTGGAGTCGATGTCACGGCTTCTGCGCCCCGGAGGTCGCTTGGTACTCACATCCCGCACTTGGGAACTCGTGAGGGCCAGAGGTTCCCGGCTGGAGATCAGTGACCGTCTCGTCCGCCGGAACGGTCGCGATGCCGTCGTGGTCTACCGCTGGGAGATTGCGCCGCATTGGGAGCAGGAGCACCACATCGAGATTGCGATCGCGCAAGTTGATGCGACCGGGTTGATTCTTGTCCGCTCGGAACTGCTGTCCTGCTGGCCCTACCGGTACGAGGAACTCGAAGTCGAGCTGCACCGGGTCGGACTCCAGACGGAACTGAGCACGTTCGATCTCGAGGCCGAGAACTACATGGTGGTCGCGAGCAAGGTATAAACACCGGCCTCTCAGTCCCTGGCCGGACCGCGCGGTTGCTCGCAGGACGCTTGCGCCCTCTCATCGGTGCGGGTTCAAGTGGTCAACGCAACGCCTCGGACGAGGAGTGCTCGTCGATCAGACGGCGGTAGATCCGGGGTGAGAAGATACGCCACCGACGCTGCCCGCAGCGCCCGCCTGAACGTCGAGGGCACCATCTTCGGCGCGACCGGCATGTTCAGCGCCGCGACCGCCACAGGCAAGCGCTCGGAGGGAAACAACGGTGCCGACGGATGCTCAGGATCGTCCCGAAACAACCCCCGCAGCTCCTCCACGTACCACCACAGCAGCTCCCGCCCCTGCTCGAACAAGAACGCCTCGCGCTGCCGCGGTCCCGACCCCCGGGCCCCCTTGCCATGAACGAGGAAGCGGCCCCACAGGCCCGACTCCCAGTGCACATCGCGCATACACACGGCGCACAGTTCGGCTGCTCGCACGCCCGACAAGCAGGCGATCTTCGCCATGACGTAGTCGCGGCACGCGACCGCCTCCTTGCGGGCCTGCGGTGCGGCGACGGTGCAACTGGAAGACCTCGGCCAGCCCGGCGCCACCGAGCTCCTCCGCCGGCCTCGGTTCCAGCGCGCTGCGACGAGTTCGGTATTCATCCACGAGCATGCAGATTACGAACCAAGCTCGCAGATTCTGCGAGTTTCTGCGGAAACTCCACCGACTCAGGGACGCGTCGAACACGGGCCTCGGACCTGCCGACACGTAAGAGATCGCACGCAGAGATCGTCTACGAACCCGCGCGTACCCCAGTTACGAAGTGGGCCGGCGCCTCGTCAGCGGCCCGGGCCGCCCCGGCACCGCGGCGTTGGAGCCGGTACTACAGCCGCTCGAATGCGAGCCGGCCTTCCTCCCACACGACGAGCTCACCGTCCAGGGCGGTCGCGTCCGGCAACTGCGCGGCACCGGCCACGATCTCCGGAAACGCCGGGCCCATCTCGGTACCGCGCCTCGAGCGCAGCGCCACCTTCCCTGAGTCGGCGGAGAGCAGCGCCCGGAACCCGTCCCCCTTCAACTCCGCGGCCCAGCCCGGCCGGAGCCGCGGCTCGGGTACGGGCGAGCTCAGCATCGGTTCCGGCAGCGTCCACGTCACGCACCATGCCTTCCACCAAGGCGAGCGGCCGTTCGAGTGCTCTGACCTGAGCACCCCCTGCTCGGTAACGTCCTGTTCAAGTCTTCCTTGATCACCGTGTGTGGTGCTGCGCGGACCGGTTGTCAGTGCCTGCTGTCACCATGGGCGGTCCGGTCATCGAGGGGGAGGCCTGTATGCCTTGGATTCCGGATTACGTGCGCTCTGATGGGACACCGGTGCGGGGGCATTCGCGGTGGCCCGCGGGTGCCAGACGCGAGATGACGATCTTCGCCGGGTTCGCGTTAGCCGTGGTGGCGTTTGGCAACGGCAGCGCGTCGACGGGGAGTGGGGATGCGGCTCCGCGGCCGCAGTCGACCGTGCAGTATCCGATCCGGTTCGACAACGCCCCGCCGCCGCGGATCGTGCAGCCGCGCCCGACGGTGTCGTATGGCGTCCGGTTCCCTGAGGCGGAGGGGAGCCGATGACGCGGCGGCGGCCGTCGGCACGGCGGCGTACCCGGCGCCCGAGCAAGCGGCAGCAGCAGAAGGACGCTCAGCTGATCGCCTTCGCCGTGGTGGCGGCAGCGGTCATCGGCTTGGCGGTGATGGTGGTCAACTGGCTGCTGGCCCACTGGTGGGCCCTCCTCGTCGCCCTGGTACTCGCCGTGCTTGCTGGTATCGGCTGGCTCTCCAACCGGCAGCAGCAGGCCCGATGGGAGGCTGTCCGCGCGCAGGGCCTGCGCTACGCACTGTCCCAACTCGACGCGCTGCATCACGCCAAGTTCGAGGAAGCGGTCCGGGATCTGATGCGCCGCGACGGCTGCCAGGACGCGCAGCGGGTCGGCGGTGGAGGAGATCTGGGCGCGGACGTGAAGGCAACCGACCCGCTCGGGCGGCGCTGGGTGATCCAGTGCAAGCACCGCCGCAACGGCGCCCGCGGCTCGGCGGTGGGCACACCGGATCTGCAGGTGCTCAACGGGACGGCTCGGCCGGTGCACGGCGCGGACGTCGCGGTGATCGTGACGAACGGCCGGGTGACCGGGCCCGCCGTCACCTTCGCCAAGCAGCAGCGGCTGCACGTGGTGGACCGCCAGACCCTGGCGGTGTGGGCCTCGGGGTCCCGGCCACTCTGGGAACTGCTGCGGGCCGTTCCGCCCCCGAGGCGGCCCACGTCTCTGAGCTGAACTGCGGAGCTGGCGCAGGTCGGCGTCGGGCTGGCAGTGGGGGCAGGCGGGGAGCCCGGAGGCCGGGAACCGGCGGGCTTCGTCGCGGTTGATGGCCTGCGCTGTTGCTTGCTGCGCGAGCAGCCAACCCGCATTGCTGCGCAAGGCGAGTGACGCTCCGTCCGTTGCGCTCCCGGAGCTACGGTGCCTACGCTCCGCCGCGCCTCGCGGCCGGGCCCGGAGGCGATAACGCCGCCGGGGGCTACTGATGGTCGTGCCGATTCGGCGACCTCAGGGATGAGGGGGTTCCTCACTAGGCTCGTCTCGGTCGAGTGTGCCCCACTGCCCGGGCTGTTCGGTGATGATGCGGCAGGCGTCCGTGATGACCTGGTCGGCGATCCAGCCGAGGGGTTCGATCTTCGTCACCAGGGGTTCGTTGTCCGGTCCGCGGGCCGTCTCGGAGCCGTGCAGGACCCAGGGGCGGGTGCGGGCGTCCTTGACGTGCGGCAGGTGGCAGTAGTCGTACAGTCGGCGGGCGACCCAGATTCGCACGGGCCGCTCGCCCCACCAGTCTTCGAGGTCCAGCGGGCTGGCCGACAGGCCCGGCAGCTTGATCCCGGTCAGATCGTCCGTACTGCTCGTCTTCGGCAGGTCGCTCTCCGGCCCGCGGGACCAGCGCACGTAGAGGCCGCTGCGGCGGGTGATGAGCTGGGTCAGCTCATCGAGGCTGCTGAACGTCGGCAGGTTGACGGTCGTGGTCATGATGCTTATGGACCGATTCCGGGGGCGATCAGGGGGTCAGGAGGGAGTCGTCTTCGGTACGGGCCCCGGGCAGCCGGTGGCGGGCGGCGACAAGGGCGGCGTCGATATCACGGGTGCCGGTCGACACGCACAGCGTGTACGCGACGTCTTCCATACGCCGACGCGCTTCCGGAGTGCCGTGTTCGGCGTGCAGGACGCGCAGTGTCTCGTACTGCTCGATGAGGTTCTTCAGCACGACGGGGTGGGCCAAGAGCATAGGGGGTCTCCCTCGTCACCGTTGCTCTCATGGGTCATACACCGACCCGTGTGCCCCGGGCCCCGGCCGCCAATCCGGTGCGTTCCCACCCCCACCGGATTGGCAAGAGGTCCGGGGGCCGCGTTCGGCTCAGTCGGTGGACAGGGCCTGGAGCAGATCGCCGACCTTGGGCTCGGGCAGGGATCGGGCGACGTCGGCCTGGGCGACCATGCCGACCAGGTCATGCCCGTCGATCACCGGCAGGCGGCGCACCTTGTGTTCCGTCATGGTGCGCAGGATCTCCTCCACATCGTCGTCGGCGCCGATGGTCACGGCCTCGCCCTGGGCCAGCTCGCCGGCCGAGCAGGTCGCGGGGTCCTTGCCCGCGCCGAGAACCTTCACGACGACATCCCGGTCGGTCAGCACCCCCTTGAGCTTGTTGTCCGTGCCGCAGAGGTGCCGCGGCCTGCGCCCGACGGCACACGTGACGACGCCGCGAACGCCCGCCTTGAGCGCGAGAACGCCCAATTGCGGCAGGCGGTCGATTCGCACGCGAGGATCGACCAGGCCCTCGGCATCCTCATCGCGACGCACCGGATGACGCCGGCCGCCGGGTTCGAGGTGATGCGCGAGGTGTCCCAGCGCACCAATATCAAGCTGCACACGGTCGCAGAGACGGTGATCGGCTGGGCACTGGGGCAGTCGCTGCCCGAGTCGGTGGGGCAGGAACTGGAGGCGGCCGTGCAGCGGCGTTCACGCGAGCAGGACTCTCCGGACGTGGAGACCGGGTAACCGGTGTGGCATCGAAGCTGGCGTAGGAGCGTGAAGCCAGGCGGTCAGCGTGCGCAATGGTGGGGAGCCCTTGCGCCGGGGTCGGCCCACGCTCGCTTGCGTCGGTTTCGGCATCCCCGGTATCGGGATCGGGGCCGTCCGGCATCCGGGTGACGGTGCCCTTCCTGCACGCCACAGCCGACGGTCCTCGGGATAGGGATGCACCTGCACCCTTCGACGTCCTAACCCTGACGCGAGCGGCCCGTGACAGCGCTGTCGGCGGGCAGGCGGACGGACCCGGCGGTGTCGTAGGCACCGTGAGACCGGAAGGCAACAGTCGTGAAGATCAACATTGTGGGCCCGGGCAACATGGGCCGCGCCATCGCCACCCGTGCCCTTGCCGGCGGCCACGGCGTGCGCCTGATCCACCCCGACACCGACCCTGCCCGGGCAGTGGCCGAGGAGCTCAAGCAGCGGTTCCCGGACGGTGAGTGCGACTGGGCCGCTTCGGCGGAGGAGGCTGATGTCACCGTGCTCGCACTGTGGTTCGACGCGGCACTGCAGTTCGCGAGATCCGCCGGGACTGCCCTGGCCGGGCAGGTCGTGGTGGACATCTGCAACCCGATCGACGTCTCAACCATGGATGGGCGGGTGACACCCCCGGACAGCTCGGCTGCCGAGGAGATCCAGCAGGTCCTCGGCGCGGACGTGAAGGTCGTCAAAGCGTTCAACACCACCTTCGCCGGCCCACTGACGACGGGCAAAGCCCATGACTTCCCGCTCGACGTCCTGATCGCCGGAGACGACTCCGCAGCTAAGGACAAGATCGCGGACTTTGTCCGCTCCGGCGAGATGCGCCCGTTGGATGTGGGACCCCTGCGCAGAGCCCGGGAGCTGGAGGCGATGGGATTCCTGCACATTTCCCTCCAGCAGCCACTCGAGCTGAACTGGCAAAGCTCGATCAAGATCCTTCCCTAGACAGGCTGCGGGCGGAATCGTGCTACGCGAAAGAAGCGCACTCTGAGCAGCCGGGCAGGCTCGGATACCTCGCCAATGGCCGAGACGAACCCCACCTGGAGGTGCGCGAACCGGCCCACGCGATCCTGCTGGCGGCTGGGCCGTTCTGCTGTACGCATGGCAGCAGAACGGCCAGGGTACTCGCCCGTCACTCGGCGTGAGGGAGGGTCCAGTGAGCCTTCGTCGTGACGGCTGTCCAGTGCCTGGCGAGTACCTGGTGCGCACGGGCTATGCCGTGGGCGGCGGCGACGGCTGTATCGCACATGCCCGGCATCGCGCCGCCGCCTTCGTCGACCAGGCTGCCCACGATCACCACCTGTCCGTGTCCGCTCACGAGAGGTACCTCACCCAGCTGGTGGTCACCGAGCTCGTCACCAACGCCCGCAAATACGCTCCCGGTCCCGTCCTGATGGAACTGCGTATCACGGTCAGCTCGGTGGAAGTCGTCGTCTGGGACAGTGATCCCTCGATCCCGACGGCCCGGGCCGCCGATCCCCGCCGGATCGGCGGCCACGGCCTGGAGATCGTGAAAGCCGCCGCTGAGGGCTTCGAGATACAACGGGAACAGGCGGGCAAACGCATCACCGCCCGCATTGCCCTCACCAGTACCTCCGGCGGCGCCCCCAACGCTCCACGAGCTGATCACCATCACCTAGCGTGAACCGAAAGCCGTGCAGGAGTTGCTGCAGTCAACGCCGGCCGGTCCACATAAAGCTCGACAGCGGCCCTTCACATCGTGGCCCGGCGCAGCGCTGGTCAGGCGGTCAGGGCCTGCTCGACGGTGGGATGGCAGCCGATGACTTGGTCCAGGCCGACGAGCTGAAAGACCCGCAGCACCGATGTCTGGGCGCCGGCCATACGCAGCCACCCCTGCGAGCCGCCGACGGCCTGGTAGGCGGCGATGAAGACGTTGATACCGCTGGAGTCGATGAACGTCACGCCGCTGAGGTCCACTACGGTCCGCGGCGGCATCGTCCCGTCGCAGGACATCAGAGCCTCGGTGAGGACGTCCTTGACATCCTGGTCGATCTCGCCGCGCAGGGTGACCAGCCGAATGCCCTCGACGTCTGTGCACTCAGCTGACATGCGGCAGGGCCGGGCTGCTCCGTGGGTGTCTGTCACCATGTCCTCGCCTGCGCTCGCGGATGGGGGCTTCAGGCCTCGACTCGATCAGCGTCGCCAGCCTGCCCCGATGTTACGGCGAACACGTGTGCGGCCCATTGCCCGTACCCCCACAGGGCGTGTAGTCCATAGTTTGCGGTACGCGCAGGCGTGTGAACAGGGGGAACAAGGGTGGAGCCGACTGAATCAGTCCCCGAGGGGGAGGGCTGCCTGCTGCCGGGCACCTCACCGATACAGGACACCATTGCCCTGGACGGTGACGGGCACGTGATCGCTGAGGCACGCCACCGGGCGGCCGGCTTCCTCACCCGCGTCCAGGCCGAACACGGCATACCGGTATCGGCACGCGCCATGGACCTGACCCAGCTCGTGGTCAGCGAGCTGGTCACCAATGCCCGCAAGTACGCCCCTGGCCCCGTTCTGATGGAACTGCGCATCAACGGGGCCGTGGTGGAAGTGGTGGTGTGGGACAGCGACCCGGTCCTGCCGGTGGCGCGGGCCGCCGACGCGGGCAGAGTCGGCCAGCACGGCTTGGAGATCGTCATGGCAGTTGCGCAGGGCTTCGAGGTCCAGCGCGAGCCGGTCGGCAAACGCATCACTGCCCGTATCGCCCTGCCCGACGATCCTGGCGGGCACGTCAGCGGACGCCGCCCGCAGTAGCACCCGGCACTCCCCGCCGGCCCTACGGTGTTGCCTGAGGGCCTGCCGTGAAGCAATGGGCTGCAGGGGGCGACGTGAGCGGGGAGAGGTCGGGCGGGTTGGGGCGGCGCCACGGCCGGAGGTGTCGGGGCGACATCGGTGCCCCGCCTTCGCCACTCGCACACCGTCGGCGCTCAGCGCTTCGGGCGAGTCGACCCCTAGGGAGTGTGTCGGAAGTGGCCCGAGCTGCTGGTTCGTTACTCCTGGTACAGAGAGCCGAGCCAGCGATCATCCTGGAACTCGGCAGGCACCTCGTCCTCCCAAGGATCGATCCCGCGGCGCTCCAGCTCGTCAAACCATCGGTCCCGCCGTGACTCGGGGAGGCGTCGTCCGCACCAGGGGCAGAAGTCGATCGTGATGCTCGACGTGCCGCCGTCGTGGATGATCAGCCCGTACTCCTGGAACTTGGCGCTGAAGTCAACCAATGCGTCCGGGCAGGCGAAGGAGTCATCGTGCTGGTCGCAACCCACGTTCACGCGACTGGTCATCGCCTCGCAGCAGTGATTGGTCATGACCTCGGCTTCTCGTTGATCGGCATCGTGACCAGAAGTAGATCACGGTCTGTAATGATCACCGGGTGGCACGTGGAGATCTGACGGACGCGCAATGGGCGGTGCTGGAGGGGCTGTTGCCGAAGGGTAAGAAGCCCGGCCGACCACCGGTATGGAGCCGACGGCAGCTGATCGACGGCATACGGTTCCGCGTCCGCACCGGTATCCCGTGGCGGGACATGCCCGCCAAATACGGTCCCTGGGGCCGGGTCTACGACCTTTTCCGCCGCTGGCAACGGGACGGCACCTGGCATCGGATATTCACCGCATTGCAGGCACAGGCCGACACGGAGGACCTGATCACCTGGGATCTCAACATCGACTCCACCGTCTGCCGGGCCCACCAGCACGCCGCAGGGGCGCGGAAAAGGGGGAACTGCAGAAAGAGCCGCCTGGTGGAGTCGCCATCGAGCCGGAAGATCACGGACATGGGCGCTCGCGCGGTGGCCTGACCACCAAACTGCATCTCGCTGTCGAACAGGGACAGAAGCCCATGTCGATCGTGATCACGGCTGGGCAGCGGGGTGACTCCCCGCAGTTCGAGGTCGTCCTGAGCCGCGTCCGGGTGCCACGGATCGGACCCGGCAGGTCCCGCACCCGTCCCGACCGCGTGCGCGCTGACAAGGCATATTCCTCCCGCGAGAACCGCTCCTACCTGCGGCGGCGTGGCATCAGCTGCACCATCCCGGACAAGGCCGACCAGGCTCGGAACCGTAAGGAACGGGGCTCCCTCGGCGGGCGGCCGCCAAAGTTCGACCCGGAGGACTACAAGGCTCGGCATGCGGTCGAGTGCGGCATCAATCGCCTCAAAAGGCACCGCGCCGTGGCCACGAGGTACGACAAACTCGCGGTCCGCTACGAGGCGACCGTCCTCGTAGCGGCCATCAATGAGCGGCTGTGACCGGCACATTCGATACACGCCCTAGTACTCCAGCCGTAGATCGTGATCTTCATGGCTGGACGGCCGCTTGATGTCGGTAGTGGCACCGGCGGGCGCGGGCTTGATGCCGACGTCGCCAGTGTGACCAGCGCAGGCGGTGTGCGAGGTCGTGGGCTGGGCGGATCAATGCCGCGAACAGGTGCTGGATCTCGTTGCCGGTCATGGGGATCAGGCCGTCGGGGGCGGGTCGGTCGCGGCGTTCGGTGGCTGCAGTGCAGAGGAAGGCGTGGGCGAGCATGGCGAGGGTGGCCCAGCGGTGCCAGGAGGTCCAGCGGCGGACCTGGTGCTCGTCCAGGCCGGTCAAGCCCTTGCTTGCCTGGAACTCTCCTCGATCGTCCAGCGCCGTCCGGCCACCCGCACCAGCTCGGACATCGGCACCGGACGCGGTGAGAAGCAGCGGTAGAAGGCGAGTTCACCGGTGCGACGGTTGCGACGGACCAACAGGCACCACTGGCCGGGCCAACCGGCGGTGTCGTGGATGTCGATCCGGGCCCAGTCGTAGTACCGCTCACCCTTCGCGCCTGCTCCGGCCGACAGCCGCTGCCAGGCCCGCTTCGGGATCCGCGCGGCCAGGGTCTTCGCCTGGAACTTACCGGCGGGCGTCATGACGGAGTGGGTGCTGGACACCGCCAGGACGTAGCCGGTCCGACGATGTTCCAGGGCGGTCCGCAGGTGCGGGTTGTCGCCGTAGACCTCGTCGCCCGCGACCCAGCGCGCGGGTGCTCCCGCGTCCAAGGCCCGCTCGACCATGCGGGCGGCAAGTTGGGGTTTGGTGGCGAAGGCCAGGCCGTCGGGGATGCCCGCGCTCCGGCAGCGGTCCGGTGCCTCGGTCCACGAGCGCGGCACATACAGGGCTCGGTCGATGGCGGCGTGTCCGCGGGCGGCGGAGTACACGAGATAAACGGCGACCTGGGCGTTCTCGACTCGCCGGCCGTGCCGGTGTACTGACGCTGGACACCGACGGTCGCGGTGCCCTTCTTCAAATCGCCCGTCTCGTCGACCACGAGCACCGCCTCGGTGTCGCGCAGGTGCTCGACCACGTAGGCCCGTATGTCGTCACGAATCGCGTCGGCGTCCCATTTCGCCCGGTGGAGCAGGTGCTGCATGCCGTCCGGAGTGGCATCGCCCGCGTGCTCGGCCAGGGTCCAGCAGTTCTTCCTCGGCAGGTCCGACAGCAGCCCGGAGACCAACCGCCGCACCCGGTGACGGGGTTCAACTCGGGAGAACCGGCCGGCGATCCGACTCATCAGTCCTTCGAATGCCTCCTGCCAGTGGGCAGGCACTACGGCGGCGTCCGAGGCCGCCGCGTAATCATTGGTTGTCCACACAACACCCCATGATCAACGGCGGCCTCGGACGCCACCGAAGCCAGTAGTCGGGCCCCTCGACTCGGTAGCGAACATCGACACCGGCAACGAACCGCAGCTCACACACGAGCCGACGGGCGCCGTCCGGCGCCAAGCGGTGCGGCGCCAACAGCAGCTCCAGCTCGTCATAGCGGGCGTCGACCCCGCCGTGGCCCGGATGGCTCTCCTGTCCGACCTCGCCCGCCTCACGGCGCTCATACCACCTGGCGTAGATCGCCCACTGCTCGCGCTCCAACTCCGCCACCGCCTCGCTTGCGGGCCAGACCTGGTACTCATCGACTTCATGGCTGTGGTCGAAGACGTGCATCTCGAAGTAGTGAGGCTTCCCGTCGATGTCAGCAAGGCCGGCCCACGGCCCGTCGTACCACTCCGACTCGGCGTACACCCGCTCGAAGCCGTCCGCGATCAACTGCTCTTCGCCCCAGATCTCAGCCACGCAGGCAGGCTACCGGCGAGCAGTCTCCGTATCCATGATCACGATCTACGGCTGGAGTACTAGCTGCCCTTGCCACACCGTGGAAAGACCGGGCTACCCCGTGGGAAGACCGGCTTCGGCAAGAACGACCAAGCCACCGCTATAAGACATCGTTTCTTATGGCCCGATCGCGCGTTGAACCGGGCATGACGATTCCTGTTGAGCGGTTGGTACCGGACGAGTTGTGGGCTCTGTTCCGGCGGGTGGTGCCGCCCGCCGAGGTGAAGCGTCCACAGGGCGGGGGTCGGCGTCGAAGCCGGTGACCGCGAGGCACTGGCCGCGATCATCTTCGTCGCGACCTCCGGCTGTACGTGGCGGCAGCTCCCGCCGGTGTTCGGTCCGGCCTGGCAGACGGTGTACCGGAGGTTCGCACAGTGGAGTCGGGACCGGGTCGGGGCCCGGCTCTACCGCGTGGTCCTGGATGAACTCGGTGCTCGGAGTGAGCTGGACTGGTCGCGATGCGCGATCGATTCGGTCAGCATCCGCGCAGTAAAAGGGGGATGCTGACGGGACCGAATCCGACCGATCGTGGCAAGTCAGATGGGCGATCCCTAGCTCAGTTTCCAGGCAGTGAGCTGGAAGAGCCGGGCAGTGTGCATGTAGGGCGGCCGGGCGGTGGTGGCGAGTTCGAGGCGTTCGAGGGCTTCGTAGAAGTCCGGTTCGTGCTTGCGTACGTCGTCGGTGATGTAGTCGCAGAAGCTGCGGATCCCGTAGCGGGCGATGTCCCGGCATCCGGCCTCCCGCATGGTGCGGATGATCTCTTCAACTGTGTGGAGCGTCAACGCCGAGTTGAACATCTGCGTCCGCGCCTGATCGGTGTCGAGTGCGGCGAGTGCCGCTGCGGGGTCCATCTCCCGGACGGCGATGTTCAAGGGCGCCGAATGCCGGTTGATCGCCATGACGGAGGTCAGGCCCCCGGCCTTCAGCGGGGAGAGTGCCGAGGCGAGGGTGCCTGGGACCTCGTCCATGTATTGCAGGAGGTTGTGGCAGAGCACGACATCGAATTGCCCGTTGGCGAGGTCGCGGGGTAGATCGGTCGCGTCGGCCTCGACGCAGTTGATCAGCTCCGTCACGCCCCTTGCCACGGCTCGCTCGGTGGCCGCTGCGAGCATGGCGGGTGCGTAGTCAACGATGGTGACATGGTGCCCGCGGGCCGCGAGGCGGATGGCGTCTCCGGTGTCGCCGCCGGCGAGGTCGCACCCACTTCAACTGGTCTGCCAGGCCGCCCGACTGTCGGCCGGAGCCAGGGCGGCGCGTCCAACGGCAGACCACCGCGAACGCGCCCCACGCAGAGCAGACAGCTCATGCGATTAGGTGGTTTAGCGCAGGAAAAGACGCGTACTGCGGCAGTCTCCTGTTTCCTGGCGGCGAGGCGTGGAGGTGGTCACAACGGGGAGCGGGTACTGCGACGTTCTGCTGCTGCGTGTCGGCTGTCCTAGCGCTCGGTGAACACCAACCAGTGTCAGGAGCACACAATGCCACCTTCTGGGATTGACCCTGCTGCTTTTCCATGTCTGGAGGCGGACTTGGACAGGGTCCGTGACGCTCTGGGACCGGTGCGTATCCAGGGCAGGCCCGAACTCGACGCGCTCACGCAGGAAGGGCCCGGTACGTCCCGTGGCCTGGTCCGTCCCACCCTTGCTCTGCTCTCGTACTACGTTCTTACGGGTCCTTCGGTGCCGGCCGATGACCGGGCAGTGCTCGCCGCCGCAGCCGTCGAGATGCTGCACCTGGGCGCGCTCTACCACGATGACGTCGTGGACCACGCTCACGAGCGCCGGGGCCGCCCCAGCGCCAACGCGGTATGGGGTGACCACCTGGCCATCCTCGCCGGGGACTGCGTGATGCTCACCGGCCTGAGCATGCTGGCGCAGCTTGGTCAGCGCGAAGTCGTCGAGGGAACGATGGCGAACGAGCGGATGTGCGCCGGCATGGTGATGGAGGCGGCCGACCTGTATGCGGTCTCGCGCAGCGAGCAGGCCTATCTCGACGCGATTGGGGGCAAGACGGCGCATCTGTTCGCCCTGGCCTGTCGGCTGGGGGCGATGCAGGCAGATGGGGGCGGCGGCCGGCAGGAGAGCCGAGAGGAGGCGCTGGCCGGGTTCGGCTGGCAGTTCGGGTACGCCTATCAGTTACGCGATGACATTCTCGATCTGACGTCGACCGCTGAGGAGTTGGGTAAGCCCGTCAACACCGATCTGTCCGAGGGTGTCTACACCCTGCCTGTGATCCGTGCGGTTTCCCGCGACCGCGACCTTGGCCGTCTTTTGGGCAAGGAGATGACACAGGAGGAAGCCGCACGTGCCCGGGACCTCGTTGTCGCCTCCGGGGCGGTGCAGGAGGCGCAGGCGGTGGCCGACGCGTACATGACCGAGGCCGCTGATCAGCTTTCCCACCTTACCGATCACTCTTATGCGCTCGATGGTCTGACGGCCTACGCTCGGGCCGTACTCGACCGGCCCACTGCTTCCCGTCCCGCGGTTATCCCCCACCAGGTCCGGCAGGCCCCTCAGCCCCAGAACAGCGCGCACGCTGAGCAGGTCACGAGGCGGCTGAAGGGCTGGCTCGTGGAGACCGGCATCGCCGCCACCCCAGCCGAGGCTGACCATCACCGGCTGTCGGGCGCTCTGTCGATGATTGAGCGGATCATTCCTCGGGTGGCGGATGAGGCTGGCAACGCCGATGGCAATGACGATGACCTCTTCGAAAGGAAGCAGACCAGCGCAGCGTTGGGCATGCTGTTCGGTGTGTGGGACGACCTGTTCGAGGATCCGCAGCTGACGGACCCGCGCGCTGTTACCGCGCTGAGGGAAGGACTGGTGGCGACATTGCGCCAGTCCCCGGGCGAACCGTGGACGCACGGCGCGATCCCGACGTCCTGGGCGCAGTTGTGGCCGCGCCTGTGTAAAGGCAGGACAGTCCAGTGGCAGGAGGCATTGCTCGACAACATCGAGGAGTGGCTCCACGCCTGCGAGCGTGAGGCATGCCACCGCATCAGCGGCTACATCCCCTCACCAGCGGACTGGCTGCCGCTGCGGAGGTCGACTGGTGGCTTCGAGGTCGGCCTGGCGTGCTCGGAGATCGTGCAGGACCGGGAGATGCCGCCGGCGGTGCGCAGCCACCGCCTGGTCCGACGTCTTGAGGATCTCGGCTTCTTTGTCGTCTTCGCTGAGAACGACCTGGCGGGCGTGGACCAAGACGAGGCTGACCAGGTCCCCTACAACCTGGTCAGGGCGATCCGTCACGAGATGGGGTGCAGCCGCGCGGAAGCCATCGAGCGGGTGGAGCGCCAAGTGGCGGAGAAACGTGCCCAATTCAACGCGGTATACAAGTACGTGCCTGTGCTCTTCCGCACGTTGCCCGGCCTCTCCGGCCAGGGTGACCGGTATGCGGCGATCTACGATATGTTGAAACTGTTTTTCGATCTGCGGCAGGGCGAGTCCGAGAGGTACCAGCCGAAGACCACGGCCGTGGGACCGGACCTGGAGCGTCTGCGTCGTGAGATCAGCCGGCCTGCCGCCCCGGCCCCGTCCACGCGGTAGTCCCGGGGGCTAGAGAAAGACGGTGTCCCTGTGCGGCTGTTTGTACAGGGACACCGCCCTCATCGATCCGCCGCCTTACCGAACGGCACCGGGTCGGCATCCGCCTGCCCGCCAATCCGCGCAGCGGCTGTCAGCGCGGACCGGGTCCGCCGATGGAAGGCAAGCAGGCCAATGAGCGCGCCGGCGGTGAACCAGGCCAGCTGGACGGCGAAGTCCACGGCGGGCACGCTGGTGGAGAAGCCTGCGGCTGTCGCAGCCTGCATGGCACCGTATGAGGGCAGCCAGCGCACCATGCCGCTGTCCGCCCCGCCACTGGCCAGGGGATTCTGCAAGCCCAGGTCCACGACGCTGATCATCACAATGGCGAACATGCCCTCCACCTCGCGGCGCAGGAGCGTGCCGAGGGCGACGCCCAGCGCGCCGTAGGTCATCGCCGTGCCAAACAGCGCCGCGCCGAGCAACACGGGCTGCCGAGGCGACCAGAAGCAGCAGATGACCGCAGTGGCGTACGAACAGACGGCCACCGACGCAATGACCAGGCAGGCGACCTTCGCCAGCCCCAGCGGAACCCGGGGAAACCCGGCCATGGACAGACGGCGGTCGAATGCCCCATTGCTGAAGGTCGCCGCGAACATCATGAATCCGATGATCAGCGTGACCCCGTTCAGCGCCCCGGTGATCTGGGTGATCTTGTCACTGTCGGCGGTCAACACGTGACGGGTGCTGTGCAGCCGGAACTGCACCGGCTCCTTGGTGACAGCCCAGCCCGTCATGATGACCCACACAGGGAGGAACACCGCCACGAGCAGCATGGCGAACCGGTTCCTGGCGTGCTCCACCAGGCCATAACGTGTGGCGATCTTGAACAGCCGCACCTCTCGCCTCACCGCACCTCCTCCTGCCGTCCGTGCAGCACACCGTCCCGCAACCGCCACACCTGATCGAGCCGATCGGTGTCGTAGGCCAGATGCGAGACGACGAGAACCGATCGGCCGGCCGCACGCAGGTCCCCGACCAGATCCCAAAAACGCAGGTACGTCTCCCAGTCGAACCCCTGGTACGGCTCATCCAGCAGCAGCACCTGCGGGTCGTGCATCACCGCGAGCGTCAGATTCAGCTTCTGCCGCGTGCCGCCACTGAGCGTTCCCACCAGAGCCCCGGCGTACTGGGCGAAACCCAGGATCGCCATGACCTCCTCCGCCCGCCGCAGATCCGGAACGTCATAAGCCGCAGCGAAGAGCTCTAGATGCTGACGCACCGTGAACACATCGTTCAGCACCACCTGCTGAGGGCAGTACCCGAACCGCCCACCGTGCCGGACCACGCCCTGCTCCGGCCGGAGCTCCCCCGAAAGGATCTTCAACAGCGTCGACTTGCCCGCCCCGTTCTCGCCGACAATGCCCACCACCGACCCCGCGGGCAGCGCGACATCGATACCGCGCAATACCCGCCGAACGCCGTAGGAATGATGGACTCCCTCTGCCTCCATCAACGCCCCCTCTCCCTCACCCCCGAGGCAGGCCATATGGATGCCCCACAACTGCCAACGAACCAAGGGCCGCATGGAAACGCCACAGCACAGGCGAGCCAGGACAAGCCGTCACGGACGGAGAAGGGCAGGATGCATCCAGCCGGGAGGAACTAGCCCCCGCGATGTGTCACCACTGCCGGGTTCTGAGCTGAATGGTCGAAGGAGCATCCATTCGAGCGGCGCCTGGCAGCGCGGGCGGGAACGCGCCAGAAACCCGCGCACACCACGGCGGCAGATGGGGAAACACGCTACGCGTCCTACCGACCCTCACACCGCGGTGAGTGCCAAACCTGCGAAGTGCCCATAAGCCGACCGTGCGCGCGGTGGTCCGCAGAGCCGCCCGCAACGCCCGCACTGCCCCGCCCCGCCGATCCGCCAGCGGATTGACCAGTCCAACGCCGGAGCTGTTCACCGCGTCACGGCCAGCGCGCGGGCGTTCACATTCTGCGTCCTGGTCCTGATGGTGCTCGAACAAGGCGGGGCCCGGCCACGGCGCGCAGCTGTGCTCACCCGCGCCCAGTTCGGGGCTGCTTCAACGGCCATGCCGGGTCTGCTCGATGCCGCGGTGTGTGGGCGGGGGTGTGTAGGTCACTCGGCAGGTGAGGGGTTGGGGACACAGCCTCTCGGGTTTTCGCTGGCCCGTGAGGGCATAACTAGCGAAGCCCTCCAGCTTGCAGGTGATCTTTGCGTCGCAGGGGGAAGTCTTGCGGCTCCGGTGAAAGGGCAGGCGCCCCAGTTGCGCCAGGCGGTCGATTCGCACGCGAAGGTCGATCAGGCCATCGGCGTCCTGGTCGCGGTGCACCGCATTGAGCCGGCGGCTGGGGTCGAGATGTTGCGGGAGGTTTCCCAGCACACGAACGTGCGGCTGCGCCCGGTCGCCGGGGATGGTGATCGACTGGGCGCTGGGGGAGTTCCTGCCGCCGTCGGTGGGCCGGGAGCTGGAGGCGGCCCTGCGACGGCGCGTCGGTGCGGGCGACGACTTGGATCAGCCGGGGAAGCGGTCAGGCGGTCAGGGCCTGTTGGACGGTGGGGTGGCAGGGGATGAGGGTGTCGACGCCGGTCACCTGCAGCACGCGCCGGACAGCCTGCCGGGCGCCGACGACCCTGGCCGGCACCGCCTCGCCCTCACCCAGCAGCGCCTCATGGACCATAGGCGACAGCAGTACTGGCGTGAACGCGACAGCTGCGCATCCGCCGGTCCGGGCTCGTCCCAAACCGACGGGGCCCGAGCCTCTCTCACCGCCCCTCCCGGTGCGCCCGTTTGAGGTGAGGTATCGAAGGACCTACCAGGCCCCTCTACTCATGACGCGATCATTACTTCGCACCCTGGAGTGTCCAGGGCCAGAGCGCGCGGATCTTCCGGACGGGTGGGGCCGGGACGTTGAGATGATCCGCCAGGTTCTGCGGCGGGCCGGATGTACGGAGTTCAGCGGCACCGAAGACGGCTTCGTCGTCGATCACGGCCCAAACGAGGAACGGCTCCGCGTGGTGTGCACGATCGAGCGTGGGACGGCGGTGCAGCGGGAGCTGCGGCGATACCGCCAGGCGCTCACCCAGGCGGGCATGCAGGTCGGGCGGCTCTCCAAGGACCGCAACACCTTGCTCGTGTCGACGCCAGACACCACGGCGTAGGCGGCACCTGCCGGACCGGTAGAGGCTCGAACTAATCGCGTCGTGTCTGTGATCGCCCGTAGCCGGTGGGGTCGTAGCCTCTATCTGGGCTGTTCGCGGATCACGGCGAAGAGCGCCCGGTCTGTTGGACGCCCGGTGGCGTCGAAGGCACGGTGCCGGCCGAGATGCTTGACGCGGCCACCTGAGCAGTTCGCCAGCAGGTACTCGCCGAGCCAGACGTCTGGTGTCGGCGCCATCGCGGGAAGACCGAACTCTTGGGGCATCTCGTCCTCGCCACTGTCGAAGAACATCACTTTTCCGGTCCGTGTCCATACCTCCCGCAACAGTGCTGTGGCGATTTCTAGGCCCTGTCCGCGCACCAGGTGATGCCACAGCGACAGAACGAGCGTGCAATCGGTTGCCGGCAGCAGGTTGACCGTGTCTGGCCGCAGCTCGAGCTCCATGACCGCGACGTTGGTCAGCCGGTTCCGCCGCACTGCGGTGGTCATGGTGCGCACGTACTTGGGCTCGGATTCGAGGGCGATTGCCGCTACCCTCCGGCGGGCGAGCTGGATCGGGAAATAGCCGACGTTCGCACCGACATCCAGCGCCGTTTTCACGCTCAGCTCTTCGATAACCGGCTCCATCGCCGCCCATCGCGACGCACTGCCGACCGCCCGCTTCGCCTTTCGCACCGGCAGCCCCGGCACCGGCTGGTAGACGCCGTCCGGCAGCGAATCCAGCCTCAGCCGGATCGAATCGATCGCGTCATCGACCACCAGGCGAACACGGTGCAGCACCCGCCCCGCCGGGATCCGCTGATGCACACGCACCACCCGCGTGGACGTCTGAACCCCGTACTTCCGACTCACGAGCCACCTCGATCACATATAGGCGCGGGCCCCCGCAGCCACTATCGACCACAACAGCCGACAAACCGGGCCATGACAGCCCGCATCAGCGCCCCCGGTCGCGGCCGCCTGCCCGGATGGGTGCGTTAAGGACGCGGCGTGGCCCAGCCTCCGTGTCCGCCCTGAGATTCTTGAATGTGGCCCCCACCTTCGAAGACCTCGTGACGCTGCAGCGCACCGCCGCCGGACCAGAAGGGGCCGGCACTGTGACATGCCACTGGCGGTGAAAGTGCTGCCAGAGGGTGCAGTTGCCGCGGTCTTCGTAAGGGGCGGAGACGGCGAGGTCTGCCCTGCCGTCGCGGTTGAAGTCGGCGAGGCGGACCTGGGAGCCGAAGACGTCGTTGTTCTCGGCGCTGCCAGTGGTCCCGGTGGTGTCCTGTGAGTAGCGTGCCGCGCCGGTGGTGGTGAGCCCGCTGGCGCTTGCGCGCAGCACGAGTACGTCGCCTGCCCTGGAGGCTCGGCCGAGGGCCTCGTAGGGGATGCCGACGGCGAGGTCTGCGCGGTGGTCTCCGTTGATGTCGTCGATGGACATCGCCGCGCCGAACTTGTCTCCTTCTCGTTGGCGCCGGGGATGCCGGCGGTGTTCTGGTGGTAGATGCGGCCTGAGGGGGCGAGGCCGCCATCGATCTGGGGGTCGCTGTAGCGGACGGTGATGTAGCCGGAGGCCCGGCATCGCGCCGCCGCCTTCGTCGACCAGGCACGCTTCATCGGTCCGCGCAGCGCGCCAGGCATCCCGACGCTGAAGATCCACACGGGCCGGCCTGCCGCAGTTGGGCGTTTTCGCGCTCAAGGTGGACGTTCCCCGATCCCGATACCGGGGATGCCGAAACCGACGCAAGGGACTCCCCGGACGTGGAGACCGGGTAACCGGTGTGGCATCGAAGGAATCGGAGCCGGTGACGTCATGGCCGGCGGGGGCTTTGGTGCGGGTGAACGTGCCGGAGTACAGCCGCAGGGATGTCTGCAGTGCCCTCGCACTGCCTTCAGGACCGTCGTATCCCTCGCGCATGTTCGGCGCCGACATCGCCGTGGGCGACTTCACCGGCGACTCGCGCCCGGACCGGTGAGGTACCGCCCCACAGCACGGTCACCGAGCCGTTGCCCGAGGCATCTCCTTCGCTGTCGACCAGCAGGTCGGCGTACCCGTCGCGATCGAGGTCGCCGCTGGCCACGCTGCTGCCGAAGAAGTCCTGGTACCCGCCTGTGCCGGGGATGCCGGTGGAGTTCTGCGTGATGTAGACGTGCTTGCCGGTCAGGCCCTGGGCGGAGCCGAAGGTGAGGAGGACAGCGCCGCCGCCCTCCTTCCCGCTGATCGTCTTTCCAGGCATGCCGATGGCCAGGTCGCGGTATCCGTCGCCGTTGAAGTCGTCGGCCAGCTTGGACCCGGCGGCGACGGCCTGGTCGGCCGGGACGGCCACCAGAGTGGCGGTCAGACAAGCCGCGAGGGCCGCTGCCACGGCAAGACGGACTGAGTGACGCACGAAAGCCTCCTGTCTCACCGCAGACGCCGATGGCGTCCGCGAACCGGAATGGTGGTCCGCAACCCGGTCTCCGGCGGGCTCCCGGCTCGATCACACGATGCACAACAAAGAACAGACGCCCCACCATCACCGGTGGTTGTACCGCCTAGGACAGGTACTCAGGGGATGGCCTGTCGACGGCGAGATCAATGCACCCAAGGTCGTGACTCAGCCGGTGAGCAGCTGCCCGGCCAGCCGGTTCACTGTCTCGGAGGAACTGGGAGTCGCCATCCCGGTACCAACCAAATAGCAACCAGTCGGAGAACCTGAGGACTGTCCTGTAAACGCTCCTTGCTGTGCTGAGTGACCTGCATCTCCGCGTGGCAGCGATCAGTTGGACGCCCGGACGGTCGTCGGCGCACAAGCCTTCTACCTCCGCACTCCGGATGCGGCGCGCAGGCCGCGCCCTTCATCTCCGATGGCGACATCAGCATCGACCTCACCGGAGGGCATCCAGCCCGTCGCTGCCCTCTACCACTGGGACCTGCCGCAGGAGCTGGAGGACGCCGACGGCTGGTCCGAGCGTGCCCGGCGCCTGACCGGGCCGGTGCGGCACGCACACCGGCCCCGCGACGTGCCGCACCTTTATGGACCTCCTGTTTGGTCAGACACGCGAACGTGCGCCCGATGTCGTTCGAGAACGAGACGTGCCGTGCGGGCCATGGCCTCGTCGACCATCTCGCCCTGGAATGACACAGCGCCCGTTCCGTTCTTCTGCGCGGACTCGACCGCCGTGATCAGCGCCGCGCAGCGGGTGAGTTCGGCGGCGCCGGGAGAGAACACCTCATTGATCACGGGCACATGGGAAGGATGAATCGCCATCATTCCTTCGTAGCCGAGGGAGCGGGTCTGTTCGGCGAAGGCACGCAGCCCCGACAGGTCGCCGACCCGCGTCCACAATCCGCTGACCGGGCACGGTACTCCGGCTGCTCTCGCGTCCAGCAGAACACGGGAGCGCAGTGCCACCGTTTCGGTTCCCGCCGGGCTCCAGCGGTAGCCGATGGCACGTTCCACGTCGCCGCCGGGAGCGGTGAGAGCGCCCAGGTAGGCGATGCGCGGGGCGGCTCGGGCGATGTCGTAGGCCTCGCGCAGACCACGCGCCGTCTCCAGCAGGGGTATCAGGGCCACCTGTCCTGGCGGGAGGCCCTGTTCCCGCTCGCACCAGCCCAGCAGCCGGTCGGCGAGTTCCACGTCCCGGGCTGAGCGCACCTTGGGGAGCACGATGCCGGCGAGCCCGGGCCGTACGACCGCGCGCAGTTCCTCGGCCCCCGCCCAGCCGTCCATCGGGTTGACACGGACGAACAGCGCCATCCGCCCCGCCTGATCCGCCGGCGCGGCGGCCCGTGTGATGACGTCGGCCACCTCTGCCCGGGCTGCGGGCTTGCCCGAGGCGGGCACCGCGTCCTCCAGGTCGAGGATCGCCGCGTCGGCGCCCGCCGCCCGGGCCTTGGGCAGCCAGCCGGTACGGGTGCCGGGGACGAAGAGCAGGGAGCGCAGCGGGGGCCGGTCGACCGCTCCCGCGTCCACTTCGGTAAGCGTTTCCGAGGACGCCTCAGATGACATCGCTCTTCTCCAGGTCGATCAGCTCTTCCGCGCTGAGTCCGAGCCACTGCCCGTAGACGAGGTAGTTGTCCTGTCCGAGGGCCGGCCCAGTGCGCCAGACCCGGCCGGGTCGCTGCCGGAAGTGCGGAATGACCGCCTGCATACGCACCGGACCGAGGTCGGGGTCGTCGACAGTGATGATGTCCTCGCGCTCGGCGTACACGGGGTCCACTGCGATGTCCGCGGCGTCGAACACGCGTGAGGCCACGACTTCGGCGCGGGCGAACTCCTCGAGGCACTCACCGGTGCCGCGCCCGGCCACCCAGTTCCGCAGGCCCTCGTCCAGCTGCCCTCGCCGCTCGTACTGTTGCCGCGCGGTGGCGAACTCCTGCTCGGGGAGTCCCAGCAGGGATGCGATGTTGCGGACCGAGCGCAGCGTCGCGGAGGTCACCGTGATCCAGTCGCCGTCGCGGGAACGGTAAGTGTTGATCACGGCCGCGGGGGCGACCGCCAGCTGGTTGCCAGAGCGTTCGGGCACGCGTCCCAGCTGGTCGTGGACGATGACCTGCCATTCGACGAGACGGAACAGGGGCTCGAAGAGAGCGAGGTCGATCCACTCGCCGTCGAAACCGGGGTCGTGGTCACGCCGGTGGAGGGCCGCGAGGACGGCATAGGCGCCCATCAGGCCGGTCACGGCGTCGCCGTGCGAGAAGCCGGTGTGGACGGGCGGGCCGTCGGGAAACCCGGTCAGATGGACGACTCCGCTGCGCGCCTCACCCATCTTGCCGAAGCCGGGAGCGTCCGCCTGCGACGAGGTGGCGCCGAAGCCGGAGATCTGCAGCAGGACGGCTCGGGGGTTGATCCGGTGCACGGAGTCCCAGTCGAGTCCCCAGCTGCGCAGGCGTCCGGCGCGCAGGGTGACGATCACGACATCCGCCCAGGCGACCAGCCGACGAGCGACGCTCCGGCCGGCCGCGTGATGCAGATCCAGGGTGACCGAGCGCTTGTTGCGGCCGGCGACCTTGAACCACAGGGGTACCCCGTCACGTTGGGGCCCCATGGCGCGGGCCGCGTCGCCGGCCCCGGGGGGTTCGACGTGAATGACGTCGGCCCCCTGGTCGGCGAGCATCGAGCCCGCCAGAGGCCCGGCCACCACATGGGCGAACTCGACCACTTTCAGCCCCTGCAGCTGCCCACGGCCGGTGGTGTTCCGCTCGTCGTCCGACACCGATCGCTCCCTCGCCCCTGCTGTTGCGCATTTGTTCCCGGCTGGGTCGACCGCGTCGGGGCGCACGGTCGTCGCCGTTCGGGGTTCTCAGAGTGCAGGAGCCAAGAAATGCCTGTCGAGCATCAGAAGGCGATGAATCAATGCGAAGGGTGCATCAATAGGGCCACCCGAGGCCTCATGCCCACGAAACCCCGGGCGGTAGAGGGCGGCCCTGAAGGCGGTACTCCTCGAGCGTCTCCAGGAACCGCTCCGTCGCCGTCGGGAGCGTTCGCCGGAAGCGCACCACGATGTCCAGGCGCCGGTCCACCACCGGGTCCACCAGGGGAAGGCAGACGACGGGCCCGGCAGCCATGAGGGGCAGCACGAGGGCGGGCATCGCCGTCACCCCGAGGCCGGCGGTCACCAGTCCGCCCACGGTCGCGATACTGCCCGCCTCGGCCGCCGGTACGGCGTGCGCGTCGATCTGTGCGAACGCCGCATCGGTGAGCCGGCGCACGCTCGAGTCGCGCCCGACGGCAAGGAACGGCTGACGAGCCAGGTCGTCCCAGGCGATCTTGTCGCGGTCGGCGAGCGGGTGACCTTCCGGCAGCACGGCGACGAAGCGGTCCCTGACCAGGGGGCGGTGCTCCAGCTGCTCGGGCGGATGGCCGATGGTGGTGATCGCCATGTCAGCGTCGCCGGACAGGACCCGGTCCACCACCAGCCGCTCCAGGCCGTCGAGTAGGCGTACCGTCACCTGCGGACGCCGTTCGCGAAAGTCGGAGATCACCTGCGGCAGGAGCACCGCGGCGACCGAGGGAAGGGTGGCCACGGCGACCGTTCCCGACTCGCCGAGCAGGAATCGCCTGAGTTCCTTCATGCCCGCCCGGTGGGCGGTGACGATCTGCTCGGCGATACGCAGGGCCTCGACGCCCGCCGCGGTCAACTGCACGTTGCGGGTGTCCCGTTCGAGGAGCCGGACGCCGAGCTGTCGCTCCAGATCCGCCACCGCGCGGCTGAGTGAGGACTGGGACACGTGCAGGTTCGCGGCGGCCGCGGTGAAGCTCGCAGCCCGGGCGACGGCTGTGTACGCCGCCAGTTGACGCAAGGTGGTGGCCTCCATGGCCGACGAGCATAGGGCGCCACCCCCGGGAATTGATGCGCTTATCGCATGGACAGATGTCAGTTTGATGCTGGACACCGATCCGCTGGTGCTCCGAAACTCTCGCGTAACACCTCGGTCGCCCCCGCCCAGCCCCGCCCACCGTCGCCGAGGGCCGTCCCCGAGAAAGCGAGCGCCGCCATGCTGGCAGCCCTGGGCTTCGCCACGATCGCCGTCCTCCTGCTGCTCACCATGACCAGACGCGCCTCGGTGCTGGTCGCTCTCGTCCTGCTTCCGGTGCTGGCGGCACTCATCGGAGGCTTCGCCGGCGATCTCGGCGAACTGATCCTCGGTGGGCTGTCCAAGGTGGCCCCCACCGGCATCATGATCGCCTTCGCGGTCCTGTACTTCAGCCTGATGGTGGACGCTGGGCTCTTCGACCCTCTGATCCGCGTTCTGTTGCGCGCGGCGCGGGGAGATCCGTTGCGGGTCACTGTCGCGACGGCCGTCCTCACGCTGTGCGTCGCCCTGGACGGCGACGGTGCTTCCACGTTCGTCATCGCCGTCTCCGCGCTCCTGCCGGTCTACAGGCGGCTCGGCATGAACCCCCTGGTGCTGTCGGGAGTGGTCTGTCTGGGCGCGGGCGTGATGAACATGATTCCCTGGGGCGGCCCGACCGTGCGAGCCATGGCGGCGCTGAAACTGGACAGTTCCGAGGTCTTCACCCCCGTGCTGCCCGCGATGGGCTTCGGTGTCGTCTGGGTACTGGTGGCCTCCTACCTGCTCGGCCGTCGGGAGCGCAACCGTCTCGGCGCGCTGTCCCCGCGGGGCCCGGCCACGGACGTGCGTACTGACACGCACCAGGGCGAGGATGCGGGGGACGAGCGCGAACCCGCCGCTTCGACGACTGCCCCGGCAGAAGAGTCGAACCGGCAGGTCACTCCCACGACGGCCGACGGGCCGGAGAGCCAGGCCCCTGCCAGGTCACCCGGGGAGGGGCCCGGCGCCGTCCGGGTCCCGCCGGGGCAGCGCCCCTGGCTGAACACCTTCAATCTCCTGCTCACCATCGCCCTCCTGGTCTGCCTCATCCAGGAAGTGCTGCCGCTCCCAGTGCTGTTCGTCCTCGGCTTCGCGATCGCGCTGCTGGTCAACCACCCCACCTGGGAACAGCAACAGGCCCTGCTCGACAAGCACGCCAAGAGCGTTGTCCTGGTCACAACGATGATCTTCGCGGCCGGCGTCCTCACCGGAATCCTCAGCGGCACCAGGATGATCGACGAGATGGCCGAGGCGTTCGTCTCCGTCGTCCCCGACTCCCTCGGGTCGCACCTGCCCGTCGCGGTGGCCGTCACCAGCATGCCGCTGAGCATGGTCTTCACCCCGGACGCCTACTACTTCGGGGTACTGCCCGTACTCGCCGAGACCGCGAACGGGTTCGGCACGGACCCGGCCGAGGTCGCCCGGGCCGCCATTCTCGGCCAGATGACGACGGGTTTCCCCCTCAGCCCCCTCACCGCGTCCACCTTCATCCTGATCGGCATGAGCGGTGTGTCGCTCGGCGAACACCAGCGCTTCATCTTCCGCTGGGCCTTCGCCACCACCCTCGTCATGACCGCCGGCGCGCTGCTGACCGGCGCCTTCTCCCTGTGACCGCCGGGAGCCCCGAGGCGGGCGACCGAATCCCCACACCCGGGCGCCCGCTCCGGGTGACCACCGACCGAGACGAGGACCCATGAGACGGATCGCCAGACGTACGGTGCTCGCCGCCACCGCAGGCGCGGCCGCGGTGCCGGCCGTGAGCACCTCAACCGCCACGGCCGCCGACGCCACGACAGTCGCATCCGAAGGACGGCAAGCGGCCTCCGGACCCCATCCGGTCCTGCGCACCGACCTCGTCACTCGTGTGACGCCGAGGAACAACTGGCTGGTGACAGCCGTCGCCGTCCAGTACGCGCGTCACATCGACCTAAGCGGCGTGGTGGTCCCGCCGTCCGCCTTCGAGGTGAAGGCGACCGTGGGCGGGCGGACAGCGGCTCGGACGGTGACCCGGGTGTACTCCAACACCGCCGCCGAAGTGGACGACCGGTCGCGCCCCGGACGGCCGGGGAATCGCCTGATCATCGAGCTTGACCCGAAGGACACCAACGCGCGGGCCGCCGGCACCGATCCCCTTCCGCTCGACCGCGCCTACTCGGTCAGGCAGGTGGCGGACGTGCGCACCCCGGACGGTGAACGGGTACTCCAGGCCGGCCCGTTCGCGATCCGGAACGACGACGTCATCACCCCCGTGGTCGACGACTTCACCGCCGGTTCCTTCACCGACTCCGCGGGGTTCGAACTGGACTACCGGCTGTACCGGCCCGAGGGGCTCGTACGGAACCCGGGCACGCGCACGCGCTACCCGCTCGTCGTCACCCTGCACGGCGGTGGCGAAGTCGCGGACAACAACATGACCCAGCTGACGTCCAACCGGATCGCGGTCACGTTCGCCAAACCGGAACGACAGCGCCGCAACCCCGCGTTCGTCCTCTCTCCGCAGATCCCCCTGCCCCGTCCCATGGACGGACCCGACGGCACGGACTGGACCGACGGCACGGTCCAGGGCGCGCTGACCGAACTCATCGACACCTTCGTGAGCGAGCACTCCAAGAACGTGGACCCGGCCCGGCTGTATCTCGTCGGCCTGTCCTCGGGCGGGCGCGGCATCTACAGCCTGCTGGCGAAGCGACCCGACGTGTTCGCGGCTGCCCTGCCCACGGCCGGCTGGGGTGACCCGGCCGCAATGGAGAGGATCACGCACATCCCGATCTGGGCCGACCACTCCCTCGACGACCCGGTGGTCCCCTACCGGGAGGGCCGGTTCGGCAATCCCGGCACCTGGACCCTGATGAACGCGCTGGAGGCCGCCGGTGCACGCGTCAGCCGTGGGGAGTGGGCCAACGATCTGCCGAAGGCACAGTTCGAGGCCCGCTCCCGCGTGCTCCTGCGGCAGGCCCGCGCCACGCGCAGTCACGTCCTGTTCACGAGCTACACGGCCGGGACGACACCGGTTAACCCACACCTCTCATGGGCCCAGACCTACGAGAACGACGTGGTCATCGACTGGCTCTTCGCACAATCCCGGTAGCAGCCCGGACTCCGGCGCCGCTGCCTCTCCTCGCTGTCCGGTTACCGCTCTCACCGCTCTCCGGAGGTAAAGCAATGCGTCCATCCCGTCGTTCGGCCGACCCGGCCGCGCCGTTACGGACCCGGCCCCGCCCCATGACGGCACTGATAGCGCTGGCGACCGTCATCGGCCTGACACTGACTCTGTTGACGGCCGTCGCCCGGCCGGCGGCCGCCGCCGCCGACTTGCTGTCCCAGGGCAAACCCGCGACCTCCTCGTCCACCGAGAGGGCGTCCACCCCCGCGTCGGCTGCGGTGGACGGCGACGGCGGGACGCGCTGGTCGAGCACGTTCAGCGATCCGCAGTGGCTGACAGTCGATCTGGGGGCCACCGCCACCCTCGGCCAAGTGGTCCTGCACTGGGAGGCCGCGTACGCCCGCGCGTTCCGGATCCAGACCTCCGACAACGGCATCACCTGGACCACCATCCACTCGACCACGACGAGCACCGGCGGCGTGCAGACCCTCGACGTGAACGGCGAAGGCCGGTACGTCCGCGTCCACGGCACCCAGCGTGGCACCCCCTTCGGCTACTCGCTGTGGGAGTTCCAGGTGTACGGCACCATGAACGGCACCCCTCCGGGCAGCGGTGTTCCGGACCCGACGACCGCGTCCCTGGAGGCCACCGACGGCCCGTTGACCACCGCCACCTTCACCGTTCCCAGCCCGAGCGGGTACGGCTCCGGCACGGTCACGTATCCGACGGCCAGTGGCTCGTACCCGGGTGTCGTACTGATGCCGGGCTATCAGGGCACCCAGCAGAACCTGCAGTGGCTCGCACCGCGCCTCGCCTCCTGGGGCTTCGTCGTCATCAACGTCGGAACCAACACCCTGACCGACGATCCGACGTCGCGCGGCCGCCAGATCACGGCCGCCGGCACCCAGCTGCTCGCGCTCGGCCGTGCCCCCGGCAACCCGATATCGGGAAAGGTCAACGGCACCCTGGGCGCGGTCGGCCACTCGATGGGCGGTGGTGGCGTCATGGTGGCCCTCCGGGACGACCCGCGCTTCCGGGCGGGCGTGCCCACGGCCCCGTACCTCCCGAACGCGAACTTCTCCGGGGTCACCGACCCCACGTTCTTCCTGACCTGTCAAAGCGACCCGGTCGCCCACGGCAACACCTACGCCGTGCCCTGGTACAACTCCATGTCCCAGGCCGAGAAGCTCTACATCGAGGTTCCGGGCGACCATCTGTGCCCGATGACGGGCTACGGCGACAAGGCCAAGCAGGGCAAGTGGATCGTGTCCTTCTTCAGCCACTGGCTGCGAGCCGACACCCGCTTCAGCCCGTTCCTGTGCGGTCCGCCACGTGATGCCGACAAGAACAACACCTCCCTGGTCACACGCTGGATGGACACCTGCCCTTTCTGACCGGCGAACGCACCTGTGCGTCGCTCGATGAGGCGAAGAGAGCCCATCGTGATCGTTACTCGACAGCACAGATGATCGCCCCTGACGACGTGCTCGCCTGTGCGAGCACCGTCAATCAAGCTCTGAACAGGGTCTACGGTCAGGTGAAGCGCCTCGAGCGAGGGGAACCAGAGCCCGGGGAGACGATGGCCACGGCGGTCCAGGCCCTGGCAGAGATCTGGGACTTGCTTCGCACGGTGAGGACCACGATGCGGCGCGACCTGGGCGTGTCCGCATCAGAGTGACGGCCCACGTGGACAGCCCGCATCAGGCCTCAGGCGCGCAGCGTGGTCCCGAGCGATGCAGTCTCAGTGCCGGAGTCGGGTCGGCAGCGAGGGGCGTTGTCAGTGTGATGGTCTACGGTCCTCATGTCCCGCTACGGGACTGCGCTCTCGCCTGGCCTTACGCCTGGCCAGGCGAGAGCCCGCGTCCCCCTATGTTTCGGCACGGGGGCGGGCCCTTCCGGATGGAAGGCCGACACCACCGGACTGGTCATGCCGCACCGCCGCCGCGCGGGCGAGGAACTGCCGGGCTGGCAGCAGGCCCACAACAAGAGCCACAAACACGTCCGCGCCCGTGTCGAGCACGCCTTCGCCCGCATGAAGACCGGAAGATCCTCCGCGACTGCCGCCTGCGCGGCGACGGCGTCCACACCGCCATGCTCGGCATCGCCCGGCTGCACAACCTCGCACTCACGGGATGACTCCCGCTCCATACGCTCAGTCGATACAGAACTCGTTGCCCTCGATGTCCAGCATCGGGATGCACGAATCATTGCCGTCATACAACGTTTGTACGTGTACCGCGCCGAGCGGGACAAGCCGTGCGCATTCGGCCTCGAGTGCGGCGAGGCGCTCTTTTCCCACCAGCCCGGTGCCGACCCGCACATCGAGATGCACCCGGTTCTTGGCGGCCTTCCCCTCGGGGACGCGCTGGAAGTACAGCCGCGGGCCCACACCTGAGGGATCAATGCAGGCGAACCAAGAATCCCGCTGCTCAGGCGGCTGCGAGCGCCTGTAACCATCCCAAGTGGCAAACCCCTCCGGTGGCGGCGGTACGACGTACCCCAACACCTCGCACCAGAAACGAGCGAGACGCTCAGGTTCTGCGCAGTCAAAGGTGACCTGGAACTTTTTGATCGCGGACACCGATGCACCGTACCAAGGGGACTTGGGATCCTGCCGTTCACGCCTCCGAGGGTCTGCCCGCAACCCCATCAGACGCTGGGTCATCTCGGACATCAAGCGATCAAACCGGACAGCCCGTGAGGACGACGGGACCCTGGCGGCGAAACCCACCAACCCACCAGGATCAGCGCTGTCCAACTACCCACATGTCAAAAATCAGTTACGGGACGACCCTTAGACCGTGTCCTACGTGGTGAGGCGTCGTTGACCTCGGTATAGGGCGGGGTACATGGAGTTGGATTGTTCCGGACGGGCTGTGGGAGATTGCGGAGCCGCTGATCCCGCCGTCTAGGGTGCGGCCGCAGGGTGGCGGAACGCAGGACACGCCTGATGAGACGCTGTTCGCGGCCATCGTCTACGTCCTGGTCAGTGGCTGCGCCTGGCGCCAACTGCCGCCCTGCTTCGGGATATCGAAGTCGACCGCCCACCGCCGGTTCCTCATCTGGTCCAGAGCCGGTGTCTGGGGCCGGCTGCACGAGGCCGTGCTGCACCGCCTCGACGACGCCGGCCTCATCGACGTCACCCGCGTCGTCCTCGACACCGCCCATGTCAGGGCTAAAAAAGGGGGCGAACACACAGGTCCGAGCCCCGTGGACCGGGGCAAGCCGGGTTCCAAGATGCACATCCTGTCGGACGCGAACGGACTGCCCCTCCTCGTCGGCGTCTCGGCCGGCAACACCCACGACAGCGAAGGGCTCAAGCCCATGATCGAGGGTCACCAAACGAGACACGCCCCCACCGCGGCCGCTACTTCAAGCCCCCAGCGCCTACACGCGGACAAAGCCTACGACCGGGCTGACCTGCGCAGGTGGCTCCGCGGCAAGCGCATCGGCGTACGCATCGCACGCAAAGGAATCGAGTCCAGCGAACGATTAGGGCGCCGCCGCTGGGTCATCGAGCGCACCATGTCGTGGCTGTCCGGCTACCGCAGGCTCAGCCCCCGCTACGAGCGCCATCCCCGCAACTACCTGGCCTAATCCGGGATTAGTAGTGGTGGCTCCGTGGACGCCGAGCTGATGCCTGTGCCCGACCAAGCCTTGATGCTCTCTGATAGATCGAGCACGGTTCGGCGTCCTCGTGGCCACCACCACAGCGCGGATGTTGGTGCTCGTCGGTGCTGGACGAACGCCTGTACCTGGCCGGCCTTGATGCCTGGAGAAAGATCGGCGCCGTCCAGCGCCGTCGAGCGTCAACACCCGCACCTGGCTCACTCGTTGGTGTTGGTGGAGCGAGCCCACCCCGCGGTGACCTCTCCCTGGGCCCGAGCTGACCGAGCTCCCGAAGAGACCGAGGCCCGCGGGGCGAGCTGGTGCCGCGAACAGCTACTGAGGTGGCGGACCGGCCACAGGGCTGAGTCCTGGGATTAGGTCGCTGCGTGGCCCGCATGAGCTCGTGACCAGCAGAAACGGCACAGCGGAGGGGAAAGACCTTGATCTACTGCGGTATTGACTGGGCCGAACGCACGCACGACGTCGCCTTGGTCGACGACAGTGGCTGGTTACTGGCCAAACGGCACATCACCGACGACGCGGTCGGATACAAGATCCTGCTGGACCTGCTCGCCGAGTACGGCGACACCGCGGAGAACCCGATCCCGGTCGCGATCGAGACCTCCCGTGGCCTGCTCGTCGCAGTGCTGCGCACTGGGAAGCGGCAAGTCTTCGCCATCAACCCGATGGCTGCCGCCCGCTACCGCGACCGGCACAGCGTCTCCCGCAAGAAGTCCGATCCCGGAGACGCCCTGGTCCTGGCCAATGTCCTGCGCACCGACATGCACGCACACCGGCCGCTGCCGCAGGACAGCGACCTGGCCCGCGCCCTGGCCGTGCTCGCCAGGGCTCAGCAGGACGCCACGTGGAACCGGCAGCAGATCTCCAACCAGCTCCGCTCCCTGTTACGCGAGTACTATCCATCCGCGCTGGCCGCCTTCGAGCCCTGGAAGAACGGCCTGTGCCGTCGAGAAGCGCAAGAGCTCCTCAGGGCGGCTCCGACACCAGCACGAGCATCGCGGCTGACACTCAGGCAGCTGCAGGCCGCGCTCAAGCGCGCCGGCCGCCAACGCGGCATCGAAGCCGAGGCCGAACGACTCCGGGACGTCTTCCGCGCCGACTGGGCCCACCAGCCCCCGCTGGTCGAGGACGCGCTCGGCAAGCAGATGCTCGCACTCCTGGTCCAGCTGGAGGCCGCCTGCGCCGCGGCCGACAATCTGTCCGAGGCGGTGGAGGAAGCTTTCCCTCAGCACTCGGACGCTGAGATCATCCTCAGCTTCCCTGGACTCGGCATCCAGCTCGGCGCCCGGGTGCTCGCCGAGATCGGAGACGACCGCAACCGCTTCGCCGACGCACGCGGCTTGAAGGCATACGCCGGGGCTTCCCCCATCACCAGAGCCTCCGGCAAGAAGTCGAGCATCACGCGCCGGTGGGTGAAGAACGACCGGCTCAACCATGCCGGCTACCTCTGGGCCTTCTCCGCGATCACCGCCTCACCAGGCGCCAAGACCCACTACCGCAGGCGCCGCGACGAGCACGGAGACTGGCACGCAGCCGCCCAGAGGAACCTCTTCAACCGCATGCTCGGCCAGCTCTACCACTGCCTCCAGCACCGCAAACCGTTCGACGAACACACTGCCTTCCCCGTCGACCTCGCCGCCGCAGCTTGACACGCTAAGTGCCTGAGGTGTCTTTCTCGGCCTCGCCGCCGCCCTCTGCTGCTACAAACGACTTCTCCGCCTCACCACGTAGGACACGGTCTTAGAACCCCTAACGAAATGATCTTCGAGGAGGTTGGATCACTGCGGGACTGATGAACCGGGGGTGTTGGGTGGCGCGGCCGAAGCGTGGGAAGTCGAGACGAGCTGTGGGCGGTGATCGAGCCGCTGCTGCCAAGGTGGAGCGTCAGATCCGGTACCCGGGACGCAAGCGGCACCCGGACGGACTGGTCTTCCAGGGCATTGTGTTTGTCCTGCACACCGGGATCTCGTGGGAGCATCTGCCGCAGGAACTCGGCTTTGGCTCGGGCATGACCTGCTGGCGCCGCCTGGCCGCGTGGTCCGAGGCCGGGGTGTGGCCCCGGCTGCACGAGGTCCTCCTTGCAAAGTTCCGCAGCGCGAACGCCCTGGACTTCTCCGGGGCGGCGGTCGACGGCTCCCACATCGGGCTTTAAAGGGGGGTTCCAAGACGGGCCGAAGCCCTGTTGACCGGGGCAGAACCGCTGGCAAACACCATTTGATCACAGATGCCGCTGGCATCCCGCTTGCGGCCACGGTGACCGGCGGCAACCGCAGCGATGTCACCCAGCTCATACCGCTACTCGAAGCGGTGCCGCCGGTGCGGGGCAAGGGTCGGCCCTGGGGTCGCCCGGACACGGTGCTGGGCGACCGCGGCTACGACCATGACAAGTACCGCCGCCTGGTCTGGGATCTCGGTGTGAAGCCGCTGATTCGCCCGCCGGGGCACCGAGCACGGCTCTGGTCTGGGCACCCAACGCTGGGTCCTAGAGCGCATCTTCGCGCACCTGCACTGGTTCCGCCGCCTGCGGATCCGCTGGGAGATCCGCGACGACATCCACGAAGCCTTCCTCACCCTGGGATGTGCACTCATCCGCTGGCGACGTCTGGGCTCACGCTGTTGACCCGTCTAACAAATTGGACGAGGGGACTGCGGGTCTGGAGTGCATGCTGCTTCCTGGGCGGCCATAACCTCATCGCCATACTCGAAGGCCCATGCGCCGACGGCGTCGATGGGAGCCAGCAAGGTCTTTCCCAAAGCGGTGAGTTGGTACTCGATCCGTGATGGCGCGTCGGGATCTGCCTGCCGGTCGACCAGTCCGTTGAACTGCAGCCGGCGCAGAGTCTCGGTGAGGACCTTGGAACTGATGCCCCCGATCCGCTCCCGTAATTCGACCGGGCGCCTGGGACCGTCGCGCAGTGCCCAGAGCACCACGGCGTTCCAGGTGTTGGAGAGCAGGTCGAAGGCGAGGCGGGCGCGGCAGTCGGCGAGGAAGGCGTCGGTCGTCACGTACCAAATGGTGCCCGAACGGCCTTCTAGCGTCGGTGTGAACGGTTGAAGCAGGTACGGAGAGGGACCACGTGATGAGAATCGGCGTACTGGGCACGGGCAACATGGCCGACGCGCTCGCCACCCACTGGGTGCGGGCCGGGCACGACGTGACCATCGGGGGGCGGGACGCACACAAGGCGGAGCGGCTCGCGACGCGCATCGGAGGCAGCGCGAAGCCTGGCAGTCTGCGCGCGGCGGCCGAGTTCGGCCAGGTGGTTTTGGCCGCGCTGCCCTTCGGGGCCGGAGTAGAAGTGGCACGGGACCTGCACGCGGTCCTGGAGGGCAAGGTGCTGCTCGACTGTTCCAACCCGGTCGGGCCGGGCTTCCGGCTGCTGACGGAAGGAGGCCCCTCAGCCGCGCAGCAACTGGCTGCGGCAGCACCGGGAGCCCACGTGGTCAAGGCTTTCAACCTCTGCCACGAGGACGTGTGGCGGATGCGGCCGCCTGTCTTCGATGGGCGACCACTGGCCGTTCCGGTCTGCGGGGACGACGAGACGGCTCTCGTGCGTGTACGCGAGTTGGTGCGGGACGTGGGCTGTGAACCCGTGGCTGGCGGCGGTCTGGAACGTGCAGGACTCCTGGAAGCGACTGCCGCGCTGTTCATCGCGCTGTGGGTCGTCGAGGGAGCGGATGCCCAGGCAATCGCCCCTCCGCTGGCATACGCGGCCGGACCGAGCCACCAGGAAGCGGAGGGCGGCACGGCGGCTTTCCGTTAGAGGTTCTCGAACAGCACCGCGCCGAAGACGGCTCCCGACGTACTGCGCTCGTCACCCCCAGGGATGCACTGTGGGCCGAGGCGTTGATGATGGATAACCGAGACACCGCCGAACGCCAGCGAGCACAACTCAGGATCGGGGACCAGCCGTTGACCGAGACACGAAGGAAGGTGGACACGGCCTCCGCCCCGTTAACCCAGTAGTCCGCGACCTCATGGGAGGCGGTGAACAGGGCGTAGACGGCGGCGAACCGGGCGGCCGCAGTAGTGCTGGTCGTGGGGCGCATGCGGGCTGCTCCTTCGGTGGTGTCGTGAAAGGCGAGCAGCGGCCGGGAGTGGCGGTCGGCGGCAAAGGGGGGCGGGTCACTGGGTCGGCCCGGGCCGTCGGTCTCAGGGGCCGTGGAGTGACGGAGGCGCACTGTGCCGTCCCCTAGCGGGTGCACAGGCCTCTTCTGATCTCGGCGTTGTGTGCTGCTCTACGGGGTGGGCTGGGTGGTGCCGTTGTGGAGACGGACTGGCATGACGATGCCGCGGAAGGTGTCGGCCTGGTCGGGGGTGTGTAGGAGGACGGGTTTGGTGCGGGCGGTGAAGTACATCTGGACGACCGGCCCGTCGACCTGCTGGAGCGTCTTGAGCAGCAGGTGCGGGTTGAAGGCGACGGACAGCGGGTCGCCGCCGAGGGTGGCGTCGACCGTTAACGGCGTTAATACCCAGGAGACCGTGGAAGGGGCCCGGAGCGAGTCCGGGCAGCCTCGTCGGCTGCCATACGACGACGCCTTCTCCGTAGTCACTCACCTGCATCTGAAGATGGAGCAGGAGGTGTTCGTGGAGGGTGCTCGTGGGTGGCTGCGTATCCTCCGTGATCAGCATCCTGCCGAGTACAGCGCGCTTCTCCAGGAGCTGTCGCAGCAGGAGCATCAATCAGCTTGAGGCTGGCCTGAAACGCACGAAGGCCCGTACCCCCAGCGGTGTTCGCTGGGGGTACGGGTCTATCACGTTCCGGGGACGCCGCCGAGCTGACGGACCGCCATGAACCAGGCCCCACACGACAACGCTGAAGCCCTTAACTGGGTAGCAGGCACCATAAGCAGTCAAGCCATCGAGGGCGGATTCGGCTTCGCAGTCGGGGCTGACAGTTGGGACTTCAATATCACCCTCCTTAAATTCTTGCCGGGGCAACTTGATTGCCCGCTCCACCGAGCGAAGGATGCTAGTGAAGCGTAGCCTTGACAATGCCCATAACGGGCGGGGAAAGGGAATGTTATGGCCGCCAGGTCGACTCACGTCAGGCTGGACAGTGAAGCCACGCTGTGGTGGATTGCAGATCGCATAGGGGAGCATGTGAACCTTAGGCGCGCCGCCATGAATCTCAGTCATGGCGTGTGGGCAGTCAAGCCCCCTCTCATGATTGGCGATTCAGGCGAATGGGTGTCCGAGTCCAGCGGATTGGCAACCGGCACCGAGGGATCGGTCACGTACCAAATCGAGGATATCGACGGAGTGCGCGTGGGCGAAATGCGCATTCACTGGGATAATCCTTTCGTCGGATCCAATGAATATGATGCGAGTGTGACACCCACAGCCGAGGCCGGCGGCGCTCTTAAGGGCTACTCGGTGCTACACATCGGGGGGGGAACGATGCGAATGTCACATTCATGCTGCTTAACGGCTTCTGCGAGGTCGGTGAGGATGGAATATCCTGCGCCATGTCGTCGACGGGTTCCTTGACGGCTGCCGGTGACCACTTCGCTGCCATCTTCGAGAAAAGGTCCGGTCCGTCGTGGCATGCCGTGCATGGGCTGAGCTCGGATGGATATCAGCAGAAGTTCAATGAGTTGGTGGGGCAGGGGTACCGGCCGGTTGAGGTGAGTGGTTACGCGGCGGGGGATGCAGACCACTTCGCCGCGATCTTCGAGCAGCGGGACGGGGTGCCGTTCGCAGCATTCCACGGCTTGACCGCAGATCAGTACCAGCAGAAGTTCAACGAGCTCGTTATGCAGGGCTACCGGCTAGTCGCAGTCAGAGGCTACGCGACAGCATGACTCACAGCGCTTGCGCGGTTCATGGCGATCCGCCAGCTCGGCAGTGATCCAGGAACTCCAGGAACTCATGTGAACACATACCGGGCATCATGCGACTACGCCGAATCCCTGCCATGGCTGCCCTTCCGTAAACAGATCCGCAGCATACAGAAAGCCGGTCCGCAACTCGCCGCCCATCGAACGGTCCTCCGGTCTCACCTTGGCGTCGGATAAGGAGTGGTTGGAGGTGCAGTGACCGTTCAGCCGACACCGGGCCCCCTTACCTGCCTGACCAGCGGAACACTCAAACCGCCAATCAGAGCTACGCAGGTTGAAAACACAGATGGGAGAATCTCGTGAGCTCAGTCGATGAAGAAATGCGCACGGTGACCATCGAGGTGGAACCGACCAAGGCCGGACTGGCCAAGGACGGGCTGGAACGGGTAGAGACCCCGAACATTAGAGGTCACGGCCAATTCTGGCTTGGCATCCCGCACGGCGGCATGACAAAGGACCACACCGTTGTGGCCTCGATCACCGAAATGGGTGCGGCAGGGCCGGTGAAGGGCCAGGCCAGAATGCAGGTAAGCAATGTCGTCCCCTCAAGCAACCTCATAGAGATCTGGTGCAACATCGATGCGCCAAGCGACAGGACGTTCCGGGTGCAGTACTTCGCGGCCCCTAACTGACGGCTGTCAGGTCGGGCAGGGTCCGATGCAGCACAGGCACGGATGCCGTGATCATGGAGTTCTCTACGCTCTGTGATCCGTCGGCACGAGCCGCTGACTCTCGGTGCTGGTTCGCCCGCTCCAGGGCGGGCAGAGCTTCGGCCGCGTAGTCCTCGTCCACCTCGTGCCAGACGGTGCGCTCGCCGCCCGGGCCCTGGCCTTCGCGGGTGTACGGGTACGTGTCTTGGTTCGTCTTGCTGGGCTTCTTCTTGATCAGCTGCGCCGTAGCGCAGCAGGTACCGAATCCTCGTGCGCTGTGGCGCATCAGGTGGGAAGCCCACGGAACGCGAAAAGGCCCCCGACCGCGCCCCTCGTCGGAGGGGGCGGCCGGGAGCCTCGTTGTCTGGGGTCAGTCGACCAGCTCGATACTGATGGCCAGGCACCCCAGCCGTTCCTTCTCAGGCGGGTAGATGCGCCGGATGTTAGCCAGTTGCTCCTCACGGGTCGCCTCGGGGTTCACCTGGGAGGGCCCTTCGGCATCCAGGAGTTCTTCGAATGAGGCGTACTCGGCAACGCGTGTCACCCGCGTCAGGCATGACCGGTCGGTGCCCTTCACCGCGAACCGGATCAGGTCACCGACCGACAGGCCGTCGAACTTCGGGTACTTCACCCGGACCTCCTGGGTCTTGCGGCCGGCGGCCACGAGATCGAAGTACTGGGGGTACAGGTTCAGCTCGATGACGCGGGCTGAGGTGGTGCTCATGTAGCCGGGCTCCCTGCGGGTAAGGACATCAGCCGCGACAGCTCCGCAGCCGAGTACGAGCGGAAAAAGTGCCGGGGGTGGGACAGCAGCAGTCCCGCCAGGTTCAGCAGGCGGTCCGCGAACTCCCCCACGGTGCCGGGCCACTTCCGGGTGTCGAGCATCCACGGTTCGGCGCCCGCGGGCAACGCCGCCTCCCCAGATCGGATGAGGCTCTTGGAAAGCTTGGCGCCCGTCTCGGCCACGATCATCGGGCAGTACAGGCGCGCCGGCAGCCGGCCCCGGGTCAGGCCCACGGCTTGGAGCGCGCCGTCGACCAAGAGGCTCCCGGGCATCCAGTCGGTGCCCTTGACCATCACCTGGAGGACGTCGGCCTCCGCGAGCGCGGCGAGTTCCTTGACCATGTTCCGGTAGACCGTGGCGAGGTCGAGGTAGCCGCCGCCGGCGGGCGTGATGGTGGCCGTGTAGGGGCCGTGGTGCAGGCAGACCGCCGACACACGGGCGAAGCCACGGCCGGCGACTTCCACACGGGTGTGCTGCGCGTACTTCTCCGCCCACCCGCAGGAGTGCGGGCAGGGCACCCCGCAGGTGCGGCACTCCCGTGGAGGGAGCCAGCCAGAGGCTTGCGGCCTCCAGGCGCGGCAGCACCCGCAGCCACGTCTCCCGGAACAGGCCGGTCGCCTGCTGCTGCGAGTAGGTCTCCACGCCGTACGGCACGGCCAGCCGCTTGGAGAGGGCGTCGAACAGGGGTTGGTAGAGGGCGCCGACCAGGCGGGCGATGCCGTCCGTACCGAAGGCCTGGGCGTAGGCCCGCTGGTAGCGGTTCCCCGATAGGTGGTGGGTGACCAGCTCATGAGGCGTGTTGTCCAGCGCCGAGAACCGGACCTCCACGCGCAGGCCGTGGCGGTCGTGGAGCCGGGCGGCCGTGGCGAACGCCATCGACTGCACCAGCGAGGTGCCGGCGCGCGGTGCGCCGTTGATCTGAGTTCCCACCACCAAGGCGATCCGCTGCGGCTTGCTGGCGCGGATGCGCGGGGCGAGAACGTCCTCCACGTTCGCCAGGGCGTTCGCGAGGACGGTGTTCGGACTGATGAGCGTCATGCTGATGCCTCCTCTCATGTCAGTGAGCTGCTGTGACTGCGTGGGCCGGTCCCGGGGGACAGCCGGGCCGGGGGAGTGGGGTCACAGGAGGCGGAACCGGCCGCGCTGGCCGGACGCGCCCTTGCTTCCGAGGTTGGGGCGTACGACCAGGAGCAGCAGTACGGCCGAGGCCGCGAGGGTCAGGACGGCGCAGCCGCCGACGAGCTGGGCGGGCCGCGGTAAGTCCTTGTCGGCGGCGCTGGCGAGTCCCGCGAGGACCGCGCCGTTGAAGGCCAGGAGCAGCGAGGCCTTGTTGTCGGTGCGGCTGATCTTCGCTTCGACGTCGTGGCAGGCGTCGTCCAGATTCTTGTTCGTGGTCGAGATGGTCTGGTCTGCGGTGTGCGGGGTGGTCGGTGCCGACATGCGGGCGGGTCCTTTCGCGGTCAGACCGCCAGGGCGTGGCCGGGCGGGGTGAGGTAGGTGGCGGGGTCGGCGGGGGTGCCGTCGTGGCATTCCAGGCCTGTTAACCGAACTAACTCAGCTGTCTTCGCAGGTCAGACCAGGTATCTGCTAGCTTCCCGAGGTGCTTGATGAGCAGCGGTCCGGAAGGGACCTGAGGAACTTTGTCCTGCCTGAGTCAGGCCAGTTACTGAAGACGGGAGATCCCTGGGAGCCGTACAGGGTGCTGGATGGACGCGGGAGGCCGGTTGCGCCCGCTGCGCTCTACCTCAAGGAGCTGATGGCTAGGGACAGCTCGCCGTTGACGCCACGTTCGTACGGCATGGATCTGCTGCGCTGGTTTCGGTTCCTCTGGGCGCTCGGGATCGAGTGGGACCGTGCGACCCGGGAAGACGCCCGGGACTTCATGTTGTGGATGAAGGTGGCGGACAAGCCGACGCGCATCCATTGGCGCCATCGCGGCAAGGCTCTCTCCAAGGTCCCGCCGCCTCGCAGTGGCAGGCCAGCGCCGGGGACACCGAATCCGGTGACTGGTAAGCCCACGGTCGGGGCCAAGTACTCGCCGGCAACCCGGGCTCATTGCGAGACGGTGCTGCGGGAGTTCTACAACTTCCATCTGAATGAAAGCACCGGTTCGTTGCTGGTGAACCCCTTCCCGTTGGTCCGTGGGCGCCGCTTGTCCCAGCTCGGGACACAGCGTGATGGTGGGAAGAAGCACCGCATCCGACGCACGGGGCTCTACCGGCCGACCGTTCCGCAGCGGGTTCCGCGGCGGATTCCCGACGAGATGTACACCAAGGTCTTCGCCGGGCTCCGTTCTCATCGTGACCGCGCCTTGCTGGCCTTCTGGGTCGCCACTGGCGCCCGCGCCGAGGAGCTGCTCACGGTCAAGCAGGGCGGCGCGATTGTCGGCGAGCAGACCGTCAGTGTGATTCGCAAGGGCACCCGCGACTACCAGGACCTGGCCGCCACCCCTGACGCGTTCGTCTGGCTGCGGCTCTACCAAGAGTCCGCCTGGAAGAAAGGCGTCCCTCGGGGCCGTCATCATCCGCTGTGGTGGACGCTGCGGCGCCCATGGCGGCCGCTGGAGTACGACGCGGCGCGCATGATGTTCAACCGCGCCAACGATCTCCTGGGCGCTAACTGGACCCTTCACGATCTGCGGCACACGGCGACGTTCCTGATGCTCGATGACCCGAACATGCCGCCGGTTTACGTGCAGAAGATCCTCGGCCACAAGTACCTGTCGACCCTGGACATCTACAACCGTCCGACCAGAGACGACGTCATCAGAGCCGGCCTTGCCCACCACGCCCGCCAGGAGAAGCGACGCGAGGCGACCCCTGTGCCTGTTGACGAGCCGTCCTACAACCCCGACTCCTTGTCCATCCTCTTCGGTCGGGACGCGTCATGACGAGCACTGCGACTCACGTCGGCTCGAGCTTCGTTCCGCGGGTCACCAGCATGGTGGGCGCCGAAGAGCTCAAGCTGATGAGCCGATTCCCGCATCGGGAAAGACCAAGCACGTGGGAAGCGACCGCGGTCACGCGTGAAGAGGTCCTTGAGCGGCTGGCTCGCCCACCGCTACGAGCTGTGGAACCCAGCGCCCAGGCGAATCGAATGTTCGGGGCCCGCCTCCTCCTCGACTGGCTAATGGCCTTTCCGGGAGAAACCTGGCAACAGCGCTGGCAGAGGAGCCCTGCCCACGGCCAGCACATTGCGTCGTAGGGGTGGAGGGATGCCTTCGCAGCCTGGGCCCGCCCGGAAGGGCGAGTATCTCGCCGTGAAACGCTCCTCGTCGGGCTGCTGTCGCTGCTCTGCGCGGATGCCGTCAGACCCGACCCGGAATTCCTCATCGGGTCAAGATCGCGGCATCTTCGGCCGGCTCTGGAGACCACACGCGACCCCGAGGGGTTCGCCCGCTTGAGGGCTTCACTGCCGACCAACATCTCGGCTGCGAATGTCTCGTCCGGACTGAAGACCATTGCGGAGATCATGGCCTGCCGAGGCGGCGCCATCGACGACATCGTCGTCGGCGACCTGCTGCTCTGGCAAAGCAAGAATCCGCGCAACAGGCCAGCACCTCCCGGTCGCCATGCCGACGCCGACCACCACCCTGAGGCCGCGACGGCACCTCCGGCACCACCCGCTGAAACAGCTCCCACAACTCATCCGGCACCAGCCGCTCAACAATCCCCATGACCTCTCGCGCCTACGCCTGGCTTGAGCAAACGGTCTCAGTCCAGGTTGCCTGGAGATCACGGCAGACAAGAGTGAGTGTGCCGTCCCAGCAGGCAATCTCGTGGCTGCAGCCGTCCCTGTGCGGGAGGATCTCGTCGAGAATCAAGCCCCGAGCTCCGTCCCTCGTTCGTCGTCAACGGGGTCGACGATGAAGCCGGACACCCCCGCGTAGCGGATCAGCAGGTCCTGGTCGTGCTTCCAGCAGTTGTGCTGGAACTCGACCTCCACCTCCTCACCGCCAGCACCCCGGACGGCCCGGAGCGTCAGGTCTTTCACACATCGCCTGCTGCGGAAGTCGTAGTGGTCCGCGTCCGTGGCGAAAGCCCGGGCGCCGGGCGGCAGGTCACCTGAAATCGAAGGCAGGTGGCTCAGGTAGCGAGCCGGGTCCAAGGCCCCTGACACGTCGCCGACCTGCGCATCGAGATTGACGTACTCCATCGACCTTCGCCCCCGCTCATGCTTCTCACTGGCCGTCGAATCGTCGCACAGACTCACCAAATGAGATGACGTCTAAGTGAGCGTTTGATACGCCTATTGGGCGGTTCATAGTGATTTGTCAGCGACCCGGCGTGAGCACCGAACCAAGCGATCCGCCGGAAATACGGCTTCTGCGGCAATCAGCAGACCAGTTATGCGCCGGGTTCCTTACCAAAGCTCCTGTCTCATTCAGAAACTTACCGGTTCACCCGAGATCGAGAACGCACGCCCCGATGCACCCAACGCCCCCGCCCACGCCCTGCTCAGACCGGCCGCCACCGCATACCCAGGCATCATGCAGCCCTCACGGCCCTACCCCAGCGACCTGTCCGACGCCCGCTGGGAACTCATCCGCCCCACCCTCGAAGCCTGGCGCCAAGCCCGCTACGGCATCCGCAAACCCACCCACGACCTACGCGCCCTGATGAACGCCATCCTCTACGTCGACCGCACCGGCATCCCCTGGCGCTACCTGCCCCACGACTTCCCACCCCACCAGACCGTCTACGGCTACTTCGCCCACTGGGAAGCCGACGGCATCTTTGACCAGCTCACCGGCCTCTTACGCGGCAAAATCCGCCAGGCCGAAGGCCGCACCAACGAGCCCAGCGCCTGCCTGATCGACAGCCAGAGCATCAAAACCTCCGCCACCGTCCCCCTGACCAGCCAAGGCATCGACCCCGCCAAGAAAATCATCGGACGCAAACGGCACATCGTCACCGACACGCTCGGCCTCCTACTGGCCGTGGCCGTCACCGCCGCCAGCGTCCACGACTCCGCCGCCGGCACCCAACTCCTGACCAAAATCCGCGAGCGCCACCCCACCATCACCAAAGCCTGGGGCGACAACGGCTACAAGACCAAAGCCATCGAACAAGCCGCCCACCTCGGCATCGACCTCGAAATCGTCCAACGCGACCCCACCACCCGCGGCTTCCGCGTCCAGCCCCGCCGCTGGGTCATCGAACGCACCCTCGGCTGGCTCATGCACCACCGCCGCCTGGCCCGCGACTACGAAACCCACCCCCACCGCTCAGCGGCCATGATCCAACTCGCCGCCATCAACCTCATGACCCGCCGCCTCACCCACGAAAACACCACCAACTGGCGCGACAGCTAAGCCAAATGAAACGGACAACTGAGAACCAAACGCTCACTAAAGGCCCGCATGGACCAACGTACTCGCGAGCGCCTGCCGGCGCTGCCCACGCTGGTGAAGACGGCTCACCGCCTGCTGAAAGAGGCCACAGCACGTCTCGATGCACTCAACGCTGCCCCGCTCGGTTCGGATTTCAGAGTGCTTGGTGAGACCTTCAGAGTCCCGCGCTTCAGTAAATGCGCTGACGGGCGCCCGATCCACGCCTGGGATGCGAAGGGCACCCGGCGCTCATTCGGGGGTGAGGAGCGCAGCGCATTCTGGGGGTGGGCTGCCATCGAGATCTTGCGGCACACCGGCATTCGTATCGAGGAACTCCTCGAGCTGGGGCATCACAGCATCGTCAGCTACAAGCTCCCCACCACCGGACAGACCGTTCCGCTGTTGCAGATCGCCCCGTCGAAGACCGACCAAGAGCGACTTGTCTTGGTCGCGCCGGAGCTGGCGGATGTGTTGAGCGCGGTCGTCTCTCGAGTCCGAGGCTCGGACGGGAGAGTCCCTGTTCTTCGTAGCTATGACCATTATGAGCGGGTCTGGAACCCGCCGATGCCTCTCCTGTTCCAGGATCGCTCTGGTGGCTACCTGCGTCCGCTGTCACGAGCGACGATCCGTCGGGGCCTTGACGTCACCTTGTTGGCCTCAGGTCTGACGGACAGCGCGGGTGACCCACTCATCTTTCAGCCCCACGACTTCCGCCGGATCTTCATCACGGACTCCATCCTCAACGGCCTGCCGCCTCACATCGCCCAGGTCATCGCTGGTCACGACCACATCGGAACGACGATGGGATACGCCGCGATCTACCCCACTGATGCCATCGAGGCACACCGAGCGTTCATCGCCCGGCGCCCGGGCTCTGCGGCCTGCCGATGAATACCGCACCGTCACACCTGAGGAGTGGGGAGAGTTTCTCGGGCACTTTGAGCGCCGTAAGCTCGCCCTGGGCGACTGCGGCCGCGCATACGGAACTGACTGTGCTCACGAACACGCTTGTGTCAGATGCCCCGTCCTGATCGTCCACGTGACAGAGCGTCCCCGGCTTGTCGAAATCCGCGACAACCTCCTCACGCGCATCTTGGAAGCCGAAAGGGAAGGCTGGCTCGGCGAGATCGAGGGGCTGCAGAGCAGCCTGACCCACGCCGAGGAGAAGCTTGCCCAACTCGACGCCCAGATCTCCCGGAAGCAGGAGTCTGTCGACCTGGGAATTCCTACCTTCCGGGAGATCGTTGCTCGCACCACTGCGGCGGCCACCCCGCCGGGGCCTGCGTGACTGAACGGCTGTCAATCCGGCGTGCTCAGCGGACACCGCCACAGAACGCGACGCGTGGACGAGCTTCGTCCACGCGGATGATCTACACCACCCCGACCCCGGCCACGGGCCACGTTCTACGGGCGGCGGGCCAGCAGGTGGGTGTCGAGGAAGCCCCGCTCGGACGCTGGGTCGTGGAGCAACCGAGCCACCGTGACGAGTCCGGCCCCGGCCAGCAACTCGGCAAACTGCTCCGCCGGCCAGCTATAGGCAGGCGCCACCTTGTGGTCGAAGCGGACAGGATCCGGCCCCTCGGTTCCGAAGAAGGACGCCAGGAGCAGGCCTCCTGGTGCCAGGACACGCACCTGCTCAGCGAGCAGCGCGGGCAATTCTTCAGGTGGGGTATGGATCATCGAGTAGTGGGCCAGCACTCCGCCGAGCGCGCCGTCCTCGACGGGCAGGGCCTCCATTCGTGCTTCGTCGAACCGCAGCGCCGGATGGGCCCGCCGGGCGTGGGCGACCATAGCCGGGGAGAGGTCGAGCCCGAAGGCGTCCAACCCCAAGTCGTGCAGCATGGCCGTCAAATGGCCGGGCCCGCACCCGACGTCGGCTGCCCGCAGGTTTCCCGTGCCACGCACGAGCTCGGCGAAGGTGCCGATCATGTTCCGCGCGAACGGCTGCGTCTCCAACCGATTAGCGAACATCGACGCATACAGTTCGACGACCCCGTCGTAGGCCGCCCTGGTCTCGTCCTGGTGTTTTAACACGGGAGGGAAGCTAACACCCGCGCCGTTCACAGCAGTTCTCCGGCCCCATACCGGCCCCTTCCCCGCAGGACTGATCGTCCTGTCACCTGACCACGGGACGCCTCGGTAGTTCGGAGAAGGCAGGAACCGAGGGCCTTCAGCGGGAGGCACACGTGCTACCTGTTCCTCCCTGCGGAGTTGGCTTTAGAGAGGCGTAGCGATGTCATGCGCGGCGGTGAAACCCTCCGTGATCAGGGTCTGCGGGGTTGCTGCACGCGCAAGGGAGTGCTGCCAGGCGAGGATGTCGTCCGGCACCTGCCGGGTGGCCGGCCTCGTGCGGTTGCGGACCCGGCAGGTGTCGAGGTGGGGAAGGAAGCGGAGGGCGACGATGGGGCGTCCGTGGCGGCGGGCCCGCTGAACGATCCCGGCCCGGACGCGCGACTCCACGTTCGTGGATGCGAGATAGAGGGTGGTCCCCTCGCTTGGATGCATCTCCAGCAGGATGTTCTGCTCTGCCACGGCGGCCGGGGTGAGGGACTGGTCGCCCGCGTCGTCTTCCCTGTTGGATCGACGTGTTGGAGCCGATCGAGCAGGGGTGGATTGGGTGCCGGGCTGGCGTCCGTACTGCTCACGACCGCCACTACCAGGAGCCGCCCTCATGAGCCCCACCCCGGACGAACGCGACCGCATCCGCGCCGCGATGGACCGCATCCTGCACGGACGCCCCGAACGCTGCGACGGCGCGCTGACCATCGTCGCCCTCGCCCTCGAAGCCGGCGTCCCACGCAACGCGCTCACCCAGCGCCACACCGACCTGAAGAACGAGTTCTACGCCGAGGTCCGAGCGTGCGGCGGCACCCCGGACAGCGAACGACGTCTAGGCACACAGGCCCGCCGCCTCAAGGAACTCCGGGCAGCTGACGCCGAGAAGATCGCCCGGCTCAAAGCCGACGCCGAGGCCCTCGTCGGCGCCCTGCACCAGGCGACAACCGAGAACCAGCTCCTTCGCCGACAACAGGCCGCTGCCGAACGGTTACCTCGGTGTCATCGGGCCCGTCATGGTCATGACGGAGTTCGCGGGAGGAAGGTAACGACATGACCGGATCAGGTCCGACCGACGTGCTGGCGGGAGCCTTCGAGCAGCAGCGTGAGCGCCTGGTGGCGGTCGCGCACCGGATGCTCGGTTCGCGGGCGGAGGCCGAGGACGCGGTGCAGGAGGCGTGGATCCGGCTGGCGCGGCATGACGCGGCGGCGATCGACAACCTGGCCGGCTGGCTGACCACCGTGGTCGGCCGGGTCTGCCTCGATGTGCTGCGGTCGCGGAAGAACCGGGCCGTGCTGTCGTACGAGGACCGGCTGCCCGAGCTGTTGGTGACCGTGGACGACGGGGCGGCGCCCGAGGACGACGCGGTGCTCGCCGAATCGGTCGGGCTGGCCCTGCTGGTGGTGCTCGACACGCTCACCCCCACGGAGCGGCTGGCGTTCGTCCTGCACGACATGTTCGCGGTGCCCTTCGCCGAGATCGGCGAGCTCATCGGCCGGTCCACCGACGCGACCAAGATGCTCACGAGCCGGGCCCGCCGGAAGGTGCGGGGCACGCCGCTGCCGCAGGAGGAGCCGACGCGGCAGCGCGCGGTGGTCGACGCGTTTCTCGCCGCCGCGCGGAACGGGGACTTCGAAGGGCTCGTCCGGCTGCTCGATCCGCAGGTGACCTGGCGCACGTACCACCCTCAGGGCGTGATGACCACGGTCGGGGCGGCCGAGGTGGCCGGTCCGGTCCTGCGCGGGGCCCGGTCGATGACCGCGGTGCTCCCGGTGCTGGTCAACGGCGAGCCCGGGTTCGTGTCCTGGGGTGCGAACGGCAAGGTGCTCGGCGTGGCGGCGTGCACCGTGGTCGACGGCCGGATCGTCGAGCTCCTGACCGTGAGCGACCGCAAGCGTCTGGACGCCATGGGCCTGCCCGAGCGTCCCGAGTAGAACACGTCGAGCGCATGGGGTTGTTACGTCTTCGCGAGGGGCTTCGTCGTAGGGGTGCAAGCATCCGGAAGACGAAGGAGACCGCGACGGAAACCCGGATCAACCCCATGGCCAACGAGGTCGGGGCGAAGTGGGCCAGGTACATCATCTCGTCGAACACGGTCATCACCGACTCGACGCTGCCGAAGGCGGTGCAGGAACTGGTGAAGATCCGCGCCAGCCAGATCAACGGCTGCGGCGGCTGCCTCGACATGCACACCAAGGACGCGGCGGCCGCCGGCGAGAGCCAGGTGCGGATCAACCTGGTCGGGGCGTGGCGGGAGACGACCGTCTACAGCGAGGCGGAGCGGGCGGCGCTGGAACTCACCGAGCAGGGCACCCGCCTCGCCGACTCCAGCGGCGTCACCGACGAGGCGTGGGCGAACGCGGCGAAGCACTTCGACGAGGACCAGCTCATGGCCCTGGTGGCCCTGATCTGCGCGATCAACGCCTTCAACCGGCTGAACGTGATCACCCGGACGCCCGGCGGCGAGTACCAGCCCGGCCAGTTCGGCTGACACGCCCCCCCAGGCGGACCCGGGACGGCCCCGGGTCCGCCGCCCGCCTCCGCCACCGAAGACATCGCCAAGGACAAGACTCATGAACACCGCACTGTGGATCACCACCGGCCTGCTGACCGCCGTCTTCCTGTTCTCCGGCCTCGGGAAACTGTTCGTCCCTCGGGAGAAGATGGCTGCGATGACCGATGCCGCGCGTTGGGTCCTCGACTTCAAGCCCGGCACCCTCAAGGCCATCGGAGCACTTGAGATCCTCGGCGCAGCGGGCCTCGTCCTGCCCGCCCTACTCGGCATCGCGCCGATCCTGGTGCCGCTGGCGGCCGCCGGCCTGGCCCTGATCATGACCGGCGCCGTGATCCTGCGGGTCCGCCGCGGCGAGCCCAAAGCCGCACTGCTGGACGGGGGCTACCTCGCTCTGACGGCCTTCGTGGCGGTCGGCCGCTTCGCACTGGAACCCTTCACCGGCTGACCGGCCCGCCACGGGGCACCAATGAAACAGGTCAGGGCCTATGCGGCCACCAGCGTAGGTCGCTTCGCGCCTGATGTTGATCAGTGCACACCACCGCGGCGAGAAGGTGAGCGCCGGTGCGTGAGGACGGTGGTGGTAAGGAGCAGGACGAGAGCGGCGCGGATGCGGCCAAGGAACGCAAAAGGACCCCCGGCCGCGCCCTCGTCGGAGGGGCGCGGCCGGGGGCCTCGTTCGCTGGGGTCAGTCGACCAGTGCGATGCCGAGGGCCAGGCATCCCAGCCGTTCCTTGTCCGGCGGGTAGATGCGCCGGATGTTGGCCAGTTGCTCCCTGGAGGGCGCCGTCGACCAGGAGGCTCCCGGGCATCCAGTCGGTGCCCTTGACCATCACCTGGAGGACGTCGGCCTCCGCGAGCGCGGCGAGTTCCTTGACCACGTTGCGGTAGAGCGTGGCGAGGTCGAAGTAGCCTTCGTCGGCGGGCGTGATGGTGGGTGTAGGGGCCGTGACGCAGGAAGACCGCCGACACGCGGGCGAGGCCGCGGCCGGCGCGTTCCACACGGGTGCGCTGTGAGCTGTCGCCACGCGTTGCGACACGAGGGCGTACGTCTTCCATGGGACGGTCACCGTGGCCGCCATCCGCCTATGGCTTAGCCTGGAGTAAAACACCCCGCTCAGAGGTCCATTGCCTCCGGATAGTGGCGGCGAAGTTCGCTGAGCACGCGCTCGTCGACAGCCCTGACGTCCCACAACGAGCTGTCTACTTCGGTCAGGACGACCATCACCCTGTCGTCGGCGGTCCCACGTGCTTCGGCGTCGACCAGCTGGAGGAAGGGGGTCGTCAGCGACAAAAGCGTCAATGTGTCCATGCCGGCGTCAGCAGACCGTCTCTCAATCTCGACGCAGCGAGGATCGACGATCTCGTCAAATTCGACGCGCCACGTCAGGTCCAGGCCGAAGCTGCCGAGGCGGACCAGTAGTTCAGCCAGGGTCACGTAGTGCTTTCCATGCCAGGCAGGAAACGTGATCCCCTTCATCCCCGCCCCTGCTTCGGCCGTATCGCGCGGCACGCGACCCCCTTCGTTTAGCAACAAACCTAGGCCACGGCACTCTGACCACACGACCCGTCCGGCAGGCTCTAGCCCGCAGGCCAGTGTGGGTTCGGCATGCCGTCATCGCTCATGTGCGCCCGCTGCCAGATCCGGCTCCAGCTGAACGGGATCTCCGGCACGAACCGGTGCCGACCATCGATGAGGTGGGGACGCGCACCTGGTGCTGCACGTAGTGGACGGTTCGAACCCGGAGCCTGAGGCGCAACTCGCCTCCGTCCGGGAGGTCCTGGCGGAGGTCGGTGCGGGCGGGCTCAGGGAGGTCGTGGTCGTCAACAAGGCGGACGCCGCCGACCCGGACGTGCTGTCCCGGCTGCTGGCCGCGGAACCGGGACCCGAGTGGGAGGGCCGGAGGAAGGACCGGCCCTCCCGCCCGGTTCCGGCCGGACCGGTTGCCGGTGCAGCTTCGTGTCGTCTACGGTGGCGGTATGGGTTCCCTGTGATCGGTACGTGTGTTCCGCAAGGGCGTGGGATGTCGAGCCTGGCTCCGTCACCGCGTCCTGCCGTGCACGCCTGAGGAGACGGACGCGCTGCGATTCCTTCGCCATGCGCTGTTTCAGCCGAACGGAACCGTTCTCGACGGTCTGATCTATTCGACTGTCTGCTTTTCCTAACGGTCTGTTGTGTGTGCGGCGACATCACATAACCCAGTGCCGATCAGGAGGACTTCTGCGTGTCGACAGCGCAACTCGCTCTGCATGACATCACCAAGCGTTACCAGGAGCACGTCGTGCTCGACCGGATCGGCTTCACCATCAAGCCGGGCGAGAAGGTCGGTGTCATCGGGGACAACGGATCCGGCAAGTCCACGCTGATCAAGCTCATTGCCGGGCAGGAACAGCCGGACAACGGTGCGCTGACGGTGGTCGCGCCCGGTGGCGTCGGCTATCTGGCACAGACGCTGGAGCTGCCGTTGGATGCCACGGTCCAAGACGCCGTCGATCTGGCCCTGGCCGACCTGCGGGAGCTGGAGGAGGGCATGCGCCGGGCCGAGGCCGAGCTGGCCGAACGGCCCTACGAGGCGGGCCAGGACCCCGAACTCGCCCGCCTCCTGGAGAGTTACGCCTCGCTGGTCGACCGGTACCAGGCCCGCGGCGGCTACGAGGCCGACTCCCGGGTGGAGATCGCGCTGCACGGGCTCGGGCTGCCCGGGCTGGAACGCGGCCGTCGGCTGGGCACCCTGTCGGGGGGCGAGCGCTCGCGCCTCGCCCTGGCCGCCACGCTGGCCTCGGAACCCGAGCTGCTGCTGCTGGACGAGCCGACCAACGACCTGGACGACCGGGCGGTGGGCTGGCTGGAGGAACACTTGCGCAAGCACAAAGGCACCGTCGTCGCCGTCACCCACGACCGGCTCTTCCTCGACCGTCTGACCACCACGATCTTGGAGGTCGACTCCGGCAAGGTGGCCCGCTACGGCAACGCCTACGAGGGCTACTTGACGGCCAAGGCGGCGGAACGGCAGCGCCGGCTGCTGGAGTATGAGCAGTGGCGCGCCGAACTGGACCGCAGCCGCGAGCTGATCGCGTCCAACGTGGCGCGCCTGGACGCCATTCCGCGCAAGCTGCCCTTCGCCGTCTTCGGCGCCGGGCAGTTCCGCATGCGCGGGCGGGGCCACGGGGCGATGGTGCGGATCCGCAACGCCAAGGAACGGGTCGTGCGGCTGACCGAAAACCCGGTCGCGTCCCCGCCCGAGCCGCTCACCTTCACCGCCGAGATCACCACCGAGGCCGCACAGCCTCAGGAGACGGTGGCCGAACTCACCGGCGTTCGGGTCGGCGACCGGCTCGGCATCGACTCCCTGCGCCTCGGGCTTGGTGAACGGCTGCTGATCACCGGCCCCAACGGGGCAGGTAAGACGACGCTGCTGCGGGTGCTCTCCGGAGAGCTGGCACCCGACAGCGGTTCGGTGCGGGTGTCGGGCCGGGTGGGACACCTGCGGCAGGAACAGGCACCGTGGCAGAAGGGGATGACCGTCCTCCAGGCGTTCAGCAGCGGACGGGTCGGCGACATCGACGAACACACCCAGGTACTGCTCTCCCTCGGACTGTTCAGCCTGGACGACCTTCGGCATCGGGTGCAGGACCTGTCGTACGGGCAGCGGCGGCGCATCGAACTCGCCCGGCTGGTGGCCGAGCCGGTCGATCTGCTGCTGCTGGACGAACCCACCAATCATCTCTCGCCCGCGCTTGTCGAGGAACTGGAGGAGGCTCTGACCAGCTATCAGGGCACTGTCGTGGTGGTCACCCACGACCGGCGCATGCGGTCCCGCTTCAACGGCGCCCACCTGAAGCTGCGGGACGGGCACGTCGCCGAGTTCACCACCGCCTGATCGACCGGGCCGTGCAAGGGAGGGGCGATACCACGGGGTGTGCCTCTCCGGACGGTCAGAGGCGGACCGCCCCGCCAGACGCCCGGAAAAGGGCTGCCGTTCCAAGGCGGACGGCGGTACGGCGAGAGCCAGGCAGGAGAAGCAGTCGAACACGGTAGCGAGGGCGACCGCGGCCTCCTGATGGGCCAAGGCAGCGCCCAGGCAGCGAGGAGTCCCAGATGCCTGTCCCTCTCGTGCGACGTCACCACGTTGACGACCCGGCCAGGACTGGCGGCCCTCGGAGTGGGACACGGAGCTGCGGCGGATGAATAAGCCGCAGGGCTGACGGCCGTCTCCAGCTCATCAGCCGGCGGCGAGGGCCGTCCCCGTTGGGGGGACGGCCCTCGCCGCCGGCTGAGGCCCGGCTTCCTGTACGACGCGTCCGCCGGGACCCCCCTGGTCCTGGACGTCACCGCGCACACGTCGAAGAGCGAGGTGCGCTGGTACCTGGAACTGAGATGGACCCAGGGCCCCCGCTCGGGCACGCTACGGATCGACGACGGCGGTCACCCGTTCCGCACCGAGGGGTGAAGTAGCGCCGCCCCCTCTTAAGGTCTGCCGTAAATGATCTTCTGGTTGCCTCGGGCATAGGTGGGCCGCTGTGCGGCCCGCGTGTCTATCCCGCGAGAGCGAGGTTGTGCATCCGGGTGATGCCGCGCATGGCCTGGTGGACGCCGTCGCCTTTGAGGCGGCAGTCGCCGTGGTCGACAGGGTGAACGTTGCCTGATGCGGCACTGGAACGTGGTTCGTCCCGCTCCACTTGCCCGCGCGAGCGATATCCGAGGACCGTCCATTTGGCAGGACGGAGGGAGGGGACGGTGAGAACTCCCCGTTTCAAATGCTGCGCGGGTGCGGGACAGGGGAGGTTCTGTGATTCTGCTTGCCCGGCTTCTACCGGTTGTGATGAGGGCTTTCCTGTTCGCTGCAGACGCTCTGGGGGACTCTTCTTCCCTCGTCCCGCCACCCCGGACGAAGCCGCCCTGCTAGCGACAGCACTGGATCACCACACCCTGACAGCGCGGGCTGATCGTGCCCTTCGTGTCGAACCGTCGACGGGGCATCGGGCCAAGCCGTCACCCACCTGACCTGCGCGCCGGGTGAAGGGTCACGACCACGCCACCCCCGGCCCACTGCCGCATCAGACGTACGCCGCTCATGAGCTTGAGCAGTTGTTAGCGCACCGCCTGGCACGCCGTCTGGAAGCCTGGGTCGATGCTGCCCGCACGTTTCAGGCGGCGATCAGCGACTACGCCGTCGAGCAGGGCAGCGCACGGCGCCAGGTCGAGGCGGACGTGAAGAGGGCGGCCCACCTCCGCGGCCGTCCCAGGTGGGGGCTGGCTATTGGGTGGTGTGGGTGAGCCAGCGGTGCAGTGCGGTGTGGATGTGGTCGGGCAGGGTGCTGAGGTGGTCGATGGCCTCGCGGTCGCCGGGCATGGGGGCGACGCCGGCGGTGGTCAGTGCCGCGTGGAGTTCCAGGCGGTGCGCATCCCGCGGGGCGAGGGTGAGGTTGAGGCGCTGAGCGGGGTTGGGCGGTGGCAGCAGGAAGTCGTCGTGTGCCCAGGACGGTCGGTCAGGCGCGGTGGTGTGGGTCATGGGCAGGGTCCTTTCAACGCTTGGGTTGTGGAGGGGGACTTCGCGTGGAGGGAAGCCGGTTGCGGCCGGCGCGAGGGTCCACCCGGATGCAGCAGAGCAGCTTGGACCGCTCCTATAACCTGTTGAACTACGCCCGGACCTGGGGCGGACCCGGGCCGCGACCCTGCCGCGCACTCTGGCCGGCTCTGGACGATTCCGACGGCGTCTGCGTTGTCGGCCCCCGGTGCTAGCGTCGCCATCCATGGCGAACCGTTCCTACCTCTACTCTGCGGACTCGACGCCGAACGAGGCGGAGATCCCCAAGCGGATCCGATGCATATCCGAGCACAACTGGGATATCCCGCTCGCGCACAAGCTCATGGCGGGGCGCGGAACGACGGTCGTTCCGTCCATGATCTGGAACCCTCCGATCGGCATCGCCGCGGACTATGCCGACGGGGCGGCACTGCTGCGCGGCCTCCTGCGCGCGGTCGGCAAGGGCCTGGAGGACGACGCCGAGTTCGCCCGATGCGTTGCCACGACCACGGCCCACCTCGACAAGCAGCAGGCGAAGTACTTCGTCCTGGAGACCGGGGAGATCGTCTCGATGACGGGCGAGGATCCGGCAGCGAGCGTGCGGCGTCTGGCGTCCGAGGACATCCCCGACGCCGTCGCCCAGGCCGAGGCGGCGATCGCCGGCCAGAACGACGACTGGCTGGCCTCGGTCCGAGCCGACTGGCAGAGGCACTTCGGCTCCTTCTACAGCGAGGCGCTCTACTTCTCCTTCCCCAACTGACCGGGTCCGCGGCCGGGTGCCGGGCGTTCCTGCCCGATCCGGAAGACACGACCTAGCCTGGGCGGATCCCAAGGCGGCCTGCAGGGACGCGGCGCTGCGTCGGCCGGAACTCGTCATCTGACGCACCGTTCGCCCTCGATCTCTGGCGCGGCCCCTCACCGGCTCGACGCTGAGAGGTGAGCCTTCATCGACGCTGTTGGCCAGGAGGCAGGGCGGCGAGCCAGACCGGGGGCGATGGATGTCGGAAACGGGCTACGCGGAGGGCGGGTGAGGCGCGAAGATGCTGCCGTGAGTGTCTCGGGGGAGCTGTTGCAGGCGTTGGTGGCTGTGCTGGCAGCTGCGGCGGCGTACGCGGCCGGTCGTGCGCAGGCGAGCGGCGCGAGACGCGGCCCGGTGGATGCGGTACGGCGACAGCATCAACGCGACGCCTACGCGGCGTTTCTGAAAGCCGCCCGGCAGTACGAGCGAGCGACACGGTTCGCGGACCTGGCGCGCGCTGCTCAGGCCGACAACAACGGCTTGGAGCTTGACCGGCAGGCCCTGCTTCGCGAGGTTGTGCGTCGTCGCGCGTGGATCTCCCTTGAACCCATAGCCGAGACGCTGCCCGTCGTGCAGTTGGAAGGCCCCAAGATGCTCGCGGTGTACGCGCAGGAAGCTGCGGACGCAGCGGAAAGACTGGCGCAGGTCGCTCAGACGCTGCTGCCGGCCTTCGCCTTCGGAGACGTACAAAAGCAGTTTGAGCAGGACACCGCCAACCTCCATACCCGGATCACCCACTTCACGGTCGAAGCTCGTGCCTTCCTCGACGACTCGGCGCGACGGCGCACTCGACGGTTCGTGCTGCCCGGCCCCCATCAGTGACTGCCGATGGGAGCCGTGTGGACGGGCGAAATCCCCGCCAAGCGGGTGGCTGAGCGGGCCCAGAACGTGCTCGTCGTATGGGGGCGGCGGCATTGGGCACGACTCGTCCATCGGGGCACCGCCTGAGCCGGCGCCGCCCTGGACGGCTGCTCGTCGTCTGGGACGTCAGCCGTGCCGGCAACCTCACCACCCGGTGCTCGCCCGGGACGCAGTTGCGCGACTGCGAACTGGTGAGCGAGATCTAGCAGCAGCCGCCTCGCGGCTTCAACGCGACGTTGCGGGAGGGCAGCGAGATCGTCGAGCGGGGCCTCGGTCACGACGAAGGCGGCGGCCTGCGTCGGGATGCTGAAGTCGTTCCCGAGCGGTATGGACCGTGGAAGACGCTCTACGAGCGCTTCCGCCGCTGGTCGGCCGACGGGAACGCGCCCGCCACTACGAAGCCCTGGTCACCATCGCCTGCCTACGAATGTGGCTGCCCCGACTTTGCGGACACGGCTTAAAGGGTGTTGCAGAAGGTCGGGCTCGGGCAGGCCGGAGTTGTGCTTGACCTGCTGTTTCACCCAGCCAGGACGAGGTTGTGCATGGTGGCGACGGCCTGGACGGCGTGGTGGAGGCCGTCGCCCCTTTGACGGCAGTCGCGAAGGATCTTCCAGTTCTTCATCCGGGCGAAGGTGTGCTCGACGCGGGCACGGACCCGGCGGTGTTCGGCGTTGTCCTCCTCCTGACCGCGCAGGAGGGGGCGTCCGGCTCGTCGGCGGTGCGGGACGATCAGACCGGTGCCCAGGTAGGCGCCATCCGCGATCACCGTCGTCCCGGCCGCCGCGGCCGGCAGGTCCGACTCCCGCCAGACGTGGGCATCGGCCTTGTTTCCGGGCGCCGGCCGAGCCGAGGCGACGACCAGGCGTGTGTCAGCATCGATGATGACCTGCACGTTCGCCGAGAAGCGGTAGTTGCGGGAGGAGGCGCCGACCTGCCGGTCGCGCACGTGGCTTCGTTGATCTCTAGGGGTTCTGGCTCACTTTCCGTGAGGCGTGCACGGTAAGTGATCGCTGACCGCTCGGGTGAGCCGCTGGGACGTTGCCCGAAAACAATCACTGGTGACCTTGATGTGGCTGACAGTTCGGCGTCATGGAGGAAACGGCGCTGCGGCTGAAGGAACTGCTGTTCGTCGATCGCGGACGTGGCAGTGCTGTCGATAGACGTGAACAACGAGGCGAAACGCATCGAGATCCGCGTGACGACGATCGGCTCGGACTGTCCGGACTGCGGGAGCTGGTCGAGCCGGGTACACAGCTCCTACCTGCGGTTCCCAGCCGATGTGCCTACTGCGGGGCGGCGGGTGATCGTCTGTCTGCACGTCCGCCGGTTCTTCTGCCCGAATGCTTCGTGCGGACGGCTGACGTTCGTCGAGCAGGTGCTGGGGCTGACCCGCCGGCACAGTCGGCGGAGCGAGCGCCTGCGTCAGGTGCTGGCCGCGGTCGGCCTCGCGCTCGCAGGCCGGGCCGGTGCACGGATGGCCCAGGTCTTCGGAGTACCCGTCAGCCGCAGCACCGTGCTGCGGCTGGTCGCCGCACTGCCCGAGCCGCCTCCGGCCCCGCGGGTGGTTGGCGTCGACGAGTACGCCACGCGAAAGGGCCGCGTCTACGGCACGGTCCTGGTCGACGTCGAGACTCGACGCCCCGTGGACCTTCTGCCTGATCGTGAAGCATCCAGCCTGGCCAGGTGGCTCGCTGAGCGGCCCAGCATCGAGGTCGTCTGCCGAGATCGAGCTCCCTTCTTCGCGGAGGGCGCCACGGCCGGGGCGCCCCAAGCGGTCCAGGTCGCCGACAGGTGGCACCTGTGGAACAACCGCGGCGAGGCCACCGAGCGAGCCGTCGCCCGCCACCGCCAGTGCTTACGCGTCTTGGCCCCCGAGCCTGTCGATCAGAGGGCCGAGGAGTCCCCCGAGGAGACACTGGACTCGCCGTGGCAGAGCCAGCGGTTCGCCAACCGCATCCGGGCCAGGCACGCCACCGTCCACGCAATGCTGGAAGCCGGCCACAGCCGCCGCGCGATCGGCCGCCAGCTCCACATGACCCACCGCACCGTCAAGAGCCTTGCCGACGCAGCGAGACCCGAAGACCTCTTCCGCGGCCAGTGGCAGTACAACCGGACCTCCACCCTTGACGAGTACAAGCCCTACCTCGACGAGCGCTGGGACGAAGGCTGCACCAACGCCTGGAAGCTCTGGGAGGAGATAATCCCACTCAGCTACCAGGGCAGCTATGGCATCGTCAGCGCCTACATCAGGAAGAAGCGCACCTCACCCCGTCCGGTCACCGCGCGGCCGCCAGCACCCCGGGTGGTGACCCGATGGATTCTCAGCCGTCCGGAAACCCTCACCGAGCTCGAACAGCTTCGGCTCAAGGCCGTGTTGGCTGAGTGTCCCGAGCTCGATGCACTCGCCGGTCACGTGCGGTCCTTCGCCCGGATGCTCACCGAGCGCCAGGGCGAACGGCTCCCGCGGTGGCTCGACGCAGTCCGCCAGGACGACCTGCCCAGTCTCCACAGCCTCGCCGCAGGCATCGAACGAGACCGCGACGCCGTCATCGCTGGCCTCACCTTGCCCTGGAGTTCCGGTGTTGTTGAAGGACACGTCAACCGAATCAAGATGCTCAAGCGCCAGATGTTCGGCCGAGCCGGCTTCGATCTCCTCCGCAAGCGTGTCCTGCTCTACACGTAGTGCCACGTTCCCGAGTTGCCAGAGGTGCTGGCGGATGAGGCTCAGGGCACCATGTGCCGGACGAGCTCCCGCGACTTCTGCTGTAGTGCGGCTGTCCACTCCTTTGCATGGGGATCCGAAGCCGTCTTGAGATAGTGGCTTTCGGCGCGCTTGGCCGCCTGCCAGCTCACCTCGATGTTCGCTATCTCAGCCAAGGCCAGCACCGTGGCAACGAACCCTTCGGACAGTGTGGCCATGACGGCGTGCCTGGTTTTGCTATGCCAGGCGAGCAAGGCGTCGACAAACGTTGCGAATGCGATGGGGTCGATCTGACACTCATCAGCTTCCATGGGGCCGATGCCGGACGGCAGCCCCACTTCGGCTTGATAGACGGTGACCTGGCTCATGAACAGCCGGGACGCCCCGTTGGACGGGTTCCACAGGGTTCGGTCGCCCAAGTCGTAGTACTGGCTCACGTCAGCCTCTCACTGCTGGTCATAGGAGGTCGACATTACGGTCAGTCAACCCTCCACGGAAAGTGAGCCAGAACCGCAACTCGTGTACAAAGCCACCAGGCTGCTTCAGCGGCGCAGGGTGTCCCATGACGCACACGGATTGGCATCCGTCCGCGCTGTCCTCGGGCGGACCCGTAACCGGGCGTTGCCGTCAGCGCCCCGCGTCGTTGGTCATGCATGACCAAGACAAAGCGCGCCTTTGCAGCTCTCACTTTCACGGTTGCGACCCTCGGCTTCACGGTCTCCACCGCCAACGCCGCGGTCGCAGATCCGTTGCCCCCATCCACGTCCGGCGTGGACCTCGGGGGCATCTTGACGGAGACCCTCATGAGCGTCAGTGGTTTGAGCTACGGGCAGGACGTGACCGAGGCCCGATAACTCATCGGTTGCTGGAAAGGATCACCGCAGCAGGGTGTGGAGCAGGCCGACCACCGCCAGCCCCACAAGAAGCGCGGCTCCGACAGCAGGGTGCAGAAAGGCGATGTACGTGCCACCGGCGCCCGCCAGCAGCAGTACAGCGGTGCGGGTGTCGAGACCGTTCACGTTGAACTCCAAGGCCGGGTGAGACGCGGTCCGTCCGCGTCATGCCGCACCTTGCGGTACGCGAGGGCTAGCCCCGCAACTCTCGCGAAAATTCGCACCCTGGCATGGGAAACCCCCAGCTCAGACGCCGTACCGCCCGGACAGCTCCGTGCCCTTCCGGATGGAAGGCCGACACCAACGGCGTCATGTTCTATTGACGTCTCTATGGTCCCAGCCCTACGCCATGACCCCGGCGAGCCTGCGCCGACTCCGGGGCGACGCCCGCATGCGGCTGACCCTACTGAGGTGGCCCGGTGACATCGCCACGGCGATCGAGGTGCTGTCCCGGCTCGCGTACAAGGCCACCGTGTACGCCCGGCCCGCCGACGCGGCTCTCGCGCGAATGACCGTACGACTGGCCGTGACCGAGGACGAGGCACTGCTGATCGACGTGCAAGACCCGCGCCCGGATGTCCCGCTCAGCAAGGCCGCCATCAACGGTGAAGAGGGAAGGGGCCTGAAGTACGCCCGCCTCCTGGGCGCGACGGTCAGTTGCTCCATCTCAGAGGACGTACGGTCCAAAATCGTGCGGGCCCAGCTACTGCCGGGCGAGGTGTCGCTGTGATCCGCTCGCAGGCCTCCGTCAATGCCGCAGGCCAGTAAGTGCTCGACGGGTGCGCCGATCCGGGCAGGCCGGTCCCTCGAACGTTGCGAGGACGCCCCGGCTCCAGCCTCCGTCGGGCACTCGCCCACATGATCGAGGAGACCGGCCGTCACGCGGGGCACGCGGACGTCCTCCGGGAACTCATCGACGGCTCGACCGGCCGCTGATCTCTGCCGGGGGCCTCAACGCTCCCGGACCCATCCGCGTGTGCTTCGGCCACAGATGTGGGCCCGCATCGCCGGCTTCGTCTCCCGCGCCAGCGTCGGCTCCCGCCGGTTGTGGCGCATCACCTGGTGTGACGCGTGGTGCCGTAAATGATGCCGCCTGTCGGGGAAGTGGTTTTTGGGAAAGTGGCGCGGCCGGATCGGCGGTTCTGGTAGTTCTGGGCTTCACATGGCGGCCGGCGGGTCGCCGTACGAGGGGGATGTCATGTCGAGGAGTTGGACAACAGCGGTGCTGACCGTTGCCGTGCTCGTCATCGTCTCAACGCCGCTGGTGTGGCTGCTGGGCAGTCCGGACGCGGGGCAGCTGACCGGTGCGTCCGTGCAGGCGGCCACTGGCGTGGCGGCGTTGGTGTGGGCTCTGTTCCAACGGGCGACGGACGGATCCGGATCCGCGCGGCGCTCCCGGGACCTGAGCGTCGCGGTGGCGACGGGGCGGGCAGAGGTCGAGGACGGCGGTATCGCCTCCACCGGTGTGCGTCGACCGGCCGGTGCACCGGGTGGATCGGCACGGGCCGAGCGGACCGGCGACGCCGTGGCACGGGGTGAGGGCAGCCGTGCCAGCACCGGGGTCGACTTCGGCGAGTAGGCCGGGCGGAGGACGGGCGCGAGGGGGGAAAGACATGGGGCGTGGCACTGGCGGCCGTAAACGCAAGCGGGGCGGCAAGGCGGTGGGCAAGGGACGACCGCGGTGCGAGCAGCCCGCCGTCCCGCCCGACGCGCGATCCGGCGAGCCGTCCGCTGTGGCGGAGCAGACGGGAGATGCCCTGGCGACGGACGGCGCCACCGCGGTGACCGGTCTGCGGGGTCCCGGGCCAGGCCGGGGGGCCTCGGTACGTCGTACCGGGAATGCCAGCGCCAAGGGCCCCAACGCTTGGGCCGTCTCGGGTGTCGTCAACATAATGCAGGCCCCCTCCGAGCCGCTTCAATGGCCGCAGGTGGTGGGGAGCCCGCCGACGACAGCACTGCCCTTCCAGGAACGTGCCGAGGTTCGGGAACGCATCGAGAGGGAGCGAAACCGGCACGCCACGGTGGTTCTCACCCAGGTGCTGCGCGGTGGTGGCGGAGTAGGCAAGTCCCAGCTTGCCGCCAAGCTGGCCTGGGAGGCGCTCGACGGTGGCACCGACCTGGTGGTATGGGTGAACGCGGCCTACCCCGGCCAGGTGGTCGCCGAATACGCCGCTGCCGCCCGCCGGGTGGAGGCACGCGGTGCGGACGGGCAGGACGCCGAAGCCGACGCTCGGGCGTTTCTGAACTGGCTGGCCGGTACCCAGCGCCGTTGGCTGGTCGTACTCGACGACGTGGGCGACCCCGAGGCGCTCGCGGGCTGGTGGCCGCCGGCTTCCTTGCAGGGCCGTGGCCGTGTGCTGGCCACCACCCGCCGCAGGGACGCCGAGCTGTTCGACGGCCGCGCGAAGGTGGAAGTCGAGGGCTACACCTCGGCAGAGGCCGTCGCCTATCTGGAGGGCCGGCTGACAAAGGCGGGAGCCGACCACTTGCGGGACGGTACGCAGGCCGAACTCGCGACCACGTTGGGGTTGCTGCCCTTGGCGCTGTCGCACGCCGCGGCCTACATGATCAATGAGGATGTGGGGTGCGGGCAGTACCTGCGGCTGTTCCAGGATCGTCACCGGCTGCTCGACGAAGTGCTGCCCGCCGGCGCGGGCAGGGACGGGCACGGGCGGCAGGTCGCCGCGGCGCTGCTGCTGTCCCTGGATGCCGCTCAGGGAGCTGAGCCGGTCGGGCTCGCGGTGCCCGCGCTACGCCTGATAGCTCACCTCGACCCCGCAGGCCATCCTCGCGACTTGTGGCGCTGCGGAGCAGTGCTGCGTTATCTGCGCGCCCATCGCGAACCGCGTCGGCGCCTGCTGTGGCGACGACCCACGACCGGTCCGGAACAGGCACGCGCCGTGCTGCGTCTGCTGCACCGCTACGGGCTGATCACCGACGACTCGGCGCATGGCCCGCGCGCGGTGCGGCTGCACGCACTGACCGCCCGGGCCGCGCGCGAGACGGTGCCCGGCCGAGATGTGTCCGCGACCGTGCGTGCGACCGCGGAAGGGCTGGAGGAGTTGTGGCCGGAGCTGGACCAGACCGATCCGGACCTCGCTGCCGTGCTGCGCTCCAACACCAGTGCCTTGGCGGCATGCGCCGAGGACACCGTGTGGGCCGACGAGGATGCGCGCCTGCTGCTGTGGCGTACCGGCAAGAGCCTGCTGGACGCGGGCGCCTTCACCACGGCGTTCGTCTACTGGGAGGATCTGACCGAACAGGCCGGACGGCGTCTGGGGCAGGGGGACCGTCACACCCTGCTGGCCCGCAACAACCTGGCCTCCGCCTATGGGGCGGCAGGCCGCGTCAAGGACGCCATCGCCCTTCAGGAACGCGGCCTCGCCGACTGTGAGCAGGAGCTCGGCAGCCGGCACCGGGCCACTCTCATCGCCCGGGCCAACCTGGGCGTCTCCTACCAGCAGGCCGGTCGCATCAGCGAGGCCCTCGCCGTGCTGGAGCAGGCCGCCGCGGACCGTGAGCGGCATCTCGGCACCGGCCACCCTGACTTCGAGAACTCCCTGGTGAATCTCGCTCCTTGCTACTGGCATGTGGGCCGCACCGACGAGGCGATCCAGATGCTGGAGCGCATCAACAAGGGCCGCGGTCGCGCCGACGACCCCAACACGCTCACCGTTCGGTACGTCCTCGCCCAGTCCTACCAACTCGCCAGGCGCACCCACGAGGCGATCCGCCTGATGGAGCGGGTCATCGCCGACCGCGAGCGCCAACTGGGGCCCGATCACCCGGAGACCCTCGCCGCACGGGGCAGCCTTGCCGCCTGCTACCTGGAGGACGAACGCAGCCGGGAGGCCATCACTCTGCTGGAGCCCAACGTGGCCGACTGGACGCGCCTCCACGGGCCCCAGCACCCCAGCACCGTCTCCAGCCGGGCTCATCTCGCCAACGCGTACTGGAAGGCCGGCCGTCGTGCGGAAGGGATCGGTCTGCTGGAGACGGTCGTTGCCGATCGCCGGCGGCTGTTTCCCCCTTCGCATCCCGAGACCGTGAAGATGGCTGCCACGCTGAGGCAGTGGCAACGGGAACACCGGTCACGTCGACGCTGACCGACTGCCGCGGACTCCCTCGTCTCCGAGGAGCGAGGCGCTACCGAGAGCTGAGCGAGCAGGTGTTCGCGAGGGACGCGGGGTTACGGCCGGCGGGCAGAGCGGCGGTCTGGGAGGCGGGTGGCCGGTGCCCTGGGACCGGACGATCAATAGGGTCGGCCCGAACAGGGCGCCGAACGGGCAAATCAGTGTCTTGCGTTGCTCGTGCTGGAGTCGGCGCCGCGTCGGTGGGTGGCGAGGATTCGTGTGGAAACCGCGCGAGATTGTTCGGTCGTCGTCCAGTCTGTTGTGTCGCATGAATCGCCCCCCTTCGTCATCTTCGGTCACCGGACGATGACGGATGCCCTGTGCAGGCAGGATCGAGGCAAAGCACCTGTCGGAGGGGGAAACAGCGGTGTCGGGTCACGACAGCACCGACGGGGACGCGGTGCGGGGACGGCGCTCCCTGCGTGTACGCGGGAGTGCGGGCGTACGCCGTGCAGGTCGGGGCGCGGCCTCGGCGGCGGCCCGCTCCAGGGCGTCACTGAGGAGTAACGGCTTTATCGGTGGCATGGCGGTTGGTCTGGTCTTCCTGCTGATTTCGCCGTTGCAGAGTTACGTGCAGGAGGCAGCTTCCCCCCTCCTCCATACCAGCGCGCAAGCGTCATGGGATCCGGATCTGGATGGCGCGACGTGGGTCTTCGACAGCAACCTGAAGCCCGATCGGGTCCGCAAGATCAAGTCTCTCGACTTTCTCGACGTTGAGGGGGCAGAGCACCTTGCACGTTCCTTTGGGGGTGTGCGCGTCAGTGAGAGTGGCTTCTCTCTTCGTATCCGTCTGGTGCTGCGCGGTGCCAGGGGGGAGCCGACTCTGATCGAAGGCATGAAGGCGGATAGCGTCGAGTGCGTTCCTGCTCCGACCGCCGGGATCATGCAGCATGGTCTGGAGGGCGGAGGAGAGATCCAGTCGCTTGCTGTCGACCTGGATCACGGAAAGCATGACGCGAAGGCTGTCCTCAAAGACGGTTCCCTCGACCCCAGGCCCTATTTCTCGAAGAACTTCTACGAACTCGGCGAGGGCGAATCGGTCGTGTATGAAGTCCTGGCCCTGACCCGACGCCAGTGCCGGTGGAGGCTGGCCGTCCAGGTGAGATCGGGAGAAACGACGGGGACCGTCCACGTGGATGACGTCGGTGCGCCATTCCTGGCCAGCAGCGTGGTCTGGGATCGCAGTGGACAGAACCTGGGGCCCTACCGGACCTGTCTCGTGTCCGACAACGAGACTGGATACATCGACCGTGGGGCCGGTTGTCGTCAGTGACGGGCGAGCAACTCGACAGGCTCCGCCCGATCGCCTCGTACGACACGGAGACCCAGACGTGGCATGCCCGTCTCGGTGCGCTCGACCTGGCCGGCGTGCAGATGCTGCAGGCACTCTTCGACGCCGCACGCGTCCACGGCACCGCGGTGTGCCTGACGCCTGTGGCGGTTCCGGCCTACTGGGACGGTCCCGTCTTCACACGGGGCCCGGACGTGGCCGCTCAGCTGGAGGCGCAGACCGATCGGGGCCGGCCACTCGGCCAGTTGCCTCTGGCCTGAGGAGCCCGGCAGTATCGGTCTGGCGCGCTGGCCTGTGCGGAGCATCCTGCACCGACTCCGAGGGCGTCAGTTGCTCACCTTGAAGCGGCGGAACATGTCCGGGAGGAACTGCCGCAGAAGGGCCTGGGCGGCATCGAGATGCCGCAGTTCGTCGTGGCCGAAGCGGAACACTTCGTACCCCCTGAGCTTGAGATCTCGGTCAGCGGCGACCATGTCCGCGTACTTGCCCGTATCCGGCGTGCGGCCGCGGTCGCGGGTGTAGTGCTGGGATCCGTCGACCTCCAGGACGACGCGCTGTCCGTGAGGCAGCAGCAGGAGAAAATCCATGCGGGAGCGCAGCAACGCCTCGGGACCGCGCTCCTTGACGGTCCTGTGGGTCCCAGTGCAGCCACACTTCGGGCAGGAGAGCCGGGTCCCCAGAGGAGGGGCCGAGGATCTGGTGGTAGGCGATGAAGAGGTTCTTCTGGCCCTCCGAGTTGTCCGGCAGGCTCTTGAGGAGTCGTTGGTACAGGGCTCCTCTGGCCTCGGTCTCACTGCTGATCTCCCGGCCGTCCTGCCACCAGGCGTGCAGATCACGCCAGCGCAGGCCCTCGATGGGGACCTCACGGTCGTAGACGAGGGTGTCGTCCGGGTTGCCTCCGACGATCTCGATGTCGTTGTCCACCGAGGACCGGAAGCGGATGTCGGGCTTGGTGAGCGAGGCAAAGATGATGTTCTTCGGCCGCCGGGTGCCACCACGGTGAACACGGGATAGCCGCCATCGTTGCCGGTCACTCTCAACTCAACCCCGGAAGTCCGGAGATGATCGTTGATGGTGCCGACGGTTTTCTCCTGGAGGTGCTCGTCAAGGAGGACGTCCGCTGATACCAGGCCTTCAAGGAAGCGGGCGAGCCGGGCGTCCCCGGCCTCGAACACCCCGAGGTTGTCGAAAAGGTCTTCAGTGGACCAGTCCCCGGGGTTGCGGAAGACGTGCCGCTCGATGCGATCTCTCAGTGTCACCGGACGCGTTCCGTTCACCAGCAGGCCCTCCAGCTCCTCGAAGGAGAGGCCCGAGTCCTCGGCTATCCAGAATCGGTCAAGCAGCCGCAGGAACCGGTCGTGGTGCTGGACCAGCTCCGACAGCTCGAGGCACCGGCAGGCCCCTCACGCCCCGCGGCGCGAGGGGCCTGCCGCCGTGAGAGAGAAAGCAACGCCCATGCCAGAGATCCCGCCGGTGAACGAGTACACCGGAATGGCCACACTGAACCACGCCTTCTACGTCGTGGACATGGGAGAACCCGAGGGCATCGCCCTGCCCTCCATGACCTCCGACACCCGCATCACCGCCACGAACAGCAACAGCTGCCTGACTATCACCGCAGGGTCGAGCGAGTGGGAGCCGGTCAAGATCAGCTTCCTCGTCTACGACGAGGAGCCCGATCCGCTGCCGGGGCAATGGAGGCACACCGAGACCTTCACCTGCACCGCCACCGACACCCCGGCCAGTTTCACGACGGGAACCGATCCCGACGACATGTTCCAGGACCCGCCGCCGGATGACCTGTTCAACAGGCCCGGGCTCGAGCCGCCCTTCCACTGGAAGGGCCGCCTCCTCACCGCTGCCCACGAGGTAGAGGAACACGTCCTCCAGTTCTGGCCCGTATAGGGCACCGAGGCCGGCCTTTTCACAGCTTGGCCCGGCAGAGTCGGATCCAGGCGACCGCTGGGAGCGAGTGCGCGGGATCCGTTGTGGCGTACGTACCGGGCGACGATTTCCAGGCCCTCGAGGAAGGCGGCGTCTGGCGGGGTGGTGTCGGCCATGGAGTGGGTGAGCTCGTGGAACCAGTGCCACGCTGCGCGGGTCTCGCCGAGTGCCAGGTGGTGCAGGTGCAGACAGCAGGCGGCCGCCCGGCTGCCGGCGCCGGCAGCGAGCTACCACCAGAACTGGACGGATTCCTGGTGACCTGTCAGGTACAGCAGGCAGGCGAAGACGAGCGCGCCGTCGAGGTCCATCTGGCCTTCGGTCAGCGGTCCGCGGCCCGGCCCGTCGGCGATCTTGTCGACGTGGGCGGCGGCGTCCGGCTCGTTCCGCAGCCGCCGGCACACCACCTCCAGGCGCTGCCCGGCCTGGGCGGCGCGGGCGGGTCTCCACGGCCGGTGTACGGCGGGAGAGGTCGGCGGCCAGCCGCCGCAGGGCGGCGGCGACATCGAAGCGCTTGGTGCTAGGGACGGGGATCTGCGCTTCGCCGTTGCTGCATGGCGGTCCTCGGCGAGCGGGTGGGTATACCCGATCATGAGAGCCCTACCGTGGCCCGTGGCATTACCTCTATGCGGTGATCTTGCTTCGCGCGGGTTTTTCCGGGCGGCCGGCGATATTCGGGCCACCGGGGCGAGGGTGGATCCGCCGTCCGCTCTCCGTACCCGTGAACGTCGTGATCGTCCGTGCGGCAGCGACGACGACGCGCCTCCGGGAGAGGGCGGCGGCCGGCACCGTGAGCGCGCCACGGCCCTGGAGTCCCGCCGTTGAGGGGGGCGACGGACAGCCGTCGTCTCGGTGATCGGGGGCGGCGACGGGCAGGACCGACGATGTCGCCGCGCTCAACCGGCAGGCCCCGTCGGGCATTTCCCGCCGGTAGCCGCGCGACGGCCCGCAACGGCATCGGACCGGGCGGACCCCTGGCTCGGCGCCCCGTCGCCGCCGGTGGCGAGGGCCGGGCCGCAAGCCGTTTGAGGGGATGCGTTAAGGTGCTCCGGACCATATGGCTACGCGCCAGTAACAAGACGGCTCTCCCTACCGAGAGCGTCACGGGGAGCAGGGGCCGGCCGGGGGACCCGCCGGGCCCTGACCAAGGAAGTCATGTACAACAATCTCAGATCGAGGCTCGCGACGTTCATCGTCGCGTTGTCCGTCCTCTTCGCAGGATCCATGGGCAGTGCCGCAGCGGCCACGTCCGCCAGCGACAACAGCGTGGAACGGTTGGCGACCATCGTCGCCAAGGTGCGTCAGTACGCGAACTGTGACGGCCTGCCACTGCTGGAACGGCCCCGCTGCTACAAGGAGTTCGCGGGAAACGCCGTGAAACTGGGCATCGGAGTGGGTCTGTTCCTGTTCATCACACAGGACGCCATGAAGGACCACGGTGCCGGCTTCGCTGCGCTGGACAAGGACCTGAAGGCGCTGCACGCACTCAAGCCGCAGGACCTGCTGGACCCGGCCAAGGAACCCGACCCGCAAAAACAGTTGAAGCTGCTGGAACAGGCGGTCAAGACCCTCCAGAGCGCCAAACCGCACTTGGACAAGGTCGGCAAGAACCTCGGCAGGGCGACCGACCTGCTGGGGACGCAGAGCGACTCGCTCCTCGCCGTCACCATCCTCACCATCGCGCTGGGCGACTACTACCCGGACTACACACCACCCAAGTACCCCGCGGCCAAGCCCATCTTCGACTTCGAGAAGGACCTCGCCGAGCTCAACGCGGCCTTCGACCAGATGAACGAAGGCTTCGCCCAGATGGACCGCGGACTGCGGACCATGAACGAGGGCGTCGCGGAGGTCAACAAGGGCCTGGCACAGGCGAACAAGGGCATCTCCAAGGCCAACAAGGGCATGAAGGAGATGAACGCGGGCATCGCACAGGCGAACCAGGGCGTCAAGGAGGCGAACAAGCACGTACCCGGGATCAAGAAGGGCGCGCAGAAGTTGCGCGAGATACCGGACATCGACTTCGACTTCTCCCACATCGGTGACACCTGGGGCACCGGATCCTCGGGCCTGGACGACGCCGAGCAGCAGCGCCGGATGTCCCTCCTGCTGGACCTGTTGCCGGGCATCGGCGACGGCAAGGGCGTCGTCGAGGCCGTCGTCGGCAAGGACCTGGCCACCGGTGACAAGCTCAGCGCCAAGGAGCGGGCGCTGGGCGGCCTCTCCGTATTGCACTGGCTCAGGGCCGGCGGCAAGCTTCTGACGGCAGAGGACGTCAAGAAGGCTCGCAAGGGCGAGGGAGCCGTCCCCTGCAACAGCTTCCCGGCCGGCACCCCCGTACTGATGGCGGACGGCACGCACCTGCCCATCGAGCGGGTGCGCGTGGGCGATGAGGTGCTCGCCACCGACCCGGAGAGCGGGCGCACACAGTCCGAGCCCGTCACGGCCCTCATCACCGGTCACGGCGACAAGGAACTCGTCACGGCCGAGGCGCGCACGGACGACGGCACCTCCTCGGTCACCGCGACCGAAGGGCACCCCTTCTGGATCGAGGACCTCGGGGTGTGGGGCACCGCGGGCGACCTGCGGCCGGGCATGTGGCTGCGCACGAGCGCGGGGACGCACGTACCGGTCAGCGCGGTGTCCGCGTGGACGGCGCAGGACCGGACGGTCCACAACCTCACCGTCGCGGACCTGCACACGTACTACGTGGTAGCGGGCACCACCCCGCTGCTCGTCCACAACGCCAACGGCTGCGGCGTGTGGAAGTCGGAGTTCGACGCCCTCCCGAAGGGCAAGCAGTCACACGTCCGTGAGATGTCCAGCGTCGCCGACATGCGCAAGGCGTTCGAGAAGTGGACCGCTGGCGCGGAGCGCCTGCCCGCACGCGGGCCCAAGATCCCCGAGGTGTACAAGCTGGCGGACGGCACGGTCATCCAGTGGCGTACTTCGTCGAGGTCCGGCGGGGAGACGATCGACATCTTCCCCGTCGGGGGGAAGGGCATGAAGGTACACCTTCCCGATGAATAGGAGTCCGGATGAATAGGGACGTCATCGTGCGTGAGCTCCTCGTGGAGGGGCTCGGCGACTGGGTACCCGTGGACAGGCTGATCGGGCTCGCACGCGAAGCGGCCGAGCGGTCGCGGAGCGACTTCAGGGCCGTCGCGATCGAGGTCCTCACCCATCTGGTGCGGGACGGCTTCATGATCGTCGGAGAGCTCAGCGATGGCGGCTTCGAGGCGTGGCCCGGAAGCGCCGACGAGGTCCTGGAAAGAGCCGTGGCCGCGCTGGACGGTGTCCACTGGGCACCGGCCGGGGGCGGTTGCTGGCTCATGAACACCCCGAAGGGAGACCGTACGGCTGCGGCATGATCGCGGCGGCCTGGGAGCCCGGGTGAACCATGGTGCCCTTCGCCACCGGCCGGTGGCGAAGGGCACCGCGCGTTGACTTCCTCACCCGCGTCCAGGCCGAGCCCGGCCTGCCGGTGTCCGCGTGCGATGGAACTGACCCAGCTGGTGGTCAGCGAGCTGGTCACAACGCCCGCAAGTACGCCCCAGGGCCGGTGCTGATGGAGCTGCGCGTCGCCGGGGACCTGGTGGAAGTGGTCGTGTGGGACAGCGACCCCGTCCTGCCGGTGGCCCGGGCCGCCGACGCGGGCCGAGTCGGGCAGCATGGCCTGGAGATCGTCATGGCCATCGCGCAGGGTTTCGAGGTCCAGCGGGAGCCGGTCGGTAAACGCATCACCGCCCGCATCGCCCTGCCCGACGACCTGGGCGGGGACGTCACCGGACGCCGCCCTCAGTAGCAGGGCAGCGCTCCCGCCGGCGCTAGTTGTATTGATCACGAGCGTTGTTAACACTGGCCGGGCTTGATCATGGCGAAGACCTCCGGTGTGGTGGAGCTGTCTAGGACTGCACCGCACGGAGGTCTTCGTGTCCCACCGTAATGCCCGGCTGACCGTTCACGGCAGGCGGCTGCTTGTCGAACGTGTCCGCACCGGACGTCCCGTCGCGCATGTCGCCGCCGAGATGGGCATCTCCCGTGTCACCGCTCACAAGTGGATGCGCCGCTGGCGGACCGAAGGCGAGCAAGGACTGCACGGCCGATCCAGCCGTCCGCGCACGACACCGCACCGCACGCCGGGGGCGATCGAGGCCCGCGTGTGCCGTCTTCGGCAGGACCGCAAGCTGGGCCCGGCCTGCATCGGACCGATCCTGGGCCTGCACGCCTCGACCGTGCACCGCGTCCTGATTCGTCACAGCCTGAACCGCCTGTCCTTCCTGGACCGGCATGGTGTCGAGGAACTCGTAGCGCGCCCACCGCCGGGCCTGCGTGGGGTCGGGCCATGTCCACCCCGGCGGGAGGTTGTAGTCGTACGCCCCGTCCGGGCCGAACGCGGCCTCCTCGACCAGGTCCTCCCGCTGTCCCACCGGCACCGACTCCAGATGGGCCCGGTCGACGATCAGGACCTCCATGCATACGCCCATGCGGTCAGCATACGAACCGGCTGGCCACCGGCTTGGAGGTGTCTCGAGCAACGCCGCTCCGCGACGTGCCTCGTGCCCTCTCACGTCGGCCTGACCAGCGCGCTGGGGCGGTGCCCCTGTCTCTTTGGTCAAGGTCGTGGGCCAGGATGGCGGCATGGCGACCTGGTTCCGTACCTACTACGAGGACGAAGATCTGTGGCCGTATTTTGAGGCCGATGCCGAGGGCTGGGACGGCGGCGCGACACGTTGAGGTCCGGGGGCGGGACTCGCGACCGGTGACGGCAGCCTCTCTGGAAGAAGTTCTGCACTTGCATGATCATGCCGATCTCGCAGCGATGGGCCGCTATGAACGGTAGTACGGAGTTCTCGCTGAAGACCCCGTGGACGGCTGGCGGAACCAGCCGCAGGCGGCCGAGATCTCAGCGGAGGAGTTCGAGCGGCTGTGGGCTGAAGCACGGCGGCCTCTCGGCAATTCAGCCTGACCTGGCGGTCTGGGTTCGGGCGGTTGTACAGGTAGAAGCAACCGAGAGTTCTGTCGCCTCCTTCGTTCTGCTTTCCGTTGATCATGCGCCGGTTGAAGCCGCCGCCACCGGGCTTTGCGCCCTGCCACCTTTGTCGTCGCACAGGCCCGCGATCGCTCCGCCGGTCATGAGCAAGCTGCCGCGTCGCAGCAGCGTGATGGTCTCAGTACGCCCCGAAGGACCAGAAGACGCCTACCTCTTCCTCGTTCACCGCGATCACGCCCAGGTCTTCGAATATGTCGAGGCCGGCGATGTACTCGCAGGTGTGGAAGCAGTGGGACGTGGTGTTCTGGAGGCCCGACGCGAGAAAGTCCGGGGCCGGATCGGATGCGGCGGCCGTCGCGTTGGTCCAGTAGCGCGCACCGGGCCCGTACCGCTCGAGCAGGCACCGGGCATCCGCCAACAGGGTGTCCCGGTCCGGGCGGAAGCGGACGGGGGCCGGCTCCGCCTGCCATTCCTCGGCCATGATGGCCAGCGCGGTGACCGCCGACTTTGCCTCCAGGGGGTACAGGTGGGCCGGAAGATTCGCTGGGTCCAGCGGGGCGAAGGGGTGGGCGGGCACCGTCCGGCGCGCGGGGTTGGCGCGGTCCCGGTCCAGCCGGACCCAGCCGCGGGGATCGGTGACCGTCCGGTGAAACACGGCGTGGACGTCGTGCGCCCAGGCCTCGCGCCGTCGAGGGCCGGTTGACACGAAGGTGTACGTGTCGTACAGCAGCCGCAGCGCCGCCGCGTTCCAGGGGCTGCGACGGGAGCGGAACTCTGCGAGCAGGCCGCCGACTTCACGGGAGAAGGCGTCCTTCGGCTCGCGCGGCACGCTCCGGAGCCGGTCCAGGGTCCAATGGACGAGCTCGCCCCCTTCTCCCGCCGCGAGGCTGAACGGATCCGGCGAAAGCGCGTCGCCCGTCGCGTCCCACAGCGCCTCCAGATGGGCGTCCAGCAAGTCCAGGGCCCTCTGATCGGCAGATGCAAGCATCCCGCCACTGTGACAAATCCGCTAACGATCACTAGATGGATGATGCGCTGACCTGGGAATTTAGTGATCGTTTCAGGATTTTTTGCTGTGGTGTGGAGCAGCTCTGAGCTGGGTTTCAGGGGGAGCTTCGGGATCCGGAGAGGATCTGAGGTGCAGGTTTAGTGATCGTCTCGGAATGTAGTGATCGGTATGGGATTTTGCTATGACTGCGTGGTCCGGATAGCTGCTGCCGTAGCAGGCAACGTTTGCCCGGTAACCGCCTGGGGCGTCAGCTCTGAGGGGTGCGCTCGCGTCGGCGCTGCGGAGCAGATGCACAGGCCCTCATGGCTGATGTCGTCGAGCATCCCCTCTGCGACCAGGAAGTCCGCCAGTTTAGTCAGGCTCCAAGTCGAAAAAGGCAGGTCGTGTTCGGGCGGCTTGGACTTCGCGATCTTCTTGATCTCGCGGCTCTCGGGCAGGGTGAAGGTCTTGGGCTGGCCGCCCTTGTACTTCGGATACAGCGAGTCGAGGCCGTCGGCGTTGAATTGTGGAATCACATCCCGGATCCGCTCCGCGCTGGTGAAGGTGACCTCGGCGATCTTCGCCACCGGCATGCCCTGGGCGGACAGCACGACCATCTGGGCATACCGCCAGGTCACTACCGACCCGGTTCCCCGGCGGATGATCCGAAGCAGCCGCCTGTCTTCGTCATCGCCGATGTCGCGTACACGTACTCGTTCGGCCGTTCGGACAGGGTGGCGGCCACGCGCCGCCCGGCACAGCACTGGGACAGCGCGTCACATCACAACAGGTCAAACTGCCTGCTGCGGCAGTAGGTAACTACGCATGCCTTCAGACTCCACCGTCCGTAGCGGCGGTCCGAGCGGTTGTGGATCTGGTCGAACCCTTGCGGGAGTCCGCGCGATCGGACCTGGACGTGGAGCAGGCGCGCTGTCCAGCGTTCCGTTCCGGCAGCACTGAGGCGATGAGGTCGGCGAGGTACGGCAGGTGATCGTCGAGGAAGAAGTGGCCCCCTGCCAACAAGTGAAAGGAGAAAGCAGCCCGTGTTTCGCTCTCCCAGGCCCGTCCGCCCTCGACTGTGACACCTGGGTCTTTGTCACCGGCCAGGACCGTCACAGGGCAGTCGAGCCGGGGCGCGCTCCGGTAGACGTAGTTGTCCACGATCCGGTAGTCGGCGCGTACTGGCGGAAGGAAGAGGGGCAGGAAGTCGGGGGAGGACAGCAGTTCGCCGGCCGTCCCGGACAATTGTTTTATCTTTTCGATGAGTTCGGCGTCGGACATCTCGCTCACTGGCTTCCTCCTCACGGGCCACTGCGGTAGCGAGGGGCCGCGCCGACCGGAGACGAACAGGGCGGCCGGCGCTCGTCCCTCGGCCGCCAGGCGTCGCGCGGTCTCGAATGCCAAGAGCGCGCCCATGCTATGCCCGAACAGGATCGTCGGCGTTCCATCGACAGGCGCCGGAAGCGCGGCGAGCACGGCTGCGGCCACCTCCTCGGCTCGCTCGGCAAATGGCTCTCCGAGCCGCTCCTGGCGGCCTGGGTACTGCACGATTAGCGGCTCTATGTTGCCGGCGACGGCGGCCGAGAGCGCGTGGTAGACGCTGGCCGAACCTCCTGCGTGTGGAAAGCAGAGCAGACGGCTTCCAGCGTTGGGTGCGGGATGGAAGCGACGTATCCAGTCGCCCACGAGTGCGTCCTCCCTTTTGGTCTCGCGGTTTGTGTAGGGCGGCGTGATCGAGGCCCGCTCCGCCGACATCGATCAGCATGTCGGAGAAGGATCCGCCTTGCTGATCCATTTCGCGAACCGCTGCTGGAGTGAGGGCGGGCTCTCCCGCAGCCGCTTGACCGGGACCGGAAGATAAGTCTGGTGATAGGGCTACGGGGGTCGGCGTCGCTCCCGCCATCAACATTTGTCAAGTTGGGCAAGGCGGCAGCGGCGGTGGCGTTCCTGTCACGTTGAGGTCAAGGAGACGGGCAGTTGTTCAGGGCCATTGACTACGATGGAGCTCAGCAGGGTCGGCTCGCCGTCAAGCTCGACGTTGATTGACTGAGCAAGCAACTCGTTGTAGAGGTGACGTAGTTCGACGCGAGCGAGCATGCTGCCGACGCAGAAGTGCTCCCCGAAGCCCAGTGCCAGGTGGCGGTTGGGGCTGCGGCGGATGTCAAAGCGGTCGGGATCGGGGAATACCGACTTGTCGCGGTTGGCTGAGGGCAGCCAGAGCGTAACGCGGTCGTTGGCGGCTATGTGTCGTCCGTGGATCTCCACCGACCTCGTCGCGGTGCGCATGATGTGCGTCGCGGTCGAGGTCCAGCGCAGCACCTCCTCGACCGCGGAGGGCAACAGGGCTGGATCATCTCTGAGGGCATGCCACTGGCCGGGGTGGTGCAAGAACGCCAGCATGCCCCCGGACGCGGCGATGCGAGTGTTCTCGGTACCGCCGACGAGAAGGTTGTCGCAGTTGAGGATCACGTCGTCCGGGGTCAGGGGCTCGCCGTCGATCTCGGCTGTTGCGAGGACGCTCACCAGGTCGTCCGTGGGGTTCTTCGCCTTGTCCGCCCGCAGGGCGTCGAAGTACCCGAGGATGTCCAGGTGCGCGAGGCGCTGCGTCAGTGGGTCGCTGGCCCCGAAAGCGTCGCTGGTCAGAGTGAACAGCCGTTCCCAGTCGGCGCTGGGGATCCCCATCATCTTGCAGATCACATAGAGCGGGACGCGGGCGGCGATGTCCGTGACGAAGTCGCAGGTGCCCCGTTCGAGGGCCTCGCCCACCACACGATGCGCCACCTCCTGGATGTCCTTCTCGATGGCGCGCACCGACCGGACCGAGAACCACTCGTCTACGAGTCCGCGCAGCTGCTTGTGGCGAGGCGGGTCGGTCAGCGCGAGGGTGCGCCCGCCGCCGGGGTCGGCGCCGTGGCTGTCGGGGCGTAGCAGAATGCCCTGGGCGGAGCTGAACGTGGTTGCGTCCCGGTAGGCGGTACGGACGTCGTCGTACGTCGTCAGGGCCCAGAAGCCGGGGAGGTCGGTCGGCTCGTGCCAGTACACGGGCGCGTGGGCGCGGAGCCAGCGCCACTGGATGAACGGGTCGCCCGTCGCGTAGAGGTCCGGGTCCACGAGGTTGATCTGCGGCTGCTGCTCGGCTGGTCGGATCGGTTCGGTCGCCATGCGGATGTCTCGCAATTCTGCTCGGCGCTTCAGTACGACACCAAGTCGAGGCGCTCGTCGGCGCGGTGCTCCACCGGTGTGGTGTCCCGGGAGACCAGGAAGGTGGGGCGGGTGGGGCGCGCGGGGGAGTTGGCGACGGCGTTGTACGTGATGAGTAGCAGCGCCCGGCGGTCTGCCGACAGGTTGTTGGACGAGGAGTGGACGATGCTCGGGTGGAAGACCTGGACGGAGCCGCGCGGCCCCGTGAAAACCTTGCGGCCGCTCTCGTCGGCCAGGGCCTGCGCCCGGTCGTCGTTCACGGTATAGGCGAGGTCGGCCGACACATGCGAGCGCCAGTCGGACTCCGCGCCGTCCGTGCGGCCCTCGGGAAGGTCGAGCAGACCCAGCCGGTGCGAGCCCGGTATGGCGGTGAGCGGTCCGTTGCCCGCGTGGACATCGTCCAGGGAGACGGCGATGTTGACGGCGTCGGGGCTCGGCATGCCGTCCTCCTCGTGCCAGAACGCGAAGTCCTGGTGCCACGGCCAGGCCGCCCCCTCGTGCGCCTGCTTGAGGTTGACCTTGAACTGGTAGACGTAGACGGGCCCGCCGGTGAGCTCCTCGGCGAGTTCCACCAGCCGGGGCAGGCGGACGAGGGCCGCACACACCTCGTCGAAGGCGTGGCAGCCGTGGATGGCACGAACCGTGCCGCTGTCCTTCTCGTGCACGACCTCGGGCCGCTGCTCACGGCTGATGGAGAGCACGCGCTCCCGCAGCAGCGCGACGGCGTCGTCGCTGAAGCGGAACGGCGGCTCGCACCAGCCGTCCTTCTCATAGGCGGACTTGAGGTCGGCGAGCGAGGTGACGGCAGTGTCTGCCGCGGTGCTGGCCATGGACACGAATCTCCTGGGTGACAGAGGGAAGGGGCGCGGGCCGTGCGGGGCCGGTGCGCGTCAGGCCGAGGTGAGGACGAGGGCGGCGTTCTGACCGCCGAAGCCGAAGGACGTGCTGAGGGCGCTGGTGGTGCACACGTCCCGGGGCTTGTCGGCCACCAGGTCGAGCTCGGCCGCCGCGTCGTCTACCCGCTCCAAGTTGGCGGTGGGCGGCACCTGTTGGTTCGCCAAGGTCAGCAGGGTGAAGGCCGCCTCCAGGGCTCCGGCCGCGCCCAGGGTGTGTCCCGTCAGGCTCTTGGTGGCCGTCACCGGCGGGGCGTGCGGGAACACGCGGGTGAGCATGCCCGCCTCCGCGACGTCACCGAGCGGCGTCGCGGTGCCGTGGGCATTGATGTGCCCGATGTCGGCCGCCGTCAGACCGGCATCGGCGAGGGCCGTGCGCGTGGCGAGTTCCGTGCCGCGGCCCTCGGGATCGGGCGTCGTGTAGTGGTGGGCGTCGGCGGAGGCGCCGTACCCGGCGACATGGCCCCGCACGCGCGCCGAGCGGGCCCGCGCGTCCTCGGCCCGCTCCAGGACGAGCATGCCCGCGCCCTCGCCGAGCACGAAGCCGTCCCGCTCCGCGTCGAACGGGCGGGAGGCCTCGGCGGGAGCCGCGCCGCGCGTCGACAGCGCGCCCATGCGGCTGAAGCCGATGCTGGCGATCCGCGCCCGGCCGGATTCGGCGCCACCGACGACGGCGATGTCGCAACTGCCGGCCCGCAGCAGATCCCGCCCGAGGCCAATGGCCGTGGCGCCGGAGGCACAGGCCGTGCTGACGCTCAGGCTGGGGCCGAACGCGCCCAGGTCCGTGCTGATCTCGCCGGCCGTGATGCCGGTCAGGCAACGGGAGATGAACAGCGGCGACACACGGGAGTGACTCTCGGCGGCGAAGTGCCTGGACTGTCTGTCCCAGTGCTGGGTGCTGGTGCCGCCCACGCCGAGGATCACCGCGACCCGCGCCCCGTCCCAGGACTCCGGGGCGAGCCCGGCGTCGGCCACGGCCTGCCGGGCGGCGACGAGAGCCATCTTCGCGTAGGGCTCAAGGCGCCAGGAGAGCGCGCGGCCGAGCAGGGCGTCCCCGTCGAAGCCGGGCACGGCGCAGCAGAAGTCGACGGACAGGCTTTCCAGAAGGGGGTCGGTGGCGGCGGTCGATGCGCCGGCCAGCAGCCCTGCCCAGTTGGCCTCGACACCGATGCCGAGCGGGGAGACCAGGCCGAGGCCGGTCACGGCCACTGCTGAGGAGGCGTTCATGAGGAGGCCTCGGTCCGGCTGCTCATCGCCGCCTCCACGAGAGCCACCGCCTCCCCGATGGTGCTGTCCGGCGTCAGCTGCAGCGGCGGCACGCCGTACTCCTCGTCCAGGATCACGGAGAACTCGACGAGCGCCAACGAGTCGATCTTGAGCTCGACGAAGGTGATGTCGGGGGTGATGAGCGATTTGTCAATGCCCAGCGCATCCGAAAGGCGCTGGACGATCTCGTCATGGGTACTGGACATCGGGGGTTCCTTCCGAGAATGGTCCGACAGGATGCGCGTCATCGACTTCCGGTGCATGCGGGTTCCGGTTGGAATTTCGATGGAACTCCAGCATTCCGTGATGTGGACGGAAATGGGCACGGGTATGGGGCAGCCGCGACAATTCGCGCACGAGTCTTTGTGCAACCATGAAATTGCGCTCGGTCGTATCCTGCCGCCTCAGACCTGGTCCGGTCACGGTAATCGCGACCCTAGGCCACGGATCTCCGTCGTGGCAAGCGGCAATGTGCCGAAGTATTCGGCGTTATCGGTCGCCAGCTCCTTTCACCAGGCCTGACCGGCTTCAGGGTTGTTCCGGTTTCATCCAGCGATATATGAATGAAAACGAAGTGATAGATGGCGGGTGCATCGTGCCCAGCGACGTGTCACGATGGGGGGATGTGCAGGGATGTCGAATTCCAGAGATGTGCTCGACGGGCTGCCGGTCGGCCCGCTGCCCATTCCCTGTGACCCCGAGGGCGCATCCCCCGTCCAGTGGATGCACATGCCGAACGGCGTGGGTGTCTGGGCGGTCTCCGACTACCGCCTCGCCCGCCAAGTGCTCGCCGACCCGCGGTTCAGCCGCGCGGCCGCCGTCGCGCCCGACGTGCCGAAGGTGGCCAGCATCGACCCGTCACCCGACTCCATAGTCAGCCTCGACGGCAGGGCGCACGCCCGGCTGCGCAGAATCGTGGCGGGGGCCTTCACCGGGCGCCGCATCAGCGCTCTCGGCCCATTCATCGAGACCCGCGCCAGCGAGCTCCTGGACGCCATGGCCGCAGGCGGGCAGCCGGCTGACCTGGTCGCCGGTCTTGCCGCACCGCTCCCGCTCAGCGTGCTCTGCCACATGCTCGGCGTCCCCGAGGCCGACCGCGAGAGCTTCCGGGAGTGGGTGCCAGTCCTCTTCGACCTCGACGGAGAGGGCGCCGAGAACCGCACCCGGGCGTTCCTCATCACCCACTACATGACGAAACTCATCGGCAGCAAACGCCGGGAGCCCGGCGGCGACCTCATCAGCGCCCTGATCCAAGCGGCTGACGAGGAAGGGAAGCTGACGAACCGTGAGCTCGTCACCCTCTCCCTGGCGCTCCTCATGGCCGGCTACGACTCCACCGCCGACCAGATCACCCTCGCCTTCCTCAGCCTGCTGCACGACCCTGCTCGCACCGCCGCCCTGCGTGACGACCCGAATCTCGTCCCCGCCGAGGTCGAGGAACTTCTGCGCACCAACCCCTCGGCGCCCCTCAGCTTCAGTCGCGCGGTCACCGAACCCGTCCAGTTGGCGGATGTCACCATTTCACCGGGAGAACCGGTCCTGGTATTCCTCATGGGCGCAAACCGAACCCGCGACGATTCCGGAAACCCCGCCGGAAACCCCCACCTTACTTTCGGTCGCGGAGTGCACCGCTGCCTCGGCGCCCCGCTGGCCCGACTGCAGCTGGCGACGGTCATCCGCTTGACCCTCGACCGCTTCCCGCACCTCGAGCTCGCCGAAGACATCGACGGTCTCGACTGGAAGCCCGCCGCTGCGACCCGAGGCCTCAAGTCCCTTCGGGTGCACTGGTGAACGGCCCGCTGAAGGGCCTGCCGCGCATACGCGAAACCCACCCCCGTCCCGGATGAACGGTGTGCCTATAGTGATCAGGTAGTTCCACTTGCGACGGGGGTAACAGGGTGGATTTGGGGAGTGATTGCATGACTTCTTCCGATGCCGCGCACGAGGCCGCGGACGAAGTCACGCACGAAACAATCGCAATAAGGGTTCTGGGCGCTCTGTCGGCGACCGTCAATGGACATCCTGTTGTGATAGCCGGCCCACGGCAGCGCACTATCTTCGCGATGCTCGTGCTGGCAGGGGGCCGTGTCGTCTCCGTGGACAGCCTCGTAGACGCGGTGTGGGGGGGCCGGCCGCCGAACACGGCCCGGACCCAAGTGGCCATCTGTGTCGGGGCGTTACGCAAGGCATTCCGGTCGGCGCTCTTCGACGACCCGGTCATAGAGACCACCCACCCCGGATACCGGATCCTGACGAGCGTGTGCACCTTCGACGCCCGCGACTTCGCTGCCGTCTGCGCGGAGGCCGCCGAGAGCATCCGTCTGGGCCGCGTCGACGAGGGCGTCGGGCTGTACCGGAAGGCCTTGGACCTGTGGACCGGGCCCGCCTTGTCCGGTGTCGCGGGGCAGGTGGTCGAGGACGAGGCGACGCGCTTAGAGGCGGAGCGCCTAGCCGCCTACGAAGCACTGTTCGACGCGGAGCTTGCGCTCGGCCGCCACCAGGAGGTGCTGCCCGAACTCTCGGCGTTAGCCGACGACCAGCCCCTGCACGAGAAGCTGCGGCACACCCTGATGCTCGCACAATACCGTTCCGGGCGCCGGGCGGAGGCGGCGGAGGGCTTCCGCAACTGGCGCAGACGATTCGTCGAGGAGATAGGGATAGAGCCGAGCGCGTCCATCCACGAGCTGCACCGTGCCGTCCTCCAGGACGCTCCCGAACTCTCCCTCCGCGGCGACGGCGAGCCTCGGTCCGGGCGGCGCGCCCTGCCAGCGGAACTGCCCGCTGCTGTACCGGAGTTCTTGGGACGCGAGGCGGAACTCGCCGTTCTGGACACCCTGGTGGCCGACGCGGGCGACGGAGGGCCCTCCAGCACCTCCCGGCCACGCGCGGGCGTCGTCGCCGGCGCCGCCGGAGTAGGCAAGACGAGCCTCGTCGCGTACTGGGCGCACCGCGTCTTGCGGCACTTCCCCGACGGGCAGCTCTACGCCGACCTGTCCCAGTACGAGTGGACACAGCCGACCGCCACGGTGCACGCGCTGCTCGGCCGCTTCCTGCGGGTCCTCGGCGTCGCGGCGGAGCTGGTCCCGGACCGCCCCGATGAGTGCGTGTCGCTCTACCGCAGCCTGCTGGCCGACCGGCGCGTCCTGGTGGTCCTCGACAATGCCTGCAGCCTGGTGCACATCCAGCCGTTCCTGCCCGGCTGCGGCCCCTCGCGGGTCGTGGCGACCACCGGTGGGCGGCAGGACCCGATGGCCGTGGGCATCGGCGCGGTCCGCGTCGACCTCGGCCCGCTGCCCGACGCGCAGGCGGTGGAGCTCGTGGCACGGATCATCGGTGAGCGGCGCGTCCTCGAAGACACCTCGGCCGTGTACGAGTTGGGCCGCCTGTGCGGCAGGCTGCCCCTCGCACTGCGGGCGGCCGCCGGCCGGCTCGCTGTCAAACCCCACTGGTCCGTACGGCATCTGGTGCACCGGCTGGCCAAAGGGAGCCGCCGTCTCGACGAACTCAGCGCCGGCGGCCTCGAGGTGCGGCAGGGCCTGGAGCGCGGCTATCGCAGGCTGCCCGAGGAGGCGGCCCGCATGTGCCGCATGCTGGGCCTGCTGGACGCGCCGGACTTCACGGCCCACGCCGGAGCCGTGCTGCTCGCCGTCGACCATGTGGCGGCGGAGGACGCGATGGAGCAGCTCTTCGACATGCATCTGCTGACCGTGGTCGGCACGGATGCCAGCGGGGCGCTGCGCTACGCCTTCCATGGGCTGGTGCGGCCCTTCGCCCGCGAGCGGGCGCTGGCCGAGGAGTCCGACCAGACCCGGCAGGCCGCGCTCAACCGCCTCTCCGGGATGCATCTGACGGGTCTGTCGATATCCCACTGATAAAGGCGGCATCTAGCGTCTTGCGCGTCTTGTGAAGGAAGCGACGGTTCCGCAGGAGTGGCTGCGCGCACGGAAGGTACTGGTGTGGAGACTGCGCCTCTGGCGTTTTGGCAGCGTGTGCTCACCGGCGGCGGTTTCACCGCTCTGCCCCGGTGGCCGGAGCGCTCATCGGACCCTGTCGGAGCCGTCGGCGACCCCGTGCCGCATGACGGCCCGGAGGCGACCGCCGTCTGGCGGGCCGCGGTCCCCGAGCCGGTCGTGCACGCGCTGCGGCGCCTATGCGAGCGGTCCGGGGCGTCCCTGGACACCGCGGTCCTCACCGCCTGCGTCAAGGTCCTGGCGCAGGTCACCTCCGACCAGGTGGTGGTCATCGGCCTGCTGCCGCCGTCGGCCGCCGACGCCGGGGACGCGGTGCCCTGCCGGGTGTCCGTCAACGACGGCACCTGGGCCCGGATCTTCGACGACACGGCCCGGACCCGGGCCGATGTCCTGCGCCACCTCCTCGACTTCCCCGAGGAGAGCCGGACCGGCGGGAGCGGCCCGCTCTACGACGCGTTGTTCGTGCCCGGCCGCGCCCCTGCGGCCGGGGACCTCGCACCGGACACCGTCCTCGCGGTGGGCCTGTCCCAGGACGGCGACCAGCCGGCGCTCGTGCTCCGCCACCGCACCGAGTCCGTCGGTGCCGACCAGGCCGGCCGGATCGCGGGATATCTGCTCGCCGCCCTGGACGCGCTGAGCAGCGCACCGGACACGGACCACCATGCGTGGAGCCCCCTCACTCCCGACGAAGTCGCCTACCAGACAGTGGGGTTGGCCGGTCCCGCGAGGGAACTGCCCGACCTGCGCGTCCACGAGCTCTTCGAGGAGCAGGTGCGGCAGCGCCCCGACGACGTCGCGGCCGTTCACAACGGCACACCGTGGACGTACCGTCGGCTCAACCAGCGCGCCAATCAGGTCGCCCACGCCCTCCTCGACGCCGGGCTGCGCACCGAGGACGTGGTCGCCGTGGTGGCCGAGCGAGACCTGGAGTGGCTGGCGGCCGTCCTCGCCGTCTTCAAGGCGGGCGGTGTCTACCTCCCCGTGGAGCCGCAGTTCCCCGCCGACCGTGTCACCGACATGCTGGAGCGCAGCGGCTGCCGCCACACGCTCACCCGGCGGGGCGTCTCCCGCGGCCTCGACGAGGCGTCGGCACGCCTGCCCGGCGTACGCGTCGACGATCTCGACACCCTCCGCGCCGGTCCGGACACCGACCCCGGCGTACCGGTGGCCGCGGACCAGAGCGCGTACATCTACTTCACGTCCGGCTCGACCGGAACGCCGAAGGGCGCCGTGTGCGAGCACGCGGGCTTCCTCAACCACGTCCTCGCCAAGATCGACGACCTCGGCATCATGGCGGGCACAGCGGTGGCGCAGACCGCACCCCAGTGCTTCGACATCTCCCTGTGGCAGCTCGTGGCGGCCCTCACGGTCGGCGGGCGCACCGTCGTCGTCGATCAGTCGGCCGTCGAGGACGTCGCGCGCCTCGTCGAGACCCTCGCCGAGGAGCGCGTCGAGGTCCTCCAGGTCGTGCCCTCCTACCTGGAGACGATGCTCACCGAACTCGACCACGCACCGCGCCCGCTGCCGCGGCTGCGCTGTGTGTCGGCGACCGGCGAGGCGCTCAAGAAGGAGCTGACCGAGCGCTGGTTCGCGGCCTTCCCGGACAAGGCGCTGGTCAACGCGTACGGGCTCACCGAGACATCGGACGACACGAACCACGAGGTGATGACGGGCGTCCCGGACGCCGCGTCGGTGCCCCTGGGCAGGCCCGTCGCCAACGTACGCGTGTACGTGGTCGACGAGTCGCTGCGGCCCGTCCCGCTCGGTTCGCCCGGCGAGATCGTCTTCTCCGGTGTGTGCGTGGGCCGCGGCTACGTCAACGACGAGGAGCGCACCCGTGCCGCCTTCGTCCCCGACCCGTACGTCCCCGGCGCGCGCCTGTACCGCTCCGGCGACATCGGGCGCTGGCTGATCGGCGGGCGCCTGGAGTTCCTCGGACGCCGCGACGCGCAGGTGAAGATCCGGGGCTTCCGCATCGAGATCGGTGAGATCGAGAACCGACTGCTGACGATACCCGGCGTGCGCGACAGCGCCGTCGTCGTGACCGGCACCGGCGGCGCCAGCCGACTCGTGGCCTTCTGGACCGGCTCCACGGAACTGAACGCGGACGCGCTCGTGGCGGCGCTCGCCGAGACTCTGCCTGCGTACATGGTGCCGAGCCGCTTCCACCGCCTGCCCGAGCTGCCGCTGACCGGCAACGGCAAGACCGACCGCAAGGCCCTGACCCGCGTCGCCGGTGAACGGGCCACGGACGACGGCGAGCCGGGCACCGGGGACACCGTCGGCACGGCACCGCAGACAGCGGCCGAGCGGAGGCTCGCGGCGCTGTGGGCCGAGGTCCTCAAGGTGCCCGCCGAGCGGATCGGACGCGACGCCGACTTCTTCGGCCTCGGCGGCACATCGCTCTCCCTCGTCCGCCTGGCCATCGCGCTCGACCGCGCGCTCTCCCCCCGGGAACTGCGGGACACCCCGCGGCTCGCCGACATCGCGGCGCTCCTCGACGGCCGTGGCGCCAAGGCCGCGACGCACCAGGCCGCGGACGCAGCGCCCGACAGCACGAGGACGGACGGCTGACCCCCTATGACCGACACCACTTCGCACGGCGAAACACTCCCCGACGGCTCCCGCCTCGTCCTCGGGGAGGGGCGCACGCCGATTCTCGAATCACCCGGCCGCGACGTGCCCGCGAAGGATGTACGCGAAGCGCTCGGCCGGCACGGCGCGGTCCTCGTCCGCGGCCTCGGCCTGGCCACCCCGGCCGACCTGGCCGCCGTGGCGCACGCCCTCGACGTGACGCCGATGCGCGAACGCGAGAGCTTCGCCGCCCGCGACGACCTGGGGCACGGCGTGTACTCGGCGTCGCTGTGGCCGGTCGACGAGCCGATGTGCATGCACCACGAGCTGAGTTACGCGGCCGAGGTCCCCGGCACCGCCCTCTTCGGCTGTCTGCGGGCACCCCGCAGCGGCGGCGCCACCGGCGTGGCCGACGCGCGGGCCGTCCTCGACGCCCTGCCCGCCGAACTGGTCGAGCCCTTCGAACGGGACGGCTGGCTGCTCGCCCGGCACTACGGAGACGTCGGCCTCGGCTGGCCTCAGGCGTTCGGCACCGAGGACGCCGACGAGGTGTCGGCCTACTGCCGGCAGCACGCCCTGGACCACCGGTGGATGGCGGACGGCTCGCTGCACACGGTGCAGCGCAGGTCGGCCGTCGTGCGGCACCCCGCGTCGGAGGAGCGCCTCTGGTTCAACCAGATCGCGTTCCTCAACGAGCTGACGATGGACCCGGCGGTCAGAGAGTACCTGCTCTCCCTCTACGGCCCGAACGCGCTACCCTTCACCACCCGGTACGGCGACGGCACGGCCATCCCGGAATCCGTGATCGAGACCATCAACGCCACGTACACGGCGGCCACCGCGCGCGAGCCGTGGCAGACCGGCGACGTGCTCGTCGTGGACAACCTGCGCATGGCGCACAGCCGCGAGGCCTACGAAGGCGAACGCGACGTCGTCGCACTCTTCGGCGACCCGACGCGCTTGCCCGGCCACGCGCGGCCTGCGACGACCGGCTGACACCCCAGGGACCCTCAGGGAGCTTCTCTATGCCCGAGCAGTACGCGACACCGTCGTTCTCCGTGATCTCCGGGGCCCAGGTGCAGCACATCCTCGACGGCCGGCACCGGGAGGTGGTCGACCTCATCGAGGCCGCCTACCGGTGGCACGGCGAAGGACAGACTGTGAACCCGCCCTCGTACTTCCTCCGCTTCCCCGACCGGCCGTCGTCCCGCATCATCGCCCTGCCCGCCTCGGTGGGCGGCGACGTCCCCACCGACGGCCTGAAGTGGATCTCCAGCTTCCCGGCGAACGTCGAGCGGGGCATCCCCCGGGCCTCCGCGGTCCTCATCCTCAACGACCACGACACCGGCTACCCGCTCGCCTGCCTGGAGAGCTCCATCATCAGCGCCGCGCGCACCGCGGCCTCCGCGGCGCTCGCCGCGGACCGGATCGCGGCGGCCCGCGGCGGCCGCCCCGCCCGGATCGGGTTTTTCGGCGCCGGCCTCATCGCCCGCTACGTCCACGCGTATCTGGCGGGCACGGGCTGGTCGTTCGACGAGATCGGCGTGCACGACCTCTCCCCGGAGCACGCCGCCGGGTTCGGGGACTATCTGCGCCGCGCCGGCGAGACCGGGCCGGTCACGATGCACGACGACGCCGAGTCGCTGATCCGCTCCTCGGACCTGGTGGTCTTCGCGACGGTGGCCGGGACACCGCACGTCACCGAACCCGACTGGTTCGCGCACAACCCGCTGGTGCTGCATCTGTCGCTGCGCGACCTGGCACCGGAGGTGGTGCTCGCGGCCACCAACATCGTCGACGACATCGACCACTGCCTCAAGGCCGACACCTCCCCGCACCTGGCCGAACAAGGCGTGGGCAACCGGGAGTTCATCGACGGAACGCTCCACGACGTCCTGACCGGCACACTGCGGCCGGGCACCGAACGACCCGTCGTATTCTCGCCGTTCGGCCTCGGGGTGCTCGACCTGGTGCTCGGCAGGCACATCTACGACACGATCGCGGCGGCCGGCGAACTGCACGTCGTCGACGGCTTCTTCCACGAGATGCGACGCTACGGCTGAGGCAGGGAGGCCACGTGCCGGTCATCTCGGCGCCCCAGGAGTTCTACCAGGACGACTTGTACGTCGATCTCGGTGCCGTACTCGGAATGCCCCTGTTCCTCAAGTGTGAGGGCTTCAACTTCACCGGATCCATCAAACAGAAGGCCGCCGTGGAGATGGTGGAGGCCGCCGAACGGGACGGCGTCATCGCGCCGGACTCCGTCCTGGTCGAGTCCTCGTCGGGAAACCTCGGCATCGCGCTCAGCGTGATCGCCGCTGCCAAAGGCCACCGCTTCGTCTGCGTCACCGACTCCCGCTGCAACCTGGCGGCCAAGCGCCTCATGACGGTGCTCGGCGCCACGGTGCACACCGTCACCGAACCAGACGACGAAGGCGGATTCCTCGCCGCCCGCATCCGTCACGTGCGCGGCCTGTGCGCGGCGGACGACCGGTACGTGTGGCTCAACCAGTATGAGAACGCGGCCAATTGGCGAGCGCACTACCGGCACACCGCGCCGGCCGTCGACCGCGCCTTCCCGGACCTCGACGTGCTGTTCGTCGGGGCGGGCACCACGGGCACGCTGATGGGGTGCGCGCGCTGGTACCGGGAACACCGCCCGGACGTACGCATCGTGGCCGTGGACAGCGTGGGATCCGTGGCGTTCGGGCATCCGCCGGGGCCGCGCATGATTCCCGGGCTCGGCTCCGGTGTCCGACCGCCCCTGCTGGACGAGGAGTTCGTCGACGAGGTGATCCTCGTGCCGGAGCGGGAGACGGTGCGGATGTGCCATCGCCTCGCCGGGGGCGGATTCGTCTTCGGCGGGTCCACCGGCACCGTGGTCAGCGGCGCCAGACAGTGGCTCGATGCGAAGCACAGGCGCACCGGACTCACCTGCGTGGCGATCTCACCGGACATGGGCGAGCGCTATCTCGACACCGTCTACCAGGAGAACTGGGTGGAAGGGATCTACGGCCGCGAGGCGCTGGGGGCCGGGCGGCCGGATCCGACCGTGCGTCAGATCAACCGGATCTGACTCCGTTCGTCCTCGCCCAGGGTGGCCGCGTAGCAGTACGAGGCGCGGCCCGTGGAGAGCAGCGGCGCGTTGCGCACGCCCGCCGCGTACGAGGAGTGGCAGGCCGCGAGGACTTCCGGACCCTCGATGTGCCGGTCCACCGATCTGGCGTACAGCTTGCCTGCTGACGCCGCGTCCTGCGGGGTCAGCTCCAGCAGTTCGACGCCGCCGGGGCCGAGCAGCCCCTGCACGGCCGTACCGACGCCCGACTGATGGGATTTCGTGCAGTATTCGTCCCAACAAGTGCGCATGGCACAGGAAACCGCAAATGTGACTGCGGGTATCACGAGGCGGAGTTCTCCGGCGCTCATGGCCGCTTTGACGGAGGACGCGGCCGATGAGTGGCCGACCGCGATCTCGTACAGGGCAAAGGAATCGGGTACTGCGCACCCATCTGATGTTCCCAGAAGGTCGTGCAGCTTCACTGATGCTCCCCTCGGTCTCAGGGCAGTTCGTGTGATGGAGGCTAAAGGATAGCTTCCGAAGGCCCCGGAGAAGACCCTCGATCGCACGTGAGAATCCAGGAATGACCACACGATATCGAAGTGATGAAAGCCCGTGATGGGGTGGGCTCCTCGGGCTTGTGAACACTGTCGAGCCAGCTGCGGGGCCGCGTTCTCCACGTCACCGGCCCCACTATCGAAATCGAGGTTGTGGTGTGACGAACCCCTTTGACGACACCGAGGGAAAGTTCCTCGTCCTCATGAACGAGGAGGAACAGTACTCGCTGTGGCCCAGTTTCATCGAGGTGCCCAAGGGCTGGCGGACCGTGCTTGACGAGACAGACCGGAACACCTGTGTCGACTTCATCGAGAAGAACTGGACGGATATGCGGCCCAAATCCCTCCGGGACGCAATGGACACGCACGCCTGAGGAAGGAAGCCGAGCCAGGGCGGGCCACCCGTGCGGTGGCGCCCGCCCTGGCTTGATTCTCTTTCCTCCCCCTTCCTTCCGTTCCTCCCTTTTCCGTCGTTCACAACTCATGGGGCAGGTAGCAGGTGTCTGACGCTCAAGCCACTCGTCGACCGTTGTCCGCCGCGCAGCACGGTGTCTGGTTCGCCCACCAGCAGGGGCTCACCGACCTGGACTTCAGCCTCGCGCAGTGCATCGACATCCGTGGCGCGGTCGACGCGGACCTCTTCAGGGCCGCCGTCGGCTCGGCCCTGACCGAGGCCGAGGCCCTGCGCGTCCGCTTCACCGAGGACGCCGACGGCGTGTGGCAGACACCCATGCCCGTCCCTCATGATGCCCTGACGTGCCACGACGTGTCGGCGGAGCCCGATCCTGCCGAGACCGCCCTGCGCTGGATGCGCGAGGACCGCGCCCGGTCCGTCGACCTGCTCGCCGACCGGCTCTACGACCTGGCCCTGTTCCGCCTCTCGCCTGACCGCCACCTCTGGTACACGCGTGCCCACCACGCCGTCATCGACGGCTACGGCGCCTCCTTGTTCACCCGCCGTGTCGCGCAGATCTACACCGCCCTCGCGGAACGACGTCCCTGCGGCGAACCGACGTTCGGGACCCTCGCCGGACTCGTCGAGGAGGACGAGGAGTACCGCTCCTCACCGGACTTCGCCGAGGACCGGGCGTACTGGGAAACCCAACTGGCCGACCGCCCCGCGCGGTTCAGCCTGTCGCGCCGCACCGCCACCTCGCGCGGTTCCTCCCTGCGCGCCACCATCCGCCTCGCCGCGGACCTGAACGACGACCTCGTCGCCGCCGCCCGCGCCGCCCGCACCCACTGGTCCGTGGTCCTCACGGCCGCCGTCGCGCTATACGCGCACCGCATGACGGGCGCCGACCACGTCACGCTCGGCTTCCCCGTCACCGCCCGCGTCACCCTCACTGCCCGCCGCACCCCCGGCATGACCGCGAACGTCGTGCCGCTCCGGCTCGTCGTCCGCGCGGATGACGACTTCGGGCAGCTCATCGGGCGCACCACCCAGGCAGTTAAGGAGGCGCTGCGCCACCAGCGGTACCGCCAAGAGGACCTCCAGCGCCACTTCGCGCCGTCCCCCGACCCCACCGGTTCCTTCGGGCCGCTGGTCAACATCATGGGCCTCCAGGACGGTCTCACTTTCGACGGGCACCCCGGCCAGCTTCTCAACCTCGGCAACGGCCCCCTCGACGACCTGGCCTTCGACATCTACGGCACGGCACGCGGCGAACAGCTCGTCATCCACCTCGACGGCAACGAGACCCTGTACACCACCGACGAACTCACCTGGCACCTCGCCCGGTTCGAGCACACCCTGGCCGCGGCCCTGGCCGAGCCGGCCCGCGCCGTCGGCGAGCTGGACGTGGTGCCAGCCCAGGAACGGAAGCTGCTCCTCGACGCCTGGAACGCCACGGCCGCGCAGGAGTGGACCGCGGCGCCGGCGGAGCGGATAACCGAGCTGGCGCAGCGCACCCCGGACGCGCCCGCGGTGCTCGCGCAGGACGCTGTCCTCTCGTACGGGCGGCTGAACGCCCGCGCCAACCGGGTCGCCCAGCTCCTCATCGAGCACGGCGCGGGCCCGGAGCGCACCGTCGCCGTGGTCAGGAACCGGTCCGCAGACTGGCCCGTGACGCTGCTCGCGGTAGCGAAGGCGGGGGCGGCGTGCCTGGTGCTGGACCCGGAGGCCGACGGGGGGACCGACGCGTACGCTGACGTCCTGGAGGCGGCGCGGGCGGTGTGCGTGCTCACCTCCGCACACGCGCCAGGGCCGGTGGCCCCGACCCGGCCCCGCATCAGCCTGGGCGAGCCCCGCACCGAGGAGGCGCTGGCCGACCGGTCGGACGCCGACGTCACCGACGCGGACCGCACCGCGCCGCTGCTGCCCTCACACCCCGCGCAGGTGAGCCGTTCGACGGGCCTGATCACCACGTACGCGGCACTCGCCAACCAACTCGCCTGGCTGCGAACCCGCCACCCGCAGGGCCCCGGCGACCGCGTCCTGCAGGGGACCTCGCCGCTGTGGGAGTGCCACTGGGCGTTGGGCGGCGGTGCGACGCTCGTCGTCCCCGACCGCGCGGCGGCCCCGCGCGACTCGGCCCGCGTCGCCGCCGACCTGGCCGCGGACATCGCCACCCGGCAGATCACGGCCCTGCACACCACCCCGACCGTGCTCGCCGCCCTCCTCGCCCACCTCGACGAGCCGGGCACGGAGACGTACCCCTCCCTGCGCACCGTCGTTTGCGACGGCGAACCCCTTTCACCTCATCTCGCCGCACGCTTCGGTGACGTACTGGGCGGCGCCACCCTGTGCACCGGGTACGCGCCGGTGGAAACCGCCGTGCACGCCACGGCCGGGGACGCCGAGACCGCGGCTCAGCCCGGTAGCGCCTCGATCGGCAGGCCCGTGCCCGGAACCCGGGTGTACGTCCTGGATGCCTCGCTGCGCCCGGCACCCGTCGGCGTGACCGGTGAACTGTACGTGGCCGGGCAGCAGTCGGCGCGCGGCTACGCGGGCCGTCCCGGGCGGACCGTCGAGCGCCTCGTCGCCGACCCGCACGGCGCGCGGGGGGAGCGGATGTACCGCAGCGGCGACCTCGCGCGCTGGCGTGCCGACGGAAGCCTCGAGCTCGTAGGCCGCGCAGTGGAGTTCGGAAGCGTCGCCGATTGGCATACGGAGGTCGCCGCCGCCGTCGCCGCTCACCCGCACGTCGGTCAGGCGGTGGCCGTCGTCCGCGAGGACACGGCCCGGACCGCCGTCACCACCGCCTATGTCGTGCCGCCGGCCGGGACCGAAGCCCACCCGGAGGCGATCCGGCTCCACGCCGCCGAACGCCTGCCCGAGGCACAGGCGCCGACGGCCGTGGTCGTGCTCGATGCGTTCCCCGTCACCGCCCGGCACACCCTGGACCGCGCGGCGCTGCCGCTCCCGGCCCCCGCGGCAGCAACGGCCCGGCGCACCGCGCGCACCCCACGCGAGGAAACCCTCTGCCGAGCGTTCGCCGAGGTCCTCGGCGTCGACACGCCCGGCATCGACGACAGCTTCTTCGAGCTCGGCGGCCAGTCCCTGACGTCGATCCGGCTGCTCAGCCGGGTCCGCACCGAACTCGGTGTCGAACTGCCGGTACGCGCCCTGTTCGAGGCGCCCACCGTGGCCCGCCTCGCGCGGCGCGTCGACGCGGCCGAACAGGCCACCCGCGTCGGCCTCGTCCCCGCGCAACGACCCGACTGGCTCCCGCTCTCCTTCGCGCAGCGTCGGCTGTGGTTCCTCAACCGCCTCGAAGGACCGGCGTCGACCGCGTACAACATGCCGTTCGCCGTACGCCTCACCGGCGACCTGGACCGCGAGGCGCTGGCCGCCGCGCTACGCGACGTCGTCGTCCGGCACGAGTCGCTGCGCACCGTCTTCCCGGAAGGGCCGGACGAAGCGCCCTACCAGAAGATCCTGGACCCCGACGAGATCCCCGCCGACCTCCTGGCCACAGCCTCCGCGACCGCCGACGACCTGCCGGACCTGCTCACCCGCGCCGCCGCCGACACCTTCGACCTGACCCTCGAACTGCCACTGCGTGCAACGGCCTTCACCCTCGGCGCGACCGAGCACGTGCTGCTCCTGGTGATGCACCACATCGCGGGCGACGGCTGGTCGATGGTCCCGCTCGCACGGGACCTGGTGACGGCGTACGAGCTGCGGGTGGCGGGAAAGTCCCCGGACTGGAAGCCGCTGCCGGTCCAGTACGCGGACTACACCCTGTGGCAGCACCGCATCCTCGGCGACGAGAACGACCCCAAGAGTCGGCTCTCACATCAACTCGCCTACTGGGCAAAGGCTTTGGAGGCCATTCCCGAGCATCTCGACTTGCCCGCGGACCGGCCCCGCCCGGCCCTGTCCTCCCACCGGGGCGAGAGCGTGCCGGTCGAGATCGGCCCCGAGACGCATCGGGCTCTGGCCGCCCTGGCCCAGGAGAGCGACGCCAGCCTCTTCATGGTGGTGCAGGCCGCATTCGCCGCTCTGCTGTCGCGGATGGGCGCAGGCACGGACATCCCGATCGGTACGCCGATCGCCGGGCGTACGGATGAGGCGCTGGATGACCTGGTCGGGTTCTTCGTGAACACGCTGGTGCTGCGGACCGACCTGTCGGGCGACCCGACGTTCCGTGAGCTGGTGGAGCGGGTCCGCGAGACCGACCTGGCGGCGTACGCGCACCAGGATGTGCCGTTCGAGCACCTCGTGGAAGTGCTCAACCCGGTCCGCTCCATGGCCTCCCATCCGCTGTTCCAGGTGATGCTCGCCTTCCAGAACAACGCTGCGCCCCACTTCGAACTCCCCGGCCTCACCACAAAGATCGACCAACTTGACACCCGGACGGCGAAGTTCGCCCTGCTCCTCAACATCACCGAGCAGCACGGCGACGGCGTGCCCGCCGGTCTGACGGGGTTCCTGGAGTTCTCCACCGACCTGTTCGACCGGGGGACGGTCGAGGGGCTGGTGGAGCGGTTCGGCCGTGTGCTGGCCGGGGCCGTGGCTGATGCGAATGTTCGGGTGAGTGGGCTGGAGGTGCTGTCGGACGTCGAGCGGCGTGAGCTGCTGGAGGTTCGCAATGCGACCGGGGTTGAGGTTGCGTGGGTGTCGTTGCCGGCGGGCTTTGAGGCGCAGGTGGCGCGGACGCCTGAGGCGACGGCGGTGGTGTTCGAGGACGTCCGGCTCACCTACGCGGAGCTGAATGCGCGGGCGAATCGTCTGGCGCGTGTGCTGGTGGAGAAGGGTGCTGGTCCGGAGCGTGTGGTGGCGTTGATGCTGCCGCGTTCGGAGTGGTTGCCGGTGGCTTTGCTGGCGGTGGTGAAGTCGGGGGCGGCGTACGTGCCGGTGGACCCGGCCTATCCGGCGGACCGGGTCGCGTACATGTTCCAGGATGCGGATCCGGTGGCGGTGGTGTCGGCCGGGCCGGTGGACGAGGCGGTGCTGGGGGGCCGGGCGCAGGTGGTACTGGACGAGCCCACGACCCAGGCGCTCGCCGGGCCCTCGGACGCGTACGCGGATGCGGATCTGTCCATTGGGGAGCGTGGTGGTGTGCTGCGGCTGGAGCACCCGGTGTATGTGATGTACACGTCTGGGTCGACGGGGCGGCCGAAGGGTGTGGTGTTCCCGGCGGGCGCGATGGTGAACCTGCTGGCCTGGCATACGCAGATTCTCACTGGCGGTGTGGGTAAGCGGACGGGTCAGTTCGCCGCCCTGGGGTTTGATGCGGCGGCGCATGAGATGTTCTCGGCGCTGTGGTCGGGCAAGACGCTGGTGGTGCCGCGGGATGAGACACGGCGGGGCGCGGCGGAGCTGGTGCGCTGGTTCGCCCAGCATGAGGTCGGTGAGCTGTTCGCTCCGATGCCGATGGTGGAGGCGGTCGCCGAAGCAGCCGCCGAACTCGGCCTGGATCTACCTGGGTTGACGGATGTGGCGCAGGCTGGTGAGGCGCTGGCGTTGCATGGTGCGGTGCGGGAGTTCTTCGCGTCGGTGCCGGGGCGGCGGGTGCACAACTACTACGGCCCCACCGAAACCCACGTGGTGACGGCACTCTCCCTTGAGGGTGATCCGGCGGAGTGGCCGGTGTTGCCGTCGATCGGTACTCCGGTGGCCAACAGCCGTGTCTACGTCCTGGATGCCTCGCTGCGCCCGGTCCCGGTCGGCGTGGCCGGTGAGCTCTACCTGGCGGGTGCGCAGCTGGCGCGCGGTTACCTCAACCGCCCGGCCCTGACGGCGGAGCGTTTCGTGGCGGATCCGTTTGCGGGTCCGGGTGAGCGTATGTACCGCTCGGGTGACCTGGCCCGCTGGCGGGCTGACGGGACGGTGGAGTTCCTGGGCCGGGCCGACTTCCAGGTGAAGATCCGCGGTTTCCGGGTGGAACTCGGTGAGGTCGAAGCAGTCCTCGCCACCCACCCCGACATCGCCCAGGTCGCAGTGGTGGCCCGTGAGGACCAGCCCGGCGGCAAGTGCCTCGTCGCCTACGTCATCCCGTCGAACGCCGCCACGGCCACCGTGGATACGCCGCATATACGCCGCTACGTCGGTGAGCGGCTGCCGGAGTTCATGGTGCCGTCGGCGGTCGTGGTCCTGGACGCGCTGCCGTTGACGGCGAACGGCAAGCTGGACCGGCGCGTTCTGCCCGCCCCCGAGTACGGGGCAGCCGATGAGGGCCGTGGTCCGCGTAACGGTCATGAGCAGGTGCTGTGCGCGGCCTTCACCGAGGTGCTCGGCGTGGAGAAGGTCAGGATCGACGACAGCTTCTTCGACCTGGGCGGCCACTCCCTGCTGGCGACCCGCCTGATCAGCCGCATTCGCACCCGGCTGGGCGTGGAGCTGCCCCTGCGCTCGCTCTTCGAGGGGCCCACCGTGGTCCAGCTCGCCGAGCGGATCGAGGCCGACGGCGCGGCCGCTCGTGTCGCGGTGTCGCCCGCCGCACGCCCTGCGGAGGTGCCCCTGTCGTTCGCCCAGCGTCGGCTCTGGTTCCTCAACCGATTCGAGGGCTCGGCCACCTCCACGTACAACTTGCCCATCGCCCTGCGCCTGACCGGAACCCTGGACCGTGATGCCCTCGCCGCGGCTCTGCGTGATGTCATCAGCCGCCATGAATCGCTGCGGACCGTCTTCCCCGAGGGCACCGACGGCACCCCCTTCCAGCGCGTCCTCGACGTCGACCGGGCCACCGTGCGGCTGGACGTGCTCCCCGTGACTGCCGCCGAACTGCCCGCGCGTATGGCCGAGGCCGCGGGCTGCGGGTTCGACCTGACCGACGGACTGCCCCTGCGAGCCTGGCTCTTCACGCTCGACGACACCACGCACGTGCTGTCCGTCGTGCTCCACCACATCGCCGGTGACGGCTGGTCGATGGCACCCCTGGCACGCGACCTGGAGGCCGCGTACGTGGCGCGTATTGCCGGCCGGGCCCCGCGGTGGGAACCGCTGCCGGTGCAGTACGCCGACTACGCACTCTGGCAGCGCGAGCTGCTCGGCGACGAGCGCGACCCCGACAGCCTGCTCAGTCGTCAGCTCGCCTACTGGAAGACCCAACTCAGCGATCTGCCTGACCAGTTGACGCTCCCCACGGACCGTCAGCGCCCCGCCGTCGCCTCCTATCGCGGTGACAGCGTGACGTTCACGCTGGACGCCGAGCTGCATGCACGCCTCGCCGACCTGGCCCGTGAGTCCGGCGCGAGTGTGTTCATGGTGGTGCGGGCGGCGTTCGCTGCGCTGCTCTCGCGGCTCGGGGCCGGGACGGACATCCCGATCGGCTCGCCGATGGCCGGGCGCACGGACGAGGCGCTCGACGATCTCGTCGGGTTCTTCGTGAACACGCTCGTGCTCCGCACCGACCTGTCCGGCGACCCGACCTTCCGCGAACTGCTCGACCGGGTCCGCGAGACCGACCTGGCCGCGCACGCGCACCAAGACGTGCCCTTCGAGCACCTCGTAGAGGTGCTCAACCCGGTCCGGTCGATGGCGGCGCACCCGCTCTTCCAAGTGATGCTGGCCTTCCAGAACGTCGAGGAACCACAGCTGCGGCTCCCCGGCCTCACCGTCGCCCCCGAACCGGCCGCCGCCCCGGCCGCCCGCTTCGACCTCTGCGTCTATCTCGACGAGTCGCGCACGGACACCGGCGCCGAGGCGGGCCTCGCGGGCGTACTGGAGTTCGCCACCGACCTGTACGACCGGGACACGGCCGAGGAACTGGTGGCCCGTTTCGAGCGTGTCCTGCGCAGTGTGGTCCATGACCCGGACCGGCCCGTCGCGGCCCTCGACGTACTGGCGCCCGAGGAGCGGCGGCGGATCGTCGAGGAGTGGAACAGCACCGACACCCCGGTGCGGCAGGCGCCCCTGTCGGTCCTGTTCGAGGCGCAGGTGGCGCGCACCCCGGACGCGACGGCCGTGGTCCACGGGGACATCGAACTGACCTACGCGGAACTCAACGCCAGCGCCAACCGGCTGGCTCGCCTGCTCGTCGAGCAGGGGGCGGGCCCGGAGCGGCTCGTCGCGCTCGCCCTGCCCAGGTCCGTCGACCAGGTCGTCGCGGTGTACGCCACCGTGAAGGCCGGCGCGGCCTACCTTCCCGTCGACCCCGAATACCCGGCCGACCGGATCGCGTACATGCTCGACGACGCGCGCCCCGTGTGCGTCCTCACCGCGGCCGACACCATGGACCTGCTGCCGTGCGACCTGCCCGTCCTCGTCCTCGACGATCCAGGCCTTCGTGCCTCGCTCGCCGACCGGCCCGCCACCGACCTGGGCGACGCCGACCGGGCCGCGCCCCTGGAGCTCTCGCACCCCGCGTACGTGATCTACACCTCCGGCTCCACCGGCCGCCCCAAGGGCGTACTGATCCCGCACGACGCCATCGTGAACCGCCTCGCGTGGATGCAGGCCAAACATCCGCAGCGGGCCGGCGACCGCATCCTGCAGAAGACGCCGACCGGCTTCGACGTCTCCGTCTGGGAGTTCTTCTGGGCCCTGCAGGTCGGCGCGACCCTGGTAGTCGCCGATCCGGGCGGGCACCGCGACCCCGCTTATCTCGTCGAGGTCATCCGCGCCCAGCGGGTCACGACGCTGCAGTTCGTGCCGTCCATGCTCGCCGTGTTCCTCGCGGAGCCGACCGCCTCCACGTGCACGACGCTGCACACGGTGATCCTCGGCGGCGAGGCCACCTCCCTCGAACTCGCGGAGAAGTTCCGCGAGACCCTGGACTCGGGACTGTTCAATCTGTACGGCCCCACCGAGGCGTCCATCGACGTCACCCGCTGGGTGGTCCGCCACGAGCCCGGGGCCCCGAGCGTGCCGATCGGCGCGCCCGTGTGGAACACCCGCGCCTATGTCCTGGACGAGCGGCTGCGGCCGGTCCCGGCGGGCGTGCCCGGCGAACTCTACGTATCCGGCGTGCAGTTGGCCCGCGGCTATGTGGGCAGGCCTGGGCTGACCGCGGACCGGTTCGTCGCGAACCCGTACGACCCCGCTGGGCGGCGCATGTACCGCACCGGGGACCTGGTGCGGTGGCGGGCCGACGGGAACATCGAGTTCCTCGGGCGCACCGACTTCCAGGTGAAGATCCGCGGCTTCCGCGTGGAGCTCGGCGAGGTCGAGTCGGCCGTCGCCGCCCACCCGGCCGTCGCACAGGCCGTCGTCACCGTCCACACAGGCGAGGGCCGCGACCCTCGCCTCGTCGCGTACGTCGTCCCCGCCGCTGGCACCACCGTCGAACCGGCCGACCTGCGACAGTTCGTGGGCGCCCGGCTGCCGGAGTACATGGTGCCCGCCGCTGTCGTCGTCCTGGCCGCGCTGCCCGTGACCGTTAACGGCAAGCTCGACCGCAAGGCCCTGCCGGTCCCCGACTTCTCCGCCGCCCCGCACGGCCGGGCACCGCGCACCGCGCACGAGGACGTGCTGTGCGGACTGTTCGCCGAAGTCCTCGACCTGGACCGGGTCGGCCCCGAGGACAGCTTCTTCGACCTGGGCGGCCACTCGCTGCTTGCCACCCGCCTGGTGAGCCGGGTCCGCACGGTGCTCGGCGTGGAGCTGCCGCTGCGCGCCCTGTTCGAGGCGCCGAGCGTGGCCCGGCTGGCCCGCCGCCTCGCCGACGCCGACGGCGCCCGCGCCGTGCTGACCCGCAGGACCCCCACGGCGGACCTGCCCCTGTCCTTTGCCCAGCAGCGGCTGTGGTTCCTCAACCGTCTCGAAGGCGCCCAGGCCGCCACATACAACATGCCCATCGCGCTGCGCCTGACCGGTGCCCTGGACCGCGACGCCCTAGCGGCGGCGCTCGGCGACGTCGTCGCCCGCCACGAGTGCCTGCGCACGGTCTTCCCCGAGGGCCCCGACGGCACCCCCCGGCAGCGGATCGTCGACCCGGCCGACGCCGGCGTCGAGCTTCCGCTGACCCGGGTCACGGAGGCGGTGCTCTCCGAGGCCCTGGCCCGGGAGACCGCCCGCGGCTTCGACGTCACCGTCGAACTACCGCTGCGCGCCCAGCTGTTCACCCTCGACGACACCACGCACGTCCTGTTCGTGGTGCTCCACCACATCGCGGGAGACGGCTGGTCGATGGCGCCGCTGGCGCGGGACGTCGCGGAGGCCTACGAGGCGCGGGCCGACGGCCGCGCCCCGGAGTGGGAGCCGCTGCCGGTGCAGTACGCCGACTACTCGATCTGGCAGCGGGAGTTGCTCGGCGACGGCTCCGACCCCACGAGCGTGCTGGGCCGGCAGGTCGCGTACTGGACGCACCACCTGTCCGGAATCCCCGAACAACTGGAGCTTCCGGCGGATCGGCCCCGCCCCGCCGCGGCCACCCACCGCGGCGCCCATGTGCCCGTCCACTTCGACGCACGGCTCCACCAGGACCTCACCACTCTCGCGCGCGAGAGCGGCGCGAGCGTCTTCATGGTGGTGCAGGCGGCGTTCGCGGCCCTCCTGTCGCGCCTCGGCGCCGGCACGGACATCCCGATCGGCTCGCCGGTGGCGGGCCGCACGGACGAGGCGCTGGATGACCTGGTCGGCTTCTTCGTCAACACGCTGGTGCTGCGCACGGACGTGTCCGGTGCCCCCACCTTCCGCGAACTGGTCGAGCGCGTACGGGAAGCCGACCTGCGGGCCTACGCCCACCAGGACGTGCCGTTCGAGCACCTCGTGGACGTCCTGAACCCCGTCCGCTCCTTGTCGAGGCACCCGCTGTTCCAGGTGATGCTGGCCTTCCAGAACACCAGCCCCCCTCGCCTCGAACTCCCCGGCCTCGTCCTCGCCAGCGAGCCCGCAGAACTGGAAGCGGTCAAATTCGACCTGTCCGTCAGCCTCAACGAGTCCTTCGACGCGAACCGCCGTCCTGACGGCATCACCGGCGAACTCACCTACTGCGTCGACCTGTTCGACCGCGACACCGGCGACGGCATCGCCCGCCGGTTCGAGCGCCTGCTGCGTGCGTTCGTCACGGATCCGGAGCGCCCGGTGACATCGGCGGAGCTGCTGTCGCCGCGCGAGCGGCGCCTGGTCCTTGACGAGTGGAGCGCGGGGGCGGACGGCGAGCCCTTGACCGGGCCCTGCGGTGACTTGGCGGCGGGCGCCACGGCGCTCCACCTGTTCGCCGAGCAGGTGGCGCGGGTGCCGGACGCCGTGGCGGTCGAGTGCGGGGACGACGCCCTGTCGTACGCGGAACTGGACGCGCGGGCCGAGCAACTGGCGCGGGTCCTCGTGACCCGGGGAGCCGGGCCCGAGCGCGCGGTGGCGGTGGCGCTGCCCCGCTCGGCGGAGTTCGTGGTGGCGATGGTGGCCGTGTGGAAGGCGGGAGCGGTCTTCCTGCCCGTCGACGAGGAGTATCCGGCGCGGCGCATCGCCCTGATGTGCCAGGACATGCGGCCGGTGTGCGCGGTGACGACAGCCGGGACAACGGCGCCGCTGCCGAGCGGCCTGGCGCGTGTCCTCGTGGACGAGCAGACCGCCGACACTGCCGACACGGCTGACCTGGGCGACACGGGCAGCTTCGGCCCGCGCCCGCAAAACGCAGCGTACGTCGTCTACACCTCCGGATCGACGGGCCAGCCGAAGGGCGTGGTCGTTGAACACCGTTCGCTGACCGCCTACTTGGGCTGGGCGCGGGCGGCCCACCCGGAGGCGTCGGGCGTGGTGGCCTGGCAGTCACCGGTCACGTTCGACATGACGGTGGCGTCCGTGCTGTTGCCCCTGGTGTCGGGCGGACGTGCCCGCGTGACCGACCTGCTGCGGACACCGGAGGCCTCGGACCCGGCGCGCCGGCGCCAGGCCCCGACTTTCATGAAGGCGACGCCGAGCCACGTACCGCTGCTGTTGACCCTGCCGGACGAGTTCTCGCCGACGGCCGAACTGGTCCTGGGCGGCGAGGCCTTGGCCGGGTCGGACGTGGCGGAGTGGCGCCGCCGCCACCCGCAGGCCCACGTCGTTAACGCCTACGGGCCGACCGAGACGACCGTGAACGTCACCGAACACCGCGTGAGCCCCGGCGAGGCACTGCCGCCGTCCGGAGTGCCGATCGGCCGCCCTCAGGGCGGTACCCGTGCCTTCGTCCTGGACGGAGGGCTGCGCCCGGTGCCGGTCGGCGTGGTCGGCGAACTCTACGTCGCTGGGGCTCAGTTGGCCCGCGGCTACGCCGCGCGCGCCGCCGTCACGGCGGAGCGGTTCGTGGCCTGCCCGTTCACGGCCGGCGGCGAGCGCATGTACCGCACCGGCGACCTCGTGAAGTGGCGGACGGACGGCACCCTCGCCTACGTGGGGCGCGCGGACGCGCAGATCCAGCTGCGCGGTTTCCGCATCGAACCCGGCGAGATCGAAGCCGCCCTCACCCAGGATCCGGACATCGACCACGCCACGGTCCTGCTGCGCGAGGACCAGCCGGGGGACAAGCGCCTCGTCGCCTACGCCGTCCCCGCACCCGGCACGGCACCGTCCCCCGACGCCGTCGTGAAGTCCCTCGCCGGACGCCTCCCCGACCAGATGGTCCCGGCCGCGGTCGTGGTCCTCGCCGACCTCCCGTTGACCGCCCACGGCAAGCTCGACGTCCGGGCCCTGCCCGCCCCCGACCTCAAGGGCTTGCGAGGGAGATCGGGCCGCGCGCCCCGCGATGGCCGAGAGGAAGTCTTGTGCGCGGTCTTCGCCGAGGTGCTCGGCGTGGAGAAGGTCGGCATCGACGACGGCTTCTTCGACCTGGGCGGACACTCGTTGCTCGCCACCCGCGTGGTGAGCCGGGTCCGCACGGTGCTCGGCGTGGAGCTTCCGCTGCGCGCCCTGTTCGAAGCGCCGAGCGTCGCCCGGCTCGCGGAGTGGCTGGCGGAGGCCGGCGACGCGCGGGCGCCACTGGCCCCCATGGACCGCCCCGCCGAGGTCCCGCTGTCCTTCGCCCAGCGCAGGATGTGGTTCCTCAACCGCTTCGAGGGCGCCGAGGCCGCCACGTACAACATGCCCGTCGCCCTGCGGCTCACCGGCGAACTGGACCGCGAGGCGCTGGCGGCGGCGCTGCGGGACGTCGTCGTCCGGCACGAGTCGCTGCGCACGGTCTTCCCCGAGGGCGCGGACGGCGTCCCGTTCCAGAAGGTCCGCGAACTCCACGAGATCACCGATGGCGAGGGTGCCTGGCCGGCCCTCGACGTGACCCCGGTGACGGAGGAGCACCTCCAGGATCTGGTGATGGAGCAGGTCGAGCGAGGCTTCGACCTGACGGCCGACGTCCCTCTGCGCGCCAGGCTCTTCACCCTGGCCGAGGACGTGTACGTGCTAGTGGTCGTGCTGCACCACATCGCGGGCGACGGCTGGTCGATGGCACCGCTGGCGCGTGACGTCGCGGAGGCGTACGAGGCACGGGCCGAGGGCCGCGCTCCCGAGTGGGAGCCGCTGCCGGTGCACTACGCGGACTACGCGCTGTGGCAGCGCGAGCTGCTCGGCGACGAGTCCGAGCCGGACAGCTTGCTGGCCCGCCAGCTCGCGTACTGGAAGCGTCAACTAGCCGGCCTGCCAGACCAGTTGGAGCTGCCCACGGACCGCCCCCGCCCGGCGATGGCGTCCTTCCGGGGCGAGGAAGTGGCCTTTGAGGTCGCCCCTGAGATCCACGCGGGCCTGGCCGAGCTGGCCCGGGAGTCGGGTGCGAGTGTGTTCATGGTGGTGCGGGCGGCGTTCGCGGCACTGTTGTCGCGGATGGGCGCGGGGACGGACATCCCGATCGGTACGCCGATCGCGGGGCGTACGGATGAGGCGCTGGACGATTTGGTCGGGTTCTTCGTGAACACGCTGGTGCTGCGGACGGATCTGTCAGGTGATCCGACGTTCCGTGAGCTGGTGGAGCGGGTGCGGGAGACGGACCTGGCGGCGTACGCGCACCAGGATGTGCCGTTCGAGCACTTGGTGGAGGTCCTCAATCCGGAACGCTCGATGTCGCGTCACCCGCTGTTCCAGGTGATGCTCGCCTTCCAGAACAACGAACAAGCCGTCCTCGATCTGCCCAGGCTCACCCTCACCGCAGAACTCGCAGAGACCGCGTCGTCCAAGTTCGACCTCCTCCTCAGGATCACCGAGCGGGAGGCGAACGCCGGGGGCATGGGCTGCCTCTTGGAGTTCTCCACCGACTTGTTCGACCGGGGGACGGTCGAGGGGTTGGCGGAGCGGTTCGGTCGTGTGCTGGCCGGGGTGGTGGCTGATGCCGGCCGGCCGGTGGGTGGGCTGGAGGTGCTGTCGGAGGCTGAGCGGCGTGAGCTGCTGGAGGTTCGGAACGCCACGGAGGTCGAGGTTCCGTGGGTGTCGTTGCCGGAGGGTTTTGAGGCGCAGGTGGCGCGGACTCCTGAGGCGACGGCCGTGGTGTTTGAAGGCGTGGAGCTGTCGTATGCCGAGGTGAACGCGCGGGCGAATCGTCTGGCGCGTTTGTTGGTGGAGAAGGGTGCCGGTCCGGAGCGTGTGGTGGCGTTGATGCTGCCGCGTTCGGAGTGGTTGCCTGTGGCTTTGCTGGCGGTGGTGAAGTCGGGGGCGGCGTACGTGCCGGTCGACCCAGCGTATCCCGCGGACCGGATTGCGTACATGTTCGAGGACGCCGACCCGGTGTGTGTGCTCGGCTCGGAGCAGACGCTGGCGCGGCTGCCCGACAAACTGTCCGGTCGGGGCGTCGAGGTCACAAGCGAGGCGGTGTCCGGGTACGCGGATGCCGATCTGTCCGATGCGGAGCGCGGTGGTGTGCTTCTGCGGCCCGAGCACCCGGTGTACGTGATGTACACCTCCGGATCGACGGGACGCCCGAAGGGTGTGGTGTTCCCGGCGGGCGCGATGGTGAACCTGCTGGCCTGGCACGCCCAGGTGCTCCCCGGCGGAGCGGGACGACGCACAGGCCAGTTCGCCGCCCTGGGCTTTGATGCGGCGGCACACGAGATGTTCTCGGCGCTGTGGTCGGGCAAGACGCTGATGGTGCCGCGTGACGAGACTCGGCGGGGCGCGGCGGAGCTGGTCCGCTGGTTCGCCCAGCACGAGGTGGGCGAGCTGTTCGCTCCGATGCCGATGGTGGAGGCGGTCGCCGAGGCGGCGGCTGAACTCGGCGTGGGCCTGCCTGGGTTGACGGATGTGGCGCAGGCCGGTGAGGCGCTGGCGTTGCATGGTGCGGTGCGGGAGTTCTTCGCGTCGGTGCCGGGGCGGCGGGTGCACAACTACTACGGGCCGACCGAGACCCATGTGGTGACGGCCCTGTCGTTGGAGGGTGATCCGGCGGAGTGGCCTGTGCTGCCGTCGATCGGCACCCCGGTGGCCAACAGCCGCGTCTACGTCCTGGACGAGTCGTTGCGCCCGGTCCCGGTCGGCGTAGCCGGTGAGCTCTACCTGGCCGGCGCACAACTGGCCCGCGGCTACCTCAACCGCCCGGCCCTAACAGCCGAGCGGTTCACCGCCGACCCGTTCGCGGGTCCGGGTGAACGCATGTACCGCTCCGGTGACCTGGCCCGCTGGCGTGCCGACGGCACGGTCGAGTTCCTGGGCCGCGCCGACTTCCAGGTCAAGATCCGCGGCTTCCGCGTGGAACTCGGCGAGGTCGAAGCAGTCGTCGCCTCGCACCCGGATGTCGCCCAGGTCGTGGTCGTGGCCCGCGAGGACCAGCCCGGCGGCAAACGCCTCGTCGCCTACGTCGTCCCGTCGAACACCGACTCCACCGAGCAGGTCCGCGACACGGAGCTGGTGAACAGGGAGATGCGCCGGTACGTCGGTGAGCGGCTGCCGGAGTTCATGGTCCCGGCGGCGGTCGTGGTCCTGGACGCCCTGCCCCTGACGGCGAACGGCAAGCTGGACCGGCGTGCCCTGCCCGCCCCCGACTACGCCACGGTCGCGGCGTTCCGCGCGCCTCGCACGGAACGTGAACGCGCCCTGTGCGAGATCTTCGCCGAAGTGCTCGGAGTGGAGCGCGTCGGCATCGACGACAGCTTCTTCGAGCTGGGCGGACACTCCCTGCTCGCCACCCGCCTGATCAGCCGCATCCGCACCCGCCTCGGCGCCGAGCTGCCACTGCGCGCCGTCTTCGAAGCACCGAACGTGGCCACGTTGACCGAACAGCTGGGAACCGCACAGAAGTCGCAGCGGCCCGCACTGCGGCGCATGCCGCGCCCCAAGGAGAACTGATGATTCCTCTGTCTTTTTCCCAGCGTCGGCTCTGGTTCCTCAACCGGCTCGAGGGCGCCGCGGCCGCCACGTACAACCTGCCCGTCACGCTGCGTCTGACCGGCACCCTGGACCGGGACGCGCTCGCCGCCGCGCTGAGGGACGTCATGGAGCGCCACGAGTCGCTGCGCACGGTCTTCCCCGAGGGCCCCGACGGCACCCCGTACCAGCGCATCCTCGACACGGACCAGGCCTGGGCAGGGATGGACTCCGTGTCGACGGGCGAAGGCGAGGCGGAGCTCGCCGCCGCCGCGTCGGCCTTTCGGGGCGAGGGCTTCGACGTCACGGTCGACGCCCCCATGAGGGCACGCCTGTTCGTGCTGAGCGAGGACGAGCACCTCTTGGTGGTGGTGCTGCACCACATCGCCGGTGACGGCTGGTCGATGGCGCCGCTGGCGCGGGATGTGGCGGAGGCGTACGAGGCGCGGGTTGGTGGTGGCGCTACGGGCTGGGAGCCGCTGCCGGTGCAATACGCCGACTACGCGATGTGGCAGCGGGAGCTGCTGGGCGACGAGAACGACCCCAACAGTCTGCTGAGCCGTCAAATCGCCTACTGGAAAGGTACCTTGACCGGTCTGCCGGAGCAGCTGGAGCTGCCCGTGGACCGCGCCAGGCCCGCCGTCGCGACATACCGGGGCGACAACGTCGAGTTCACGCTGGACGCCGCCGTGCACCGTGGTCTCGCCGCCCTGGCGGGGGAGTCGGGTGCGAGTGTGTTCATGGTGGTGCAGGCGGCGTTCGCGACGCTGCTGTCGCGGATGGGCGCGGGGACGGACATCCCGATCGGCACGCCCGTGGCCGGGCGCACGGACGAGGCGCTGGACGACCTGGTCGGCTTCTTCATCAACACGCTCGTGCTCCGGACGGACCTCTCCGGCAACCCGACGTTCCGTCAACTGATCGATCGTGTACGCGAGGTGGACCTCGACGCCTATGCACACCAGGACGTCCCCTTCGAGCACCTGGTCGAGGTGCTCAACCCGGCCCGGTCCATGTCGCGCCACCCGCTCTTCCAGGTGGCGCTGGCGTTCCAGAACCAGAGCAGGCCCGATCTCCAGCTGCCCGGCGTCGCGCTGAGCGTCGAGCCGAACGACAGCGCCGCTGCGAAGTTCGACCTCTCGCTGGGGCTCTCCGAGCGGTTCGACGGTGACGGTATGCCGGCGGGCCTGGAGGGTGGTTTCGAGTTCGCCACGGATCTGTTCGACCGGGTGACGGTCGAGGGATTGGTGGAGCGGTTCGGGCGGCTGCTGTCCGCCGTGGTCGCCGACTCTGACCGCCCGGTCTGGGAGCTGGAGATCCTGTCCGGCGCGGAGCGCGATGGCCTGTTGTCGGGTTGGCAGGGGGAGCGGGTTGAGGTTCCGTGGGTGTCGTTGCCGGTGGCGTTCGAGGAGCAGGTGGCGCGGACGCCTAAGGCGACGGCGGTGCTGTTCGAGGACGTTCAGCTGTCGTATGCGGAGCTGAATGCGCGGGCGAATCGTCTGGCCCGAGTTTTGGCGGGTCGGGGTGTGGGGCCTGAGGGTCTGGTGGCGTTGGTGCTGCCGCGGTCGCCGGAGTTGTTGGTGGCGATGCTGGCGGTGTTGAAGGCGGGTGCTGCGTACGTTCCGGTGGATCCGAAGTACCCGGCCGAGCGCATTGCGTACGTCCTGGGTGATGCCGCCCCCGCCGTGGTGATCACCGACGCGTCCGTACGAAGCGTCGTGCCGGAGAACCACCAGGTGCTGCTCCTTGAGGACCTAGCGGATGCGGTGGCTTTGGAGTCGGGTGCGGATGTCCGGGATGAGGAGCGGAGCTGTGCCCTGTCGCCGTCGCACCCGGCGTATGTGATCTATACGTCGGGTTCGTCGGGTCGGCCGAAGGGTGTGGTGGTCGGGCATGCGGGTGTGGTGAATCTGGCCCGGGATCACATCATGCGGCTGGGGGTGGACGGCGGGAGCCGGTTGTTGCAGTTTGCGTCGCCGAGCTTTGACGCTGCGGTGGCGGACATCTGGCCGGCGTGGCTGGCCGGTGCGGCGCTGGTGCTGGGGTCGGCGGAGCGGCTGGTTCCGGGTGCACAACTCTCGGAGTTGATATCGGAGTTCGGGGTGACGCATGCGACGCTGCCGCCGGCGACGTTGCCGGTGCTGGGGGAGTCCGGCGGGCTTCCGTCGGGGTTGACGCTGGTGGTGGCGGGTGAGGCGTGTTCGGCGGAGGTGGCCCGCACATGGTCGCGTGGGCGTCGGATGGTGAACATTTACGGTCCGACCGAGGCGACGGTGGCGTCCACGTCCAGTGAGCCGCTGACGCCAGACATGACCGGTGTGCCGCCGATCGGGCGGCCGGTGTGGAACACCCGCGCCTATGTCCTGGACGACCGCCTGCGTCCCGTCCCCGCAGGCGTCCCCGGCGAGCTGTACCTGGCGGGCGCGCAACTGGCCCGCGGCTACCTGAACCGTCAGGCTCTGACGGCGGAGCGGTTCGTGCCGGACCCGTTCGCGGGCCCGGGGGAGCGGATGTACCGGACCGGCGACGTGGTGCGCCGCCGCCGCGACGGCCAGCTCGAATACGTCGGGCGGGCGGACGAGCAGGTCAAGGTCCGCGGCTTCCGCATTGAACTGGGCGAGATCGAGGCGGCGCTGCTGTCCCACCCCGAGGTCGCTCAGACCACGGTGATGGCCCGTGAGGACCGTCCGGGCGACAAACGCCTGGTCGCCTACGTCGTGCCGGTGACGTCGGGTGCCACCGTTGAACCGGGCCAGATCCGGCAGTACGTAGGTGAGCTGCTGCCCGAGTTCATGGTCCCGGCCGCCGTGGTCACCCTGCCCGAGCTGCCCCTGACCGCCCACCGCAAGGTCGATCGGCGCGCCCTGCCCGCCCCCGACTACGCGACGGTCGTGGCCTTCCGTGCCCCGCGCACGGAACGTGAACGCGCCCTGTGCGAGATCTTCGCCGAGGTGCTTGGCGCGGACCGCGTCGGCATCGACGACAGCTTCTTCGACCTCGGCGGGCACTCCCTGCTCGCCACCCGCGTCATCAGCCGCATCCGCACCGTCCTGAACGTCGAACTGCCGCTGCGTGCCCTCTTCGAAGGCCCGACCGTGCTCCAACTGGCGGGCCGGGTCGAGGACGCCGCAGCCGCCCGTGCCGCGCTGACACCTCGGCCGCGCCCCGCGGAGATCCCCCTGTCACCCGCCCAGCGCGGGCTCTGGCTCCTGAACCGCATCCAGGGACCGGCGTCGGGCACGTACAACGTGCCCATCGCGCTCCGCCTCTCCGGCGAGCTGAACAGGGAGGTGCTCGGACTCGCGCTCCAGGACGTCGTCGCACGGCACGAGAGCCTGCGGACGCTCCTCCTGGAGAACGCGGAAGGCACTCCGTACCAGAAGATCGTGGCCCCCGAAGAGGTCAGCCTGCCCCTGCCCGTCGCGGAGATCGCCGAAGCGGAGGTCCGGACGGCCGTCGCGGCCGTGGCGAACCAGGGCTTCGACCTGAGCGCCGAGATCCCCTTCCGGGCCCGGCTCTTCGCGCTGGGCGAGGACCAGCACGTCCTCGTGGTCGTCTTGCACCACGTCGCTGGCGACGGCTGGTCGATGGCGCCGCTGGGGCGGGACGTGGCGGCGGCGTACGAGGCGCGGGCGGCCGGCGGGGCTCCGGAGTGGGCGCCGCTGCCGGTGCAGTACGCGGACTACGCACTGTGGCAGCGGGAGCTGCTGGGCGACGAGAACGACCACGACAGCCTGCTCGGTCAGCAGCTCGCGTACTGGACGAACCAACTGGCATTCCTGCCCGAGCAGTTGGAGCTTCCGACCGACCGGCCCCGCCCGGCGGTGGCCTCGCACCGTGGCGACCGGTTGGTCTTCGAGGTGGGCGCGGAGATCCACCAGGGCCTGGTCGACCTTGCGCGCGAGTCGGGTGCGAGTGTGTTCATGGTGGTGCAGGCGGCGTTCGCCGCGCTGTTGTCGCGGCTCGGAGCCGGGACGGACATCGCGATCGGCTCGCCGATCGCCGGCCGTACGGACGAGGCGCTGGACGATCTGGTCGGCTTCTTCATCAACACCCTAGTGCTGCGTACCGATCTGTCCGGTGACCCGACGTTCCGTCAGCTGGTGGAGCGGGTCCGCGAGTCGGACCTGGCCGCGTACGCGCACCAGGACGTGCCCTTTGAGCACCTCGTCGAGATCCTCAACCCTGAGCGGTCGCTGTCCCGCCACCCGCTGTTCCAGGTGATGCTGACCTTCCAGAACAACGAGCAGGCCGAGTTCCGGCTCCCCGGGCTGACCTTCACGAGCGAGTCGACGGGGGACGGCGCCGCGAAGTTCGACCTCCAACTGGGCGTGCACGAGCAGCACGGGGACGACGGCGGCCCGGCGGGGCTCGTCGGTGCCTTCGAGTTCGCCACGGATCTGTTCGACCGGGTGACGGTCGAGGGATTGGTGGAGCGGTTCAGCCGTGTGCTGGCCGCGGTGGTGGCGGATCCCGAGTGCCACGTCGGGGAGCTGGAGGTCCTCTCCGCCCAGGAGCGCGGGGAGTTGCTGTCGGGTTGGCAGGGGGAGCGGGTTGAGGTTCCGTGGGTGTCGTTGCCGGTGGTGTTCGAGGAGCAGGTGGCGCGGACGCCTAAGGCGACGGCGGTGCTGTTCGAGGACGTTCAGCTGTCGTATGCGGAGCTGAATGCGCGGGCGAATCGTCTGGCCCGAGTTTTGGCGGGTCGGGGTGTGGGGCCTGAGGGTCTGGTGGCGTTGGTGCTGCCGCGGTCGCCGGAGTTGTTGGTGGCGATGCTGGCGGTGTTGAAGGCGGGTGCTGCGTACGTTCCGGTGGATCCGAAGTACCCGGCGGAGCGCATCGCGTACATGCTCGGCGACGCCCGCCCCGCGGTGACGTTGACCTCGCAGGCCGTCTCCAATGTCGTACCAAATGGGTTGAACAGCCTGGTCCTTGAGGACCTAGCGGATGCGGTGGCTTTGGAGTCGGGTGCGGATGTCCGGGATGAGGAGCGGAGCTGTGCCCTGTCGCCGTCGCACCCGGCGTATGTGATCTATACGTCGGGTTCGTCGGGTCGGCCGAAGGGTGTGGTGGTCGGTCATGCGGGTGTGGTGAATCTGGCCCGGGATCACATCATGCGGCTGGGGGTGGACGGCGGGAGCCGGTTGTTGCAGTTTGCGTCGCCGAGTTTTGATGCGGCGGTGGCGGATGTGTGGCCGGCGTGGCTGGCCGGTGCGGCGCTGGTGCTGGGGTCGGCGGAGCGGCTGGTTCCGGGTGCACAACTCTCGGAGTTGATATCGGAGTTCGGGGTGACGCATGCGACGCTGCCGCCGGCGACGTTGCCGGTGCTGGGGGAGTCCGGCGGGCTTCCGTCGGGGTTGACGCTAGTGGTGGCGGGTGAGGCGTGTTCGGCGGAGGTGGCTCGTACGTGGTCGCGTAATCGCCGGATGGTCAACATCTACGGTCCGACCGAGGCGACGGTGGCGTCCACGTCCAGTGAGCCGCTGACGCCAGACATGACCGGCGTGCCGCCGATCGGGCGGCCGGTGTGGAACACCCGCGCCTATGTGCTGGACGCGTCGTTGCGGCCAGTGCCAACCGGAGTGGCCGGTGAACTGTATTTGTCCGGCGCACAGTTGGCGCGTGGCTATCTGAACCGTCCCGCGCTGACGGCGGAGCGTTTTATCCCCGACCCGTTCGCGGGGGCGGGGGTGCGGATGTACCGGACGGGTGACGTGGTGCGCCGCCGCTGCGACGGTCAGCTCGAATACGTCGGGCGGGCGGACGAGCAGGTCAAGGTCCGCGGCTTCCGCATTGAACTGGGCGAGATCGAGGCGGCGCTGCTGTCCCACCCCGAGGTCGCTCAGACCACGGTGATGGCCCGTGAGGACCGTCCGGGCGACAAACGCCTGGTCGCCTACGTCGTGCCGGTGACGTCGGGTGCCACCGTTGAACCGGGCCAGATCCGGCAGTACGTAGGTGAGCTGCTGCCCGAGTTCATGGTCCCGGCCGCCGTGGTCACCCTGCCCGAGCTGCCCCTGACCGCCCACCGCAAGGTCGATCGGCGTGCCCTGCCCGCCCCCGACTACGTCGAGGCGCGGCGCGTACGTGGCCCGCGTGACGCCCGCGAGGAAGTCTTGTGCGCGGTCTTCGCCGAGGTGCTCGGCGTGGAGCGGGTCGGTATCGACGACAGCTTCTTCGAACTGGGCGGCCACTCGCTGCACGCCACCCGTGTGATCAGCCGCATCCGTGCGGTGTTCGGCATGGAGGTCCCGCCCCGCGCGATGTTCGAGGCGCCGACCGTCGCGCAGCTGATCGCGCGCATGGCAGACGCGCAGGGCGCCCGCACGGCGCTGGTCCCGGCGCGCCGCCCCGCGAAGATCCCGCTGTCGTTCGCGCAGCGCCGCCTGTGGTTCCTCAACCGCTTCGAGGGCCCTGAGTCCGTCACGTACAACATGCCCATCGCCCTGCGGCTCACCGGCCCGCTGGACCGCGACGCCCTGCGCGCGGCCCTGTCCGACGTCGTCGTGCGCCATGAGTCGCTGCGCACGGTCTTCCCCGAGGGCGAGGACGGCGTGCCGGTCCAGCGTGTCCTCGACGCGACGGACTACATGGTGGAGATGCCGGTACGGCAGATCGGCGAGGAGGAGGTCCCGGAAGCGATCGCCCAGGCCGCGCGGCACGGGTTCGACCTGACCGCCGAAACCCCCTTGCGCGCATCGCTGTTCGGACTCAGCGACACCACGCACGTCCTGGTCGTCGTCCTGCACCACATCACGGGCGACGGCTGGTCGATGGCACCGCTGGCCCGTGACGTCGCGCTGGCCTACGAGGCACGCACCGCGGGCCGCACTCCGGGTTGGGAGCCGCTGCCTGTGCAGTACGCGGACTACGCACTGTGGCAGCAGGACGTACTCGGCGACGAGTCCGACCCCGACAGCATGATCAGCCGTCAGCTCACCTACTGGAAGCAGCAACTATCCGCTCTGCCAGAGCAGTTGGAGTTGCCGGCGGACCGCCCCCGCCCGGCGGTCACCTCGCATCGTGGCGGCGCCGTCCCGGTGGCCGTCGACGCGGAACTGCACCAGGGCCTCGTCCGCCTTGCGCGCGAGTCGGGTGCGAGTGTGTTCATGGTGGTGCGGGCGGCGTTCGCGGCACTGTTGTCGCGGATGGGCGCGGGGACGGACATCCCGATCGGTACGCCGATCGCGGGGCGTACGGATGAGGCGCTGGACGATTTGGTCGGGTTCTTCGTGAACACGCTGGTGCTGCGGACGGATCTGTCAGGTGATCCGACGTTCCGTGAGCTGGTGGAGCGGGTGCGGGAGACGGACCTGGCGGCGTACGCGCACCAGGATGTGCCGTTCGAGCACTTGGTGGAGGTCCTCAATCCGGAACGCTCGATGTCGCGTCACCCGCTGTTCCAGGTGATGCTCGCCTTCCAGAACAACGACCAGGCCGAACTCCGTCTGCCGCAGCTCACGCTCACCAGCGAGATGACGGAGACGAGGTCGTCCAAGTTCGACCTGATTCTGAACATTACCGAGCTGCGCGATGCCCACGGCGAGCCCGCGGGTCTGGCAGGAGTCCTGGAGTTTTCCACCGACCTGTTCGACCGGCGGACGGCTGTGGGGCTGGTGGAGCGGTTCGGTCGTGTGCTGGCCGCGGCGGTGGCCGATGCCGACTGCCCGGTGGGCGAGCTGGAGGTGCTGTCGGAGGCTGAGCGGCGTGAGCTGCTGGAGGTTCGCAATGCGACCGGGGTTGAGATTCCGTGGGTGTCGTTGCCGGAGGGTTTTGAGCGGCAGGTGGCGCGGACGCCTGGGGCGACGGCGGTGGTGTTCGAGGACATTCAGCTCACCTACGCGGAGCTGAATGCGCGGGCGAATCGTCTGGCGCGTGTGCTGGTGGAGAAGGGTGCTGGTCCGGAGCGTGTGGTGGCGTTGATGCTGCCGCGTTCGGAGCGGTTGCCGGTGGCTTTGCTGGCGGTGGTGAAGTCGGGGGCGGCGTATGTGCCTGTGGACCCGGCCTTCCCGGCGGACAGGGTCGCGTACATGTTCCAGGATGCGGATCCGGTGGCGGTGGTGTCGGCCGGGGCGCTGGACGAGGCGGTGCTGGGGGGCCGGGCGCAGGTGGTACTGGACGAGCCCACGACCCAGGCGCTCGCCGGGGCCTCGGACGCGTACGCGGATGCCGATCTGTCCGATGCGGAGCGCGGTGGTGTGCTTCTGCGGCCCGAGCACCCGGTGTACGTGATGTACACCTCCGGATCGACGGGACGCCCGAAGGGTGTGGTGTTCCCGGCGGGCGCGATGGTGAACCTGCTGGCCTGGCACGCCCAGGTGCTCCCCGGCGGAGCGGGACGACGCACAGGCCAGTTCGCCGCCCTGGGCTTTGATGCGGCGGCACACGAGATGTTCTCGGCGCTGTGGTCGGGCAAGACGCTGATGGTGCCGCGTGACGAGACTCGGCGGGGCGCGGCGGAGCTGGTCCGCTGGTTCGCCCAGCACGAGGTGGGCGAGCTGTTCGCTCCGATGCCGATGGTGGAGGCGGTCGCCGAGGCGGCGGCTGAACTCGGCGTGGGCCTGCCTGGGTTGACGGATGTGGCGCAGGCCGGTGAGGCGCTGGCGTTGCATGGTGCGGTGCGGGAGTTCTTCGCGTCGGTGCCGGGGCGGCGGGTGCACAACTACTACGGCCCCACAGAAACCCATGTCGTCACGGCACTCTCCCTGGAGGGTGATCCGGCGGAGTGGCCTGTGCTGCCGTCGATCGGCACCCCGGTGGCCAACAGCCGCGTCTACGTACTGGACGAGTCGTTGCGCCCGGTCCCGGTCGGCGTAGCCGGTGAGCTCTACCTGGCCGGCGCACAACTGGCCCGCGGCTACCTCAACCGCCCGGCCCTAACAGCCGAGCGGTTCACCGCCGACCCGTTCGCGGGTCCGGGTGAACGCATGTACCGCTCCGGTGACCTGGCCCGCTGGCGTGCCGACGGCACGGTCGAGTTCCTGGGCCGCGCCGACTTCCAGGTCAAGATCCGCGGCTTCCGCGTGGAACTCGGCGAGGTCGAAGCAGTCGTCGCCTCGCACCCGGATGTCGCCCAGGTCGTGGTCGTGGCCCGCGAGGACCAGCCCGGCGGCAAACGCCTCGTCGCCTACGTCGTGCCCCGCGAAGGCGAAAAGGCCGACGCCGCCGACCTACGCCGCTTCCTGAGCGGCCGTCTGCCGGAGTTCATGGTCCCGGCCGCGATCGTGGCCCTGGACGCGCTGCCGCTGACGGCGAACGGCAAGCTGGACCGCCGTGCCCTGCCCGCCCCCGAGTACGGGGCGGTCGGTGTGGGCCGTGGTCCGCGTAACGGCCACGAGCAGGTGCTGTGCGCGGCCTTCGCCGAGGTGCTCGGCGTGGAGAAGGTCGGGATCGACGACGGCTTCTTCGACCTGGGTGGCCATTCCCTGCTGGCGACCCGGCTGATCAGCCGCATCCGCACCCGCCTGGGCGTGGAACTGCCTCTGCGCACGCTCTTCGAGGGGCCCACGGTGGTCCAGCTCGCCGAGCGCGTGGCGCAGGCGGGCGCGGCCCGCACCGCGCTCGTGGCGATGGAGCGCCCGGCCGAGGTCCCGCTGTCGTTCGCCCAGCGTCGGCTGTGGTTCCTGAACCGTCTGGAGGGCGAGGCGTCATCGACGTACAACCTCCCGATCGCCCTGCGTCTGGCCGGAACTCTGGACCGTGATGCCCTCGCCGCGGCTCTGCGCGATGTCATCACCCGCCACGAACCGCTGCGGACCGTCTTCCCCGAGGGAGCCGACGGCACCCCGTACCAGGCGGTCGTCGACCCCGAGCAGGCATCCGTGCGCCTGGTGGTCACCAGTGTGTCGGAGGGGAACCTGCCGTCGCTGGTGACAGCCGAGGTCTCGCGCGGCTTCGACCTGACAGTCGATCTGCCGGTGCGGACACGGCTGTTCGCCGTAGACGACGCCGCTCACGTCCTCGTCGTGGTACTGCACCACATCGCCGGTGACGGCTGGTCGATGGCGCCGCTGGCGCGGGATCTGGCGGAGGCGTACGAGGCACGGAGCGCCGACCGCGCTCCGGAGTGGACGCCGCTGCCGGTGCAGTACGCCGACTACGCGCTGTGGCAGCGCGAGCTGCTCGGCGACGAGTCCGACCCGGACAGCCTGCTCGGCCGGCAGATCACTTACTGGCAGACCCAACTGGCCGATCTGCCCGAGCAGTTGGACCTGCCAACGGACCGTCGACGCCCCGCCGTCGCCTCCTATCGTGGCGACAGCATGGCGTTCACGCTGGACGCGGAGCTGCACGGCCGTCTCGCCGGGCTGGCCCGCGAGTCCGGCGCGAGTGTGTTCATGGTGGTGCAGGCGGCGTTCGCGGCCCTGCTGTCGCGGGTGGGCGCGGGGACGGACATCCCGATCGGCACGCCCGTGGCGGGTCGCACGGACGAGGCCCTGGACGACCTCGTGGGCTTCTTCGTGAACACCCTCGTCCTTCGCACCGACCTCTCCGGCGACCCCACCTTCCGTGAGCTGATCGACCGCGTCCGCGAGACAGATCTGGCGGCCTACGCGAACCAGGACGTGCCCTTCGAGCACCTCGTCGAAGTTCTCAACCCGGTCCGCTCCATGGCCAGGAACCCTCTCTTCCAAGTGGCTCTGGCCTTCCAGAACCAGGACCAGCCCGATCTCCAGCTGCCCGGCCTCTCGCTGAGCACGGAGCAGAGCGACGGCGCCGCTGCGAAGTTCGACCTTTCAGTGGGGCTGACAGAGCGGTTCGACGGTGAGGGTGCGCCGGCCGGTCTGGTGGGCGGTTTCGAGTTCGCCACGGATCTGTTCGACCGGGTGACGGTCGAGGGGATCGCCGAGCGCTTTGGGCGGCTGCTGTCCAACGCGGTGACCGACCCCGACCGACCGGTCGGCGAGCTGGAGGTCCTGTCCTCTTCCGAGCGCGGGGAGTTGCTGTCGGGTTGGCAGGGGGAGCGGGTTGAGGTTCCGTGGGTGTCGTTGCCGGTGGCGTTCGAGGAGCAGGTGGCGCGGACGCCGGAGGCGACGGCCGTGCTCTTCCAGGACGTCGACCTCACCTACGCCGAGCTGAACACACGGGCGAACCGCCTCGCCCGAGTCCTGATCAGCCGGGGTGTGGGGCCTGAGGGTCTGGTGGCGTTGGTGTTGCCGCGGTCGCCGGAGTTGTTGGTGGCGTTGCTGGCGGTGTTGAAGGCGGGTGCCGCGTACGTTCCGGTGGATCCGCAGTACCCGGCGGAGCGCATCGCGTACGTCCTTGCGGACGCCGCCCCCGCAGTGGTGATCACCGACGCGTCCGTACGTGCCGTCGTGCCGGAGAACTGCCAGATGCTCCTCCTGGAGGACGTCGCAGATGCGGTGGTGTCCGAGTCCGGTGCGGATCTGGTGGAGGGGGAGCGGTGTGCCGCGCTGCGGCCCGATCACCCGGCGTATGTGATCTATACGTCGGGTTCGTCGGGTCGGCCGAAGGGTGTGGTGGTCGGGCATGCGGGTGTGGTGAATCTGGCCCGGGATCACATCATGCGGCTGGGGGTGGACGGCGGGAGCCGGTTGTTGCAGTTCGCGTCGCCGAGCTTTGACGCTGCGGTGGCGGACATCTGGCCGGCGTGGCTGGCCGGTGCGGCTCTCGTGCTGGGGTCGGCGGAGCGGCTGGTCCCGGGTGCACAACTCTCGGATCTCATCTCGGAGTTCGGGGTGACGCATGCGACGCTGCCGCCGGCGACGTTGCCGGTGCTGGGGGAGTCCGGCGGGCTTCCGTCGGGGTTGACGCTGGTGGTGGCGGGTGAGGCGTGTTCGGCGGAGGTGGCCCGCACATGGTCGCGTGGGCGTCGGATGGTGAACATTTACGGTCCGACCGAGGCGACGGTGGCGTCCACGTCCAGTGAGCCGCTGACGCCAGACATGACCGGTGTGCCGCCGATCGGGCGGCCGGTGTGGAACACCCGCGCCTATGTCCTGGACGACCGCCTGCGTCCCGTCCCCGCAGGCGTCCCCGGCGAGCTGTACCTGGCGGGCGCGCAACTGGCCCGCGGCTACCTGAACCGTCAGGCTCTGACGGCGGAGCGGTTCGTGCCGGACCCGTTCGCGGGCCCGGGGGAGCGGATGTACCGGACCGGCGACGTGGTGCGCCGCCGCCGCGACGGCCAGCTCGAATACGTCGGCCGTGCCGACGAGCAGGTCAAGGTCCGCGGCTTCCGCATTGAACTGGGCGAGATCGAGGCGGCGCTGCTGTCCCACCCCGAGGTCGCTCAGACCACGGTGATGGCCCGTGAGGACCGTCCGGGCGACAAACGCCTGGTCGCCTACGTCGTGCCGGTGACGTCGGGTGCCACCGTTGAACCGGGCCAGATCCGGCAGTACGTAGGTGAGCTGCTGCCCGAGTTCATGGTCCCGGCCGCCGTGGTCACCCTGCCCGAGCTGCCCCTGACCGCCCACCGCAAGGTCGATCGGCGCGCCCTGCCCGCCCCCGACTACGCGACGGTCGTGGCCTTCCGTGCCCCGCGCACGGAACGTGAACGCGCCCTGTGCGAGATCTTCGCCGAGGTGCTTGGCGCGGACCGCGTCGGCATCGACGACAGCTTCTTCGACCTCGGCGGGCACTCCCTGCTCGCCACCCGCGTCATCAGCCGCATCCGCACCGTCCTGAACGTCGAACTGCCGCTGCGTGCCCTCTTCGAAGGCCCCACGGCCGAGCGGCTGGCGCGCTGCATCGAGCAGGCGGACACCGCACGGGCCGCGCTGCGTCCCGCCGTGCGTCCCGCCCGCGTCCCGCTGTCGTACGCCCAGCGGCGCCTGTGGTTCCTCAACCGTCTCGAAGGCGCCGAGGCCGCCACATACAACATCCCCATCGCCCTGCGGCTCACCGGGACACTGGACCGGGACGCTCTGCGCGCGGCCATCGACGACCTGACGGCCCGCCACGAGACCTTGCGCACCGTCTTCCCGGAGGCACCCGACGGCACCCCCTACCAGAACGTGCTCCCCGTACCTGGGAGCGCCGCCGAGGGAGTCTCCGAGAACACGCGGATCACGCTCCCGACCCGGCCGATCTGCGAAGACGAGGTCGCCGAAGCGATCGCCCGGGCGGCGCAACGAGGGTTCGACCTGACCGCCGAACGTCCCTTCCGCGCCGAGCTGTTCGCGATCGACGACACCACCCACGTCCTGGTCGTCGTCCTCCACCACATCGCAGGTGACGGCTGGTCCATGGTCCCCCTCGCGCGCGACCTGGCCACCGCCTACGCCGCCCGGGCCACGGGCGGTGCCCCGGAGTGGGAGCCCCTGCCGGTCCAGTACGTCGACTACGCGCTCTGGCAGCGGGACGCCCTCGGCGAGGAGTCCGACCCGGAGAGCCCGCTCGGCCGTCAGATCGCCTACTGGAAGCAGCAACTGGACGCCCTGCCCGAGCAGTTGGAGCTGCCGGTCGACCGGCCTCGCCCCGCCGTCCCCACCAACCGCGGCGGCCTCGTGCCGTTCACGCTGGACGCGGATCTTCACCGGGGAATCACGGATCTCGCCCGTGCCTGCGGCGCCAGCGAGTTCATGGTCGTGCGGGCGGCCCTGGCGGTGCTCCTGTCGCGCCTTGGGGCCGGGACGGACATCCCGATCGGCTCGCCGATCGCCGGACGTACGGACGAAGCGCTCGACGATCTCGTCGGCTTCTTCATCAATACCCTCGTGCTGCGCACCGATCTGTCCGGCGATCCCACCTTCCGTGAACTGATCGACCGCGTGCGCGAGACCGATCTGGGGGCCCACTCCAACCAGGACGTGCCCTTCGAGCAGCTGGTTGAGGTCCTCAACCCCGTCCGGTCGATGTCCCACCACCCGCTGTTCCAGGTGATGTTCGCCTTCCAGAACAACGAGCAGGCCGAACTGGCCCTGCCGGGACTCACCGTGTCCGCCACCGCGACGCCCATGGACGTCATTCAGTTCGACCTGGCCGTCACGCTCGGCGAGCGGCGCACGGTCGACGGCGCCGCGGACGGGCTCATGGGCGCCTTCCGCTATGCCACCGACCTGTTCGACCACGAGACCGTCGAGGCCATGGCCGAGCGGTTCCACGGCCTGCTCCGGCAGGTGGTCGGCGACCCCGGGCTGCGGATCGGCACCGCCGACGTACTCCGGCCGGGCGAGCGTGAGCGGCTGCTGCACGGCCTGAACGACACCGCGGCCCCGGTCCCGGACCTCACCGTGCCCGCTCTCTTCGCACGCCAGGCCGCCGCGACACCGGACGCCACGGCCGTGGTGCACGGCGAAGTTGCCCTTTCGTACGCTGAGTTGAACGTCCGAGCCAACCGGGTCGCCAACTGGCTCGTCGAGCGTGGCGTCGGACCCGAGCGGCGCGTGGCGCTGACCCTGCCGAGGTCGGTGGACCTGGTCGTGGCCCTTCTCGGCGTGCTGAAGGCCGGGGGCGCCTACGTTCCCATCGACCCTGAACACCCGTCCTCGCGCGTGGAGTTCATGAGTGAGGACGCCGCACCGCAGCTGGTGCTCGGCCCCGACGAGATGGCGGGCGGCTTTGCCGACCATGCGGACGGCGAGCCGCAGGTGTACGGACCGGTGCCCGATGACGCGGCGTACGTGATCTACACCTCGGGTTCGACGGGCACCCCAAAGGGCGTGGTCGTTGCGCACGCGGCCCTTGCCAACCAGCTGGTCGCGCTGCGCGAACGGCTTCCCCTGACACCGGACGACCGGCTCCTTGCCGTGACGACGGCGGCGTTCGACGTTGCCACCATGGAGGTGCTGCTGCCGCTGGTCTCCGGTGCCCGCCTGGTGCTGGCCGACCGGGACGACGTGTCCCGCCCCGCGGTGCTGGGTCGGCTGATCCGCGATGCCGGAGCCACCGTCCTGAACGCGACGCCGTCGCTGTGGCAGATGCTGGTGACGCACGATCCGGGCATGGTCCGCGGGCTGCGGGTGGTGACCGGCGGTGAGCCGCTGTCCGCCGACCTCGCCGAGATGCTGTGCGCGCATGCCGCCGCCGTCGTCAACGAGTACGGCCCGACCGAGGCCACCATTGTCTCCACCCTGGCCGAGGTGACCGCGCCCACCGGCCCCGGCACCCAGCCCATCGCCACTCCGCCCATCGGGAGCCCCCTCGCGAACACCCGGGCCTATGTCCTCGACGCGGCCCTGCGGCCGGTGCCCTCCGGCACCACCGGAGAGCTGTACATCGCCGGTCACGGCCTGGCCCGCGGCTATCTCGGCCGCCCGGCCCTCACCGCCGAACGCTTCGTGGCCAACCCCTACGGTCCCGCCGGTTCGCGGATGTACCGCACGGGCGACCTCGCCCGCTGGAACGCCGCGGGCAGCCTCGAGTACGCCGGACGTGCGGACGGCCAGGTCAAGGTGCGCGGCTTCCGCATCGAGCCGGGCGAGATCGAGGCCGCCCTCACCCGCCACCCGGACGTCTCCCAGGCGGCCGTGGTGGTCCGTGAGGACCGCCCGGGAGATAGGCGCCTGGTCGGGTACGTCGTGCCCGCACACGGCGAGGCGTCAGTGGAACCGGGCGACCTGCGGCGCTCCGTCGCCGCGCTTCTGCCCGACTACATGGTCCCGGCCGCAGTCGTGCCCCTGCCCGAGCTGCCGCTGACCCCCAACGGGAAGCTCGACCGGCGCGCGCTGCCTGCACCGCGGTACGTGGCCTCGGAGCGCCGCCCCCGCGACGGCCGCGAGGAAGCCCTCTGCGCGATCTTCGCCGAGGCGCTCGGCCTGGACCGGGTCGGGATCGACGACGGCTTCTTCGACCTCGGCGGGCACTCGCTCCTCGCGACCCGCGTGGTCAGCCGGATCCGCACCGTCCTCGGCGTCGAGGTGCCGCTGCGGGACCTCTTCGACGCACCCTCGGTGGCGCAACTCGCGGAGCGCATCGCGGGCGCCGGAGCGGCACGGCGCGCCCTTGCGCCGGCCGTGCGCCCGGAGACAGTGCCCCTGTCCTTCGCCCAGTCGCGTCTGTGGTTCCTGAACCGTTTCGAGGGCGCTGAGGCCGCCACGTACAACGTGCCTCTCGCCTTCCGCCTGGCGGGCGCGCTGGACCGGGAGGCGCTGCGGACCGCGCTGTGGGACGTCGTCGTGCGCCATGAGTCGCTGCGCACGGTCTTCCCCGAGGGCGAGGACGGCGTGCCGGTCCAGCATGTCCTCGACGCGACGGACGCCACGGTGGACATGCCGGTCAGGGAGATGGGCGAGGAGGACGTCGACGGCGCGATCGCGGCGATGGCCGGACAGGGCTTCGACCTGAGGTCCGAACCGCCGCTCCGGGCCGCCCTGTTCGCCCTGCCCGACGGAGCCCATGTGGTGGTCGTGGTGCTGCACCACGTCGCCGGTGACGGCTGGTCGATGGCTCCGCTGGCGCGGGATCTGGCGGAGGCGTACGAGGCACGGGTCGCCGGGCACGCTCCGCAGTGGCTGTCGCTGCCTGTGCAGTACGCCGACTACGCGTTGTGGCAGCGGGAGTTGCTCGGCGACGAGTTCGACCCCGACAGCCTGCTGAACCGTCAGATCACTTACTGGAAGAGCCACTTGGCCGATCTGCCCGAGCAGCTGGCACTCCCAGCCGACCGCCCCCGTCCGGCGGTGGCGTCCTTCCGGGGCGACCAGGTGGCGCTGGACGTGGACGCGGAGGTCCACGCGGGCCTGACAGAGCTGGCCCGGGGGTCCGGCGCGAGTGTGTTCATGGTGGTGCGCGCGGCCTTCGCCGCGCTCCTGTCGCGGCTCGGGGCCGGGACGGACATCCCGATCGGCTCCCCGATCGCCGGACGTACGGACGAAGCGCTGGACGACCTCGTCGGCTTCTTCGTGAACACCCTCGTACTGCGGACGGACCTCTCCGGCGCTCCCACCTTCCGCGAGCTGGTGGAGAGGGTCCGCGAGACCGACCTGGCCGCGTACGCCCATCAGGACGTGCCGTTCGAGCACCTCGTTGAGGTTCTCAACCCGGAACGCTCGATGTCGCGTCACCCGCTGTTCCAGGTGATGCTGACCTTCCAGAACAACGAGAAGGCCCAGCTCACCATGCCGGGCCTCGATGTGAAGAGCCTCACGGCCATAGGCTCCGCCAAGTTCGACCTGTTCCTGAGCGTCGCCGAGCGCACCGCCTCCGATGGACGGCCCGACGGCCTTGCCGGCGTCCTGGAGTTCTCCACCGACCTCTTCGACCGGGCGACGGCGGAGAGCCTTGTGGAGCGGTTCCGTCGGGTGCTCGCCGCGGCGGTGGCCGATGCCGACCGCCCGGTGGGCGAGCTGGAGGTGCTGTCGGACGTCGAGCGGCGTGAGCTGCTGGAGGTTCGGAACGCCACGGAGGTCGAGGTTCCGTGGGTGTCGTTGCCGGAGGGTTTTGAGGCGCAGGTGGCGCGGACTCCTGAGGCGACGGCCGTGGTGTTTGAAGGCGTGGAGCTGTCGTATGCCGAGGTGAACGCGCGGGCGAATCGTCTGGCGCGTTTGCTGGTCGAGCGGGGTGCCGGTCCGGAGCGTGTGGTGGCGTTGATGCTGCCGCGTTCGCAGTGGCTGCCGGTGGCTTTGCTGGCGGTGGTGAAGTCGGGGGCGGCATACGTGCCGGTCGACCCGGCCTATCCGGCCGAGCGCATCGACTACATGCTCCAGGACGCCGACCCGGTGTGTGTGCTGGGCTCGGAGGAGACGCTGGCGCGGCTGCCCGAGTGCCTGGCGGGTCGGGGCGTCGAGGTCGCGACGGAGACGGTGACCGGGTACGCGGATGCCGATCTGTCGGCGGCGGAGCGCGGTGGCGTACGGCTGCGGCCGGAGCACCCGGTGTACGTGATGTACACCTCCGGATCGACCGGGCGGCCGAAGGCCGTGATGTTCCGTGCCGGGGCGATGGCCAACCTCCTTGCCTGGCACCACCGAGGCCGCGTGCCCGGGGTGACGTCCGGCGTGACGTCTGGGGTGACCACCGCCCACTTCACTTCCATCAGCTTCGACGTCGCGGCACAGGAGATCTTCACGGCCCTGTGGTCGGGCGGAATCCTCGCGCTGCCGTGTGAGGACGTCCGCAAGGACCCCGCCGAGCTGGTCCGCTGGCTCGACCGGCACGGCGTGAACCAGCTGTACGCGCCGAACTTGGTGATCGAGGCCGTCGCGGAGGCGTCGTGCGAACTCGGTCTGTCGCTCCCTGAGCTGACGGATGTGGCGCAGGCCGGTGAGGCGCTGGCGTTGCATGGTGCGGTGCGGGAGTTCTTCGCGTCGGTGCCGGGGCGGCGGCTGCACAACCACTACGGTCCGACCGAGACCCACGTGGTGACGGCCCTGTCGTTGGAGGGTGATCCGGCGGAGTGGCCGGTGCTGCCCTCGATCGGCACCCCGGTGGCCAACAGTCGCGTTTACGTACTTGATGAGTGGTTGCGCCCGGTCCCGGTGGGTGTGGCGGGTGAGCTGTACTTGGCGGGTGCGCAGCTGGCGCGCGGTTACCTCAATCGTCCGGGTCTGACGGCGGAGCGGTTCACCGCCGACCCGTTCGCGGGTCCGGGTGAGCGTATGTACCGCTCCGGTGACCTGGCCCGCTGGCGGGCTGACGGCACGCTGGAGTTCCTGGGCCGCGCCGACTTCCAGGTCAAGATTCGTGGCTTCCGCGTGGAACTCGGCGAGGTCGAAGCAGTCGTCGCCTCGCACCCGGATGTCGCCCAGGTCGTGGTCGTGGCCCGCGAGGACCAGCCCGGCGGCAAACGCCTCGTCGCCTACGTCGTGCCCCGCGAAGGCGAAAAGGCCGACGCCACCGACGTACGCGGCTTCCTGAGCGGCCGTCTGCCGGAGTTCATGGTCCCGGCGGCGGTCGTGGTGCTGGACGCGCTGCCGCTGACGGCGAACGGCAAGCTGGACCGCCGTGCCCTGCCCGCCCCCGAGTACGGGGCGGTCGGTGTGGGCCGTGGTCCGCGTAACGGCCACGAGCAGGTGCTGTGCGCGGCCTTCGCCGAGGTGCTCGGCGTGGAGAAGGTCGGGATCGACGACGGCTTCTTCGACCTGGGTGGCCATTCCCTGCTGGCGACCCGGCTGATCAGCCGCATCCGCACCCGCCTGGGCGTGGAACTGCCTCTGCGCACGCTCTTCGAGGGGCCCACGGTGGTCCAGCTCGCCGAGCGCGTGGCGCAGGCGGGCGCGGCCCGCACCGCGCTCGTGGCGATGGAGCGCCCGGCCGAGGTCCCGCTGTCGTTCGCCCAGCGTCGGCTGTGGTTCCTGAACCGTCTGGAGGGCGAGGCGTCATCGACGTACAACCTCCCGATCGCCCTGCGTCTGGCCGGAACTCTGGACCGTGATGCCCTCGCCGCGGCTCTGCGCGATGTCATCACCCGCCACGAACCGCTGCGGACCGTCTTCCCCGAGGGAGCCGACGGCACCCCGTACCAGCACCTCCTGGACGCCGGCGATGCCTGCCCGCCCCTGATGGCGGTACCGGTCCCCGGGGCGGAGCTCGCCGAGGCGGTGGCCACCGAGACGTCGCGCGGTTTCGACCTGACGTCCGAACCGCCGCTGCGCGCCTGCCTGTTCGCGGTGGACGGTGCCGCGCACGTCCTCGTGGTGGTACTGCACCACATCGCCGGTGACGGCTGGTCCCTGGCACCCCTGGCGCGGGATCTCGCCGAGGCGTACGAGGCACGGAGCGCCGACCGCGCTCCGGAGTGGACGCCGCTGCCGGTGCAGTACGCCGACTACACGCTGTGGCAGCGCGAGCTGCTCGGCGACGAGTCCGACCCGGACAGCCTGCTGAGCCGACAGCTTGCGTATTGGCAGACCCAACTGGCCGATCTGCCCGAGCAGTTGGACCTGGCCACCGACCGGAGCAGGCCCACGGCGTCTTCGTACCGGGGCGAGCTCGTGGAGTTCGCCCTCGACGCGGAGCTGCACGGGCGCCTCACCGAGCTGGCCCGCGCGTCGGGCGCCAGCGTGTTCATGGTGGTGCAGGCAGCCTTCGCCGCGCTGCTGTCGCGGCTCGGCGCGGGCACAGACATTCCCATCGGTTCTCCGGTGGCAGGCCGTACGGACGAGGCGCTCGACGACCTGGTCGGGTTCTTCGTGAACACTCTCGTGCTTCGCACCGACGTCTCCGGCAACCCCACCTTCCGCGAACTGGTGGAGCGAGTCCGCGAGACCGACCTGGCCGCGTACGCACACCAGGACGTACCCTTCGAGCACCTCGTCGAGGTCGTCAATCCCACCCGCTCCACCTCCCGGCACCCCCTGTTCCAGGTCATGCTGACCTTCCAGAACAACGCCCGTGCCGACATGCAGCTGTCCGATGTGACACTGGAGCAGCAGGGCACACCCGCCGACACGGCGAAGTTCGACCTGTCGCTGAGCGTGTACGAGACGCAGGATGCGGACGGCGGGGAAGCAGGGCTCAACGGCGCCTTCGAGTTCGCGGTCGACCTGTTCGACCGGGTGACGGTCAAGGGGATCGCTGAGCGGTTCGGGCGGCTGCTGTCCGCCGCGGTGACCGACCCCGACCGGCTAGTCGGGGAGCTGGAGATCCTGTCCGCCCAGGAGCACGAGGAACTGCTGACCGGCTGGCAGGGTGCTAGCGAGGACGTCACGGAGCGGACCCTGGTCGACCTCTTCGAGGACCAGGTGGCGCGGACACCTGGAGCAACGGCCGTACTGTTTGAGGGAGTTGAACTCAGCTACGCGGAGCTGAACGTGCGCGCGAACCGCCTGGCTCGGTACCTGATCGGGCAGGGCGCGGGACCCGAGGCCACGGTGGCCCTGGTGCTGCCGCGCTCCGCGGACACCCTCGTGGCGATGCTGGCGGTGCTGAAGGCGGGGGCGGCCTATCTGCCCGTGGACCCGCGGTACCCGGCCGAGCGCATCGCGCACATGCTGGCGGACGCCCAGCCCGCGGTGGTGCTTACTACAGCGGCCGAGCGGGACCGCGTACCGCGCGCTGCATCTGTACTGGAGGACGTGGCCGCGGCGGTCGCCCGCGAGTCCGGATCGGACGTGTCGGACGCGCACCGGCCGCGCCCCCTCCTGCCCGGCCACCCCGCGTACGTGATCTACACCTCGGGCTCCACGGGCCAGCCGAAGGGCGTCACGGTCACACACGCGGCGGTCACCGGCCATCTGCGCTGGATGGCCGAGGAATACCCGCTGGACGGCACGGACCGCGTGCTCGTCCGGACCGCGTTCAGCTTCGACGCGGCGGTGTGGGAGACCTGGCTGCCGCTCCTGACTGGGGCCGCCGCCCACATGGTGTCCGACGAAGTGGCCACGGACGCCCACCAGTTGGCCGATCACATCAGTGACCACGGCATCACCGTCGTCCAGGTCGTGCCCTCCCTGCTGTCCGAGCTGTGCGCCGCCGCCGTCGCGGCGGGCGGCACGTCCGTGCTGCGGCGGCTGTTCGTGGGCGGCGAACCACTGCCCGCCGCCCTGGCAGAGCTCGCCCAGGAAACGTGGCACGTACCGTGCGTCAACCTGTACGGACCCACCGAGTCCACGGTCCAGGTCACCCACCACGAGGCGCGGATCGCCGCCCCGGGCGCCGACGGCCGCGGTGACGCGTACCTGCCGGTGGGACGCCCCGTGCGCAACGTCCGCGCGTATGTCCTCGACGACCGGCTGCGGCCGGTGCCCGTGGGCGTTCCCGGCGAGCTCTACCTCGCCGGGGACCAGTTGGCGCGCGGATACGCGGGCCGCCCCGGCCTGACGGCCGTACGGTTCGTGGCCGACCCGTACGGGCCCCCGGGCGCTCGCATGTACCGCACCGGTGACCTCATGCGCTGGCGCCGCGCCGGCGACCTGGAGTTCCTGGGGCGCGTCGACGAGCAGGTCAAGCTGCGGGGCTTCCGGGTCGAACTCGGCGAGGTCGAGGCGGTGCTGACAGCGCAGTGGCAGATCGCCCGCGCCGCCGCCGTGGTCCGCGAGGACAGGCCCGGTGACCGGCGTCTGGTCGCGTACGTCGTGCCCGCCGACGGCACGGCGCTCGACCTCGCCGAGCTGAGGGGTCGCCTCGCCTCCGCCCTGCCGGACTTCATGGTGCCTGCGGCCCTGGTGGCCCTGGACGCTTTCCCCCTCACCCCGAACGGCAAGCTCGACCGGCGGGCGCTGCCCGCCGCCGAGGTGCGGGCCGGCACCGGGCGCGCCCCGCGCAACCCTCAGGAAGAGGCCCTGTGCGGCCTGTTCGCGGAGGTCCTCGGCGTGACCGGGGTCGGGATCGACGACAGCTTTTTCGACCTCGGTGGCCACTCGCTGCTCGCCATTCGCCTGCTCAACCGCATCAGAACGGTGTTCGGCGTGCGGGTCTCGCTGCGGGCGCTGTTCGAGGCACCCACCGTTGCGCGCCTCGTCCAGCGGTTCGACGGCGACGACATGGGCGACGGCCTGGCCGTGCTGATGCCTATGCGTGCCGACGGCAATCGGCCTCCGCTGTTCTGCGTCCACCCCGCGAGCGGTCTCAGCTGGGCCTACGTGGGCATGCTGCAGCACCTCGGCCCCGACCAGCCGGTGTACGGACTGCAGGCGCGCGGTATCGCGGAGGAGCAGCGGCTGCCGGGCTCCCTAGAGGAGATGGCCGCCGACTACGCGGAGCAGATCCGCAAGGTCCAGCCCTCGGGTCCGTACCACCTCCTCGGCTGGTCCTTCGGAGCGCTCGCCGCGTACGCCGTCGCGACGGCCCTACAGGAGCAGGGTGCGACGGTCGCCTACCTGGGACTTCTCGACGGCTACCCGCGCGACGACGAGCCGGACGGGCCGCGCGACGACGAGCCGGATGAGCTGGACGGGTTGGACGAGGTGACCATTCTGCAAGGACTCCTGCACGACATGGGCATTGACGACGACCTGCGCGACGACACCGTGCCGCCGCTCGCCAAGGCCGCGCAGCTGCTGCGCCGCCAGGGCGGCGCGCTCGCCGGACTCGACGAGAAGACGCTCGCCCGGGTCGTGGCCGTCTGCGCCAACGGCATGAGGGTCTCCGCCCGCTTCCGCCCCGCGGTCTTCCGCGGCGACATGGAGTTCTTCACGGCGGCCCATGGCCGCCCCGACCGGCTCGACGCCCACGCCCTGTGGGCCCCGTACGTGGAGGGACACATCACCGACCACTCCGTGGACTGCACGCACCTCGAAATGGTCATGTCGGGTCCGCTCAAGGAGATCTCCGGCGCGGTGGCGGCGAAGCTCGGCGCACTCGCGGCGGGCGCCGACCGGCTCGCGGGCGAGGCTCAGGGGCTTGCCGGGAACGAGGAAGGCCGGTGACCTCCTCCACTCAACGGCGGGAGCCGCGCCGCAGCGACGTGTCCGGCACGTCTGGCACACCCAGCACTTCCGGCATGCCTGACATGTCCGCCGCTTCCGGTACGCCGATACGGCGCCTCCTCGGCTGCTGCCGCCGCTACCCACGCACCGTCGCCCTCACCCTCGGCGCCACCGTGGCCGCCATCGTGGCCGCGGCGGCCGTGCCGCTGATTTCCCGGGCCATCGTCGACCGGGTGATCCTCGCGGACGAACTCCCGTTGCTGCCCTGTCTGCTGGTGCTCCTGGCGGCCGGCTGCGCGCGCTTCGGCGCCGGCGCCGCCCAGCGCTGTCTGGCGGCGCGACTGTCCTGCGACGTCCAGCACGACCTGCGGATGCGCACCTTCACCGCGCTCTCCCGCCTGGACGGCGCGGGCCAGGACGCCTTGCAAACGGGCCAGGTCGTCAGCCGGTCGATCTACGACCTGTCCATGGCGCAGGGGCTGCTCGCGATGCTGCCCACCATCCTCGGCAGCGTTCTGCTCCTCGTCCTGTCCCTCGCCGTCATGCTGGCCCTGTCGCCGTTGCTCACCCTGGTCATGCTGTTCGTCCTGCCGCCGCTGCTCTACACGGCCTGGCACAGCAGCAGACGCCTGTACCCAGCCACGTTGGAGGCGCGGCAGCGCGAGGCGGCCGTCGCCTCGGTCGTCGACGACGCGGTCGCCGGCGTCCGCGTGGTCAAGGGGTTCGGGCAGGAGGACCGTGAGCTGCGCAGGCTCGGTGCCGTCGCGAACGCCCTGTTCACCGCGCGGCAGGGGGTCGTACGCCTCAACGCTCTGTACGGGTCGACCCTGCAGGCCCTGCCGCTCCTGGGCCAGGTCGGCATCCTCGCCACCGGGGGCTGGATGGCCTCGCGCGGCGCCATCTCCCTTGGCACGTTCGTCGCGTTCTCCACCTATGTGGCCCAGATCGTCTCGCCGCTGCGCGGCCTGGCCACCGTGGTGACCAGCCTCCACCAGGCGCGGGCCAGCGTCGTCCGGGTCTTCGAAGTGATCGACACCCGCCCCGGCATCACGGACCGCCCCGACGCGCGACAGCTGCCGCCGGGTCCTCTCGGTATCGAGCTGGCCGACGTCACGTTCGGATACGAGGGGGCCGAGGCGCACCACGACGGGGAGACACACGCGGACGCACGCCCCGTGCTGAGCGGGCTCTCCCTCACCGTCCGGCCGGGCGAGACGCTCGCCCTGGTCGGTGCGCCCGGTTCCGGCAAGTCCACGGTCTCGCTGCTGCTGTCGCGCTTCTACGACGTGCGGGGCGGAGCGGTGCGCGTCGGGGGCAGCGACGTGCGGGACCTGGCCCTGGACTCGCTGCGGTCTGCAATCGGCCTGGTCCCGGAACACAGCTTCCTGTTCTCCGGCACCGTGCGCGACAACATCGCCTACGGCCGCCCCGACGCCACGGACGCCCAGATCACGGCGGCGGCCACGGCGGCTGGCGCCGACGGCTTCATCCGTGAACTGCCCCACGGCTACGACACCACGGTCGGCGAACGGGGCTTCACCCTCTCCGGCGGCCAACGGCAGCGGGTCGCACTGGCCCGGGCTCTGATCACCGACCCCCGCGTCCTGCTGCTCGACGACGCCACCTCGGCCGTCGACTCCCGCACCGAGGAGGCGATCCACGCCGAGCTCCGGCAGGTCATGCGGGGCCGGACCGCCCTGCTCGTCGCCCGCCGCCGCTCCACCCTCCAACTCGCCGACCGCATAGCACTCCTGGAGGACGGCAGGGTCGGCGACACCGGCACGCACGACGAACTCATGGCTCGCTCGGCGGCGTACCGGGACCTGTTCGCGTCCGCCGCCGCCCCGAACGACGAGGAGGCAGCCGGACACCACGACGCAGCAGCCCACACGGCCGCTCCGTACGACGAGTTGCTGCCCTTCGACACCGGCCCGGCCCTTGCCACGGAAGCTCTGGAGCGGGACGCCGCCGCCCCGCCGCAGCTCGCCGCACTCGCTCCCACCGCCACCGCGCCCGCCCCCGAAGCGGAGCCCGGCTTCGGCCTGCGCGGTCTGCTGCGCCCCTTCCGGCGCGCGCTCGTCCTGGGGGCGGTGTTCGTCCTGCTCGACGCCCTGGTGAGCGTGTTCGTTCCGCTGCTCATCCGCACGGGCATCGACGACGGCATCCAACAGGCCGCGTCCCGCGTGGTGTTGGCGACCTCCGTGGCCGCCGTCGCCATCGTGCTGGTCGGCTGGGCGGCCAGCATGGCCCAGATCAGGACGAACGGCCTCCTCGGCGAGCGCCTCCGCTACGTGCTGCGGCTGCGCGGCTTCGCCCATCTGCAGCGCCTCGACCTCGCGTACTACGAACGCGAGCTGTCCGGCCGGATCATGACCAGGATGACCGCGGACGTGGAGTCGGTCGCGGCGTTCGCCCAGACCGGCTTCGCCACCGCGGCCGTCAGCGTGATCTCCACCCTCTCCGTGCTGACCGTGCTGCTCGTCCTGGACTGGCGGCTCGGCCTGGTGGTGTGCGCGGGCCTGCCGGCCCTGGTCGGCGCGACGGCGCTGTTCCGGTGGGTGGCCGCGGGAGCATACGGTGCCGCCCGCGACACGTCCGGCGCGGTCAACGCGGAGCTGCAGGAGCACGTCGCGGGCCTGCGCATCGCCCAGGTCTTCTGCCAGACGGAGCGCGGCGCCGACCGGTTCGCCGACAAGAGTGCCGCCTACCGCACGGCCCGATTGCGCGCCCAGCGGCACGCGGCGGGCTACTTCGGTTTCGTGGAACTCCTGCCGGGCGCGACCGCCGCATGCGTCCTGGCTTTCGGCGCGGACCGAGCCCGTGACGGCGGCCTCACCATGGGCATGCTCGTGGTGTTTCTCCTCTACGTGGATGTCCTGTTCTCCTCCGTCCTGCAACTCTCCCAGGTCTTCGACGGCTATCAGCAGGCGTCGGTCGGGCTCAGCCGCATCCTGGACCTCTTCGGTACCCCTACCGGCACTCCCCGAGCCTCACAGCCACTCCCCGTAACCCAGTTGAAGGGTGCGATCGACTTCGAAGACGTACGCTTCCGCTACCCCGGTGCGACGCGCGACGCGGTGGACGGGGTGCGCCTGAGCATCCCGGTCGGCCGGACCGTGGCTCTGGTCGGAGAGACTGGCGCGGGCAAGTCGACACTCGTGAAGCTGGTTGGCCGGTTCTACGATGTCACTGCGGGTGCCGTACGCGTGGACGGGTATGACCTGCGCACGCTGGAACTCGGGGACTACCGGCGGCGCCTCGGCATTGTTCCGCAGGAGCCGCACCTGACGGGTGGCACGGTTTACGACGCCATCGCGTACGGTCGTCCTGGAGCGGCCGAGGGCGAGGTGGAGGCCGCGGCGCGCGCCGTCGGAGCTCACGAGCTGCTCTCCCGGCTCCCTGGTGGCTACCGGCACCCCGTCGGGGAGGGCGGCCGCACCCTGTCCGCAGGCCAGCGCCAACTCATAGCCCTCGCTCGCGCCCAGCTGATCTTGCCAGATGTGCTCCTCCTCGACGAAGCTACCTCGGCCCTGGACCCGGTGACCGAAGCAGCTGTCTCCGATGCTGTAGCCCGACTTACCGAGGGTCGCACCTCCCTGATTGTTGCCCACCGACTCACCACCGCCGCCCGCGCGGACTACATAGTCGTTTTGGCGGATGGCGCCATTGCTGAGGAGGGCACCCACACGGACCTCCTCGCTCGCAACGGCCCCTACGCCCGTCTGTGGCTGGCGCACTGACGGGGGCGGACCGCCGCTCTCGTCCTGCCCGTTGTCCCCCCTACGGCCCGACGGCTGACTACGCCGGCAGATCACCCGCCAGAAGGGGATCGTCACGCATTTGACCGAGACCTGTGCCTCCGACGGCTCGAACAGATCGCTGATGTGCAGGGACTGCCGAAATCGACCATCTACGCGGTCTTAGGCGGGCGCTTGCCCAGCCGGGACACCTTGGCTGCGCTGGTCACCGCTGGGGCTGGCCCATCCCCGCGCCCCACCCGGGACGTGCCATCATGACCAGTCGTCCTCAGGACCGTCCGTGAGTCCGAGTTCCGCGTCGGTGAGGGGCTCGCCCAGGTCGGGCATCGCGAAGAGTCCTGTTCGGGTGGTGGTCTCGATGAACCTGACGAACCGGTCGACGGGCCGGTGTACCTGTTCTTTCTCCAGCAGTGCGCGGCAGGCGCGGCAGCGCCATGGGCGCTTCAGGGTGGTCCACTGGGCCCGTGTGCAGGCGGGGCACGTCACGAAGTATGTGGAGGGCCCTAACGCTCGGAGGGGGGTTTGTTGGTGGGTCGGGTGTTTGTTGGCCTGGGGTGTTGTGGGTTTGTTGAGAGGCGGGGTGGGTGGTTGGGGCGGGGTGGGCGGGGTGTGTGAGCTGGGCTTATGTGTTGTGTGTGTGGGGGGTGGCTCGGTTGGTTTGTAGGTAGTTCTAGCGTGTAAAGACTCGGTTGGTGTTTGTGCTGGTCAGCGCTGTTTTGCCTGGTTGGTGGGTCGGGGTTAGCGGTTGCGGGTGGGGCGGTTGTGTTGTTCGGCGAGGTGGTCGAGTTGTAGCGCGTCGAGGGTGGTTTTGGTGATGCGTTCGGTGCCGTCGCAGATGGCGGTGATGGCTGCTTGGCGGATGAGGCGGGTGAGGGATCCGATGCGGCCGGCGGTGCGCTGGTGGAGGTAGGGGGCGTGCCGGAGGAGGGTGCCGGGTTTGTGGTGGTGGAGGTCGAGGGCGTTTTCGATGTCGGTGATGACGTCGCGGAAGGGTTGGCGGGTGCCGTGGCGGGCGGGGAGGGGGCCGCAGGTGATGAGCGTGGCCCGTCCGGCGAGCTGAGCGCCGCGCGTCCCGCTGAACAGGGGGGTGTCGGTGACGTTGATGCCGGCGTAGACGAAGGTGGCGGGGAGGCGTTCGGTGAGGTCTTTGATCAGGTCGGCGGTTTGGGCGCCGGTGGTGGTGCGGGGGTTGAGGCGGTGGATTTCGTCGATGAGGACGAGTTGGACGCCCGCGGTGGTGTAGGTGTGGCTGACGGCGTCGGTGATCTGGGTCTGGGTCATGCGGGTGGTGACGGGGATGCCGAGGTAGCGGGCGAATTCGGTGATGAGGGTTTTCGCGGTGGCGCCGGGAGGGACCAGGACGTACGCCACGGGGGCCGCGGCGTGGGCTGATCCGGGCGGTGCGGGGTTTTTGCGGGTGTGGGCGAGGTGGCAGGCGCGGCCGACGTTGAGCAGGGCGGTGGTTTTCCCGGCTGCGGCGGGTCCGGTGACGATGAGGGAGGGCCGTGCGGTGGTCTGCTGGTGGCGGCCGAGGATCATCAGGGTGCGGACCTGGGTGGCGAGCTGGCTGATGGCGGGGTGCGGATGGTGACGAACGCGGAGTGGTAGGCGAGGCGTTCCTCAAGGCTGCGGGGCGGGTCGTCGGGCTGGGGCGGGGCGGGCGGGTTGGTGGTGGCGAAGCGGTGCCAGCCCCGCCAGGTGGTCAGGGGCCAGGACGGCTCGGCCGTACCCTCGCTGCCCGCGTCGGCGGGTGCGCTGCTCGGGTACTGCGCTGCGGGGTGGGGGCGGGTGTTCACCACTTGTCGGCTTCCTCGTGTGCGTCGTAGAGCCCGAATCCTTCGGCCGCGGCGGGGCGGGTGTCGTCCTCGGGGAGGTCGTCGAGGTCGTCGGTGCTGTCGTCCTCGCCGTGCTGCGCCGACTCTCCGTGCTGCGCCGGCTCGCCGGTTATGGGGCCGGTGGCGTATTGCGGGTGCCGTGCGGCGGCAATGGGCAGTGTGGTGGCGCGGGCGAGGAGGGCTTGTTCGGTGGTGGTGGCGTGGCCGCTGTGGACGCGGCGCATGAGCTGGTCGAGGGCGTCGGCGAGGCCGGCTTCATGCTGCTGGCTGTCGTCGTGGTTGTTGTGGTGGGCGTGGGTGCGGATGTGCTGCCAGGTGTGGTCGTTGAACGGCTGGTGGACGTGGTCGCGGTGGATCCAGGGGATTTCGGTGAGCTCGCCGTCGGGCAGGCGGATCCAGATCTGGCGGACGTCGTGGGGGTTGTAGTGGATTTCCCATTTCCTGCCCCGGCCGGCAACGGGGGAGGCCTGGCCGCGGTAGGGGGCGAGGAGATCGTGGTCGTAGGTGCGGTGGTGGATGGTGATGCCGGCGGGGGTGATGGCCTGCCAGCGCACGGGCAGCAGCTCGAGGTAGTCGCTGCCGGTGAGCGGGACGGGCACGTACCCGGCGACGGCGACCAGCGCGGCCCACATCTGGTTGGGGGTGAGGGCCTTTTTCGGCATCATCGGTTGGCGCAGGCCTTCGTGGGGCCGGTGGTGGTAGTGCACCAGCCATTCGTCGAGCAGGTCCTGGAGCTGGGGGACGCTGTAGCAGGTGTCTTTCTCGGTGTCGGGGCCGCGGCGGGTGACGTCGGATCCGGTGTAGCCGGGCAGGTGCTGGCAGAACAGGGCGTTGATGGTGCCGAACGTCCGCTCGACGATGCCTTTGGCGGTGGGAGCGCGCGGCGGGGCGGGCTGGACGCTGATGCCGAGGTGTTCGCAGGCGGCGGTGAACGCGGCGGAGACGAAAACTTCGCCGCGGTCGACGACGATCGTCTCGGGCAGGACGAAGGGCCGGGCCGCCGCGGCGGCCAGTCGCGCATCCAGCGCGGCCAGCCGCTGGTGGGGGAGTGCGGGGGCGTGGTCCATGCGCAGGATGTCCGGCCAAGTGGGGCGGGCGGGGTGCGGGACGGCCATCTCCGCCAGCAGCAGGGCGGCGTCCACGGCCTTGGTCGCACTCGGGCACAGCACGGCGGCGAGGATGGCACGGGTGGCGACGTCGACGGCAATGGTCAGTTCGGGCCGGGCCAGATGCCCGTCGTCGAAGAGGGCCAGGACGTCCAGGCGGGTGGTGTCGACCTGGACCTGCTCGCCGGGCCGCAGTGCCGTAGCCGGGGTGAACGCCCGCCCGTCGACGCTCGCCGGTACGTGCCGGACGGGTCCGGAGGGCAGTTCGCCGGGCCGGGCGAGATTGGTGACGAGCCGGTACAGCTTGGCCTGGGACGGCGCGGGCACCGTGCCGGGGCCGTGCCGGTCCTCGAGGATCTGGTTGATCAGCGGGAACAGGCCGTTGATGGTGCCCTTGGAGCGGCCGCGGCGGCGGCGCAGCGCTTCGCGGACGGCGGCGACGACCCGCTCGTCGGCCCGGCCGGTGGGGCTGGAGGCGCGGGTGGTGCGGTGGTCGAGCAGCCCCCACAGGCCTTGCTTGCGGTAGGCGAGCCGCATGCGCTGCACCGTGGTGCGCGAGACCCGGCCGAATCCGAGCGCGGTCAGCTCCTGGGCCTTGGCCTGCTCCCGTTCGGCCAGCGTGTACCGCTCGGGGTCGTACTGCTCGCGCACTGCTCCTTCGCTGCCGGGCCCGCCAGGCAGGCCGCATTCGACTTTCCTGACGTGTCGTTGCCAGGCCAGCGCCTTCTCACGCGCCGCGGCAGGGGGCGGTCTCGAACAGCCCCCACTGCGGTGCCGCCTGAGGCGCATCGGCCCCGACGACGGTGAAGCCGGGGTCGGCGAACAGGTGCCCGGCGAGCACGGCCTGGCCGCCGCCGTCCGGGCCGACGAGGTGGATGTCCTGTCCCGACAGGGCGACCACTTGCCACTTCGTGCCACGGAAGCGGATGTGAGCACCGACCTTCACGGCCGGCCGGGCATGGCGCCGCGCGCTCACCCGGCATCTCCGGTCTGGGGGCCGCTCCAGTCCCGCGGGCCGACGGGGACGCGTTCGTGCAGCGGCGTGTCCAGGCCGGCCGTCAGCTGTCCGTGCCACAGGGCGTGAAAGACGGCGGGCAGGACCTTGATGGGGTCGCCGGCCGCGCTGGCGCCTTCGATCAGCGGCCGCGGCCGCGTGAACGCCTCCAAGACAGCGGGCATCAGGCCGGGCTGGCCGGCGTTGCGGGGATGGCGGTAGCCGGCCAGCCATTTCAGGTTGGCGGCCAGTACGTCGTCGAGCGGTGTCAGGCGCCGGTAGCTCCAGCCGATGTGCGCGCACGCTTCCGCGACGGCCTTGGCGGCGCCCCGGGCGCGTTCGCCGTCGGCGCCCGCGTGGCTGGGACAGTCGGCGAGCAGCGCGGTGCCGTCGGTACGACGGGCGAAGAGCTGCGGCACCCAGGAGCGCACCTGCCCGCGGGGATTACGCCACAGCAGCCGCACCGGCCGCCCCGCCAGGCCGGTCACGTCCGGGTCGCGGTCCAGGACCATCAGCTGGGCGCGCATCGCGTTGGACCCGGCGGCTACGTGCCGCCCGGTGGTCGCCGACCACCAAAGTCCCGGCCCCCAGCGGCGTCCCGGGACCACCGGGAACGCCGATACCGGCGGCAGTTCCTCGAACGCCACGGTCATGGCGGCATCCGCCCACCGCTGCTGGACCGCCTGCCCCACTGGGTCAAGGAACACCGCCTCGAACCCGCTGCCCTGGTCCACGTCTGCCCGCCCTGCCCGGCTCCGGGGCCGGGCCGCTCCTGTGCTGGTCACCCGCGCCAGCCAAGCCGCTCCCGCCGGCACAGGCTCCCGTTTTCAGTATTTCTGCCACGAACGAGTGCCGTATCAGCTAACAGCCGACCTGCCCGTCGACGCATCGCTCTCAGCCGCCGGTCTCCTGCCTGCCCGCCGTCAGCATCTGCCTGAGCACCTCAACGGGCACGTCAACCCACCGGGCCACCTCCTCAAGCGGCACCCCGCCGTTCACCGCCGCCAGGGCGGTCCGTTTCCAGGCGTTCTCGATCAGGCCGGCACTGTGACCGAGCCCGCGCAGCAGCCGCCGGGCGACCTCGGCGGTCGGACCGGTCTGTACCCCGCGCAGCTGCAGCAGCTGCTCCTCGGCGCTGTCGATAGCGCTGGTGATCAGCCTGCGCTGCTCGGCGGGCACCGCAGCCCGCCACATCGTCCCCGAACCGGCGCCTTCTTCTCCTTGCCCAGCACCCGCAGCTGCCCGGCCATGGTCGCGCTCTGGTGTTCCTGCCGCAGCCACCACGGGTCGTTGTCGTACCCGGGCGGCCCGCCGGCGCCGCGGCGAAGGCGGATCACGCTGCCCATCCACGCGATGAGCGGCCCGCCGTGGTCCGTCGCGGCCAGCGGCCCCAGCCACCCCCGCCCCAGCCGCTCACCGAGCCTGCGGCAGAACATCCCCTCGGCGGGCAGCGCCCGCGGCCGCCCGGCACCGCTGTCAGCCCACACCAGCTCGGCCATGGCCGGGTCCAGCAAAGCGTCGGCCACCGCCACCACCTCCGGGAAGACGACCGCGTCCCGCCCCACGATCCGCCACCGCTCCAGAGCACCGCCTGCATCCCCGCCCGCGACCTGGTGCAGGCGCCGCGGCCAGATCGTCTCCCGCTCCCACTGCAGGGCCTGCTCCCACCACCGGGCCACCACCGCCTGCGCCAGCGAGAACACCCGCTCCGACTCCGCACCGGCCCGCACCGCCCGCCGCGCCACACCGGCCCACCGCCGCTGCGCCGCCACAACCTCCGGCAGACCACGCAGATCGAGGTGCTCAGAGGCTGGTTGGCGTCCGCGTCCAGCTGCCACCGCCCATGCCGAACACACGCCCGCTCCCACCGCGGCGCGTACCGCACCGCCCGCAGAGCCGTCCCCGTACGCCGGGCCGTACACAGCCGGCAGCCAAACGCCACCGGCCCGGCCACCGCGCCACCGATCCGCCACAGCCCCACCGGATCGCCATCCTCGGCGCGCAGCTTGGTGTCCCCTTCTTCCCAGGACGGCAACGCCCGTGCCAGCACGTCTTCCTCGACGCCGCATATGCCTGCCAGGAGCTGGCGTCCGGCTGCGTTCAGCAGCACCTCGGCGTCGGCCCGTGCGCCTCCGCCCTCGTGCCCCAGGCGGGTAGTTGCGCCACTTCCAGCATGCCCGCAGCACCTTCGCTTCCATCCCGTAGCGGCTCGCGATGCGGCAGATCAGCGACGAGGTCGTCTCTCCCCCGTAGGGGAGCGGGCCGCAGTAGGCGGCGGGAGTGAGGGGTCACTCCACCACGGTCTCGTGTTCGCCGTCTCGGCGGGCGCTTTCGCACGGAGCTGTCTCTGCTAGTCCCCCCATCGGCTGCGGCGCACGGACCCCGCCGCGCGAGGACGGGGGGCGCAGGGCAGGACTCCAGCATCGGCGTCTACCTCAAACGCACTTCGTACGCGATGGGTACGTGCTTCGCACGCCAAACGTACGGTATCTGTACGGTCATGGGCTAGGGTGTTGCTCGGAGGTGTTCCATGTCCGAGTTGTTCGACGCGGTCGATGCGCTGGTTGCGTCCCGGTCTGTGCTGCCGCCGCCGGCGGAACGTAAGCGGCTGCGCCAGGCACACGGTCTGACGCTGGACGAAGTGGCCTCAGCCCTGGACGTTCGACGGGCAACCGTCAGTGGCTGGGAGGCCGGTAAGACCGAGCCCCGCCCGCCGGAACGCGAGGCGTACGCGCGACTGCTCGGCAAGCTCGCGGAGCTCTACCCCGCTGACCCCAACCCTGCGGCGCCCGCGAAGGACACGGCCGTTCCCGAGACGTTTGTGAGCGCGCCCGCCCCGGCTCCGCAGGCGCAGCCTGTGCCCACAGACGCGGCGCCCGAGGCTGCGGCCATGACGACCGGGCAGACGACCCGGACCCGCTCCGCCGACAACGCCTGCCTCCGGCTGCGACATCGCGTCCGGCGCGCACCACCAGGACGACGTCGTCCGCGTCGCGACGCCCGGCCGCGAGGAAGGCGGCCCCGGCCGCGACCCCCGGCGAGAGAGAGCGACTCGCGGTTTGAGAACGGGCCGCTGGCGGTCGTCGACGTCGACGCCGACGGCCAGGCATACGCGTACTGCGTCGGCGGCCTGGTCTTGGACGTGCCCGCCAAGGGCATCCCCTCCCTGGTGGAGTGGACGCTCAAGGAAGCCAGGCTCGGGCGCCGAAGTTGTCCGGGCCGGGCAAGGACGCCGACCCGCTGCTCGTGCTCACCGAGGCCGCCCTCGAGCGCTACGGCCTCCCCGTCGCCCTCACCGAAGAGGAGCGGCATGCCGGGCGGATTCCCGAGCCCACAAGGTCATCAAGCAACTGACCCGCGCCGACTGGAGGCTCACGAAGCGCGGGTTCGGGCCGTGGGCGAGGATCTACCGCCCGGCCCACGGTTCGGAGCGGGGCCTGTGTGCAGTTGTGCATCCCGTCGTGGAACGCGCTGGACACCCGGCACTGGGGCCACGCCGCACAGCTCCCGCCAGCCGAACTCGCCCGCGTCCTGGCATGTACGCATCGAGGGTGATGACGCCGCGCGGCTCAACGGCCGTGACCGGCCTGGAGCTGATGACGGCGCTGCACCCGCCGACCCGCGCCTCCGAGCCCGACGCGACGGGTAAGCGGCACTCCGAGCACAACCCCGGCTCGCTGGGCAAGGACCCGGTGGACTGCGCGCCGTGCGAGGCCCCCGACGGGCACCCGCTGCTCAAAGATCTGCCGCGGTTCCACGTGCGGGGACCTGCGGAGAAGCTGTTCGAGGAGGCGTACGACTGGGCGCGGCCGATGACGGATGCTGAGTGCACCCTCCTGCACCTGGTCGGCATCGACGTGAACGTGGCCTTCGCGGCGGGCGCCAACGGCCTGATCGTCGGCCTCGGTGCGCCGACGCACGTCAAGGCGCCGGTGTTCGACCCGAAGCTGCCCGGCTCGTGGCTGGTCGACCTGTCCCACGTCGACCTGTCCGGGTGAAGGTCGGCAAGGACAAATGGGCGGACCTGGACGCCAGTCTGCTACCCAGCCCGTTCACGCCGAAGGGCGAGCGACCGAGGGCCCGGCCTGGTACGCCACGCCCACCGTCGCGTACGCGGTGGAGCTCGGCTACGAGGTGCGCCCGATCGAGGCGTACGTCCGGTACGACAACGGCCGCTACCTGGACGGCTGGTACAACGGCTGCGCGACGCCTATCTCGCCACGATGGCCGACCTCGGTGTGCACGCCGACATGGAGCCGGCCGACTTCCTGGCGGCGATGGACGGCTACAAGGAGCGTGCCCCCGGAGCTGGCGATCGTCGTCTCGGCGGTCAAGGCGACGGTGAAGGGCGGCCTGGGCAAGCTGCGCGAGCGCCCGCGCGGTGAGGGCTGGAAGCCCGGGCAGCCGTGGCGGCGCTGTCCCGTCCGACATGGCGGCCGGACATCCGCGCGGCGGTCATCTCCCGCACCCGGATCAACCTGCACCGCAAGATCGTCAAGCACGCGGCGTCCACCGGGCAGTACCGGTCGCGATCCTGTCCGACTGCGTCGTCTACGCGGCCAACGGGCCGTCGCCGCTGGACTTCCTGCCCTACCGGGAGGGCAAGCCGCTGCCAGGCGGGTTCAAGCTCGGCATCAACCCGGGCCTGGTCAAGTGGGAGGGCCACTCAGAGCGTCCTGTGGGGCGAGGAGGTCCGCGAGCGGTTCAACGCCCCCGAACTCAACCTCGCCGGTACATCAAGGACGGCACCGTCACCGACGTCGACAACGGAGAATAGGAGAGGGCGACGATGAGCCTGTTCGGGACGCGCCTGGAAGCCGCGGTGCACAAGGCGTTCACCCGCCCAGCGCCCAGAGCGCACCCGCGCAGATGCGGTACCTGGTCAAGCAGCTCAAGAGCACCAGCGGTCGCCCAGCTGCTGCGCATTCTCCCAGCGCACCGTCGAGGCGGTACGTGAAGGACCAGATCAAAAAGCCTCGCCCCGACCTCGGCCGCCCGCCTGAGCGCGAGGTGAAGGCCCGCTGGCAGCCGCAATCCGCGCCAAGGCCAAGCAGCGGGCGGCCGACGACCGGCGGCATCGTCATCGACAACCCGCGCCCGCCTCGGCTACACCGCGCCCATCGGCTCGACGGACCAGGAACCGCCTCCGGCATCTGACCGTGGGCGCTGCCGCCGCAGTACGCCGCCCGCCTCTCGACGCCCAGGAAGCCGGCGCCCAGCGACCAGCAGCTTCAGCAGATCGCCGCCGAAGCGCTCAAGGAGGTGTACTCCAGGACAACGGCCGCCGGCCGGACAGCTGGAGGAGGTCCGGTTCACCGACATCGAGCACCTCGAGTTCGACTGTAGATCTCGCATCACCGCCCTCGAAGACGACCTGACCGCCGCCCGCACCATCCTCCGCAGGATGATCCGTGCCGAAAAACTTTCGGTGAGCGAACATGGCATCGCCAGCAAAGGGACAGATCATGTCCAGCGCATGCCGATGGCGGACAGCTGTTCGATCCGGTCCGGCGACAGCGTCGCGGCTCTGGATCTCTGATTCCCGACCCCATGCGCCGAGTCGGAGCTGGCGCTGCTCCTGGTCCTCGTCGTTGCCGTATGTTCCTGTCGCCCGTGGATGACGATCTGTTCGATGTTTTGCGGGGTACGCGCAGGTGCCCTTCGCGTTCGTAGTACTGCTTGGCGGCGGCGTAGTATGAGGGCCCACTTGTCGGCCTGCGAGGTGCGCGACATTCGGCTTCTCGTCGTCAGGGCGGCCTCGATGCGAGGATGTGCTCGCACATCCACTGCTGCACGGTGGTGAGCTTGTCCCAGCCGAGCGGACCCCCCGCACCCACCG